>NZ_CAJYEB010000012.1 GCF_913773735.1 uncultured Massilia sp.
GCCGGCGTCGTCAGCCGTTTGTCGTCCAGCACCCGCTGCCAGCCCGAGTAGTCGATCAGGTAGCGGCTGGCCACGCCGCGAAAGCGCAGCAGCCAGGTCTTGAAGCGGCTGTGCCAGCCGTTCACGTTCTGCAGGTGGATCCCGCCGCGTGTTTGGATGCCCGCCCGCAAGTTGACCGCTTCATGGGTGATGCCCGCCCTGGCGGCAAAGGTCTTGTAGGCTTGCGCCGCATCGCTGACCAGCAGGACGTCGGGCGCCAGCACGGGCCGCAGGCAACGTTCCAGCTGCGCCGCCGTCACCGGCCCGCGCCCGGTATGGAAATCGAGCGTCTGTCCGCTACGATCGCGCGCTACCAACAGGCAGTCGTGTTCACGATTGACGCCACGACGGCGCGCGACGCCGCCACGCTTGCGCGCCGGACGGTCCAGCGTGCGCGATCCCTTTTGCGATTCGAGCAGGTAGGTCTCGTCCGCCTCGACGATGGTCGACAGCGTCGGCACACGTTCGTGCATGGCCCCCGGGATGAAGCGGTGGCGCCAGCGAAAGCTGGTGGTGCGGTGCACGCCGGTGACGGCCGCGGCGTCGCGCACGGTACGCGATTCCAGCACGCACTGCAGGTACGCGAGCCATTTTTCCTTGAGACGCAGGCGTGCCAGCGGCGTGCCGGTGAGCGCGTTGTAGCTGCGCCCGCAGCGGCAGCAGCGATAGCGCTGCAAGCCGCTGGCGCTGCCGCAGCGGTGGACGCGCGTGGCGTGGCAACGGGGACAGGGTGGCCGGCCGGCGGCCTGTTCGATGAGGGCGATGCATTCGCCGGGATCCGCGATGGAGGCGATCCAGCTGCGCAGGCGTGCAAGATCCCGCGTGCACAGCGGTAACGCTTCGAGTGCGGCAAGCACGTCGTCGAACGCCAGAGCCTGCATTGCTGCCTCTCCATGAGTTACCTCGACAACGGGTAAGACAGCCGGGACCAGATCCGGTTCGCAGAATTAACGCGAACAGCGCCAAAAAAAACCGCCTCTTCCTGGCGGAGAGAGGCGGAGGGGAGAAGTATTCCTCGAAGGCTGGACCGCGTCCCGCACTGCCCCCACAGCGTGCGCGACACCGTCCAGCCCCGGGCGACGACGTCGCCTTGGAATGGAAACCACTGTAGCAGGATCTTTGGCGAATGTAAACGAGAATGATTATCATTCATCGATGATGGCGGCGCGGCGCGCCCCGGTACGCATTCCTACCTATTGCGAATGATTCTCATTTTCGATAGGATGCCGGGTTTGTTCATCCACATCGACCGAAGGCCCACCGCCCATGCATTCCGTTGCCGTCCTGCGCCCATCCCTGCTTGCCCTCGCGTTGTGCCAGGTCTTTGCCGCCACTGCCACCGCCCAGGAGGCCGACGAGCAGGCCATGCAGGCAGTGCGCATCACGGCGGCCAGGGCGCAGGGCTTCGTGCCGAACACCGTGGAGGCGGGCAGCTTCCGCGGCGCGGACGTCATGGACGTGCCGTCCACCGTCAACGTCGTGACCCGCGAGGTGCTCGACCTGCAGGCGGCGGGCGGGCTGTACGACGCGCTGCGCAACACGGCCGGCGTGACGCGCCAGCAGAACGGCGGCGACACCTGGGACCAGATCGTCATCCGCGGCATCGCCGTCGAGAACCGCACCAACTACCGGCTCAACGGTTCGCTGCCCATCATGAACTTTTCCCAGGTGCCGATGGAGGACAAGGAGCGCGTCGAGGTGCTCAAGGGCGCCACCGCCCTGTACTACGGCTTCACGTCGCCGGCCGGCGTGGTCAACTTCGTGACCAAGCGCGCCGGCAGCGCGCCGGTGACGACGCTGGGGCTGAGCGTGGACGACAACGGCTCGGCGGTGGCGATGGCCGACGTCGCGCGCCGCTTCGGCGCGCGCCGCGAGTTCGGCGTCCGGGTCAATGCGGCCGGCGGCACGCTGGGTTCGTTCATCGACCGGGTCGGCAACGGCAACCGCGGCTTCGCCTCTGCGGCGCTGGACTGGCGCCTCGGCCCGCGCCTGCGCCTGCGCGCCGACCTCGAATACGACCGGCGCCGCGTGACCGAGGAAGCCGGCATCGCGCTGCCGCCCGCCGTCGCCGGCACGATCGCGTTGCCGCGCGCGGTCGATCCGCGCCGCCTGGTGGGGCCCGACTGGGCCATCTTCGCGGCCCAGACGAGGAACGCCCAGGTGCGCGCCGACGTCGCCCTGGCCGACACCTGGGCATTGACGGTCGAGGCCGGGCACGCCGAGACCGCGCGCGACCGCCGCCTCCCGATCTTCCGCTTCGACAGCGCGGCCAGCGTGGCGACGGGGGCCGGCCGCATCGCCGGCAACCTCCAGCACAGTGTCGTCGACTCGAACATGGTGCGCGCCGAGCTGTCCGGCACGTTCGCGACCGGGGCGCTGGCGCACGACGTCACCATCGGCGCGACCGGCACCGACAAGGGCCAGGATCCGATCTACCAGTCCAACTACACGATCCCGGCGCAGAACCTGTACGACCCGGTGCCGATCGCCAGGGTCACCTTCGGCGCCGTCCCGACGACGCCGACCACCGCCGCGCTGGACAGCCGCGACAAGGGCCTGTACGTGCTCGACCGCATCGGCTGGGGCCGGTGGCAACTGATCGGTGGCGCGCGCCGCGTGCAGTACCGCAGCGACCAGGGCGATAACCACTACGATGCCGGCAAGACGGCGCCGATGGCGGCACTGGTCTGGCGCCCGCGCGCCGACGTGTCGCTGTACGCCTCGTCGGCGCAGGGCCTGGAGGAGGGCGAGACGGCGCCGACGGGCAGCGCCAACCAGGGCACCCGGATGGCGCCGGGCGTCAGCCGCCAGAAGGAACTGGGTGCCCGCTGGCGCATGCCGGATGGCCTGCTGCTGCAGGCGGCGCTGTTCGACATCGCGCGCCCCGGCTATTACACCAACGCCGCCAACGTGTTCACCGCCGACGGCCAGCAGCGCTACCGCGGCCTGGAGCTGGCGGCCCAGGGCCGGCTGGCGCGGCAATGGTCGTGGCAGGGATCGGCGCAGGTCATCGACCCGTCGTTCCGCCGCATCGGGCCGCAGTACGACGGCAAGCTGCCGGAAAACGCGTCGCGCCGCACCGCCAGCACCTTCCTGTCCTACGACGTCGACGCGCTGGCCGGGCTGTCGGTGAACGCCGGCGCCTATTTCACGGGCCGCCGTCCGGTGAACGACCTGAACCAGGCCTTCCTGGGCGGGAACACGCTGTTCAGCGCCGGCGCCCGCTACGTCGGCGACGTACTGGGCAAGCGCACGACGTGGCAGCTGAACGTCGACAACGCGGGCGACAAGCGCTACTGGGCCGGCGCCGGCACGCGGCTGGCGGCCGGGCTGCCGCGCGTCGTCAAGCTGACGATGAAGGTGGACCTGTAAGGGCGGGGCTGTCCGGCTGGATGGGACGGAGCGCGATGCCGTCGTTCCGGCATGACGACGGCCGGGCTGCGGCGCCACGGTTGGGCTGTTCGCGTTGGGGAATCAGGACGCGGTCCGGCCGCTTGCCGTACTGGACCGCTGCCCGCCGCAGCAGTGCCGGCGTCGCCAACCGCCTGTCGTCGACCGCCTGGTGTCGACCGCCTGTCGTCCGCCTCGACGCTGGCCGGCATCGTTGCCTGCCCATGCGTTGCCTCGGCAACGGGCAAGACCGCCAGGACCGGCGCCGGTTCGCCCAATGAACGCGAACAGCGCCATGCGGGTCGCGCCGGAGAGATCCTGGCGCTGGATCAAATTGCATCATGGCAACAGGCCTATCCTGAGCCGGTCACTACCGACCGATCAGGAGGCTTGAAATGCTGCACGAGAAACTTGTCCCGTCCCCGGCACGCGCACTGGCGCTGGCCGCCGCCATCGCGTTGCCGGCCGCCACGCAGGCCGCGCCGGGCTATCCCTACCGGGTCACGGAACTGCTGCCGTTCGCGCCCGGGCAGGGGTCGGGCGTGGCGTCGCTGATCAATAACCGCGGGCTGGTCTGCGGCAGCATGGCAGGGCCCGTCCAGAGCTTCTGCTGGTATCGCGGCACGCTGACACCGTTGCTGCCGCTGCCCGGCGACGAGACCGCCGTGGCGCTCGGCCTGAATGACCTGAACCAGGTGGTGGGGCGCTCCTACGGCCTCGACAAGCCCGACCACGCGGTCATCTTCGTCGGCGGGCAGGCGCGCCCGCTGGCCGTGGCGAGCCACCCGAATTCGGCGGCGGCGGACATCAACAACCTGGGCCAGGTCGTCGGCGCCCTGTCCGACGTCCCCGGCGACTGGTACGCGTTCGCGTCCAGCCACGGCACGGTGCGCCAGCTGGGCGAACTGGGCGGACCGCGCCACCTCGGCGGCGCCAGCGCCATCAACGACCTGGGCCAGATCGTCGGCGCCGTGTCCGCGCCGAACACGTCGCCCCTCGCCGCCGACACCGTTGCCTTCCTGTACCAGCACGGCGTGATGCGCGCGCTGCCGACGCCCGCCGGCTACCGCAGTTCCGCCGCGCGCATCAACCTGCTCGGCCAGGCCGTCGGCGTGATCCAGCAGATCGGCGGCGGCGACGTGTCGACGTGGCGCGCCGTGCTGTGGCAGAACGGCGCGAGGCGTACGCTGGTCGACGTGCCGTCCGAGGCGCGCGGCCTGAACAACCTGGGCCAGGTGGTCGGCGCCACCTACGAGCAGGAAGGCGGCTTCCTGTACACGCCGGGGCAGGGCGCGCGCAACCTCAATACGCTGATCGACCCGGCGTCGGGCTACCGCATCGTCTACCCGCAGGACATCAACGACCTGTCCCAGATCGTCGGCTATGCCTGCAAGGCGGCCCTGTGCGGGCCGGTCCTGCTCAGTCCCTGGTACCTGCCGGTGGCCACCGGCGGCGCGGCGGGCGATGCCGGCGTTATGCGCGAGGGCGAGCGCTAGGAAACGGCCGCCACGGGATCGCTGGCGACGGCGCCGCGGCCGCGGGGGACGCCTCAGTCGCGCCCGCGCCGCTCCGCCGCTTCCACGTCCGCGGCCGCCTGGGCCGAGGCGCGCGCGACCGGCAGGTGCCAGTCCCAGCGCACCGCCGCCATGCGCAGCCCGAAGCACAGGATGGCGCCGGCGACGGCGCAGGCGGTGCTGGGCAAGTGCAGCGCATCGCCCGCCACCACGACGGACGCGCCGGCCAGGGCGGCCACCGCGTACACGTCCGCGCGCAGCACGGCCGGGATCTCGGACAGCAGCACGTCGCGCGCGACGCCGCCGCCGATGCCCGTCAGCATGCCCAGCAGCGCCGCCATCACCGGTTCCAGCCCGAACACCAGCGCCTTCTGGGCGCCGGCCACGCAGAACAGCGCCAGGCCCGCCGCATCGAACAGCAGCACCGGGCTGCGCAGACGCTTGATCAGTGGATAGCGGAAGAACATCAGGGCGCCGGCCAGCAGCGAGACGGCCAGGTAGCGCCAGTCGCGGATGGCGGCCGGCGGCGTCGCCCCGATCAGCAGGTCGCGCACGATCCCGCCCGAGTTGGCGGCGACGAAGGACAACACCAGGATGCCGAACAGGTCGAGGCGGCGGCGCACGCCGGCGACCGCGCCGCTGAGCGCGAACACGAAGGTGCCGAGCAGGTCGAGCGTCAGCACGAGGGTCTTGAGGGCGGCCTGGACGTCGAGGGCGGGAACGGCGAACATCGGTGCGAAGCGTCATGGGATGGAATGGGCCGCGCAGTGTACCGCAAACGCGGCGCCGGGGCTGCTAGAATGCCCCGCACTGGCCATGACACGAGGAGACCCTGCATGAAGCGACTCGCGAGAGGGGAGCGCCTGGCGCTCGCGGCGGCGGTGCCGGATGGCCTGCTGCGCATCGACGTGGCGGCGGACGGCCTGCCGGTGGATGTCGCCTGCTTCGGGCTGGACGAACACGGCAGGCTCGTCGACGATGCCTACATGACCTTCTTCAACCAGGGCGCCACGCCGTGCGGCGGCGTGCGCCTGGAGGGCGACGGCACGTTCGCGTTCGCGCTGGACCGCCTGCCGGCGCGGGTGGCGCGCGTCGTCGTCACGGCCAGCGTCGACGCACACCGCGGCGGCACGATGGCGCAGCTGCGCGCCGGCGCCCTGCGACTGCGCGGACGGGACGGCGAGTTCGCCCGCTTCGACGTCACCGGCGCCGATTTCGCGCGCGAGCAGGCGGTGATGCTGGGCGAGGTCTACCGCAAGGACGGGCAGTGGCGCTTCATGGCCGTGGGCCAGGGGTTCGATGGCGGGCTGCCGGCGCTGGTGCGGCACTTCGGCGCCGAGGTGGCGTCCGCCGCGACGTCCGCATCCGCGTCTGCATCCGCTGCCCCCGCGGCGGCGCCCGCCGTCAACCTGGAAAAGCGCGTCGCGCGCGAGGCGCCGGCGCTGGTCAGCCTGGTGAAGTCGGCCGGCGTGTCGCTGGCCAAGGTGGGCCTGGACGGACACCGGGCCAGGGTCTGCCTGGTGCTGGACATTTCCGGCTCGATGCGCGCCCTGTACCGCGACGGGCTGGTGCAGCGCTTCGCCGAGCGCATCCTGGCGCTGGGCTGCCGTTTCGACGACGACGGCGAGATCGACGTGTTCCTGTTCGGGCGCGACGTCCACCGCGACGAGCCGATGGGACTGGGCAACTGGTCGGGCTACGTCGGCCAGGTGATCGACCGCCACCCGCTCGAGGGCGACACCCGCTACGGCGCGGCGATGCAGGCGGTGCGCCGCCACTACTTCCCCGACGCCGGCGGCGGCGAGCGCCGGCAGCCCCTGGCGGCCGCGCTGCCGGTCTACGTGATGTTCGTGACCGACGGCGGCACCTCGGACAAGCCGCTGACCGAGCGCCAGCTGCGTTGGTCCAGCCGCGAGCCGGTGTTCTGGCAGTTCATGGGCATCGGCAAGGGCAAGAAGTCGAAGAGCCGGCTGCTGGCGAACTTCGCCGACTCGGACTTCCCCTTCCTCGAAAAGCTCGACGAGCTCGATGGCCGCCTGGTCGACAATGCCGGCTTCTTTTCCGTGAGCAGCCCGGACGAGCACGGAGACGACGCGCTGTACGACCTGCTGATGGAAGAGTACCCGGGCTGGCTGCGCGAAGCGCGCCGGCACGGCTTGCTGCACTGAGGCGTGCCGGGGCGGCGCTCGCGGCCCCGACGGTCCCGCTTCAGCCGGGCAGGCCGCGGGCGGCCTGCATCTCCTGCACGAACGTCAGTTCGATGAACTCGTCCGGCCGCGCCACCGCGACGTCGACCGAGACTTTCATCACGCCGTCGAGGACGTCCATGCCCGTCATGGTCGCGCCGATACCCACGCGGACGCGCCAGGCGTCGGCCGCCCGCGCGCCGGCCAGCACGCCGGCCGCCCACTGCGCGGCCAGGAAGCGCCCGATCGTGTCCCGGACGTGCGCCCAGGTGTGCGCATCGTTGGCCCGTAAGGCACAGGTGCCCAGGAAGGCAGCGATGGAACGCTCCAGCATGATCGTGGTGCGCAGCACGCTGATGTAGCGCCAGTCCTGGCTATTGGCGTCCAGCGTGCGCGCGCCCCAGACCAGTACGCCGTGGCCGGGGAAGGTGCGGATCGCGTTGACGGCGAGGCCGTCCAGCGGCGCGTTCAGCGTGGCCTGGGCGGCGTCGTCGATGCGCACGGCCGGCGCCAGCGCGGAGATGATGGTCGTGTTCGCGGGCGCATGGTTGACGCCGAAGGTCGTGTCGTTGCGCACGAACACGCCGGCCATCGCGCCGGCGGGCGGCAGCAGGTTGACGCTGGCGGCGACGTCGGCCATCGCCTGCCGGTACAGCGGCGAATGCGCCAGCAGCGCCTGGTGGCTGGTACGCACGGCGTCGCCCCGGGCCGCCGCGAGGCCGTCGACGATGGCGGTGTAGGGCGCGTGCTTCGGGTCGGGCGTGCCGTCGCGGCGCGGCGGGAACAGCTGCGCCGCCTCGGCCCGCAGGCCGGCCTGCAGCGTGGGCAGCGTCGGTGCGGACAGCCAGGAAAAGTCGATGGCGCCCGGGCCGACGACCGTGGTGTTTAGCCACGGATAGTAGGCCATCCCGTACCTGCGCTCGGCGCCGGCCGCGCCGAGCAGGGCGCGCAGGCCGGCGCTGCCGGTCACCGGGTCGTCGGGGCCGCCGTCCGGCGCGCGCCAGCCTTCGCGCACGTCCAGCAGCGCGACGCGGTCGCGCCGCGCGCCGCACTGCCGCAGGGCCGCGCACGATACGGCCGCCCAGCCTTGCGCGTCCAGCATCACCGCGTCCGGCACGACGATCATGGTCGTCCCCTCGTCCTGGCCGATCGCCGCGAGGCCGGCGAGGAAGGCTTGCGCATCGGGCGGCCCGCCGTTCGCGAGGACGTCGGCGTAGGTGCCGATCGAGACGATGTTGCACGCGCCGCCGCCGTTGTCGAAGAACAGCTGCAGGCTGTAGTAGAGGTTGAAACGCGGCGCGTCGGCCGCGGCGCGCAGCGGCGGCACCGCGCTCGTGTCGGCGGCGTAGTCGAAGCGCGGCCGGGGCGCCCCGCGCGTCGCGCCGTCGGGGTCCGCGAAGGTGTCCTGGAACTGCGCCATCGACGTGATCCGGACCGGCGTGGCGACCAGCGTGCGCCCGCCCTGGCTGGCCGATTCGGTGAAACCGACGAAGGCCGGGATCGCGGTCGGCAGAGCCAGTATCGCATCGGGTTCGTCGCTCGTCGCCTGCACGTACACGCCGGGCGTCTTCAATTGCATGGACATCGCATCATTCTCCTGTGGTGGGCGGCGCCGCGCCCGACCAGGCATGGTAGTCCAGGTTTTTCTCGTTGGAAAGATCTATCGACCAGGAGATGGCACCGCAGGCGCGCAGCCTTGCATGCCGATGCCGGTCCACGAGCGGGTGGCCAAAAAAAAAAGCGCCTCTTCCCACGAAGGGAAGAGGCGGGGAGGACGCTCCTGCCCGGCCCGGAACCCATCACGCACTGCCCCCACAGCGTGCGCGGCGTCTTCCCGGCCGTGCCTGGCAGGATTGCCTTGGAACGGAGACGACTTTACCAAGGTTTATCCCGAATGTAAATGAGAATACGTCTCATTCGCGAAATTGGCGACGGGATCATGCCGTGCGCATGACGCGGGCGGCGCTGGCCCGCTCAGCCGGCGATGCCGTCCGCTTGCGGCGCGTCCGCGCCGTGGACGCAGACCCGGTCGCGGCCGCCGTGCTTGGCCGCGTACAGCGCCGCATCGGCAGCCACGACCAGCTCGTCCGGCGTGCCGGACCAGGCGCGCAGCGCGGCCGTGCTGGCGACGCCCAGGCTGACCGTCACGCAGCCGCCGGGGTTGTCGCGGTGGGGGATGGCCAGCGCGCGGATGGCGGTGCGGACCTCGTGCGCCACGGTCGCGGCGCCGTCCGCGTCCGTCTCCGGCAGCACCAGTGCGAATTCCTCGCCGCCGTACCGGGCGGCCAGGTCGCTCGGACGCTTCTGGTGGGCCAGCAGGATCTTGCCGATGCTGCGCAGGCAGGCGTCGCCGGCGGCGTGGCCGTAGCGGTCGTTGTAGGACTTGAAGTGGTCGACGTCGAGCATCACCAGCGTCAGCACCGCCCCGTGCCGCTGCGCGCGCGCGCATTCCTGGTGGATCGCCTGGTCGAACGCGCGGCGGTTGGCCAGGCCGGTCAGGCCGTCCCGCAGCGCCTGCTGCGACAGTTCCCGGTTGGCCTGCGCCAGCCCCGCCGTGACCAGCTGGAGCTGCTGTTCCAGCCCGTCGCGGATCGCGAGCTGGCGCAGCAGGCGCCGGCTCAGCCAGACCTGGAGCGCGACGACGGCGAGCAGGGCGGCCCCGGCCTGGATGGCCGAGCGCGTCCAGCCCGCGTAGATCTCGTCGTCGGACAGGCCGACCGCGATGATCAGCGGGTAGTCGCCCAGGTGGCGGTAGCTGTACAGGCGCGTCACGCCGTCGATCGGCGCGGTCAGGATGCCCGATCCGGACGGCCCGAGCGTGCGGTACAGCCGCATCAGGGGCGCGTCGGCGATGTCCTTGCCGACCAGCTTTTCCTGGAACGGCCGGCGGTACAGCAGCCGGCCGTCCGCCGTCGCGAACAGGACGGTGCCCGTGGCGCCGACGTTGAGCTGGTCGTACACGCGCTCGAACAGGTTCAGGTGCATGGTCGCGAGGGCGATGCCGGCGAAGCTGCCGTCCGCGTGCTGCAGCCGGCGCGAGATCGGCACCACCCACGTGCCGGTCGTGCGGCTCACGACCGGAATGCCGATATGGGTCTGGATCCCCGGATGGTCGCGGTGATGGACGAAGTAGTCGCGGTCGGCGACGTCGAACGCGACGTGGCGCACCGAGCTGGCGACGACCTCGCCGCGCGCATCGAACACGAAGAGGCCGTTCAGCTCCGTGGCCTTGGCCCCCAGCCCCGCCAGCCGGTTCGCCAGGCGCGCCCGGCGGTCGCGGTCGAGGCCGTCCGCTTCGGCGTCCTGCGCCACGCTTTCGAGGATCAGCTCGGCCGAGCGCATCGCGGTGCGCGTGTACGACGCCAGCACCTGCGCCATATTGCTGCTGTAGCGTTGCGCCGACTCGACGCGCTGGCGCCGCGACGACCACAGTTCCCAGACCGACGTCGCGACGGTCAGCAGCACGGCCAGCGTCACCAGGATCACGACCAGCACGCTCGCGGGACGCTTCTTGCTGCTCAACACCGCGATCTGCAATTCCGGAACGAGGACTGCGGAATCACTGGGCATGATGTGGTTTTTCG
Organism: uncultured Massilia sp.; assembly: GCF_913773735.1. Taxonomy (GTDB): domain Bacteria; phylum Pseudomonadota; class Gammaproteobacteria; order Burkholderiales; family Burkholderiaceae_D; genus Telluria. The sequence goes on from NZ_CAJYEB010000012.1 coordinate 10,714, forward strand.
AGAGATTCAGGTGGCCTCATCTTAGGAGCATTCTCCACGGGCGTCCATCAATGTGTCGGTACGGCCGGCGGTGCGACACGTTCGGTCCGGCCCTCGGGACGGCGGCGGCGCCGTTTCGTTACAATGACGGGCTGTCGCCATTCCCACGCCGGAATGCCATCCGTCCCACTCGCCAAGGAGCACCATGCACACCTTCACTCGCGGCCAGAAAGGCAAGCTGTCCGACCTGGGACTGTCGTCCCGTTTCGAGGTCGCCATCGACCTGCAACTCCCCGGCGCCGGCGCCGACATCTCCTGCTTCGGCCTGGACGCCGGCGAGCGCCTGGGCGACGACCGCTACATGGTGTTCTACAACCAGCTCGCCAGCCCGGCGCGCGAGGTGACCCTGGCGCTGGCGCCGGGCCGCGCCGTGTTCCAGGTCGACCTGGACGCGCTGCCGGCGTCGATCGCCAAGCTGGTCTTCACCGCCGCGCTGGACGGCGGCGGCACGATGCGCGACCTCGCGCACGGGCGCCTGCAGCTGGGCGACGCCGTGGCGTTCACGCTGGCCGGCGCCGATTTCGCCGGCGAGAAGGCGGTGATCCTCGCCGAGCTGTACCGCCGCGACGGCCAGTGGCGCTTCGGCGCCGTGGGGCAGGGCTTCGACGGCGGCCTGGCGGCGCTGCTCCGGCACTTCGGCGGCGTCGAGGCGGGGCCGGCATCGTCGGCACCGGCGGCACCGGCGGCCCCATCGGCCCCCGCCGCCGCGCCCGCCAGCAAGGTGTCGCTGTCGAAGATCACCCTCGACAAGCGCGGCGACAAGGTTTCGCTGGACAAGCGCGCGGGGCGCGGCTACGGGCGCATCCACGTCAACCTGAACTGGAACCGCGGCACGGCGGCCGTGCCCGCCGCCGCGCCGGCGCAGGGCTTCTTCGGCAAGATGCTGGGCAAGGCGGCGCCGGCGCGGGGCAGCGGCGGCATCGACCTCGACCTGGGCTGCCTGTACGAACTAGCCGACGGCACGCCCGGCGTGATCCAGGCGCTCGGCAAGCGCTGGGGCAGCTTCGACCAGCGCCCGTTCATCGCCCTCGACGGCGACGACCGCACCGGGGCCGCCGAGGGCGGCGAGAACATGCTGGTCAACGGCGACCGCTTCGACGAGATCCGCCGTATCCTCGTGTTCGCGCTGATCTACGAGGGCGTCGCCAACTGGGCGCAGACCGACGGCGTCGTCACGATCGCCCTGCCGGACCAGCCGACCGTCGAGGTGCGCCTGGACAATGGCGGCGCGCAGCGCATCTGCGGCATCGCGATGATCGAGAACCGCGGCGGCCAGCTGCAGGTCACCAAGCTGACCGACTACGCCGGCGACCAGCGCGACCTCGACCTGAAGCATGGCTTCGGCCTGCGCTGGAAGGTCGGCTCGAAGGACTGATCCGCCGGAGCGCCCCGCGCCGCGCGTCGTCCGGGCGGCCGGGGTGGCGCCCGGGTGCGCGGCCACCCCGCACGCCACGGCGCGGCGTTGCCCCCGGCGCCGGATACGGGTACGATCTTGTTTCGTGAGCAACGAAGCACGCCTGACGGCGGCAGGGACAACCATTGGCCTTCGACTTCTTCCGCAAGATTTCCCGCGCGCCGACCAATCCGCGCGCCGTCGCCAGGCCGCGCGAGTTCGACGTGGCGGACCTGTACCGCGGCCCGGCCGGCGATGCCGGCGACGCCGCCGCGGCGCCCGCGCAGCTCGACGAGAAGCTGCGCCAGGCCTACTTCTGGATCGTCAACAAGGCGATCATCAGCCCGCACTACGACATCGAGTACAACGACGGCCCGGCCCAGTCCTGGACCGTGGGCGACAGCCGCCGGCCGTTCGTGCTGCCCTCGGGCCAGAGCTATTCCAGCTACGTGCTGCTGCCGCTGCTGGCCTTCGCCACGCGCCGCAAATGCCTGTTCGTGGGCGGGCCGGGGCGCGGCAAGACGGCCAGCGCGATCCTGATGGGCGTGCTGTCCGGCGCGCCGGTGCGCGAGGTGCGCCGCGCCATGCAGCACGGGCACCCGCAGATGACGGTGGCCGACCTGCTCGGCAATCCGCTGCCGGCCGACCTGGTGGGTGCCCAGGACATGGCCTCGATCCGCATCGCCTGGCGTTCCTGGCTGTCGATGCGCGTGAAGATCATCGACGAATACAACCGCATCCCCACGCGCACCCAGAGCGCGCTGCTGACGGTCATGGGCGACAACTACGCCGAGGTGCTGAACCACGTGTTCGAATGCCCGGAATCGGCCTGGTACCTGACCGCCAACGACGACCAGGGCGGCGGTACCTACCCGGTGATCGAGGCGCTGCGCGACCGCATCGACGTGGTGGTGCAGGCGCTGGCCTTCAATCCGCGCTTCCTCGAGGAGCTGCTGGTGCGCGTCGAGGAAGAGGTGCGGCCCGAGGAACTGGTGCCGCCCGAGCTGGTGTTCACGGAGGACGAGGTCGATGCGATGGGCCGGGCCATCCGCGCCGTCGAAGTGCCGGAAGGCGTGCGGCGCCGGGTCGAATTCTTCGCCAGCCAGTTCGAGTTCGCCGAGATGGCCGGCGCCCAGCTCGAGACCATGACCAAGGACACGGCGCGCCTGTCCGGCGTCGCCCCGCACGAGCTGGCCGCCGCCGACAACGGGCGCGACCGCATGAAGGACCTGGGCGCGCAGACGCAGAACGGCCTGTCGGTGCGCAACCTGATGACGCTGCTGCTGTTCGCCAAGGCGCTGGCCTGGTTCCGCGGCAACGGGCAGGTCGAACTGGACGACCTGCGCCAGGTGCTGCCCTTCGTCCTGCGCGACAAGCTGCAGCCGGACCCCGATGCGCCGTTCTTCGCGCTGCCCGAGAACGCGGCCTTCCGCGCCGACCGCATCGGCTGGCTGCGGCGCCTGTTCGACCTGTCCAACGACGAGTTCCTGCGCCTGGACCTGGAGCGCGACGACGCCGTGGGCGCGATGGCGCAGCAGTTCGCGCAGGGGCTGGACGGCGTGTCCGAACGCGAGACGCGCGCGCGCCTGGCGCGCATCGAGAAGCTGGTCGCCGAGCGGGTCAAGGCGCGCAAGCTGTACGGCCACCTGGCCGACGACCTGCTCAAGCTCAAGCACCTGCACCAGCGCTACACCAACTACCTGGCCTGGCTGCGGGCGCGCTAGCGATGGTGTCCCGCGCCTTCGCCGACGTGCTGGCGGCCGGCCGCGCCGGCTTCAACGAATGTGCCCGCGAGGCCGCGCGGCGCCATGCGCTGTTCCGGCCCGAGGCGTTCGCTCGCTTCCTGGAGGAGGGCGTCGGCGCGGTGGCCGATGCCGTCGCCGCCGTCCAGCCGGCGCGCCTGCCGGCCGTGGTGTCCGCGGCCTACGGCATCGCGCTGGAACTGGCGGGGCGGGGGCTGGTGGGGCCGCAGGCGCGTGCGAACGAATCTGCGCACGAACCTGCGCTGGACGCCGCCTGGCGCGCGCTGCTGCCGCGCTACGCCGCGCTGGTGGCGGCGCAGCCGGAGCGGGTGCTGGCCATGGTCAGCAACGCCGTGCTGCACCTGGACACCATTCCCGGCGCGCGCAGCGGCCAGTGGCGCGCCGAGCTGGCGGCGCTGGCGCCGCAGGTCGCGACCGTCGCGCAGCTGCGCGTCGTCGGCCAGGTGGCGGCCTGGCGCGCCGGCGCCGCCCACTTCCGTGCCGGCGCCATCGCGGCCGCCGCGGCGCTGCCCGAGCCGCTGGCATTGCGGGCGTTCGGCGCCGCGGCGCCGTCCTGGGCCGCGCTGCGCGCGCGCATCGAGCAGGACCCGTGGTGGAGTGCCGGCGACGCCTGCGCCGTGCGCGCGCGCGAGGTCGGCGCGTTTTCCGGCTTCGGCGGCCAGTTCGCCGCGCCGCCGCAACTGCGCGCCGGCGCCGGCGGCTTCCTGGTGCGCGCCGGCGAGCGCCATTTCCTGCTGGTGGCCGACGCCTACGGCGCGGTGCTGCACGCCGCCACCGCCGAGGAATTCGCCGCCGGCGCCGACGGGGCCGAGCCGGACGCCGTCGCGCAGGCGCGACGCGCGGCCGCCGATCTGCCGCAGGAAGGCCTGGCCGTGTGCGCCGACGCATCCACGGTGGCGCTGGCGTCGCCGTACACGCATGCGATCCGGCTGCTGGCGCGAGAACGGGGAGGCAAGCATGACTGACGCCGTCGCACCAGGGGAGGACGCGCTGCTGGACGCCTGGCGCGCCGCCTGGCCGCGCGCGCTGGCGGCATGGAGCCGCTACACGCGCCTGCACGACCCGCGCCTGTGCGCGACGACCGTCGAGGCGGCGCAGGAAGGCCTGCAGGGAAGCTTCGCGATGATCCGCCTGCTCGACCAGGGCGTGGTGATCGACCTCGAGGCCGTGCAGCGTCACGGGTTGCAGGACTACGCCGTCGAGATCCTGGCCCACGAGATCGGCCACCACGTGCTGGCGCCCGCCAGTGCCACCGACCACTACCGCCTGCTGGCGCGCATGCGCCGCGCGCTGCCGACCTTCGAATCGGCAACCGCCATGGTCGCCAACCTGTACACCGACCTCTTGATCAACGACCGCCTGCAGCGCCAGGACGGCCTGCGCATGGCCGACGTGTACCGGGCGCTGGCGCGCGGCACGGCCTCGTCCGACCCGCTGTGGACCTTCTACATGCGCAGCTACGAGCACCTGTGGAAGCGCGAGCGTGGCGAACTGGCGGGCGCCGGCGTCACCGAGGCCATCGACACCGATGCCTGGCTGTGCGCGCGCCTGGTGCGCGCCTATGCCGGCGACTGGCTGCGCGGCGGCGCGCGTTTCGCGGCGCTGGTGCTGCCCTACCTGGTGGAGCAGGGGGCCGGGCTGGCGTCGCTGCGCGCCCTGCACGACACCGCGGGCGCCGCCGCCGGCTGCCAGCCGGGCGCCGTGCACGAGATCGAGGAGGACGAGCGCGACGCCGACTGCCATCCGTCGCGCGACCCGCTGGTGATGGGAGCAGCGGCCGGGCCGGACGCGCCGGACGAGCCGGGCGAGTCGGACGGGGCCGACCGGCCGCGGCAGGGCGCAGGCCAGGCACGCGAACCGTTCGAGTACGGCGAGATCCTGAAGGCGGCCGGCGTCGCCCTGGACGACCACGAGATCGCGATGCGCTACTACCGCGAGCGCGCGCTGCCGCACCTGGTGCCGTTCCCCGCGCGCCGGCCGGCGCCATCCACCGAGCCGCGCATCGCCGCGCCCGAGCCGTGGGACATCGGCGACCCGCTGGAGGAAATCGACTGGCTGCACAGCCTCGGCATCAGCCCCCGTCCGGTGCCGGGCCTGACCATGGTGCGGCGCGCGCTCGAGGACGATCCGGGCGAAGCGTGCCGCCCCGAACCCGTGGACCTCGACGTCTACGTCGACAGTTCCGGCTCGATGCCCGATCCGCAGCGGCAGGTGTCGTATCCCGCGCTGGCCGGCGCCATCGTCGCGCTGTCGGCGCTGCGCGCGGGCGCATCGGTGCAGGCGACGCTGTGGAGCGGCAAGGAGCAGGTGCTCGGCACCGACGGCTTCGTGCGCGACGCCGATGCCGTGCTGCGCGTGCTGACCGGCTTCTTCGGCGGCGCCACCTGCTTCCCGATCCACCGCCTGCGCGCGACCTACGAAGCGCGCACGGGCCGCGGCCGCCGGCGCGGCGCCCACCTCCTGATGATCTCGGACGACGGCATCACGACCATGTTCGACCGCGACGAGCGTGGCGCCAGCGGCTGGGACGTCGCCGCCCGGGCGCTGGCGACGGCCGGCGCCGGCGGCACGATGGCGCTGGACGTGCCGCCGGAGTGGGACGCGCTGGCGCGCTCGTCGCGCATCGCGCCCTACCGCGACCTGCTGCGCGCCCGGGACGAACAGGGCTGGGAGATCCACGCGGTGGCCGACATGGCGCAGCTGGTCGCGTTTGCGCGGGCGTTCAGCCGGCGCCACTACGGTGCGCAGCCCGCGCAGGCGGGGGCGCGGCCATGACGCGCGCCGGACCCGCGCTGGAAACGTTGCTGCGGCGCCTGGCCGACACGCCGCCCGACTTCCTCGACGAGCCAAGGATCGGCGGCGCCGGACGCATCGTCGTCCCGGCCGTGGTCAACGACCTGCTGCGCCTGCACGGCGCGCGCGCCACGCTGGAGGCGCTGCGTCCGTTCGCCGCGAGCGCGGCACGCGCCGAGCGCAACCGGCTGGCGCTGGTCCTGGTCGTCGCCTGGCTGCTGGCCGACGACTGGTTCGTGGCGGCGCAGCCGGGCCAGGAGGCGCTGCTGCGCGTGCTGGCCGGGGTGCCGGCCGAGCTGGCGCCGGCCGCGGCGGCGCCGGCCTTCGTCGAGGATGGCGAGCGGCGCGAGGAGCTGGCGCGCGTCGTGCTGGCCGGCCTGGACGTCCTGCCCGGGGACGAGACGGCGGCGCAGGCGGCCGACCGGCTGGCCGCGATCAGTGCGACGGAACGCCGGCGCTTGCTCGACGCCAGCCGCGCCGCCGAGGAACGGGCGCGCGCGATCCGCGAGGCGCTGGCGAAGAAGGTCGCGGACGAATCGGCCGACAAGTGGACGCGCGAGTAGGCCGCACATGATGAGCAAACGATGGGACGGATGACGGGCAATACGGCGGGCAATACGGCGGGCAATACGGACACGCAGGACGTCGACCCGCTCGACCGCGAACGCTTCCCGACGCTCAGCGACCATGGCCGGCGCATGCTGGCGTTCATGCGCGGCCACCCGTGCGCGCCCATCTACCGCAACCGCAGCGGCAACCGCCTGCTGGCGCACGAGGTGGGGGCGCAACTGGCCTACGAGGACGAAGTCGGCGCCGCGGCGATCGACTGGACGCCGGGCGTGGCGCCGGACTGGGTCGGCCCGTTCGTGGCCGAGGCGTTCCGCACGGTCCCGCACTACCGCGCCCTCGGCGCGCCGCCGCGCCGCCTGGAAGACGTGGCGCCGGTGGGCCGCGCCGACCTGGCCGCCGACGTCGCCGCCTTCGTGCCGGACCACGTGCCGCTGGAGCGCATGATCAACTTCCGCACCACCGGCACGACCGGCCACCCGCTGGTGCTGCCGTCGCATCCGGTGGTGGCCGCGCGCTACGCGGCCTTCCACAAGCGCGCGCTGCGCCGCGTCGGCATCGTGCCGGCGCACGGGCGCGGCCAGGTCGGCGTGGTGCTGCTGGGCTGCCAGCGGCGCTGCTTCACCTATGTGTCCGTGTCGCCGGCGATGGGCGAGTCGGGCCTGGCCAAGATCAACCTGCACCCGGACGACTGGCGCGACCCTGCGCACCGCGCGCCCTACCTCGACGCGCTGGCGCCGGAGATCGTCGCCGGCGATCCGATTTCGTTCGCCGCCTACCTCGACCTGCCGCTCCGGCATGCGCCGCGCGCGCTGATCTCCGTGTCGATGCTGCTGCTGCCGGGCCTGCGCGAACGGCTGGAGCGCCGCTTCGGCTGTCCGGTGCTGGACATCTATTCGCTGGGCGAGGTGGGCCCGGTCGGCGTGTTCGACGCCACGCTCGTCGGCCACTTGCTGCTGCAGCCGCGCCTGTACGTGGAAATCCTGGACGGGGCGGGGCGGCCGCTGCCGCCCGGCGCGGTCGGGGAAGTGGCGGTGACGGGAGGTTTCAATTTCTGCCTGCCGCTGCTGCGCTACCGTACCGGGGACTTCGCCGCCTTGTCCGCCAGCCCCGAGGGGCCGGTGCTGGCCGGCCTGTCCGGACGGCGGCCGGTGCGCTACCTGGCGCGCGGCGCCTGGATCAACAATATCGACGTCACGCATGCGCTGCAGGACCTGCCGATCCCGCACTTCAACGTGCACCAGCGCGCCGACGCCAGCGTGCTGCTGAAGATCTCCCCGGGTGCGCTGGCCGCGGCGCCGGCGGCGCGCCGTGCGCTGGAGGCCTTGTTCGGCACGCCGGTGACGGTGGAACCGCTGGCGGCCGACGACAAGACGCTGCAATACACCTCGGCCCTGGACGGCGCCCATGGATAGGCCGGCGAAGCCATACCGGCGCGGCCTCGTCGTCGGCAAGTTCTGTCCGCTGCACCGCGGCCACGTGCACCTGATCCGGCGTGCCGTCGACGCCTGCGACGAGGTGCTGGTACTCAGCTGGACGAAACCGGAATTCGACGGCTGCGGCCCCGCCGCGCGCGCATCGTGGCTGGCGCGGCTGTTTCCGCACGTGCGCGCGCTGGTGGTGGACGATGCGTCCCTGGCCGGCCTGTGCGCCCGGGCCGGCCTGGCGCCCCGCGTCCTGCCGCACAACGACGCGCACGCGCAGGTGCAGCGCGAGTTCGCGGCCTGGCTGTGCCAGGCGATCTGCGGCGTGACGGTGGACGCCGTGTTCACCAGCGAGGACTACGGCGACGGCTTCGCGCGCGCGCTCACGCGCCATTTCGGGGCGCCGGTGCGGCACGTGTGCGTCGACCGGGCGCGCCTGGCGGTGCCGGTGTCGGGTACCCGCGTGCGCGCCGACGTGCACGGCGCGCGCGCCTTCCTGGACCCGGTCGTGTACGGCGATTTCGTGCGCCGCGCCTGCCTGCTGGGCGGCGAGTCCAGCGGCAAGACGACGCTGGCGCGCGCGCTCGCCGCGCGCCTGGGCACCGCCTGGGCGCCGGAACTGGGGCGCGAGCTGTGGGAAGCGCAGGACGGCGTGCTGGCCTACGCCGACATGCTGCGCATCGCCGAGGGCCAGGCGGCGCGCGAGGCGCGGCTGGCGCAGGACGCCGTGCGCTGGCTGCTGTGCGACAGCAGCGCGCTGACGACCGTGTTCTACAGCCTGGACGGCTTCGGGCGCGTCGACCCCGCCGTGCGCCGGCTGGCGCTGCGGCCCTACGACTACACCTTCGTGTGCGCGCCGGACTTCCCGTTCGTGCAGGACGGCACCCGCCGCGACGGTGCTTTCCGCGCGCGCCAGCACCGCTGGTATCTCGCCGTGCTGGAGGCGCGCGGCATCCCGTACACCCTGCTGGAAGGGCCGCTCGAACGACGGATCGAAATCGCGTGCCGGGTGCTGGAGGCGTCCGCACGGCGGCCCCGCTGACTTGTCGCCAAGTCTTCGCCGTGCGCGACGCCACCCATCGTTCATGCTGCAGTCGGAAACATCGTCAACCGCGCCCGCCTGGACGCGCGGGACCCGATCGTCGATGACGACCTCGAGAAGGGCGCGGGCGGACGGCCCGATCGCCGACGTTTGTCGGGCCTGCGCAGGGCAGACGGTATCGGCTTCGCCTGCGGCTCACAGCTTGTCGAACTTGCCGTTGTCCCGCAACTGGTAGCGCTTCTTGCCGTCGCGGTCGACGCAGGCATACGCGTCGTCGATGGTGCAGCCTTCGTTCAACTGGTCGGTCACCTTGCCGTTGCGGATGGCGAGGTAGGCACCCGACATGGCATCGCGCTCGTCGTTGCCGCCCTCGAGGTCGTCCACGCGCACCAGCAGCACGTCCTTCAGCGGCGGCAGCAGCATGAAGGTCGGATGCAGCTTGCTGGCGAACGGCGGCGCATAGTCGTCCGCATGGTTGCCACCGCCTTTGTTGTAGTCGTGCCTGCCGATGAGTTGCGCCAGCGGGTCGGCATCCTTCTCGTTCGCCACGTACGGGTAGAACACGGGCGCGCATTTGTCGGTCGCCTGCGGCACGCCCCCGGCGCGCGGGATGATGCCCGCGCACAGGTGCGAAAAGGTGGCGGTGCTGAACGGCAGCTGGCTCAGCTTGCGGCCGCCGAGCGGGATCGACGGGTCGACGGGGCGCGCGGTGCCGCCGTCGCTGCGCACGTAGCTGTAGAAGGACGATCCAGCGAATGGCAGCAGCAAGCGCTTGTCGGTGACCAGGTAGTCGCCCAATGGGGTGGCGCAGTCGGTGTCGATGTCGGCCTCGTAATAGTCCGGGCCGCCCTTGAGCGAAAAGGCAAAGTGCTTCGCAAGATAGCCGTCCAGTGTCGTTTCGTCGACGCCGTCTTTCAACAGGGCCTGGAATGGCGTCGAATAAAGATAGCGTGTCTTTCTCAGCTTGACGAAGCAGGTCGGCGAAACAGCGGCGCTGCCGTTCACCATCTGGAGCCAGGGCGACTTCGGCGCAGCCACCTTGGCGCCGCCGTCGTAGTCCATCCCTTTTTCGTAGCGCCAGGTGCCGGACAAATCGACCGCGCAGGCCTGGCCTGCCAGCATGGTTGCGAGGACGAGGGGGAGCGCGAATGGATGCATGGTCCTGTCGTCAGTGCGATGAGTCATCAATCTTGTTCCTGGAGATTTTCATGTCGGCTTGGCCGTTCCCTGCCCGTGACGACGTCGACACCGTCTTTCGATGGCGCGCGTGTCGACGCATCGACGCGATCGGTCTTTTCCCCCGCTTGAACGGGGGACGTCGTTGCCGGTGCTGGCGACACGGGAATGCCCGCGCAATGCATGCGCTCGAGGCGGTGTTCCTGCTTCGCCATGTCGCATAACGCTTGGCCGCCGGCCATGTCCTGCGAGGTGGCGTCATCGCGACCGGCCGTCGACGTCGGCGCGGATCGCCCCCCGTCATCCGATGTAACGATTACGGCTGTAAGTATTACAGATTCTCGTTCCTGCAGGCATACGATCGAATCGTGCGCGCACGCGACTATACTGGCTGTCCCGACGATGCAGGAAAGAGGAGTCAACCGTATGGACAAGGAAATCGGCGACATCCCGTTCCGCCTGATGGACGGCGGCGAATCGACGCTGTCCGCCTGGCGCGGCAAGGTGGTGCTGGTGGTGAACGTGGCGTCGCAGTGCGGCCTGACGCCGCAATACGAAGGGCTGGAGCGCCTGTTCGAGCACAAGCGGGACGCCGGCCTGGTGGTGCTGGGTTTCCCCGCCAACGACTTCGGCGCCCAGGAGCCGGGCAGCAACGAGGAGATCGCGGCGTTCTGCAGCGCGCGCTACCAGGTCGCCTTCCCGCTGGCGCAGAAGCTGTCGGTCAAGGGCCCGGATCGCCATCCGCTCTACGCGGCGCTGACAGCCAGCCAGCCGCGCGCCGCGGACCCGGCCGGCGGCGCATTGCGCGCCAAGCTGGAGGGCTACGGCTTCCGCCAGGACGACCCGACCGACGTGCTGTGGAATTTCGAAAAATTCCTCGTCGGCCGCGACGGCCGCGTGGTGGCGCGCTTCAATCCGGACGTGGCGCCGGACGATCCGCAACTGCTGGCGGCGATCGACCGCGCGCTGGCGAACGATGCCTGATCCCCACCGGGGGCAAGGTCAGGGCCTGGTCTCCGTACAGAGCTCGTCCGGATGCTCGCTCAGCACGATGCGGCGGATCCGGTCGCGCTCGAAGAACGGCACCTCGGGGCAATAGCGCTTGCCCGCGGCGGTCGCCACCTGTTTCCAGCGCACCGCTTCGGAGCGCACCAGCTTGAGGGCGCCGTCCGGCGCGCGCTTCCAGACGTCGATGCGCGGCATCGGGGTCAGCGTGTCTTCCGACGTGCAATCCTTGAAGTCGCCGAGCGTCAGCACCAGCCGCGCGCCGATCTGCTCGACCCGTTCGGGGTAGTCGATGCGGCCGTCGCGATAGGCCGGCATTACGTAGCAGTAGCGCCGGGCGCCGCCGACGAGGACCGGCACCACGGCGCTGGTCGCCATCGCGCTTTGCATCAGGTTGCCGGCCTGCCAGCGATACGTGGTCACGCCGTGCTCGCAGCAGCCGTTGCGCCACTGCGACACGACGGCGGCGTGCGGCGCGTCGAACTCGGGCGCGGTCACTTCCTGCAGCGAATCCGGCGCGTCGCGGAAGCGCCCGCCGGCCCGGTCGAACAGCCAGCTCTGGTGCGGCACGTCGGGGCTGTTGGGCAGGTCCAGCGCCAGCGTCAGGTCGGGCGCGCCGTCGAAGTCGGCGTCGACGACGTTCGGCACGAACACGCCGCAGGTATTCTGCGAATCGGTGGGCAGTTCCTGGAACAGCTTGCCGTCGCGGTACAGCCGCACCGCCGAGACGTGCGGCGCGCGCTCGCAGCTGTCGTCGCGGTCCGGCAGGTCGCTCGCGACGATGCGCACGTCGAACGGGAACGGCTGCGTTTCGCGCAGGCGCAGCGGCAGGCTGCGCGTGCCGTCCGGCGCGCGCCAGGTGCCGGACGGCGCGCCGTCGGTCCAGTCCAGTTCCCAGGTGCCGGTATGGGCCGCGTGGGCGGACGACTTCTGCATGTCGCGCTCCGTCAGTTCGGCCTTGTCGTCCTTGATGTCGCCCTCCAGCGCCAGGCGCTTGCCGGGATCGATGGAGCAGGGCGCGTAGCAGTAGGAGCCGGACAGGCGGTCGTCGATGCGGATCAGCGTCGCCTCGACCGCCTTGTCGCCGATCCGGCCCGTGTACGTACGCGTCCAGGCGGGAAATTCGACGGGGTCGTCGCCTTCCCCGTCCTGGGCGGCCCAGGCGGGCGCGGACAGCAGGGGCAGCAGCAGGCAGGTCAGCAGCAGGCAGGTCAGCAGGGCGGCGAGGACAGAGCGGACGGAGCGGATGGCAGGCATGGTTCGGGGCGCTTTCACCTTGTTGGCGGCGTGGGTCGATGGGACGCGGCGCCGGGCGATTCCGGCCGGCGCAACCGTGAGTGTACAAGCGTCTGCGTCGGGTTGCCACTTCGGCATTGTGCCGGGTGCCCGCCCCCTGTCGTCCATGCGCGTGCCCGGCGGTCCTGGCGCCAGCGGGCCGCCGGTCGGACTCAGGCGCGCATGCGGCGACCAGCCGTGCAGGACGGCGTCTCCGCCGAAGGCGGCGGCGCGGCCGGCGCCATCAGGGCAGCGTGATGGTCAGGTTGGCCGCCCGCGGCGCCATCTTGACGACGTCGCTGTAGGCGTTCATGCGTTGTTCGCTGGCGCGCCCGAGCGAGGTGCGCAGGCCGACGTAGCCGAGCACGCAGATCAGGCCGAACACCGAGTACAGCACCCACAGCGGCAGGTCGCTGCGCAGCTTGTGCACGATCTGGTCGGGGCGCTCCGCATGCGGCGCGAAGCCGCCACGCTTGCCCTTCATGTGGGCGATCTCGTCGCCCAGGCGCGAGGTCAGGTAGTTGAGCTTTTCGGTGCCTTCCAGGATGTAGCGGCCCTGGAAGCCCAGCAGCAGGCACATGTGGAACACCTCGAGCGCCTGCAGGTGCGCGCTGCCGCGGGCGCGCAACTGTTCCAGGCGGTCGAAGAAGTTCTCGCCGGCGAGCTGGTCGCCGAACAGCTGCAGCTGCAAGGGCTTGCGTTCCCAGGCGTCGCGGATCGGGAAGGTGGAGCGCAGGATGATCTCGTCGACGGCCGCGCAGAACGCGTACTTGGCGGCCTCGATGTCGTCCGGCGACGCATTCTGCTTGCGCGCGTTGCGCCCGAAGTCGTCGAGGAACTGCGTCATCTTGCGTGCGAACGCGGCGTCGTCCTGGGGGCGGTTGCCGTTCTTGAGCATGAACAGCGCGTAGAAGCCGTCGTACATCAGGTCCAGCAGCGTCTGCGGCGCGCTGCCGGCCGGCGCGGGCGCGGCGGCGCCCATCAGGGAAGGTGCGGTGGCGGTGCTCATCGTGTCGTCCTCGTGGTGTTTCTCGTCCCGGTCGTATTCCTCGTGGTCCTGGTCGTGCTGATCGTCCTGCTCATCGTCCTGTGCATGGTCTTGCCCACGTCAGGACGTCACGGCCACCAGGTCCAGCGTCGCATCCGACATGCTGCCCGGGACGTAGATCGAAATCGACTGCGCCTGCAGCATGCGCTCGTACATCTGGCCCTTGGCCTCGACGGCGAAGTACACCGCGTCGGGCCGCACCGGCACGGCGGCCGGCACCTGCGGCGCATGCACCAGGCGCACGCCCGGCATCGCCGACAGCACGAATTTCTCGACGTCGTCCGGGGCGCCGACCTTGAAGCGCAGCGGCACGGCGTCGAGCAGCTCGCCGGCCGGCATGCCGCTCGAGACGGCGAGGTAGAACGCGGTCTTGTCGTCGATCTTCTGCGAGTCCAGCATGCCGTGCCAGTACGACGGTTTCACTTCGCGCAGCGCGATGGCGAAGTACTTCGCCGAGATCACGGTGTCGAGCAGTTCGCGGATGACCTGGTGCAGCGTGGCGAAGGCGGGACCGGGGTCGGCATGCTGGTAGGGCGGCAGGTCGGCCAGCGTCCAGCTCTTCGAGAACGTCATCAGGCTGCCGGCCAGCGCCAGCAGCTGCTCGTACAGCCGCTCGGGGTGCAGCGCCGGGTGGTGGAAGTAGTGCGACAGCGTGGCGCAGGCGGTGCTGGCGGTGTGCAGCAGCCAGAACGTCGACATGTCGCCCGAGCGGAACTCGATCACGTGCCGGCTCGGCTCGCGGTGGTGGCCGTACAGGGCGCTGACCTTGGCCTGCAGCGCGTCGAGCAGGCGGCGCAGCTGCAGGAACAGCTGCGGGGCGCTGCGGATCGTCAGGCTGGGGGGGACGAAGCCGGCATCGAGCTCGAAGCCGCCGGTGGCCGCGCGGCGCAGGCGCACGAGCGGGAAGTGGACATAGGAGTCGAGCGGTTCGGCGTCCGACACCAGGCGCACGGTCTTGCGCAGGTAGGACAGCTGGGCGCTGGCGGCCTGGGTGTACAGGTCGGGCGTGTCGCGGTTGGCCTGCTGGAAGCGCACGGCATTGGCCGCCTCGCCGGCGGCGCCGCTGAAATTGCCGCCGAAGGGCTTGAAGCCGGGCAGGGCGGCGTGGTAGGTCACCACCTGCACCGCTTGCGGCAACTGGCTCAGGTCCACCGCCTCCGGCAGCTCGTCGGCGCCCGGCGCGGACACCAGCTCGCCGTCCTGGAAGCGCAGCGACAGTTCGAGCAGGCGCAGCGTGTCGTTGGCGAGCGCGTCGCGGTCCACCTGCAGCGTGCCGACGCCCCACGCATACGGATGCAGCAGCCCCGCCGTGCGATGCAGGCGCTCCTCGTGATACTGGTCCTGTTGCTGGAAATGCTGGGGCCGCAGGAACAGCCCCTCGCCCCACAAGATCTTGCCGCTCATGCCATGCGACTCCCGCTGCCGATGTTGAAAATGGCTGAACAGTAACATTTCTTTTGAATACGCTGCGCGCGATTCATGACACAAATTTACCGCGTGATAATTCGTGAGTTTCTGGCGGGTGCGATATCCGTCATGCCGTTTCACTCGCGCGGCGCCCGATAAACGTGGGAATTGGTGAGATTTATGCAGGATGGGACACCCGCGCACGATTCGGGTTTTATTGTGCCTCGTCAATAAAACAATTTTGATAATATAAATTGGGTTTCACAAAATTATCACGTTGTTATTACTATTTAACAGTTGCGAGGAAAGCATGACCGCTGCAATTCCGTTCCCCCGCCTGGGCCGTTTCATTGGCGCCGTCGCCTGCGCCGTCACCCTGAGCGCATGCAGCACGCCGCAACCGAAGGTCTCCGAGGCGCCGGCCAAGCCGTCGATGGAAGAGATGCTCGCCAGGGCCGGCCAGGCCAGCACGGCGGGCCAGAAGGAGCAGGCGGTCACGCTGTGGAAGGAAGCGGCGGCCGCCTACCCGGCCGACAAGACGCCGTGGACGAACATCGCCCAGACCCGCTACGACGCCGGCCAGTACGGAGAGGCGATCGTCAGCGCCCAGGAAGTGCTGGTGCGCGACCCCAACGACCGCCTGGCCAACAGCATCATCGCCATCAGCGGCCTGCGCCTGTCGACGCGCGCCCTGGCCGACCTGAGCCGCCAGAACAACCTGTCCGGTTCGATCCGCACCGAGTCCCAGGACCTGGCCAAGCTGCTGCGCGAGAGCCTGGGCGAGCAGGTGCTGGTGCCGCCGCCGCCCGCGCCCGCGCCGGCCCCCGCCAAGGGCGTGGTCGCCAAGGGCAAGAAGGGCAAGGCGAAGGCGGCCGACGGCGGCTCCGGCGCCGATCCGTTCGGCGCCCTGAAGTGACAGACCAGTTCATCCAGAGATAAAGGGAGTCCCATGTCCAGAAATTCCAGTGTGCAGAAGAAGCTGCAGAAGATCCGCCCGCCGCGCGTGCAGATGACCTACGACGTCGAGATCGGCGACGCCATCGAGAACAAGGAACTGCCGATGGTGGTCGGCGTCGTCGGCGACTTCGGCGGCAATTCCGAGGTGCCGCAGAAGCGCCTGAAGGAGCGCAGCTTCGTCGGCATCGACCGCGACAACTTCGACGAGGTCATGAAGGGCGTCGAGCCGCGCGCGGCCTTCCGCGTCAAGAACGAATTGTCGGACGAAGGCGGCCAGTTCGCCGTCGACCTGAAATTCCGCTCGATGGACGACTTCCGTCCTGAAGCCGTCGTGCAGCAGGTCGAACCCCTGAAGAAGCTGCTGGAGGCGCGCACCAAGCTGGCCGACCTGCGCAACAAGCTGGCCGGCAACGACAAGCTGGAAGACCTGCTCAACGACGTGTTGAACAGCACCGAGAAAATGGCCGCGCTCGGCCAGAACACCACGAAAGAATGACCATGTCCGCGCCATCGAATGCCGCCTTCGCGGCCGACACCGCAGCAGCGGTGCCCACGTCCGCCCCCGAGTCCGACCTGCTCGACCGCATCGTCGACGAAAGCCGCGTCGCCAAGTCCGGCGCCGAGCATGCCCGCGCCAAGGACCTGATCGCCGAACTGGTCAACCAGGTCATGGAAGGCACCGTCGTCGTGTCCGACAACCTGTCCGCCACCATCGACGCGCGCGTCGCGGAACTGGACCGCCTGATCTCGGAGCAGCTGTCGGCGGTGATGCACGCGCCCGAGTTCCAGAAGCTGGAGAGCAGCTGGACGGGCCTGAACTACTTGGTGCGCAACACGGCCACCAGCCCGAACCTGAAGATCAAGATGCTCAACGCGACCAAGCGCGAGCTGGTCAAGGACTTCCAGAGCGCCATCGAGTTCGACCAGAGCACGATGTTCCGCAAGGTCTACGAGGAGGAGTTCGGCACCTTCGGCGGCGCGCCGTTCGGGGCGCTGCTGGGCGACTTCGAGATCACGCGCCAAC
This sequence comes from uncultured Massilia sp., assembly GCF_913773735.1. Lineage (GTDB taxonomy): Bacteria > Pseudomonadota > Gammaproteobacteria > Burkholderiales > Burkholderiaceae_D > Telluria. The sequence continues at coordinate 27,627 of NZ_CAJYEB010000012.1, forward strand.
CGGAAGACATGTACTTCATCGAGCAGATGTCGCACGTGGCGGCGGCCGCGCACGCGCCGTTCATCAGTTCCGCCTCGCCGGAGCTGTTCGGCCTGGAGACCTACGCCGACCTGGGCAAGCCGCGCGACCTGTCGAAGGTGTTCGACACCGTCGAATACGCCAAGTGGAAGTCGTTCCGCGAATCCGAGGACGCGCGCTACGTCGGCCTGACGCTGCCGCGCTTCCTGGGCCGCCTGCCGTACAACCCGCTGGACGGCGCCACTACCGAGGGCTTCAACTTCGTCGAGGACGTGGACGGCACCGACCACCATAAATACCTGTGGTGCAACGCGGCCTACGCCTTCGGCACCAAGCTGACCGGCGCGTTCGAGGATTACGGCTGGTGCGCGGCGATCCGCGGCGTCGAGGGCGGCGGCCTGGTGGAAGGCCTGCCCACGCACACCTTCAAGACCGACGAGGGCGAGGTCGCGCTGAAGTGCCCGACCGAGATCGCCATCACCGACCGCCGCGAGAAGGAGCTGTCGGACCTGGGCTTCATCTCGCTGGTCCACTGCAAGAATACCGACTACGCCGCCTTCTTCGGCGCCCAGTCGGCGCAGAAGGCGCGCAAGTACAACACCGACGCCGCCAACGCGAACGCGGTGCTGTCGGCGCAGCTGCAGTACATCTTCGCCGTCTCGCGCATCGCCCACTACATGAAGGCCATGATGCGCGACAAGATCGGCAGCTTCGCCGCCGCGTCCAACGTCGAGGACTTCCTGAACCGCTGGCTGACGCAGTACGTGCTGCTGGACGACAACGCGACGCAGGAACAGAAGGCGCAGTTCCCGCTGCGCGAAGCCAGCGTGCAGGTGTCGGAAGTGCCGGGCCGGCCGGGCGTGTACCGGGCCGTGTCGTTCCTGCGTCCGCACTTCCAGCTGGACGAGCTGTCCGTTTCGCTCCGACTGGTCGCGGAGCTTCCCGCATCGACCAAGGCTTAATGTGTCCCCCGTAGTAAAACCATACTGAAAGGAAGAAACCAACATGGCAATCGACGTCTACCTGCAAATCGACGGCATCAAAGGCGAATCGGCCGATGCCGCCCACAAGGACTGGATCGAGGTCAAGGGCGTCCAGTGGGAAGTCCTGCAGCCGAAGTCGGCCACCGCGTCGACCGGCGGCGGCCACACCGCGGAGCGCACCGAGCACAAGGACATCGTCGTGTCCAAGCTGGCCGACCTGGCCACCCCGATCCTGCTGCAGACCTGCTCGTCCGGCAAGACCATTCCGAAGGCGAAGTTCGAATTCCTGCGCGCCGACGGCCAGGGCGACCGCGTCAAGTACTTCGAGATCGAACTGGAGAACGTCCTGATCAGCAGCGTCTCGCCGTCCGTCGAGCCGGGCAACATCCTGACCGAGGACGTGGCGCTGAAGTACTCCAAGGTCAAGTGGAAGTACACCCAGCAGAAGGTCGGCGGCGGCTCGGGCGGCAATACCTCGGGCGGCTGGGACCTGGCCTCCAACAAGATCGCGGCCTGATCCGCGGCCCGATTCGCAGCCACGGGACGGGAGCGCACGATGCCGAACATGGCTTTCACGCCGGGCCTGCTGGACCGGCTGATGGACCGGCCCGGCCAGGCACAGGGACAGGGCCCGGCCGGCGGCACCGTGCCGCGCGTCTCGCTGGAGGAAATGAAGGATTCGGTGGCGCGCGACCTGGAAGCGCTGCTGAACACGCGCGCGGTACTGCCGGAGGAGAGCTTGAAGCGCTATCCGGAGTGCGCGCGCTCCATCGCCGCCTACGGCCTGCGCGATTTCGCCGGGCTGTCGCTGTCCAGCACCGACGACCGCGCCTTCATCTGCCGCAGCCTGGAACAGGCCATCGCGCGCCACGAGCCGCGGCTGCGCAACGTCCAGGCCAGGCTGGAATTGCGTGACGACGCCGTCAACCGGCTCAATTTCGCGATCACCGCGCTGATGGTCGTCAGCGCCGCCCACGAACCGGTCAACTTCGACGCGGTCCTGCAGCCGTCCAGCCTGCACTACACGATCAGCAAGGCGCGCCGTCCGGCGTCGCCGGGAGCATGAGTTGGACCAGTTACTACCGTACTACGAGCAGGAGCTCGGATTCCTGCGGCGCTACTCGCGCGAATTCTCCGAACGCTATCCCAAGATCGCCGGCAAGCTGCTGATCGGCGGGGAGGTCTGCGAAGACCCCCACATCGAACGCATGATCGAGTCGTTCGCGCTGCTCAATGCGCGCGTCGCCAAGCGCCTGGACGACGATTATCCGCAGTTCACCGAAGCGCTGTTCGAGGTGCTGTACCCGCACTACCTGCGCCCGTTCCCCTCGTGCTCCATCGCGCGCATGGACTTCGCCGCCGCCGCCGCCCAGATGACGGCCGCGGCCGAGATCCCGCGCGGCACCCAGCTCGCCACGCGCCCGGTGCGCGGCGCGCCGTGCACCTTCCGCACCGCCTATCCGGTGACGGTGGCGCCGCTGGCGCTGGCGCAGGCGCGCTTCGACGCGATCCTGGACGCGCCCGACGCCGTGCGCGCGCCGCCGCAGGCGACGTCGTCGATCTCGATCACGCTGTCGGCCACCTCGCCGCAGGGCGGCATCGCCCAGCTCAAGCTGGCGCGCCTGCGCGTGTTCCTCGACGGCGAACCGTCGTTCTGCGCCGCGCTGCGCGATGCGCTGTTCCTGCGCGCCGTGGCCGCCTACGCCGAAGCCGACGGCAGCGGGCGCTGGGTGCCGCTGGCGCAGGTGCCGCTGCAGCCGGCCGGCTACGCCGAGGACGAGGCGCTGATCGACTTCCCGGCGCGCTCGCACGCGGCCTACCGCCTGCTGACCGAATACTTCTGCTTCCCGGAGAAATTCAACTTCGTCGACATCGACCTGGCCGCGTTGACCGCGGCGCTGCCGGCCGGCGCGCGCACCATCACGCTGCACCTGGCGCTGTCGGGCCTGCGCAGCGACTCGAACACGGCGCGCATGCTGGGCACGCTGTCGGCGACCAACATGCTGCTCGGCTGCACGCCGGTGGTGAACCTGTTCCGCCAGCGCGGCGAACCGATCCGCCTGACGCACGCCACGGCCAGCTACCCGGTGCTGGCCGACGCGCGCCGCGCGTATGCGTTCGAGGTGCAGTCGATCGACGCGGTGCGCTTGGTGCGCCAGACCCCGCAGGGCGAGTCGATCGTCGCGTTCCGCCCGTTCTACGCGCTGCGCCACGGCCAGGCGCCGGAAAAGAACGGCCACTACTGGATCGCCCGGCGCGACCCGGCGCTGGCCGAGAAGAGCCCGGGACACGAGACCCAGATTTCTCTGGTCGACATCGACTTCGACCCGGCCGAGATCGAGACCGACACGCTCAGCATCGAGCTGACCTGTACCAACCGCGACCTGCCCGCGCTGCTGTCCTACGGCGTGCGCGGCGGCGACCTGTTCATGGAAGGCGGCGCGAGCGTGCGCGCCATCACCTTCCTGCGCAAGCCCACGCCCTCGTACCGCTTCGAGCGCGGCGGTGGGGCGCACTGGCGCCTGATCTCGCACCTGGCGCTGAACCACCTGTCGCTGTCGGGTGCCGGGGTCGATGCCTTCCGCGAGATGCTGGCGCTGTACGACCTGCCGCGCTCGCCGGCCTCGCAGCGCCAGATCGGCGGCATCGTCGCGGTCGAGCACCGGCCCGCCACCGCCTGGCTGGCCGGGAACCCGTTCGCCTGCATGGTGCGCGGCATCGAGGTGCGCCTGGAGATCGACGAGGAGGCGTTCGTGGGCAGCGGCGTGGACGCCTTCGCCCACATCGTCGAGCGCTTCCTCGGCCTGTACGTGCACGCCAACAGTTTCACGCAGCTCGTGATCGTTTCGAACAAGACCGGAGGGGAGCTGCTGCGATGCATGCCACGAAGCGGCGATTTGAGCCTGCTGTAATCGAGCGGCTGTTCGCGCAGCCCTACCGCTTCCAGTACTTCCAGGCCGTGCGCATGATCGAGCTGTGGCTGCGCCGCCGCGGCATGCCGGAAGAGGGCGCGCTGGCGAATTTCGTGCGCTTCCAGAACTCGACGTCGATGGCCTTCCCGGCCAGCGAGATCGAGGCGCTGGCGCCGGAGCCGCGCGAGCTGGCCACCGATCCCGGCGCGCTGGCGCGCGCGCTGCACGCGGGCGAGCTGCGCTACGTGCGCCTGACCCCGGCCTTCATGGGCCTGCTGGGCAGCAGCGGCGCGCTGCCGGCGCACTACACCGAACGGATCGGCGCGCACGTGCTGTACGAGCGCGACGAGGGGCCGCGCGCCTTCCTGGACGCGTTCTCGAACCGCACGCTGGCGCTGTTCTACCGCGCCTGGGGCAAATACCGGCTGGAGCTGACCTACGACCGCGGCAAGGACGGCTTCCTGCCGCTGCTGCTGTCGCTGGCGGGCATGGGCCACGCGTCGCTGCGGCGGCGCCTGTCCGACCACGGCGAGGGCGTGCTGGACGAGTCGGTGGCGTACTTCGCCACGGCGATGCGCCAGCGGCCGGCATCGGCCGTGCAGATCGCGCGCGTGCTGGCCGAGTACTTCGGCCAGCCGGTGCGCGCCGAGCAGTTCGTCGGCCGCTGGTACGACGTGCCGGCGCGGCAGCAGACCACGCTGGGCATCGGCAACGCCACGCTGGGCGGCGGCGCGCTGGCCGGCACGCGGGTGTGGCAGCGCGACCTGCGCGTGCGCCTCGTGATCGGCCCGCTCGACCTGCGCGCCTACGAGACCTTCCTGCCCGGCGGCCGCGCGGCGCGGGCGCTGGCCAGCATGCTGACGATGTTCACCGGCCTGGCCCTCGAGTACGAGGTGCAGCTGGTGCTGCGCGCGGCCGACGTGCGCGGCGTCGCGCTGGACGGGGAGCGCGACGCCGGCGGCCGGCTGGGCTGGGACGGCTTCCTGGTCGACGGCCCGCAGGCGGCCGACCGCGCCGACCTGCACTACGAGATCCATGCCTCGTGAGGGGCCCAACAAGATGAATGACAAGGAGCAGGCATGAGCATCAACCTGAAGACGCTGATCGGCAAACTGAACGACACCAGCCGCGCCGCCGCCACCCGCGCGGCCGGGCTGTGCGTCTCGCTGGGGCAGTACGAAGTCGACATCGAGCACCTGCTGCTGGCGCTGCTCGAGCAGCCGTCCAGCGACCTCGCCGTCGTCGCGCGCCGCTGCGGCGTCGCGCTCGACCGGCTCGAAGCCGACCTGAGGGCCGAGGTGGCGACGTTCAGGAGCGGCAATACCCGTACGCCGGTGTTTTCCGAACGCCTGCCCAAGCTGTTCGAGCATGCCTGGCTGATCGCGTCGCTGGACCTGCGCGCCGGCGGCGCGGCGCAGATCCGCAGCGGCCACCTGCTGCAGGCGCTGCTGGTCGACCCCGAACTGTCGCAGCTGGCGCACCGCGACTCGGCGCTGTTCGCCGCGTTCGACCTCGACCAGCTCAAGCACCGCTTCGACGAGGTCACGGCCGGCTCGCAGGAGGCGCCGCAGGCGGTGGCCGCGGCGCCAGCCGCGCCGGAGGGCGCCGACCCGGTGGGCGAGCTGGAACGCCAGGCGGCGACCAGGACCCCGGCGTTGGACCAGTTCACCACCAACCTGACGCAGCGCGCGCGCGACGGCAAGGTCGACCCGGTGATCGGGCGCGACCCGGAAATCCGCCAGGCCATCGACATCCTGATGCGGCGGCGCCAGAACAATCCCATCCTCACCGGCGAGGCCGGCGTCGGCAAGACCGCCGTCGTCGAAGGCCTGGCGCTGCGCATCGCCGCGGACGACGTGCCGGCCGTGCTCAAGGGCGTCGAGATCCACGTGCTCGACATGGGACTGCTGCAGGCCGGCGCCAGCGTCAAGGGCGAATTCGAGAACCGCCTGAAGAACGTCATCGACGAGGTGAAGAAAAGCCCGACGCCGATCGTGCTGTTCATCGACGAGGCGCACACGATGATCGGCGCCGGCGGCACGGCCGGCCAGAACGACGCGGCCAACCTGCTCAAGCCGGCGCTGGCGCGCGGCGAACTGCGCACCATCGCCGCCACCACCTGGGGCGAATACAAGAAGTATTTCGAGAAGGACGCGGCGCTGGCGCGGCGCTTCCAGGTCGTGAAGGTCGAGGAACCCAGCGAGGAACTGGCCTGCGCGATGCTGCGCGGGATGGCGCCGCTGATGGAACGGCACTTCGGCGTGCGCGTGCACGACGAGGCGATCACCGAGGCCGTCCGCCTGTCGCACCGCTACATCAGCGGGCGCCAGCTGCCGGACAAGGCCGTCAGCGTGCTCGACACCGCCTGCGCCAAGGTGGCGCTGGGCCGCGACGCCGCGCCGGCGCGCATCGAGGAACTGGCGCGCGCGCTGGAGCGCATGGCGCTGGAGCGCGCCGCGCTGGAACGCGAGACGGCCGGCGGCAACCCGGCGCACGGCGCGCGCCTGCAGGAACTCGGCGACCGGCGCGCCGCCATGGAAGCGGAACTGGCGCAGCTGCGCGCGCGCTGGGAGCGGGAACAGGACCTGGCTGGCCGGATCGGGGCGGCGCGCGCGCTCCTGGAGGAAGGCGGCGACGCCAGCGACGCCAGCGCGGGCGCCGACCTGCAGGCGCTGCAGGCCGAGCTGAAGGCGCTGCAGGGCGAGTCGCCGCTGGTGCCGCTGCAGGTGGACGGCCACGTGGTGGCCGGCATCGTCGCCGGCTGGACCGGCATCCCGCTCGGCAAGATGGTCAAGGACGAGATCCGTACCGTGCTGACGCTGAAGGACCTGCTGGAGCAGCGCGTGCTGGGCCAGCCGCACGCGATCGAGGCCGTCGCGCAGCGGGTGCGCACGGCGCGCGCCCACATGGACGATCCGGACAAGCCGCAGGGCGTGTTCCTGTTCGTCGGCCCGTCCGGCGTCGGCAAGACCGAGACGGCGCTGGCGCTGGCCGACGTGCTGTACGGCGGCGAGCGCAAGCTGGTCACCATCAACATGAGCGAGTACCAGGAGGCGCACAGCGTGTCCGGCCTGAAGGGCTCGCCCCCGGGCTACGTCGGCTACGGCGAGGGCGGCGTGCTGACCGAGGCGGTGCGCCGCAACCCGTACAGCGTGGTGCTGCTGGACGAAGTGGAGAAGGCCCACCCGGACGTGCTGGAGCTGTTCTTCCAGGTGTTCGACAAGGGCGTGATGGACGACGCCGAGGGGCGCGAGGTCGACTTCCGCAACACCATCATCATCCTGACCTCGAACGTGGCGTCCGGCGCCATGATGCAGGCGTGCCTGAACAAGCCGCAGGATGCGCTGCCGGCGCCCGAGGCGCTGGAAGACCTGATCCGCCCGGCCCTGGTCAAGCAGTTCAAGCCGGCCTTCCTGGGGCGCCTGAAGGTGGTGCCGTACTACCCGATCCCGGACGACGTGCTGGCCGAGATCATCGCGCTCAAGCTGGAGCGCATCGGCCGCCGCGTGGCCGCCAACCACAAGGCGCAGTTCACCTGGGACGACGCGCTGGTCGATGCCGTGCTGGCGCGCTGCACCGAGGTGGACTCGGGCGCGCGCAACGTCGACACCATCCTGAACGGCACGCTGCTGCCGGAGATCGCCGGCACCGTACTGGCGAAGATGGCGGAAGGAACGCCGATCGCGCGCATCGCGGCCGGTGCCGACGAACAGGGGCGCTTCACCTACGCCATCGAATGATCAAGGACGTCGCTTTGCCGATCACGAGGACACCATGGAAGACCTGAAGGACCCATCCACCACCGTGCATGCCGCGCCCGGCGCGCCGGCCCGCCCGCGCCGGCGCTGGCTGCGCGCGCTGCTGTACCTGCTGGCCGCGGTCGGCGTGCTGGCGCTGGCGCTGATCGGCTACGCCGTGTACCGCCACGGCAAGGACGCCGGCCCGCCGCGCGTGGCGATCGACGAGACGGCCGTCATCGACGACGTGATGGCGCAAACCTACGGGAAGTATTCGGCGGCCAGGAAAGGCTGGCTGTACGTCGGCGACGACAACATCACCTACCTGATGCGGGTGGTCCAGCAGGCCAGGATCCCGGACGGCGCCGACGGCGACGAGCTGTACTTCATCGCCAGCGGCACGGCCGTGGACGGCAGCGAGAACGCGATGTACGGCGCCTTCCACGTCCATCCGAACCATCCCAACGACGGCAACCTGGCGCAGGTGAACACGCAGATCCGGTATCCGTCGACGCAGGCGGTGCGGCCGGAGCAGGTGCATTTCGAGGCGCTCAGCGAGAACCTGTGGGGCTGGGTGGTGAAGGCGCAGACCGGCACCGATCCCGAGCTGTACCCAGTGACGGTCACCAACACGGTGCTGGCGCCGCACGGCGACGAGATCGCCGTGCTGGGCGAGTTCCTGGCCTCGCGCGAATCGAATCCGGGCCGGCCCTGCGACGAGGCCAAGGCGGCGTGGGAAGCCTACAACCGCCCGGCGCCGGCCGGCAGCGGGGACGAGGACGAGGGCATCGACGAAACCGAGGAGCCGCTGCGCTGCGAGAAGCGGCGCTGGACCTATCGGACCGCGACCGTCAACGGCAACGTCCCGGTGCCGATCACCGTGACGGTCGGCGGCACGCTGGACGGGCAGGCGGTGGAGGCGCGCACGTGGAAGATGATGTTCGATCCGAAGAGCTTTGCCTACGATGTGCCGGCCGAGCTGAAGAACCAGTAGCCGGCCGTGCGACGTGGCTGCCGGCCGCCGGGCCGGCAGCGGCGCGTGCAAGATGGCGCACGCCGGTGCGCCGCCACCACTGTCCGCAGAAAGGATGCCATCCGATGAAGACGCCCCCGGGACGCGTGCAACGCACCCTGTCGTTCCTGTCCTGCGCGCTCGCCTGCGCGTGCGCGCACGCCGCCAACCCGATCGTCCCCGGCTGGTATGCCGATCCGGAGATCCGCATCTTCGGCCACAAGTACTGGATTTATCCGACCTACTCGGACGACCTCGACGCGCCGGCCCGCGCGTCCTCGTTCACGCCTGCCCAGCGGCGCATGCGCGCCCGCGCGGACCTGATCTGGGAGCCCTACCTGAAGCAGACCTTCCTGGACGCGTTCTCGTCGCCCGACCTCGTGCACTGGACCAGGCACGAGCGCGTGCTCGACGTGGAAAACGTGTCCTGGGCCGCCTACGCCGTGTGGGCGCCGTCGGCGCTGCGGCGCAACGGCAGGTACTACCTGTTCTTCGGCGCCAACGACATCAAGGGCGACGGGCAGCTGGGCGGCATCGGCGTGGCGGTCAGCGACCGTCCCGAGGGACCGTTCAGGGACGCCCTCGGCAAGCCGCTGGTCGGCGCCATCCACAACGGCGCCCAGCCGATCGACCAGATGGTGTTCCAGGACGACGACGGCCAGGTGTACATGTACTACGGCGGCTGGAAGCATGCGAACGTCGTCCGGCTGGCGCCCGACCTGCTGAGCGTGGTCCCGTTCGCCGACGGCACGACCTACAAGGAGATCACGCCCGACCCGGCCTACGTGGAGGGTTCGTTCATGGTCAAGCGCAAGGGCGTGTACTACCTGATGTGGTCGGAAGGGGAGTGGACGGGGCCGGACTACAGCGTCGCCTACGCGATGGGCGCGTCGCCCACCGGGCCGTTCAAGCGCATCGGCAAGATCCTCCAGCAGGACGGCCGCATCGCCAGGGGCGCCGGCCACCATTCCGTCGTCAACGTCCCGGGCACCGACGACTGGTACATCGTCTACCACCGCCGTCCGCTGGCGGACAAGAACGGCAACCACCGCGAGATGGCCATCGACCGCCTGGAATTCGACGCCGACGGCACCATCCGCCCGGTGGTCATGACCAACGAGGGCGTGGCGCCGCGGCCGCTGGCCGCGGCCCGGTGAGCGCGCAGGCTCACGCCTGCGGCGGCACGCCCAGCAATTCCTCGATGTGGGCCAGCGAGCCCTGGTCCTTGATCACCGAGCGCAGCCAGGTGTGCAGGTCCTGCTCGCCGGCGCTGGCCGCCTTCTCGGCGAAATAGGACACGGGGCTGTGCGGCTCCGTCTCGCGGAAGAACTGCGCCAGCGCGCGCAGCTGCGCGATGGCGTCGGCGCGGTTGCGGACCTGGCCGGGAGCGGACCGGGCGACAGGGGCGAAGGCCGGAGCGGGATCGGCGCCGGCGGCGGCCTCGGTGGCCGCGCCGGGCGCCGGCGCGGGCGTCGGATCGGCCGGGGCCTCGACCGGCGCGGGCATGACGTGCAGCATGCCCTGCAGGGCGTCGCGCGCGGCCGAGAAGCCGGGGCTGTCCTGGCCCAGGCGCGCGTCCGCCGCGCGTTCCAGCGCGCCCAGCGCATCCAGGCAGTACTGGGCGTCGGCGCGGAAGGTGGCGACGAAGGCGAGCGAGTTGGCGCGCTTGGCCGCTTCCATGTCGGCCAGGCGCGGATGGGCGTCCGCCTCGCCGCCGGCGGCGCGCTTGCGCGCGGCCTCGAAGTCGACGGTCGACCAGGCGCTGGCGCGGCCCTCGGTCAGCGGCACCTCGCGCACCAGCGCGCGCAGGCGCGACAGGATCCACGCGACGTTGCCGATGCGCTGTTCCTGGTCGCCGCCGTCGGCTTCCGGGTACAGGCCGCGGTCCCAGTACTGCTCGCACAGGCCGGCCAGCACGCGCAGGCCTTCGCCCAGGCCGCGCAACTGGTGGCGCTTGGCGGCGGCCTCCGCCAGCCAGACCGCGATGCGCAGGTCCTTGGTGCGCTCGGCCAGCAATTGCGCGCAATGCTTGACGACGTAGTCCCAGTCGGCTTCCTTCAGGTCCGTCACCCATTCGCCCTGGGCGAGCGAGGGGTCGTCGAAGCGGCGCGCCTGGGCGATGGCGTCCATGTCGGCGGAAAACGCCATGTCGGCGCCGGACGGGTTGGGACCGGGGATGGGGGCGAGTAGCTGTTCTGCGGTAAACATGATGTCCTTTGCTGCCTACTGGGCGAGGCGGAATTCGATGCGGCGGTTGCGCGCGCGGCCTTCGGGCGTGTCGTTGCCGGCGATCGGGCGGTCCGGCCCCTGGCCGCTGGCGCTCAGGAGCTCTTCCGGGATGCCGTGGCCCGCCAGGTAGGCCTTGACGGTGGCCGCGCGCGCCTGGCTCAGGCTGACGTTGCTGGCGCGCAGGCCGGCGCTGTCGGTGTGGCCGATGATCTCGATGCGGCGGCCCTTCAGCTTGAGCATCGCGGCCACCATCTCGTCCAGGATCGCGCGGCCGGCCGGCGTCAGCGTCGCCTGGCCGCTCTCGAATTCGACGGTGCGGTTGGCCAGCGTGTTGTCCAGGATCGACTGGTCGGCGGCGGACACGCGCAGGCCGTTGTTGACGGTATAGGTCGGGTTCAGGCTGGTGGCCACGCTGCTGGCGATGCGCTGGCGCAGCGCCTCGTTGGCCACCTCGCCGCGCAGGCTGACGGTGCTGCCGTCGATCTTCAGCTGGCCGCGGCTGATCTGGCGCAGGTCGGCGTTGATGAGCTTTTGCACGTAGCCGTTCCAGTTGGCCGGGGTGGCGACCGGGCCGATGGCGATCTGGTCGACCACGCGGTCGGCGCCGTAGACCTCGCGCAGTTTCGCCAGGACGGCGGCCTTGGTGGCTTCGTCGGGCACGGTGCCGCTGGCCAGCACCTGGCCGGGCTGCGGCGCGGCGGGCGCCGGCGCGGCGTTCTGCGCCAGGGCGGAAGGCGCGGACAGGGCGGAGAAGGTGGACAGCGCGAGCAACTGGGCGGCCAGGGCGGCGCGGGTGCAAAGGGTGGTAAGTCGCATGATCTCAGGTTCCGATGAATGCCGTGCCGACCGATTCCAGCGCGGACTTGAGTGACAGGCTGCCCTGGGCCAGGTAGGTCGACAGCTTCTTGACGGCGTAGTCGCTGTCGACCTGGTCCTCGACCCAGTCGAGTTCCTCGAACGCGATGTGGTGGTCCAGCCCCGCCTGCGGATCGAGGATCGTGCGCAGCGTCTGGGCCGAGGCGCCGGAAAAGCCGATCACCAGGGCCGGCCGCCCGTCCAGGCGCGTCAGGAACAGCGCCAGCTCGAAGTCGGCGCGCGCCAGGAACGGCGTCACCAGGTGCATCCAGAAGGCCGCCACCAGGTTGCGGTAGACCGGATCGCGCGGCAGCGGCAGCACCAGGCTCTTTTCCAGCCGGCTCGAGCTGCTGGCCAGCACCGGCTGCAGCAGCATGCCCAGCGCCAGCAGGATCTGGCGCACCGCGCCGCGGTGGCCGGCCTGGGCCAGCATGTCGTCCAGCGCGCCCACGGTCTGCAGTTCGAGGAAATCCTCGAACGCGGCGTCGTAGGCGGCGGTGCGCAGGTCCAGTTCGATCGGCTGGCTGCTGGCGGCCTGCAGCGGCACGGCCGGGTCGCCGGCGTCGCGCACGCCGGCCGTCAGCGTCTCCAGCCGGGTCCACAGGCGCGTGAACACCAGCGGGGCATTGGGCACGAACGCGCCCGGCTCGGCCACTTCCATCGCCCCGACCATCAGGAACGGGTAGCGCCGGCTCGACTCGTCGCTGCTGGGGACGATGTGGCCGCCGATCGCGTGGCGGCGGCGCGGGCCGACGAAGGCGAAGTGCAGCGGCGCGGCGGCGTCGTAGGCGAGCTTCCAGCGCGCGTTGGCGCTCATCAGGTCCATCGCCTCGGACAGCCAGTCGTCCAGCACCTTCAGCAGGGCCGGGCTGGTGCTGCCCTTGACGAAGTCGCCGCGGCTGGGCAGCTTGCCGAAGTAGCCGACGCTGACGGGGGTGACGGCGCGGCTCATGGCTGCGCTCCTGCGGCGCCCAGCATGGCCGTGCGCACCGGCGCCGCCGGCGTCGCGGGCGCGGCCGGCGCGGCGGGAGCGGCGGGAGCGGCGGGAGCGGTCGGCGCGGCGGGGGGAGCCGGCACCGTGATGGTCTCCGGCAGGCGCAGGCGCTTGAAGCCCTGGGCCGGCTGCTGCGCGGCCTGGGCCGGCGCCGGGGCGCTCGCCAGCACCTTCAGGTTGGCGGTCACCGCGACGCCGCCGTTCTGCCAGGTCAGCTCGAACACGCCGCCGTCCTTGCGCTTGCGCTGGGCCGCGTCGATCATCTTCTTGAGGCCGAAGTGGCCCGGCTCGTCCAGCAGCACGACGTTGCGTCCCTCCGGCGTGAGCGCGGTGATCTTGGCGCCCGGGACGCCCGCCGGGTTCGGCCAGGCCATGTGCACCCAGGGCTGCGGCTGGCCGCGCCAGCGCAGCTGCTGGCCGTCGATCTCGATGGTGAACTCGGTCGCGCCGGTGGTGCCGAGCGCCTGCACGTCGAACTTCGTCTGCGCCTCGCCGCCGCTGGACGCGGCCGCGTTGGCGACGCCGCCGGCCGCCAGCGGCGCGACCCAGTTCGGGAAGCCGGCGATCACGCTCGGGGCCAACGTCACGCCCATGTTGGCCCAGGTGCGGCTGCTGAGCGAGTCGCCGCGGCGCACCACGAGCGGACCCATGGTCGTGTCGAAGAACTTGGCGATGGCGCCTTGCGGACCGAACACCTCGGCGATCTCGGCGTTGCTGGCTTCCGCGCGCGACTCGGTCGCGAACGGGTACTTGACGGCCAGGTTCTTGTTGAACGGCTGGACCACCTGCGCCGCCCACACCTTGTTGATCTCGGCCTCGGCCGGCTGCACGATGACGGCGAAGGTCTGCATCAGCGGCCGCACCAGCACCGGGCGCAGCGCCTGGCGCTGGGCGTCGGTCATCCCGACCAGCATCTGCTCGTCGACGTACTTGAAGGCGTCCGCCAGTTCCGAGCCGCTGCCTTCGAGCGTCTGCTGCATCAGCTGCTTGGCGCCGGGGCCGGGGTCGCCCTGGTTGCGGATCTGGTTGAAGCGCGCGCGCAGCTTCGACAGCTGGTCGATGTAGCCGCGCATCAGCGAGGCGTCGCGGTCCTTGGCCACCACCAGCCGCGCCACGCCGGCGAACTCGCGGCCCACGGGGCCGAGCGGCAGCGTGCCGCCCTGGGCCGGCGCGGCCTGCAGGCTGACGTTGACGGCGGCCGGCTTCTGGCGCAGCACGGTCTCGCGGAACCAGCCGGCCAGGCCGCTCTGGGCGCGCTGCAGCCCGGCGCCGACCAGCGACGGGTTGTCCCACGAGGTCTGTTCGTAGACGGTGGCCACCAGCTTGTCCAGCGGCGAATTCTGCGGGTCGCCCAGGCGGTTCATGGCGCCGGCGGCGGCGTCGAAGCCGTTCAGGTCGCGTACCGTCACGCCCTGCATGAACTTCTGCCATTCGCGCGCGTACTCGGTCTTGTACAGGTCGACCAGCGACTTCTGGATCTGTTCCGGGCTGCCTTCCAGCGTCAGGTCGTCCTTCGACGAGGTCTTGAGCACCCAGTCGGCGCTCTGCAGTTCGCGGTTGGCGGCGTCGCGGAACGCGTCCTGGACGAAGCCTTCCCACGCCTGGCGCGTGAAGCTGCCCGAGATCGCGTAGCTGCCCAGCACCAGGTCCTTGTCCTGGTCGCCGACGATGCGCGCCACCGTCACCGAGGGATAGCGGGTGGCGGCGCGCGCCTTGACGTCGGCATACACGCGTTCGCGCGCCGGCATGCCGCGCACCACGCGGCGCAGGTTGTCGCGGGTCTGGTCGACCAGGGCCAGGCGCGCGTCGATGGTCGGCCACGAGGGGTCGTTGACCTGGGCTAGCGTGAACGCGATCATGCGCTCGGCGCTGCGGATCATCTGCTCGCGCGGCATGGCGCCGCGGTTGCCTTCCAGCCAGCCGCGCCAGAAGCGGGTGATCTGGTCGTTCAGGTGGGCGCTCTCGGCGCGCGATTTATCGGCCAGCATCAGGTAGGTCTTGAGCGCGTTGTAGGCGTCCTCGGCGTCGGCCGGCGAGGCGTCCTTGAACTGCTGGGCGCCGTTTTCCACCGCGGCCGCGTCGGCGGCCGGCGCGGCGGCCAGCGCAGTGGCCGGTGAGGTGGCCGCAGAAGCGGCCTGCGCCGGCGCGGCGCCGACCGGCTTCGTCATCGGCTGCAGGCGGCCGGCGTTGCCGTTGACCTCGGCCAGGAACGATTCCAGCGACTGCGCGACGGGCTTGAGCATGACTTCGCGCACGCCGTTGAAATACTCTTCCTTCAGCTTGCGGTTCAGCAGGTCGCCCTGGTACATGCCCAGGCCCAGCGACAGCGGCCGGTGCTCGGCGTAGCGGTCCAGCTGCTCGATGCGGTCCTGCAGGATTTCCAGCGCCTGGAAGCGCGACTGCAGGTCCAGGCTGCGCGCCTGCACCTTGACCGCCTGGTCGAGGTCGGCCTGCACGTTGGCCACGAGCTGGCGGTTGTTCATGTACGACCAGCTCCAGCCGGCCAGCGCCAGCCCGACCAGGGCGGTGGCGCCGAAGAAGGCGGCGTAGCGCAGGCGCATCTTGGCCGGGCTGGCGTACTGGGCGACCAGGTCCTTGTCGGCGAAGATCACCTTGCGGAACAGGTTGAGCAGGAAGTAGCCCTGCTGCTGGTGCTGTTCCTCGTGCGCGGGCGGCTGCAACTGCAGGTCGAAGCGCTGCGCCACGCGTGCCGACGACGCCGACACGGTCTCGCCTTCCTGCAGCGCGCTGGTGAAGTAGAAACCGCGGAACACTGGCTTGAACTGGAACGGGTTGTCCTCGAACAGGGTGGCGACGAACGCGCGCAGCGCCGGCTTGATCGACGAGAATTCGAGCGGGAAGGTGAACACGCCGGGCGGCATGCGCTCGCGCCACTGCAGCGCCATGTTGGCCAGGCTCAGGTCCTTGAGGCCGTCGTACAGCTCGTCGAAGCGGGCGTCGAACTGGTTCAGCAACTGCTCGCTGCTGGCGTTGCGGTCGTAGGGCAGGGTGGCGCCCCAGACCTTCTCGCGCTCGCCGCGCTCGGCGTCCTGGAAGAACTCGTTGAAGCCGTTGATCAGGTCGGCCTTGGTGAACACGACGTAGACCGGCGCATGCACTTCCAGCCGCTCGGTCAGCTCCTGCACGCGCTGGCGCAGGTTCTTGGCCAGGTTGATGGCGAACTCGGGGCGGTTGCGGGTCAGCTCGGCGATGCTGACGGCGATGACGACGCCGTTGATCGGCGCCTTGCGGCGGTGCTTCTTGAGCAGGTCGAGGAAGCCGAACCATTCGGCGCGGTCGTCGTCCACCACCGAGTAGCGCCCGGCCGTGTCGAGCAGGATGCCTTCGGTGGTGAAGAACCAGTCGCAGTTGCGGGTGCCGCCCACGCCCTGCACGATCTTGGTGTCGGCGAACGGGAACTGCAGGCCGGAACTGGCCACCGCCGTGCTCTTGCCGGCCGCCGGGTTCCCGATGATCATGTACCAGGGCAGTTCGTACAGTGCCGCGTTGCCCGACAGCTGGCCCAGCTTCGAACCCTTGATGGTGGAAATCGCTTCCAGCAAGCGCTTGCGGATGACTTCCGTCTCCTGGCGCTGGGTGGCGTCGGCCACGGGCTTGTCGGCCTGCTGCTCGAGCATGTCGCCGATCCGGTCGGCCTTGCGCCGGTGGCGCCAGCGGCGCAGCAGCAGCACGGCGGCGCCCAGCGCCAGCGCGATGCCCAGCACGATCCAGGGAAGCAGCGGCGGCCATTGCAGCAGCCGCGCGGCCAGCAGCAGCAGGGCCGCGAACGCGAGCCAGCCGATGACGGTCAGGCTGGTGCGGGTGGTCAGGAATTGCCGGATTGTTTGCATGATGACGAGTGTGGTCAGGATGGGAGGCGGGACAGCGAAGGGGCCGGCGCGACGACCAGGGCGTCGCGGCGTACGGGATCGGGGTTGGCAAGGAACAGGGCGGCGCCGCGTTCGCGCACGGCGTCGGCGGCCAGCGGCAGGCCAGCCAGCCAGGCGCAGGTGCCGCAGGCGCCGCGGGCTTGGCCGGTGCGCAGCAGGTGGGTGGCCGGATCGCGCGCGGGCAGGCGCGCGCCGGCGGCGTCGAGGGCGTCGCCGCGCGGCGTGCGCAGCGCGCCGGCCACCGGGGCGAGCGGCGCCGCCGCCGCGGGCCTGTGGCGATGCCGGACGCGCGCGTCCGGCCGGATCGAGGGTACTGCCATCGTTGCGCTCCTATCGCTTCATCACGCCGGGCATGCGCAGCTCCGTATGCCCGAAATCCATCATCTTCCAGCGCCCGCCCCAGGTCAGGCCGAGCGACTCGGCGACCTCGCCGTACAACTGGTAGCCGCGCATCGCCCACGGATCCTTTTCCGAGATCACCAGCCTGCCGTCGCGCACGAACGCGCAGTCGGCCGCCAGGCCGTACTGGTGCCAGCTCTGGTAGGCCTTGGCATTGGTCACGCCCGGTCCCAGCGCCGCCAGCGCTTCCTGGCGCGCCGGGCTGCGGTAGCCTTCCAGGATCGCCATCTCGTAGCCGTGGCGCTCCTTCATGATCTGGAACACCTTCAACAGGCGCTGCGTGTAGGCGTCGTTCATCAGCGCCCAATCGCGGCTCGCCGAGGCCAGCATCGGCCGCTCGCGCGCCGCCTCGGCCTGCACGAACACCAGCGGCGGCAGCGCCGGCGGCGGCACCAGCTGCTCCCCCTGCAGCAGGCTGGCCACCTGGTCGTTCACCTCGCGCGTCGACGATTCGTAGCCGCCCAGCGTGGTCCGCTGCGCGAACAGCAGGGCCAGCAGGGGCGGCAGTCCGATCAGCACGGCGCCGGCCACGCAGGCCAGCAGGTGGCGGCGCACGAAACCGGTCAATGCGCCGGCCGCCGCCGCTCCCTGGCCGGTGATGGCGACCGCTTCGCCGAGACGGCGGCGCGCCAGGGCGCCGGCGCGGCGACCCAGGCGCTGGCCGGCGCCGGCAAGGACGTTCATCACGAATTCACGGCCGGAAGGGAACAGGATCATCCAGCTGATGCCGCATGCCAGTACAAAATATGCGCTTACTGCCAGCAACCACACAGGATTTTCCTCCGGAACTTTCGGGACACATTCATGTCACAAAAACATTTCCTCGGAGTATAACTTGGTCATCTAACAACCCTGCGCACGATTGGCGCGCGGGGGCGCGCGGCAAATGTGGTAGCGCGCACGATTAAAACGCAACATCGCGCCACAGTTTTCTTGATTCTTGTAAAGTAATGCAAACTTACCAAGGAGGTCATTTGCAAGATCAAGGCGATCGCCCGGTCCGCGCTGGCCGGCCCAGTCTGCTCTCGTCCGGAGAACAAGCCGGGGGAGAGCGCCAGCGCATCCTCAGCGCACTGGACGGCGGCGCCACGCCGGCGACGGCGGCCGCGCCCGTCCGCGGCAGGGACGCCGCGCGGCCCAAGGGGCGCGGCTGGGCGTGGGGCGCCGGCGCGGCGGGCGCGCTGGCGCTGGCCGCGGGCGCCGTCCTGTTCATGACGGCGGACGACGACGGGCGTGGCGCGGCGCCGGTGCAGGCCCGCGCGGGCGCCCCCGTCCTTGCCTCGGCCTCCGTACCTGCACCTGTACCTGCCCCCGCGCCTGCCGCCGCCCTTGCGGCCGCGGCCGCGAGCGCGCCTTCCGCATCCTCCGCGCCTCCCGCCACTCCCGTCCAGATGGCGGCGGCGGCGCCGGCCGTCCTGCACGACCTGCCCGAGGCGCAGCCGGCCAATCCCCTGGCCGACCTGGCGCCCGCGGCGCCCCGGCCCAAGGCGGTGCCGAAGGACCAGCTGACGCGCGCGCTCGAAAAGCCGTCCAAGGACCGGGCGGCGCGCGAACGCAAGGCCGAGCACGCGAAAGCGGCGGAGAAAACGGCGCAGAAGGCGGCGAAAGGGAAGGCGGGCAAGGTGGCCGAGCCGGACAGCGACGTCGTGCTGCTGGCCGCCCTGATGACGCACATGCAGCCGGTCAACCGCAAGGCGACGCCGGCCGAGCAGTTGAAGGTCTGCCGCCAGTACAACGCGGCCGGCGAGGCGCAGTGCCGGGCGCGCGTGTGCGAGGCGGCCGGCCCGAAGGAGCCGGCCTGCCGCGGCGCCGGGGCGGCGGCGCCCGGTTCCTGAGCCGTCAGGACGCGCAGCGCGCCAGGAAGGCGTCGAACAGGTCGCGCAGCAGGGGAATGCGGGTGTTCAGGCGATGGTCGCCCTGGACCAGGTGCAGCGTGCACCCACGCAGGCGCGCGAAGCGGATCGCGTGCTCGCAGGGGATGACGTCGTCGTCCCAGCCGTGCACGATTTCCGTGTGCGCGGCCGGCACCTGCGGCGCCTCGCTCGGATAGCCCGGCATGTACAGCGCCGGCGCCAGCAGGAAGACGCCGCGCGCGGCGGTGCGTGCGGCCGCCTCGGCCGCGACCCAGCCGCCCATGCTCGATCCGGCCAGCACCAGCGGCGCCCCGACGTTCGCGCAGGCCCGCAGCAGTTGCGCCAGGCGCGCCGCCGGGTCGGTCGTGTGCGCATAGTCGAGCGCCGCGGTGTCCCAGCCGCGCGCGCGCGCCACTTCGGCCAGCGCCGCGATCTTCGCGCCCGCCGGGCCGCTTTCCTTGCCGTGCATGAAGTGCACCAGTCCCCGTGTCATCGATCGTCTCCCATGGTTGCCCGTGCCGCTACGTTGCGGATGCGTCATCATAGCCGGCGCCGAAGGCCTGGCGCGCCAGCGCGGCGACGACGGCCATGCAGCCGGCGCCGAGGTCGCGCCGGCGCGCCAGGGCGTCCACCACGCGCCGGCCGTCGCGCGCCGCGCGCAGGAGCGCGGCGGCTTCCTGTCCCGCCGGGCGCGCGCCATGGCGCAGCAGCTGGGCGACGATGGCGGCGCGCCAGCCGGTGAAGTCGGTCTCGGCGCCATACAGGTCCCAGGGCTGCGTCTGCAGCGCGGCGCGCCATGCCGCCAGGGCGCCGTCGACGGGATCGGCGCCGGCCGCCAGCGCCATGTCGAGCATGGTCTCGTCCAGCGAGGCCGCCGCCGCCGCGAGCACGCTGCCGTCGGCCGTGCGCGCGTCGGCGCCGTGCGCATGCAACCAGTCGAACGCGTCCCAGGCCAGGTGCCGCGCCGCCTGCGCCAGCGCGCGGGCGCCGCCGGCGCGCAGGTCGGCGCCCCGTTCCAGCAGGAAGCCGAGGATGGCCGTGTTGCCGGCCGCCGCGGCCGCGTCTAGCGCCGCCGCCAGCATGGCGCCGCGGCGCGCGCCCGCGTCCAGCAGCAACGCCAGCACCTGCAGGTAGTCGGCGTCGCCGCGGCCGGGCGCGCAGTCCTCGTGCCGGCGCGCCCCGCCGGCCGCGGCGCCGACGGCGCGCCAGTCGTCGGCGCACGGGTCGGCGCCGTGGCGCAGCGCCAGCCGGACCGCGTCCGCATGGCCATGGCGGCAGGCCATTTCCAGGAACGCCTGCCAGAACCGGCGCCGCCAGGCGGGCAGGTCGTCGCCGTCGTGCACCAGGGTCTCGCGCAGGCCGGCCAGGCGGCCGGCGGCGAATGCCGCCAGCCAGCCGTCGCTGCCGGCCGCGCCGGGCGCCAGCGCCAGCGGCGGGCCGGTGGGCGCGACCGCGTCGGCCACCGCATCGGGCCAGGGGTGGGCGTCGTCCAGGGCCTGCGCGCCGAGCGCGCCCAGGGCGAGACGCAGGTCGACGTCGAAGGCGCTGCCGAGGGCCAGCACGGCGGCCAGCCTGAGGGGCGCCGGCAGCGCGCAGCGGCCCAGGAAGGACAGCATGGCGTCGCGGTAGCCCGGCTCGGGCTGGTGCGGCGCCATCTGGTGCCGTTCGAGCAGCGGCTGCCAGCGCGCGCGGATGGCGTCCAGGTCCGGGCAGTCCTCCAGCGCCAGGAACCAGTCGATGTCGGGTCCGCGCGTCATCGGGATGCGTCCGGATGCAGCAGCGCGTCGATCGCCGCCAGTACCGGCAGCGCCTGGCCCGCGATGCCGACGCCCGGCAGGCCGCCCGGGTCGGCGTCGCGCGGATTGATGCGCACCAGCGCGCCGCCGTGCTGCTGCACGACCCGCCGGGCGAAGCGGCGCACGGCGGGAACGGCGGTGCCGGCGCCGATCTCGACGACCACGGGCCGGCGTACCGTTTCCAGCCAGCGCTGGCGGCGCAGGGCCTGCGCGGCGCTGCGGCCGTCGAGCCAGGCCGTGTCGTCGAACATCAGGATGCCGGGACGGGCCAGTCCGCCGCAGTGCGGGCAGGCGGGCAGGGGGCCGAGCCAGCGGCAGGCCGCGGCGTCGACGGCCGGCGCCAGCGCGGCGGCGCTCCAGCGCATGTCCGAACAGGGCAGCATGCACTGCAGGTGGTGGATCGAGCCGTGGCATTCCTCGATGCGCAGCGGATCGAAGCCGGCGCGCTGGAAGTGCCCGTCGACGTTGCTGGTGTGGACGAACGCGCCGTGCGCCAGCGCCTGGCCCCAGCGCCACAGCATGCCGAAGCCGGCGTGCGGCGCGGTCGCGCGGTACAGCGCCAGCCGGTGGCCATAGAAGCCCCAGGCGCGGCGCGGGTCCGCGTGGAACGCGGCGGGCGAAGCGATGTCGGCGAAGGCGGTGCCGCCGGCCGCCAGCGCGGGATAGGCCTGCCAGAAGCCGGCGTCGCCGCGAAAATCGGGCAGGCCGGAATCGACGCCCATGCCGGCGCCCGCGGCGACCACCAGCGCGTCGGCGCCGGCGACCAGCGCGGCGGCGCGCTCGATGGCGGCACGATCGATGGGCAGCCCGCTCATGCGCGCGCCTTCGGCAGGATGCTGGCGTACGGTGCGCCGCCGGCATCGAGGGCGATGGCCCAGACGCCGCGCCGCGCCAGGGCGTCCATGAGCGCGCAGGTGCGGCGGTAGCCGATGCGGAACCGGCGCTGCAGGCGCGAGATCGGATAGAGCAGGACGTCCTGCCCTTGGTCGCGCATCCCGGCGACCCACTCGGCGGCCGGGTGCAGCAGCGGGTCGTCGGCGCCGGCGCCGCGCTCGGGTTCGGCCGGATCCGCCGGCGGCCACGCCGGGCGGATGGTGCCGGCGCGCGCCCGGCGGCCGGCGAGCGGCGCGGCGAGGGCGACGACGTGGGCGGCGGCGAGGATGGCGAGCAGTTTCCTGCGCAAGATCGAATGCATGGGGTCTCCTGTCGAGAATGCCCGCCGGTCGGACCGTGCCGACGGAGCGGGACCATGCTAGCGGCGGCTGCGACAGCCGCTGTCGCGCTTCCGGATACGCTGGCCGGCATGGCGAGCACGATGTGTTAGCATTTCCTTATAGAAACAGATACGACCTGTCACCCGCATGAAAGACCCGCGATTTTATGGCGCTACCTGCCGCACACCGGCGACACGACGACCGTCCGGAGCATGACCGATGACGACCAACCAGAAATCCCTGCTGCGCCAGTGGCAGATGCTGCGCATGGTACCGCGCGCGCCGGCCAGCATCTCGGCGACGGAACTGCACGACAAGCTGGCGGCCGACTTCCCGGTGGCCAAGCGCACCGTCGAGCGCGACCTGAAGGAACTGTCGGCAGTGTTCCCGATCGTCGCCGACGAGGACTGCAAGCCGTTCCGCTGGAGCTGGATGCAGCATGCCGGCTTCAACCTGCCCGGCCTGACGGTGCCGGAGGCGCTGACGCTGGCCATGGTCGAGCAGCACCTGCGCCACCACCTGCCGCCCGGCGCCGTCGACGCGCTGCGCCCGCACTTCGCCTCGGCCGCGCGCACGCTCGGACCGGCCGGCGACGCGGGGTCGCGCACGTGGCTGGACAAGGTGCGCAGCGTGCCGCCGCAGCAGCCGCTGCTGCCGCCGCGCCTGGACGAGGCATGCCAGCGCACCGTCTACCTCGCCCTGGCCCATGACCGCCAGCTGCGCCTGCACTACCGCAAGCGCGACGCCGCCGCGCCGACCGTGTACGAGCACGTGCATCCGCTGGCGGTCGTCCAGCGCGGCGGCCTGGTCTACCTGGTCTGCATGTTCTCCGACTTCGAAGACGTGCGCACGATCGCGCTGCATCGCGTGGTGCAGGCGGAGGCGCTGTACGAGCCGGCGCGCAGGAAGGCCGGCTTCGACATCGACGCCTACATCGCGTCCGGCCAGTTCGGCGTGATCGCCGGTGCGCCGATCCTGCTGCGCGCGCGTTTTTCGCGCACGGCCGGCGAACACCTGTACGAAACGCCGCTCAGCGCCGACCAGGTGCTGTCCGCGGGACCCGACGGCGACCTGCGCCTGGCCGCCACGGTCCCGAACACGCGCGCGCTGGTGTGGTGGCTGCTCGGCTTCGGCGACGGCGTGGTGATCGAGGAGCCGGCCGCGCTGCGCGACGAAGTGGCGGGCATCGTGCGCAGGATGGCGGCGGCGTACGCTTGACGCCGCACGCCGCACGCCGCACGCCGGGGTGGCCGGACGACCGGGATGCGGCGAGTCAGTGCGCCGCGGCGCGCGCGAACGCTTGCGCCAGCCCCTGCTCGGCAGCTTCCGACAGCACCAGCTCGACCGCCATGCGCGCCCGCGTGAGCGCGACGAACAGGTTGCGGCGCGCCGTCTCGTCCAGTTCGGGGAAGTCGAATTCGGCGACCACGACGGCCGGCGCACTCTGTCCCTTGTAGCGGTACACCGATTCCACCAGCAGCTGGCCGTCGCTCCAGCGCGGTTCGCCGTCGCGGTCGTATTCGCCGGTGAAGCGGCGCGTCGGGTGCGGTCCGAGCGTCGCGCGGTGCAGCAGCAGCGAGCGCCCGCGCCCGCGGCAGCACACCACCGCGATGTCCTCGACGGCGAAGCCGCGCGCGAGCAGGTCGGCCACGGCCGCCTCAAGGGCGGCCAGCAGACCGGCGTCGTCGCGGTAGGTGCGCACGCCCGGCACGTCGCCGGCGTAGGGATTGTGGGCGCGGATCGGCGGCTGCACCAGGCCCAGCGCGTTGATCGTGTCGCACACGCGCTGCGGGCTGCGGAAATTGTCGCTGCAGCGGATGGCGACCGCGCCCGGCAGGTCGAACGGCGCCTGCCGGTACAGGCGCTGGGCGTCGTCCTCGAGCAGGTACAGGCGGCCGTCGGGCTGCAGGCGGCTGCACAGGCTCTGCACCCAGTCGGCGTCGAAGTCCTGGCCCTCGTCGACGACCAGCAGGTCGAGCGATGCGGCGAATCCGGCGCTGGCCGCGACGTAGGCCGCTTCCATGCGCCGGAAGCCGTCCGGCGAGAATGCCGGCTCGGCGCCGCTGCGCAGGCAGTGCTCGACGCACAGCGCGTGGTAGTTCACGACCTCGGCGCGGGCCGGCGCCAGCCGCCGCACGTGGTCGGCCAGCGCGCGGTTGTAGCACACGTAGCCGGCCTTCAGGCCGGCGGCCGCGGCGTCTTCCAGCAGGCGCAGCGCCAGCTGGGTCTTGCCGGAACCCGCGGTGCCCTGGATCCGGAAGATGCCGGACGGCGCCTCGATGCGCGGCACCCAGGTCGCCAGGCCGTCCGCCAGCCGGCGCACGGCGCCGTCGACGTGGCCGCGCATCGCATCCAGGTCGGGCGTGACCTCGAACTGGTTCAGCAGCAGGCGCCGCAGCGCCGCGCGGTCGACCTGCGCCGGCGCGGCCTGCACCAGCCAGTCGCGCACGATCGCCGCCATCTGGCCGTAGCGCGCGGCATCGATGATGCGCTCGCGCGGGATCGACGCCACCGCGGCGTCGCCGAGCGCGTAGTCCGGCAGGACCAGGCAGCTCGCCAGCGCCGGCCGGATGCGCGCTTCCTGCAGGCGGCGCTGCATGGCGACGCGCTGCATCTCGACCTGGTGCGCCACGTCGCATTCGCGCTCGCCGTACAGCTTGACCACCTGGCCGGCGCGCAGCACCACGTCGCCGGCCTTCACTTCCATCAGCAGCAGGGCCCCGTTCGGCGCCAGCACGGCGATGTCGATCTCGCCGTAGCGGTCGCGTCCGCCCTGCAGCGTGTGCAGCGCGATGTTGTGGAAGATCTCGAAACCCGCCGGCAGGCCGTCGCGCAGGCGTTCGAGCACGTCGCGTTCACGGTAGTGGCCGGCGCGCATGCGCAAGGGGACGAGGGCGGGGGAGATGGCGGCCATGGCGTGGAAGCGTGAATGGGGTTTCTTATTATCAACAGTTTGGGTCGTTCCGCACAAGGGCGGACGGCGGCGGGCGGCATGGGTGTGGCTTCTTGTTGAAAATGATTCTCATTAGCGATATGATGCCCAGTTGCATCCACCCCCACGAGGTCCGCTTCCCATGCATCGCGCCGCTCCACCGTCCGCTTCCCCGCGCCGCCTGCGCCTGCCGTCGCTGCGCCAGGCCTGGTTCCAGCTGCACTGGCTGGTCGGGATCACGGCCGGCACGCTGCTGCTCGCGATCGGCCTGACGGGGGCCATCCTGGCCTTCCGCGACGAAGTGCTCGACCTGTTCAACCCGGGCGTGCGCAGCGTGGCCGTGCGCCAGGCGCCGGCGCTGGCGCCGGATGCGCTGCTGCAGGCGGTCCAGCGCGCCCATCCGCACGAGCGCATCACCAACCTGATGGTGTACGCGGAGCCGGGACGGTCGGCCCGCGTGATCTTCGCGCCGGCGCCGGGCCAGCGGCGCGGCGAGGCGATCCACGTCGACCCGTACGACGGCGCGCTGCTGCCGCCCCTGGCGGGCGAGGCGGCGTTCGAGTGGGTCGAGTCGCTGCACCGCTGGCTGCTGCTGCCGCGCGAACCCGGCCGCGCCGTGCTGGGGACGCTGGCGCTGTGCCTGATCGGCCTCGCGCTGAGCGGCCTGTACCTGCGCTGGCCGCGCCGCCCGGGCGACTGGCGCGCCTGGTTCACCGTCAATCCGCGCCTGAAGGGACGTTCCTTCCTGTGGAGCCTGCACGCCGTGGCCGGCACGATCGCGCTGCCGTGCTACCTGGTGTTCGCCGGCACCGGCGCCTACTGGGCGTTCGACGTCGTGCGCGACACGCTGGACGGCTGGGCCGACGTGCGCCGCGCCCCGCGCGCGGCGCCGAACGCCGCCAAGGGCAAGGCGCCGGCGCGCCAGCAACTGCCGCTGGTGGGGCCGGCCTGGCACACCTTCACGACGCAGGCGCCGGACTGGGCGATGTCCAGCCTGCGCATTCCCGACAAGGCCGGCCAGCCGCTGCAATTCAGCTGGCTGTCCAGGGAGGCGCCGCACGAGCGCGCGCGCGGCACCATGTCGGTCGGCGCCGACGGCGCGCTGCTGAAGGACGCGCCCTACGCCAGCCTGGGCGCCGGCCGGCGCGCGCTGGCCGCCATCTACCCGCTGCACATGGGCACCTTCTGGGGCCTGCCCGGCCGCATCGTCATGATGCTGGCGAGCCTGGCGCTGCCCGGCTTCGCGATCACCGGCTGGATGCTGTACCTGAGCCGGCGCCGCCAGGCGCGCGCCGTGGAGCGCGAGCGCGCCGCGCTGGCCGCCCTGGCCGCGGCGCCGGCCGCGCCCGGCGCGGGCACGGCGCCGACGCTGCTGGCCTTCGCCACCCAGAGCGGCCAGGCGGAACGCATCGCGCTGCACACGGCGGCGGCGCTGCGCCGCGCCGGCATGGACGTGCACGTGCAACCGCTGGCCGCGCTGGCGCTGCGCGACCTGGGCCGCTACCGCAAGGCGCTGTTCGTGGCCAGCAGCTTCGGCGAGGGCGAGCCGCCCGATTCGGCGCGGCGCTTCAGCCGCGAGCTGGAAACGGCCGACGCGGCGTCCGGCACGGCCTTGCCCGACCTGCGCTATGCCGTGCTGGGCCTGGGCGACCGCAATTACGCGCAGTTCTGCGGCTTCGGCCATGCGCTCGACCGGCGCCTGCACGCGCTCGGCGCGCGGCCGCTATTCCCGATCATCGAGGTCGACCAGGGCGATGCCGCCGCGCTGGGCCGCTGGGCCGACGCGCTGGACGTGGGTGATGCGGCCGCCGGCGACGGGGCCGGCTGGCAGGCCGACGCCGCGCCGTTCGCCGACTGGACGCTGGCCGCGCGCGCCGTGCTCAATGCCGGCAGCCTGGGTGCGCCGCTGTGCGAGATCACGCTGGCGCCCGGTCCGGATGCGCGCTGGCGCGCCGGCGACCTGGTGGAGGTGGCGCCGCGCCATGCGCCCGACGCCGTCGCCGCCTGGCTGGCCGCGAGCGCGCTGCACGGCAATGCGCTGGTCGTGCGCGGCGACGCGCGCGCCACGCTGGCCGAGGTGCTGGCCACGAGCGACCTGCCGAACGCGGCGCACGGCTTCGCCTCGGAACAGGAATGCGCCGATGCGCTCAAGCCGGCCGCGCCGCGGCGCTATTCGATCGCCAGCATCGGCGCCGATGGCGCGGTGCAGCTGCTGGTGCGCCAGGCGCGCCACGAACAGGGGCTGGGACTGGCCTCGGGATGGCTGACCGCGCATGCGAGCGTGGGCATGGCGATTCGTGCACGAATCGTGTCGAATCCATCGTTCCATGGCCCCATTGATGACGTACCGTGCATTTATATCGGCAACGGATCCGGCATGGCGGGGCTGCGCGCGCACCTGCGCGAGCGCGTCGCCGCGGGACGCGGCCGCAACTGGCTGCTGTTCGGCGAGCGCCAGCGCGCGTTCGACAGCCTGTGCGCGCGCGAGATCGCGCAGTGGCGCGCCGACGGCGTGCTGGCGGAACTTGACCTCGTGTTTTCGCGCGACGGCGACGGCGCGGGGTACGTGCAGGACCGCCTGCGCGCACGCGCCGACGTGTTGCGCGCATGGATCGGGCAGGGCGCCGTCATCCACGTGTGCGGCAGCCTGCGCGGCATGGCCGGCGGCGTGGACGACGCGCTGGCGGACGTGCTCGGGGCTGCGGCGCGCGACCGCCTGATGCAGGAAGGGCGCTACCGCCGCGACGTCTATTGACGGCGGCGTCCCTTCAGTGCTCCAGCGGGCGCAGCAGGCCGGCCAGGCCGACCGGCGGAGAGGGCGCCGCCTGCGCGGCGGCGACGTCGGTCGGATCCGCGCCGGCGGTGTAGACCGCGAACATACCGAGGCCGGCGAGCGCTGCCGCCAGCAATCCCTTGACGATGACCATTTCCGCCTCCGTGCCGTTGTCCGGACGACGCCGCCCATGGTCCAGTGTAGGCGCCATGGCAGCATTGTCAACCGGAGGCGATGGCGCGGCGCACCATGGCGCACGCGCGATTGCTCCCTCCGATTGCTCCATCCGATCGCGTCGATAGAGAAACATTATTTCCCCTGTGTAACAAATTTCGTTACAATCGCAGCGAACCGCATCCTGCCGCCTTCCCGCCGCCCTTCCGCCCCGGACCTGCCGTCGCCGCCGCCATGACACCGAATGCCGAGAACTCCGACCTGATGTATCGCCTGCTGGTGCAGGGCGTCGTCGACTACGCGATCTACATGCTGACGCCGGACGGCATCGTCGCGAGCTGGAACGCCGGCGCCGAACGCGCCAAGGGCTATGCGGCCGACGAGATCGTGGGGCGGCACTATTCGACGTTCTACGCGCCGCAGGACGTCGCGGCCGGCATCCCCGACGTCAACCTCGAGACCGCGCGCCGCAGCGGACGCTTCGAGGACCATGGCTGGCGCCTGCGCAAGGACGGCAGCGCGTTCTGGGCCCACGTCGTGATCGATGCGATCCGCAAGGAGGACGGCACGCTGCTGGGCTTCGCCAAGATCACGCGCGACTGCAGTGCCGAGCGCGCGGCCGAGCAGGCGCGGCGCGAGCAGGAGCAGCGCTTCCGCCACCTGGTGCAGGGCGTGACCGACTACGCGATCTACATGCTCGACACCGACGGCCACGTGGTGAACTGGAACGCCGGCGCGCAGCGCGCCAAGGGCTACACGGCGGACGAGATCGTCGGGCGGCACTTCTCCGTGTTCTACCGCGACGAGGAGCGCGCCGCCGGGATGCCGCAGGCGGCGCTGGAGACGGCGCGGCGCGAACACCGTTTCGAGGCCGAGGGCTGGCGCGTGCGCAAGGACGGCAGCACGTTCTGGACCAGCGTCGTGATCGACGCGGTGCACGACGACGACGGACGCCTGATCGGCTTCGCCAAGATCACGCGCGACATCACCGAGCGCCGCCAGCAGGAACTCAGGCTGCTCGATGCCAAGGAACTGGCCGAGAAGTACGGCCAGCAGGCCGCGGCGCTGTCGCGCTTCCTCGACTCCGTGATCGCCAACATTCCCGCCGGCGTGCTGGCGCTGGACGGCGCGCAGCGCATCCTGCTGGCGAACCAGCACGCGCAGCGCCTGTTCGGCGGCGGCCGCGCCATCGCGCCCGGCGCGCCGCTGTCCTGCCTCGGCGCGGCGGCGGCGGCCTACGTCGGGCGCCAGGTGGCGGGCGTGGGACCCGGCTCCGAGATGCGCCTCGACGAGAGCGAGGTCGAGACGGCGCTGGGCACGCGCACGCTGCGCTGCCGCGCCGTGTACGGCAGCCGGCCGGACGGCGAGGGCGACTACACGCTCGTGATCGCGGAGGACGTGACGGAGGAACTGGCCGCCTACGCCCGCATCCACCACATGGCGCAGCACGACGGCCTCACCGACTTGCCCAACCGGGCCTTCTTCCACGATCGCCTGGAAGCGGCGATCGCGGCGGACCAGGCGCAGCGCGCGATCACGGCGATCCTGTGCCTGGACCTGGACAACTTCAAGAACATCAACGACGCGCTGGGCCATGCCTACGGCGACAAGCTGCTGCTGGCGCTGGCCAAGCGGCTGAAGAAATACCTGCGCGAACAGGACACGCTGGCGCGCCTGGGCGGCGACGAGTTCGCCGTCGTGCTGCCCGGCCTGAAGCGCCTGGACGAAGCCCGGGCGGCGGCCCAGCGCCTGATCGACGCGGTCGGCCAGGCCTTCCAGATCGACGACCACAGCTTCAGCGTCGGCCTGTCGGTCGGCATCGCCTCGACCAATTCCGGCGCCACCGCCGAGCACCTGCTGCGCTTCGGCGACATGGCGCTGTACGAGGCCAAGCGCAACGGCCGCAACCGCTACGAAGTGTTCCGCCCGGAGCTGGAGGAAGCCTCGCGCATCCGCCGCCAGATGGAGACGGACATGCGCCGCGCGCTGCACCTGGGCCAGATCGAGATGGTGTACCAGCCGATCATCGAGAAGGATTGCCGCATCGCCGGCTACGAGGCGCTGATGCGCTGGAACCATCCGGAGCGCGGCCAGATCGTGCCGCTCGACTTCATCCCGCTGGCCGAGGAAACGGGCCTGATCAACGACCTCGGCGCGCGCGCCCTGAACCTGGCCTGCCAGGAAGCGGCCGGCTGGACAAACGGCGAGACCGTCGCCGTCAACCTGTCGCCGGTCCAGTTCAAGAACCGCGAGCTGGTGGCGACCGTCGCGCTGGCGCTGGCCGACTCCGGCCTGGCGCCGCACCGGCTGGAGCTGGAGATTACCGAATCGGTGCTGCTCGACGACAGCGACGCCAATATCCGCACGCTGCGCGCGCTCAAGGCGCTGGGCGTGGCGATCTCGCTGGACGATTTCGGCACCGGCTATTCCTCGCTGAGCTACCTGCGCTCCTTCCCCTTCGACAAGATCAAGATCGACAAGTCCTTCGTGCAGGACATCGGTTCCAGCCGCGAGGCACTGGCGATCATCCGCGCCATCACCGGCCTGTCGAACAGCCTCCTGATCCATACGACGGCCGAGGGCGTGGAAACCCCCGAACAGTTCCTGCGCCTGCAGGAAGAGGGCTGCTCGCACTTCCAGGGCTACCTGTTCGGGCGGCCGGAGTCGTCGCACCGGCGGCTGCAGGAAGTCGGCGACATTCCGGGCCTGCGCGACTGAGGCTGCGGCTGCGGCTGCGGCCGACCCCGGCCGCGCCGTCCGTGCTCCGCGCCTGGCCGCGTCCCGCTACACTGGCGGCGAGGACACGGGACAGGGAGGAACCATGCAACTCGAAGGACGCGTCGCCATCGTCACCGGCGCCGCCGGCGGCATCGGCCTGGCCACGGCGCGCGCGCTGCTGCGCGAAGGCGCGCGCGTGATGCTGGCCGGGCGCCACCAGGACACGCTCGATCGCGCCCGCACCGAGCTGGAACGGGACGCGCCGGCGCAGCACATCGCCACCGGCACCTGCGACGTGGCGCACGAAGACCAGGTGCAGGACCTGGTGCGCGCCACGCTGCGCCAGTTCGGGCGCTGGGACGTCGCCGTCAACAACGCCGGCGTCATGCATTTCAAGCCGATCGCGGAACAGGTGGCGGACGACTGGCGCGCCACGCTCGACGTCGACCTGATCGGCGCCTTCCACCTGATCAAGCACGCCTTCCTGCTGATGGAAGGCGGGGGCGCCGTCGTCAACGTCTCCAGCGTGCACGCCTGTGCCACCGAGCAGCTGGTCGCGCCGTATGCCGCCGCCAAGGCGGCGCTGCTGTCGCTGACGCGCTCGGCGGCGATCGAGGGCAAGCCGAAAAGGATCCGCGTGAACGCCGTGGTGCCGGGCGCCATCGATACGCCGATGTTGTGGGACAACCCGAACGTGAAGTCCGGCGCCGAGACCATCGACCCGGCGGACGTGGGCGCGCCCGGCGACGTGGCCGCGGCCATCGTGTTCCTGGCGAGTCCGCAGGCTGCCTTCGTCAACGGCAGTGCGCTGCTGGTCGACGGCGGGCGGCTGGCCCACCTGTAGGCCGCCTCGTCAAGGCTGGCGCGCGGCGGTCGAGGCGCGCAGCACGAGTTGCGGCGCCATGCCGTCGGGCCGCGGCGGCGCCTCGCCGCGCACCCGCGCCAGCAGCAGCCGCATCGCGCCGGCGCCGACCCGTTCGCCGTGCGGGTCGACCGTGGTCAGCCCCGGCGTGGCGACGTCGCCGCAGGCCAGGTTGCCGAAGCCGGCGACGGACAGCTCGCGCGGAATGGCCAGGCCGAGCCTGGACGCCTCCTTCATGAACCCCAGCGCCAGCAGGTCGTCGCAGCAGAGCAGGGCGTCCGGCCGCCGCTCGCCCAGCACGATGCCGGCGCACAGGCGCGTGCCCTCGGCCAGCGTGGGCGCGTCGGCGTCGACGACGTCCGGCGCCAGGCCGGCCGCGGCCAGGCAATCGCGCACGTCGGCCAGGCGCCGGGCATTGCCGGCCGCCGCCGGGCAGCCCAGCCAGGCGAAGCGGCGGTGGCCCAGCATCAGCAGGTGGCGCGCCAGCATGCAGGCGCCGGCATGGTCGTCCCCGCCCGCGTCGCCGGCATGCACCAGCGGCTTGCCGAAGCCGGTCGTCCAGCCCCTGTCCTCGTCGCGGGCGGACGCGGCCACGAGCACGCCGTCCACGCGCGTGCCCAGGTCCTGCGGTGTGCACGGTCCCTGCGCCGCGCCGGTATCGACCAGCAGGACGGCGAAGCCCTGCTCGGCGGCGACGCGGGCGGCGCCTTTCAGGACGGGGGCGACGTGCGGATCGGCGGGGTCGGGCAGCGCGATGCCGACGGTGGCGGTGCGCCCGGTGACCATCGAACGCGCGAGCTGGTTGGACCGGTAGCCCAGGCTGGCGATCGCGGCCGCGATCGCGGCTTCGACGGCGGGCGAGAAGCGCTGCACGCCGTTGATGAACTTCGACACGGTGGCGGTCGAGACGCGGGCGGCGGCGGCGACGTCGTGGAGGGTCGGGGCGGTGTTTTTCATCCTGGCGGCGGGAAGGTTCGGATGGGGCCTGCCGCCGCATCCTACCATGGCGCGTCGATCCGCCGGCGGCCCGGTCGCGTCGTCGCGCGGGCATCCGGCGCGCAAGTGTGCCTACGCCGGCACGATCCCCATCATCGCCGCCGCCGCCACCAGCGTGACCACCGACGCCACCGTCGTCGCCAGGATCACCTGCGCGACCAGTGCCCCGTCGCGCCGGTAGTATTCGGCCAGCATGAACGGCCCGGTGCCGGTCGGCAGGGCCGCCAGCAGGACGGCCATGTGGCGCGACGCGGCGGGCAGGGCGAACACCCAGGTGGCCAGCGCCCAGGTCAGCAGCGGCTGCACGGCCAGCTTGGCCGCCACCAGCGCGGCCAGCGTGGCGCGCCCGCCGGGCGCCGGCGCCGCCGTTGGCGTTGCCGTGCGCGCCAGCGTCTGGTTGGCCAGGAACAGCCCCAGCCCGACCAGCGCGCAAGGGCTGGCCGCGCCGCCGAGCAGCTTCAGGAAGGTCTCGACGCTGGCCGGCACGACCGCGCCGGCGCCGGCGAACGCCGCGCCGGCGAGCGGCGCCAGCACCAGCGGATTGCGCAGCACGGCGCCGGCGACCCGCGCGGCCAGCCGGGCGGGATGGCGCTCGGCCTGCAGCCCCGCCTCGATCAGCGCGATGGCCGCCGCGAAGAACACGCAGGCGACGATGATGGTCGCGATCGTCGTCGGCGTCAGGCTGTCCTTGCCGAACAACAGCAGCAACAACGGAAAGCCGACGTAGCCGGTGTTCGGGTAGGACGCGGCGACGGCGTCGATGCTGGCGTCGGCCAGCGGCTTGCGCGCCAGCAGGCGCCAGCCCAGCACGGCGCCGAACAGCAGGCCCTTGGCCAGCATGAAGGTGCCGACGAAGCCCGGCTGCCAGATCGCGCGCCAGCCGGTATGCGCCATGATGTCGAACAGCAGGGCGGGCAGGGCGAGCCAGACGACCAGGCGGTTGACGTCGCCGGCGGCGCCCGGCCCCATGACGCCGCGCAGCCGCGCCAGGTAGCCGGCCAGGATCAGGCCGAAGATCGGAAGCAGGATGAGCAGGGTCGGGATCATGGTGCGCATTCGTGAAGGTGCACGACTGTAGCGCCGCGGCCGATGCATTTCCAATGCTGATTTGCGCTACCATCGATACCGTCCAGGTATCGGTACTTTCATGCTCGACATCAAACCGCTCAGGTACTTCCTAGCGCTCGCCGAGACGCGCAATTTCCACCGCGCCGCCGAGCGGCTGCACATGTCGCAGCCGCCGCTGAGCCGCCGCATCGCCGCCCTCGAGCGCGAGGTCGGCACGCCGCTGTTCGCGCGCGGCGGCCGCCAGGTGACGCTGACGCCGGCCGGCGCGGCGTTCCATGCCGAGGCCGTCGCCATCCTGGCGGCGCTGCAGCGCGCCCAGGCGCTGGCGCGCGCGACGGCCGCCGGCAGCAGCGGCCGGCTGCGCATCGGGTTCACGATGTGCGCCGCCCATTCGGTGGTGCCGGGCTGGGTGCGCGCGATGCGCGCGGCCTGGCCGCAGGTCGCGCTGGAACTGCGCGAGATCGTCTCGGACGAGCTGCCGGACAGGCTGGCGGCGGGCGAGATCGACCTGGCGGTGATGTTCGACCAGCGCGCGCGCGCCGGCCTGGCGCGCCGGCTGGTGCTGTCCGAGCCGATGTGCGTGGCGCTGCCGCGCAGCCACCCGCGCGCCCGCGCGCGCCGGCTGCGCATCACCGACCTGCGCGACGACCTGTTCGCGATGACCGCGCAGGATGCCGGCAGCCGCCTGCATGCCGAGGTGCTGGACTTCTGCCGGCGCCACGGCTTCGAGCCGAAGGTCAGCTTCGAGGTGCGGCTGCAGCAGACCATGCTCGGCCTCGTGAACGACGCCCACTGCGTGGCGCTGGTGCCGGACTCGATGCGGCGCGTGGCCATGCAGGACATCGTGTTCAAGCGCCTGGACGACGCGCCGGCGGTCGACCTCTACCTGGCCTGGAGCGAGGGCAATCGCAATCCCTGCCTGCCGGGGTTCTTTTCCGCCTGCGCGATTCCCGCCTGACGTTCGCGCGCCGATGGCTCGAACCCCGCACCGACTGGTCGTCGGCGATGCACGGGTCGGCGCATTTCACTGGAGCGCCGTCCGGCCATTGCCTAGAATCGCCGCATTCGATCGTCGGTCCAACCTGGAGGAGCGTATGGCAGGCAAGAAGCAGTTTGTCGCAGGGGTCGTATTGGGCGCCCTGTTGTCGTGTTCCGCCTTCGCGGCGGCGGACACCGCGTTGAGCGCATCCGACCGCGCCGCGGTCGTGCAAAAACTGTCGGCGGAACTGAAGGCGAACTACATCGAGCCCGCCGTGGCCGAGCGGGCCGGCGCCGCGATCGCCAAAAAGCGGGCCGAAGGCGGCTACGCGTCCGCCGCCGGCGCGCAGGCGTTCAGCGAGGCGCTCGCGACGGACCTGCGCGCAGTCAGCGGCGACCTGCACTTCGGCGCCAGGGTCGACGAAGGCTTCGACGCGCCCGGCGCCGCCCCCGTGGACAGGCGCACCCGGATGGCCGAGATGCGCGACCGGTCGGCGCGCCAGGGCTACGGCATCGAGAAGATCGAGCGCCTGCCCGGCAACGTCGGCTATATCGAGCTGCGCGGCTTCGGCGCCACGGAATTCGTCGGCCCGGCGTACACGGCGGCGCTGTCGCTCATGGAGGGGACGGATGCGCTGATCCTCGACCTGCGCCGCAACGGCGGCGGGAGCCCGGGGAGCGTGGCCTACCTGATGAGTCATTTCTTCCCGCTCGGCGACCAGCGTCACCTGATCGACATCTACCACCGCGCGAGCGGTACGACGCAGCAGATCTGGACCGTGCCGACGGTCGCGCAGCGCTACGACAAGCCGGTGTACGTGCTGACCTCGGCCCGCACGTTTTCCGGCGGCGAGGACTGCGCGTACGACTTCCAGGCGCACAAGCGCGGGACGCTGGTCGGCGAGACGACCGGCGGCGGCTCCAATCCGGTGGGCTGGTTCGGCGTGGGCCACGGCATCGTCGTCGCGATCCCGGTCTCGCGCACGACCAATGCCGTCACCGGGACCAACTGGGAGCACGTGGGCGTGAAGCCGGACGTGGCCGTGCCGGCGGCGCAGGCGCTGCAGACCGCCTACGCCGCCATCCTGCGCACGCAGGTGGCGGCCGCCAGGGACGATGCCGAGCGCGCGAAACTGCAGCGCCTGCTCGCGATGGTGGAGAAAGGCGAGCGCGAGCCGCCGATCTATACGCTGCGGGGCGAGCGCTGAGCGGGGCCGCGCGCAGGCAGGATGCTCCCGTCTCGCGCGCGGCGCCGGTCCCGGCTGTTCCGCAAGGCTATGTGCGATCCCGCGCGGACGTACTGCCAGCGCCGTTCCGCCTGCGCCCCAGACGCCGCCACGCCGAGGCGCAGGTCGAGACCACGAGCATCCAGAACAAGACCGCAAGACCGAGCCGTGGCCACAGGATGTCGTCCAGCCCCATCGCTATCGACAGGGGGGCTCTGGCCACCGAGCCGACCGGCGATGTGGCTTGGCTATCTGCAAGGAATGGAAGCGGAAACCCATCAGCGCGTACCGGGCAAGCCATCGGCGTCCCCAGATCGCCGCAGACCGCTTGGACGTGTCCCGGCACGATCAGCGACGAATAGGAGATAGCGACCCCGCTGATGAAGGACAATGCCATGGACTTCATGCGTAAAGCGGTCCTGCTCATCGGCATCCCTGCCATCGTCTGGCCCCCTTGTCCTTCGCGTCGATGCGCCTGCGGCCGAACCCGGCCGTGCAAATACCGGGCGGGCTTGCCGGACGCGCGACCGTGCCGATACGTCCGTGTCAGCCCGCCCCCGCACACCGCACCTGTCCCCGGCCCGCCTGCTTGGCCTCGTACATGCAGCGGTCCGCCATGTGGATCAGTGCCGCCGCATCGGTCGTGGCATCCGGCGCGTGCAGGGCGATGCCGATGCTCGCGCCCACCCGCGCGACGGCGGGCGCCGCGCCGCCGGCCAGGTCCACCGGCTGCGCCACGGCGGCAACCAGCTTTTCCGCCACCGCCGTCGCGCCGCCCGGCGCGTCCGGCCCCAGGTTTTCCAGGATCACCGTGAATTCGTCGCCGGCCAGGCGGAACACGCTGTCGGTCTCGCGCACCGCCAGCGTCAGGCGTTCCGCCACCTCCGCGAGCAGCCGGTCGCCGGCCTCGTGGCCCCAGGTGTCGTTGACGGCCTTGAAGCCGTCCAGGTCGATGAACAGCAGGGCCAGCGCGTGGCCGGTGCGCTGGCCGCGCTTTTGCGCTAGCGGCAGCTGCTCGAGCAGCGCGCGGCGGTTGCCCAGGCCGGTCAGCAGGTCGTGGCGCGCCTCGAAGTCGCGCCGCGCCTCGGTTTCCTTGCGTTCGCTGATGTCGTTCAGGAAGGCGCTGAACAGGCGCCGGCCGTTCACTTCCAGCGCTGCGATCCGCACCTCGAGCATGAGCGTGGACCCGTCCTTGCGCCGGCCCGGCAGCTCCAGGCGCGTGTCGAACAGCGCCGAGCGGCCGGTGACGAGGTAGCGGGCCATGCCCGCCCGGTGGGCCGCGGCGTGTTCCGGCGGGATGATCAGGTCGTCGAGCTGCCGGCCCATCGCCTCGGCGGCGCTCCAGCCGAACGTGCGCTCGGCTTCCCGGTTCCAGGCCATGACGGCGCCGCGCTCGTCCAGGCAGATATAGGCGTCGTTGGCGTTCTCGATCACGCTGCGCAGTTCCGCCTCGCGCTCGCGCAGCGTGTTCTCGGCCCGGCGCTGCTGCAGCACGGACGCCGTCAGCATCGAATTGGTGTTCTGCAGCTCGTGCGTGCGGGCACGCACGCGCTCCTCCAGCTGCGCGTTCAGGTCGAGGATCGCCTGCTCGGCCGTCTTCTGCGCCTGGATGTCCTTGACCATCGCGACGTAGTAGGCGATGGCGCCGTCGGCGCCGGTCTTGCACGAGACGTTCAGGTCGACCCA
The DNA here is from genome assembly GCF_913773735.1 of uncultured Massilia sp. Lineage (GTDB taxonomy): Bacteria > Pseudomonadota > Gammaproteobacteria > Burkholderiales > Burkholderiaceae_D > Telluria. Next base: position 64,932 of record NZ_CAJYEB010000012.1, read on the forward strand.
GACCGCCGTGCCGTCCTTGCGCACGTAACGCTTCTCCAGCTGGTAGCGCTCGATCTCGCGGCGCCGCAGGCGCTGCAGCAGCAGCAGGTCGGCGTCCAGGTCCTCCGGCCAGGTGATGTCCTGGAAGGTCAGGTCCAGCAGCTCGGCCTCGGTGTAGCCCACCATGGCGCACAGGGCGGGATTGACGCCGGCGAAGGCGCCGTCGGGCGCCACCAGCGCGATGCCGATGCTGGCCAGCGCGAAGATCGAGCGCAGCCGGTCCTCGCTGGCCCGTTCGCGCGCGCCGCTCTCGACCAGCCGAGCGCGCGCGCGCACCAGCCCCTCGCGCGCGCGCACTTCCTCGATGACGATGTCGGCCAGGTCGCGCAGCACCTGCAGGTCGGACGGCGCCAGCGTGCGCGGGCGCGAATCGATGGCGCACAGCGTGCCGATCGCCTCGCCGTGGACCCCGCGCACCGGCACCCCGGCGTAGAAGCGCACGTGCGGCTCCCCCGTGACGAGCGGATTGTCGTGGAAGCGCGGGTCGGCCAGCGCATCCTCGACCACCAGCGGCTGCTCGCCCAGGATCGTGTGGGCGCAGAACGCATCCGCGCGCGACGTCCCCGATGCCGCCAGTCCGACGCGCGACTTGAACCACTGGCGGTCGGCGTCGACCAGCGAAAACAGGGCGATCGGCACCCCGAGCAGGCGCGCGGCCAGGCGGGTGACGCGGTCGAATACGGGCTCGGGCGCGGTGTCCAGCAGGTCCAGCGATTCCAGCAGGGCACGGCGTGCGGCTTCGTCGGGTGGAAAAGGGGCGCTTTGCATGCCCGCAGGATACACCGATCGGCGTGCCGGCGGCGCGCCGGCGCACTCGGCCACCATGTCCCGCTGAACACAATCGGGCACCAGCCTTGCTTGCGAAAGGCGTCGAAAATCCAGGTTCGATCAATTAAACAACAAAACATCGTTGAATCGAAAGTTTTCGAAAGTTTCTTGTATTTTTCAGATCCTTTTATTACTATTTCGTAACAATGAAAATCACGACAGGAGATTTGCCATGGGTAGCAGATTCGAGACGGGACTTCGGCGCAGCCTGATCGCGGCGGCGGTGGAGATGGCGCTGTGCGGCACGGCGCTGGCGCAGGCCCCGTCGCCCCAGCAGCAAGATCAGCAGCAAGATCAGCAGCAAGGTCAGCAGGACGCGCCGGCAGCCGCCCCGGCCGCTTCCGCCACCGCCACCGCCACCGCCGCGGCGCCAGCGCAGCCGCCGCAGCAGGCCGTCGTCGTCGTGACCGGCGCGCGCGCCGCGCTGGCCAAGTCGCTCGACCTGAAGCGCAACGCCGACGTGATCCAGGACTCGATCTCGGCGACGGAACTGGGCCGCTTCCCGGACGACAACGTCGCCGATTCGCTGACCCACATCTCCGGCATCTCGGTGTCGCGCACGCGCGGCGGCGAGGGCCAGTACATCAATGTGCGGGGCCTGGGCTCGGGCTACAACATCGTCACCCTGAACAAGCGCATCCTGGCGACCGACGGCGACGGCCGCGACTTCGCCTTCGACGTGCTGCCCTCCGAAGTGATCAGCGGCGCGGACGTGATGAAGTCGGCCGAGGCGGCCCAGATGGAAGGCAGCATCGGTGGCGCCGTGAACCTGCGCTCGGCGCGGCCGATGGACAATCCCGGCCAGCACGGCTCGATCCGCTTCGAGGGCGAACGCAACGACCTGTCGAAGAAGAACGGCGGCAAGCTGTCCGGCGTGTACTCCAAGACGTTCAACGACAACACGATGGGCGTGATCGTCGGCGCCGTGCTCTCCAGGCGCAAGGTACGCACCGATTCGCTCGGCTACCAGACCTACAACGCCGACTCGCCGGGCAGCTTCGACGTCAACGGCGACGGCGCCATCGGCGCCGACGAGAGCAACCTGCTGGCGCCGTGCTGCATCTCCTTCGGTTCGATCTTCGAGGAGAAGAAGCGCACCGCGCTGTCCGGCGCCTTCGAATGGAAGGTCAGCCCGCAGTTCAGGATGACCGTCGACGCGCTGGCCACGCGCCTCGATTCGCCCCAGGTGGGCTACCAGCAGTCCTACTACGTCGAGCATGCCCCGGAGCGCTGGTCCGACGTCGTGGTGAAGGACCACCTGATCACCAGCATGACGGTGCACGACCTGGTCCCGGAAATGTCCAACGTCACCACCGACCGCGTGGTCGACACCATGCAGTTCGGCTGGCGCGGCGAATGGAAGCCGAGCAGGAGCCTGAAGCTGACGGGCGACGTGTACCGCTCGACGTCCAAGCGCGACTCCGGCGGCAAGGACACCTTCGTCGTCGCCGGCATCGCCGGCCACAATACGGGCTACTACCGCGCCAACGGCGGCGGCTTCCCGGACATCCGCGTCCAGCTCGAGGACGGGCGCGACCTGGCGACCGAGCTGGCCGCCGGGCGCCTGGGCAACAAGGACTACGGCATCCACTTCACCGGCCTGACCGGCACCGACATCAAGGACACCATCGACGGCGCCTCGCTGGAGGGACGCCTGGCGCTGGACGGCAAGTGGCACATCGACGGCTTCCAGTTCGGCGCCAGCGCCACCGACCGCAAGAAGGACCGCAACTCGATCGGCAACGAGAAGAGCGGCGGCGCCTGCCAGTACTGCGACATGTACACGACCACCTTCGCTTCGCTGGGCGCCGACGTGGTGCGGCCGATGTCGCTGCCGAACTACATGCGCAACGCCGGCGGCAGCTTCCCGGGCAGCTTCATCGCCTTCGACGTGCCGGCCTACCTGGCCGCGCTGAAGAGGCTGGACGGCAAGCCGGTCCTGGACGCCGAGGGCAACCCGACCGGCCAGACCTTCGACGTCAGCAAGACCAATCCGGTGTTCGTGCCCACCGATTCCTACTCGGTGCGCGAGAAGACCGCCACGCTGTACGGCCAGTTCGAGCTGTCGGGCGAGAACTGGAACGGCAACGTCGGCGCGCGCCTGGTGCGCACCAGGACCAACTCGAAGAGCGCGATCGACCGCATCGTGTCGATCTATGACCCGACCCCGAACGTCCCCACCAGCAGCCCGGACATCACCTACAGCGAGGCCGAACCGGTGTCGGAAGACGGCAAGTACACCAAGTTCCTGCCGTCGGCCAACCTGAGCTGGTGGGCGCGCGAGGACGTCGTGGTGCGCGGCGCGGTGGCCAAGGTGATGGCGCGGCCGTCGCTGGACAAGCTGGCCCCGACCCGCACCGACAACACGCTCGACCGCACCTATTTGCTGAGCATCGTCGGCGACCCCAAGTTGAAACCCACCGAGGCGGTGCAGCAGGACCTGTCGGTCGAGTGGTACTACCGGCCGAAGTCGGCCATCACCGCCGCGGTGTTCGCCAAGCAGATCAAGAACTTCGTGACCTACCAGCTCGACGAGCACGTGGACATCGGCGTGCCGGGCTACCTGTACAGCGTCTCGCATCCGGTCAACGGCGACAAGGCGCGCGTGCGCGGCATCGAGGTCGGCATCCAGCACCTGTTCGACAACGGCTTCGGCATCAACGCCAAGTTCGCCAAGACGCTGACCAAGGCATACCAGAACGGCCGGTACGTCGGCCAGCTCGAAGGCGTGGCGCCGACCGCGTCCTCGCTGGGCTTCCTGTACGAAAAGAACGGCATCAACGCCTCGATTTCGTTCGACTACACCGGCGTGTACACGCAGAGCAGCAACGTGATCGCCGGCTACCCGAACAAGGTCGACTCGCTGACCTGGGTGACGGCGTCGGCCTCGTGGGACGTGACGAAGGCCATCACCCTGTTCGTCGAGGGCAAGAACCTGAGCGACGCCGTGATGCGCTCGAACCTGGGCCGCAGCGACGCGCTGTACGGCTTCGAGACCTGGGGCCGCACCTACGCGGCCGGCATGAGCATGAAGTTCTGAGGACGCGCGATGGAAACGACAACGATGGGATCGAAGGCCGCCGCCCGCCCGGCGGGATGGCTGGGCTACGCGCTCGCCACCACGCTGCTGTGGGGCGTGTGGGGCGCGTTCGCCGGCCTGCCCACCCGGTACGGCTTTCCCGAGACGCTGGTCTACGTGGTGTGGGCGCTGACCATGGTGCCGCCGGCGCTGTTCGTGCTGGCCAGGAGCGGCTGGCGCGTGCGCCGCGACGGGCGCTCGGTTGCCTACGGCCTGGCGATCGGGCTGCTGGGCGCGGGCGGGCAGATGATCCTGTTCTACGCGGTGCAGGCCGGCCCCACCTACCTGATCTTCCCGCTGATCTCGCTCTCGCCGGTGATCACGATCGTGCTGTCCTTCCTGTTCCTGCGCGAGCGCACCGGCCCGCTCGGCACGGCCGGCATCGTGCTGGCGATCTGCGCGCTGCCGCTGTTCGACTATACGCCGGGACAGGCGGCGCAATCCTACGGCCTGTGGTTCGTGCTGGCGCTGGGCGTGCTGGTGGCCTGGGGCCTGCAGGCCTACTTCATCAAGCTGGCCAACGCCAGCATGGATGCGGAAAGCATCTTCTTCTACATGACCGCCAGCGCGCTGCTGTTCATCCCGGTGGCACTGGCCATGACCGATTTCTCGCAGCCGATCCACTACGGGCCGTCCGGGCCGCTGCTGGCCGCCGTCACCCAGGTGCTCAATGCGATCGGCGCCCTGACGCTGGTGCATGCCTTCCGCCACGGCAAGGCGCTGGTGGTGTCGCCGCTGGTGAACGCCGGCGCGCCGCTGCTGACGACCGTGATCGCGATGGCGCTGGCGGCCACCATGCCGGGCGGGTACAAGCTGGCCGGGATCGGCCTGTCGCTGGCGGCGGCGCTGCTGCTGGCGCTGCAGCCCGACGACGGCGCCACGAACTGATTTCAAGGAGCGTTACATGGAATATCTATTGGAACTGGTGCGCCGCCACAAGGACGGCGAACCGGTGGGCATCCACTCGGTCTGCTCGGCCCATCCGCTGGTGATCGAGGCGGCGCTGGAGACCGGCAGGGAGCGCGGCCTGCCGGTGCTGGTCGAGGCGACGTCGAACCAGGTCGACCAGGACGGCGGCTATACCGGCATGACGCCAGCGGCGTTCCGCGACTTCGTGCACGGCATCGCCGACCGCGTCGGGCTGGCGCGCGAGCGCGTGCTGCTCGGCGGCGACCACCTGGGGCCGAACGCCTGGCAGGACCGGGACGCCGACGCGGCGATGGCGCGCGCCGAAGTGCTGATCGACCAGTACGTGGCGGCGGGCTTTCGCAAGATCCACCTGGACTGCTCGATGTCCTGCGCCGGCGACCCGGTGCCGCTGCCGGATGCGACCGTCGCGGCGCGCGCGGCGCGCCTGGCCGCCGTGGCGGAACGCGCCTGGCGCGTGGCGGGCGGCGGGGCGCCCGTGTACATCGTCGGCACCGAGGTGCCGGTGCCGGGCGGCGCCCACGAGGACCTGCAGGAACTGGCCGTGACCACGCCGGCGGCCGCCGCGGCCACCATCGACGCCCACCGCGTCGCGTTCGAGGCGGCGGGCCTGGACGCCGCCTGGCCGCGCGTGGTCGGCCTGGTGGTGCAGCCGGGCGTGGAGTTCGACCACCACAAGGTGATCGACTACCGTCCCGAGCGGGCGCAGGCGCTGAGCCGCTTCATCGAGGGCGTGCCGGGCATGCTGTTCGAGGCGCATTCGACCGATTACCAGACGCCGGAGGGCCTCGCCGCCCTGGTGCGCGACCACTTCGCCATCCTCAAGGCGGGGCCGGGCCTGACCTTCGCGCTGCGCGAGACGCTGTGGGCGCTGGCCGACATCGAGCACGAGATGACGGCAGGCGCGGGCGGTTCGCGCTTCAAGGAAGTGGTGCTGGACACGATGCGCGCCGAGCCGGGGTACTGGCAGAAGTATTACCACGACCCGGCGCGCGCGCGCTTCGACCAGCAGTACAGCCTGAGCGACCGCATCCGCTACTACTGGCCGCATCCGGCCATCCAGGCGGCCCAGGCGCAACTGCTGGCCAACCTGGAACGGACGGCGCCGCCGCTGACGCTGCTCAGCCAGTACCTGCCGGCCCAGTACGAGGCGGTGCGCGCGGGACGCCTGCGCAACCGGCCGGCCGATTTACTCAAGGAAGGCGTGGCCAGGGTGCTGCGCCAGTACATGGATGCCTGCATGGCGGGCGCCGCAACGAAGGAGCTGGAAACATGCTGGTAGTACAGAGGGACATCCTGGGAATCGCCGAAGACCGCCTGGACGCCGCGGGAGCGGGGCTGACGGCGCGCGAGATCGCACAGCAGCCGGCGGTCTGGCCGCAGATCGACGCGCTGGTGGCGGACCGGCGCGGCGCGCTCGACGCCTTCCTCGCGCCGCTGCTGGCGCGCCGCGACCTGCGCATCGTGCTGGCCGGCGCCGGCACCTCGGCCTTCATCGGCGAATGCCTGGCGCCGGCCCTGCTGGGCCGCGGCCTGCGCGCCGAGGCGGTGCCGACCACCGACCTGGTGTCCGGCCCGGCGCGCTTCCTGCAGCGCGGCGTGCCGACGCTGCTGGTGTCGTTCGCCCGCTCCGGCAGCAGCCCGGAGAGCGTGGCGGCCGTGGCGCTGGCCGACCGCCTGCTGGACGAGGTGCACCACCTGGTCATCACCTGCAACGCCGACGGCGAGTTGTACCGCATGGCCCAGGGCCGCGCCGGGGCGCTGGCGCTGCTGCTGCCGGACGCCACCCACGACCGCGGCTTCGCGATGACGACCAGCTTCACCTCGATGCTGCTGGCCGCCGCGCTGGCCTTCGGCGTGCTGGAGCACGGCGCCGTGGCGGCGCCGGCGGCGGCGGCGCGCGCGACGCAGGTGGCGGCGCTGCCGCTGCTCAACGAGCTGGTGGGGCGCCGCTTCCAGCGCGTGGTCTACCTGGGCAGCAACGAGCTGCGCGGCCTGGCGCGCGAGGCCGCGCTGAAGCTGCTCGAACTGACCGACGGCCAGGTCGTCGCGCTGTTCGATTCGCCGCTGGGCTTCCGCCACGGTCCCAAGACCGTGGTCGACGCCGACACGCTGGTCGTGGTGCTGCTGTCGAACGACGCCCATGCGCGCCGCTACGACCTCGACCTGCTGGCCGAGCTGCGCCGCGACGGCAGCGCCGGCCGCGTGCTGGCGCTGTCCGGGCAGGCCGATGCGCGGCTCGACGCGGACGACCTGGTGTTCGACGGCATGGACGGCGCCGGCGAGCTCGCACTCGCGCTGGCGGGCATCGCGTTCTGCCAGTCGTTCGCGCTGCTGGCGTCGCTGGCCCTGGGCCTGCGCCCGGACACGCCGAGCCGCAGCGGCACCGTCAACCGCGTGGTGCGCGGCGTGACCATCCATCCGTTCGAAGGGGATGCCGATGTTCCTCGGGATTGACGGCGGCGGCACCAAGACGGCGTTCGCCCTGGTCGACCGCGCCGGCGCCGTGCGCGCCCGCAGCGAAGAGGGCAGCGCCTACCACGTCGAGACCGGCATCGAGGGCGCGGCCGCCGTGCTCGAGCGCGGCTGCCGGGCGCTGTTCGACGCCGCCGGCGTGACGGCGGCCGACCTGGACTTCGCCTTCTTCGGCCTGCCGGCCTACGGCGAGGACCGCGCCGCCCAGGCCAGGCTCGACGCGCTGCCGCGCGCCGTGCTCGGGCACGGGCGCTACCTGTGCGGCAACGACATGGTGTGCAGCTGGGCCGGTTCGCTGGCCTGCGCCGACGGCATCAGCGTGATCGCCGGCACCGGTTCGATGGCCTATGGCGAATACGCCGGCCGCCAGGCGCGCGCCGGCGGCTGGGGCGAGTTGTTCAGCGACGAGGGATCGGCGCACTGGATCGCCCGTGCCGGCCTGGCGCTGTTCTCGCGCATGAGCGACGGCCGCGCCCCGCGCGGCGCCCTGTACGAACTGGTGCGGGCGCGCCTGGCCCTGCGCGACGATCTCGACCTGTGCGGCGTCGTCTACGGGGAGCTGAAGGGCGAACGCAGCAAGGTCGCGCAGCTGGCGCGCCTGGTGACGGAAGCCGCGGCGCTGGGCGACCGGCTGGCCCAGGCCATCGTCGACGATGCCGCCGGCGAACTGGCCGCCATGGTCGATGCCGTGCGCACGGCGCTGGCCGTGCCGCCCGACGCGCCGCTCGCGGTATCGCACACCGGCGGCCTGTTCGGTCCGGGCGGTCCGCTGCGCGCGCCGTTCGCGCAGGCGCTGGCGGCCCGCGCGCACCCGTACCGGCTGGCCGCGCCGCGCCTGGCGCCGGTGCTCGGCGCCGCCCTGTACGCGGCGCGCAGCGCCGGCACGCCGCTGGACGCGGCGGCGCTCGAACGATTGACGGCGGCTTGAGCCCGCCCGTTCCACGAGGAGACGAGACATGCAGCAGCGCTTCATCCGCATCATCATCCTGGCCGCGGCGTGCGCCGCCCCCCTGGCGGCGTCGGCGGCGGACAGCTACACGATGGCCGACTTCGACAAGGTGCCGAAGATCGACGCCCACCTGCACCTGCATGGGGAAAGCCAGGACGCCTATCTGGCGCTGGCGCGGCGCGACAATTTCCGCGCGCTGACGATCAACGTCGACTATCCGGACTTTCCGCCGCTCGACGTCCAGCGCCGCGTCGCCCGCCGCGCGGCCCACGCCCATCCGGCGGAACTGGCCTGGGTGGCGACGTTCGCGACGAAGGACTTCGAGCGGCCCGGCTGGACCGAGGCGACGCTGAAGGATCTGGACGGGGCGCTGGCCGACGGCGCCGTCGGCGTCAAGGTCTGGAAGAACATCGGCATGGACCTGCGCGACCGCCAGGGCCGGCTGGTGATGGTCGACGACCCGCGCCTGGACGGGCTGTTCGCCGGCCTGGAGCGGCGCGGCGTGATGGTGCTGGGCCACCAGGGCGAGCCGCACAACTGCTGGCTGCCGGTGGAGCGGATGACGGTCAAGAACGACCAGGAGTATTTCCGCAACCACCCGGCGTACCACATGTACCGCCATCCGGAAATGCCGGGCTACGAACAGCAGATGGCCGCGCGCGACCACCTGCTGGCCAGGCACCCGCGCATGCGCTTCACCGGCGTGCACATGGCGTCGCTGGAGTGGGACGTCGGCCGCCTGGGCCGCTTCCTGGATGCGCACCCGGGCGTGCACGTCGACGTGGCGGCGCGCATGGGCCAGATCCAGTACCAGTCGCGGCGCGACCCGAAAGCGGTGGTCGACTTCTTCGTCAAGTACCAGGACCGCCTGATGTACGGCACCGACCTGGCGCAGTCCGCCGGGCAGCCCGACGCCGCCTTCGCGCAGGACCTGGACACCGTGTGGCGGCGCGACTGGCGCTACTTCAATACCGCCGACCGCTTCGACGTGCCGGAACTCGACGGGCCGGTGCGCGGCCTGGCGCTGCCGAAGGGCGTCGTCGACAAGCTGTACCGCCTGAACGCCGAGAAAGCGTATCCGCAGGCCTGGCGCAAGCCGCAAGCATGAGGGAGGCCGATCTTTCGTTTCATTTCGTACCTGGCCTCCTGTATCATCTGGCTCACTACGAAGGCGAAAGATCGGCAATGAACAACACGAATAACACGGAAACGAAAGTCGGCGCAGGTACAGGCGCCGGTACAGGCGCAAGCGACCCCGACCTGCTGGTGGAAGAGCGCCGGCGCCGCATCCGCGAGCTGGTCGCCGAGCAGGGCCGCGTGACGGTGGCGGCGCTGGCGGCGATGTTCGACATCTCCCAGGTCACGGCGCGCAACGACCTGAACGCGCTGGCCGAGATCGGGGCGGTGGTGCGCACCCGCGGCGGGGCGCTGGCCCAGCGCGACGACGAGGACCTGCCGATCGGCGTCAAGCAGAACCTGCGCCGCGCCGAGAAGGTGCGCATCGCCGAGGCGGCGGTGCGGCTGATCGGCGAGGGCCAGACCATCGTGCTCGATTCGGGCACGACGACGGCGGAAATCGCCAAGCAGATCCGCGGCCTGAAGCTGCAGTCGGTGAACGTGATCACCAATGCGCTGAACATCGCCGTGCTGCTGGCCGGCGCGCCGCACGTGACGCTGGTGATGCTGGGCGGCGTGCTCCGGCCCAGTTCGTACTCGCTGGGCGGGCCGCAGGCGGAGGCCGCGCTGCAGGGCCTGCACGCCGACATCCTGTTCCTGGGCTTCGATGGCCTGGATCCGGAGATCGGCGTGATGACGCCGCACCTGCTGGAAGCGCGCCTGAACGCGCGCATGCTGGAGATCGCGCGCAGCGTGGTCGCGGTGGGCGACTCGTCCAAGATCGGACGGCGCAGCCTGTCCGTGATCGCGAAGATCGAACAGGTCGACCGCATCATCACCGACGCCGGCGCGGCGCCGGAGGCGGTCGAGGCGCTGCGTTCGCGCGGCGCGCAAGTCGAGCTGGTGTAGGGGCGGCGGGAGCCGGCCCGGCGCCGGCCATGTAGAACCGCATCCGACACGAGGAGACAGATGAACCAAGCGCATGACGAACGCCGCCGCAGCCTGCTGCAGTGGCTGGCCGGTACGGCCGTGGCATCGACGGTGGGGCCGGCCGGCGCCGCCGCCGTCCAGGAGGGCAAGGGCAGGAACGTGGCGCGCGTCGGCGACGCCGCCATGGCGCTGGAATTCGACGCCGGGCTGCAGTGCCGGGTGGTGTCGCGGCGCGGCCCGCGCCCGGGCGCCGTCACCGCGTTCGCGCCGAGCGAGCGCCTGCGCCTGGCCGACGGGCGCTGGGTCGGCCACTTCGCGCTGGCCGCGCAGGCCGCCGACCGCGTCGCGGGTCCGCACGGCCCCGGCGTGCGCCACCGCTTCACCGGCATGGCGCCCGAACGCATCGAGAAGACCGTGTCCGTCACCTTCTACGAGCGCCATCCGGGCTTCGCGGTGATCCGCACCAGCTACCGCAATGCCGGCGACAAGCCGCTGCCGGTCGCCGCCTGGGCCAACAGCGCCCATACGCTGCGCGCCGCGGCCGGGCGCAAGCCGGCCTTCTGGACCTATTCGGGCGCCACCCACCCGGACCGGCGCGACTGGGTGCAGCCGGTCAGGCGGGGCTTCGAGCAGCGCAACTTCATGGGCATGAACGGTTCCGACTACGGCGGCGGCACGCCGGCGGTCGACGTCTGGCAGCGCGACTGCGGCCTGGCCGTGGGCCACCTGGACACGGTGCCGCGCCTGGTCGCGCTGCCCGTCAGACAGGTCGAGGGCGGGGCGTCGCTGGCGGTGGAGTTCGAGCGGGAAGCGACACTGCAGCCCGGCGAGACGCTGGACACGCTCGAGACCTTCCTGGCGCTGCACACGGGCGACTATTTCGCCGCCCTGGACGGCTACCGCAAGGTGATGGCCGAACGCGGCCTGGCCGCGCCGGACTGCCCCGAGGATTGCTACCAGCCGATCTGGTGCGCGTGGGGCTACGAGCGCGACTTCACCGTGCCGCTGATGGTGGGCACGCTGCAGAAGGCCAGGGAGCTGGGCCTGGAATGGGCCGTGCTGGACGACGGCTGGCAGAACAACGAGGGCGACTGGAAGCTCGACCGGAAGAAATTCCCGAACGGGGACGCCGACATGCGCGGCCTGGTCGGCGCCATCCAGGATGCCGGCATGAAGGCGCGCCTGTGGATCACGCCGCTGGCCGTGGACCCGGGTTCGGACCTGCTGCACGACCACGTCGACATGCTGTTGCTGGACAAGGACGGCGCCCCGCAGCTGATCAGCTGGTGGAACAGCCTCTACCTGTGCCCGGCCTACGCACCGACGATCGAGATGACGCGCGCGTGGATCCGCAAGATCTTCGGCGAATGGGGCTACCAGGGCATCAAGATCGACGGCCAGCACCTGAACGGCGTCGCGCCCTGCCACAACCCGGCGCACAAGCACGCGCGGCCGGAGGAGTCGTTCGAGAAGCTGCAGGACTTCTGGAAGATGGTGTACGACACGGCGCGCGAGGTGAACCCGAACGCCGTGGTCGAGCTGTGCCCCTGCGGGACCTCGTACGCCTTCCACAACTTCCCCTACATGAACCAGGCGCCGGCCTCGGACCCGCTGTCGTCCTGGCAGGTGCGCCACAAGGGCAAGACCATCAAGGCGCTGATGGGACCGTCGGCGCCGTACGCCGGCGACCACGTGGAGCTGAGCGACGGCGGCCAGGACTTCGCGTCCACCGTCGGCATCGGCGCCGTGCTGTCGACCAAGTTCACCTGGCCGGTCGATCCCAAGCCCAAGGACAGTTTCCTCCTCACGCCCGAGCGCGAAGTCGTCTGGCGCAAGTGGATCGGCATCTACCGCGAGAAGATGCTGCCCAGGGGCGTCTACCGCGGCGAGCTGTACGACATCGGCTTCGACAGGCCGGAAGGACATGCGGTCGAGAAGGATGGCCGCATGTACTTCGCCTTCTTCGCGCCCGAATGGGACGGGCCGGTCGAGATCCGCGGCCTGGGGGCGGGGCGCTGGAAGCTGCGCGACTACGTCGACGGGCGCGAACTGGGCGAGGTGACTGGCGCCGGCGCGCGCGTGACGGTGCGCTTCGCGCACGCGCTGCTGCTGGAAGCGGTGCCCGCATGAGGCGCACCTTGCTGGCGGCGGCGTTGAGCGCCCTGTGCGGGGCCGCCGCGGCGCAGGCGCTCACCCCGCCGATGGGCTGGAATCCGTGGAACGCCTTCCACACCGAGGTCGACGAGGGCAAGATCATGGCGGTGGCCGACACGCTCGTGGCGAGCGGCCTGCGCGACGCCGGCTACCGCTACGTCAACATGGACGACGGCTGGTGGCGCACGCGCCGCCCGGACGGCCGCATCGAGGTACGCACCGGCATGTTCCCGAGCGGCCTGCTGGCCGACGGCAGTACCAGCCTGCGGCCCTTCGTCGACAGGCTGCACGCGCTGGGCCTGAAGGCGGGCATCTACACCGAGATCGGCCGCAACGCCTGTTCCCAGGCCTGGGACCGGCATTCCCCCAACCTGCCGGAAGGGACGACGGCCGCGCGCGAGATCGGCACCTTCGGCCACCAGGCGGCCGACATGCGCCTGCTGCTGGGCGAGTGGGGCTTCGACTACGTCAAGGTGGACGCCTGCGGCCTGGCCGACTTCACCCCGAACCAGCCCTGGGTGCGCGACGGCACCCACGCCGCGTTCGGCCCCTGGATCGTGCGCGGCCGGCCCGATGCGGCCAATTCGGCGCGGGTCGAGCAGCTGTATGCGGGCCTGCGCCGCGAGATCGACGCGGTGCGCCCGCGCGGCGACGTCGTGCTGTCGATCTGCACCTGGGGCGAGGCGCGCGTGGCCGGCTGGGCCGGCCGCTACGGCCACACCTGGCGCACCAGCGCGGACATCGAGCCCACGTGGAAGTCGATGCTGCACAACTTCGACACGGCCGCCGCGCGTCCGCTGTACGCCGGGCCCGGACGCTGGAACGACCCGGACATGCTGGAACTGGGCCATGGCGAATTCGACGCGCGCCACCCGGTGGAGGCGCGCGCCCACCTGTCGCTGTGGGCCATCGCGGCGGCGCCGCTGGTGCTGGGCGCCGACCTCACCACGATGCCGCGCGCGCTGCTCGACATCGCCGGCAGGCGCGAGGTCATCGCCATCGACCAGGACCCGGCCGGGCACCAGGGCGTGACGGTGCAGCGCGGCGCCGACACCCAGGTGCTGGTGCGCACGCTGGCCGCGCCGGGGCACAAGGCGGTGGCGCTGGTCAACCGCGGCGCGCGACCGCGCCGCGTGAGCGTGCCGCTGGCCCGGCTGCAGATGGCGCCCGGGGCCGGCGCGCGCGACGCCTGGACCGGGCAGGAACGCACGCTCGGCGCGACGCTCACCGTCGACCTGGCGCCGCGCGAGACGGCCCTGCTGGTGCTGCGCGGCGACGCCCTGCGGCCGGGGCACGTGCTGCTGACCGAGATCCCGGCGCGCGTGCGCATCCTGGGCGACGGCGCCGCGGCGCTGTCGACGGCGCAGGCGGCCAGGTGGGTGCCCGTGCAGGCCAACGCGGCGCCGTCGGGACGGCCCTTGAAGATCGGCGGCGCGGCGGTCGCGGACGGCATCGGCGTGCTGGCCGGCGCGCGCGTGGCGGTCGACCTGGACGGCGGCTTCGCGCGCTTTCGCAGCCGCGCCGGGACCGTCGCGGGGCGCGTTCCGGTGACGTACCGGGTGCTGGGCGACGGCAAGGTGCTGTTCGCGCATCGCGGTACCGGCGTGGTCGGGGTCGACGTGCCGGTGGAGGGCGTGCGCACGCTGGAGCTGACGACGCAGGGGCCGGACGGCAAGGTGGTCGAAGTTGCGTGGGGTGCGGCGGAGCTGGTGCGCTAGGGTCTGTCTGACTGAGTTGAACCAAGCAAGGTTTAGCCGGTCAGACGGCGATGAGCCGAACTGACCTAACTGAACAGCAATGGCGGCAATTGGAATTACATTTGCCGTCCAACCCACACCATGGCCATGCCTATGTCGGACATCGGCATGTGATCAATGGAGTCTTGTGGCGCTTGAGGACTGGCGCGCCTTGGCGCGACATTCCTCCGCGTTACGGACCATGG
>NZ_CAJYEB010000013.1 GCF_913773735.1 uncultured Massilia sp.
TTTCGTTTGCTTCGTCAACCCCCTCGTTTTCTGCACCGCAATCGAAGTCATCAACACTTCTCGTCCAACTACTTGATTTCGCTGAACTTTTACTGCGCTGCAGAAGCAGGACGCGCACTATAGCAAACGGATGAGTTTGCCGCAAGGGCCGGTGTTGCAGGCATGACGCATCCTGGCATCCGCTTTGCTTGTATCACGGTGCAACGCCTCGCCGCCGGGCCGTTTGTTCCATTCCGGTACAGGTGCTACATTAGTGAACAGTCGATTCCCCACAAGAGAGAGCCGCGGTCCAGGGCCACCAAGGAGACATGGAATGACTTACCCTCAAGCCGCCACCGGCCTGCTCGGCCCCGGCATGCCGGACGCCGGCTGGAACATGGACATGAACCCGGCCATCGCCACCTCGCATGCGCGCTCCGAACGGTTCGGGCTCTGTCCCGGGGCGCGCCCCGATTTCAGTCCCCTGTCCGGAGCGGCGCTGTCGACGCTGGTCGACCGGAACCGCATCCTCTACAGCCATGCCGTCCCGGCCATGGAAACGCTGTACCAGCAGATCGCCAACACCCACAATATGGTCCTGCTGACCGACGCGCAGGGCGTGATCGTGCATTCGCTGGGCGATGCCGATTTCCTGGAAAAGGCCAACCGCGTCGCCCTGACGGCCGGCGTCGACTGGTCCGAGGAAAGCAAGGGCACCAATGCGATCGGCACCGCCATCGCGGAAAAGGCGCCGACCACCGTGCATGCCGACCAGCACTACCTGGCCGCGAACCACTTCCTCACCTGTTCGGCGGCGCCGATCACCGATCACCGCGGCAACGTGGTCGGCGTGCTCGACGTCAGCGGCGACCGGCGCAGCTTCCACAAGCACACGATGGCCCTGGTGCGGATGTCGGCGCTGATGATCGAGAACCAGATGTTCACGTCCGCGTTCGAGAACGCGATCACCCTGCACTTCCATGCCCGCCCGGAATTCATCGGCACCCTGATGGAGGGCATCGCCTCGTTCACCCCGGGCGGACGCTTCCTGGCCGCCAACCGCAACGGCCTGTTCCAGCTCGGCCTGTCCTATCCCGCGCTGCAGGCGCACACCTTCAGCTCGCTGTTCGGCCTGCCCGTCTCCGCGCTGTTCGACCACTACCGCACCGCCGCGCCCGGCCTGCTCGACCTGTGCATGCACAACGGCGTACGCGTGCGCGGGCGCGCCGAGCTGCGCCTGACCAATGGCGTGCACGTGCTGACCAATGCGAGCGAGCCGGCGCCCCTGTCGGTGCCGGCACCGACGCCGGTGCACAAGGCGGCGCCGCGGCGCCTGTCCGGCCTGCGCTACCTGAATACCGGCGATCCGCAACTGGAACAGGTCATCGCCAAGGTCGACAAGGTGCTCGGGCGCGACGTGCCGATCATGATCATGGGCGAGACCGGCACCGGCAAGGAATTGCTGGCCCAGGCCATCCACAACGATTCCCCGCGGGCCGACGGCCCCTTCGTCGCCGTCAACTGCGCCTCGATCCCGGAAACCCTGATCGAATCGGAACTGTTCGGCTACGAGGACGGCGCATTCACCGGCGCGCGCAAGAAGGGCGCGGCGGGACGCATCCTGCAGGCGAACGGCGGCACGCTGTTCCTCGACGAGATCGGCGACATGCCCTATCCGCTGCAGGCGCGCCTGCTGCGCGTGCTGCAGGAGCGGATGGTGACGCCGCTGGGAAGCAGCAAGTCGATTCCCGTCAACGTCGAAGTGATCTGCGCCACCAACCACAACCTGCGCAAGCGCATCGCCGAAGGCCTGTTCCGCGAAGACCTGTACTACCGCCTGAACGGCCTGGTGGTGAAGCTGCCGCCGCTGCGCGAGCGCACCGACCTCGAGACCGTGGTCAGGAAGATCCTGGCCGCCGAAGCCGAGGGCGGGCGGCACCGCATCTCGGACGAGGTACTGGCCCTGTTCCGGCGCCACAAATGGCCCGGCAACTTCCGCCAGCTGACCAACCTGCTGCGCACCGCCGCCATCATGGCCGGCGACGAGGAAGACATCTGCCTGCGCCACATGCCCGACGACTTCCTCGACGACGTGGCCGGGGAACCGGAAATGCCGGCATCCCCGCCAGCGCCGCAGGCGCCGCTGGGCGCCGGCGCCAACCTCGAGGAACTGGAACTGGCCGCGATCCTGCAGTCGCTCGCCGCGAACGGCGGCAACGTCTCGGCCACGGCGCGCGCGCTGGGCGTGTCGCGCAATACCATCTACCGCAAGCTGCCGCACCTGAAGTAGTCACGCGGCCGGAAAGCCCGACGACTTCCAGCGCGCGCCATCCTTGCCGATGACGAGCAGGTCCACGCCCGGCAGGTGCGCGGCGAGCGCATGGGCCTGGCGCGCGCCCATCACCATGAAGGCGGTCGACAGGCCGTCCGCCTCCAGCCCGGTCGGCGCCAGTACGGTGACGCTGGCCAGTTCCAGCGGCGAAGCGCCGCTGGCGGGGTCGAAGATATGGTGGTGGCGGCAGTCCGGCGTGAAGGCACAGGCGTAGTCGCCCGAGGTCGCGACGCAGCGCCCGTCCAGCGCCAGGCTGGCCGCCATGCGGTTGGCGTGGCGCGGATCGCGGATGCCGATCGTCCACGGCCGCCCCGCCGCCCGCCCCAGCAAGCCGAACTCCCCGGTATCGACCAGCGCATGGCGGATGCCGTGGCGGCGCAGCGCCGCCAGCGCCAGGTCGGCCGCATAACCCTGGGCCAGGCCGTTGAGCGTGACGGCCATGCCGGCCCGGGCCAGCACCACGCGCCCGGGACCGGCGCGCACGCCGGTCCAGCCGACCAGGCCGCGCGCGCGCAGGCGCTGCGCATCCGGCGGCAGGCCGGCGCCGGCATCCCGGGCGCGTTCGAACGCCTCCCATAAGGGCTGCACGGTGATGTCGAAGGCGCCGCGCGTGAGGCGCGACAGCGCGCGCGCATGCGCCAGCACGGCCAGCAGGTGCGGATCGGGATCGCGCAGCACCCTGTCGCGATTCAGCCGGCATACCTGGCTGGACGGCTGGCGCAAGCTCATCAAGGCGTCGATGCGCCGCACTTGCGCCAGCGCCGCGTCGATCGCCTGCCCCGCCACGACGGGATCGGGGTGGCGCACGGCGATGCCCACCGTGGTGCCGAAGGCCAGCGCCGCGCCCTGCCGGAGTTCCGGGTCCCGGTCCGCGCCGGCGGCGGCGCCGGCCATGCAGCCCAGCGCCGCGGCGATGAAAGTCCTGCGTTGCAGCATGTCTCAAGCCCTCCTGTCGACGGTGTCCCGCGCCGGCACGATAGGGATCGTGGCGGCGCGCTTGCGTTCGAGGATGCGCGGCGCGCACTGCGTCGCGCTTTCGTGGATGACCACGCACTCCATGCACTGGAAGCATTCGGCGTAGTCGATCCGTCCGCCAGGCGCGATGGCGCGGTAGCCGCAGCGGTGCCGGCAGGTCTGGCAGGGCGCGCCGCATTCGGCGCGGCGCGGGATCCAGTCGAGCAGGCGCACGCGCCCGAGCACGGCCAGCGCCGCGCCGAGCGGGCACAGGTAGCGGCAGAACGCCTTGTTGGCGACCGCCGCCAGCGCCAGCAGGCCGGCGGCATAGGCGACGTAGGGCCAGGCGCGCATGAAATCGAGCGTGATCGCGGTCTTGAACGGCTCCAGCTCCACCAGCCTGTCGGCCAGCGCCGGCGCGAAGGCGGCGGCCAGCACGATCGCCGCCAGCGCCACGTACTTGATGCGCCGCAGGCGCGCGTCGAGCGCGCGGCGCACGACCAGTTGCGGCAGGCGCAGCAGGCGGCCCAGCATGCCGGCGAATTCCTGCAGCGCCCCGAACGGACAGAGCCAGCCGCAGAACGCGCCGCGTCCCCACAGCAACAGCGACGCCAGCACGAAGCCCCACAGCGTCACCGTCATCGGGTCGAACAGCAGGAAGTCGAGGCCGCGGCCGGCGCGCACGGCCTGCACGACGCCGGTGAGATTCACGATCGACAGCTGGGCCTGGGCGCCGTAGCCGACGAAGGCCACGACGAACAGCAGCCAGGCGCGGCGCAGCCAGGCGAAGCGGCGGGCATCGGCGGACAGGCGGCGCGGATGCAGCAGCGCGCCCGCCAGCAGCGCCAGCGCCGCGCCCAGCACGGCCAGTTCGCCACGGCGCGCCGTCCAGCTGGCGCGCCAGGACGGCGTGGCGCCCGCAGGCGCCAGGTAGTACCCGGCGGGCAGGCGGTAGGTCACGGCGACCTCGCGCGCGATCCGTTCGGGATAGACGATGCCCTTGCTGCGCACGAGCGGCAGGACGAACTCCAGCGCCTGGGCCGGATCCAGCCCGGCCTGGGCGATCGTGCGCAGCAGCAGCACCTCGGTGACGGGCAGGTCGATGCCGGGCGCCAGCCGCGGATCGAGGTCGAGGTCGCGCATCTCGACCGGCAGCCGGTCCTGGCGCAGCAGGATCCGCCGCGGCACGCTGCCGCGCACGAAATCCTCGCCGGCCAGCGCATGGCGGCCGCCCGCCATCACCAGCAGCGCCTGGTCGCCCGGCTCCAGGCGCGCGGCCAGGCGCTGCCAGCTGCGCGGCGCCAACAGGTTGCGCCCGACGGCCGGCACCGAGGCCCAGGCCACGTACAGGTCGACGAACACCTCGTCCGGCCGCGCCAGCGCCTGCGCGTCGAGCCCGGCCCCCGCGCTGCCGGCGAACAGGCGCTCGACCTCGCGGTTGCGCAGGCGCAGGTGGCGCACCAGGCCGGCGCCCAGCAGCGCGCGCAGCGACATGGGCGCGAACAGGTCGGTGCGCACCTGGCCGATGCGGCCCGGATCGCGCCCCGCGGCAAAGCCGAGCTTCGCGCGCGCCACCTTCAGCGCCGCCGCCAGCACGCTCTGGTTGACGATGCGCACCGAGGCCGTCGCCTTCGCCACGCCGTCCAGGTGCGCCAGGCCGTCATCCTTGCCCTCGCCCCGCGCCCCGTCGACGACGATGCCGCGGCCCAGCGACAGCCCGCGGTACTGGGCGACGAACTGGCGCAGCGGCGCTTCGCCCAGTCCCTCCAGGAACACCGGCTCGTGCTGGGACAGGACGTCCACGCCGAGGAAGCCGCCCTTCGGATCGATCGCCACCAGCAGGTTCACCGGCACGCCGGCGAAACCCGGCACCGGCGCCAGGTCGACCGATTCGAAGGCGTAGCCGACCAGTTCCGTCGCCGTGCCGTTCTGCTTGAACAGCGGCCAGGCCGGCACGTCGGCGGCGCGCTCGCCCACCACCAGCGGCGCCGGGAAGCGCCGCGCCACTGCGTCCCGGTCGAGCGTGCCGGCCCGGGCCGGGCCGCAGCACGGCAGGAACGCGATGCACAGGATGGCGAGGAGCGCGCGCATGCTCAGAAGAACAGGATGCCGCCGGCCGAGCCGCCGTTCAGCCGCGCGGTGTTCCCGGCGAAGCCCTTCGAGCGCGTCTGTCCGACCTCGGCCACCAGCGTGATCGCGCCGGTGAGCGTGTAGTAGGCGCCGGCGGTCAGGTTGGCGTTCGACTTCAGCCCGGCGGCGCCGGCGCCATCGGCGTCGTTCGCGCTGCGGCCCCAGCTCAGGCCCAGCTTGAGCGCGTCGGTCGCCTTGATCGTGCCCTGCACCAGGAAGTGCTTCGTCTTGGTGTCGCCCTGGTCGGCGTCGGACAGGATGCCCAGCGCCTTGCCGGCCTGCGCATTGGCCAGCAGGCCGACGGTCGTTCCCTGCCAGGACGCGCCGGCTTCGACGCCGTGCATGTCCAGGTCGTCGGCGCCGGCGGTACGCGATTCGAAACGCTGGCGCTTGGCGCCCAGCCAGGCCTTGAATCCGCCCTGCTCGAGCCGCACGCGCGCCTGGAACTGCGGGCTGGAACGCGTCGCGTAGCGCGATCCGGCCACGACCGGCGTATCGGCGACGGGACTCATCACGCCGACGTCGACGCGGATGCCGCTGGCGTTCTGCGGCGTGGCGTACACGATCTGGCCGTAGTTGCCGGGATAGGCATAGCCGGCGCCGATGTGGCCGAGCGTGACGCGCCCGCGCTGCGTCGCCTGGACCGGCGCGCCGGCGCCGACCAGGGTCATGTCGCCGAGGATGGCGTCGTGGCTGAAGATGCCGTAGTCGCGCCCCAGCTTGAAGGTGCCCAGCGTGGCGTTGCCGAACGTGAAATAGGCCTGGCGCACGTCGACCTGGCTGTTCTGGCTGATCGCGCTGTCGGTGGCGGTGGCCGCGTAGATGCCGATCGTGGCGGCGACGTCGATGCCGCCCTGGCGCGACGACACGGACGTCAGCAGGGCGTTCGGCAGCAGGCCGTTGCCGACCGTGGTGCGGCGGTCCTCGCCGCCGCAGCCGAGCGCCTTGCCGCCCAGCGCCAGCCCGCCGACGTCGTCGCCGCCGCAGGACACACCGGTGTAGTACGCGTTGACGATGCCGCCGACGGACACGGTCCAGTCGCCGGCCTTGATGTCGACCGCGCAGGCCTGCTGCATGCATGCGGCCAGCGCGGCCGCCAGGATAGGCTTTTTCATTTGTCTCCTCACTGTCTTGTTCTGGTTGACGCATCGGTGCGATGCAGCCAAGGGCACTGGCAAGTTGCGTGCCGGGCCGCATGCCGGGCAGGCGCGCCGGCAGGCACGCCGGGAAACGGTGCCGCACTGTGGCGAATCGGACCAGGACGGCGGACAGGTGTCACATTCCTGAGCGGAATGCATTCATAACAATATAAACCGTATGCATCGTTATAAAAAAAGCGGCGGCCGCAGCCGCCGCAAAGACCAGACCGGTGGCGCCGGTCGCCCGCCCGGCGCCACCGGTCTTCCCTGATCTTCTGTGGCCTGGCGGATCAGATGCCTTGCGCCAGCTTGAACACCCAGACCGAACCGCCCTGCTCCAGGAAATTGACCTTCTTGGCGACCTCGCCGCCCCACAGGGGCACGGCGCCGCCCCAGCCCGAGACCACGGCCACGTACTGGACGCCGCCGTCTTCCCAGGTCACCGGCGGCGCCACCACGCCGGAACCGGTCTGGAACTTCCACAATTCCTTGCCCGTCTTCGCATCGAGCGCCTTCAGGTAGCCTTCCGGCGTGCCGTAGAACACCAGGCCGCCCGCCGTGGTCATCACCCCGCCCCACAGCGGCGCCGTGTTCTTGGCTTCCCAGACGATCTTGCCGGTCTTCGGATCGACCGCGCGCAGCGCGCCGATGTAGTCGTCGAACAGCGGCTTGATGGTGAAGCCGGCGCCGAGGAAGGCGCCGCCCTTCTTGTAGCTGATCGGCTCGTTCCAGATGTCCATGCCCCATTCGTTGGCCGGCACGTAGAACAGGCCGGTCTGCGGGCTGTAGGCCATCGGCATCTGGTTCTTGGCGCCCAGGAAGGCCGGCGCCGCGAACACGGTCGTGCCCTTCTTGCCGTCCGCGCCCTTGGTCGGGTCGCTCGGGCGGTTCGCGGCGATGAAGTTCGGGCGCCCCGTCTTGAGGTCGATGCTGCTGGCCCAGGTGATCTTGCGCACGAAGGGGAAGGCGTTCTTCAGCTGGCCGTTCTTCGCGTCGATCACGTAGAAGAAGCCGTTGCGGTCGGCCTTGCCGCCGTAGCGCCGGCCGTCCATGTCGAAGGTGACGAACTCGTTGGCGCCGTCGAAGTCCCAGGAATCGTTGGGCGTGTTCTGGTAGGCCCACTTGATCTGGCCGGTCTCCGGATCCAGCGCCAGCGTCGACGAGGAATACAGGTTGTCGCCGGGACGCAGGTGGCTGTTCCAGGGCGCCGGGTTGCCGGTGCCGAAATAGGCCAGGCCGGTGCCGGCGTCGTAGGTGCCGCCCATCCAGGTGGAGGCGCCGCCGGTCTTCCACAGCTCGCCCGGCCAGCTCTTGTTGACGGTGCCGGTGACGCCGGCCTCGATCTCCTTGCCGTCCTTGTCGTAGCGGTAGCCCATGTGGCCCTCGACGGTCGGGCGCATCCACAGCAGCTCGCCCGTCATCGGGTTGCGGCCCTCGACGCGGCCGACCACGCCGAACTCGCCGCCCGACACGCCGGTCAGCAGCACGCCCTTGGCGATCAGGGGCGCCGCCGTCATCGAATAGCCGGCCGCGTAGTCGTCGACCTTTTCCTTCCACACCACCTTGCCGGTGTTCTGGTCGAGCGCCACCAGTTGGGCGTCGAGGGTGCCGAAGATGACCAGGTTGCCGTACAGCGCGGCGCCGCGGTTGACCACGTCGCAGCAGGGCATGATCCCGTCCGGCAGGCGGTGCTCGTACTTCCACAGCTTGCCGCCGGTCTTGAGGTCGATGGCGAAGATGCGCGAGTAGGAGGCGGTGACGAACATCTTCCCGTTCGCGATCAGCGGCTGCGATTCCTGGCCGCGCTGCTTTTCGCCGCCGAAGGAAAACGACCAGGCCGGCACCAGCCGCCCGACCGTCTTCGTGTTGACCTGGGTGAGCGGCGAGAAACGCTGGCCCTGGGCGCCCATGCCGAAGGACAGCACGTTCTTCGTGTCCCTGGCCGCGTTGTCGAGCATGGCGTTGGTGATGTCGGCCGCGTGCGCCACCAGGGCGAGCGGGGCCAGGCCTGCGAGCAGGACCAGTGATAATGCCTTCATTGTGTTGTCTCCGTTATGGTTGGGTGCCGTGCAGCCGTGCCCATTCGTCGTCGCTGAACAGGCGCGAGCGCGTCAGGAAGCGCCGGCCGGTCCCGTTATCGAGCGAGAACATGCCGCCATTGCCGGCCACCACGTCGATGATCAGCTGGGTATGCTCCCAGTAGCCGAACTGCTCCAGGCCGATGTAGAACGGCGCGCCGTCCAGGTTGCCGAGGTAGACGTCGGTCTCGCTCAGGTTGAATTCGCCGGCCGCGTAGCACATGGGCGCGCTGCCGTCGCAGCAGCCGCCGGACTGGAAGAACATCAGCGGTCCGTGGCGGCCGCGCAGTTCGCCGATGAAGTCCAGCGCGGCGGGCGTCGCGACGACGCGATCGATCGAGGTTGTCATGGCATGCCTTTCGATGGCGGACGCGGTCGCCTCGGGTGCGCCCGCGCCGCCGCATGGTCGGGAACGACCGGGATCAGAAGAAGCCGAGCGCCTTCGGGCTGTAGCTCACCAGCAGGTTCTTGGTCTGCTGGTAGTGGTCGAGCATCATCTTGTGGTTCTCGCGGCCGATGCCCGACTGCTTGTAGCCGCCGAACGCGGCGTGGGCCGGGTACAGGTGGTAGCAGTTGGTCCAGACGCGGCCGGCCTGGATGGCGCGGCCCACGCGGAAGGCGCGGCTGCCGTCGCGCGTCCACAGGCCGGCGCCCAGGCCGTACAGCGTGTCGTTGGCGATGCGCAGCGCGTCGGCTTCGTCCTTGAAGGTGGTGACGGAGACCACCGGGCCGAAGATCTCTTCCTGGAAGATGCGCATGCCGTTGTCGCCCTTGAACACGGTGGGGCGCACGTAGTAGCCGCCCGCCAGGTCGCCGTCGTGGGTGGCGCGCTCGCCGCCGGCCAGCACCTCGGCGCCTTCCTGGCGGCCGATGTCGAGGTAGGACAGGATTTTTTCCAGTTGTTCCTGCGAGGCCTGGGCGCCGATCATGGTGGCGGCGTCGAGCGGGTTGCCGGCCTTGATGAGCGCCACGCGCTCGAGGGCGCGCGCGATGAACTTGTCGTAGATCGATTCCTGGATCAGCACGCGCGACGGGCAGGTGCAGACCTCGCCCTGGTTCAGCGCGAACATGGCGAAGCCTTCCAGGCACTTGTCGAAGAACTCGTCGTCCTGGTCCATCACGTCGGCGAAGAAGATGTTGGGCGACTTGCCGCCCAGTTCCAGCGTGACCGGGATCAGGTTCTGCGCCGCGTACTGCATGATCAGGCGGCCGGTGCCGGTTTCGCCGGTGAAGGCGATCTTGGCGATGCGCTTGCTCGAGGCCAGCGGCTTGCCCGCTTCGAGGCCGAAGCCGTTGACGACGTTGAGCACGCCCGCCGGCAGCAGGTCGGCGATCAGCTCGACCAGCACCATGATCGAGGCCGGGGTCTGCTCGGCGGGCTTGAGCACCACGCAGTTGCCGGCGGCCAGCGCCGGGGCCAGCTTCCACACGGCCATCAGGATCGGGAAGTTCCACGGGATGATCTGGCCGACCACGCCCAGCGGCTCGTGGAAGTGGTAGGCGTAGGTGTCGCTGTCGATGGTCGAGATCGCGCCTTCCTGGGTGCGGATGCAGCTGGCGAAGTAGCGGAAATGGTCGATCGCCAGCGGGATGTCGGCCGCCGTCGTCTCGCGGATCGGCTTGCCGTTGTCGATGGTCTCGGCGGTCGCCAGCGTGCTCAGGTTCTGCTCCATGCGGTCGGCGATCCGGTTCAGGATGTTGGCGCGCTCGGCCGGCGAGGTCTTGCCCCAGGCTTCCCTGGCGGCGTGGGCCGCGTCCAGCGCCAGTTCGACGTCTTCGCTGGTGGAGCGCGCCACCTCGCAGAACGGCTGGCCGGTGATCGGCGTGACGTTGGCGAAGTATTCGCCCTTGGCGGGCGCCACGAAGCGGCCGCCGATGTAGTTGTCGTAGCGTTGGCGGAACGGGTTGGCCACGCCGAGCTTGCTGATGTCCGCGAGATTCATGTCATCCTCATCTTTCTCTGGTTGGTCTTGAACGGATTGGGTTGTAGGTATCGGAACCGCTCCTCCTGTTTCGCAAGGCCCGTGCCAGCCTGTCCTGGCCCCGCCTTGCCCCTGCGCTGCCCCGGCCTTCCCCTGCGCGGCGCGGTGGCGGCCCGCCGGCGCCGGCAGTTTCTGGTACAGGTGTCCCAAACTTGAACAGCTCAGCGGATCACGACGCCCCAGGGCAACTGGCCGACGGGGATGTCGGCGATCCGGGCAGCGGCGGCCGTGTCGATCACCGACACGCTGTCCGAGCGGCCGTTGGCCACGTACAGGCGCGTCCCGTCAGGCGTGAGCGCCATGTTCCAGGGGCGCTTGCCCACGGCAATCGCGGGGCCGGCCGTATTGCGCGCGGTATCGATCGGCATCACGCTCGCGTCCGCCCCGTTCGAGACGTACACCTGCCGCCCGCCCGGCCCGACGGCGATGCCGGCCGGGTTCCGGCCGGCCGGGATGGTGGCGACGGCGCGGCGCGCGGCGATGTCCAGCACGTAGACGGCGCCGGCCAGCTCGCAGGCGACGTAGGCGCGGCTGCCGTCCGGCAGAAAGCCGACGCCGCGCGGGCGCGCGCCGACCGGGATCGCGCCCGCCTGGCGGCGCGCGGCGACGTCGATCACGTCGACCTGTTCGGCGTTCTCGGCCGAGACCAGCAGCCAGCGCCCGTCCGGGCTGAACACGGCGTGTTCGGGATTGCCGCCCTGCACCTTGATCTCGGCCACCAGCGTGCGCGCCGCGGCGTCGACCAGCGCCACGCTATTGCTCTCTTCCACGGCGACGGCGACCCAGCGGCCGTCGGCGGACGCGTTCACGCCCTCGGGCGAACGGCCGAGCGGGATCGTGGCCAGCAGCGCGCCGCCGGCGGCATCCAGCACCAGCAAGGCATTGGCGGCGGCATCGCTCACATACAGGATCTTGCCGGCGGGGTCGGCGGCGATGCCGCGCGGGCGCTTGCCGGCGGCGATCCGGCGCACGGTGCCGCCGCCGGCCGTGTCGATCACGCTGATGGTGCCGGATCGTTCGTTGGGAACGTAGGCGAACGGGGCGGCCTGCGGGGCGCCGGCGGCGAGGAGCATGGCGGCGAACAGCAGGCGTGGGGAACAAGACGATGGCATGGACGGTCCTTTCAGGATGCGCGCACGGTGCGCGTCGATCGATGAACTGCAAAGCGCATGCCATGCCTTGTGTTTGCTCAAAGTAATCGGACGGCAGATTTGCCGGCTGGCAGGTATATTGCTTGTTTGTATAGTCGACGCCCGGCCACAGGGCGATCGTCGACCCGGAGATACCATGACATCGAAGCACCGTTTCGTTCGCCTGAACACCATCGCGGCCCTGCTGGCCGCCACCCTGCCGCCCGCCTGGGCCGCTGCTCCCGTCGCGCCCGCCGCGGACGACGCCCCCGACGCCACGCGCCAGCCCATGCAGGTGGTGGTGGTCAGCGGCAGCCGCAGCGAACACCTGAGTTTCGACCTGCCGGCGGCGATCGACGTCGTCGGCGCCGAGCGCATCGGCGCCGCGCAGATGCGCGTGAACGCGTCCGAGGCGCTGGCCGCGGTGCCCGGCCTGGTCGTGCAGAACCGCCAGAACTATGCGCAGGACCTGCAGATTTCCTCGCGCGGCTTCGGCGCCCGTTCCGCGTTCGGCGTGCGCGGCGTGCGCCTGATCGCCGACGGCATCCCGGCCACGATGCCCGACGGCCAGGGCCAGGCCGCCACCTTCAACCTCGACATGGCCGAGCGCATCGAAGTGCTGCGCGGCCCCTATTCCGCCCTGTACGGCAACCACGCCGGCGGCGTGGTCCAGCTGTTCACGCGCGAGCCGCAGGGCGCGCCTGGCGTCGAGCTGGGCGTATCCGGCGGCAGCGACGGCATGCGCAAGACCGACGTCAATGCCGGCGGCAAGGAGGGAAACTTCGGCTGGCTGCTGGACGGCTCGCGCTTCGAGACCGACGGCTACCGCGCCCACAGCGCGGCCACCCGCGACCAGGCCTACGCCAAGCTGGTGTTCGACCTGCGCGGCGGCGCCAAGCTGACCGTGACGGCCAGCGGCCTGCGCCAGGACGATACCCAGGATCCGCTGGGCGTGACCTGGACGACCTGGCAGCGCGACCCGCGCGCCGGCGAGATCGACACCACCGACACGGCGCGCCCGCAGCGCACTTTCGCCGACCGCTACGACACGCGCAAGAGCATCGACCACCAGCAGTTCGGCGCGACCTGGGACCAGCGCTTCGGCGCCGACCGCCTGCGCCTGACGGTCTACGGCGGCAACCGCCGCGTGATCCAGTACCAGTCCTTCTCGAAGGCGTTCCAGGCGCCGGCCAGCCATTCGGGCGGCGTGGTCGACTTCGACCGCGACTTCTACGGGTTCGACGCCAACTGGACGATGGCGCGCCCGTTCGGCGCCGGCACGCTGCGCACCACGGTCGGCCTGGAGGCCGGCAAGTCGAAAGACGGCCGCCAGGGCTTCGAGAACTACGTGGGCGACCGCTTCGGCGTCAAGGGCCGCCTGCGCCGCGACGAGACCGACGACGTGCGCAACGTCGATCCCTACCTGCAGATGGAGTGGGAACGCGGGCAATGGGTGTTCACCGGCGGCCTGCGCCACAGCCGGGTGAGCTTCGACGTCGACGACCATTACCTCGCCAACGGCAACGACGGCGGCAGCGTCGACTACCGCCACACCACGCCGCTGCTGGGCGCGCTGTACAAGCTGACGCCGGCGCTGAACCTGTACGCCAGCGCCGCGCGCGGCTTCGAGACGCCCACGCTCAACGAACTGTTCTACTCGGGCGCGGGCGCCGGCTTCAACTACCGCCTGGGCGCGGCCACCAGCACCCAGCTCGAAGTGGGCGCCAAGGCGGCGCTGGCGCAGGACGTGCGCCTGAACGCCGCGCTGTTCCAGGCGCGCACGCGCGACGAACTCGTCGTCGACGTCGCCAGCGGCGGGCGCACCAGCTACCGCAACGCCAGCGCCACGCTGCGCCAGGGACTGGAACTGTCGTTCGAGGCCGACCTGCGCGCCGGCTTCTCGGCGCGCCTGGCCGCCAGCGTGCTGCGCGCGATCTACGACGAGGCGTTCACCGGCGTGGCCGAAGGCAACCGCCTGCCGGGCGTGCCCAGGACCAGCCTGTTCGGCGAGCTGGCCTGGAAGGCCGCCGACGGCCGCCTCGGTGCCGCGCTGGAGACGGTCGCCAGCGGCAAGGTCCATCCGGACGACGCCAATGCGGCCACGCCGGCGCCCGGCTACATGCTGTTCAATGCGCGCGTGCAGGCGTCCCAGCAGCTCGGCGCCTGGCGCCTGAAGCAGTACGCGCGCCTGAACAACCTGTTCGACCGCGACTACATCGGCTCTGTGATCGTGGGCGACAGCAACCGCCGCTACTACGAGCCGGCGCCGGGACGCAACTGGGTGCTGGGCGCGAGCGCGCAGTACCAGTTCTAGGCATCCCACCGTCGCCCCCGACCTCGCCGGCCGCCTTGGCCGGCGAGGTCCGGGCGACGTGCCGAGTTAGCTGGCCTGTTTCTGCCGCCTCAAGGCTGCACCACCGCCACTCCGTACCTGCCGAACAGCGCCCGCAACTCGCCCCCCTCGCGCAACGCGTTCAGCGCGGCCTGCAGCTGGCGCGCCAGGTCGGTCCGGTCCTTCCTGACGGCCATCCCGATCGCCCAGCCGGCGCGCGGCAGGCGCTCGAACGGCGCCTGCTCGACGGGAAAGGCCGGGTCGCCGCGCAGCGCGGCCTCGATCTCGGAGCGGGTCGCCAGCACGGCATCGAGCTTCCCGTCCTTCAGCTGCTGCAGCGCCTCGGCGGCCGTCGGGTAGATGCGCACCTGCTCGCGGAAGCGCCCGTTCTGCTCGCCCAGCATGACCATGCCGGCGATCGACACCTTCTCGACGCCGATGCGCTTGCCCGCCAGCGCATCGAGGCCGTCGAAGGCAGGAATGGCCTGCGCGCTGCGCACCAGGCGCACGGTCTCGACGTGGTACGGGGCGAAGATCTCGACCTGCGGATTGGCGTTCATCAGCATGCGGTCGACCGGCACGTGCAGCATTACGTCGGCCGGCCCGTAGCCCAGGTAGTGGCCCTTCCACACCATATTGCGCAGGTCGTCGTTGAGGTCGTCGCCGGCATTGAAGGGCAGCAGCGCGAGCCGCAGGCCCAGCCTGGCGGCGAGCGCCGCGCCGAGGTCCGCGTCGATGCCCTGCCCCTTGTCGGAGAACGGCGCCAGTTCGTTGTAGACGGCGACCTTCAGCGTGCCGGCGTCGGCGGCGCGCGGCAGTGGCGGGACGAGGCCGGCGCCGAGCAGCAGGCAGGCGCGCAGCGCGCGGCGGCGCGATGGCAGGCGGTGCGTCATGGCGGCGTCAGTTGTCGGCACGGCGCGATTCGAGGTAGGTCTTGATGGCCCACATCGCTTCCTGGTTGAACACGCCCTCGAACGGCGGCATGTAGACGGCGCCGTTGCGCACCTTGCCGTGGCGGATGCTGGCCAGGAAGTAGTTATCGATCTCCTTGAAGCAGGCATCCTTCTTCTTTTCGTTCTTCACGCCGCTGCAGTCGCGGTCGAGCAGGCGCAGGTCCGGCGCGATGCCGCCGGAGACGGCTTCCAGGCCGTGGCAGCGCGCGCAGTTCTGGTTGTACGCGGAGGCGCCGATCTTCAGCGCGAGCTTGTTGGTGCGGTAGGGGTTCTCGTCGCGCCATTTCTCGCCCAGCACCGGCAGGCCGGTGGTGTCGACCGCTTGCGGGACGACGTTGCCGTGCGCACTGGCCAGCAGCGAGGTCGAGGCAAGGACCAGGGCGACGGCGCCGCCGGCGGCCGCGCCGCAGAGGATGCGGATGGTGTGCTTCATGGTGTCTCCAGTAGGTTATCGGTGTGATTCCTACTTGAGCAATCGGCGTGCCATGGCGCCGCGGCCGCGCGCGCGGACGGCGAACCCCGTTGCGCGCGGCGTCGTGTGTCAATTTGCCACAGGTGTCACACGGCCGCGCGCGCCAGCGCCCGCGCCGCGGTCTCCGGATACAGGCGCTCGAGCGTCTCGACGGTCACCTGGCCGAGCAGCGCCTGCACCGGCTGCGCCGCCGCGTCCTCGTCGGGCGCGGCGCGCGCGGCCTTCCACATCCCTGCCAGGTCGGCCTCGCGGCGCGCCAGCGCGCCTTCGACCTCGGTCTGCCAGAACGGCGGCGCCTCCCCTTCCACGAAATTGCCGCGCCCGCGCCCGAAGTGGGCCACGGCCAGGTAGCGCAGCACGCTGCCGACCAGCAGCGTGCGCAGGAAGGGATCGGCGAACTGCACGTCGGGACGGGCGCGGTCGGTGCCGGTATTGAAACCCCAGGCCGCGCCGGCCGCGGTCAAGCCGCCGACGATGGCGCCCAGCAGCGCGCCGCCGCCCAGCGTGAGCCCGCCCGCCATCAGGTCGGCCGACAGGCCCGTCGCGGCGCCCGACACGACCGCGCCGAGCAGGCCGGCCTGGGCCTTGTCGATCGGCGCGCGCACGGCGAAGTTCTCGCGCACGCGCGCGTTGATGCGGCCGGCGTCGCCCGGGTCCAGGCGGTGCAGGCGCAGCAGTTCGATGGTGTTGTCGGCGATGCGCCGTTCCAGCCGCTCGACCAGGCCGGCCATGGCGGCATCCTGGCGTTTCTGCTCGTCCTTGCCCAGGCCCACCGCCTTCAGGGCCGAGCGCAGGAAACCGCCCTTGCCCTCGGTGGCGATCTCCTGGCGGTCGCGCGCGGCGCCGGCCAGCATGCGCGCGCCCTGCGCGAGCGCGGCGTGGAAGCGCCGCAGGTTCTCGGCCTGCCAGCCGGCCAGCAGGCGTGCATAGCCGTCCTGCTTGGTGGCGTCGATCAGCTTGCCCACGCGGTCGTAGAACACGTCCTCGTGCACCCAGCAGCGCGCGAAGGCGTCGAGGGCGAGTACGTCGCGCACGATGGCGTACTGGCCCACGTGCTGCTTCCAGCGCGCCTGCTCGGCCTGTTCCTGGCCGTCCGGACGCGGCGGCCCGAGCTGGTTGAGCAGCACGACCACCGGCTTGCCCAGCCATTCGAGGATGCGCATCTCGGCCGGCAGGTAGCCGGCGTCGCGCGGATCCTCGGACGAGTTGACCAGATACAGCACGACGTCGGCCGCATCCCTGGCCGCGCGCAGCGCCTGCTGGCTGAGCCAGAACGGGCGGTCGCGGTAGCGGTCGAGCACTTCGCGCAGGAACCAGCCGATCGGATTGCCGGCCGACGCCAGGCGCTTGAGCAGGCGCACCGAATCGCCGAAGCCGGGCGTGTCCCACAGCAGCAGGCGATCGCCGGCGGCGCTGGTCTGCAGCAGGTGCGCTTCCGACGTCACCGTCACGTGGGCCGCGTCGCGCACCTCGCCGACGTCGATGCCCACCAGCGTGCGCGCCAGCGTGGTCTTGCCGTTGTTGGTGTGCGAGACGAGGGCGAACTGGATGTCGACGGGGCCGCTCATGGCGCCCTCGACACGTTCAGGCCGCTGCCCAGCGCGAGCGGGTGCTTGTCCGGCTGGAGCAGGTCGACGACGGTCGCGGCGACCTGGTGGTAGCGGCAGAACTCGCGCCACAGCGCGATGCGTTCCTCGACGCGGGCATCGAAGCCGGCCTGGCCGGCGCCGCGTTCGACCAGGCTCGACTCGTCGACCAGCACGGCGATGCCGCGCGGCGTGTTGCGCAACAGGTAGTCGAGGAAGGCGCCGTGGTTCTCGCGCTCCGGCGTGGCGCTCAGGTTGAACAGCACGGCCGTGACGGCCACGTCCTGGTCGTCCAGGCGCGCATCGCGCAGCGCCTCCTTCGCTTCCTCGCCATAGGGACTGGACGGCCGCAGCATCAGCTGCGCCTGGTCTCCCAGCACCTGGGCCGCGACGGCGGCCAGGCCCTTGTGGCGCGCCTCGTCGACGGTGAAGCTGTACGGGATCACGCGCAGCACGGCCGGACCGGAGACGCCGATGCGGTCGGCCAGCAGGCGGAAATAGGGCTGCCCGAGATCGAGCGGGAAGGTGTGCGCGATGCGGCGCGCGCGCAGGCCCGCGACGATCGCCAGCACGAGGCGCGGCAGCACGACGATCAGCAGCAGCGTGGCCGCGTACAGGTGCACCCAGCGCGCGCCGCCGGCCGGCGATGGCTCCTGCACGAAGCGCAGCGCCTGCACGTCGGCCAGCGTAAAACCCTGCAGCGGGAACACGGCCAGCGCCGGCGCGAACAGGACGGACAGCAGCGCGTGCACCTGCTGCGCATCGAGGAAGGTGCTTTCCCAGCCGGCGGCGTACTCGTTCAGCAGGCCGCGCGCATACAGCGACGCGATGGCGCCGAGCGCGAACGTCGCCGCCGCCAGGTGCACGGTGCGCGCCAGGCGCAGGCGCGTGAGCTTGGACGACAGTTGCGGCCATTCGACCAGGTAGTTGGTCAGGCCGCCGGCGAGCGCGGCGGGCAGCTTGCGCGGCAGCGCCTTGGCGCCGACGGCCAGGCGACGCAGCAGTTGCGGACTGGCCCAGCCGGTTTTTTTGGACGGCACCAGCGACCAGACGATGAGGGCGAGATAGACCAGCAGGTTCCAGGCCAGGATCAGCAGCAGCGGCGCCGACAACAGGTCGACGCGGTGCGGATTGCCGATCCGGTCGAGGCCCGCGCCGGCCAGGAAACCGAGGATGGGCAGGATCACGGCGATCGCCGGCATCAGCGGACGACGGTGCAGGAAAGTCGCGAACGCGGGCGTGCGCTCGGACAGGCGCTTCATGACGAGTTCGGCGCGCTGCTCCAGGAACTGGTCGAGCGCCGGCGCGCTCTTGCCCTCGGCGGCCTGCCAGTTGGCCAGTTCGCGCGCGCTGCGGCTGGCATACCAGCGGTCGTCTTCGGAAAGGATCTCGTGTTTGGTGTCCGCCGTCTCGATGGCGCGCATCAGCACGACCTTGCGTGCAGCCTGCTCTTTCATGTCGCTCCTGTCTGTTTAACAAGTCTACAGGAGGCATTGTGCCTGAGTTTGGGGACCGGGACCGTACGATGGGGGCTACCGCGTCACCGCGGCGCGGGCCGCGGGGACGAATTGTTCACCCACCCCAGCAATGTCGTACCCCGAACGCAAAAAGCCCGCTCCAGATCACTGGAGCGGGCTTTCGCTTAATAACTAGCCTGACGATAACCTACTTTCACACTGGTTGCAGCACTATCATCGGCGCAAAGTCGTTTCACGGTCCTGTTCGAGATGGGAAGGGGTGGTACCGACTTGCTATGGTCATCAGGCATAACTTGTACGCGTGTCGCCGTTGGGCGCCACGCTGAATCCGGAAGAAGTATGTTCTTGTTATTCTCTGTATGTTCAACAAACAGCTGAACCCTCGTCTTTGGCATGACTGCCAAGGTTATAGGGACAAGCCGTACGGGCAATTAGTATCGGTTAGCTTAATGCATTACTGCACTTCCACACCCGA
>NZ_CAJYEB010000014.1 GCF_913773735.1 uncultured Massilia sp.
TGACTATATCGAGATGTTCTACAATCCAAAGCGGCGGCACAGCTTCAGCAATGACCTGTCGCCGGTCGAGTATGAGAAGCAGTATTTTCAGCGGCTGTCGAGTGTCTAGAAAACTCGTGGCGATTCAGGAAAAGGTCTCGATGGCGAGGCGCAGGGTTCACTGCCGTGTAGGCAGATCAGAAAAGGAATACGTCGATGTTCGTCGCGACTCGTTTGTTCACTGCCGTGTAGGCAGCTCAGAAAAGAGATAACGGGAGATCCCCCATGCAACGAGCGTTCACTGCCGTGTAGGCAGCTCAGAAAAGCAGCCTCCGCTACATTACTGAAATAGACCCGACTTTCGCCGGTACTGGCGCAGCGCTCAAACGTGCAAGCGCTGATGCGACTCGTGCATTGACTGATCGCGCGCCCCTAACACACTACCGTACAATCAGCCGCTTTATTTGCACTCGCCAACCCGCTCCTTGAGCAAGCGATACTGCGCCGCCAGCATCGGCACATTCGGATCGTGCCCGGTCCGCTCGACCAGCACGAATTCCTTCCGGGGCGCCTTGATCGTATCGAAGTAGCGCTTCGCCTGCGCCGGCATGGTCACCAGATCCTGCGCCCCCTGCACCATGTACACGGGCATCGCAAAGTCCGGTCCCAGTTTGTACAGGTCGAGTTTCGACGCCATGCCGTCGCCGTGCATGCCCACGAACTGCAGCCACGAATAATCCTCGCCGGCCTCGTACGCTTTCTCGTAGGACGGGGTCGCGTACACCGGTGACGGCGTCCACCACGACTTCGGCGCCGGCTCCGTGCTCATCGCCTCGTACTTGCGCGTCACGCGGCGCAGGATGCCCGGGTTGCGCGGGTCGGTCCAGGGCGGCGGGCCCAGCTTCTCGAGTTTCTCGACCGCGTCCTTGTCGCCGGCCGCGCGCGCCTGCGAGAGCGTGGCGTCGTAGCTGTCGCGCTGGGCGAAACCCTGCACCAGCTGGCCGGTCGTGACGAAGGCGCAGTACGACGCCGGGCTGCCCTTGGCCATGTGGACGCCCAGCGCCGACGACCACGAGCCGCCCATCAGGATCACCTGGCGCTTGCCGAAGCGCCCGGCGGCGTAGCGCGTGACGGCGATGCCGTCGTCGCGCAAGAGGTCGATCGTCAGCGGGGTGTCCTCGTCGATCGGCTTGCGTTCCCAGGTCTTGCCGGCGCCGCGCTGGTCCCATTGCACGATCGTGAAGTCCTGTTCCCAGGCCTTGTAGATGTTGTCGGCGTAGGGCGTCAATGGATTGCCGGGACCGCCATGCACCAGCAGCAGGACGGGGTTGGCGCAGCTCGCGCCCTTGATGCGCACCCATTGCTCGATGCCGCCGATGGTCACGTAGCCCTGTTCGTCGACGGGCTTGCCGGGCGTGGTGCAGACGGTGTCGGCGAGGTCGTCGGCGGCCCGGACGGCGCCATGGGCCAGCAGGAGGCAGCTCAGGGAGAGCAACGGGGACAGCAGGCGGGACTGGCGTGGCACGGTGACTCCTTTGCATGCGTAATCCACCATCGTACCGATTGCCAGGAAGATAAGTCAATGCATATTGCATCATCCGGTCCAGGCGCCAGCGCCGGGGCTACAATGCCGGCTTACTCATCTCCCGAGGAGCGCCATGACCCCGCTGTTCCGCCGCCTGCCGGCCGCCGCGCCGCTGCTGGCCCTTGCCGTCCACGCCTGGGCCGCATCGCCGCAGCCCGCCACCATCCGCCTCGACTACGTCCACAGCGGCAACGCCCTGGACGAGCAGTACGCGATCGACCGCGTGCTGGTCGAGCCGCTCCCCTGGCCCGGCAGCATGGCGCGGACGCTCGACGACACCAACCGCGGCAACAACCGCGTCGAGGTCGTGGATGCGAAGACGGGCGCACTGCTGTATT
This sequence comes from uncultured Massilia sp., assembly GCF_913773735.1. Taxonomy (GTDB): domain Bacteria; phylum Pseudomonadota; class Gammaproteobacteria; order Burkholderiales; family Burkholderiaceae_D; genus Telluria. The sequence goes on from NZ_CAJYEB010000014.1 coordinate 1,903, forward strand.
CGCGCGACTTTTCCACCATCTTCGGCGAATGGAAGACGACGGAAGAGGCCGGCAAGGTCAGCCGTGCCTTCCACGAGTCCGTGCGCTTTCCGAAACCCGAGCGCCCGGTGCGCGTGCGCATCCTCAGGCGCGACGAGCGCAACCAGTTCTCGGTGGCGTGGAGCGTCGACGTCGATACCGATGCGCCGGACGTCGTGCGCAAGCAGCCGCCCGGCCTCGCCAGGCCGATCCCGGTCAAGGTGAGCGGCGCCTCGCCGGACAAGGTCGATCTCCTGATCCTGGGCGACGGCTACACGCAGGCCGACATGAAGAAGTTCGAGCAGGATGCGCGCCGCCTGGCCGGCCACCTGTTCGCCGTGTCGCCGTTCAAGGAACGCGCCGACGATTTCAACGTCTGGGCGATGGCGGTGCCGACCCAGGAATCGGGCGTGTCGCGGCCCTCCACCGGCGTGCATCACGCGTCGGCGCTGGGGACGCGCTACGACATCTTCGGCAGCGAGCGCTACGTGCTGGCGCTGGACAACCGCGCGCTGCGCGACATCGCCCAGCATGCGCCCTATGAATTCATCGAAATCCTGGTCAACAACGACACCTATGGCGGCGGCGGCATCTTCGGGCAGTTCAGCACCGCGGCGGCGAGCAACGACTGGGCCGATTACCTGTTCGTGCACGAGTTCGGCCACCACTTCGCCGGCCTCGCCGACGAGTACTACACCTCGCCCGTCGCCTACCAGTCGAGCGCGGCGCGCATGGAGCCGTGGGAGCCGAACGTGACGGCGCTGCGCGATCCGGCCAGGCTGAAGTGGAAGCAGCACGTCCGGGCCGGCACGCCGCTGCCCACGCCGTGGCCCAAGCAGGAATACGAGACGCATTCGCGCGCCTACCAGACGCAGCGCGCGGCGCTGCGCGCGGCCAACCGGCCGGAAGCCGAGATGAGCGCACTGTTCCGGCAGGACCTGGCGACGACCAATGCCCTGTTCGCCAGGGCGTCCTACCGCGAGGCCGTCGGCGCCTTCGAAGGGGCGAACTACGAGGCCAGCGGCTATTACCGTCCGGCGATGCAGTGCATCATGTTCGACCGCAGCGAGCGGTTCTGCCCGGTCTGCCGGGACGGCATCGGCGACATCATCGACCTGTACGCCGGGAAGCCCGGAAACACCCGGTAACAAACGCGTGGCGGCGGCGCACCCCAGGGTGCGTTGTCGTACAGATTGCCAGGGGGCGGCAGTCTTATCCTCTTTCCAACATCTATGAGAACAGATTGGACTGGAAAGGGAATCACCATGAACAAGCTCCTCGCAACCCTCCTCTGCGGCCTGCTGGCCTCCGGCGCCTACGCCCAGACCAAGGACAACGACAAACGCTCGGCCACCTCGGCGCCGATCGGCCAGGCCGTCTCCGGCCACCACACCACCGCCGCCGGCGTCTCGGGCACCGGCCTGAACACCGATGGCAGCGCGAACACGGGTTCGGCGCATGCCGAAACCGGCCAGACGGCCGCCGGCATCGACGCCAAGGGCAAGGTCACCAGCAAGAGCACGGCCGTGATCGGCGTGGCGCCGGGCAAGGCGGACAACGTCAACGCCCAGGCGACCAATACCACCGCGCCGAACTCGCGCGAGGCCGACGCGCCGGCCACGGGCGGCCGCGGCAAGGCCGGCACCAAGGCCGAGCAGGAAATCATCGACGCCAATTCCACCGCCGTGAAAGAGCCGGCAGGCAGCCGCGTGAAGACCGCCGAATCGGCGCAGGCCGCCAGGGAAAAGCGCGCGCAGGTGAAGGAGAAAACCGAGCGCAAGATGGACGCGCGCGCCAACGGCAGCGACGGCGGCAACCGCTGAAAAATTTTGTCACAACTTTAACAAAAGCCGGTATCGCTAAGTGAGTTGCCGAACAGAGATAAAACGGCCCCACGCCTAATCTGTCAGTACAGAAACAACAAAACGGCGCCCGGCGCCACCCACCATAAACGTCAAGGAGAACCACCATGAACAAACTGCTCGCTACCCTGATCGCCGGCCTGTTCGCTACCTCGGTCTATGCCCAGACCCAGCCGCAAGTGTCCACCGCCGCCGGCATGAGCGCCACCGGCACCACCGCATCGTCGACCACCGGCAACGCCGATGCCGACAAGGACATCGCCAAGGCCGACCAGAAGGAAGCCAAGGAAATGGCGAAGCAGGACGAGAAGATCAACAAGGCCAGCGCCAAGGCTTCGGAGAAGAAGGCCGACGCACAGGCGAAGGCCGACAAGAAGATCGCCAAGGCGAACGAGAAGGTCGCCGACGCCGATCCGGAAGACCGCGCCAAGGCTGCGGCGAAGGCCGAGAAGAAAACCGCCGACGCTACCTACGACGCCCAGAAGACCATGATCAAGGCCGACGAAAAGGCCCAGAAGAAGATCGCCGACGCCAACGCCGACAAGGCCAAGGCCCACGCCAAGGGCAACGAGAAGCGCGCCGAAGCCGTGGCCGAAGCCCACAAGGACGCCGCCAAGTAAGCAGCACGCAGCGCAAAAAAACGGACCCGCGGGTCCGTTTTTTTTTGCGCGCAGGGTGCGCACCCCGTGCGCACCAGCGATCCGCCCGTAACGTCAACCGGCGTCGGTCTGCCGCATCGCGAGGTCCTTCGCCTTCAGCTTGGCCGACAGCGGCTTGCCCTTGCGCGCGCGCTTGCCGAAGTGCGGCTCCAGGCCCGATGCGAACAGCTCCACGGTGCGCGGCTTGTCGCCGGCCCAGGTGCCGATCACGTTCACGCCCTTCTGGGTGATCGGCTGCGCCGCCAGCAGGGTTTCCTTCGGTTCCAGCTCCATCAGCGTGACGCCGCGGCCGCCGTTGGTCAGCACCTTCATCTCGTCGATGCCGAACACCAGCACGCGGCCCTTTTCCGACAGGCAGGCGATGGCGCCGGCGCTGTCGGCCACCACGCGCGGCGCCAGCGGCACCGCGCCGGCGTCGAGCGTCATGAAGGACTTGCCGCCCTTCAGGCGCGTGACCATGTCGCCGGCCTTGGCGATGAAGCCGAAGCCGGTCGACGTCGCCAGCAGCAGGCGCGTCTCGGCTTGGCCCACGAAGTAGTACAGGATGCGGCCGCCGCCCGACAGGTCGACCAGCGTCGTGATGGGCACGCCGTCGCCGCGCGCGCCGGGCAGGGCGTTCACGGGCACCGAATAGGCCTTGCCGTTGTCGCCGATGCACAGCAGCGTGTCGACCGTGCGGCACTCGAAGGTCGCGCCCAGCGAGTCGCCGGCCTTGAAGGTGAACTGGGCCGGGTCGTGGCCGATGCCGGTGCGCGCGCGCACCCAGCCCTTCTCGGACACGATCACCGTCACCGGCTCGTCGACGATCTTCTGCTCGGCCACCGCCTTGGCCGCTTCCTCGATCAGCGTGCGGCGCGCGTCGCCGTACTGCTTGGCGTCCGCCTCGATCTCGCGCACGATCAGGCGCTTCATCGAGCTGGGGTTGTTCAGGATGTCTTCCAGCTTTTCCTTTTCGCCGCGAAGTTCCGCCAGCTCCTGCTGGATCTTGATCGCTTCCAGGCGCGCCAGCTGGCGCAGGCGGATTTCGAGGATGTCCTCGGCCTGGCGCTCGGACAGGCGGAAGCGCTCGATCAGCGCGGCCTTCGGATCGTCCGCGTTGCGGATGATGGCGATGACCTCGTCGATGTTCAGCAGGACCGTCTCGCGGCCTTCCAGGATGTGGATGCGGTCGTTGACCTTGCCCAGCCTGAACTCGGTCCGGCGGCGCACGGTGACGAAGCGGTAGTCGATCCACTCCTGCAGGATCTCCGACAGGCCCTTCTGGCGCGGACGGCCGTCGCCGCCGATCATCACTAGGTTGATCGGGCTGGAGGTCTCCAGCGAGGTGTGCGCCAGCAGCATCAGCGCGAACTCGGTCTTGTCCTGGTTCTTCGACTTCGGCTCGAACACCAGGCGCACCGGCGCGTCGCGGCCGGATTCGTCGCGCATCGTGTCCAGCGCCAGCAGGAAGGTCTGCTTGAGCGACAGCTGCTCGGGCAGCAGGGTTTTCTTGCCGACCTTGATCTTCGGGTTGGTGATCTCCTCGATCTCTTCCTGCACGCGCTGCGACGAGGTGCCCGGCGGCAGTTCGGTGACGACCAGCTGCCACTGGCCGCGCGCCAGTTCCTCGATGGTCCAGCGCGCGCGCACCTTGAGCGAGCCGCGGCCGGTCTCGTAGATGTCGGCGATGTTCGAGGCCGGCGTGATGATCTGGGCGCCGCCCGGGTAGTCCGGGCCGGTGACCAGGGTCATCAGCTCGGCGTGGGTGATCTTCGGGTTGCGGATCATCGCGACCGCCGCGCTGGCGACCTCGCGCAGGTTGTGCGACGGGATCTCGGTGGCCATGCCGACCGCGATGCCGGACGCGCCGTTGAGCAGCAGCATCGGCAGGCGCGCCGGCAGCGTGCGCGGTTCCTCGCTGGAGCCGTCGTAGTTCGGCTGGAAGTCGACGGTGCCCATGTCGATCTCGTCGAGCAGCAGGCGCGACACCGGCGTCAGGCGCGCCTCGGTGTAGCGCATCGCCGCCGCGCCGTCGCCGTCGCGCGAGCCGAAGTTGCCCTGGCCGTCGATCAGCGGGTAGCGCAGCGAGAAGTCCTGGGCCATGCGCACCAGCGCATCGTAGACCGACTGGTCGCCGTGCGGGTGGAGTTTACCGAGCACGTCGCCGACCACGGTCGCGGACTTGCGCGGCTTGGCGGTCGGGCCCAGGCCCAGTTCGTTCATCGAGTACAGGATGCGGCGCTGCACCGGCTTCTGGCCGTCGGCCACGTCCGGCAGCGCGCGGCCTTTCACGACCGAGACCGCGTAATCCAGGTAGGCGCGCTCGGCGAAGGTGGAAAGGGTCAGCTTCTCGGCGTCGTCGTCCGAGGGGGCGTTTTGTTGTTCGAAGAGGTTTGCTTGACTCATGGTGGTATGTGTTCGTATTCGGTCGGGCGTGCAGTTGGTGGGCACGGGGTGCCCACCCTACGGGCTTGTCGTCGCGGCCTCAAAACCGTCGCCCCGGCGGAGGCCGGGGCCCAATGTCACGTCTTGGTGCAGTTGGTGGGCACCCCGTGCCCACCATCACCAGCCGGATCAGATGTCGGCCTCGGTCTCGTTCCCGTGCTCTTCCAGCCACGCCCTGCGGGCCGCAGCCTCGCCTTTGCCCATCAGCATGTTGAAGCGCGCCGACGATTCGGCCAGGCCGTAGTCGCCGAAGGCGACGGGCAGCAGGCGCCGGGTGTCCGGGTTCATCGTGGTTTCCCACAGCTGTTCGGCGTTCATCTCGCCCAGGCCCTTGAAGCGCGAGATGCTCCACGTGCCTTCCTTCAGGCCTTCCTTCTTGAGCTTGTCCTCGATCGCGATCAGTTCGCCGTCGTCCAGCGCGTACAGCTTCTGGATCGGCTTCTTGCCGCGCGCCGGCACGTCGACGCGGTACAGGGGCGGACGCGCCACGCAGATGTGGCCGTTGCGGAACAGGGCAGGGAAGTGCTTGAAGAACAGCGTCAGCAGCAGGACCTGGATGTGCGAGCCGTCGACGTCCGCATCGGACAGGATGCAGATCTTGCCGTAGCGCAGGTTGGTCAGGTCGGGATTGTCGTCCTGGCCGTGCGGGTCGACGCCGATCGCCACCGCGATGTCGTGGATCTCGTTGTTGGCGAACAGTCGGTCGCGGTCGGTTTCCCAGGTGTTCAGCACCTTGCCGCGCAGCGGCAGGATGGCCTGGAATTCCTTGTCGCGGCCCATCTTGGCGGAACCGCCGGCCGAGTCGCCCTCGACCAGGAACAGTTCGTTGCGGGTGATGTCCGAGGATTCGCAGTCGGTCAGCTTGCCCGGCAGCACGGCCACGCCCGAGGATTTCTTCTTTTCGACCTTCTGCAGCGAGCGCAGGCGCGACTGCGCCTGCTTGATGACGAGCTCGGCCAGCTTGCGGCCGTACTCGACGTGCTGGTTCAGCCACAGCTCGAGCGGCGGCTTGGTGAAGGTCGAGACGAGCTTGACGGCGTCGCGCGAGTTCAGGCGTTCCTTGGTCTGGCCCTGGAACTGCGGATCCAGCACCTTGGCCGACAGCACGAACGACACGCGCGCGAACACGTCCTCGGGCAGCAGCTTCACGCCCTTGGGCAGCAGCGAGTGCATCTCGACGAAGTTCTTGACGGCGCCGAACAGGCCGTCGCGCAGGCCGGATTCGTGGGTGCCGCCGCTCGGCGTGGGGATCAGGTTGACGTAGGATTCGCGCACGACGGCGCCTTCCTCGGTCCAGGCCACGACCCAGGCCGCGCCTTCGCCCTCGGCGAAGCCCTCGTCGCCGGCGGCCGCGTACTGCGCGCCCTCGAACAGCGGGATCAGGGTCTGGCCGTTCGCGCTCTGCGCCAGCGCCTCGGTCAGGTAGCCGCGCAGGCCTTCGTCGTAGCGCCAGGTCTGCACGTCGCCGGTCTTGCCGTTGGTGAGCGTGACGGTCACGCCCGGCAGCAGCACGGCCTTCGAGCGCAGCAGGCGCTGCAGCTCGGCCATCGGGATGTTCGGCGAATCGAAGTACTTGCCGTCCGGCCAGGCCGTGACGCGCGTGCCGTTCTTCTTGCCGCCGCGTTCCGCCGGGCTCGAGGTCAGCGGCTCGATCACGTCGCCGTCGGCGAACACGAGGTGGTGCTGGCCGTTGCCCTGGTCGTCCTTGCGCCAGACGGTGATTTCCAGGCGCTTCGAGAGCGCGTTGGTCACCGACACGCCGACGCCGTGCAGGCCGCCCGAGAACGCGTAGGCGCCGCCCGATCCCTTGTCGAACTTGCCGCCGGCGTGCAGGCGGGTGAATACGATCTCGACCGTGGACACGCCTTCTTCCGGGTGGATGCCGACCGGGATGCCGCGGCCGTCGTCCTCGACGGTGATCGAGCCGTCGGCATTCATCGTCACCGCGATGTTCTTGCAGTGGCCGCCCAGCGCCTCGTCCGAGGCGTTGTCGATCACTTCCTGGATGATGTGCAACGGGTTCTCGGTGCGGGTGTACATGCCCGGGCGCTGCTTGACGGGCTCCAGTCCCTTCAGGACGCGGATGGAGGATTCGCTGTAGTCGGGTGCGGTTTTCTTGGTGGCCATGCTGTTATCTAGGTAATTCGGAGGCGAATGCCTGCGCATTCTATCTTGTCGCGCGGAAAATAAGGGACCGCATGCATGCGGGAGACGGCACGATCTTGAACAATAAACTGTATGGAAATACAGTATTTTTGCCTGCCTGACGCAAGTTTGCAAGCGATATGAGGATCGTGGCGCCCGCCCGCAAATCCGGTTTGCTGCCGAGCAGCGACAGGTGGCCGTGCCAAAACGACATTTTTTACACATCCGAATCGTGCGCGGCCGTGGGCGAGGATATATTGGAATCATGGCAGAGGACAATGACAAGCGCGATACTGCCGGCCCGCCGCTGGACGGCCATTCAGGCCCTCCGCGGGTGCCGGACCGGCGTGCCAATGGAGGTGCATCGCGCTACCTCCGCTCCGGCGACACGCCCCTGAACCTGGCGGGACGGGTACTGCGGTCGCGCTGGCGCGCGCTGTCCGAGCGCTTCAGCCGCGACTTCATGCGGCGCACGCTGCGCATCGGCGTGTCGGCGCGCATCTTCCACCCGGAGTCGGGCTCGACGGGCCTGCGCAGCAAGAACCTGCAATACCTCGAAGAGTCGATCGCCCAGTGGGTCATGTCGCGCGACGTGCTGGTGTTCATGGTCCCGACCGTGAATACCAACGGCCTGCTCCATCCCAGCAACATCACGATGCGCCACTACGCGCGCCACCTGGACGGCCTTGTGCTGCAGGGCGGCGCCGACGTCTCGCCGATGACCTATTCGGAGTCGCCCACCCGCCCCGAGTGGAACGGCGACCGCGCGCGCGACGTCTACGAGCTGGAACTGCTGCACGAGTTCGTCGATGCCGGCAAGCCGGTGCTGGGCATCTGTCGCGGCTGCCAGTTGATCAACGTGGCCTTCGGCGGCAGCCTGTACCAGGACGTGGCGACCAACCTGCCGGGCTCGCAGCCGCACGTGCACGACATCTACGATGCGCACCGCCACGACATCGTGTTCCCGCCCGGCTCGTCGCTGGGCAAGATGTTCCCCAACGTGTCGCGCGCGGTCGTCAATTCGATCCACCACCAGGCGGTCAAGGAACTCGGCCGCGACATCCACATCGAAGCGATGTCGGAACCCGACGGCGTCGTCGAGGCGATCCGCTACCAGCGCGCGCCCTTCGTGATGGGCCTGCAGTGGCACCCGGAATTCCACCGCGCCACCGGCGGCGACCTGCTCGACTGCACGCCGGTGCTCGACGAATTCCTGCGCGCGGCGCGCGAGACGCGGCTCTGATTCCAGTCGGCAAGCGTGCTTCACCGGTGGGCTTGTTCCTTTACATTCGAATGGAAAGGAGACCACGATGAACCACGCCCCGGATCGGCAGGAAACCCGTATGCCCGCGATGAAGTACAGCACGTTCGGCTGGATGATACTGGCCGGCACCGTCATCATGTATGGTCTGATGTACCTGAACGTCTATGCGGCGGACCACATCTTCTTCAGCCAGACGCGCGCATGGATGGCCCTGATCATGGGCGCCACGATGGCCGTGGTGATGTTGGCATTCATGTGGAACATGTATCCGAACAAGGCCGCGAACGTCGGCATCCTGCTCGCCAGCGCGGCCGTGTTCGGCGCATCTCTGTGGCTCGTGCGCAGCCAGGCGACCGTCGACGACGTCGCCTACATGAAGGCGATGATTCCGCATCATTCGATCGCCATCCTGACCAGCGAACGCGCCGGCATCCGCGACCCGCGCGTGCGCCGGCTGGCCGACGGCATCGATGCGACGCAGAAGAAGGAAATCGCCGAAATGAAGTTCCTCATCCAGGACATCGAGCGCCGCCACTGAGACAGCCTCGCACGGCTGAAATGCGCTTGCATCGGCCTTGATCTCCGGTCATAATCGTAATGAGAATCATTATCAATTATTGGCCGTCGAGATCAACCCAGCCAAGGAGGTGATATGGACGACGATTTTCTGGATGAATTACGCCTGCCCGCCACGCCCGGCTCCCGGCATGCGCTGATGGTGGCGTCGCTGCTGCACCTGATGTCCCACTACACCGTCAACAGCGCCGCCGGCCAGGCGCGCGACGGCGGCCCCTGCGTCAGGCTGGCCTCCGTCATCGAGCGCCACCTGCACGCGCTGGCGCGCCTGCCGGACGCCGACCCGGTGCTGCGCGCCACCTGCGAGCAACTGAGCGCGCAATGGGCCGCGCTGGTCGACAGCGGCCTGCCGGCGCCCGTTCCCAAGCGCCCGCTGCTGGCGCGCATCCTGCGGCCGGTGGCGCGCAAGACCGAGGCGGGCGCGGCCCCCGCTTTTGTCGGCTGAACATCGGCGCAGGATCGACGCCATATCGACGCCATGCCGGCCGAATGGCCGGCGGCGGCGTTGCGCCTTGCGGCCGGGGCAAGATCGTTCATCGCCCGGAACGGGCCTCGAGCCTGGCGATCGCCTGCCTGGCTTCCGCCTGGTCGGGCCAGAACCCCAGCACGCGCCGGTATGCCTCGAGCGCCAGCACGTCATCGTGTTTCTTGTCGTAGGTCAGCGCAAGGTAGAACACCGCGCGCCCGCTGTCCGGATAAAGGCTGGTCGCGAGCTGGTAGATGTCGGTCGCTTCGGCATACCGTCCCGCCTCCAGGAACTTTTCGCCCCACGCGATCAGGGCCCGCTCGTCGGGCTTGAAGCCGGGAGCGCGTTCGTGCATGCCGCGGTACAGCGTCGCCAGGTCCCGGTATCCCTGGCGGGCGTAGTGCGTGGCCATCGTCGCCAGCGTCGCCGGTTCGCCTTCGGCACGGTGCACGTCCACTGCCAGCAGGTGCGCGGGCACCGCATTGGCCGCGGGCTTGTTGGCCAGGAAGGCCAGGCCGGAGGCATCGCCACGCAGGTAGGCGTCCAGGAAAGCGCGCACATAGCGTCCCATCCAGCCGTGGGCGAGCAAGGCGTCTTCGCGTGAATATTCGCCGAAGCGCTCCTCGGGGCCCAGCCGCAGCGACTCGCCCTGGAAAGCCGCGTGCTCCATCGTGTACATGGTGACGTTGTACAGGTCCGAATACCTCATCTGGTTCATCAGGCTATAGCTTGCCGCCACTTCCTTCGCCCGGTTCATGGCTTCCGCATTGGACGGCTTGCCGCCCAGGTAGAGCATCGGCAGCGCCAGTCGTTCTGGCGTTGCATACGTGGCCTGTTTCACGATGGAAGGGAAGTAACGAACTGAACCATCGAGCGAAACCAGCGCGGAAATGCGGTCGTCGCGCGCCGCGGCCAGCACATTGGCCAGGCCGCCGAAGCTGTAGCCCATCGCCGCGACATGGCGAATATCGGCCTGCGGCAGGGTTTCGGCATAACCCAGCAGGAATGCGATGTCGCGTGCCTGCGACTCGGCGGAATCGAGGTCGAGGTCGATGCTGCGCGTGTGCGTTCCGAGGCTGGGACTGGCGATGACGATGTAGCCGTGGCTGGCAAGGTATTCGCACAGGTCGGCATTTTCGTGCGCGGACATGCTTGACCCTGGCGCATAGATCACGATCGGAAATTTCCCGGCAGCGGGCCGGGCGTCGCGCCGGGCCAGCATGGGTTGCGCCAGCGCGGCCTTGTTTTGCCCGGCATCGAGGATGGGATAATTGTCTTGCATGTAGGTGAGCACGAAACGATCGACCGCGGCGGCCTCCAGCCCGAAATGTTCTTCGGTGGCGGCCGTGCGCACGTAGTCCGCGTAGCGCAGGGCCGTACCCGTGCCGCGCCGCGCCGGATACCACGTCAGCGCCTGGATCGGGCGCCACCGTTCGCCCTGCGTGGGCGCGCCGGTCAGGAGGTCGATCTTTCCAGGGTAGGCGCGCGACCGGTCCTGGAACTGCACGAGGCGCAGGCCGACGTCATATTCTCCTGGACCGCCCGGAAAGACCGGAGTGGCCGCGATCGCGACACCGGAAACCAGACCCGATATGATCAAAAGTAATAATTTGCGCATCTATGCTTTTCCATCCTCGACAGGCATCATTCGACAACGACGAGTCTAGGGACAAGGGTTTTATCGGGTCAATCTTGATTCCGGAAATCGATATGAAGATAAATCCATTTGCACGATGAATGACGATCTGTCGGCGCCGGAAGCCGCCGCCATCCTGGGCATCAGCGTGGCAACCCTGTACTCCTATGTGAGCCGCGGCCTGCTGACGGCCGTCGGCCCGGCGGGCGCGCGCGGCAAGCGTTACCCGCGGGAGCCGGTGCTCCGCCTCGCCGCGCGCAAGGCCGATGGCAAACGCGGCGGCCACCTCGCCGAAGCCTCGATGCATTGGGGCGTGCCGGTGCTGGAAACCTGCATTTCCCGTATCGACGAGGGGCGGCTCTACTATCGTGGCCACGAGGTCGTCGTGCTGGCCGCCGAAGCGAGCCTGGAAGACGTCGCGTGCCTGCTCTGGAATCATGCCCGGCACGACTATTTCGGCGATACCTCCCCGGCATTGCCGACCGGACCGTTCGACAGCCTGCGCGCCGTGACGGGCGCCATCGGTCCCCTGGAGCGCGCCATGGCATGGTTGCCTGTGCTGGGACATGGCCTGGCGACGCCCACGCACGACGTCGACGCCATCTTGCGCCAGGGGCCGGTGCTGATGCGCCTGCTGGCAGGTGCCTTGCTGGGCACGACATTGTCGTCGTTGCCACTGCACCAGCAGATCGGGCGGGCATGGGATGCAACGCCGGCCGAATGCGATCTGATCCGCGCCGCGCTGGTCATTCTGGCAGAGCACGAACTCAATGCATCCACCTTCACCGTGCGCTGCGCCGCCTCGACGGGCGCGAGTCTGGCGGCAACGCTGGGCGCCGGTCTGGCCGCGTTATCCGGACCCAAGCACGGCGGCAGCATCCAGTCGGTCAAGGCAATGCTCGACACCGCGCTGGCCGCACCATCGCCCGCGCAGGTCGTTGCCGGTCATTTTCCGGCGGACGGTTCCGCTCCGAACGGCTACACGCATCCGCTGTACCCCGACGGCGATCCGCGCGCCAGCTTCCTGCTTGAACGCTTGTCGCCGCTCTCGTCCACCGTGCCGGAGGCGAGTGCAATCATTGCGCTCGGCATCGATGAAGGTGCGCGACGCGGCATGTCGCCCAACCTGGACCTGGCGCTGTCGGCGATGCAACTGGTATTCGGTTGGCCGGACGCGGCACCCCTGATCCTGTTCGCATTGGCGCGTTCGGCCGGCTGGATTGCCCACGCGGCCGAGCAGATCGCCGAAGATGCGTTGATCAGGCCGCGCGCCCGTTATGTGGGCCGCTTCTGACGCGCAGGCGCTGTCCACCATGAAGACTCACACCGTGCGCCGCTCCCCCCGGAAGCGCCGGATCGCCGCATTCACCATGCCCTCGGCGCTGCCCTGGCGCTCGACCTGGCCGCGCAGGAAGCTGGCGTCGTTGCCGTCCGTGGCCGCCGCGGCGATGTGCGCGAGCGCGTCCATGCCGCCCAGCGCCTCGGCGTCGGGCGCGACGAGGTTGGCGGTGGCGAGGATGTCGTCGCGGATCGCGATCGCCTCGTAGGTCCTGGGGTGCGTGATCACGCCGTCCAGGCCGAAGCGGCTGGCCTGGAAGCGGTTGTAGTTGTAGACCAGGTAGTCGTCCTCGCACGGCGCCTCGCCGGCGCCCGTGTCGCGGCGCGCCAGCAGGTGGCGGCAGATCGCCTGCAGGTAGGCGGCCAGCGCCGCCGCCCGCTCCACGCTCAAGGGCGTGTCGCACACGCGCAGCTCGATGGTGCCGTACTCGGGCTTGGGCCGCAGGTCCCAGTAGAAATCCTTCATGCTGCGGATGATGTTGGTGCGCTCCATCTTGGCGAAGTAGACGTTGGCGAAGTCGTCCCAGCGCAGGGTGAACGGCGCCCGCCCGCTCATCGGGAAGGCGAACACGGAGTTCAGGCGCGCCGAGTCGAAGCCGCTGTCGTGGCCCTGCACGAACGGCGACGAGGCCGACAGCGCGATGAAGTGCGGGATGTAGCGCGACAGCGCATGCAGCAGGTACAGCGCGTCGTCGCCGCTGGCGCAGCCGATGTGCACGTGCTGGCCGAACACGGTGAACTGCTTGGCCAGGTAGCCGTACAGCGACGACAGTTCCTGGAAGCGCTGCTTGGACGAGATGCGCTGCTCCGACCAGTGCTGGAACGGGTGCGTGCCGCCGCCGGCGATGCCGATGTTGAGCACGTCGCTGGCGGCGACCAGCGTGTCGCGGATCTCGAGCAGCTCGGCCAGCAGCGGGCCGTAGGACGTGTGCACGCTCGAATTGATCTCGATCATGCTCTCCGTGATCTCGGGCGTGACGTTGCCCGGGAACGGCTTGCGCCGCAGCAGGTGCAGCAAGTCCGTGCTGGCGGGCGTCAGGTCGAAGTCGGACAGGCTGACGAGCTGCAGTTCCAGCTCGACCCCGAAGGTCAGTGCCTGCGAGCTGGCGAAGGCTTCAAGCGGCATGGCGGTCCTCCGTTTCCGGCGCCTCGCGCGCCCATACCAGCGCGCGCTGCAGCAGGATGGGGCCGAACACCTCGAGCAGCATGGTGACGGCGGCGACGGCGCGCAATTCCTCGACCACCTGGATGCCGGCCAGGCGCGCGTGCTCGAGCAGCATGACGACGAACACCGACAGCGGCACCAGCGCCACGCCGGTGAGCGCGCCCTTGCGCCACGAGATGCCGGACAGGTGGGCGAAGGCCATCACGCCCAGCGTCTTGGCCGCCAGGCGCGCCACGACCAGGGCCAGCGCCAGCGCGCCGCCGGCCCAGACCTTTTGCCAGTCGAGGGTCGAGGCGGCGAACACGAACAGCACCACGGTCAGCAGTTCGCCGAGCGCGCCGAAATTGCGCTGCGCCTGGCTGAAGGCGACGCGGCGGTGGCGCGCCATCAGGCCGAACGCCAGCGCCGCCACCACCGGCGACAGGCCCAGCGTGAAGGTGATCGACACCAGCAGGATCACGGCCAGCGCGAACGCCACGGTCGCATCCTGGGCCAGCTTGCCGAGCAGGCGCAGCACGGCCGGCACGACCAGGCCGAACACGACGCCCGTGAACGCCGACACGCCCAGCACGACCAAGCTGTTCCACAGGGCTTCGCCGACGTCCTCGAAGGTGCGGAAGATCCACAGGCCGACGGTGGCGTTGAAGGCGAACACGGCCAGCACGCAGTTCAGCGCGCACAGGTGCATGGCGCGCTCGGTCACCTGGCCCGAGCTGCGCTGCTCGTTGATCACGCGCACCAGCGTCGCCGGCGACGTCGCCATCGACAGCGAGGCCAGCATCAGCGCATTGATGTCGGAGGCGCCGAACCCGTCCGCGACCAGGTAGACCACGACGAAGGTCAATAGCGCCTCGGCCAGGCCGGCCACGCCGATCCAGGGATTGTTGCGCAGCCAGCGCAGGTTGATGCGGTAGCCCAGTTCGAACAGCACGAGGCCGAACGCCACGTCGGCCAGCAGCAGCATCGGACCGACGCCCGGCGGCGGCAGCACGCCCACCTGGGGCGCCGCCAGCACGAAGCCCACGAGGCCGTAGAAACTGATGCGCGGCAGTCCGGTCCAGCGCTGGCCGAATTCGCCCACCAGCCAGGCGACGGTGATGGCGAACGGCCAGGCAAGACTGGTCAGGATGGCCAGCAATTCAGGCATGCCTTTCCCCTCTCGTATTTGTCAAAAATGCATGTTCGGTGTCCGAGCCGATTCTACAAGAGGGGGCCGTGCGCACGATTGCGTGTAGGAATGGCGGAAGAGGGCGGCTTGCGCTCGGCTAAAATGACGGGTTTTACGACGCCGGATCGCCTTCATGAACAAGCCCGCACCGCCCCCCGCCGCCCCTTCCACGCGCCCGCAGATCGGGCTGACCGCGCAACTGCTGACCGGCCTGGGCATGTGCGTCGTCGCCGCGCCCTTCATCTGGCTGCAGAAGGACCCGAAGGCCGTGTTCACGGGACCGGTGCCGATCCTGTCGCAACTGCTGGTGGGGCACGTGCTGGCGCTGGTCGCGGCGCTCGCGTCCTACGCGCTGTTCCGCCTGACGAAGGAGTCGGCCTCGACGGCGCGCACGGTCGAGACCTATGCGCGCCTGGACCTGCGCGGCCTGAATCCGCTGTGGATCAGCATCGCTGCGGCGGTCGGCGAGGAGATGCTGTTCCGCGCCGCGCTGCAGCCGTTCGTGGGCGTGTGGATCGCGTCGCTGCTGTTCGTCGCGACGCACGTGCCGGTGTACCGCTTCCGCAAGCTGGACCGGGCCACGCTGGTGCAGGCGGGCGGGATCTTCTTGTGCAGCGTGGTGCTCGGCTTCGTGTTCGCGCGCGTGGGGCTGGTGGCGGCGATGCTGGTGCACCTGTGGATCGACGTGGTGGGGCTGCTCGCCGTGCGCAGCATGCTCCAGCGGCGCGCCATTTGATCCGGCATGGTGCGCACGGGGTGGGCACCCTACGGAGGGGGCAGCGTCCGGTTTTGTTTTTCAACGGGCTCTGCCCCCGGTGTTTGCCGGAGCCCGTAGGGTGCGCACCCCGTGCGCACCAGATGCATGCAGGCCAGCGGCCTATTTGCTCAATAAACGCATCGCCCGCTCCAACCCGTCCAGGGTCACCGGAAACATGCGCCCGCCCACGATCTGCCGGACGATCGACACCGATTGCCGGTACTGCCACAGGTGTTCCGGCTCGGGATTGAGCCAGGCGAACTTCGGGAACGCCGCGCAGCAGCGCGCCAGCCATTCGGCGCCGGCCTCGTCGTTGTCGTACTCGACCGACCCGTGCGGGGCCAGGATCTCGTAGGGGCTCATGGTGGCGTCGCCGACGAAGATCAGGCGCGTGTCGGGCGGGTAGGTGCGCAGCACGTCCCAGGTCGGGAAGCGCTCGGCGTGGCGGCGGCGGTTGTTCTTCCACAGGTAGTCGTAGACGCAGTTGTGGAAGTAGAAGAAGTCCATGTGCCTGAACTCGCTCTTCGCCGCCGAGAACAGTTCCTCGGTGCGCTCGACGTGGTCGTCCATGCTGCCGCCCACGTCCAGCAGCATCAGCACCTTGATGCGGTTGCGCCGCTCCGGCTGCATGCGGATGTCGAGCCAGCCGGCGTTGTTCGCGGTCGAGCGGATCGTCTCGTCCAGCGCCAGCTCATCAAGGGCGCCGTGGCGCGCGAAGCGGCGCAGGCGGCGCAGCGCCACCTTGACGTTGCGGATGCCCAGCTCGCGCTCGCCGTCGTAGTCGCGGTAGCTGCGCTGCTCCCACACCTTGACCGCGCTGCGCCGGCCGCCCTGGCCGCCGATGCGGATGCCTTCCGGATTGGCCCCGCCATTGCCGAACGCCGACGTGCCGCCGGTGCCGATCCACTTGCTGCCGCCTTCGTGGCGCTCCTTCTGTTCTTCCAGCAGTTCCCGCAGGCGCGCCATCAGCTTGTCGTAGCCGAGCTTGTGCAGCTGCGCCTTCTGCTCCGGCGTCAGCTCGCGTTCCAGGCGTTTCAGCAACCAGTCGAGCGGGATCTCGGCCCTGGTATCGAACACCGCGTCGATGCCCTTGAAATAGGCGCCGAACGCGCGGTCGAACTTGTCGAAATGGGCTTCGTCCTTCACCAGCACCAGGCGCGCCAGGTGGTAGAACTCGTCCAGCGAGGGGGCGATCACCTGCCGTTCGAGCGCCTCGAGCAGGGTCAGGAACTCCTTGATCGAGACCGGGACCTTCGCGTCGCGCAGCGTGAAGAAGAAGTCGATCAGCATCGCGGCATCCCGTCACGCCGCGCGGGCGTGGCGTTCCAGGCGGTCGTGCAGGTGCGACTTGATCTCGGGCCACTCGCCGCGCACGATGCTGTACATGACGGTGTCGCGCACGGTGCCGTCGCGGCGCAGGGCCGAATGGCGGATCGTGCCGTCCTTCTTCGCGCCCAGGCGCTCGATCGCGGCCTGCGAGGCGCGATTGAAATTGTCGGTGCGCAGGCCGACGACGGCGCAGCCCAGCGTGTCGAAGGCGTGCGACAGCAGCAGCAGTTTGCAGCTGGTGTTGACGTGGCTGCGCTGGCGGCTCCTGGCGTACCAGGTCCAGCCGATCTCGACGCGGTCGACCGCGGGCACGATGTCGTGGTAGCTGGTGCTGCCGACCACGGCGTCGCTGGCGGCGTCGACGACGGCGAAGGCCAGCCGGTCCGGCATCTCGAGCGCCTTGCGGATGTAGGCATCGACGTTGTCCGGCTCCGGCACCGAGGTCACGCGCAGGTTCCACAGTTCGCCGTCGCAGGCGGCCGCGCGCAGGCCGTCGGCGTGGTGCGGGCCGAGCGGCTCCAGGCGGATGCCGTTGAACTCCAGGGTGACCGGGTCGACGCGGATCATCGGTTGTGCCTCGCCATCGCCACCAGGCGTTCGAACAGGCCGACGTCCTGTTCGTTCTTGAGCAGGGCGCCGTGCAGCGGCGGGACCACGGCGCGGGCGTCCTGGCTGCGCAGGGCCTCGGCCGGGATGTCCTCGGCCAGCAGGAGCTTGAGCCAGTCGAGGAATTCCGAGGTCGACGGCTTCTTCTTCAGGCCCGGCACCTCGCGCAGTTCGTAAAAGCTCTGCAGCGCCGCGGCCAGCAGGTCCTGCTTCAGGTGCGGGAAGTGCACCTTGACGATGTCGCCCATCGTGTCGCGGTCCGGGAACCTGATGTAGTGGAAGAAGCAGCGGCGCAGGAAGGCGTCCGGCAGGTCCTTCTCGTTGTTCGAGGTGATGATGACCAGCGGCCGGTGCCTGGCCACGACCATCTCGCGCGTCTCGTAGACGTAGAACTCCATGCGGTCCAGTTCGCGCAGCAGGTCGTTGGGGAATTCGATGTCGGCCTTGTCGATCTCGTCGATCAGCAGCACCACCGGCGCGGGGGCCGTGAAGGCCTGCCACAGCACGCCCTTGACGATGTAGTTGTGGATGTCGCGCACGCGCTCGTCGCCGAGCTGGGAATCGCGCAGGCGCGAGACGGCGTCGTATTCGTACAGGCCCTGCTGGGCCTTGGTGGTCGACTTGACGTGCCACTGCAGCAGCGGCATGCCCAGCGCGGCCGCGACTTCCTCGGCCAGCATCGTCTTGCCGGTGCCGGGCTCGCCCTTGATCAGCAGTGGCCGCGCCAGCGCGAGGGCGGCGTTGACCGCCAGTTTCAGGTCGTCGGTGGCGACGTAGTGGTCGCTGCCTGCGAAGCGTGGTGCGGCGTTCGGGGCGGTCATGGGTCGGCGCGGTAGTGGGAAAATGCCATCGAGTATATGCCAAACGCCCGGCGCCGCGCCCGCGGGCGGGAGATTGTTGCTTTGTAGACTGTGCCATGGTTCTCATATAGAATCGGCCAGTCGTAGTACAAATGCTAAGTTTTTGTGCAGTTGCGGTATTCGAACCACCCTAACGATTGCCAACCATGAAAAATTCTTTAGCAGTACTCGCGTTCGGCGCCGCCCTCACCGGCGCCGGCGCAGCGGACGCGGCGGACATCGTCGCCAATCCGAAGGCGGCGCCGAACAAGATCGAGCAATGCATCGGCTGCCACGGCATTCCCGGTTACAAGGCGACGTTCCCCGAGGTCTACCAGGTTCCCATGATCGGCGGCCAGTCCGCCAAGTACATCGAAGCAGCGCTGAACGCCTACAAGAAGGGCGACCGCCGCCATCCGTCGATGCAGGGCATCGCCGCCAGCCTGTCCGACCAGGACATCGCCGACATCGCCGCCTATTATTCGCAGCAGACCCCGGCCAGCCCGAAATAAGAATGCGAGGAGGAGACGCCATGAAGAACACGATGCTCGCGCTGGCTTTCGGAGCGCTGTCCATGAACGCCGTCGCGGCGTCCGGCGATGTCGCCAACGGCGAAGCGCTGGCCAAGAAATACAATTGCGCGTCCTGCCACGGCGCCGACTACAAGACCCCGATCGACCCCACCTACCCGAAGCTGGCCGGCCAGCACGCCGACTACCTCAAGCACGCGCTGGCCGCTTACAAGCGCGGCGGCAAGGTGATCAACGGCCGCAACAACGCCATCATGGCCGGCATGGCCCAGCCGCTGTCCGACAAGGACATGGCGGACATCGCGGCCTACCTGCACGGCCTGCCGGGGCCGCTGGTGGTGCGGCGCTAAGCAGCCACGTCGCCCCGGCGCAGGCCGGGGTCCAAGTTCGTGGCGTGCCTGCAGATTGGGTCCCGGCCTGCGCCGGGACGACGCCGTCAGCGCACCCGCTTGCGCACGCACTCCACATAGCCCTGGGCATCCGGCGGCAGGCCGCTGCGCTGCGAGGCCCAGATCATCTCGCCCAGGCATTCCATGATCTCGTGGTGCGCATCGTGTTCGCCGATGCGCGCGGCCAGCGCCTCGAAGGCGGCGCGGATGCCGTGCGGCTGGTCGATCGACAGCTGCTCGGCGATCGACAGGTGCATCGACAGGTGCAGGAAGGGGTTGGCGCGGCCGCCCTCGACCGAATAGTCGCGCGCCACCGCTTCCTCGGCATCGGCCAGCTCCTCGTGGTATTCGGGGTGCTGGTCGATCCAGTCGGCCGCGATCGCGTCCATCGGGGTCAGGATCTCGCCGGCGCGGCGCTTGCGCAGGGCGTCGCAGAAGAAGCGGCGCACGTCGTGGGATGAAGGGGTGAACATGGCGGGGGCACTGGAATACGGGGGAAGGGCGTCATTGTAGCGCGATGGCGCCGTCCCCGCCGGTCGTGCCAGTGGCGACTCATGGCGCCTTGTCCGCATCCTCCGCCCTGGGGGCCGGCGCGGCCGGCGCCGCGCGCGCGCCGCACTGCGCGCGCACCGTGGCCAGCAGCGCCGCGCTTTGCGCCTGGTCGCCGCCCGCCGCATACCACTCGGCCATGTAGCCGTTGGCCTGGCAGCTGCGCTGCGCGGCGAACTGCCGGTCCCGGCCGGCTTCGTCGAGCAGGCGCGCGGCGTCGATCTTGCCGAGGTAGAAGCGCGCCAGCGGCTGCGGCCAGTCGTCCTGGTGCTGCTTGTCGAGCGCGGTCGCGAGTTCCTTGCGCGCCAGCTCGGGTTCGCCGTTGCGCACGCGCGCGTTGTACAGCCACAGCGGACCGAAGCCCTCGGCGGGCAACTGGTCGAGGGCCTTGCGCAGCAGCGGGATGGCGTCGGCCGGATGGCCGGCCAGCAGGCGCTGGCGTCCCAGCGCCAGGTTGGCGTGCGGCTGGCCGGCGGCCGCGGCTTTTTCCAGCCAGGACCTGGCCAGCTGCGGATCGCGCGGCGCGCCGCGTCCGGCGCCGTACATCATGGCCAGCGTGTACTGGGCGTCGGGGTTGCCGTTGTCCGCCTCTTCCTGCATCCACGGCTCGAGCGAGGTCCCGCGCGTGAACACGTCGCCGCCCAGGTAGGCGATGTAGAGCTTGCGCTGGCTCATCGCGAACAGGACGCGGTGGCTGCGCAGGAAATCCTGGCCCAGGTACAGGTCGGCATCGTCCACGCCCTGCGCATCGACGACGTGCAGCTCGGCGTCGCGGACGGTCTCGTCGCCGATTTCCACCGCGTCGACCCTGGCCGCCCAGCTGGCCGCGCGCCCGGCGCCCACGCCGCCGCTGTCGCCCAGGCGCGTCACGCCGGGGCCGCCGGCGTCGACGTCGATGCCGATGCGCCTGGCGGCGCGCCGGGTCATCAGGCTGCGGTGGGCGCCCGTGTCGATCAGCGCTTCCAGTTCCTTGCCGTTGACCTTGACCGTGAAGTGCGGGTTCGGGCTGTTCGACAGGCTGCGCACGAACGGCACCGCGAACGTGTGCTCCGGCCATACCTTGAGCGGCACGCCGGAACAGTCCCTGGGACGGAAGAAGCGCAGCTGGCGCGCGCGCAGGTCGACCTCGAAGTCGGCCTGCAGCAGGAAGGGCGCGCCGACGATCCCGTCGTAGCTGGGCGGCGAGGTCATCTCGTAGACGACGCCCACGTTGACGCTGCGGCGGCTCTGCACCGGACCGATGGCGAACTGCTCCAGCCGCGTCGAATACAGCCGCGTCAGGCCGCCGAAGCCCTCGGCATGGCGGCCGGTCATCAGCAGCACCAGGTCGCGCCGCGCCACGCCGGTCATCGTCAGGACGGTGTCGAAGGCGCCGGTATCGACCAGCATGGTGGCCGGCGTGCCGTCGATGCTGCCGTCGACGGCCGGCGCCAGGCCCAGGCCGACGTAGCGCACCGGCAGCCTGGCCAGCTCGACATAGATGCAGCCGGTCGGCTCGGCCGCCAGGGCGGAAAACGGCAGGGCGGGGAACAGCAGGGTGGCCAGCAGCAGGGGCAGGCGTCGTTTCACGGCAGGTGTCCTTCGATGGGTGACTCGCTCGAGGACGATTCTATCGAGCGCGAGCGCGAAAAGTCTCTTCAAATGTCACAATGCCGCGCAGCGAAGAGGAATTGCCAATTGGAAATAAAAAAGGCAAGCGCCGTCACTCCCGTGACGGGCTTGCCTGTCCATCGCGTCGCCGTCGCGCGGCGTCAATCCTTGCCGCGTGCCAGCTCCAGCTTCGCGCTGACGGCGGCGTCGGCGATGACCTTGCTGGCCGCCACCACCACCTTGCTGCCGCCACCCTGGCCGCGCCGCTCGTGCGGCTGGCGCAGGTAGCGCGATCCCTGGCGCCGTTCCTGGCCGTTGGGCGGCCAGGTCAGGAAGCGCGACAGTTCCTGCAGCGCGCGCTGGTAGACGTCGCGCTTGAACTCGATGACCACGTCCAGCGGCACCCAGTAGTCGTGCCAGCGCCAGGCATCGAATTCGGGATGGTCGGTCAGGCGCAGGTTGACGTCGTTGTCGCGCGCGACCATGCGCAGCAGGAACCAGATCTGCTTCTGGCCGCGGTAGTGACCGCGCACTTCGCGCTTGATGAAGTGGTCGGGCACTTCGTAGCGCAACCAGTCGCGGGTCCGTCCCACGATCCTGACGTGCTCCTGGCGCAAGCCGATTTCTTCCTCGAGCTCGCGGTACATCGCCTGCTCCGGCGTCTCGCCGTATTTGATACCTCCTTGCGGAAATTGCCATGAGTGCTCGCGCACCCGCTTGCCCCACCAAACTTCGTTGTTGGCATTCAGCAGGATGATGCCGACGTTGGGGCGAAACCCTTCACGATCGAGCATGATTCACCTCGAAACTTTCTGCCGGCCTTGCTCTTGTATTTCTACTTATAAATCCATCGGGCCTTGCCAAACCTGCTACGCGTTGCATTTCCGGCCTGCGATGCTCGCCGTACGGTCGTACGGCTGCGCTTCTCGGCCGGAACTGCTGCCGCTCGCTACGGTTTTTCAAGGCCCGCCTGGGTACCTCTGCCGTTTACCCGCACAGGAACAACGGCATGCACCCCTGTTTCGGACCCATTTGTATAAAGATTGGATGCATCGGCCGGCTAATCCTTTAAAATTAGGTCGATTATAACCCTCTCTTTTTAAAAAGAATTCATCGATATGCGCGCCTCACGATTTTTTATTTCAACGCTCAAGGAAGCCCCGTCCGACGCCGAGATCGTCAGCCACAAGCTGATGATGCGCGCCGGGATGATCAAGCGCATCGGCTCGGGTATCTATACCTACATGCCGATGGGCCTGCGCGTCATCCGCAAGGTGGAAGCCATCATCCGCGAAGAAATGAACGAGGCGGGCGCCATCGAGCTGCTGATGCCGCTGGTACAGCCGGCCGAACTGTGGCAGGAAACGGGCCGCTGGGACAAGATGGGGGCCGAACTGCTGCGCCTCAAGGATCGCCATGGCCGTGACTTCGCGCTGCAGCCGACCTCCGAGGAAGTCGTCACCGACGTGGTGCGCAGCGAGATCAAGTCGTATCGCCAGCTGCCGGTCAACTTCTACCACATCCAGACCAAGTTCCGCGACGAGCGCCGCCCGCGCTTCGGCCTGATGCGCGGCCGCGAGTTCACCATGAAGGACGCCTATTCCTTCGACCGCGACGTGGCGGGCATGCAGGTGTCGTACCAGACCATGTTCGACGCCTACGTGAAGATCTTCACCCGCTTCGGCCTGAAGTTCCGCGCCGTCGCCGCCGACAACGGCGCCATCGGCGGCACCGGCTCGCACGAGTTCCACGTGATCGCCGGCACCGGCGAGGACGCGCTGGTGTACTGCCCGACCTCCGACTACGCCGCCAACATGGAAGCGGCGGAAGCGCCGGCGCTGTCGGCCGCGCGCGGCGCCGCCACGCAGGCACTGGCCAAGGTGTCGACCCCGGGCACCACCAAGTGCGAGGCCGTCGCCAAGCTGCTGGGCATCGGCCTGGACAAGACCGTCAAGTCGATCGCGCTGACGGCCGAGAAGGAAGTCGACGGCAAGGTGGTCAAGGAAAACTGGCTGCTGCTGCTGCGCGGCGACCACGAGCTGAACGAAGTCAAGGTCTCGAAGATCCCCGGCCTGGGCGCGTTCCGCTTCGCCACCGAAGCCGAGATCCTGGAAGCCTACGGCAGCGTGCCGGGCTACCTGGGCCCGATCGGCGCGCAGCAACCGGTCACCGTGGTGGCCGACCGCACCGTCGCCAACATGGCCGATTTCGTGTGCGGCGCCAACGCGGCCGACTACCACTACACCGGCGCCAACTGGGGCCGCGACCTGCCGGAGCCCGTCGTCGCCGACCTGCGCAACGTGGTCGAGGGCGACGCTGCGCCGGACGGCAAGGGCGTGCTGGCGATCGAGCGCGGCATCGAGGTGGGCCACGTGTTCCAGCTCGGCACCGCGTATTCGGCCGCGATGAACGCCGTTTACCTGGACGAGAAGGGCCAGCCGGCCCCGATGCAGATGGGCTGCTACGGCATCGGCGTGACCCGCATCCTGGGCGCCGCCATCGAGCAGAACTTCGACGACAAGGGCATCGTCTGGCCGGACGCCATCGCGCCGTTCGAACTGGTGCTGTGCCCGATGGGCTACGACCGCAGCGAGCTGGTGAAGGCGGAAACCGACCGCCTGTACGCCGCGCTGCTGGCGGCGGGCGTCGACGTCATCGTCGACGACCGCGGCCTGCGTCCGGGCGCCATGTTCGCCGACTGGGAACTGGTGGGCGTGCCGCACCGCGTCGTCATCGGCGAGCGCGGCCTCAAGGAAGGCAACCTGGAATACCAGGGCCGCCGCGATGCCGAGGCCACGGCCGTCCCGGCCGCCGACATGGTGGCATTCGTCAAAGGCAAGCTGGGCAAGTAATGGCCGCGCAGTCGATCCGCCGGGCCTGCGCCCGGCTCGGCCCGGCGTTGCTGGCCGCCGCATTGATGAGCGGCGGCGCGGCCCACGCCGGCAACCAGAAAGAGGAGGCGATGGCCGACTCGGTGCGGCTGGCGCTGGAGCGCGCCATCAACGACGGTCGTCCGCCGCAACCGGTGTTCCGCGACGAGACCGCGCGCGCGCGCTACCGCCAATGGTTCGACGCGATGTCGGCGCGCCTCAAGCGCCGCCTGCCGGACGAGCAGACGCGCACCGAGTTCCTCGAGTCGGCCTGGTACGAGGCCACGCGCGCGGGACTCGATCCGGGCCTGGTGCTGGGCCTGATCCAGGTCGAATCGGCCTACCGCAAGTACGCGGTGTCGGTCGCCGGCGCGCGCGGCTACATGCAGGTGATGCCGTTCTGGACCCGGGTGATCGGCGACGCCAACCGGCGCGCGCTGTTCGACATGCAGACCAACCTGCGCTACGGCTGCTCGATCCTGCGCATGTACATCGACATGGAAGGCGGCAACCTGTACCTGGCCCTGGGCCGCTACAACGGCAGCCGCGGCAAGCCCGATTATCCGAACGCGGTGCTGGCGGCGTGGCGCAACTGGGAATTCAAGGCGCAGCAAGGCGCGACCAGCGCGGTCGCGTCGCGGTAGCGCCAGGGGTCAGAGCCCGGTGTTGATTTCCAGGGGCTCTGACCCCGGTTTCCATTGTTGGCGCATGCACATCGTGCGCGCCCCCACCGCCAAAACAAAAAACCCCGGCAATCCGGGGTTTTTCGTCACTTGGCCAGCGGGGCAGCCGGTCGTTCTTGCTTGTTATTTGAGGTGATCGGAGATCAGCTTGGTCATCTCGAACATCGACACCTGGGCCTTGCCGCCGAAGACCGCCTTCAGCTTGTCGTCGGCATTGATCATGCGCTTGTTGGCCGCGTCCTGCAGGTTCTGCTTCTTGATGTACTCCCAGACTTTCTTGGTCACTTCGGTGCGCGGCAGCGGCTTCGCGCCGACCACTTCGGCCAGCGTCGCCGACGGGGTCATTTCCTTCATGAAGGCGGCGTTCGGCTTGCGGGCCGCTGCCGGTTTTGCCGCTGCTGCTGCTTTCGGTGCTGCTGCTTTGGCAGGAGCTGCTGCCTTTTTTGCGGCAGGCTTCGCCGCCGCTGCCGGCTTGGCAGCGGCCTTCTTTGCCGGCGCTGCGGTGGTTTTTTTGGCTGTTGCCATATTCGAGCCTCCTAAACGGAACACATTGAAAATTGCGCTATGAATCGCACGGCCTATATTGGTAGGGATTTAGTGTTCGTGCAAGTCTTTTTCGAAACTTTTTCACTCTGATACGGAGGAAATCCGTGGAATGTGTTAACCACGCCGCGCAAGAGGGAAAAACCGCCATTTTCGCGGCCGCGCGCCCATGAAAAAAGCCGCGCGGGCATGGCCTCGCGCGGCTTTCGCGGAGCGCTGCGACAATCAGCGCAGGCCGGGCATCATGCCCTTCATCCCGCGCATCATCTTCATCAGGCCGCCGCCCTTGAGCTTCTTCATCATGGTGTTCATCTGGTCGTACTGGTTCAGCATGCGGTTCACTTCCTGCACCTGCACGCCGGCGCCGGCCGCGATGCGGCGCTTGCGGTTGGCCTTGATCAGTTCCGGCTTGGCGCGCTCCTGCGGCGTCATCGAGTCGATGATGCCGCACATGCGGCGCACCTGCTTCTCGGCCTGGTCCATGTTGGCGCCGCTGGCGGCTTGCTGGAACTGCGCCGGCAGCTTGTCGAGCAGGCCGGCCATGCCGCCCATCTTCTTCATCTGCGTGAGCTGGGCCTTGAAGTCGTTCATGTCGAACTTCCCGCCCGACTTGATCTTGTTGGCCATGTCGGTCGCGGCCTGCATGTCCACACCCTTGCGCGCCTCTTCGACCAGCGCCAGGATGTCGCCCATGCCCAGCACGCGGTTGGCCATCCGGGCCGGATCGAAGGCCTCGAGGCCGTCGAGCTTCTCGGACACGCCGGCGAACTTGATCGGCTTGCCGGTCACGTGGCGCACCGACAGCGCCGCGCCGCCGCGCGAGTCGCCATCGAGCTTGGTCAGCACGACGCCGGTCAGCGGCAGCGCGTCGTTGAAGGCCTTGGCCGTGTTGATGGCGTCCTGGCCGACCATGGCGTCGACGACGAACAGGGTCTCGACCGGATTGACGGCCGCGTGCACGGCGGCGATTTCCTGCATCATCGCGTCGTCGATGGCCAGGCGGCCGGCGGTGTCGATGATCAGGACGTCGTGGTAGTGCTTCTTCGCCCAGTCCAGCGCATTGCGGGCGATGTCGACCGGCTTGTCGCTGGCGGTGGACGGGAAGAAGTCGGCGCCGACCTGCTTCGTCACCGATTCCAGCTGCGCGATCGCGGCGGGGCGGTAGACGTCGGCGGAGACGGTCAGCACCTTTTTCTTCTTCTGCTCCTTCAGGTACTTGGCCAGCTTGCCGGTGGTGGTGGTCTTGCCGACACCCTGCAGGCCCGCCATCAGGATGATCGCCGGCGGCTGCTGGGCGAACGAGAGCTGGGTGGCGTCGGGGCCGAGGTCGGCGCCCATCAGGGCGGCCAGCTCCTTCTGCACCACGCCCACCAGGGCCTGGCCGGGGGAGAGCGAGCCGATGACTTCTTCGCCCAGCGCTTTTGCCTTGACGTTGGCGATGAATTCGCGCACGGCCGGCAGCGCCACGTCGGCCTCGAGCAGGGCCAGGCGCACTTCGCGCAGCATCTCGGCGGTGTTCGCTTCGGTCAGGCGCGCCTCGCCGCGCATCGTCTTGACGACCTTGGCAAGGCGTTGGGTCAGGTTATCCAGCATGTTTTACCTTTGACACTGTAAATGGGAGTGCATACGAAACGGGCATTCTACCCCATGTTGGGCCGCCATTTTGCGGGGCAAGGCCTGGATTCGGCGGTTTGCAACCGTCCTGCGCAAGCACCGTATTTGAGAAGGGCCAAGCCAACGTACGGACAGTTTGACAATGTGTTGCTTCACGTTATACCTTTCCCTGGCATCACGCCGCGGCGAACCCGCACCACGACACGCCCAGGGCCACACCCCGTTTCGCCGCACCTCGACACCGCAGCAGTTCATTCAAGTAGAACCATCACGGAGAGACAGGCAAATGAAAGCAGCAAACGTGTTCGTCAAGACCCTCGCCATTGCCGCCCTGCTGGCCGCAGGCGGCGCCCAGGCCCAGGACGTGGTCAGGCTCGGCAACCTCAAGTTCGCGCACTACGGCGCGGTGTCGTACATCAAGGAGATCGCGCCCAAGTGCGGGATCAAGGTCGAGGAGCGGGTGTTCGCCAAGGGCCTGGACGTGATGCAGGCCATCATCGCCGGCGAACTGGACGTCGGCACCACGGCGTCCGAGGCGGCGATCTCGGGCCGCGCCGGCGGCGCCCCGATCTACGTGGTGGCCGGTTTCGCCAAGGGTGGCGCGCGCCTGGTCGCGGGGGCCGACACCAACATCAAGTCGGTCAAGGACCTGAAGGGCAAGAAGGTCGGCGTGACGCGCGGCGGCATCCAGGAAGTGCTCCTGCTGGCCGAACTGCAGAAGGCCGGCCTGTCGTCGGCGCCGAACCCGGGCAAGGACGTGCAACTGGTATTCCTCGCCTACGCCGACCTGAACCAGGCGCTGCTGGGCAAGAACATCGACGCGATGATGCAGTCGGAGCCGCAGTCCTCGCAGGCGATCAACAAGGGCTTCGGCGTCGAGGTCATCAAGCCCTACGACACCCCGATCGGCGAGCCGGTGCGCACCATGGTGATGACCGAGAGCTTCTACAACGGCAAGCGCCCGCTCGCCGAGAAATTCATGCGCTGCTTCGTGCAGGCCACCAGCGCCTTCATCAGCGACCGCGCGCTGGCCGAGAAGTACGTGCGCGAGGTCGTGTTCAAGGGCCAGATCACGAAGGACGACTTCGACGACGCGATCAGCAATTCGCCCTACAGCTACGACATCACGCCCGAGCACATCCAGGTCACGACCGACATCATGGCCAGGACCGGCGTGGGGCGCATGGCCAAGCCGCCGGTGGCGAAGGAGTGGGTCAGGACCGACCTGCTCGACGCCGCCAAGAAAAGCCTGAACGTCAAGTAGGCAGGGGGCCGCGATGGCGAAGCGTACATGGCGGGACGCCGCGGTCGGCCTGGTGGTGCCGGTCGCCGCGCTGCTGGTGTGGCAGGGCGTGGCGATGCTGGGGTGGGTCAACCCGAACGTGCTGCCGTCGCCGCTGGCGGTGTGGCGGAAGTGGGTCGAGTACCTGCTGCCGCTGCAGGACTATGCGATGTTCCAGGAAAACGGCGGGGGCGGGCGGCTGGCCTGGATGTTGTCGGGAGAGCTGATCCACGACACGCTCGGCAGCCTGTACCGGGTCGTCGTCGGCTTCGCCGTCGGCGCCGGCCTGGCGCTGCCGCTCGGCCTGGCCATGGGCGCGAGCCGGGTCGTGTATGCCTGGCTGAACCCGCTGGTGCAGCTGCTGCGGCCGATCCCGCCGATCGCCTACATCCCGCTGTCGATCCTGTGGTTCGGGCTGGGCAATCCACCGGCCGTGTTCCTGATCGCGCTGGGCGCCTTCTTCCCGGTGCTGATGAACACCATCGCCGGCGTGCGCCAGGTCGACGGCATCTACCTGCGCGCGGCGCGCAACCTGGGCGCCGGCGGCGCCACCATGTTCCTGCGCGTGATCCTGCCGGCCGCGGTCCCGTACATCCTGGCCGGCGTGCGCATCGGCATCGGCACCGCCTTCATCGTCGTCATCGTGTCCGAGATGATCGCCGTGAACAACGGCCTGGGCTTTCGCATCCTGGAAGCGCGCGAGTACTTCTGGTCCGACAAGATCATCGCCGGCATGATCACCATCGGCCTCCTGGGCCTGGCCATCGACGTCGGCATGAACCGCCTCAACAACTACCTGCTGCGCTGGCACCGCGGCCTGGAGCAATGACATGGCAGACGCCCACATCCTGGTCGAGAACGTGAGCAAGGTGTTTTCCGCCGGCGGCCGCGACGTGGCCGCGCTGCTGGACATCGACCTGGCCATCCCGCCGGGGCAGTTCGTCTGCCTGCTCGGGCCGTCCGGCTGCGGCAAGTCGACGCTGCTCAACGCCATCGCCGGCTTCGCGCCGCCCACCCGCGGACGCGTGCTGGCCGGCGGCGTGCCGGTGGCGGGACCGGGGCCGGAGCGCGGCATGGTGTTCCAGGAATACGCGCTGTTCCCGTGGATGACGGTCGCGCAGAACATCGGCTTCGGACTGGAGATCAAGGGCATGGCGCGCGGCCAGGTCGCGGCGCGCGTGGCCGGGCTGCTGGAACTCCTGGCGCTGGAGGATTTCGCGCGGCGCTATCCGAAGGACCTGTCCGGCGGGATGCGCCAGCGCGTGGCGATCGCCCGGGTGCTGGCGCTGGACTCCCCCGTGCTGCTGATGGACGAGCCGTTCGGGGCGCTCGACGCGCTCACGCGGCGCAACCTGCAGGACGAACTGCTGCGCATCTGGGCCGCATGGAAGAAGACCGTCGTCTTCGTCACCCACAGCATCGAGGAGGCGATCTACCTGGCCGACCGCATCGTCGTGATGACCTACCGGCCGGGGACGGTCAAGCGCGACATGCGGGTCGATTTGCCGCGCCTGCGCGACCCGGCGGCGCCGGAATTCAACGCCCTCAAGCGCGAACTGGGCATGCTGGTGATGGAGGAGCAGCAGCGCCACCACGCTGCCGAGATGCGGGCCGCGGCGGTGGACTGACACCGTCGCCCCGGCGCAGGAGGCTGTCGCAAAAGGTCCATCGTCGCCCCGGCGGAGGGCGGGGCCCAATCATGCATGCGTTGTCGCACTGCATGCGCATTGGGTCCCGGCCTCCGCCGGGACGACGGTTTTGCGGCCAGTGATCCTGTTTTAGTCAAATGGACCCTGGTTCGGCATTTCCCTTCCGGCAAGCTGTGCTCGACCAATCCGGATGGTGTAGACTCGCCGGTATGCAAACCACCTTGTTCATTGCCGCGGCCATCCTGTACGCGGTATGCGCCCTGCTGCCGTCGCGGCGGGGCGCGCTCGTATCCGGCGTCACGGCGGCCGCCTGGGTACTGCACGGCCTGGGCCTGTGGCCGGACCTGCTGGGCGGCGGCACGCTGCGCATCGGCTTCGCCTTCATGCTGTCGGCGGCGCTGTGGATCTCGGTGGCCGCCTACTGGGTCGAGAACCGCAATTTCGCGCTGGACGGCATGCGCCGCATGGTGATGCCGTGCGCGGCCGTCGCCGCGGTGCTGCCGTCGCTGTTCCCCGGCAGCCTGATGCCGGTACAGGCGCAGACGCCCGCCTTCGGCTGGCACGTCGCCGTGGCCGTGCTGGCCTACAGCACGCTCACCATCGCCGCCTTCCACGCCGTGCTGATGGCGTTGCAGGAGGCGCGCCTGCACACCCGCAGCGCCAACAAGAAGGGCTTCCTGGGCGCCGCGATCGACCAGCTGCCGGCGCTGCTGACCATGGAAAAACTGTTGTTCCGCATGATCTGGATCGGCTTCGTCCTGCTGACCCTGACCGTGCTGTCCGGCCTGGTGTTCTCCGAACAGCTGTTCGGCAAGGCGCTGCGCTGGGACCACAAGAATGTGTTCGCCCTGCTGTCGTGGCTGCTGTTCGCCGCGCTGCTGGCCGGACGCCGCTGGCGCGGCTGGCGCGGCAAGACCGCGCTGCGCTTCACGCTGGCGGGATTCGCCACGCTGGCGCTGGCCTATGTCGGCAGCCGTTTCGTTTTTGAAGTCGTTCTGCACCGGGGGTTCGTATGACGCGACTGCTTTTCTGGATTGCGCTCGTCATCCTCGTGGTGATGGCCGTGCGCAGCAAGGTGCGCGCCGCGATGGCGCGCGCACAGGCCCAGGCCCAGGGGCCTGCGCATGCCGGCGGCGCCGGCGGGCCGGGCGCGGGGCCGTGGCGCCGCGTCGAGGACGACACCGAGACCATGTCCAACTGCGCCCACTGCGGCATCTACTTCCCGTCCTCGGAGGCGGTGCGGGCGAACGGGCGCGACTACTGCAGCCCGGCGCACGCCCAGCTGCCGCCCAAGTAAGCCGGCGTCCGGCCCGCTACGCATGGCGCCCTGGCAGTCCCTTTCCGCCGCGTCGCGGGCGACCTTCTGGCGCTCGCTGCAGACGTTCACCGTCAGCCGCATCGTCATCGCGCTGGTGCTGCTGCTGTACCTGAGCGTGGACAGCCGCCGCAGCCACCTGCCCGGCGCGGCCGACGCCGAGACCTGCGTGGCCTACCTGGCGCTGGCGCTGGGATTCGCCGTGGTCGCCTATCGCTGGCGCCGGCGCTTCCTGCTGCAGCTGTGCATCCAGGTGCTGGCCGACCTGGTGGCGATCTCGCTGCTGTACGCGTCCGCGGGCGGCCTGCGCAGCGGGCTGGCGCTGCTGTACCTGTTCCCGCTGGCCGGCGCCGCCATGCTGGCGCCGCTGCTGCTGGCGCTGTTCTCGGCGGCGCTGGCGACGCTGTTCGTGCTGGCCGAGGGCGTGTGGCAGATCTTCGTGCGCTTCGAGGAGCCGCCGCTGATGCAGACCGGCCTGGCCGGCGCCGCCTTCTTCGCGCTGGTGCTGGTGGTGAACCGGCTGGCCGCGCGCCTGATCGGCCAGGAAGAACTGGCGGCGCGGCGCGGCGCCGACCTGCGCATCCAGCAGGCCGTGTACCGGATCGTGGTCGAGGACGTCGGCGACGGCATCCTGGTGCTGGGTCGCGACGGCCTGGTCTTCGGCGGCAATCCGGCGGCGCGCCGCATGCTCGGCCTGGAGGCGGGGCCGGCGGGCGAGATCGGCGGCTTTCGCCTGGGCGACGTGCCCGCCTTCGAGCCGCTGGCGCACAGCCACGCGGCCTGGATCGGCTGCTGCATCAACGCGCTGCCGGCGCCGCCGGCCGACTACGTGACGGTCAAGCGCTGGCAGGAGGAGGGGGCCGAGGGCCTGGTGCGCGGCCGCCTCGACCAGCCGGTGCACCTGCGCCTGCGCTTCGCCCTGGTCGACGCGCCGCACGACGGGGCCGAGCGCAGCGTGATCTTCCTGCAGGACGTGAGCGCCATCGAGAACCAGGCGCAGCAACTGAAGCTGGCGTCGATGGGACGCCTGACGGCCAGCATCGCGCACGAGGTGAGGAATCCGCTGTCGGCGATCGGCCACGCGACCGCGCTGCTGGCCGAGGACCTGCACGGCCCCGCCGAGCAGCGCCTGCTGCGCATCGTGAACGACAACGTGGTACGCGTGAACCGCATGGTCGAGGACATCCTGAAGCTGTCGCGCAAGGTGCAGCCGAACGGCGAGCCGGTGGCGCTGGCCGCCTTCCTGGCCGAGGTGCACGCCGAATTCACGGAAACCCAGGGCGTGCGCGGTGATATAGTGTGGCTCGGCGCGGCGCACGGCCTGCAGGTGCGCTTCGACGGCCTGCACCTGCGCGAGGTGCTGGTCAACCTGCTGGGCAATGCGGTGCGCTACGCCAGCGCCGAACCCGCGAGCATCCGCGTGTTCCCCGTGCTCGACGCGACCGGCCGGGTCGAGCTGCACGTGCAGGACGACGGGCCGGGCATCACGCCGGAAGTGCGCGCCCACCTGTTCGAGCCGTTCTACACCACGTCGAGCAAGGGCACCGGCCTGGGCCTGTACCTGGCGCGCGAGCTGTGCCTGAACAACGGCGCCATGCTCGACTACGAACACCGGCCCGACGCGGGCGGCGGCGGCCGCGCCGGCGGCCGCTTCGTGATCACGTTCGCGGCGTCGGCCTGACGCGCCCCGCACACTATATATAGAGGAACACGAAACAAGCATGAGCTCCCCCCGCATCCTGGTGGTCGACGACGAAGCCGACCTGCGCGAGCTGCTCGAGATCACCCTGCTCAAGATGGGCCTGGACGTGGACAGCGCCGCCACCGTGCGCGAGGCGCGCGGCCTGCTCGGCCGCCAGGACTACGCGCTGGTGCTGACCGACATGCGCCTGCCCGACGGCCTCGGGCTGGAACTGGTGCGCGAGATCGCGGCCAACCACCGCGACACCCCGGTCGCCGTGATCACCGCCTACGGCAGCGCCGAGAACGCGGTGGTCGCCCTGAAGGCGGGCGCGTTCGACTACGTGTCCAAGCCGGTGGTGCTGGACGACCTGCGCACGATGGTGCGCGCGGCGCTGAAGCTGTCGGATCCGGCCGCCGCCGCGGCCGCGGCCACGGCGGCGGCGGGGGAGGACGCGCCGGCGGCGCCGGACTCGCGCCTGGTCGGCACGTCGCCGGCGATGCAGGCGCTGCGCGCCCAGATCGCGCGGCTGGCGCGCTCGCAGGCGCCGATCGCCATCAACGGCGAGTCGGGCAGCGGCAAGGAACTGGCCGCGCGCGAGATCCATGCCCGCAGCGCGCGCGCCGGCAAGCCCTTCGTGGCGGTGAACTGCGGCGCCATTCCCGAGGCGCTGATGGAGGCCGAGTTCTTCGGCTACCGCAAGGGCGCCTTCACCGGCGCCGTCGACGAGCGCGACGGCTTCTTCCAGGCCGCCAACGGCGGCACCCTGATGCTGGACGAGGTGGCCGACCTGCCGCTGGCGATGCAGGTCAAGCTGCTGCGCGCGATCCAGGAACGGCGCGTGCGCAGGATCGGCGCCACCGCCGAGGAGCCGGTCGACGTGCGCATCGTCAGCGCCACCCACAAGGACCTGGCGCGCTGCGTCGCCGACGGCCTGTTCCGCCAGGACCTGTTCTACCGCCTGAACGTGATCGAGCTCACGCTGCCGCCGCTGCGCGAGCGCCTCGACGACCTGCCGCTGCTGGTCGACGCCATCCTGGCGCGCCTGGCCGGCCCCGGCCAGCCGCCGGCGCGCCTGGGCCCGGGCGTGGCGCAGGCGCTGCGCGCCTATCCGTTCCCGGGCAATGTGCGCGAGCTGGAGAACGTGCTGGAACGGGCGCTGGCCTTCGCCGACGACGGCACGATCGAGGTCGGCGACCTGCTGCTCAAGGGCGCGCGCGCGGGGGAGGCGGCGCCCGGCGCGCCGGCCGCCGCGCCGGCCGTGGCGGCGGAACCGGCGCCCGCCCCTGCGCCGGCGGCGGCGGCGCCGGACGCGCTGCCCAGCAACCTGCCCGACTACCTGAGCCAGGTCGAGCGCGACATCATCCAGCGCGCGCTGGCCCGGACCCAGTTCAACCGCACCCAGGCCGCCGCCCTGCTCGGCATCAGCGTGCGCCAGTTGCGCTACCAGATGCAGAAGCTCGGGATCCACGCGCCCGAACCCTGACCGATGCTGCGACGTAGCGACGCAGGGTGGACACGGGGTGCCCACCCTGCGCATTGCCCTTCTTCCTGGCAACTGTGGCGGTCTGCGCCGCACCATGGACGGGCCCTCCAAACGGCATGTTAGTGCTCACTATCGAGGAGGGCTTGAGCTGGCTTGCTTTAACAAATGTCAAGGCGAGCGCCACAAAAAAATCCTCGGCTTTGGTCCTTTGATCTTGCCGAATATCGACTACAATTAGGTCTATAACGCAGTAACGCACTAGATGTAGTGGTCTGACTCAACAGGCCAAACAGCAGCAGAGGGGCCCCATGCAAGCGGTTTCCACACATGGCTCCCCTCTTTATTATTTGCTGGAAGTTAATAGGTTGCCAATTTTAACGAGTTGGCAGCATTCTTTTGTAACCCTTGCTGGGGCCGTATCGCGGTCCCGAACATGTCGGCGGGCGTGACGAACGCCATCCTGGGAGGCTCCTCAATGCAAACATCTTCGGACATTTCCATCAACCCGTACGTCGCGCCAGGGGCGGCAGCCGGTGCCGGCGCGGCCGAGTTGGTCGCCAACGGCGACTACCGCATCATCCGCCGCAACGGCGCGGTGGTGCCGTTCGCGCCGAACAAGATCGCCGTGGCGATGACCAAGGCCTTCCTGGCCGTGAACGGCGAGCAGGGCCGCGAGTCGGCGCGCATCCGCGCGCTGGTGGACGAGCTGACCAACAACGTGGTCGCGGCGCTGGTGCGCCGTCAGCCGAACGGCGGCACCTTCCACATCGAGGATGTGCAGGACCAGGTGGAACTGTCCCTGATGCGCTCGGGCGAGCATGACGTCGCGCGCGAATACGTGCTGTACCGCGCCAAGCGCATGGACGAGCGCCGCGCCGCCAAGGAAGCGGCCGGCGGCACGCAGGTCCAGGCCCCGCAGATCCACGTGGTCGACGCCGGCGCGCGCCGTCCGCTGGACATGAACGAAGTGATCTCCCTGATCAACGCCGCCTGCACCGGCCTGGAAAAGCACGTCGACGCCGACGCCATCCTGGCCGAGACCGTCAAGAACCTGTACGACGGCGTGCCGGTCGAGGAACTGCACAAGTCCGCCATCCTGGCCGCCCGCGCCCTGATGGAAAAGGATCCGGCCTACGGCCAGGTCACCGCGCGCATCCTGCTGCACACGATCCGCAAGGAAGTCTTCGGCCACGAAGTGCCGCAGGCCGGCGCCGCTCTAGAGTACATCACCTACTTCCCGCAATACGTGGCCAAAGGCATCGAGGCCGAGCTGCTGGACGAGGAACTGGGCAAGTTCGACCTGCAGAAGCTGGCCAGGGCGATCGTCGCCGACCGCGACCTGCAGTTCAACTACATCGGCCTGCAGACCCTGTACGACCGCTACTTCCTGCACATCCGCGACACCCGCATCGAGATGCCGCAGGCGTTCTACATGCGCGTCGCGATGGGCCTGGCCCTGCGCGAAGAGAACCGCGAGGCGCGCGCGATCGAGTTCTACAACCTGCTGTCGACCTTCGACTTCATGAGCTCGACCCCGACGCTGTTCAACTCGGGCACCCGCCGCTCGCAGCTGTCGTCCTGCTACCTGACCACGGTCGCCGACGACCTGGAAGGCATCTACGACGCCATCAAGGAAAACGCGCTGCTGTCGAAGTTCGCCGGTGGCCTGGGCAACGACTGGACTCCGGTGCGCGCGCTCGGCTCGCGCATCAAGGGCACCAACGGCAAGTCGCAGGGCGTCGTGCCGTTCCTGAAGGTCGCCAACGACACCGCCGTGGCGGTGAACCAGGGCGGCAAGCGCAAGGGCGCCGTCTGCGCCTACCTGGAAACCTGGCACCTGGACATCGAGGAATTCCTCGACCTGCGCAAGAACACCGGCGACGACCGCCGTCGCACGCACGACATGAACACCGCGAACTGGATCCCGGACCTGTTCATGAAGCGCGTGATGGAAAAGGGCGACTGGAGCCTGTTCTCGCCGTCCGAAGTGCCGGACCTGCACGACAAGGTCGGCAAGGCCTTCGAGCAAGCCTACCTGGGCTACGAAGCCAAGGCAGCGCGCGGCGAAATGACCGTGTACAAGAAGATCCCGGCGCTGGACCTGTGGCGCAAGATGCTGTCGATGCTGTTCGAGACCGGCCACCCGTGGATCACGTTCAAGGATCCGTGCAACATCCGTTCGCCGCAGCAGCACGTGGGCGTCGTCCACTCGTCGAACCTGTGCACCGAGATCACCCTGAACACCAATGCCGACGAGATCGCCGTCTGCAACCTGGGTTCGGTGAACCTGCCGGCGCACATGAAGGGCGACGGCCTGGACGTGGTCAAGCTGCAGAAGACCATCCGCACCGCGATGCGCATGCTCGACAACGTCATCGACATCAACTACTACGCCGTCGACAAGGCGCGCAATTCGAACCTGCGCCACCGTCCGGTCGGCATGGGCATCATGGGTTACCAGGACTGCCTGCACATGATGCGCGTACCGTTCGCCTCGGATAAAGCCGTGGAGTTCGCCGACCGCTCGATGGAAGCCGTCTGCTACTACGCCTACCTGGCATCGACCGAGCTGGCCGAGGAGCGCGGCCGCTACGAGTCGTACGAAGGCTCGCTGTGGGACCGCGGCATCCTGCCGCAGGACTCGATCAAGCTGCTGGCCGAGGAACGCGGCGGCTACCTCGAGCAGGACATGTCGGAAAGCATGGACTGGTCGATCGTCCGCAACCGCATCAAGCAGCACGGCATGCGCAACTCGAACTGCGTGGCGATCGCCCCGACCGCGACCATCTCGAACATCATCGGCGTGTCGGCCTGCATCGAGCCGACGTTCCAGAACCTGTACGTGAAGTCCAACCTGTCCGGCGAATTTACCGACATCAACGCCTACCTGGTGCGCGACCTGAAGGCGCGCGGCCTGTGGGACGAGGTGATGATCAACGACCTGAAATACTTCGACGGTTCGCTGTCGCGCATCGACCGCGTGCCGCAGGACCTGCGCGACATCTACGCCACCGCGTTCGAGGTCGAGCCGAAGTGGCTGGTGGAAGCCGCCTCGCGCCGCCAGAAGTGGATCGACCAGGCCCAGTCGCTGAACCTGTACATGGCCGGCGCCTCGGGCAAGAAGCTGGACGAGACCTACAAGCTGGCCTGGCTGCGCGGCCTGAAGACGACCTACTACCTGCGCACCATCGCGGCGACGCACATGGAGAAGTCGACCACCCGTACCGGCGCCCTGAACGCCGTGCCGGTCGACGGCGGCCTGTCGGCCGCCCCGGCGGCGGCGGCGGCCCCGGCCCCGGCTGCCGCTCCCGCGGCCGCAGCGGACGTGGTGGAAGGCGCCGCCTGCTACCTGCGTCCGGGCGACGCCGGCTTCGACGAGTGCGAAGCCTGCCAATAACTCAAGCACATCGTCCCCGCGCAGGCGGGGACGGCGGTCAGCAAATAATATTAGAAGGAAACATCATGGCTCTCTCCTGGGACGATGAACCGGCCGCCGTGCCGGCCCCGGCAACCGCCACCAATCCCGAGGCTTCCGCGGTCGACGTCGCCAAGCGCGTGAACGCGGACGACAAGCGCATCATCAACGGCAAGACCGACGTCAACCAGCTGGTGCCGTTCAAGTACAAATGGGCCTGGGACAAGTACCTGGCCGGCTGCGCCAACCACTGGATGCCGCAGGAAGTGAACATGCAGCGCGACATCGAGCTGTGGAAGAACCCCAACGGTCTCACTGAAGACGAGCGCCGCATCGTCAAGCGCAACCTGGGCTTCTTCGTGACCGCCGACTCGCTGGCCGCCAACAACATCGTGCTGGGCACCTACCGCCACATCACGGCGCCGGAATGCCGCCAGTACCTGCTGCGCCAGGCGTTCGAGGAAGCGATCCACACCCACGCCTACCAGTACATCGTGGAATCGCTGGGCCTGGACGAGAAGGAAATCTTCAACGCCTACAACGAGATCGACTCGATCCGCAACAAGGACCAGTTCCTGATCCCGTTCATCGAGACGCTGACCGATCCGGAATTCAAGACGGGCACGCTGGAAGCCGACCAGAAGCTGCTGAAGTCGATCATCGTGTTCGCCTGCCTGATGGAAGGCCTGTTCTTCTACGTCGGCTTCACCCAGATCCTGGCGCTGGGCCGCCAGAACAAGATGGTGGGCGCCGCCGAGCAGTACCAGTACATCCTGCGCGACGAATCGATGCACTGCAACTTCGGCATCGACCTGATCAACTCGATCAAGATGGAAAACCCGCAGCTGTGGACCGCCGAGTTCCGCGAGGAACTGAAAGTGCTGTTCACCAAGGCCGTGGAACTGGAATACGCCTACGCCGAAGACACCATGCCGCGTGGCGTGCTGGGCCTGAACGCCGCCATGTTCAAGGGCTACCTACGCTTCATCGCCAACCGCCGCGCCGTGCAGATCGGCCTGGACGCGCTGTTCCCGAACGAGGAAAACCCGTTCCCGTGGATGAGCGAGATGATCGACCTGAAGAAGGAGCGCAACTTCTTCGAGACGCGCGTCACCGAGTACCAGACGGGTGGGGCGTTGAGCTGGGATTGATCCCGCTTCACCCCGCGTAGCACCACCATCGCCCCTGCCTTGCGCAGGGGCGATGTCGTTTTGGCGTGCCGCCCGGTCGCACCCGTGTCACGCAAAAGACGGATAATCGGCGCCATGCTCACCGTCCCCCTGCTCGATTCCCCCGCCATCGTCCACGCCTTCGGCACCCGCCACGACGACATGGCCGCGCTGCTGCCCGGCTACTGGGCGCGCCGTCCCGTGCAGCACGAACGCCACGGCACCCGCATCGCCGTGGTCACCGCACCGAACGAGGATTGCGGCGAGGCCGACGGCATGCTCACCGACCGGCCCGGCCTGCTGCTCGCGATCGCCACCGCCGACTGCGTGCCGGTGCTGCTGGCGCGCGCGGACGGGCGCGAGGTGGCGGCGCTGCATGCCGGCTGGCGCGGCGCGCAGGCCGGCATCGTCGATGCGTTCGCCGACCTGGTGCGTGCGCGCGGCGGCGATCCCGGCGACTGGCTGGCGGCGATCGGGCCGGCCGCGCATCCATGCTGCTACGAAGTCGGGGACGAGGTGATCGATGGCTTCGTCGCGGGCCGCGGCCATGCCCGCGCGCTGGTCGCGCCGCGGCCGCGCAGGCTCGACCTGCCCGCCATCGTGCGGCGCCAGCTCGAAGACATCGGCGTGCGCGCCGTGGCCGCCAGGGACGAATGCACGATGTGCCACGTGCGCGCCGACGGACGCTGCGCCTTCCACAGCTACCGCCGCGACCGCGCGACGCGCACGCCGGTGGTCGACGTGAACTGGTCGGTCATCGCGCTGGCGGCGCCGCATCCGCCTTGTAGATAAAGGCGCCGTGCGCTGCGCCGGGGTCGTGCGCGCGGCGCTTTCGTGGCGCCGGCGGCACGCCGCATGCGGGTGCCGATGCGATTTTTGTGCGTGCCACGCGCCACGCGTGCAAGTCTGGGGCTATCATGCGCTCAATTCGAGCCCTGAACGAACTGCGAGACCATCGAGCGCGCCGCCACCATGACCCGAGTCCTCTTCATCCACCAGAACCTGCCCGGCCAGTTCCGCCGGCTGATCCGGTACCTGCAGACCCGGTCCGACTTCGACCTCGTCGCGATCGGTGAAGAGACGGCCGTGCGGCGCGAGCATCCGGGACCGCGCGTGCGCGTCATCGGCTATCCGGTGCCGGACGGCGCCGGCGAGAAGACCCATCACTACCTGAAGCACTTCGAGGCCTGCGTGCGGCGCGGCCAGTCGGTCGCGCGCGTCTGCGTCGAACTGCAGAAGCAGGGCTGGACGCCGGACGTCGTCGTCTGCCATCCGGGCTGGGGCGAGGCGCTGTTCGTCAAGGACGTGTTCCCGCAGGCGCGCCTGGTGGTGTTCTGCGAGTTCTGGTGGTCGGCCGAAGGCAGCGACGTCGGCTTCGATCCCGAGTACCCGGCCAGCTTCGACGACCGGCTGCGCCTGCGCATCAAGAACTCCGTGCTGATGCAGTCGCTGCTGGCGGCCGACGACGGCGTCGCGCCGACGCGCTGGCAGCGCGACGTGCATCCGCCCGAGCTGCGCGGCAAGATCCGCGAGATCCACGAAGGCATCGACACGACGCTCCTCGGCCCCGACCCGCAGGCGCGCCTGGCGCTGCCGGACGGCCGCGTGCTCACGCGCGCGCAGCCGGTGCTGACCTACGTGGCGCGCAACCTCGAACCCTACCGCGGCTTCCACGTCTTCATGCGCAGCCTGCCGCGCCTGCTGGCCGGGAACCCGGCGCTGCAGGTCGTCGTCATCGGCGGCGACGGCGTCAGCTACGGACGCAAGCCGCCGCAGGGCTTCGACGGCTACCGCGCCGCGCTGGTGGACGAACTCGACAAGGCCGGCACGCAGGTGGACTGGTCGCGCGTGCACTTCCTCGGCAAGGTGCCCTATGGCGTCTACCGCAGCGCGCTGCAGGTCGCGAGCCTGCACGTGTACCTCACGTATCCGTTCGTGCTGTCGTGGTCGATGCTGGAAGCGATGGCGAGCGGCACGCCGGTGCTGGCGTCGGATACGGCGCCCGTGCGCGAGGTGATCCGCGATGGCGAGAACGGTTTCCTGGTGCCGTTCTTCGACGTCGAGGCATGGGCGGCGCGCGTGCTCGACCTGGTCGCGCGGCGCGACGAGATCGCAGCGGTGGGCATGGCCGGACGCGCCACGGTGCAGCGCCGCTTCGACTTCGGGACGGTCGGCTTGCCGGCCTATCTCGAGCTGCTCACGCCGCTCGCGCGGCCGCAGCCGCGCGCGGCCGCGTGAGTCGCCGCAACGACGCTGGAAACGCAGAAGCCCCGTAGATAAAGGCCGTATGCGAAGCAGGATGGAATGCGCAGCACGATGTGCGCTTGTTTTTGGAGACCGAGCAGAACGCGTAAGAATCAACTGTCGTCGCGACGATCGAAGGAAAGTCCGGAGGCCCTGGTTCTCCCTCGTGAAAAGGCATGAAAAATACCGTGCGCGGGTTGCGCACTGACAAGGTTTTCGTGTACTTTACGTGATTGAATTTGTCAAAACGTGAAGAGTGCGATTAGAGCAAGCATTTTCTGCCCGAATCCGCGCACCGAACGCAGCGCAAATCCGATCAAAAATGGGACGCTGATTCATTCAGATGCGCATGAGCTTAGCGAAAAGAACAAGCCGCATTGCCTGAATAAGTTTCGGGCATGGCGGCTTTTTCTTTTCGCCTCATGGGGCAGCGATGGACGGCGCAGACGAACCATCGAACTCTAGTCGTTTCGGTCGTCGGCGACGACGATAGCTGAAGCGCTGCAGACTTGAGGAGTTGCAGCAGTTCAGCTGGTGCCGGATTCATTGACGCAAACACCGCGTTTGCGCCGATGAATAATTCGCCCGACCAAGCAGACCGGGTTGGACGGGTTCAAACCTTGTAGCGTATTTTCTCATCGCAGAGAAGGAGAACTTAAAATGGCAACAGCCGCCAAGAAACCCGCAGCAAAAGCTGCCGCCAAATCGGCCGCAAAGCCGGCCGCCAAGGCCGCCGCAGAAAAACCCGTCGCGAAGAAAGCCGCCGCCGTGAAGTCGGCCGCCAAACCGGCCGCCAAGCCGGTCGCGAAGAAGGCCGCCGCCACCAAGGCGCCGGCGAAGGCCGCCGCGACCAAGACCACCGCGACCAAGGCAGCCGCAAGCAAGACCACCACGGCCGCCAAGCCGGCAGCCAGGAAGACCGCCGCCGCCAAGCCGGTCGCCACCAAGGCCGCAGCAAGCAAGACCGCCGCCAAGTCGACCGCGACCAAGGCAGCAGCGACCAAGACCGCCGCCAAGTCGACCGCCAAGTCGACCGCCACCAAGGCCACCGCCAAGCCGGCAGCGAAGAAGACCACCGCCGCCAAGTCGACCACGACCAAGGCAGCAGCAGGCAAGACCGCCGCCAAGTCGACCACCAAGGCAGCAGCGACCAAGACCGCCGCCAAGTCGACCGCCACCAAGGCAGCAGCGACCAAGACCGCCGCCAAGTCGACCACCAAGGCAGCAGCGACCAAGACCGCCGCCAAGCCGGCCGCGACCAAGGCCGCCGCCACCAAGGCCACCGCCACCAAGTCGCCCGCCG
Organism: uncultured Massilia sp.; assembly: GCF_913773735.1. GTDB lineage: Bacteria > Pseudomonadota > Gammaproteobacteria > Burkholderiales > Burkholderiaceae_D > Telluria. The sequence goes on from NZ_CAJYEB010000014.1 coordinate 44,467, forward strand.
CCAAGTCGACCACCAAGGCAGCAGCGACCAAGACCGCCGCCAAGCCGGCTGCGAAGGCCACGGCCACCAAGACCGCCGCCAAGCCTGCCACCACCAAGGCCGCCACCACCAAGGCCGCCACCACCAAGGCCGCTGCCGCCAAGCCTGCCGCTGCGACCAAGACCGCCGCCGCCAAGCCTGCCGCTGCGACCAAGACCGCGACCAAGGCTGCGTCCACCAAGACCGCCGCCAAGCCGGCCGCGACCAAGACCGCCAGCGCCAAGGCCGCCGCTCCTGCCGCTCCCGCTGCTGCCCCTGCCGCCAAGGTAGAAGCCAAGACCGAGGCCGCCGCCCCGGCCGCCAAGAAGCCGGCCGCGAAGAAGGCCGCCGCGCCGAAGGCCGCGAAGACCGAAGCGAAGGCCGACGCCAAGCCGGAAGCCAAGGCCGACACCAAGGCGGAAGCCAAGGCCGAAGCGAAAACCGACGGCAAGACGGACAACGCCGTTGCCCAGCCGGCCGCCGCGTCGGCACCGAAGTCGGTGATCGCGCCGGCAGCCTGGCCGTTCCCGACCAGCAGCCGTCCGTAAGACGCCTGCAGCCGCGCCATTTGCCTCGCTTTTCGCGGATGAGGCAAAATACCGCTGTGTGAGCCTGTCGGGCCTCGCACGGCGGTTTTTTTTTGAAAAGGAGTCCTCGTGCTGCCCATTCTTCAGTTGATCGTCGATACCGCGGCCAGCGTCCTCGGCGGCGTCTTGCTGCTGCGCTTCTGGATGCAGGTGATCCGCGTTCGCCCGCCGTCCTCGATCGCGCAATTCACCTTTACCCTGTCGGACTGGCTGGTGCGCCCGCTGCGCCGCGTCGTCCCGGGCATGGGCGGATACGACTGGGCCAGCCTCATCGGCGCCTTCCTGGTGGTGCTGCTGGCCAGCTCGGTCATGCTGCTCAACCCCGCCGTCGACGGCCAGACCGTCGCGCTGTTCGCGGTCTACCGCTTCCTCAGCTGGATCCTGTACGGCTTCATGGGCCTGCTCATCATCGAGGTGGTCTTCAGCTGGATCAATCCGCACGCGCCGCTGGCGCCCTTCGTCCGCGCCCTCAACGAGCCGCTGCTGCGCCCCCTGCGCCGCGTGGTGCCGCCGGTCGGCGGGCTCGACCTGTCGGTGCTGGTCGCCTTCATCCTGATCCAGATCGCGCAGTACGTGCTGCGCCAGCTGTTCCTGTTCCACTGACCGTCCGCGCAAAAAAAGCGCGCGCCCCGCAAAGGGCGCGCGCCTGTGCGCTGTCGTCGGCCGCGCCGGTCCGGCGCGGCGCCGCCGTCAGAAGCGGTAGCCGAAGGCCGCCTCGAAGCGGTCGGCGATCTCCTGCGCCGTGAACGCGTGGTTCTGCGCGCCCTGGTGGGCGATCTTGATCGCGCCCAGGATGCTGGCCAGGCGGCCGGTGGTCGGCCAGTCCAGGCCGTTGGCGATGCCGAACAGCAGGCCGGCGCGATAGGCGTCGCCGCAACCGGTCGGGTCGACCACGGCGTCGGCCGGCACCGCCGGGATCTTGTGGTGCTCGCCGCCGGCGTGGATGTCCGAACCCTGTTCGCCGCGCGTGATCACCAGCGCGTCCAGGCGCGCCGCGATGTCGGCCAGCGACAGGCCGGTGCGGTCCAGCACCATCTCGAATTCATAGTCGTTGCAGGCCAGGTAGGTGGCCTGGTCGATGAAGGTCAGCAGTTCCTCGCCGCTGAACATCGGCAGCTGCTGGCCCGGGTCGAAGATGAACGGCACGCCGCGCTGCGCGCAGTCGCGCGCGTGCTGGATCATGCCGTCGCGGCCGTCCGGCGCGACGATCGCCACGCGCAGCGGCAGGTAGTCGGCCATGCTGTTCTCGTGCGAGAACTGCATCGCGCCCGGGTGGAAGGCGTTGATCTGGTTGTTGTCCAGGTCGGCCGTGACGAAGCACTGCGCCGTGTAGGCATCGGCGATCGTGCGGATCGCATTGGTCGCCAGGCCCTGTTGTTCCATGCGGTCGAGGTAGTCGCTGCCATCCTGGCCGATGGTGCCCATGATCAGCGGATCGCCGCCCAGCATCTTGAGGTTGTAGGCGATGTTCACGGCGCAGCCGCCGTATTCGGTGCGCAGCGTCGGCACCAGGAAGGACACGTTCACGCGGTGCAGCTGGTCGGCCAGCAGGGTTTCGCCGAAACGGCCGTGGTATTGCATGATCTTGTCGAAGGCGATCGAGCCGCAGATCAGCGAGGTCTTGGTCATGGTGTCCCTTATGGATAGAAGACGAAGAGGTGATAGTCGGAGGGCTGGATGTCGGCCAGCGCGAAATGCAGCCGGACCGGTTGTTCCGAGCGCGGCGCGAAGCCGGCGGCCGCCGGCACGCCTGGCGGCAGGTACTCGGCGGGCGCGAACACGCGGCGCAGTACTGGCTTGTTGGCGGCGTCGGTCAGCTCCAGTTCGATGCTGGGCCAGGCCTGCACCAGGTTGCCCTGGTTGCGCAGCAGCGTGTTGAGCGAGTAGGTGCCCGGCCCCAGCGTCGCCAGTTCGCCGGTCTCGATGGCGAGGCTGTCGGCCTGGGCCGGCAGGTCGATGCGGCAGCCGAGCGCGGCGCACAGCCCCTGCAGCGCGGGCTTCAGGCCCGGATGGCGCGCCGCCAGCGTCGTGCGGAACTGGTACGCGGCCTGCACGGCCAGCGCCAGCGCCAGCACGACGCTGCCCGCGCCCATCAGCATGCGCCGGGTGCGGCCGCTGCGCTCCTGCCGGCGGCTGCGCTTGACGAATTCCGGCTCGTCGACGTCGTCGTGCGGCAGGCGCAGGCGCGGCGCCTCGATCCGGGTCGGCTTCAGGCTCGAGCGGCGCGTGCGCGCGTCGAGGGCGCGCGAGCGCGCCGACTTGGCGGCGGCGGACGCCAGCGGCGCATGGGACGCGTCGGCCGCCGATGCGCGCAGCGGCAGGGCGGCGGTCGCAATGCCGTCGTCGGCCGCGGCCATCACGGCCGGTACCGCAGCGGGGGCGGTTTCCGGCGCGTCCGGCGGCGCCGCGGACGGCGCCATGCCCTGGTCCGGAGCCGGCGCGCGCGCGTCGCCATGGTCGGCGCCGTGGTGGTGGTCGTCGTGGTCGTCGTGGTGGTCGTCGTCGTACGGCAGCGCCTGGGCGACGATTTCCTCGTCCACCGGCAGGTCGAAGGTGGGTTCGATGCGTTGCGCCGGACCGTCGGGCACGGTTGCCGGGGCGGATCCGGACTCGTGCACGGCCGGCTGGGGCACGACGCGCGCGCGCGGCGCGAACGCCGAGGCGGGCGGGGCCGGCGTCGGCGCGGTGTCGCCAGGCGGCGCGGCGCCTGGGGCGGCAGCGGCATCGGTATCGGCAGCGGCGTCCGGCGCGGCCCCGTGCAGCGGCTCCAGGCGCGGTTCGATGCGGCCGGCGGGCGCGTAGGTCGGCGGGGTGTCGGTGGCGGCCTGCGCGGCCTCGTTGGCCTCGGTTGCCTGCTGGGGGACGTCGGCGGCCGCCGCCACCAGGGTGTCCGGCTGGACGGCGGCGATGGCGGCGGCGGCGGGGTCGGGCGCGCCGGTGCCGGCATCCGCGCCACGGCTCGCATCAACGTCCGCGTCCCCATCCACAGCCCCGCCCACGTCCCCGTCCAGGTCCGCGTGCGCCTGCTCCGGCCGGCGGCGCGCCGCCGTGCGCCATACCTGCGGGCCGCTGTGCGTGAACGGCGTGGCGGGCGCCGTCATCGGGTGCGATGCCAGCGGCGCCGGCGCGGGGGCGGGCGCCGGTTGCGGTGCAGGATCGGTTTCGGTTTCGGCTTCGGGTGCGGCTTCGGCTTGCGGCACGACGTCCGGCAGGATGCCGAGCGGATCGAGCGCATGGTCGACGTCGATGGCGTAGACCGGCTGCGCCTCCCCGGACGGGGAGGGCGGCGGGGTCACGTCGGGAACCGCCGGGGCGGCGGGCGCCGGAGGGGCGGGCCGGGCGGCCGTCGCGGCCGCCAGGTCGACCAAGTGCGCGTTGCCGTCAAAGACCTGCTGGCAGGCGCCGCAGCGGACGATGCCGCCGCGGAGCTTGAGCTGGTCCGCGGCGACCCGGAAGGTGGTGTGGCAATGCGGGCACTGGGTGGCGAGCGCCATGCCTTGCTTACTGCTCGCCGGTGGAGCGCGGCTCCGGTGCGGTGTCCGCGCCGAGCCGCCCGTGCAGGGCGACCCAGCCATCGAGCTCGGCCCAGACGCCCAGCTTGATGAAGGGCGCGTAGGCGGCGGCCACTTCCTCGGCCTGGCGCGCCAGCACGCCCGACAGGATCAGCGACCCGCCCTCGGCCACGCGGCCCGAGAGCATCGGCGCCATCAGCTTCAGGGGGCTGGACAGGATGTTGGCCACGACGATGTCGAAGCGCTGGCCGCCGTGCGCCGAGGCGCCGAACGCGTCCGGCACGTAGAAGTCGATCGCGCAGCGGTTGCGCTCCGCGTTCAGCTTCGCCGATTCGATGGCCTGCTCGTCGATGTCGACGCCGGCCACGTCGGCCGCGCCGAGCTTCTTGGCGACCATCGCCAGGATGCCCGAGCCGCAGCCGTAGTCCAGCACCGACTTGCCCGGCGCCGGGTGGGCTTCCAGCCATTCCATGCACAGGCGCGTGGTCGGGTGGCTGCCGGTGCCGAAGGCGAGGCCCGGGTCCACTTCGAGGATCAGGGCGTCCGGATCCGGCGCCTCGTGCCAGCTCGGCACGACCCAGATGTTCTTGCCGATGTGGATCGGTTCGAACTGCGATTGCGTCAGGCGCACCCAGTCGGCGTCCGCCACGGCGCGCGTGGCGAAGCGGGGCGCCTGCGCCAGGCCGATGGCGGCCGCGGCGTCGGCGACGATGGCAGCCTGGTCGGCGTCTTCATCGGTCAGCGCCACCACGCGGCTATGGTCCCAGGCGGCCTGCTCGGGCACCATGCCCGGCTCGCCGAACAGCGGCTTCTCGGCATCGGTGCCTTCGTCGGCGTCCTCGACGGACACCGACAGCGCGCCCGCCTCCATCAGGGCATCGGACAGCCCCTCGGCGTGTTCGCGCGCGATTTCGATGACGACTTCGGTCCAGCTCATTGTTCGGCCTTTGCGTCTGCAGCCTTCGCTTCGGTCTTGGCGCCCAGCGCGCCATCCTTCGGCAGGTCCGGCTTGTGGGCCAGCTTCTGCTCCAGGTAATGGATGTTGGTGCCGCCTTCGATGAAGCGGGCGTCGACCATCAGTTCGCGGTGCAGCGGGATGTTGGTGAGGATACCCTCGACGACCATTTCCGACAACGCGATCTGCATGCGGCGGATCGCCTGGTCGCGGGTGGCGCCGTAGGCGATGACCTTGCCGACCATCGAATCGTAGTGCGGCGGCACGTAGTAGCCGGCGTAGGCATGCGAATCGACGCGGATGCCGGGGCCGCCCGGCGGATGCCAGCCGGTGATGCGGCCCGGCGACGGGGTGAACTTGAACGGGTCTTCCGCATTGATGCGGCACTCGATCGCGTGGCCCGACAGCATGATGTCGCGCTGGCGGAAGCGCAGCTTCTCGCCGCAGGCGATGCGGATCTGTTCCTGCACGATGTCGATGCCGGTGATCATCTCGGTGACCGGGTGTTCGACCTGCACGCGGGTGTTCATCTCGATGAAGTAGAACTCGCCGTTCTCGTACAGGAATTCGAAGGTGCCGGCGCCGCGGTAGCCGATCTTGCGGCAGGCTTCGGCGCAGCGGTCGCCGATGCGCTCGATCAGCTTGCGCGGGATGCCCGGCGCCGGCGCTTCCTCGATCACCTTCTGGTGGCGGCGCTGCATCGAGCAGTCGCGCTCGCCCAGCCAGACGGCCTGCTTGTGCTCGTCGGCCAGCACCTGGATTTCCACGTGGCGCGGATTCTCCAGGTATTTCTCCATATAGACTTCCGGATTGCCGAAGGCGGTGCCGGCTTCCGTCTTGGTCATGGCCACGGCGTTCAGCAGCGCGGCTTCGGTGTGCACGACGCGCATGCCGCGTCCGCCGCCGCCGCCGGCCGCCTTGATGATGACCGGATAGCCGATCTTGCGCGCGATGGTGACGATTTCCTTCGGGTCGTCCGGCAGGGCGCCGTCCGAGCCGGGCACGCAGGGCACGCCGGCGCGGATCATGGCCTGCTTGGCCGAGACCTTGTCGCCCATCAGGCGGATCGATTCCGGACGCGGGCCGATGAACACGAATCCCGATTTTTCGACGCGTTCGGCGAAGTCGGCGTTTTCCGACAGGAAGCCGTAGCCCGGGTGGATCGCTTCCGCGTCGGTCACTTCAGCCGCGCTGATGATCGCCGGCATGCTCAGGTAGCTTTGCGCCGATTGCGCCGGGCCGATACAGACGGACTCGTCGGCCAGCTTCACGTACTTGGCGTCCTTGTCGGCCTCGGAGTGCACGACGACCGTCTTGATGCCCATTTCGCGGCAGGCGCGCTGGATACGCAACGCGATTTCACCACGGTTGGCGATGAGGATTTTTTCAAACATGGTAAGTTCGGTGTTTCTGTGAGTGCCCGGCGGATTGCCGGGAAACGACATGGAATCGGTGGGCCGAAGGACAGAAGTCCGGAGACTTCCGTCCGGAAGGCTCCGGACTTCTCTGTCCGTAGACGATTGGGTGTCTTAACCGATCACGAACAGCGGTTGGCCGAATTCGACGGGCTGGCCATTTTCCACCAGGATCTTGGTGACGGTGCCGGAGAGGTCGGCATCGATTTCGTTGAGGAGCTTCATCGCTTCGATGATGCACAGGGTGTCGCCTTCCTTGACGGTGGCGCCGACTTCGACGAAGGCCGGGGCGCCCGGTGCCGAGGAACGGTAGAAGGTGCCGACCATCGGCGACTTGACCACGTGGCCGGTCGGCTCGGCGGGGGCGGCCGGCGCGGCCGCGGCCGGTGCCGGCGCGGCGGCCTGGACTGCCGGCGCCGAGAATTGCTGGACGCCCTGCTGCGGCACCATCATCATTTGATTCTGCGGGATTGCCGAGGATTTGACGATGCGAACCTTGCTTTCGCCTTCGGTAACTTCGAGCTCAGCGATGTCCGATTCGGCGACGAGGTCGATCAATGTCTTGAGTTTTCTTAGATCCATGTGAAACCCCTTGGAATTATTTGTTGTTGAGCATGTGTGGCGTCAGAGCGCACATCCTCACAGAATGCGTGAAGTTGACGTAGATTAACGCTGTTTCAGTGCAAAGTCGATGGCAAAGCGATATCCATCAGCGCCCAGCCCGCAGATCGTGCCAAGCGCGATCGCGGACAAAAACGAGTGCTGCCGAAACTCCTCACGCTTGTGAATATTGGAGATATGGACTTCCACAAATGGAATGTCGACCCCCGCCAGCGCATCGCGCAGCGCCACGCTGGTATGGGTCAGTCCGCCCGGGTTGATGACGATCGCGTCCACGCCCTCCGTCCTTGCTGCGTGGATACGATCGATCAGCGCTCCTTCATGGTTGCTCTGGAAGCAATCGAGACTGCCGCCTGCCGCCGCCGCCTGGTCACGGGCAGCCTGTTCGATGTCGGCCAACGTCGTTGCGCCATACACCGCAGGCTCGCGCGTCCCCAGCAGATTCAGGTTGGGGCCGTTGAGCAGCAGTAGCTTTTTCGCCATGTTGGAACCGTCTGTTTGCCCGAAAGACAGGCATTTTGCCGCCAACGTTACGGGTTGGCAAGCGATATGAGGAAGTCCGGAACGAAGTGAACGACCGTTCGCCGGACGCCCCGGCAACCTGCCATCAACCTTTCAGGGCCGCCAGGTCCGCGCGCAGCTGGTCGAACTTCAGGCGGCCCAGGTAGGTCTTGCGTACCTGCCCATCTGCGCCGATCAGGACGGTATAAGGCAGGCCGCCGTTCGCATTGCCCAGGCCGCGCGCCAGGTCGGTCGCGCCCAGGCCGCCCACGTAGAGCGGATAGGAAATCTTGATCTTCTTCGCGAATTCGGCGAGGTTGGTCGGCGAATCGATGCCGATGCCGATCACATGGAACGTCTTGCCGCCATCCCTGGCCGCCAGTTCGGACAGTTCCGGCATCTCCTGCACGCAGGGCGCGCACCAGGATGCCCAGAAATTCACCAGGAGCGGCTTGCCCTTCCACTGCGCCAGCGACTGCGGCTTGCCGGCCAGGTCGTTGAGCGACTGGGCGTACAGGTTCGCCGCCGCCGTGTGGGCGCGGCTGTCGGTCGGCGCGTAGCTGGTGGTGACGGGGCCCTTGGCGTCCTGGCGCACGCCGGCGATGGCGCCCAGGACCGTGAAGGCGGTGGCGAGGATGGCGTAACCCGCCAAATGTTTCTTGTTCATCGTTATTGCGGCTTGTCTTCGTTGATCATCAGGGCGCGCAGGCCGGCGGCGTCGACGCGCTGCAGGCGGCCGTCGGCGCGCGGCTTGAGCGCCCCGCGCAGGTCGTTCATTTCGTACAGTTCGGCGTGCACGGTTTCCTTTTGCCAGCCGAAGCTCACCGTCTCGACCGCGTCGTGGCGGCCGCCCCGGAAATGCGGCGTTTCCGAGATGTCGATGTCGACGCCGCGGCCCAGCAGCCAGATCTCGACTTCCTTGGCGCTGTCGACGAACAGTTGCAGGTGGATGTCGTCATGCTCGCCGGCGGTGCCGTTGAGCACGGCGCCCGTGAGGTAGGGACGGAAGTCGGCCAGCTGCTCCATCACTTCCAGCGCCGCCTGGCGCAGGCGCTTCAGGCGCGCGGCCTGGGCCGGGCCGTGGAACAGCGCCTGGTAGCGGCGTACCTCGTCCTCGACCTGGATATTATCGGGAAGATAATTGGGCGAAGGGCGGTCCACGCCCAGCACCTGGCGCGCCGCCTTGGCCTTGGCGGTGCCGTAGTCTGCCCCATCCTGGGCGATCATGCGCGCCGCCGTTGCTGCGATGCGTGCGCGCAAGGTTTGGAGGTCATCATTTGGATTAGGCATCATGTCCGAGATCATACTCTTGAACGGAAAATGGCATCGTGTCGGGTAGAATCGCGTATTCGTCTTTTCCCGTTGGACTCCAGACTTCATGCACATCCATATCCTCGGCATCTGCGGCACCTTCATGGGCGGGCTCGCCGTCCTGGCCAAGGAGGCCGGCCACCGCGTCACCGGCTGCGACGCCAACGTCTATCCCCCGATGAGCACCCAGCTCGAGGCCCAGGGCATCGAACTGATCCAGGGCTACGGCCCGGAACAGGTCAGCCTGAACCCGGACCTGTACGTGATCGGCAACGTGATGACTCGCGGCAATCCGCTGGTCGAGGAAATCCTGAACCGCGGCCTGCGCTACGTGTCCGGCCCGCAGTGGATCGGCGACCATATTTTGCGCGACAAGTGGGTGCTGGCCGTGGCCGGCACGCACGGCAAGACCACGACGACCTCGATGCTGGCCTGGATCCTGGAAGACGCGGACTATGCGCCGGGCTTCCTGATCGGCGGCGTGCCGATGAACTTCGGCGTCTCCGCGCGCCTGCATGGCGACAAGCCGTCCGACTTCTTCGTCATCGAGGCCGACGAGTACGACACGGCGTTCTTCGACAAGCGCTCGAAGTTCGTGCACTACCACGCCAAGACCGCCGTGTTGAACAACCTGGAGTACGACCACGCCGACATCTTCCCGGACATCGGCGCCATCGAGACCCAGTTCCACCACCTGGTGCGCACGGTGCCGGGCGTGGGCCGGCTGGTGGTGAACGGCGACGAGGCCTCGCTCGGGCGCGTGCTCAAGCGCGGTTGCTGGAGCGACAAGGAAAGCTTCGGCGCGGCCGAGGGGACCGACTGGAGCCTGGTCGAGCATCCGGGCGGCGCCAGCTTCGACGTGCTGTTCAAGGGCGAGGCCCAGGGCACCGTGCACTGGGAACTGAGCGGCAAGCACAACCGCAGCAACGCCCTGGCCGCCATCGCCGCCGCGCGCCACGTCGGCGTGCCGCCGGCCCAGGCCATCGCATCGCTGGCGCGCTTCCAGAGCGTCAAGCGGCGCATGGAAGTGCGCGGCACCGTGGGCGGCGTGACCGTCTACGACGACTTCGCCCACCACCCGACGGCGATCGCCACCACCGTCGGCGGCCTGCGCCAGAAGATCGGCACCGGCGAAAACGGCAAAGCCGGCCGCATCCTGGCCGTGCTGGAGCCGCGTTCGAACACGATGAAGCTGGGCGCGATGAAGGATGCGCTGCCGGGCAGCCTGAAGGATGCCGACCTGGTGTTCGGCTTCGGCAGCCAGCAGGCGCTGGGCTGGTCGCTGGGCGACGCGCTCAAGCCGCTGGGCGCGATCGCGCACAGCTTCGACCAGCTGGACTACCTGGTGCAGGCCGTCGTGCAGGCCGCGCAGCCGGGCGACCACGTGCTGGTGATGAGCAACGGCGGTTTCGGCGGCGTGCACCAGAAGCTGCTGGACGCGCTGGCGGCCCGCGGCGCATGAACGACCTGTCGTGCGCGGCGCCGGCCGGCCGCATCCTGTACCTGCACGGCTTCCGCTCGTCGCCGCGCTCGTTCAAGGCGCGCGTGGTGCAGGAGCGCATGACGCGCCTGCAGCGCGCCGGCGACCTGTTCTGCCCGCAGCTGCCGGCCTCGCCGCGGGCGGCGATGGACCTGGTGCTGGGCCTGGTCGAGCGCTACGCGGACGAACTGGCCATCATCGGTTCCTCGCTGGGCGGCTTCTACGCGACCTGGCTGGCGGAACGGCTGGGCTGCCGCGCCGTCGTCGTCAACCCGGCCGTCGACCCCTTGTCCCGGCTGGAACAGCACGTCGGTACGACGACGGCCTGGCACTCGGACGCGCCGTTCGAGTTTCGCCGCGAATACATCGACGAACTGGCCGCGCTGAAGGTGGAGCGGATCACCCGGCCGGAACGCTATTTCCTGCTGGCCGCCACCGGCGACGAGGTGCTCGACTACCGCGAGATGGTGGCGCACTACGCGGGCGGGCGCCAGCACGTGATCGACGGCAGCGACCATGCGATCCCGGAGTTCGGGGACCATGTCGACGAGGTGCTGGCGTTCTGCGGCATCGTCGACCGGCAGGGCGACGGCAAGGACAAGGGCGAGGAGAAAGGCAAGGACAAGGGCGCGACCGGATCGGACCCGGCGCGTTGAGGCCGGCATCGCTGCGCCGCGCCCGCTGGCTGGCGCATCCGGACGGCGTGCGCGCGCCGGCCGCCATGCGCGACTGGCTGGCGACGCCCGGTTCGCTGACCGCGCGCCTGGTGGCGCACAGCCGCCAGTTCCGCGTGCAGAAGCTGCGCCAGGCCGGCAATGCCTGCCTGGCCGACGAGGCGCAGGCAGTCGGCCTGCCGCGCGCGCGGCGCGTGCTGGAGCGCGAGGTGCTGCTGCGCTGCGACGGCGTGCCGGTGGTGTATGGCCACACGGTCGTGCCGCTGGCGGCGACGGCCAGCGACTGGCCGCTGTTTTCCGCGCTGGGCGAACGCTCGCTCGGCACGACGCTGTTTTACGATCCGCTGGTGCGGCGCGGTCGACTGGAATTCGCCCGGATCCGTCCGGGGCATCCGCTGCTGGCGCGCGTGCGCGCGGCGCTGGCGGCGAACGGCGTGCCGTTCGCCGCGGATGCCACCTGTTTTGCGCGGCGCTGCGTCTATCGTCGCCGTCAAGGCCTGCTGCTGGTCACCGAGGTATTCTTGCCGGCGGTGCTGACGCTGCCGGCCACACCCATCAAGAACACGAAATAACATCATGAACGTATTTTTCGAAGAATCCGGCGACTTCAAGGTCGGCACCGTGTTGTCGCAGGCCGGCGAGGCCTACCAGGTCGAGATGCCCAGCGGGAAGCGCACCAAGGTCAAGGCGCGCGACGTGATGCTGCAGTTCGACAAGCCTGACCCGGCCACGCTGCTGGAGCAGGCCAAGGGCGTCGCGCTCGAGGTCGACCTGGAGTTCCTGTGGGAAGTCGCGGGCGAGGAAGAATTCGGCTTCGCCGAGCTGGGCGCCGAGTACTTCGGCCACGCGCCGCTGCCGTTCGAGGCGGCCGGCCTGGTGCTGGCGCTGCACAATGCCCCGATCTACTTCTATAAAAAGGGGCGCGGCCGCTACAAGGCGGCGCCCGAGCAGTCGCTGCGCGCGGCGCTGGCCGGCATCGAAAAGAAGAAGCAGCAGGCCATCGTGCAGGCATCCTACGTCGAGGAACTCAAGGCGGGCCGGCTGCCGGCCGCGCTGCAGCCGCTGGTGCAGCAGTTGCTGTTCAAGCCCGACAAGAACAGCATCGAGTTCAAGGCGCTGGACACCGCGGCCAGCGAGCTGCAGACCACGGCGCAGCGCCTGATGCTGACCACCGGCGGCATCGCCTCGGCCAAGGAACTGCACATGGCGCGCTTCCTGTTCGAGCACTTCCCGCGCGGCGCCGGCTTCGCGCCGGTCGCGGTGCCGGCGGCGCCGGCCGACCTGCCGCTGGCCAGCGTGGCCGCGTTCTCGATCGACGACGTGACCACCACCGAGATCGACGATGCCTTCTCGGTCGAGCGGCTGGACGACGGCACCGTGCGCGTGGGCATCCACATCGCCGCGCCGGGCCTGGGCATCCGCCCGGACGACGCCATCGACAAGATCGCGCGCGCGCGCATGTCGACCGTCTACATGCCGGGCGACAAGATCACGATGCTGCCGGACGAGGTCGTCGACGCGTTCACGCTGGCCGAGGGCAAGGATTGCCCGGCGCTGTCGCTGTACGCGACGCTCGATCCCAACGACTGGTCGGTGCTGTCGACCGAGACGCGCGCCGAGCGCGTGCCGATCCAGGACAACCTGCGCCACAACGACCTCGACGAGCTGGTCAACGAGGACACCCTGGCCAGCGGGGCCGGCGACTATCCGCACAAGGAAGCGATGGGCCTGCTGTGGCAGTGGGCGCTCAAGCTGGAAGCGGGCCGCATGCAGAAGCGCGAAGCCTTCGGCCTGAAGCCCGAGCAGGCCAACCGGGTCGACTTCAATTTCTACGTCGAGGACGACGTCGTCACCATCCTGCGCCGCAAGCGCGGCGCGCCGCTGGACAAGATCGTGGCCGAGCTGATGATCTTCGCCAACAGCACCTGGGGCAAGCTGCTGCACGACTGCGGCGTGCCGGGCATCTACCGCTCGCAGGGGCCGGGCGCCGGCGGCTGGGCCGCCAAGATGCAGGTGCGCATGGTCACGCACGCGGCGCCGCACCAGGGCCTGGGCGTCGACCAGTACGCCTGGAGCACCTCGCCGCTGCGCCGCTACACCGACCTGGTCAACCAGTGGCAGATCCTGGCCTGCGCCAGCCATGGCGTGACGGCCCCGCTGGTGGCGCCGTTCAAGCACCGCGACGCGACGCTGTTCTCGATCGTCTCGGCGTTCGACGCCGCCTACGGCGCCTACAACGACTTCCAGCAGAACATGGAACGTTACTGGTGCCTGCGCTGGCTGGGCCAGGAACACGCGCGCCAGGTCGACGCCGTGGTGCTGAAGGACGAGGTGCTGCGCCTGGTCGAGATCCCGCTGGTGATCCGCCTGCCGGGCATGCCGCAGGCCGCGCGCGGCGCCCAGGTGCGCCTGGACATCGTGCGCTGGGACGAGGTCGACCTGACGCTGGAGGCGCGCCTGCTCGAGGTGGCCGCGGCGGCGCCGGAAGGCGCGGAGCTGGGCCTGGACGAGGACGAGGCCGAGGAGGCGGGCGCCGACACCGGCGAAGCCGCGGCCGCCGAGGGCGCGGAAGCGGAGGGCAGCGTCACCGTGGTCGACCCGGAGACGCAGACCGACGTGGCGGCGGAGCCGGCGGATCCGCATACTGCCGCTTGAGCCATGGCGTCGTCTGGTGGGCCCCCGTGCCCGCCAGGCGTGCCGAGCGCCGGCCCATGCCCACGCATTGCCACCCGGTCAACCGGTCTTGAAACGGCGACAATCCCCTGTTGCTTGCAAGACCGATACTTTCCTCCGATCCTCGCAAAGACGCCGCGCCGCACGGTAGAATGGGGAGTTCCATGACACCAACCGTCCCACCCCGCAGCGCGTGAACACCCTTCGCCACAACCGTCCCCTGATGATCGCCATCGCCTGTTCGGTGCTGGCGCATGCCTGCCTGCTGGCGGTCCGCTTCGCGGCGCCGGACGCGTTCCGGCTGCAGCCGGCCGATCCGGGACTGGAAGTCATCCTCGTCAACGCCAAGCACCAGCGCGCGCCCCTGAAGGCCGAGGCGCTGGCCCAGGCCAACCTGGACGGCGGCGGCAACGCCGAGTCCGGGCGCGCCCAGTCGCCGCTGCCGGACCTGCGCAAGGTCGAGGACGGCGACAGCATCAAGGGCCTGCAGCGCCGCATCGCCGAGCTGGAGCAGCAGCAGAAGAACATCCTGACGCAGACCCGGGCGTCGCGCTTGAACGCCGCGCCGGTGGCCGAGCGCGCCAAGCCGGACCCGACCCGCAACGGCGCCGACGACGTCGACAGCACCCACGCGATCGCGCGCATGACGGCCGAGATCACCCAGCGCATTTCGGACGAGAACAAGCGCCCGCGCAAGACCTTCATCAGCCCCAGCACGCGCGAGGCCGGCTACGCCATGTACTACAAGGCGATGCAGAAGCGGGTCGAGGAAACCGGCACGCTGAACTTCCCGCAGCAGGACGGGCGCAAGCTGTACGGCGAGCTGATCGTCTACATCCCGATCTTCCAGGACGGCGCCATCTACGAGAAGGAGGGCGGTCCGCGCATCGAGCGCAGCTCCGGCAACCCGGCGCTGGACCGCGCCGCGCTGGCCATCGTGCGCCGCGCGGCGCCGTTCGGCAAGTTCCCGGCGAACATGCGTTCCTCGGACAAGGACGACCTGTGGATCGTGATCACCCGCTTCCGCTTCACGCGCGAGGAAAAGCTGCAGGCGGAACTGCGCGGCGATGGCGCGTAAAAAAAAATTTCCCAAAACCGGGCTCTGACCCCGGCTCTGACCCCGGTTTGATGTATTCGAGGTGCCATGACAGATAAATATTGCGTGATCGGGAACCCGATCGCCCACAGCAAATCGCCCGAGATCCATGCCGCTTTTGCGCGCGAGACCGGCCAGGACATCGCCTACGAACGCCGGCTGGCGCCGCTCGACGGCTTTGCCGATACCGTGCGCGCCCTGGTGGCGCAGGGCTACCGCGGCGCCAACGTCACCGTGCCGTTCAAGCTGGAGGCCGCCGCCATCGCCACCCGGCTGGAGGAGCGGGCGCGCCTGGCGGGGGCGGTGAACACGCTGCGCTTCGACGGCATCGAGATCGTCGGCGACAACACGGACGGGGCGGGCCTGGTGGCCGACATCGTGCGCAATGCCGGCGTGGCGCTGGCGGGCCGGCGCGTGCTGCTGCTGGGCGCGGGCGGCGCGGCGCGCGGCGTCGTGCTGCCGTTCCTGCAGCAGGGACCGGCCGCCATCGTCATCGCCAACCGCACGCGCGCCACGGCCGACGCGCTGGCCGCGCAGTTCGCCGGCCACGCCGCGCCCGGCCAGGTCGTCGCCTGCGGCTTCGAGGACATCGCGGGGAGCGGCGCGCCGTTCGACGTGGTCGTCAACGCGACGTCGGCGAGCCTGTCCGCGGCCATGCCGCCGGTGCCGGCCGCGGCGTTTTGCCAAGGCACGCTGGCATTGGATATGATGTACGGAAAATTGCCGAGTCCGTTCATGGCATTCGCCGCCCGCCACGGCGCGGCGACCCGCGACGGCCTGGGCATGCTGGTCGAACAGGCCGCCGAAGCCTTCTTCGGCTGGCGCGGCGTGCGGCCGGCGACGTCGGCGGTCCTGGAACGGATGCGCTCCACCCTATAAGACGACAAGAAGACCACCATGCTCGATGCGCTCAAGGCCGGAACGGCCGCCCGGCCGAAGAAAGCGAAGAAGGCGCAGTCCGGGGGCCGGCGCTGGCTGAAATGGATATTCCTCGGTCCGCTGCTGGCCGTGCTGCTGGTGCAGCTGTACTTCTTCCTGATGATCTGCTGGTGGACGCAGTTCGATCCCTCGTCGACCAGCATGATGCGCCAGCAACTGTCGGCGCTGCGCGCGACCAATCCGGATGCGAAGCTGGAACAGGTGTGGGTGCCGTACGAGCGCATCTCGAACAACCTCAAGCGCGCCGTGATCGCTTCCGAGGACGCCAACTTCGTCGATCACGATGGCGTCGACTGGGATGCGCTGGAAAAGGCCTACGAGCGCAACAACAAGCGCCACAAGGTGGTCGGCGGCGGTTCCACCATCACCCAGCAGCTGGCCAAGAACCTGTTCCTGTCCGGCTCGCGCAACTACCTGCGCAAGGGCCAGGAACTGGTCATCGCCTACATGCTGGAAATGGTGATGAGCAAGCAGCGCATCCTGGAAATCTACCTGAACGTGGTGGAGTTCGGCCGCGGCGTGTTCGGCGCCGAAGCCGCCGCGCGCCACTACTACCGCACCTCGGCCGCCAGCCTGAACGCCACCCAGTCCGCGCGCCTGGCCGTGATGCTGCCGAACCCGCGCTACTACGACCGCCACCGCGACACCAGCTACCTGACCCGCCGCACCGGCATCGTCCTGCGCCGCATGCGCGCCGCCGACCTGCCCTAAATCAAACCGGGGTCAGAGCCGGGGTCAGAGCCCGAATTTTGGCAATTTCCTGAAAGTACAAAAAACGGTCGGAGCTTTGGTCACCGGACATTTCCAAAAACCGGGCTCTGACCCCGGCTCTGACCCCGGTTTGAGAGAACGTAAATGGATAAATTGGTTTCGGAATTAACAAGGTTGTATTTGATGCCCGGCAGGGCGGTGCCGCAGGGGGAGGGGTGCGTGGCTGTCGATCTGGCAGGGGCGGATGGGATGGTGCGTGCCATCGCGCTGCCGTTCCGTCCGGTGGCCGGGGCGGACATGGGACACTGGGAGCGCCTGTGTGCGCTCGCCAATGCGCTGCAGGACGAGCTCGGCCTGCCGGCGCCGGCCGTCAGCGTGGCCAGCGCCGGTGGTTATGTGCTGTGGCTGTCGCTGGAACAGCCGGTCGCGGCGGCCGAGGCGCGTCGCTTCGTGGACTTGCTGGCGCTGGCCCATCCGGCGCTGGCCCTGCCCGTCGATGCGATCGGCGCGCCGGTCGCGCTGCCGCCCTGCCTGGATCCCGCCACCGGCAAGTGGGCCGCGTTCATCCATCCCGGCATGGGCGCCTCGTTCGCCGACGAGTCCGGCCTCGACATGGCGCCGCCAGCGGCCGGGCAGGTCGGTTTCCTGGAAGGCCTGCAGTCCATCGATGCGGCGCAGTGGCACGCCGCCTTCGACCGCTTGCAGCCTGCCGCGCCGACGCAGGCGCCGTCGCCGCCGCCCGCGCCCGCAGCGGCGCCGGCGCCATCGCCCCGCCCGTCGCCCCGCCTGCCCGGGGCGCTCCCGGAGGACCTGCTGTTGAAGGACGCGACGCTGGAAGACATCGTGCGTTTCCTGCACGCCAGAAACATCGAGCCGACGTTCCGCCACCTCCTTCCGCCGGCCTGAGCCACGGCCCGGGGCGCCTTGTTTGCCGGGCGAAATGTTGTTTTGGGGTGGCCGGTCTCTGGCCTTACGGGTACACTTGCGCTGTTTCCGAATCCGGCCCAAGAAAGAGCGCATGATCAACGTATTTGTCCTACAAAATGGCCGACTGAACCAGGTGCCGATCGCCTCGCGCGCCGACCTGGAGAACGTTGAGGCGGTCTGGGTCGACCTGAACGATCCCACCGACGAGGAACGCGCCTGGGTCAAGGCCAAGTACGACGTGGTGCTACCGGGCGAGGACGAAGTATCGGATATCGAAGCCTCCGCGCGCTATTACGAGGGCGAGAACGGCGACCTGCACCTGCGCACCGATTTCCTGCGCGAGGAAGAGGACGGGCCGTCGCGCATCGTCACCGTCGCCTTCATCCTGTCCAAGAAAGTCCTGTTCTCGGTCCACGTCGACGACTTGCCGGTGTTCCGCCTGGTGCGCCTGCGCGCGCGCTCGCGTCCCGGCTCGATCGAGGATTACATGGACGTGCTGCTCGACCTGTACGCCACCGACGCCGAGTACTCGGCCGATGCGCTGGAAGGCATCTACGAAAGCCTGGAGGCGGTCAGCCAGCGCGTGCTGCAGAAGGAATTCACCGACCAGGACGCGGCCGCCGCGCTGAATGCGATCGCCCACGAGGAAGACTTGAACGGCCGCATCCGCCGCAACATGATGGATACCCGGCGCGCCGTCAGCTTCCTGATGCGCGGCCGCCTGCTGAACTCGGAACAGTTCGAGGAGGCGCGCCAGATCCTGCGCGACATCGAGTCGCTGGACGGCCATACCTCGTTCCTGTTCGATAAGGTGAACTTCCTGATGGACGCCACCGTCGGCTTCATCAACATCAACCAGAACAAGATCATCAAGATCTTCTCGGTGGCGTCGGTCGCCTTCCTGCCGCCGACGCTGATCGCCAGCATCTACGGCATGAACTTCGAATTCCTGCCGGAGCTGCACTGGAAGTTCGGCTACGGCTGGTCGTTGTCCCTGATGGTCGTCAGCGCCATCGCGCCATTCCTGTATTTCCGCCACCGCGGCTGGCTCAAGTAACGTCACGCCCCGCCCGCATGGGCATGCATTTCCGCTGCATGCCCGCTCTCCCTCGATACGTTCGCGCATGGCAAGAATGTTCAAGCATGTTGACATGTGAATGAGAATTGTTATCATTCGTGTTTTCAATACGCTGCCTGCATGATACAGGAACAGCGTGTCCTCATTCACACACGACGAACTGGAACATCGATGAACAAGCACGCGCACGCCTGCCGGCGCCTCAATCTCGACCGCCTTGCCCTCCTGGTCAGCCTCGCCGCCCCGCTGGCGGCGCAGGCCGCGGGGCCGGACGAGGCGCCGGACGCGCCGGGGCCGGTCCAGCAGGTCAGGGTGAGCGGCGTGAAGGACGGCGCGGGCGCCTACCTGGCCGGCAAGGACAGCACCGCCGTCCCGCTGGACCTGACGCTGCGCGAGACGCCGCAGTCGGTGACGATCGTGACGCGCCAGCGCATGGACGACCAGCTGATGATGTCGGTGACCGACGTCGTCAACAACGCCACCGGCGTCTCGGTCAACCAGTACGAGACCAACCGCGCCGGCTTCACGGCGCGCGGCTTCGACATCGACAACCTGCAGATCGACGGCATCCCGACCACCTGGGAGCAGCAGTGGAGCGGCGGCGAAGTGGCGAGCAGCCTGGCGATCTACGACCGCGTCGACGTCGTGCGCGGCGCGACCGGCCTGATGACCGGCGCCGGCAACCCGTCGGCGGCGATCAACCTGGTGCGCAAGCGCGCCACCAGCAAGACCCTGGCCGCCACGGTGGAGGCGGGCATCGGCCGCTGGAACGAGCGGCGCGTGATGGGCGACGTGTCCTCGCCGCTGAACACGTCCGGCTCGGTGCGCCTGCGCGTGGTCGGCGAGCACACCGGGGGCGATACCTGGGTCGACCTGGCGAAGAAGGAAAGCAATACCCTGTACGCGACGGTCGACGCCGACCTGGGCCGCGCCACCACGCTGTCGGCCGGCTTCGGCCGCCAGGAAAACCGGCAGGACAGCCCGATGTGGGGCGGCCTGCCGTACTGGTACACCGACGGCGGCAAGATCGACTGGGACGTGTCGAAGACGACCTCCGCCTCCTGGAGCCGGTGGCCGACCACCTACGACAACGGCTTCGTGAACCTCGAGCACGCGTTCGACAACGGCTGGACGGTGCGCGCCAACTACAGCCACGGCGACCGCAAGTCCGATTCCTACCTGCTGTACCTGTCGGGCGTGCCCGACCGCGCGACCGGCCTGGGGATGAACGCCTTCTCGGGCTCCTACCTGACGCGCACGAAGAAGGAAGACGTCGGCCTGTACGCCAGCGGCCCGTTCGACCTGTTCGGCCGCCGCCACGAAGCGGCGTTCGGCTACATGCACATGAAGCAGGACTTCACGTCGGACAGCCGCGCCGCCGACTACGGCAGCCAGGATCCGTCGGTGGGCGATTTCAACCACTGGAACGGCGCCGCCTACCCGACGCCGGCCTGGGGCCCGCTGAGCTTCTACGAGGAAGGCACGACGAAGCAGGAAGCGCTGTACGGCGTGGCGCGGTTCGCGCTGGCGGACCCGCTCAAGCTGATCGTCGGCGCCCGCGTCACCGACTACGAGAAGACCGGCCATGGCCTGTACACCGCCGCCTATTCGATCAGGCACGACAGCGAAGTGACGCCGTACGCCGGCCTGATCTGGGACATCGACCGCACCTTCTCGGCCTATGCGAGCTATACCGACATCTTCCAGCCGCAGAACTACAAGGACCTGGCCGGCAACATCCTGGAACCGATCGTCGGCAAGAACTACGAAGCGGGCGTGAAGGGCGAATTCCTGGACGGCCGCCTGCACGGCGCGTTCGCCGTCTTCAGGATCGAGCAGGACAAGCTGGCCCAGGCCGCCGGCACGGTCGACCGCGACGGCGCCGGTCCCCTGATCCCCGAGGCGTACTACCGCGCCGCGTCCGGCGCCAGGAGCGAAGGCGTCGAGTTCGAGCTGACCGGCGAACTGGCGCGCGGCTGGAACGCCAGCGCCGGCTACACCCAGTTCCGCGCCAAGGATGCCGACGGCGTCGACCTGAACAGCGTCTACCCGCGCCGCCTGTTGCGCGTGTTCACCACCTACCGCCTGCCGGACGCCTGGAGCCGGCTGACGGTGGGCGGCGGCGTGAACTGGGAAGGCCGCACCTACACGGTCGACCCGAACGCCCCGGGCGGCACCAGCGGCCTGATCGAGCAGGAGGCGTTCGGCCTCGTCAACCTGATGGCGCGCTACGAGTTCGACAAGCAGCTGTCGGCCCAGCTGAACATCGACAACGCGTTCGACAAGAAGCACTTCGGCATGTTCGCGGCCTACGGCGCGCTGACGTACGCGGCGCCGCGCCGGGCGGCGCTGACGCTGCGCTACCGCTTCTGATCCATGCCGTCGCTCCCGCTGTCGCGGAAACGCCCAACCTGAACGCGAGGTCGCCATGCGCGCATTCTGGACCGTGGTCCATCGTTATCTCGGCCTGCTGACCGCGGGCTTCCTGTTCGTCAGCGGCGTCACCGGCGCCGTCATCTCGTGGGACCACGAGCTCGACGACGTGCTCAACCCGCACCTGATGGAAGCGCGCACGACGGGCCGCGCGCAGCCCTCGCTCGACCTGGCGCGCGAGGTCGAGGCGCGCTATCCGGACATCCGCGTGTCCTACGTGCCGCTGCATCCGCAACCCGGCGAGTCGCTGGCGCTGGGCGTGTCGCCGCGCTTCGACCCCGCCACCGGCGACCTGACCAGGCCCGGCTTCAACCAGGTGTTCGTGGATCCGGTCAGCGGCGCGGAACTGGGCAAGCGCGCGTGGGGCGCCGTGTGGCCGATCAGCCGCGAGACCTTCGTGTCCTTCCTCTACCGCCTGCACTACACGCTGCACATCCCCGAGCTATGGGGCATCGACCGCTGGGGCCTGTGGCTGATGGGCGGCATCGCGCTGGTGTGGATGGTCGACAGCGTCGTCGGCTTCTACCTGACGCTGCCGGTGCGGCGCAGGCAGGCGGGCCAGTTCGAGACCCGCAAGGGCTGGTGGCGGCGCTGGCAGCCGGCGTGGCAGGTGCGCTGGCGGGGCGGACCGAGCAAGCTGAATTTCGACCTGCACCGCGCCTTCGGCCTGTGGACGTGGATCCTGCTGTTCATCCTCGCGTTTACCGCGTTCTCGCTGAACCTGTACAACGAAGTGTTCTATCCGGTGATGCGCAAGGTGTCGCAGGTGACGCCGACGCCGTTCGACACCCGCCCGATGGCCGACAAGCAGCACTATGTCGCGCCGCGCGTGCCGTTCGCCGAGGTGGTCGAACGGGCGGGCGCCGAGGCGCGGCGGCGCGGCTGGCGCGAGCCGGTCGGCAGCATCTATTATGCGCAGGAGTTCGGCATCTACATGGTCAGCCTGTACGAACCGGGCAACGACCACGGCGCCGGCGGCGTCGGCCCCGCACTGCTGTACTACGACGGCGCCGACGGCCGCCTGCTGGGCCAGCGCCAGCCCTGGAAGGGCACGGCGGCCGACATCTTCGTGCAGGCCCAGTTCCCGCTGCATTCCGGGCGCATCCTCGGCCTGCCCGGGCGCATACTGATTTCGCTCATGGGCATCGTCGTCGCCATGCTGAGCGTGACCGGGGTGATCCTATGGTGGCGCAAGCGCGCCTCGCGCCGGGTCGCGGCGCTGCAGCGCCGGCCCATGATGCGGCGGGTCTGACGGGCCGGCCGCGGCGGGCCGGCCCTGCGGGGGGCGCCCGCAGGCGCGGTCAAGCGGGCGCGCGCCGCGGGGTGCGCCCTTACGCCAGGCGCGCGAACACCCGGCGCGCCGCGGCCACCGTTTCCGCGATGACGGCATCGTCGTGCGCCGCCGACACGAAGCCGGCCTCGAACATGGCCGGCGCGAAGTACACGCCCTCGTCCAGCATGCCGTGGAAGAAGCTGTTGAACTTCGCCTTGTCGCCGGCCATCATCTGGCCGTAGCTGGCCGGGATCGTCGACGAGAAATACATGCCGAACATGCCGCCCACGGCGTCGGCGCAGAACGCCACGCCCGCTTCGCTGGCCGCCGCCGCCAGGCCATCGACCAGCTTCTGCGTCTGCGCCGCCAGGTGCGCGTAGAAGCCCGGCTGCTGCACCAGCTTGAGCGTGGTCATGCCGGCGGCGACGGCCACCGGATTGCCCGACAGCGTGCCGGCCTGGTAGACCGGGCCCACCGGGGCCATCTTTTCCATCAGGTCGGCGCGGCCGCCGAAGGCCGCCACCGGCATGCCGCCGCCGATGACCTTGCCCAGCGCCGTCAGGTCCGGCCGGATGCCGTACAGTTCCTGGGCGCCGCCGAGGCCCACGCGGAAACCCGACATCACTTCGTCGAAGATCAGCACGGCGCCGTGCTCGGTGCACAGCTCGCGCATGCGGCCCAGGAATTCCGGGGTGGCGCGGATCAGGTTCATGTTGCCGGCCACGGCTTCCACGATCACGCAGGCGATGGTGTCGCCCATCGAGGCGAACGCGTCTTCCAGCTGCGGGACGTTGTTGTAGTCGAGGACCAGCGTGTGCTTGACGAAGTCTTCCGGCACGCCGGCCGAGGTCGGGTTGCCGAACGTCAGCAGGCCCGAGCCGGCCTTCACCAGCAACGAGTCGGCGTGGCCGTGGTAGCAGCCCTCGAACTTGACGATCTTGTCGCGGCCGGTGGCGCCGCGCGCCAGGCGCAGCGCGCTCATGGTCGCCTCGGTGCCCGAGGACACCAGGCGCACTTGCTCGATCGACGGCACCAGGCGGCACAGCTCCTCGGCGATCTCGATCTCGCCCTCGGTCGGGGCGCCGAACGACAGGCCGCGCGCGGCGGCGTCCTGCACCGCCTTGATGACCTGCGGATGGGCGTGGCCGACGATGGCCGGGCCCCAGGAGCCGATGTAGTCGATGTAGCGCTTGCCGTCGGCGTCCCAGAAATAAGGACCCTCGGCGCGCGTGATGAAGCGCGGGGTGCCGCCCACCGAGCGGAAGGCGCGCACCGGGGAATTCACGCCGCCCGGCGTGGTCTGCTGGGCGCGGGCGAACAGGATATCGTTTTTCGAAGTGGATTCGGTCATGGCTTGGCTCGGTTCTGGGTTCAGCAGGCCCCGCCGGGGGCGCGGAACAGTTTGTTGGGAATCAGGCGGCCCATGCCGAAGCGGCAGGCGTTCGCCAGCGCGCCGTCGACGTAGCCCCGGGCCGCGGCAAGGGCGTCGGCCGCGGTCGCGCTGCGCGCCATGCCGGCGGCCAGCGCGGCCGACAGCGTGGTGCCGGCGCCGACGAAGGGGCCGGGCAGGTGCTGGCGCCACGGCAGGCCGGCGACCTGGCCGTCGCGGTCGTACAGGTTGTCGGTGCGCGCGCCGTCCCCGCCGCCCACGCCCGTCACCAGCACGTGGCCGCAGCCGAGGGCCGCCAGCTCCGCCACGTCCGCCGGCAGCGCGGCATCGGTGCCGGGGTCGCGCCAGCAGTCGGCGAAGCGGGCCAGCTCCGGCTGCGACAGCATCAGCACGCTGGCCTGCGGCACCAGCAGCTGGTGCAGCAGGGTCAGCAGGTCGTCGTCGCGCACGCCCCAGTCGGGCAGGGCGCTGGTGAACGGGTCCAGCACCAGCGGCACGTCGGCATAGTCGGAAACGATTTCGGCGATCGCGGCGACCTGTTCCAGGCTGGCCATGGCGCCGACCTTGATCGCGGCGATCGGCATGTCCTCGAGCAGCATGCGGGCCTGGTGCACCACCAGGGCGTGGTCGACCGGTTGCAGGTCGTCGACGCGCGCGGAATCGGCCACCAGCAGGCCGGTCACCACGGACAGCGCGTGGCAACCGTGCATGGCGAAGACGGCCACATCCGACTGGATGCCCAGCGCGCCGACCGGGTCGGCCGGTCCGAAGGTGAGGATGAGAGGGGACGGTTGGTTTTGCACAGCGGGTAGATTAAGATACCTGACCTCCCATTTTACTAGAGGGAACGGCGAAAGACCTACAGCGCATCGCGCCGCCCGCGCCGTTCCCGTCCCCCACACCATAAGGAATCATGACGTGAGCAATGAAACGCAGCCCTACCAGACCTGGATGTGCCTGATCTGCGGCTGGGTCTACGACGAGGCCGCCGGCGCGCCGGACGACGGCATCGCCCCCGGCACCCGCTGGGCCGACGTTCCGATGAACTGGACGTGCCCGGAATGCGGCGCGCGCAAGGACGATTTTGAAATGACGGCCATCTGAACGTAACATTCAATCAACGGACGGTAATCTCCAGTCAACACGCGCGGGAATGACCCGCATTCCCGCACCGTCCCGGTCAAGTTGACTCATTGCAACACTTCGCGCACAAGCCGCAACCCCTGTGCTATCGTGCGGTTTCATGCTGAAGTGAAACGAATATGACGACGCAACCGACAGGCTTGAAGATCATGGTGATCGACGACAGCAATACCATCCGTCGTTCCGCCGAGATTTTCCTGACCCAGGCCGGCCACGAGGTGGTGCTGGCCGAGGACGGCTTCGATGCGCTGGCCAAGATCGCCGACCATCATCCGGCGCTGGTGTTCTGCGACATCCTGATGCCGCGCCTGGACGGTTACCAGACCTGCGCGCTGATCAAGAAGAGCGCCCGGTTCCATGCCACCCCCGTCGTCATGCTGTCGTCCAAGGATGGGCTGTTCGACCGTGCGCGCGGCGCGATGGTCGGCTCGAGCGCCTACCTGACCAAGCCGTTTACCAAGGACAGCCTGCTGGCCGCCGTGCGCGCGCACGCCGCGCCGGCGCAATGAAGAACAACGATGCGGAGCCCGCCGTGGCCATACACAAGATCCTGATTGTCGACGACTCCCCGACCGAACGCTACTACCTCACCGACATCCTGGTGCGCAACGGCTTTTCCGTGACCACCGCCGTCAACGGCGAGGAAGCGCTGGCCAAGATCCGCGCCGAGCGCCCCGAGCTGATCCTGATGGACGTCGTGATGCCGGGAGCGAACGGCTTCCAGGTCACGCGCGCGATCTCGCGCGACCCGGAACTGTCCTCGGTGCCGGTGATCATCTGCAGCAGCAAGAACCAGGAAACCGACCGCATCTGGGGCATGCGCCAGGGCGCCAGGGATTACCTCGTCAAGCCGGTCGACCCGCAACTGCTGCTGGCCAGCATCGCCACGATCGACGCCTGACATGGCGGCCGGCGACCTCGGCGACGTGTCCGCTCCCGGCGCACCGGCCCCCGGCGCAGGCGCGGCCGCGCGCCGGCAGCGCCTGCGCGCCTACCAGGAAAGCCTGCTCGAGCGCATGCAGGCCGCGCGCACCAGCAACGGCGCGCACGCGCACCAGCTCGGCCTCGAGATCGGCGGCGTGCACTACCTGCTCGACCTGCTCGAGGCCGGCGAGATCGTCCCGCTGCCGCCGCTGGCGCCGGTGCCGCTGACACGGTCCTGGTACCTCGGCCTGGCCAACGTCCGCGGCACCCTGGTCGGCGTGATCGACCTGGCGCGCTACCTGGCGGACGCCGCCGGGCCGGCGCCCGCGCCCGTGCCCGCCACCGGCGCGGCGCGCCTGGTGACGTTCGCCCCCGCCCTCGGTTTTCCCTGCGCGCTGCTGGCCGGGCGCGTGGTCGGCCTGCGTCACGCGGCCGACATGACGCCGGACGGCGCGCGCCTGCGCGACGCCGACGGCAAGGCCTGGACCCCGCTGTCCCTGTCCGCCCTGGTGCGCGAAGAGCGCTTCCTGCAGGTCGGGCTGGCGGACGGCGCATGACGACAACGGTTACTGCACTGGAGCTGCAATGGGATTCGCATCCAAACTGACGATGAACCTGTTCGCCAAGGGCAAGGACGGCGACACCGAAGGCGCCAGCACCGTGCTGGCGTCCCCCGACACCCAGTTCGGCGCCGGCGCGCCGGCCGCGGCGGTGGCCCACGCGGCCACCCATGTGGCCACCCATGCGGCGGGCGCGGCGTCCCACAAGCCGTCCGGCTCGGCCAGCGACGCCGCGCTGCGCCTGGGCGGCCTGCTGCGGCGCTCGCCGGCCGCGGCGGCGCCGGCGAGCGCGGGCGTGCCCGACGACGACCTGCGCCTGCCGCTGATCGGCCACCTGTCGCTGCCGCGCCAGCTGCGCATCCTGCTGCTGGCCTGCGTGGCCGGCATCCTGCTGACCATCCTGTCGCTGTGGCGCAATGCCGGCAGCGGCGCCGTCGCCGCCAGCCAGGTGCAGATCGCCAGCGAGGCGCTGATGCACTCGCAGCGCGTCGGCAAGGCCGCGCCGAACGCGATGCAGGGCGTGCCCGACGCCTTCGTCCAGCTCGAGGACAGCCGCCGCGAACTGGGGCGCGACCTGTCCCTGCTGGCCAAGGGCGGCGGCTACGGCGACCAGGACATCCCGGCCGCCTCGGGCGACCTGGCGCAGCAGCTGGCGCGCGTGCGCGGCAAGTGGGCGCAGTCGGACGCGGCCGCGATCAGCATCCTCAAGATGAAGCGCGAGCTGGTCGGCTTCGACAAGAGCCTCAAGCAGCTCGACATCCTGTCGCCCGAGATGCTGGCGCTGACCGAGGAGATCCTGACCGAGCGCACCGCGCGCGGCGGCGGCGCGCGCGAACTGGCGGCGCTGGGCCGCCTGATGATGCTGACCCAGCGCCTGTCGCGCAGCGCCAACGAATTCCTGACCTCGGGCGGCATCACCTCCGAGACCGCATTCCAGATGGGACGCGACACCACCACGTTCCGCGCCACCGTCGACGGCCTGCTGAACGGCAGCGCGCAGCTCGGCCTGGCGCCGCTGCGCGAGCCGGACCTGCGTGCCCGGCTGACCGAGGTGCAGTCGAAGTTCGACGTGTGCCAGCGCGTGATCGCCGACTTCCTCGGCCACCTGTCCGACCTCACCGCCGCCAAGGCCGCCGAGCAGGCGATCTTCCGCGACAACGAAGACCTGCGCCGCCAGCTGACCGCGCTGCAGGGCGCGCTGCGCGCCGGCGAGGGCGCCAGCCCGTGGTTCTGGCTGCTGGTGGCGGCGTCGGTGTTCACCCTGGCGACGGCCGGCTGCATCTCGCGCGTGATGCTGCAGGATTCGCGCAACCGCACCCGCGGCGCCGACGCCCGGCGCCAGGAAGCGGAAGCGATGCGCCAGCTGGCCCAGGCCAAGGAAGAAGAGGCCAAGGCCACCAACGACCAGAACCAGGCCGCCATCCTGCGCCTGATGAACGAGTTGCAGGAAGTGGCGGACGGCGACCTGACCGTGAACGCCACCGTGTCCGAGGACATCACCGGCGCGATCGCCGACTCGGTCAACTACACGGTCGAGGAACTGCGCGGCCTGGTGGTGCGCGTGATCGACACCGCCGGCAAGGTCGACGGCGCGTCGAGCCAGGCCCAGGACGTCGCCACCGGCCTGCTGGCCGCGGCGGGGCGCCAGTCGCGCGAGATCCAGGACGTGTCGGCCACCGTGCTGCGCATGGCCGGCGAGATCAACGAGGTGTCCGGCTCGGCCAAGGAGTCGGCCGAGGTGGCGCGCCAGTCGGTGGCCGCGGCAGAGCAGGGCGCGACCGCCGTGCAGAACGCGATCAAGGGCATGGGCGAGATCCGCGAGCAGATCCAGGAAACCAGCAAGCGCATCAAGCGCCTGGGCGAATCCTCGCAGGAGATCGGCGAGATCACCGAACTCATTTCCGACATCACCGAACAGACCAACGTGCTGGCGCTGAACGCGGCGATCCAGGCGGCGTCCGCCGGCGAGGCGGGGCGCGGCTTCTCGGTGGTGGCGGAAGAGGTGCAGCGCCTGGCGGAACGCTCGGGCGAGGCGGCCAAGCAGATCGGCGCGCTGGTGCGCACCATCCAGACCGACACCCACGACGCCGTCGCCGCGATGGAAAAATCGACGCAGGGCGTGGTCGAGGGCGCGCGCCTGTCCGACGCGGCCGGCGCCGCGCTGGCCGACATCTCGCGCGTGTCGAACCGCCTGGCGGAGCTGATCCAGGGCATGTCGATCGCGGCCGGCCTGCAGGCGACGTCCGCCAACGGCGTGGCGCATAATATGCAGCAGATCCTGGCGATCACCGGGCAGACGCAGGATGGCACCCAGCAGACCGCGCAATCGATCCGCGCGCTGGCGGCGCTGGCGCAGGAGCTGAAGAACTCGGTGTCGCGCTTCCGCGTTGCCGCCTGACGCCGGCTGCATGTCCCGCATGATCCCGCTTGAGTATTCGCCAAGGTAATCGATGAGCCAGACCTCGCCGGCGCCAGCGCCGTCCTTCGACGCCGGTCCCCTGTCCTGGGTGATCGGGGAAATCCGCGATGCCCTCGACCGCTCCCTGGCGGCGCTGCGCGACGCCGCCGGACGCGCGCCGCAGGCCCGCCCGACGCTGCTGCTGCATGCCAAGTCGCACCTGCACCAGGCGCACGGCGCGCTGCAGATGGTCGACGTCGGCGGCGCCGGCCTGCTCGCCGAGGCGGCCGAACGGGCCATCGACGGCTTCAAGGAAGGCACGCTGGCGCTCGACGACGCGGCCCTCGCGGCGCTCGCCGACGCCTGCGGCGCGCTGGTCGACTACCTGGCGGAGCTGGTCGCCGGCAGCGCGCCGCAGCCGCTGCGCCTGTTCCCGTACTACCGCGCGCTGCAGGAACTGCTGAAGGCGGAACGCGTGCACCCGGGCGCGCTGCTGGCGCCCGACCTCGACACCGCCGTCCTGCCGCCGGCGCCGGCCGGCCCCGCGCCCGACCTGGCCGCCAGCCGCGCGCGCTTCGAGAAGGCGCTGCTGCCCTTCCTGCGCAGCCAGGACGAAACGGCAAGGCGCGCCCACGCGCAAGAGATGCACGCGGCCCTGGCGCCGATCGCGCAGGGACAGGCCGACCCCGTGGCCTACGCCTCCTGGCTGGCGCTGCCGGCCGTGGCCGAACTGGCCGCGCACGGGCAGCTGGCCGGCGACATCTACCTGAAGCAGCTGTTCGGCCAGGTCAACCTGCAACTGCGCCGGCTGGCCCAGGGCCATGCCGAGCTGCCCGAGGCGCTGCTGCGCGACGCCCTGTTCTTCGTCGCCGCCGCGCCGACGCCGACCGCGGACGCGCGCCTGCTGCGCGCCGCCTGGCGCCTCGAGGGCCAGGTGCCGGCCGACTACCTGGAGCGCCGCTACGGCCGCGTCGACCCCGGCGCGCTGCAGGATGCGCGCGCGGCGCTGGTCGAGACCAAGCAGGGCTGGGACCGGATAGCCACCGACGGCGCCGACGGCGACCGGGCCGACGGCGACTTCGACGCGGCGCTGTCCAGGCTTGCCGGCGCCAGCGAAAAGCTGGGCGCGCCGGCGCTGGCGCACCTGCTGCGCGAGCTGGGCGAGGCCGCCAACCGCGCGATGGCGGGCGGGCGCAATCCGCAGTTCAGCCTGGAGATGGCGGAGGCGATGCTGTTCGTCGAGCACGGCCTGGACCAGGTGCGCCAGCTGCCCGAGGACTTCGGCCAGCATGCGGAGCTGGTCGGCCAGCGCCTGCTGGCGCTGGCCCAGGGCGAGGCGCCGCCGGACGCGCCGCACTGGCAGGGCGAGCTGGCGCACGAACTGCAGGGCCATACCGTGGCCGTGCTGGCGGGAGAATTGCGCGCCGGCCTGCGCCAGGTCGAGAAGCTGGTCGAGGAATACCACGCCGACCCGGCCCGCACCGCGACCCTGGACCAGGCCGATCCGCTGCTGCACCAGCTGCAGGGCGCGCTGGCCATCCTCGACCAGGACGAGGCCGGACGCGCCGCCGCGCACGTGCGCGCCGCGCTGGCCGGCCTGGCCGCGGGCGCGACGGCCGGCGACGAGCGCGCGGCCACGCTGGAGAACGTGGCGCACAACATCGGCGCGCTCGGCTTCTTCGTCGACGCGCTGGCGCAGAACGTCGACGGCGCGCGCCGCCGCTTCGGCTTCGATGCGCACGCGGGCCTGTTCCGCGAGCGGCCGCCCGAGGCGCAGCCGGCGGCCGCGTTGCCGCCCGCGCCGTCGGACGATGCGCTGCCGGCCGAGCCGCAGCCGGCCGCAGCGCAGCCGCCGCAGCCGGCACCCGGACCGGAACCGGCCGCGGCGCCCGGGGGCGACGCCGTCGAGGCCGAACTGCTGGAGATCTTCATCGACGAGGCGCGCGAGGTGCTCGGCACGGTGGGCGGCCTGCTGCCGGCGGCGGGCGAACGCCCCGCCGACCAGGACACGCTGACGCGCCTGCGCCGCGCCTTCCATACGCTCAAGGGCAGCAGCCGCATGGTTGGCCTGGAACGCTTCGCGCTGGCCGCCGCCGCGGTCGAGAAGACCATGAACCTGTGGCTGGCCGAGGCGCGCGCCGCCACGCCGGACCTGCTGGCCATGCTGGCCGACGCCCATGCCGCGCTGGCGGCCTGGGTGGAGGAACTGGCCGGCGGCGGCCAGTCCGGGCGCGACGGCGCCGAACTGGTCGCGGCGGCCGAACGGGTGCGCGAGGGCGGGGCGCATGCGCCGCAGCCGCAGCCGCAGTTGGAACCGGAACCGGAATCGGAGCCAGAGCCGGAACCGGGGCCGGAAGCGGAAGCGGAAGCCGTCCGGGCCGCGGCGCCGGACAATATCGTGCCTTTCCCGGTGGGCGAGGACAAGGTCAAGCGCATCGGCGAGCTCGAGATTCCGCTGCCGCTGTACGGCATCTACGTCGACGAGACGGCGGAACTGGTGCGCGTGCTGGGCGAGGACTTCGCCGCCTGGCGCGCCGCGCCGGGACGCGCGGCGACGCCGCAGGCGCTGGCGGCGGCGCACACGCTGGGCGGGACGTCGGCCACGGTCGGCTTCCACGCGCTGCAAGAGATCGCCGTGGCGCTGGAAGCGGCGCTGGAGGTGGCCGCGCCGCCGCTGCGGGACGACGAGTTCGCGCTGCTCGACGAGGCGCTCGAACGCGTGCGCATCATGCTGCAGGTGTTCGCGCTGGGCGAGCCGGCGCCGGCCCAGCCGGAACTGCTGGCGCGCCTGGGTGCGCTGCGCGACGCGCTGGCGCGGCGCCACGCCGACGCCGTGCTCGACGGCGCCGAGCCGGAACTGGCGCAGCGCCTCGACGCCCTGTTCGCCGCCGCCTACGAGAGCATCCTGGCCGATCCGCCGCTGGGCAGCTTGGCGGCGCTGCCGGTCGCCACCGAGCTGGCGCCGCGCGCCGCGCAAGAGCGCGTGCCGGATCCCGCCGTGAGCGAGGTCGACGACCTGTTCGACGCCTATTTCGACGCGCCGCCGCCCCCCGCGCTCGCTGCGCCCGCGCCCGCGCCGGACGACGCGCCGGACGGCGACGTGCCGTCCGCGCAGGCGCAACCGGCGCCGGAACCCGTGGCGCAGGCCGAGCCCGAACCCGTACCTGTAGCGGAAGCGGAAGCCGAGCCGGCGCCGGAAAGCGAGCCCGCGCTGGCCACCGAACCGGTGTTCGCCGACGAGCTGGACCCCGACCTGCTGCCGGTCTTCATGGAAGAAGCGGCCGATTTGCTGCCGCAGATCGGCAACGGCCTGCGCCAGTGGCAGCAGGAGCCGGCCGATGCCGGCGTGGCCCACGGCCTGCTGCGCGCGCTGCACACGGTCAAGGGCAGCGCGCGCATGGCCGGCGCCATGCGCCTGGGCCAGCACGTGCATGCGCTGGAAACCCAGGTCGAGAACATGCTGCATGCCGGGACCACCAGCCCGGTCGCCTTCGACGAGCTGCTGGCCAACTACGACCAGGCGCAGCTGCTGTTCGAGCAGCTGCAGCAGCCGGCGCCGCCGGCGGCCGCCGCGCCCGCGGCGCAGCGGTTGCCGGCCACGCCGCCGGCGCCGGCCGCGCCGGCGCCGCTGGTGCGGGTGCGCGCCGACATCCTCGACCGCCTGGTCAACCAGGCCGGCGAGGTGTCGATCGCGCGCTCGCGGCTCGAGACCCAGGTCGGCACGCTCAAGGGGGCGTTGTCCGATTTCTCGGACAACCTGGCGCGCCTGCGCCGCCAGCTGCGCGAAGTCGAGATGCAGGCCGAATCGCAGATCGCCTCGCGCCTGTCGATCGCCGGCGAGCGCGAATTCGACCCGCTCGAGTTCGACCGCTTCACGCGCCTGCAGGAACTCACGCGCATGATGGCCGAGAGCGTCGACGACGTCGCCTCGTTCCAGGATGGCATGGTGCGCGCCGTCGACAGCGCGCATACCGAGCTGGCCGCGCAGTCGCGCCTGACGCGCGAGCTGCAGCGCGACCTGATGCGGGTGCGGATGGTGCCGTTCGCCAGCCTGTCGGAGCGCCTGTTCCGGGTCGCGCGCCAGACCGCCAAGGAAACCGACAAGCGCGTCAACCTGGACATCCGCGGCGGCGCCGTCGAGATCGACCGCAGCGTGTTGGAGCGCATGGCCGCGCCGTTCGAGCACCTGCTGCGCAACGCCATCGTGCACGGCATCGAGGAGCGCGCGGCGCGCGCGGCCGCCGGCAAGCCGGAAACCGGCGAACTGCTGGTGCAGGTCAGCCAGCAGGGCAACGAGGTCGAGATCCGCTTCGCCGACGACGGCGCCGGCCTCGACCTGGAGCGCATCCGCGCGAGCGCGCGCGCCGCCGGCCTGCTGGCCGAGGGCGAGGACGTCGCCGACCGCGACGCGGCCGAGCTGGTGTTCGAGCCGGGCCTGTCGACCGCGACCACGCTGAGCGAGCTGGCGGGCCGCGGCGTCGGCATGGACGTGGTGCGCTCGGAGGCGCGCGCGCTGGGCGGGCGCGTCGACGTCGCCAGCGAGGCGGGCCGCGGCGCCGCCTTCACCATCCACCTGCCGCTGACGCTGGCCGTCACGCAGGTGGTGCTGGTGGCGAGTGGCGCGCGCACCCATGCGCTGCCGGCCGTGCTGGTGGAGCAGGTGCTGCAGGTGCGCGCCGCCGACCTGCGTGCCGCGCGCGCCGCCGGCACGTTCGACGTGCAGGGCGAGGCGCTGCCGCTGCACTACCTGCCGGACCTGCTGCGCGAGCCGGGCGCCGCCGGTGGCGCCGGCGGGCCGCGCTCGTCGCCGGTGATGATCCTGCGTAACGGTGGCGCGCGCATCGCGCTCGAGGTCGACGAGGTGCTGGGCAACCGCGAGGCGGTGGTCAAGAACATCGGCCCGCAGCTGGCGCGCATGCCCGGCGTCGCCGGCGCCACCGTGCTCGGCTCGGGCGAGATCGTGCTGATCCTGAATCCGGTGCTGCTGCCGGGGGCGAACGTGCGCCGGCCGGGGGCGCCGGGCGCCGACGCCGACGCCGCCGTCCATCCGGCGCCGCCGCGGATCGCCACCGTGCTGGTCGTGGACGATTCGCTCACGGTGCGCAAGGTGACCCAGCGCCTGCTGGAGCGCGAAGGCTACCGCGTGCTGCTGGCCAAGGACGGCGTCGACGCGCTCGAGCAGATGCAGGATGCGCGTCCCGACCTGATGCTGGTCGACATCGAGATGCCGCGCATGGACGGCTTCGACCTGGCGCGCCACGTGCGCGGCGACGCCGCCACGCGCACGCTGCCGATCATCATGATCACCTCGCGCACCGCGGACAAGCACCGCAACTATGCGCTGGGACTGGGCGTGGATGCGTATTTCGGCAAGCCGTTCCAGGAAGAGGCGCTGCTGGCGGCCATCGCGGCACTGCTGGCCTGAGCGCCGGCGCGCCGGTTCAGTCCTGCCGCAATGCCCTGAAGCGCGCCAGCGTCCTCTCCCGCGCCTGTTCGTGGTCCACCACCGGGCGCGGATAATCCTTCCCCAGCACCACGCCGGCGCGTTCCAGCGCCGCCGGCTGCGCCAGCCACGGCGCATGGATCGCCGCGCCGGCCAGGCCGGTCAACTGCGGCAGCCAGGTGCGGATGAAGGCGCCGTCCGGATCGAAGCGGCGCGACTGCGTCACTGGATTGAAGATGCGGAACCACGGCTGCGCGTCGCAGCCGGTGGATGCCGCCCACTGCCAGCCGCCGTTGTTCGAGGACAGCTCGTAGTCGTCCAGGCGGCGCGCGAAATAGGCCGCGCCGCGGCGCCAGTCGATCCCCAGGTCCTTGGTGAGGAAGCTCGCCGTCACCATGCGCAGGCGGTTGTGCATGAAGCCGGTGCGGTTCAGCTGCAGCATGGCGGCGTCGACCAGCGGATAGCCGGTGCGGCCTTCGCACCAGGCGGCGAACAGGGCGTCCGCCGCCGGACCCTCGTCCCAGCGCAGCGCATCGAAGGCCGGCTTGAAGCAGGCGTCCACGACGCGCGGGTGGCGCGCCAGGATCATCATGTAGAACTCGCGCCAGATCAGCTCGGACAGCCAGACCGGCGCGCCGGCGCCGCCGCTGCCTTCGGCGATGCGCGCCTGCAGCATGCGCACGAGGCGGCGCACGGACAGCGTGCCGAAGCGCAGGTGCAGCGACAGGCGCGAGGTGGCGTCCAGAGCCGGGAAGTCGCGCTCGCGGTCGTAGCGCGCCAGGCGCGCGGCAAAGGTATCGAGCAGGCGCGCGGCGCCCGTCATGCCCGCCTCGGGCAGCGGCCCGGCCGGTTCGGCGAAGCCGAGGTCGGCCAGCGTGGGCAGCGCATGGCCCGCCGGCGCCGGCGCCAGCGCGCCGGCATGCGGCGCCGTGTCCCAGGGCGCGAGCGCCTGCGGCTCGGCGGCCAGGCGCTTGAGCCAGGCGTTCTTGTAGGGCGTAAAGACGGCATAGGGGCCGCCGGCCTGCGTCAGGACCTCGTCCCGTTCGAAGACGACCTGGTCCTTGAACGTCTGCAGGCTGCGCCCGGCGCGGCGCAGGGCGTCCAGCACGGCGCGGTCGCGCCGCACCGCCTGCGGTTCGTAGTCGTGGTTGGCGAAGACCGACTCCGCATCGAGTTCGGCGGCCAGCCGGGGAATGTCGTCCGCGGCGCGCCCATGCCGCACGATGAGGTAACCTCCCATTGCGCGCAGTCGCGCATCCAGCTCCACCAGGCTGGCATGGATGAAGCGCACGCGCCGGTCGTCGGACGGCAGGCCGGCCAGGATGTCCGTATCGAACACGAAGGCGCCGAATACCCGGTGCGAGGAGAGCAGGGCGTGATGCAGCGCGGCATGGTCGTCCACGCGCAAGTCGCGCCGGAACCAGACCAGGGAGTTTCTCAGAGTCATCTTCTGTGTGCAGAGTCAAAGCAATCGAGAATTTTACTGTCTACCATTCCTCTGTTTTACCTCGCGTTGTATCTTTGCTGCCAGTCAACAACGCCGCTGCGATGGCCGCATGGGCAAATGGGTGTAAACTAGCGAAAAGCCCAAGCTTTACAGGAATGACAGAGAGTGAGCCAACAGAGAGTATGAGCATGAAGAAAAGTAAGGTCGGCAAATCTCTACCGATGCCCGGGATGCCGCAGGACATCGCCACCCTGGGCCAGTCCGGCGCCGTTCAGCCGCAACTGAACCTGGCTAATCATTTCCTGATCGCAATGCCGTCGATGAACGATCCGGTCTTCGGCGGCACCGTCGTCTATATCTGCGAACACAACGACAAGGGCGTGCTCGGCGTCGTCATCAACAAGCCCACCGACATGACCATGGACGTGCTGTTCGACCGCATCGACCTGAAGGTGGCCGAAGGCCTGCGCGCCAGCGTCGTCGACGAGCCGATCATGTTCGGCGGCCCCGTCCAGGACGACCGCGGCTTCGTGCTGCATTCGCCGGGCGGGCGCTATTCGTCGTCGCTGAGCGTCACGCCGGACGTCTCCTTCACCACCTCGATCGACGTGCTCGAAGCCGTCGCCAGCGGCACCGGCCCGCAGCGCATGCTGGTGTCGATCGGCTATGCCGGCTGGAGCCCGGGCCAGCTCGAGGAAGAAATCGCCCGCAACGGCTGGCTGACCGTGGGCGCCGACGCCCGCGTGCTGTTCGACCTGCCGATCGAGGAACGCTACACGGCGGCCATCAGGCTGCTCGGCATCGATCCCCTCATGCTCGCTTCCGAGGCCGGCCATGCGTGACGTCGGGGCGCGTCGGAACACCTGCGACGCGTTGCATTGCCGGCC
Source organism: uncultured Massilia sp. (assembly GCF_913773735.1). Classification (GTDB taxonomy): domain Bacteria; phylum Pseudomonadota; class Gammaproteobacteria; order Burkholderiales; family Burkholderiaceae_D; genus Telluria. The sequence goes on from NZ_CAJYEB010000014.1 coordinate 80,863, forward strand.
TGCGATGCGCCGCTACGGCTGCGTTTCCCGACCGGCACTCTCGCCGCTCGCCACGGTTTTTCCCGGCCCGACACGCGCACTGACGTAATGGTTGATATTGTTTTCGGCTTCGACTTCGGCATCAAGCGCATCGGCATCGCCATGGGGAATACCCTGACGGGACAGGCGCAGCCGCTGTCCGTGATCAAGGCAGTGGACAACGCCACCCGTTTCCAGGTCATCGGCGAGCTGATCGCGCAATGGTCGCCGGCGCGCCTCGTGGTCGGCGAGCCGCGCCACCCCGACGGCGCCGAGCACGACATGACGCTGCGCGCGCGCCGTTTCGCCAACCAGCTCCACGGCCGCTTCGGCCTGCCGGTCGACCTCGTCGACGAGCGCTACTCGTCCGCCGTCATCCAGGCCAAGCGCGGCGAGATCATCGACGCCAAGGCCGCCGCCATCATTTTGCAACAGTACTTTGACGACCATGCCAACACCAACTAACGACGCCTTCGATGCGGCCGCGCTGTACGGCGCCCTGCTCGAACAGGTGCGCGCCGGCCTGTCCGGCGCGAACGATGCCGCCATCGTCGGCATCCACTCGGGCGGCGCCTGGCTCGCCGAGCGGCTCGCCGCCGACCTCGGCCTGCAGGGGCGCCTCGGCTCCATCGACGTCTCGTTCTACCGCGACGATTATGCGAAGAAGGGCCTGCACCCGGACGTGAAGCCGACCCACATCCCGTTCAACGTCGACGGCGCCACGATCCTGCTGGTCGACGACGTGCTGTACACGGGACGCACCGTGCGCGCGGCGATCAACGTGCTGTTCGACTACGGCCGCCCGCAGCGCATCATGCTGGCGGCGCTGGCGGACCGCGGCGGCCGCGAGCTGCCGGTGGCCGCCGATTTCGTCGGTACCCGCGCCAGCCTGGCGCCCGGCCAGTCGCTCGCGCTGAACCGCGGCGCCGACGGCCACCTCTCGCTCACGATCGAAGACGACAATGCATAACCCGCAACTGAACAGCAACGGCGAGTTGCAGCACCTCCTGACCATCGAGGGGCTGCCCAAGTCCATCATCAACCACATCCTCGACACGGCCTCCAGCTTCGTCGGCATCTCCGACCGCGAGGTCAAGAAGGTGCCCTTGATGCGCGGGAAAAGCGTGTTCAACCTGTTCTTCGAGAACTCGACGCGCACCCGCACCACCTTCGAGATCGCCTCGAAGCGCCTGTCGGCCGACGTCATCAACCTTAACATCGCGGCCTCGTCCACCACCAAGGGCGAGTCGCTGCTGGACACGATCGACAACCTGTCGGCCATGCACGCCGACATGTTCGTGGTGCGCCACTCGCAGTCGGGCGCGCCCTACCTGATCGCCAAGCACCTGAACGAATCGAAGCAGCACCACGTGCACGTGGTGAACGCGGGCGACGGCCGCCATGCGCACCCGACCCAGGGCCTGCTCGACATGTACACCATCCGCCACTACAAGCGGGACTTCACCAACCTGCGCGTGGCGATCGTCGGCGACATCCTGCACAGCCGCGTGGCGCGCTCGGACATCCACGCGCTGACCACGCTGGGCGTGCCCGAGGTGCGCGCGATCGGCCCGCACACGCTGCTGCCTGGCGGCCTGGAACAGATGGGCGTGCGCGTCTTCACCGACATGGAAGAAGGCCTGAAGGACGTCGACGTGATCATCATGCTGCGCCTGCAGAACGAGCGCATGTCGGGCGCGCTGCTGCCCTCGGCCGGCGAATACTTCAAGAGCTACGGCCTGACGCCGGAGCGCCTGGCGCTGGCCCGGCCCGACGCCATCGTGATGCACCCGGGGCCGATCAACCGCGGCGTCGAGATCGACTCCAAGGTGGCCGACGGCAAGCAGGCGGTGATCCTGCCGCAGGTGACGTTCGGCATCGCGGTCCGCATGGCGGTCATGAGCATCCTGGCCGGCAGTCACGCCTAATTCGCACGCATGAAATCCGAAAGCATGAACATCCACATCAAGAACGGTCGCGTGGTCGACCCGGCAAACGGCATCGACGCCGTGCAAGACCTCTTCATCGCCGACGGCAAGGTGGCCGCCGTGGGCAGCGCGCCGGCGGGCTTCGCGGCCGCGCGCACCATCGACGCGAGCGGCCTGGTCGTCGCGCCGGGCCTGGTCGACCTGTCCGCGCGCCTGCGCGAGCCGGGCTACGAATACAAGGCCACGCTGGAATCGGAAATGCAGGCGGCGGTGCAGGGCGGCGTGACCACGCTGGTATGCCCGCCAGACACCGACCCCGCGCTCGACGAGCCGGGCCTGGTCGAAATGCTCAAGCACCGCGCGCGCCTGCTGAACCAGGCCCACGTGCATCCGCTGGGCGCGCTGACCGTGGGCCTGAAGGGCAAGGCGCTGACCGAGATGGCCGAGCTGACCGAGGCCGGCTGCATCGGCTTCGCGCAGGCCGAGGAGCCGATCGAGGACACCACCGTCCTGCTGCGCGCCATGCAGTACGCCAAGACCTTCGGCTACACCGTCTGGCTGCGGCCGCAGGACCCGCACATCGGCCGCGGCGGCGTGGCCCACAGCGGCCCGCTGGCCTCGCGCCTGGGCCTGTCGGGCGTGCCGGTGATGTCCGAGACCATCGCCCTGCACACGATCTTCGAGCTGATGCGCGCCAGCGGCGCGCGCGTGCACCTGTGCCGCCTCTCGTCCGCCGCGGCGCTCGAGCTGGTGCGCGCCGCGCGCAAGGAAGGCCTGCCGGTCACCTGCGACGTCGGCGTGCACCACCTGCACATGACCGACGCCGACATCGGCTTCTTCGACCCGAACGCGCGCCTGACGCCGCCGCTGCGCAGCCAGCGCGACCGCGACGCGATCCGCGCGGCCGTCCTCGACGGCACCGTCGACGCGGTCTGCTCCGACCACACCCCGGTCGACGACGACGAGAAGCTGCTGCCGTTCGCCGAGGCCTCGCCCGGCGCCACCGGCCTGGAACTGCTGCTGTCGCTGATGCTGCGCTGGGCCGGCGAGCAGGAAGGCGATGCGCTGGCGCGCGCGCTGGCCAAGGTCACCTGCGACCCGGCGCGCATGGCCGGCCTGCCGGCCGGCACGCTGGCGGTCGGCGCCAGCGCCGACGTGGTGCTGTTCGACCCGGACGCGCGCTGGACCGTGCAGGCCTCGAGCCTGGCCAGCCAGGGCAAGCACACGCCCTTCCTCGGCTACGAGCTGACCGGGCAGGTGCGCGCGACCCTCGTCGCCGGCCACGTCGCCTACGCGCGTTGATGTGGTGACGGGCGCCGCCCCGCGCGGCGCCCTTGCGGACCGTCCCTTGACCATCCAGCTCGCGTGGCGCCTGGCGCGCCTCGTCTTCCACCTGCTGCAGGGCCTGGCCACCTGCGCGCTGGTGTTTCCCTGGGCCGGCGCGGCCCTGCGCGAGACGCTGGTGCGGCGCTGGTCGGCGCGCCTGCTGCGCATCTGCCGCGTGCGCGTCGAACTGCGCGACGGCGCGCCCGCGCTCGACCATGCGCTGGTCGTGGCCAACCATGTCTCCTGGCTCGACATCTTCGTGATCAATGCGGTGCGCCCCTGCCGCTTCGTGGCCAAGGCCGAGATCCGCGCCTGGCCGGTGCTCGGCTGGCTGGTGGAGCGGGCCGGCACCGTGTTCATCGCGCGCGGCAACCGGCGCGAGCTGCGCCACATCTTCAAGGGCCTGGTCGACGCGCTCGGCGCGCGCCAGCGCGTCGCCTTCTTCCCGGAGGGCACGACCGCCAGCCAGGGGCAAATGCTGCCCTTCCACGCCAACCTGTTCGAGGCCGCGATCGACGCCCGCGTGGCCGTGCAGCCGCATGCGCTGGCCTACGTCGACGCGCAGGGCGGCTGGCATCCGGCGGTCGACTACACGGGCGACACGACCTTCGTCGACAGCATCCTGCGCATCCTCGGCGGCGAGCCCGTGGTGGCGCGCCTGGCCAGCCTGGCGCCGATTCCGGCGGAGGAGGGGGCGCACCGGCGCGCACTGGCGCAGGCGGCGCACGACGCGATCGAGGCGGCCCTGAAGCGCTGAACGCCGCCCCGGCGGACCGCGCTCACGCCTTGCCGGCGTGCGGCCGGTACTCCGGACAGTCCACCTGCAGCAGCGCGCGGTCGTCCAGGCACATCGCGGTCAGCTTGCCGCCCCACACGCAGCCGCTGTCCAGGCCCACCACGTCGGGCCGCAGCAGCAGGCCCAGCGCCGACCAGTGGCCGAACACCACGGTGGTGCCGAGCGTGCGCCGGCCCGGCACGTCGAACCAGGGCAGCAGGCCCGAACCTTCCGGCCCCGTGGCGCTTTCCTTGTGCTCGAAGTCCATGCGTCCGTCCGGCCAGCACAGGCGCATGCGCGTGAGCGCATTGACGATGCAGCGCAGGCGCGCGGCGCCGCGCAGGCCGTCGTCCCAGCGATCGGGCTCGTTGCCGTACATCCGGGACAGGAAGCCGGCCCAGTCGGCGCCACGCAGCACCGCCTCGACCTCGCCCGCCAACGCGATGGCCTGCGCCGCATCCCATTGCGGCGGCACGCCGGCGTGCACCAGCAGGTGGCCGGCGGCCTCCAGCGCCAGCGGCCGGTGGCGCAGCCAGGCGAGCAACGCGTCGCGGTCGGGCGCGGCCAGGATCTCGTCGAGCGTGTCGGCGCGGCCGGGCTTGCGGATGCCGGCCGCGACGGCCAGCAGGTGCAGGTCGTGGTTGCCGAGCAGGGCATCGATGCGGCCGCCGCTCGCGGCATGGAGCGCCTTCATGCGCCGCAGCGTTTCCAGCGAGGCGGGCCCGCGGTTGATCAGGTCGCCGACGAACAGGACGCGCACGTCGGCGCCGGCCTCGGCATGGATACGGTCGAGCAGCAGGTCGGCCTCGTGGACGCAACCCTGCAGGTCGCCAATGGCATAGGTTTTCATCGTTGGTGTGTTTCCGGTGATTTCTGCCGATGGTAAATGATTGCGGCCCCGGACGCAGCGGTCGGCATCGTGTCGGTCATTTCTGAATGTAAATGTCGTCGCTGGCGCGCGCCTGCGCTGCGACAATGCGGGTTTGCCAATTGGCGCGATCGTGAGACAGGTAAAGCGCGTTGTCTCGGGCGCTTGGTGCGATCCGGTACAATGGCCGCGGTGCCGGGAGCGCGAAACGCGAAATCCGGACCGCGAATCCAGGCGCGTACCGAAGCGCAAAAAGAAGCGCAAAACCGAGCGCAAAACGGAGCGCGCACCGAAGCGCAAAACGGAGCGCAAAACGGAGCGCAAAACGGAGCGCAGACGACGGCAAAAAACGACAGCGGTTTTTTGCCGGCATGCCTCGGCACGGCCCCGCCGCCATCGGCCGTACGGCTATTGTATTTAAAGAATAATAAAATGTTTTCTTTTCTCGTGAGCTTCGTCTCGTCGGCATTGCTGACCCTGCTGGTCATCAAGCACGCGAAATTGCACGGTCCCGCCCTCGACAATAATTTCGCCGGCGTGCAAAAGGTGCATTTGCACGCGGTGGCGCGGATCGGCGGATTGCCGATTTTCCTGGCGGTGACGCTGACGGCCGTCATTTCGGTATGGCGCGTTCCCGAACTGAGTTATTGGCTGGGATCGCTGCTGGGATGCTCGGCGATCGCATTTGTCGGCGGCATCGTCGAGGACTATACCGGCAATGTCAGGCCCTCGCGGCGCCTGCTGCTGACGATGGTGGCGGCGGTGCTCGGTTATCTGGTGCTGGACGCGAAGATCGCGCGCCTGGACATGCCTTTCTTCAGCTGGAATATCGATTCGCTCTGGGTGATATTGCCGCTGACGGTGCTGGCGGTGGCCGGCATTGCGAACGCGGTGAATATCATCGACGGTTTCAATGGCCTGTCCAGCGTGGTCACGATCTGCATGCTGCTGTCGCTGGCCTATGTCGGCTGGCAGGTCGAGGACATGTTCGTGCTGGTCTCGGCCCTGACGGTGGCAGGCGCCACCGCCGGTTTCCTGATCTGGAACTATCCCGCCGGACTGATCTTCCTGGGCGACGGCGGCGCGTATTTCATCGGCTTCATGCTGGGCGAGCTGGCGCTGCTGCTGGTGATGCGCAATCCGCAGGTATCGACCTGGTATGCCGCATTGCTGCTGATCTATCCAACCTTCGAAACGATCTTTTCCGTGTACCGGCGCATGTTCGTGCGCGGCAAATCCCCTACCGTGCCCGATGGTATTCACCTGCACAGCCTGATTTTTCGTCGCATCGTGCAATGGACCGTCGGGCGCAAGGAAGCGCGCGCGCTGATGAAACGGAATGCGCGCACTTCTCCCTACCTCTGGTTGTTTTCCCTGACCGCCGTTATTCCCGCCACCGTGTTCTGGCAGAATACGGAAGTGCTGATTTTCTTCTGTTTATTGTTCGTGATCAGCTACATCTGGCTGTATGCGCGTATTGTCCGATTCAAGTCGCCGCGCTGGCTGATTTGGCACAAGAAAGACTAACGAATTTTTCTGGATGTAGTATATTGCGACAATTGGTGAGATTTGGATAAAATCCGTTTTCAAACAACTTATAGGGAATCAATATGGATCTGTCGAATTTGTCCTTGGGCGATTTGCGCAACCTGCAGGACCAGATCAAGCAGGAAATGAAGAAACGTGAACAACAGGACATGCAAAAGGCGCGTGAACAGATCCTGGCGATCGCGCAAAGCGTCGGCGTGCCGCTGAAGGACCTGATGAATTCCGGCCGTGGCGCCAAGTCCGCCGCCGCCGGTACCGGTTCGGTCGCCGTCCGTTATCGCAATCCGGACGACGCGTCGCAGCAATGGACCGGCCGTGGCCGCCAGCCGAAATGGGTCAAGGAATGGGTCGAAGGCGGTAAATCGCTGGACCAGCTGCGCGTCTGACCCGCTGCCGCCGCATTGGGCTGGAGTATTCCGCGCGCGGAATGCTCCGGCGGGTGGCATCCTGCTCCCGCCTGTCGTGAACGAAGCGCGCCCGCGTTTCGCGCTGTGTCGTCCTGGCCGGCGTTTTTCCGATTTCTGCCAGTGGAATGTACCGGCTCCGGTGCGAAATTCCCATCCCCTGCGCTTGCCGCTACAATAGCTTCTTTTTCAACGGCACCACGCCATTCCGGATCGTCCGGAGCGGCGCCATCAAGGCAGACATTCCATGGTTCCTCTCTCGAAGACGATTTTCAAGGCATATGACATTCGCGGCATCCTCGACAAGACGCTCGACGCCGGCATCGCACGCAGGATCGGCCAGGCCTTCGGCGTCGCCGCGCTGGCCAAGGGCGAACGCAAGGTCGTGATCGGCCGCGACGGCCGCCTGTCCGGCCCGAGCCTGGCGCAGGCGCTGGCCGCCGGCCTGCAGGAAGCGGGCGTGGACGTCGTCGACCTGGGCATGGTCGCCACGCCGATGGTGTATTTCGGCACCAACGTGCTGGACGCCCGTTCGGGCATCATGGTCACCGGCAGCCATAATCCGCCGGACTACAACGGCTTCAAGATGGTGCTGGCCGGCGAGGCGATCTACGGCGACGCGATCCAGGGCCTGTACCAGTTCATCGAAGACGGCAAGTTCGCGCCCGCGGCCAGCGCCGGCGCGTATTCGACCTACGACATCAAGCGCGAATACATCGAGCGCATCGCCGGCGACGTCCGCATCGCGCGCCCGATCAAGATCGCCATCGACGCCGGCAACGGCGTGGCCGGCGCCTTCGCGGGCGACCTGTTCCGCGCCATGGGCTGCGACGTCACCGAGCTGTTCTGCGAAGTGGACGGCCGGTTCCCGAACCACCACCCGGACCCGGCCCACCCGGAAAACCTGCAGGACCTGATCGAGGCCGTGCGCACCGGCGACGCCGAGATCGGCCTGGCCTTCGACGGCGACGGCGACCGCCTGGGCGTCGTGACCAAGGACGGCAACATCATCTTCCCGGACCGCCAGATGATGCTGTTCGCCGCCGACGTCCTGTCGCGCAATCCGGGCGCCGAGATCCTGTACGACGTCAAGTGCACGCGCCACCTGGGCCCGTGGATCGAGCAGCACGGCGGCCGTCCGCTGATGTGGAAGACCGGCCATTCGCTGGTCAAGGCCAAGCTGAAGGAAACCGGCGCCCCGCTGGGCGGCGAGATGAGCGGCCACATCTTCTGGAAGGACCGCTGGTACGGCTTCGACGACGGCCTGTACACCGGCGCGCGATTGCTCGAGATATTGACCCGCGTGGCCGATCCGTCGGCGCTGCTCAATTCCCTGCCGATCGCCTCGAGCACCCCGGAACTGCACCTGCACCTGCAGGAAGGCGAAAACTTCGCGCTGATCGAGAAGCTGCGCAAGGAAGCCACCTTCCCGGGGGCCGAGCGCGTCAACGACATCGACGGCCTGCGCGTCGAGTATCCGGACGGCTTCGGCCTGGCGCGCGGCTCGAACACCACGCCGGTGGTCGTGCTGCGCTTCGAGGGCGAGACCCCGGAAGCGCTGGCGCGCATCCAGGGCGAGTTCGCCCGCGTGATCCTGGCCGCCAAGCCGGACGCCCGACTGCCGTTCTGAAAGCCGCGCCTTGAAGATCCTGCTGGTGCGGGTGTCGTCGCTGGGCGACGTCCTGCACAACCTGCCCATCGTGGCCGACATCCTGCGCCACCACCCGCAGGCCCGGGTCGACTGGGTGGTGGAAGAGGGCTACGTCGGCCTGGTCGCCCTCAACCCGCACGTGCGCAAGGTGATCCCGTTCGCCCTGCGGCGCTGGAAGAAGGGGCTGGGCAACCCCGCCGTGCGCGCCGAACTGCGCGCCTTCTTCCGCGACCTGCGCGCCGAACAGTACGACTACGTGTTCGACACCCAGGGCCTGATCAAGACCGGCATCGTCATGGCCGCGGCGCGCGTGCGCCCCGGCGGCCAGAAGGTCGGCCTGGCCAACGGCACCGAGGACTCGGGCTACGAGGGCATCTCGCGCATCTTCCACACCCGCAGCATCCCGGTCGCGCCGCGCACCCACGCGGTGGCGCGCGGGCGCCAGGTGGTGGCGGCGGCGCTCGGCTACGCGCTCGATACGCCGCCGGACTTCGGCCTGCCCGCGCCCCCGGCCTTGCACGACGGGTCGCAGCGCCCGGCCTGGATGCCGGACGAACCCTATGCCGTGTTCTTCCACGGGACCGCGCGCGACGCCAAGAAGTGGCCGGCCGCCGACTGGATCGCGCTGGGCCGGGCGCTGGCGCCGCTGCCGGTGCTGCTGCCCTGGGGCTCGGCGCGCGAGAAGGACGAGGCCCAGCAGCTGGCCGCGGCGCTGCCGAATGCGACCGTGCTGCCGCAACTGCCGCTGATGCAGGCCGTCGCGCTGGCGCGCGGCGCCGCGCTCGCGGTCGGCGTCGACACCGGCCTGACCCACATCGCCGCCGCCTTCCTCACCCCGACGGTCGAGATCTACGTCGATTCGCCGCGCTGGAAGACCGAGGGCAACTGGTCGGAGCGCATCGTCAACCTGGGCGACTGCGGCGCGCCGCCGGCCGCCGCCGAGGTGATCGCGGCCGCCCGCCGGCTGCTGGGACAGACATGATGGAACGAACGTGATGCGGCTGCTGTATTCGCTGATGTGGTGGCTGGCGCTGCCGCTGGTGCTGGGACGCCTGTGGTGGCGCGGCCGCGCCGAACCGGGCTACCGTGCCCGCCTGGGCGAGCGCCTCGGCTGCTACGGCCGGCGCGCGGCGCAGGCGCGGCCCGCCATCATGGTACACGCGGTGTCGGTGGGCGAGACGCGCGCCGCCGAGCCCCTGGTCGAGGCGCTGCTGGCCGCGTATCCGGATCATCGGATCCTGCTCACGCACATGACGCCGACCGGGCGCGCCACCGGCAAGGCGCTGTTCGCCAGGCACGGCGAGCGCGTGGTGCAATCCTGGCTGCCCTACGACACCGGCTTCATGGTGGGCCGCTTCCTGCGCCATTTCGCGCCGCGCATCTGCATCCTGATGGAGACCGAGGTGTGGCCGAACCTGATCCACGGCTGCGCCGCGCACGGCGTGCCGGTGGCGCTGGTGAACGCGCGCCTGTCCGAGCGCTCGCTGCGCCGCGGGATCCGGCTGGGCGGCCTGATGACGGACGCGGCGCGCGCGATCCCGCTGGTGGCGGCCCAGACCGAGGCCGACGCCGCGCGCATCGCCTCGCTGGGCGCGCCCGCCGTGCACGTCACCGGCAGCATCAAGTTCGACGTGGTGCCGCCGGCGGCGGCGCTGGAGACGGGCGCCATGCTGCGCGCGCATTGCGGCGGCCGTCCGGTGCTGCTGTGCGCCTCCACCCGCGAAGGGGAGGAGGCGTTGATCCTGGACGCCTTCGCCGCCATGCGGCGCCCGCCGGGCATGCTGCTGCTGCTGGTGCCGCGCCATCCGCAGCGCTTCGACGAGGTGGCGCGCATGGCGCAGGAGCGCTCCCTGTCGCTGGCGCGCCGTTCGCACCTGCCGGCGCGGGTGGAGACCGACGTGCTGCTGGGCGACTCGATGGGCGAGATGTTCGCCTACTACGCGGCCTGCGACTGCGCCTTCATCGGCGGCAGCCTGCTGCCGCTGGGCGGCCAAAACCTGATCGAGGCCTGCGCGCTGGGCAAGCCGGTGCTGGTGGGCGAACACACGTTCAACTTCCTCGATGCGACCGAGGAGGCGGTGGCCACCGGCGGCGCCCTGCGCGTGGCGGATGCCGGCGCCCTGCTGCGCGAGGCCGCGCGCCTGCTGGAGGACGGCGAGGCGCGCGCGGCGATGGGCGCGCGCGCGCTGGCGTTCGCCGCGCGCCATCGTGGTGCGACGGCGCGCACTGTTGAACTCTTGCAACGGTATATCGCCTAGCTTTTGTTACCATTCTCCTTAGTTCAAGACACGAAAAAGGGGATGGGCATGCTGTGGTCACATCGCGCGCGAGCGGGCGGCAACGTGGACGGCGGTGCCGCCCTGCTGGAACAACCGGAAGACCTCGGCGCCGACGCGATGCCGGCGGCGCCGATCCCGGTCGTGCATCCGCCCGCCGCCCTCTGCAGCCTGCACTTCTGGGTGCGCTACACGCTGGGCGAATACACCGGCTTCATGTGGGAGCACGGCGGCTACCTGATCCGCCGGCGCCACATCCGCTGGCCGCTGGGCCTCTGGCTGCGCCTGAAGTCGACGCTGTCGGCCGCCACCCACTTCATGCTGCTGCGCCGCGGGCGCCGCACCTACGAATTCCAGATCGACCAGCACGGCATCGTGCGCACCAGCGATACCGGCGTGAGCCTGATCGGCTGGGACGACGTGCAGCGCATCCGCACCTACTCGAAGGGCTTCATGATGGTGCTGAAACGCGGCACGTTGCCGATTCCGTTCCGCTGCCTGAACAAGGAAGAAGTGAGCGCGATGCGCGGCATCGCCGAAGCGCGCGCGGCGGGCGAACTGAAGTTCCGCGCGTCGTGACCGACGTTCGGAATGGCGCGGCGTTGGAACACCGGGGTCAGGGCCGGAGCCCCGACACCGGGCTCTGACCCCTACGGGAACAGCACCGGCATCTCCGCCGATCGCTTCTTGAGCGCTGCCTTGGCGCCGTCGTAATCCGGGAACACCGACGCGACCACGGCCCAGAAACGCGGGCTGTGGTTCATCTCGCGCAGGTGCGCCAGTTCGTGCACCACCACGTAGTCCAGCAGCGCCAGCGGGTAGTGCACCAGGCGCCAGTTCAGGCGGATGTTGCCGGCCACCGTGCACGACCCCCAGCGCGTGCCGGCCGAGGAGATGGCGTAGCTGTTGTAGCTGACGCCCACCTGCGGCGCGTACAGGTCCAGGCGTTCGCCGAACAGGCGCCTGGCTTCGTCCTGGAACCAGCGCTTGACGCGCTCGCGCACCTGCCATTCCGACAGCCCGGGCGTCACGCCCACTTCCAGCGTGCGTGCCTCGGCGTCGTGGATGCAGTGGCTGCGCTCGGCCGGCTGCAGGCGCAGCACCAGGTCGTGCCCGAGATAGGGCAGGCGGGCGCCGTCCACCCATTCGACCGGGGCGCGGCCCTCGCGCTGCACGCGGCGCTCGCTGCGTTCGAACAGCTTGGTCAGGATCCAGCGCTGCTTGGCGCGGATCGCGCTGTCGATGTCGGCCTGGCTGGCGCGGCGCGGGGCCGTGACGCGCAGGCCGTCGTCGTCGATCATGAAGCCGTAGGAGCGGCGCGCGGAATGGCGCAGCGCATAGCGCACCGTGTGCGAGCCGAGCTGGATGGCGCGCAGCGGCGCGTCGTTGGGACCGACCGGCGGCGCGGGCAGCGTGCGGGTCGGGGCGGGCGGCGCCTTGAACAGCGGCGCCGGCGGCGCCGGTGGTGCGGAGGGCGCGGCCGGCGCGCCGGCCGGCTTCAGGGAGGCGAAGCGTTCTTGCGCGAACAGCTCGAGCTGCGTCGCGTCGTGCTTGGGGGAGGTCATGGCGGGCGGCAGGGATGGTGCGTTGGTCTGCGCGCCCAGTTCGTTCAGGTACCTTTGTAGGCGTGGGGCGAAATGACGCGCATTTCCGATTCTATCCAATTTTCGACCTCTTGCATCAGGCTGTCGGCAGTGTGGTTTTCCGGCGAAATCGGCTTGCCGATGGAGACGGTGATCAGGCCGGGGCGCTTGATGAACGAACCCTTCGGCCAGCATTCCCCCGAATTATGCGCGATCGGCACGACGCTGGCACCGGTTTCGATGGCCAGGCGCGAACCGCCGCTCTTGTACTGTCCCTTCTGGCCCACGGGGATGCGGGTCCCTTCCGGGAACATGATGATGGACTGGCCGTCCGCCAGGCGGCGCTTGCCGATCCGGACCACGTGGGCAAAGGCGCGCTTGCCCTTGCTGCGGTCGATCGGGATCATGCGCAGCAGCGCCATGCCCCAGCCGAAGAAGGGGATGTACAGGATTTCCTTCTTGAAGACGTAGACCAGCGGGCGGCGCATGTTCGGCAGCATGAAGATGGTTTCCCAGGCCGACTGGTGCTTCGACAGCAGGATCGCCGATTGCGCGGGCAGGTTCTCGTAGCCCCGGACCTCGTAGCGGATGCCGCAGATGACGCGCGCGCACCAGATGACGAAGACGTTCCAGCGCGAGGTCACCCAGAAGCGCGTGTTGTACGGGAACGGCGCCGCCAGGAAGCAGACGCAGGCCCACACCACGGTGGCGACGGCCATGACGATCGTGAACAACAGGGAACGCAGGAACAGGAAGGTGTTACGCAAGGAGGTGGTCTCCGGGACGAGGGTTTCGGTGGTCGTGGTCATGCGCTGGCGGCGGGAACGGGAGGAGGGGCATCCTTCCTGAGGAAGGCGTTGACCATGGCGGCGAGGTCCGGGAAGACCTGGGTGCCCGGCGGCAGACCGCCGGTCTCGAAGGTCTTCTGGCCCTTGCCGGTCAGGACCAGGTAGGGCACGCACCCGCTGATGAAGCCGGCCTGCAGGTCGCGCAGCGAATCGCCGACCGTCGGCACGCCCTTCAGGCCCAGCTTGAAGCGCTTGCTGATCTCCTCGAACATCCCGGCCTTCGGCTTCCTGCAGTCGCAGTTGTCGATGGCCGCGTGCGGGCAGAAGAAGATGGCGTCGATGTCGGCGCCCACCAGCTGCGCCTGGGCGTGCATCTTCTGGTGGATCGCGTTCAGCGTGCTCATGTCGAACAGCTCGCGCGCGATGCCGGACTGGTTCGACGCCACGACCACGCGGTAGCCCGCCTGGTTCAGGCGCGCGATCGCCTCCAGCGATCCCGGGATCGGGATCCATTCGCCCGGCGACTTGATGAAATCGGGGGAGTCATGGTTGATGACCCCGTCCCGGTCGAGGATGACCAGCTTCATCGTCAGGCAGCCAGTTTCGAGATGTCGGCCACGCGGTTCATCATGCGGTGCAGGATGGACAGCAGGGCCAGGCGGTTGTTGCGCAGCGCGACGTCCTCCGCCATCACCATCACGTCGTTGAAGAAGGCGTCGACGTCGTCGCGCAGCTGGGCCAGCGTCTTGAGGGTGCCGGCGAAGTCGCCGCGCGTGAAGGCCGCGTCGACTTCCGGCTGCACGCGCAGCACGCTCGCATGCAGCGTCTTCTCGGCCTCGTCCTGAAGCAGCGCGGCGTCCACGGCGCCGGCCTGGGCCAGCGCGTCCTCGTTCTTCCTGAGGATGTTCGAGATGCGCTTGTTGGCGGCGGCCAGCGAGGCGCTTTCCGGCAGGGCGGCGAAGGCCTGCACGGCTTCCAGGCGCTGCACCACGTCGTCGACGCGGTCCGGATCCTGGGCCAGCACGGCTTCCACCTCGTTCGGGGCGAAGCCGCGGTCGCGCAGCAGGCCGCGCAGGCGGTCCAGCATGAAGGCGGTGACTTCGGCGCCCGGGTCCTTGAAGGTCGCCATGGTGTCGAACGTGGCGGCGGCGTCGCGCAGCAGTTCCGAGATGCCCAGCGGCAGGCGCTTCTCGACCAGCATGCGCATCACGCCCAGCGCGTGGCGGCGCAGCGCGAACGGATCCTTCTCGCCGGTCGGCTGCAGGCCGATCGACCAGATGCCGACCAGGGTTTCGAGCTTGTCGGCCAGCGCCACGACCAGGCCGGTGTGCGTCGACGGCAGCGCGTCGCCCGAGAAGCGCGGCTGGTAGTGCTCGGAGGCGGCCAGCGCCACTTCCTCGTGCTCGCCGTCGTTGCGGGCATAGTAGGTGCCCATGATGCCCTGCAGTTCCGGGAACTCGCCGACCATGTCGGTCAGCAGGTCGGCCTTGGCCAGCTGGGCGCCGCGCTCGGCCAGCAGCACGTCGTAGCCCAGGCGGCGCGCGATGGCGCCGGCCAGGCGCGTGACGCGCGCGGTGCGTTCGAGCTGGGTGCCCAGCTTGTTGTGGTAGACCACGTTGGCCAGCAGCGGCAGGCGCGATTCCAGCGATTTCTTCTTGTCCTGTTCGAAGAAGAACTTCGCGTCCGACAGGCGCGGGCGCACCACGCGCTCGTTGCCGCCGACGATGGCGGACGGGTCGTCGGTCGCGATGTTCGACACGATCAGGAAGCGCGAGCGCAGCTTGCCGGCGCTGTCCGTCAGGGCGAAGTACTTCTGGTTGGTCTGCATGGTCAGGATCAGGCATTCCTGCGGCACGGCCAGGAAGGCGTCCTCGAAGCGGCATTCGTAGACGACCGGCCACTCGACCAGCGCCGCCACTTCGTCCAGCAGCGCTTCCGGCATCAGCACCTGGTCGGCGCCGGCCTTTTCCAGCAGCTGGGCGCGGATCGATGCCTTGCGTGCCTCGGGATCGGCGACGACCTTGCCGGCCTCTGCGAGCTGCGCGCCGTACCGGTCGGCGTGCGCGATGTCGAAGGGCAGGCCGTCCGACAGGAAGCGGTGGCCCAGCGTGGCGCGCCCGCTCTCCAGGCCCAGCAGGGTCAGCGGCACGACGGCATCGCCGTGCAGCGCCAGCAGCGAGTGCACCGGACGCACGAACTGCACGGTGGCGCCGTTTGGTCGCTGGTAGCTCATCACCTTCGGGATCGGCAGCTTGGCCACGGTCTCTTCCAGCACCGGCTGCAGGCCGGCGGCCAGTTGCGCGCCCGGCGCAGTGTAGGTGTGGAAGAAGCTCTCGGCCTTGCCGTCCGGTGCGCGTTCGAGGTCGCCTACCTGCAGGTCCGGAAAGCCCAGCGCGGCCAGCTTCTTGGCCAGCGGCGCGGTCGGGTTGCCGTCCTTGTCCAGCGCGACGCTCACCGGCAGCACTTTTTCGCGGATCGACTTGTCCGGCGAGGTGGCGCGCACGTTGGTGATCGACACGGCCAGGCGGCGCGGCGTGGCGTGGGTGGTGACGACGCTGTCGGCTTCGAGGAAGTCGCGCGCCTTCAGGCCGTTGGCGATGCCGTTGGCGAACGCGGCGCCCAGTTTCACCAGGGCTTTCGGCGGCAGTTCTTCGGTCTGCAGTTCGACGAGTAAGGTTTGATTCATGGTTGTTGTATGTTGTTCTGGACTTCAGGCGACCTTGACCGCGGCGGCGTCGACGTCGGCGGCAGCGGTGGTCGGCAGCATCGGGAAGCCGAGCTTCTCGCGCGAGTCGTAGTAGGCCTGGGCGACCAGGCGCGACAGCGTGCGCACGCGGCCGATGTAGGCGGCGCGCTCGGTGACGGAGATGGCGCCGCGCGCGTCCAGCAGGTTGAAGCTGTGCGAGGCCTTCATGATCTGCTCGTAGGCCGGCAGCGTCAGCGCCAGTTCGATCAGGCGCTTGGCTTCGCTCTCGTGGTTGTTGAAGGCCTGGAACAGCAGTTCCGTGTTCGAGTGTTCGAAGTTGTAGGTCGACTGCTCGACCTCGTTCTGGTGGAACACGTCGCCGTACGAAAGGCGCTTGCGCACGCCATGCTCTTCCCACTCGGTCCAGACCAGGTCGTAGACGTTTTCCACGCCCTGCAGGTACATGGCCAGGCGCTCGATGCCGTAGGTGATCTCGCCCAGCACCGGCTTGCAATCGAGGCCGCCGACCTGCTGGAAGTAGGTGAACTGGGTGACTTCCATGCCGTTCAGCCAGACTTCCCAGCCCAGGCCCCAGGCGCCCAGCGTCGGGCTTTCCCAGTCGTCCTCGACGAAGCGCACGTCGTTCTTCTTCAGGTCCAGGCCCAGCGCCTCGAGGGAACCGAGGTACAGGTCGAGGATGTTTTCCGGCGCCGGCTTGAGGACCACCTGGTACTGGTAGTAGTGCTGCAGGCGGTTCGGGTTCTCGCCGTAGCGGCCATCCTTCGGACGCCGCGACGGCTGCACGTAGGCGGCGCGCCAGGGCTCGGGACCGATCGCGCGCAGGAAGGTGCCGGTATGGAAGGTGCCCGCGCCGACTTCCATGTCGTACGGCTGGAGCAGGGCGCAACCCTGCTTGTCCCAGTAGGTTTGCAGCGTCAGGATGATTTGTTGGAATGTGAGCATCTTGTTGGCTTCGCGCGCACGGGGCGCGAACACGGTGAGTTTGCTAAAACACCAATTTTAGCGGGTTTTGCCGGCCTGTTCGAAACGAATCTCGCCGGGCCGGCACATCGATAGGGTTTCCCTGGCAGACTTTACTAAGTAATACCGGGAAAGAGAAGGGTTCACGCCGATTTTTGCGCCGCCTGGCGGCTGCCGCGCCGGCGTCCCGACCACCAGGCGCCGAGCAGGGCGAGCAGGCCCAGGCCCAGGAAGCCGAGGTTGCCGACGCGGATGTACGGCGTAGCGCCCGCCATGCCCTGCACGGTCGCCGCCAGCACGCCGCGCTGGTAGAACGGGATCTGCTGCACGACGTCGCCGCGCGCGTCGATGACGGCGGTGGCGCCGTTGTTCGTCGCGCGCAGCATCGGGCGGCCGGTCTCCAGCGCGCGCATGCGCGAGATCTGCAGGTGCTGCGGGATCGCCACCGATTCGCCGTACCAGGCGAGGTTGGACACGTTCAGCAGCAGCGTGGCCGGGCGCGGCGCCTCGCGCAGGTTGCGCGCGATCTCCTCGCCGAACACGTCCTCGTAGCAGACGTTCGGCAGCACCAGCTGGTCCTTGACGGCGAACGGGGCCTGCACGGCGGCGCCGCGGGTCATGTCGCCCAGCGGGATCTGCATCATCTCGGTGAACCAGCGGAAGCCCGGCGGCACGAATTCGCCGAACGGCACCAGGTGGTGCTTGTCGAAGCGGTACGACTGCCCGGCCGGGCCGACGCCGGCCACGCTGTTGGCGTATTCGCGCTCGCCGTCGCCCAGCGGGATGCCGAACAGGAAGGTGGTGCCGGTGCGCGCCGCGTAGTCCTTGAAGATGTCCAGGTAGCCGGGCGGCAGGTAGCGCGGCACGATCGGGATCGCCGTCTCGGGCGCCGCCGTCAGGTCGGCCGGGGCCGCCGTCATCATGTCGCGGTAGCGCACCAGGATGTCGAGCAGGTGGGCGGCGTCGAACTTCTGGTCCTGCGGGATGTCGCCCTGCAGCAGGCGCACCGTGATCGGCTGGCCGGCGGGCCTGGTCCACGCGACCTGGCGCAGCAGGCTGCCGGCCACCATCAGCACGCCGAACACGGCCAGCGCCTGCATGCGCTGGCGCTGGGTCAGCATCACCAGGCAGGCGGCGCACACGGCCACCAGCACGCCGATGCCGTACACGCCCAGGATCGGCGCGAAGCCGCCCAGCGGCGCCGCATTGTGGGCATAGCCGGACGCGGCCCAGGGAAAGCCGGTGAACACCCAGCCGCGCATCCATTCCGACACGCCCCAGCAGGTGGGGAACACCAGCAGCAGGAAGGCCGGCACCGGCAGCGCCCAGCGCTTGCGCAGCCACGCTGCGGCGGCCGCGGCGCAGGCGCCGAACAGGCCCATGTACAGGCCCAGCAGGCCGATCGCGATAGCCGACGGCACGGCCGGCAGGTGGCCGAAGCGGTTGAGGGCGATGTACAGCCAGTGCATGCCGGCCACCGACCAGCCGAAGCCGAAGGCCCAGCCGAGCAGGCCGGCGCGGCGCACCGAGCTGCCCATGCCGACCTGGTAGAACAGCCAGGCCAGGGCCGGGAACTGCAGCGGCCACCAGCCGAACGGTTCGAACGAGAACAGGCTGGAAGCGCCGGCCAGGCAGGCCAGCAGCAGCGCGGGATAGCCGGGGCGGGTGCCGCGCAGGGCGGGATCGGGGGCGGCGGCGACGGGACGGGTGCGGCGGCGGAAAATCAAGCGGGGTCCTGGAGCGTGATGTGAAAAGCGCCCCGTCGGGGGCGCTGGCAGTTTAGTCGTGGTCTTCGTCGATGGACGGCGGCAGTTTCTCGACCAGCAGTACGTGGATCTGGCGCGCGTCGGCGCGCAGCACCTCGAAGCGCAGGTTGTCGAGGTCGAACACCTCGCCCTTGTGCGGCATGCGGCCCAGGTGGCTGGCGACCAGGCCGCCGATGGTGTCGGCGTCGTCGTCCGGCAGGTCGACGCCCAGTTCCTCGTTGAACTGCTCGATCTCGGTCAGCGCCTTGACGCGCCAGCGCGGGCCGAGCTGGCCTTCCTTGATCGACAGGATGTTGTCCTCGTCCTCGTCGAAGTCGTATTCGTCCTCGATGTCGCCGACGATCTGTTCCAGCACGTCCTCGATCGTGATCAGGCCGGCCACGCCGCTGTACTCGTCGACGACGATCGCCATGTGGTTGTGGTTGGCGCGGAAGTCGCGCAGCAGCACGTTCAGACGCTTGGATTCGGGAATGAAGATCGCCGGACGCAGCATCTTGCGGATGTCGAAGGATTCCTCGGCGTAGTAGCGCAGCAGGTCCTTGGCCAGCAGGATGCCGACGACCTTGTCGCGTTCGCCCTCGATGGCGGGGAAGCGCGAGTGGGCCGTCTCCAGCACGATCGGCAGCCATTCCTCGATGGGCTTGGAGATGTCGATCACGTCCATCTGCGAGCGCGGGACCATGATGTCGCGTACCGACAGGTCGGAGACCTGGAACACACCCTCGATCATGGAGAGGGCATCGGCATCGATGAGGTTGCGTCCGTGCGCGTCGTGCAGCACTTCCAGCAGCTCGGCGCGGTTTTCTGGCTCGGGAGAGATCAGCGCGGTCAGCCGTTCGAACAGCGACCGGTGGGGTTTGGCGTCCGTGCGGACGTCGGCAGGGTGCTCGGGCATAGTTGGCATGAAGCCGTTGTTGCGATCGGCATAGGATACACCAAAACCGCCCGTGCCTGTTTTTTATGCAGCCCGCCTGGCGCGGCGCGCGTCCGGGATGGCGCGACGATGTGTGCGCCATCTCACGCAATCTTCGTCCTATATTGGTGATTCGACCAGGAAAGGAGGCATTCATGCCCGCACTGAACATCAACGGCACCACCACCGACCTCGACGTCCCCGACGACATGCCCCTGCTGTGGGCGCTGCGCGACACCATGGGCCTGACCGGCACCAAGTTCGGCTGTGGCGTCGCCCTGTGCGGCGCCTGCACCGTGCACCTGGACGGCCAGGCGATCCGCGCCTGCGTGACGCCCGTGTCGGCCGCGGCCGGCAAGAAGATCGTGACCATCGAGGCGATCGGCACCGACCCGGTCGGCGCCAGGGTACAGCAGGCATGGCGCCAGCTCGACGTGGTCCAGTGCGGCTACTGCCAGTCCGGCCAGGTCATGGCCGCCACCGCGCTGCTGCGCGCGACGCCGCGGCCGTCCGACGCCGACATCGACAATGCCATGTCGGGCAATATCTGCCGCTGCGGCACCTATGGACGCATCCGCAAGGCGATCAAGATCGCTGCTGCACAATGAGGGAGGACGCGATGGACCAGACGACCAAGGAACCCGGCGCCGACGCGCCGGCCTCGAACGCGCGCCGGCGCCTGCTCAAGGGCGGCGCCGCGGCCGGCGGCGGGCTGCTGTTCGGCTTTTCCCTGTTCGGCTGCAGCAGGACGCCGGAGAGCGACCGCAAGGAGCCGCCGTCCGAGACCGCCGTCGGCCAGGCCGCCACGGCGATGTCGAACCGGCCGCCGGGCCTGGCGCACGACGCCTTCGTGCGCATCGACCGCGAAGGCATCGTCACCCTCATCGTGCACAAGGTCGAGATGGGGCAGGGCACCTTCACCTCGATGCCGATGCTGCTGGCCGAGGAGCTGGGCGCCGACCTGACCAGGGTGAAGCTGGAGCAGGCGCCGGCCGACAACACGCTGTACGCCGATCCGCTGCTGGGCGGCCAGGTGACGGGCGGCTCGACCTCCGTGCGCGCGGCCTACAAGCCGCTGCGCGAGGCCGGCGCCAAGGTGCGCACGGTGCTGGTGCAGGCCGCCGCCGACGCGTGGAAGGTGCCGGTGGGCGAGCTGAAGGTGGTGGCCGGCACCATCCGCCACGACGGCTCGAACCGCACGATGCACTTCGGCGAGGTGGTCGACGCGGCCTCGAAGCTGCCGTTCCCGGCCACCGTCAAGCTGAAGGATCCCGCCGACTTCGCGCTGGTGGGCAAGCCGCTCAAGCGCCTGGACAGCCCCGCCAAGGTGGACGGCTCGGCGCTGTTCGGCATCGACGCGCGCCTGCCGGGCATGGGGATCGCGGCGGTGGCCGCCTCGCCGGTCATGGGCGGCAAGGTGGCCTTCGTGGACGAGCAGAAGGCCATGGCCGTGAAGGGCGTGCGCCAGGTGCTGCGCATCGAGGGCGCCGTCGCCGTCGTCGCCGACAACTTCTGGACCGCGAAGCAGGGCCTGGCCGCCGCCGCGCCGCGCTTCGACGACGGCGCCAACGCCAACGTCAGCTCGGCCTCGATCCGGGCCGACATGGACAAGGCGTCGCAGGGCACGGGCGCCGTCGCCCGGGACACGGGCGACGCCCTCAAGGTGCTGGACGGCCAGGGCGGGCGCCGCATCGACGCCGTCTACGAGCTGCCGTTCCTGGCCCACGCCACGATGGAGCCGATGAACTGCACGGTCGACCTGCGCGCGGACGGCTGCGACCTGTGGGTGGGCACGCAGGTGCCGGCGCTGGCGCAGGGCGCCGCGGCCAGGCTGACCGGCCTGGCGGTGGAGAAGGTCAAGGTGCACAATTTCTACCTGGGCGGCGGTTTCGGGCGCCGGCTCGAGGTCGACAACGTGATCCAGGCGGTGGCGTTCGCCAAGCTGGCCAAGGGCCCGCTGAAGATCGTCTGGACGCGCGAGGAAGACATCCAGCACGACATGTACCGCCCGTACTACCTGGACCGCATCGCGGCGCGGCTGGACGACAAGGGCATGCCGCTGGCCTGGTTCCACCGCGTCACCGGTTCCTCGATCATGGCGCGCTTCGCGCCGCCGCTGGTCAAGGACGGCGTCGACCCCGACGCCGTCGAGGGCGCGGCCGACCTGCAGTACGCGCTGCCCGCGATGCGCGTGGAATACGTGCGCCACGAGCCGGCGGGCCTGGCCACCGCGTTCTGGCGCGGCGTGGGGCCGACCCACAACGTGTTCGTGGTGGAGAGCTTCATCGACGAACTGGCCTATGCGAGCAAGACCGACCCGGTGGCGTTCCGCCGTTCGCTGCTGCAGAAGTCGCCGCGCACGCTGGCCGTGCTCGACCTGGCCGCGCGCCGGGCCGGCTGGGGCAAGCCGCTGGCGCCAGTGGCCGGGCGCAAGGTGGGGCGCGGCGTCTCGACCCAGTTCGCCTTCGGCACCTACATGGCGCAGGTGGCGGAAGTGTCGGTGGGGCCGGACGGCGACGTGCGCGTGCACCGCGTGGTGTGCGCGGTCGATTGCGGCCAGCAGATCAATCCGGACACCATCGCCGCCCAGGTGGAGGGCGGCGTCGTGTTCGGCCTCAGCGCGGCGCTGTGGGGCGAGGTCACGCTGGACAAGGGCCGGGTGCGGCAGACGAACTTCGGCGACTACCGGGTGATGCGCATGAGCGAGGCGCCGGCGGTGGAAGTGGTGCTGGTGGACAGCCGCGACGAGCCGGGCGGGATCGGCGAGCCGGGCACGGCGGGGATCGCGCCGGCGCTGGCCAATGCGGTGTTCGCGGCGACGGGCAGGCGGGTGCGCAAGCTGCCGATCGGGGAGCAACTGGGCAAGGCGTGAATCGGGAACGTCGGGCGCCGGCGCGGGCCGGCGCCCAGGGATCGATGCGCGTTACTCGTCTTGCGCGTACGGGTCCGGATACTCCAGCGCTTCCATGATGTCGCGCTCGAGCTGTTCCATCTCCTCGGCTTCCTCGTCGGTCTCGTGGTCGAAGCCCTGGGCGTGCAGCACGCCGTGCACCACCAGGTGCGCCGTGTGTTCCTCGACGGTCTTCTTCTGCTCGTCGGCCTCGCGCTGCAGGACGTCGGTGCACAGCACGATGTCGGCCTGGGTGGGCTCGTCGTCCGCGATCTGCGCGCCTTCGTTGTAGGCGAAGGTCAGCACGTTGGTGGCGTAGTCCTTGCCGCGGTAGTCGCGGTTGAGGAGCTGGCCTTCGGCGGCGTCGACGAAGCGGATCGCCAGCTCGGCCGGGCCGAGCAGGGCGGCGCGCACCCAGCGCTCGATCATCGCGGGCGTGATCTCGGCTTCGAGGCGGGTGTCGGCGTACTGGACGTCGAGGTCGAGGCTATGGTTTTTTTCTTGCATGGCGGGAGCTCGCTGGAGTGGAAAGATCGCCGATCTGCTGGATCGCGGCGGATTTTTCGTAGGCGTCGACGATGCGCGCCACCATCGGGTGGCGCACCACGTCGGCGCTGGCGAAATGGGTGAAGGCGATGCCGCGCACGTCCTTGAGCACCTGCATCGCGTCGACCAGGCCGCTCTTCTGCGTCTTGTGCAGGTCGACCTGGGTGACATCGCCGGTGACCACGGCCTTGCTGCCGAAGCCGATCCGGGTCAGGAACATCTTCATCTGCTCGACCGTCGTGTTCTGGGCCTCGTCCAGGATCACGAAGGCATGGTTCAGCGTGCGGCCGCGCATGAAGGCCAGCGGAGCGATCTCGATCGCGCCCTTCTCGAACAGCTTCTGGGTGCGCTCGAAGCCGAGCAGGTCGTACAGCGCGTCGTACAGCGGGCGCAGGTAGGGGTCGACCTTCTGGGCGAAGTCGCCGGGCAGGAAGCCCAGGCGTTCGCCGGCTTCCACCGCCGGGCGCGTGAGCACGATGCGCTTGACGGCGTCGCGTTCCAGCGCGTCGACGGCGCAGGCCACGGCCAGGTAGGTCTTGCCGGTGCCGGCCGGGCCGATGCCGAAGCTGATGTCGTGTTCCAGCACCGCCTTCATGTACTGGATCTGGTGCGGGGTGCGGCCGCGCAGGTCGGGACGGCGCGTCTTGAGCGCCGGGCTGACCAGGTTGGCGGGATCGTCCTGCGCGCCCGTCTCGGCGCGTTCTTCCTCCTCGCTCAGCGTCTCGCCCGGCGCCTTGCCGGCGGCGGGCGGCTCGGCCGCCTTGGGCTTGATGCCGGAACGCTGCTCGACGAGGGCCAGCTGGACTTCCTCGAGCGGGACGACCTTGTCGGCGACGGCGTAGAAGCGTTCCAGCAGCTCGACCGCGCGCGGCGCGTTGGCGCCGCCGACGATGAACTTCTCGCCGCGCCGGAAGATGGTCACGTCGAGCGCGGCCGAGATCTGGCGCAGGTTTTCATCGAGCGGACCGCACAGGTGGGCGAGCCGCGTGTTGTCGAGCGGCTCGGGAATGAAATACGAAGGCTGGGTGGGCGTTTTCAACTGGCTTTGGCAATCGTGTCGAGGCGGACGACCAGGTCGCCGCGCAGGGAGTAATCGAGGCTTTCGGTGATGCGCACGTCGACCAGCTGGCCGACCAGGGAGGTGCTCGCATCGGCGCCGGCGGCGGGGAAGAAGTTGACGACGCGGTTGTTCTCGCTGCGTCCCTGCAGTTCGCCACCGCCCTTCTTGGACGGGCCCTCGACCAGGACGCGCTGCACCGTGCCGACCATCGCGGCGCTGGTCTTGCGGGTGTTGGCGTCGATCAGGGCCTGCAGGCGCTGCAGGCGCGCCAGCTTGACCTCGTGCGGGGTGTCGTCGGGCAGGTTCGCGGCCGGGGTGCCCGGGCGCTTGCTGAAGATGAAGCTGAAGCTGTTGTCGAAGCCGACGTCTTCCACCAGCTTCATCATCGCTTCGAAATCGGCGTCGGTCTCGCCCGGGAAGCCGACGATGAAATCGGACGAGATCGCGATGTCGGGGCGCACCGCCTTGATGCGGCGGATGATCGACTTGTATTCCAGGCCCGTGTAGCCGCGCTTCATGGCCTGCAGGATGCGGTCGGACCCGTGCTGCACCGGCAGGTACAGGTGGTTGACCAGCTGCGGGATCTTCGCGTAGGCGTCGATCAGGCGCTGGGTGAATTCCTTCGGGTGGCTGGTGACGAAGCGCAGGCGCTCGATGCCGGGGATCTCGGCCACGTATTCGAGCAGCAGGGCGAAATCGGCGAACTGCGGCGTTCCCTCGCCGCTTTCCATGACGCCGCGGTAGGCGTTCACGTTCTGCCCCAGCAGCATGATTTCCTTGACGCCCTGGGCGGCGAGGCCGGCGACCTCGGTCAGCACGTCCTCGAAGCGGCGCGACACTTCCTCGCCGCGGGTGTAGGGCACCACGCAGTAGCTGCAGTACTTGCTGCAGCCTTCCATGATCGACACGTAGGCGACCGGGCCCTCGACCTTGGCGGGCGGCAGGTGGTCGAATTTCTCGATCTCGGGGAAGCTGATGTCGACCTGGGCCGCGCCGGTATGGCGGCGCATCTCGATCATCTGCGGCAGGCGGTGCAGCGTCTGCGGGCCGAACACGACGTCGACGTGCGGGGCGCGCTTGACGATCGCCGCGCCTTCCTGCGAGGCCACGCAGCCGCCCACGCCGATCACCAGGCCGGGCTTGTTGCGCTTGAGTTCCTTCAGCCGGCCCAGGTCGGAAAACACCTTTTCCTGGGCCTTTTCGCGTACCGAACAGGTGTTGAACAGGATGACGTCCGCGTCGTCCGGGGTATCGGTGCGCACGAGTCCTTCGGATGCACCGAGCACGTCCGCCATCTTGTCCGAGTCGTACTCGTTCATTTGGCAGCCGAAGGTCTTGATGAATACTTTTTTCTGCATGGAAAGCTTTAGGGGGGCTGAGGCGTGGACAGGTGGAAGGCCAGTTTACCGTAAATCGCCACGGCGCCCTGAAAGCGGCGCGCGCGCCGGCGAACGGCGGTGGCACGGCCCAGATTCTTTGCTTCGGGGAATGCCAGTTTGCTGGACCTTAACTTTTGATACGGTTGGTTACATTCTGTCTACTTGAATTTCTATTTCTAGGTGTTATGTTTAACATTGTCGAATGGCATTAACTTTAATTTCCCTATGTAAATCATAGGCTTCCTGCTGCTCGGCAATTGCAAACTTAGCGCAAAAAAACTCTTGCGTGCGCCACAATCTGTCACCATGTGCTGAAATGACTATGTGACAAGCTTTCCTAGCGATAGCTTGATTTCGACCAATGAATTCTGTGCCCAAGTCGATGTTGGACCCAGCATACGAGTTTGATAATTTGTTCGAAAAACAAGTGAGCCAGGGAAGTGGAGCTTCGACGGACACGGCATGCGGTACCGGGCGTAGTTGGACTGCACCCGGACGGCG
Source organism: uncultured Massilia sp. (assembly GCF_913773735.1). Classification (GTDB taxonomy): domain Bacteria; phylum Pseudomonadota; class Gammaproteobacteria; order Burkholderiales; family Burkholderiaceae_D; genus Telluria. Next base: position 106,750 of record NZ_CAJYEB010000014.1, read on the forward strand.
GCAGGGCGATCGGGGTTCCGACCAGGGAGCACACACGGTCCGGCGCGTTGCCGGGCGGCTTGGGTGGACGAGTCCGCTTAACCGCCTGGAAACGAAACCGGGAACTTATGTAGACGAAACGTAGTCATTAACACAGTTCGTAAGAGAACTATTTTAACCACTCACGAGGAAATCATGGCACATCATGCTCTGTCATCACAGGAAAGCTACAACCCCAATCACCTGCTGGACATCTTGCTGGGCAAGATGCAGCTGAAGAACGACGCCGCGCTGTCGCGCATGCTGGAAGTCGCGCCGCCGGTCATCAGCAAGATCCGCCACCACCGCCTGCCGGTCGGCGCCTCGCTGCTGATCCGCATGCACGAAGTGACCGGCATGAGCATCCGCGACCTGCGCGACCTGATGGGCGACCGCCGTACCAAGTACCGCCTGTCCGACGCCCAGGGCCGTCCGAAGCCCGAAGAAAAGGCTGCCAAGGAAGCCGCCGCCCAGCAGGCACAGCAGGCCCAGCCGCAAGCCCAGTCCGACGACGCATCGACCAAATCGCCGGGCAATTATGCGCACTGATGCCGCGGGCATGACAGCGGTCCTGTCATGCCTGCGGCCAGACCCGGCGGCAAGGCGCCATCCACGCGGATGCGCCGTGCCGCCGTCACGCGAGGCCGTTCCTGGGGCGCGTCGTCACGCCATCAGGACGGCCGACATTTCCTCGAACTGCGCCTCCGTCTCGCGGAACAGGTGCAGGTAGGCTTCCTCGCTCAATCGCATCGCATCCCATGCCACGCCCGAGACGCGTGGCACCACGTCGTGCTCGTCTCCGGCAATGTCGAGCGCGTGCACGATCGCATCGGCCACGTGCACGATCGCGGCCAGGAAGCCGGCGCCCGGGGTGGCCGGCGCATGGTGGAACGCGATCGCCTGGCGCATCGTGTCGGAAAAATGCCAATGCTCGGCCAGCGCCACGCCCGCATCGACGTGGTCCAGGCCCAGTACCTCGCGCTCGGCCTCGCGCCACTCGCCGCCATGGCGGGCGCGCCAGCCCAGCACATCGGCATAGGCATCGGGGCAGGCGGTCACCAGCACCAGCCGGCCGATGTCGTGCAGTAATCCCGCCGTGAAGGCGAAATCCTGGTTGAAGCGCATGCGCCGTGCCAGCGCACGGGCGCAGGCGGCCGTGGCGATCGAATGGCGCCAGAAGGCGCGGTCGTCGAAACCGGGGCAGCGCCCGTTCGGGAAGCATCCCGTCAGCGCGGCGGCCGTGATCAGGTTGCGCGTCGCCTGGAAACCGAGGAACGTGATGGCCTGCTGGATCGTGGTCACCTTGACCTGCAGGCCGTAGGACGAGGAATTGGCCAGGCGCAGCGTCTTGGCCGTCAGGGCCTGGTCGTACGACACCTTTTTGGCCAGCACCGAGATGTCCACGTCGTCCTGCTCGATGCTGCCGAGCAGTTCCATGACGACGGCCGGCAGCGACGGCAGGTCCTGCACGCCGGCGGCCAGCCGGTCAGGCGTGACGCGGCTCATGCCGCGGCTCCGGCGCCGCGGCGCAGGCGGTAATCCTCGATGTAGCGGCGCAGGGCGGCGCTGGCCCAGTCGCTGTCGTCGCCGGCATCCTGCTTGCGGAACAACCGGTCCAGGCGCGCCTGCACGGCGGCCGGATCGACCGGCGCCAGCGCCGCCCCGGCCTGCACGATCGGCAGGTCGGCGATACCGTGGCGCGCCAGCGAGGCCAGCATGGTATCGGTCAGCACCACGCCTTCGGCGAGGAGGACGTTGCCCTTCGCATCGCGCAGGACGTCGGACAGGACCATGCCCGGCAGGGCATCGGCCAGCGGAATCGCTTGGTTGGCGGCAGTCATGCTTTCCCTTTCCACTTCAATCATCTCTTGATATTACCATCGGTATATCATGCAGGGCGACCATGGCATGGCGCCGGCCCGGCCCGGACCACACGATCCGTTGGATTCCCGTCTCGCGCCGCCGCCGTCGGGCGTGGTAATGATTTGTAAATAGATGCCCCGTCCGCCGAGGGCACGGTACCATGGGGCCATGACCAGCAAACGCTACATTGCCCTGCTCAGGGGCGTCAACGTCGGGCGCGCCAAGCGTGTCGCCATGGCCGACCTGCGCAAGCTGGTCGGCGACCTCGGCTATACCGAGGTGCGCAGCGTGCTCAACAGCGGGAACGTCGTGTTCAGCGGTCCGCCGCGGCCGCGCGACGCGGTGGCGGCGGAGCTCGAGGAAGCGCTCGTGCTCAAGCTGGGCGTGGCGGCGCGCGTGCTGGTGCTGGACCGCGAGGAACTGGCCGCCATCGTCGCCGCCAACCCGCTGCTGGACGTGGCGGCCGACCATGCGCGCCTGCTCATCTTCATCCTGCCCAACGAGCAGTTGCGCGAGGCCGTCGCGCCGCTATGCCGCCAGGACTGGCAACCGGGCGCGGTGGCGCTGGGCGCGCGCGCTGTCTATGTATGGTGTCCCGAGGGCATCCTCGACAGCGCGGCCGCGCAGGCCCTGGGCAAGCAGCTCGGCGACGCCACCACGTCGCGCAACTGGTCCACGCTCAGCAAGCTGCATGCGCTGTGTAATGACATCGCCGCCGGCGCCTCGCCGCGCTGAGTCCGGCGTTTCCGGCTTCTGATATGACGACGGCGCCAGAGGCGCCGTCGTTGACTTCCGGTTCGACCGATACGGCCCCGCGTCAAGCAGATACCGTTTCCTTCGTATCGAACCGCTGCTGCACGTCAAACTCCTTATTTGAACTTCTCGTTGCTGACGCGGCTGGCCCGGTAGCCGATCAGGATCAGGCCGACCAGCATCATGGCGAAGACTTCCGGTTCGGGAAGTTCGGACATCGAGGAGGGCGGGGGCGCCACCACTTCGGTGCGGTGCAGCGTCGACAGGTCGGCCACGCGGTAGGCGCGCACGCCAGCGGTGGACGTGTCGAGATCGATGGCGGCGGCCTGGGCGGCGCCGCCGACTAACAGACTGAGCATTGCGGCAAGTGCATATCGTTTCACGGTCATTCCTTCAAAAAAACTGGCGACACCCGACGACGATGGATTGCATCGACCCGGCAATTACATATTTGCATTATTAACGTTTGGATAATGAGCTTAAGAAACGAATTACTCATGGAAACGCAATGACGCATCCAGGTCGTCATGCAGAATAACAAAGATGCGCCGTGCATTGCGCCCGTTACGTACGGTTACACTCTCGCATCTGTTTATAAAAATTAATATTTTTTTTAAATAAAACAAAGATAAGGGATTATGCGGAGTGGCATGAAAAAATAGCCATGAGTGACATCAAATCTTGCGCTCTATTTATCTAGTTTATTAAGTAGGCAATGAAATCCGATAATCATCTGATCATATTTGTTGTGCCCCGAATTTTTTTCGGCGCACGGTATACACCTTCCTTTTCTTTGCGGGTATAGTCTCCATATCCCTATTGCCTTAGGGCATCAAAACAATAGCAGATGCACACGTCTGCCGACCCCGAGCGGTCCCACCGTTCCGCCTTTCCCGTCCGCCGGACTTGCGAAAGGCCAGCCGTATCACACCCTTCGTCTTTTGCAGAGTACCGATATGCCCAATTTTGCTCGACTTCAAATTGCCTTCAAGAATGTCTATGTCCGTATCCTGGCCGCCATCGTGCTGGGCATGCTGGCGGGCTGGGCCATCTACAAGGCCGACGTCCCGCAGGACCCGGCACCGGTGGTGCACTCGCAGAACATCGCCGAGATCACGCAGCTGGCGGCCGCCAAGGACCGCCTGGAATACCTGCTGGTCGCCAGGCCGCTGTCGGACTCGCCGCGCTATGTGTATAAATTCAAGGATGCGCCGCAACTGCACGTGGTGAAGGTGCCGAGCACCTCGCACCTGTCGCTGGAGCGCGAAGTGCTGCTGAAGAGTGCGATCCCGTACTCGATCGCCAAGGACGATTACCTGAGCACGCACAAGGCCGTGCTGCAGGACGAGGGCGAGGGCTTCGGCACCGACGTCATCAATTTCCTCAAGCGCCATGCGCTCGACATCACCGTGCTGCTGGTGATCCTGTACGCGATCAAGTTCGGCATCCCGGGCATGAATGCGGGCGCGCAACTGATTTCGCCGGACAAGCTGAAAGGCAGCCTGGACGACCTGATCGGCATGGAAGACATCAAGCAGGAAGTGCTGCACCTGGAAGACATGATCCGCAACCGCGAGCTCTACCAGGAGCACAATATCGACAAGCCGTTCAACGTCATGCTGACCGGTCCGGCCGGCACCGGCAAGACCAAGCTGGTGGGTTACCTGGCCAAGCGCCTCGACATCCCGCTGATCCAGGCGTCCGGCTCGGCGCTGGAATCGGGTTACGTCGGCGGCGGCTCCAAGGCGCTGAACGCCCTGTACCGCAAGGCCAGCGCGAAGGGCCGCTGCATCATCTTCCTGGACGAGGCGCAAAGCCTGTTCATGCCGCGCGGCCGCAGCGAAAAGAAATGGGAAGACGATACGGCCAACACCCTGCTGGGCCTGCTGGACGGCGTCAAGAGCGACAAGGGGCAGGGCGTGATCTGGGTCGTCGCCTCGAACTTCGACGATGCCTCGACCGAGATGGACGAAGCGATGCTGCGCCGCTTCTCGGTGAAGATCAACTTCCGCCTGCCGAACAAGACCGAGCGGCGCGAGCTGTTGCGCAGTTTCCTGGCGCGCAAGAAAGAGGGCCTGGTGGACTGGGACGACCTCGACCTGGACCAGGTCGCCGAGATCACCCAGAACCTCAGCCCGGCGCTGCTGGAAACCGTGGTCGAGCGCGCGTCGATGCTGTCGATCCAGGAAAAGGCGATCATCAACACCGACCTGCTGTTCCGCGCCTATGAACGCGCCACGATCGGCCTGACCGACCGCGCCACCACGGCCGACAAGCAGAAGCAGCGCGAGCGCATCGCCGTGCACGAGCTGGGCCACTTCTTCATGCAGATCGATCCGTTCCTGCGCGAAGGCCTGAGCCTGGCGCAGGTGAAGGAAAAGTCGCACCTGCTCAAGATCAGCACCGAGGCGGTGTCGAAGATCGGCGCGCTGGGCTATGTGCTGCAGTCGGGCGACGACATGTCGCTGCGCACGCTGGAAGAGCTGGAGCGCGACGTGATCGGCCTGTACGGCGGCGTGGCGGCGGAAGAGCTGTTCTACGGCGCGCGCGGCATCTCGGTGGGCAGCCAGAACGACATCGAGAAGATCACCAAGATGCTGAACCTGATGGTGGGCCGCCTGTCGATGTACTCGCGCGCCAAGATCGACTACAGCCAGTTGCAGAACGACGCCAGCGGCGAGCACACGCTGCGCCAGGTCGAGGAAAAGTCGGACGAGCTGTACAGCTACACGCTGGATGCGATCCGCGACTACCGCGAGGTGATCGTGGCGCTCAAGGACACGCTGCTGGACCAGTACGTGTTGTCGAAGGATGCCGTGTTCGCGCTGCTGGCCGAACACGAGGAAACGCTGCGGGCCGGCCTGGATGCGCCGCGCGCCGTGAACCTCAAGCTGTGCGCCGAGGAGGCCGTGGCTTGACGACAGGTTGGTTGATGGTTCTTGAGGCGTGATCTGCGGATAGCTTCAAGTTGATGCGGCGGACAGCGATGTCCGCCGTTTTTTTTGGCGCGCCGGGATGCGGGCGGCGGTCGAACGCGTGGGCGGGAAACCCGCCCACCCTACGTCGCGTGGACGCCTGCGTGGTCCACGCGCGCATCCGGCGCAGGCATCGTCGATCAGTGCGCCGGCAGCGGCGCATTCTCCAGCGCTTCCAGCACGTGCCGCGTCATGCTCTTGGCCAGCTCGTGCTCGCCGATGAAGACGGTGCCGCCGGTATCCTCGCGCAGCAGGCGCGCCTCTTCCTCGTTGTGGGTGCGCACCACGCAGCGGATGGCCGGGTTCAGCGCCTTGGCCGTTTCCACCATCGCGCGCACGTGGAAGGTGTCGGGCGTGGCGATCACCAGCATCGAGGCGCGCGCGATGTGCGCCTGGATCAGCACCGCCGGCTCGCCCGCGTTGCCGGCCACCGCCGGCTGGTCGCGCCGGCGCAGTTCCTCGACCAGGTCGCGGTTCTGCTCGGCCACCACGAAGTGCACCTTCTCGCGCGTCAGCTCGTCGGCGATGCGGCGGCCCACGCGGCCGTAGCCGACCAGCACGACCTGGCCGGTCAGGCGGTCGTGCTCCACCGACATCGGCAGCTCGGCCAGCGGGTCGGTCGAGCGCTCCAGCTGGCGCGCCAGCGGCGAGCGCGCGCGCAGCCAGTTCTGCAGCGGGCCGGCGGCCTTGAACATCAGCGGGTTGACGGCGATCGAGATGATGGCGCCGGCCAGGATCAGGTTCTGGCCCATTTCCGGCAGCAGCCCCAGCGACATGCCCAGCGCCGCCAGGATGAACGAGAATTCGCCGATCTGCGCCAGGCTGGCCGAGACGGTGATCGCCGTGTTCAGCGGATAGCGCAGCGCCAGCACCAGCACGAAGGCAGCGATCGACTTGCCGAACAGGATGATGGCCAGCACGCCCAGCACCTGCAGCGGGCTCTCGACCAGCACGCGCGGGTCGAACAGCATGCCCACGGAAACGAAGAACAGCACCGAGAACGCGTCGCGCAGCGGCAGCGTCTCTTCGGCGGCGCGGTGGCTCAGCTCCGATTCGCGCAGCACCATGCCGGCGAAGAAGGCGCCCAGCGCGAACGAGACGCCGAACAGGTGCGAGGAACCGAAGGCGATGCCGACGGCGGCCGCGATCACGGCCAGCGTGAACAGCTCGCGCGAGCCGGTCTTGGCCACGCGCCACAGGAACCACGGGAACAGCTTGCGCCCGACGATCAGCATGAAGGCGACGAAGGCGCCGACCTGCACCAGGGTCCAGGCCAGCGTCGACCACAGCGAACCGCCGCCATCCTCGCTCTTGCCGCCCAGTACGCCCGACAGCGCCGGCAGCAGCACCAGCACCAGCACGGTCACGAGGTCCTCGACCACCAGCCAGCCGACCGCGATGCGGCCGTTGAAGGAATCGAGTTCGCCGCGGTCCTCCAGCGCCCGCAGCAGCACCACCGTGCTGGCCACCGACAGCGCCAGGCCGAACACCAGTCCCGCGCCGATGCCCCAGCCCCACAGGTGCGCCAGGCCCATGCCCAGCAGGGTGGCGACGGCGATCTGCAGGATCGCGCCGGGCAGGGCGATCCCCTTCACTTCCATCAGGTCATCCAGCGAGAAGTGCAGGCCGACGCCGAACATCAGCAGCATCACGCCGATCTCGGCCAGCTGCGACGCCAGCTGCACGTCGGCCACGAAGCCGGGCGTGGCCGGTCCGATCAGGACGCCGGCCGCGAGATAGCCGACGAGCGCAGGCAGGCGCAGCCGCACGGCGAGCATGCCGAGCAGCAGGCCGAGCCCGAGGGCGGCGGCGATGGTGGTGATCAGGCTGATGTTGTGTTCCATCCGTGGTGGTCCCCTTTGCAATTGTGTCGATAAACTTATCCAGTATAAGGGACGATCGGCCGGGTTGGACGGGAATCGCGTGAAAAAATGGAAATTACATGGGTTTGCAGGCAAATCGATGCGAAATGCGTGCGGATGCACCGGTTTGGCCGCAACGGCGCGCGCCGCGGCCGGCGCGGCTCGGCTAGGATGGAGGCTTGAGCAATGGATGAGCTGAAACGATGGACGGAGTGACGCCATGGACGCGCTAACGCGCGGCAAGGAAGCGGAATTGCGCGGCGCCAAGCGCCTGGCGCTGGGATTCTTCGTGGGCGCGGCGCTCCTGTTCGCGCTCGCGCTGGCCCTGCCGCCGACCTGGTGGAGCGGCCTGCTGAAGGCCTTCGCCGAGGCGGCGATGGTCGGCGCGCTGGCTGACTGGTTCGCGGTGGCGGCCCTGTTCCGGCGCATCCCGATCCCGATCGTCTCGCGCCACACCGAGATCATCCCGGCCAACAAGGAGCGCATCGCCGACAACCTGGCCGCCTTCGTGCACGAGAAATTCCTCGACACGGAATCGATCGTGCGCCTGATCCAGAAGCATGATCCGGCGCAGAAGGTGGCCGACTGGCTGGTGCGGCCCGAGAACACGCGCCAGCTGGGCGACTACCTGGTGCGCACGGCCGCCTGGGCGCTCGACTTCATCGAGGACGGCGCCGTGCAGACCTTCATCCGCCGCGCCGTGCACGGCATGGTGGGCAGCGTCGACCTGTCGAAGGCCGCCGGCACCATCCTCGAGAGCATCACGCGCGAGCGGCGCCACCAGGCGATCCTCGACGAAGGCATCGAGCAGCTGGCGCAGCTGCTCGGCAACGAGGAGATCCAGGCCGTCATCGCGCAGGGCATCGTCGACTGGCTGCGCGAGGAGTACGCGTTCATGGAAAAGATGCTGCCGTCCGAACTGATCGGCCGCAAGGGGGCCGACATCGCGGTGCGCCTGGCCGCCGGCATCCTGCTGCGCGTGGCCAAGGATCCCGACCACCCGCTGCGCGAGCGCTTCGACGTCTTCACCCACGACTTCGTGGCGCGCCTGAAGGACGATCCGGCGTTCGCCGCCAAGGGCGAGGAGATCAAGCGCTACCTGGTCGGCGACGAGACGCTGAACGGCTACCTGGGCGCGCTGTGGGGCGACCTGAAGGGCTGGATCAAGGCCGACCTGGACAAGGAGGATTCGGCGCTGCACCGCCGCCTGGTGGCCACCGGCGCCTGGGTCGGCAGGACGCTGGCCGAGGACCCGCAGCTGCGCGCCTCGCTGAACGAGAACCTGGAACTGGCGGCGCGCGGCGCCGCGCCCGAATTCGCCGGCTTCCTCACCCGCCACATCGCCGACACCGTCAAGCACTGGGACGACCGCGAGATGTCGCACCAGGTCGAACTGAACATCGGCAAGGACTTGCAGTTCATCCGCATCAACGGCACCATCGTCGGCGGGATGATCGGCATCGTGCTGTACCTGTTGTCGAGCGTGCCCGCATGGTTGCGCTGAAAGGAGAGGTCATGCAAAGGACGATGGACGCGACGCTGGCCGGATCGCAGGAACGGGAGGGCTGGCCGGGGAACGACCTGTTCGAGGTGGCGCGCTACCTGGTGCCCATGCAGGCGCGCCTGGTGCAGGGCTGCATGGTGGCGTCCGGCATCCCGGCGGTGCTGGCCGACGACCAGCTGATGCAGGCCGACCTGCTGCTGGCGCCGGCGCTGGGCGGGGTGCGCATCCTGGCGCCGCGCGCGTACCTGCAGCAGGCGCAGGCGGTGCTGGAGGCGTTCGAGCGCGGCGAGTTCGCGCTGGACGAGGATGCCGACGTCGATCCGCCCTGAATCGTAACGGACGGGCCCGGCGCGCAAGCTGTTATACACTTGCTTATATGATAACCATGAGGTAACAGCTTTGAAGAAACAACTTTTCCCGACCATCGCCATCCTGGCCGCCGCCCTCGGCGCCGCCAGCGCCGCCGTCGCCAGCGTCGACACCTCGCCCAAGCCGGGCGGCGTGTACCGCCTCAAGCCCGGCATCTACGTCAACGACAAGGTCGATTGCGGCGCGCCGGCCAATGCCGACATCCGCCAGTACGACGGCAAGGGCATCGCCACTGCCCATACCCGCGCCTGCAGGGTGACGGTGCGTTCGCACAAGCGCAACACCTATACGGTGGACCAGAGCTGCATCGACGCGGGCGCCGGCCCGGCCCCGCGGCGCAGCCAGCGCCAGCAGGTGATCGTGCAGGATGCGCTGACGTTCACGCAGGTGATCGGCAGGGATCGCACGACGTACCGCTATTGCCCGGTGTACCAGTTGCCGGAGGGGTTGCAGAAAGCGGCGCGCTGACATGAAAAAAGCCGTCGACCCTTGCGAATCGACGGCTTTTCCGAATCTGGTGGTGATAGGTGGACTTGAACCACCGACCCCAGCATTATGAGTGCTGTGCTCTAACCAGCTGAGCTATATCACCGTTGCCTCGGCATCGCTGCCGCGGACTTCGATACTGACGAAACAAAATGGCCCAGCTTGAAAAAGCCAGGCCATCCTGCCTGAATCCTGGTGGTGATAGGTGGACTTGAACCACCGACCCCAGCATTATGAGTGCTGTGCTCTAACCAGCTGAGCTATATCACCAAAGCGGGGTGCATTATGCCGTCCGGCCCCGGAAGTGTCAAGGCTACCCCTTCCGGGTGTTTCTGTCTACCCGTGTCCGGCGCGCAACGACTGCACGCGGGCCAGCACGGCGCCGGCCGGATCCGGACCCAGGCAGTCGATCACGATCCGTTCCGGCATCGAACGCAGCCAGGTCAACTGGCGCTTGGCCAGCTGGCGCGTGGCGACGATGCCGGTCTCGCGCAGGCCGGCGCGGTCGATCGTGCCGTCCAGGTATTCCCAGGCCTGGCGGTAGCCCACGCAGCGCATCGACGGCAGGGCCGGCGACAGGTCGCCGCGCGCGCGCAGGCGTGCGGTCTCGGCCACGATGCCCGCGTCGTCGCTGCGGCCCAGCATCTGGTCGAAGCGCAGGGCGATGCGCTGGTGCAGCACGGCGCGGTCCGACGGTTCCAGCGCGAACGATGCCAGCGCGAACGGCAGTGCCGGCCTGGCGCGCCGCGCCAGCAGCGCCGACATCGGCTGGCCGGACAGTTCGATGATTTCCAGCGCCCGGTTGATGCGCTGGGCGTCGTTCGGCGCCAGGCGCGCGGCCGTGGCCGGATCGAGCGCGCGCAGCTTGTCGTGCATGGCCGGCCAGCCGATGCGCGCCGCTTCGGCGTCGAGGCGGGCGCGCAGGGCCGCGTCGGCCGTCGGCAGGTCGTCCAGCCCGTCGACCAGGCCCTTGAAGTACATCATCGTGCCGCCGACCAGCAGCGGCAGCCGGCCGCGCGCGGCGATCTCGCCCACCAGGCGGATCGCGTCCTCGCGGAACTGCATGACCGAATAGGCGTCGAGCGGGTCGATGATGTCGATCAGGTGGTGCGGCACGCTGGCCAGTTCCTCGGCCGTCGGCTTGGCCGTGCCGATGTCCATCCCGCGGTAGACGAGCGCCGAGTCGACCGAGATGATTTCCGACGGGATCGCGCGCGCGATCGCCAGGGCGGCGGCGGTCTTGCCGGACGCGGTCGGGCCCATGATGGCCACGGCCATCGGCTGGTTCGTGTCCGCCATCGTCATTGCCCGCGCAGGAACAGCTTGTCGAGCGCGGCGATCTCCAGCTGCACCCAGGTCGGGCGGCCATGGTTGCACTGGTCGGCGCGCTCGGTCGCTTCCATCTGGCGCAGCAGGGCGTTCATCTCGGGCACCGACAGGATGCGGTTGGCGCGCACCGCCGTGTGGCAGGCGAGGGTGCCGAGCAGTTCGTTGCGGCGCTCGACCAGCACGCGCGAGCCGCCGTATTCGCGCACGTCGCGCAGCACGTCGCGCGCCAGCGTCTGGGCGTCGGCGTTCTTCAGCAGCGTCGGCACGGCGCGCACGGCCAGCGTCGTCGGCGACACCGCGGCGATGTCGAAGCCGAGCGCCTGCAGCGTCTCGCTTTCCTCCTGCGCGGTGCCGACCTCGATGGCGTCGGCGAAGAAGGTCACCGGGATCAGCATCTGCTGCACCTGCATCCGCTCGCCCCCGGCCTGGGCGTCGAGCGCGTTCTTGAGCTTCTCGTACAGGATGCGCTCGTGGGCCGCGTGCATGTCGACCAGCACCAGGCCCTTGCGGTTCTGCGCCAGCACGTAGATGCCGTGCAGCTGGGCCAGGGCGAAGCCGAGCGGGAAGTCGTCGTCGGACGCGGGCGCGGTGGCGACGTCGAGCGCCACGTCCTGGGCGGCGCGCGGCGCATCGCCGTCCTTGGGCGCGGCGAACAGGGCGCCGTAGTCGCCGGTGCGCTGCGGCACGCCGCCGCCGGCCGGCGCATCCCAGCGGCTGCCGGGCGGGAACGGGGAGGGCGAGAACGTGGGCGAACCCAGTTGCGCGCCGAACGAGGCCTGCTCGTGCGGGCGGCGCCAGGCCGGCGCCGCGCCGCCGCCGCCACCGCCCAAGCCGCTGCCGCCGGCGCCGCGCCCGGCGCCCGCGCCGAACAGGCCGCCCAGGCGGTCGAGCGAGGTGCTGGACGGCGCGATCTCGGCCGCGCTGATCGGGGCCGGCGCATTGCCGTGCGACGTGGCCGAGGTCTGGGCCAGCGCGCGCTGGACGGCGTGGAACACGAACTGGTGCACCGCGCGGCTGTCGCGGAAGCGCACCTCGATCTTCGACGGGTGCACGTTGACGTCGACCATGGCCGGATCGAGTTCCAGGGCCAGCACGTAGGACGGGAAGCGGTCGCCGTGCAGCACGTCCTCGTAGGCGGCCTTGACGGCGTGCACCAGCAGCTTGTCGCGCACGAAGCGGCCGTTGACGTAGAAATACTGGCTGTCGGCGCGCGCCTTCGACGCGGTCGGCAGGCCGACGTAGCCATGCAGGCGCAGCGGGCCGGCCGCTTCGTCCAGGTGCAGGCGCGCCTCGCCGAAGTCGTTGCCGAGGATCTGGGCGCTGCGCTTGGCCGCTTCGCTGACGTTCCAGTGGTCGATGGTGCGGCCGTTGTGCGACAGGCTGAACGACACGTCCGGCCGCGCCAGCGCGATGCGGCGCACGACTTCGGCGCAGTGGCCGTACTCGGTCTGCTCGGACTTGAGGAACTTGCGCCGCGCCGGGGTATTGAAATACAGGTCCTGCACGTCGATCGTGGTGCCGTGCGGGCCGGAGGACGGCGACACGGTGCCCAGGTGCGAGCCGACGATTTCCCACGCATGGGCCGCGTCGCGCGTGCGCGAGGTGATCGTGACGGCCGCCACCGAAGCGATCGAGGCCAGCGCCTCGCCGCGGAAGCCGAGCGTGTTCACGTTCTCGAGGTCGGTCAGCGAAGCGATCTTCGACGTCGCATGGCGCGCCAGGGCCAGCGGCAATTCCTCGGGCGGGATGCCCTTGCCGTTGTCGGTGATGGCGATGCGCTTGACGCCGCCTTCCTCGAGCCGGACCGTGACCTGGGTGGCGCCCGCATCGAGCGCGTTCTCGAGCAGCTCCTTGACGACAGCCGATGGCCTTTCGACAACTTCGCCGGCGGCGATCTGTGAAATGAGCTGGTCGGGAAGCTGCTGGATGGGGCGATGAGTAGAAACCGGGGCGTTCATCAAGCCATTATAGCTTGATGCCCATCGCCCCCAACACGCCTGTTTGATTTTCGCCAAACCGGGGTCAGAGCCCGGCTCTGACCCCGGCTCTGACCCCGGTTTGAGGGATGTCAGGGTTGTTCGCGGACCGGGATCGGGGCGGCGCACAGGTCGAGGTAGCCGGCGGAGTACTTGGTGAACGAGCCGCCGCGATTGCGCTGGGCGTCCAGGACCGCCTGGTAGACGGCGCTCTCGGTGCGCATCACCTCGAACTTGCTGCGCTCGGCCAGCGGCACGTCGGCGGCGACCTTGACCGAGGTGATCGGTACGTTCATGCCCGGCTTGTCGTAGAACCCCATCGGCATCGGGCCGCGCGGCAGCGCCGCCAGTTGCGGCATGCCGGAGATCACGCGGCCCACCACCGTCAGGTTGCGGTCCAGGTGGCGCGCCGGGCCCAGCACGGCGTACAGCGCGGTGCCGCCGCCGCTGTCGGCGTCGTTGTCGCGCGCCACGGCCACCATGCCGTAGCAGTGCGCCAGCCAGGTCTCGCCCGTCTTCGGGTCGCGCCCGACCGGGAAGCCGTCCGAATGGCCGACCTGGGGCGCGTAGCCGTCCACGTCGGACAGGCGCGTGAAGTGCTTGTCGTTCGCCATCGGCACGGTGAACTCGGCCTTCAGCGTCTTCTGCGCGCCCTTCACCGGGCGCGCGTCCGGCGTCTCGTCCTTCGGGTCGGCCCATTGCACGACCCAGTTGTCCTGCACGCGCACGATGGCCAGGCCGTCGTAGTAGCCGCTGCGTGCCAGCGCCTTGATGTTCCTGACGTGGTTCGGCGCGAACACCGGCGACATCTCGATCACCACGCGGCCCCAGGGCATCTCCATGTACAGCGTGTTGTCGGGATCCAACGCGCGCCAGTCGGTCGGCTTCGACGTCTTGAGGATGTCCGCCACGCTCGGTCGCGGCGGCAGCTCCTTCTTGTCGGCCGCGCCGGCGCCACCGGCCAGCAGTACGCAGGCACCCAGCAGCAGGGTGCGGTGGATCGTCCGGATTGCCTTCATGGTGGGGTCGCCGCGAGTAGTTGATATGCGTCAGATTGTAATCTGGAAAATAACTTATTTGAAACTTAAGCCCGGAAAGAATTTTTCGCCGGACGGCCAGCCCCGGTCGATTCGGGATGGGACGGTGGTATCATGCTGGGCTACCATTTGGGATAACTATGGATCTGATGCAATTTTTCGACATGATCCTCCATGTCGATAAAACCCTGGGCGACCTGCTGGCCCAATACGGGGTCTACGTCTACATCGTGCTGTTCGCGATCGTGTTCTGCGAGACGGGCCTCGTGGTCCTGTTCTTCTTCCCCGGCGACACGCTGCTGTTCATCGCGGGCGCCTTCTGCGCCACGGGCGAGATGAGTTATCCGCTGCTGACGGCGCTGCTGGTGATCGCGGCCGTCACCGGCAATACCCTGAATTACTACATCGGCAAGGCGATCGGCCACCGCGTGTTCACGCACGACTATCGCTGGCTGAACAAGGATGCGCTGCGCCGCACCCACGACTTCTTCGAGAAGCACGGCGGCAAGACCATCATCATGGCGCGCTTCGTGCCGGTGGTGCGCACCTTCGCGCCGTTCGTGGCCGGCATCTCGGAAATGACGCACGGCCGCTTCCAGATGTACAACGTGACCGGCGCGCTGCTGTGGGTCGTCAGCCTGGTGACCGGCGGCTACTTCTTCGGCAATATGCCGTTCGTGCGCGACCACCTGACGACGATCGTGCTGGTCGGCGTCGGCGCCGCCGTCGTGCCGCTGGCGCTCGGCGGCCTGTACAAGTTCGGCCGCCGCATGATCAGCCGCTGACCCTGCGCGGCATCGTCGGTCCCCCAGCGCGCCGCCTTGCCGGCGCGCTGTGCGTTTACAGGCTGTCTTTCAAGATATATCACACGCGCATAGATTGCGGTCTCACCCTCAAGTTTACTGGCGGTAACGCCGTTAAAGCAGGAGACAGCATTTCCATTCGAATCCATGCGTAACCTGATCGCCCCGATCGTCCTGCTCGCCTGCAGCATCGCCGTGAGCGCAAGCGCGAACGAGCCCGCCTCTTCGGCAGCCGCCAGGCTGGCGGCCTCCGTCTCC
Source organism: uncultured Massilia sp. (assembly GCF_913773735.1). Classification (GTDB taxonomy): domain Bacteria; phylum Pseudomonadota; class Gammaproteobacteria; order Burkholderiales; family Burkholderiaceae_D; genus Telluria. The sequence goes on from NZ_CAJYEB010000014.1 coordinate 121,983, forward strand.
AAGCCTGCCTCGGCATCGCTGCCCGCTCCCGGCAAGAAGCCCGACCTGCTGCCAAACAAGGCCGCGCTCGCCGCTGCCGCCGCGGCGACCGCGGCCGGCGCCGGCGCGGCCGCGCCGGCCGGCCCGAAGAGCGAGGAAGACGCCGAGGTCGAGCTGTCGGAAAAGATCGCCAAGCGCCTGGCCGAACTGCGCGAGCGCCAGCAGGCGCGCGCCAGCGCCGCCGCGCACGCGAAGAAGGCCGCCGACGCGAAGCGCAGGCAGGAAGACGAGGCCGCCACCAGGGCGGCCGCCGCGGCCGCGGCCCTGGCGGCGGCGCCCAAGCGCGGCACCCAGTGGTCGTACGAGGGCGAGCTCGGCCCGGCCAACTGGTCGAAGATCAACGACAACTGGGCCAAGTGCGCGACCGGCAACCGCCAGTCGCCGATCGACCTGCGCGACGGCCTCAAGGTCAACCTGGAACAGATCGGCTTCGACTACCACCCGTCCTCGTTCAACGAGGTCAATAACGGCCACACGATCCAGGTGACGGTCGGCGGCGGCAACTTCATCACCGTCGGCAACCAGACCTACGAACTGGAACAGTTCCACTTCCACCGCCCGTCGGAAGAGCGCATCAACGGCAAGGGCACGGAAATGGTGATGCACATGGTGCACAAGAGCTACGACGGCAAGATCGCGATCGTCGCCGTGCTGCTCGAGCGCGGCCAGGCGCATGGCCTGATGCAGACCGTCTGGGACAACCTGCCGCTGGAAAAGAACGAGGTGGTGGCGCCGGCCGTCGTGATCAACCCGATGGATGCGCTGCCGGAAAAGCGCGACTACTTCACCTACATGGGATCGCTGACCGAGCCGCCCTGCACCGAAGGCGTGCTGTGGATCGTGTTCAAGCAGCCGCGCCAGGCGTCGCCGGCGCAGATGGCGCTGTTCGCGCGCCTGTATCCGCTCAATGCGCGGCCGGTGCAGCCGACGGCGGGGCGGATGATCAAGGAATCCAACTGAGCCAGGCGCCACGCCGGCGTCGTTCGTTGACCGCGTGGACGGCATGGCCGTCCACCCTACGGGCAGCGGGACGGGTAGGGTGGACGGGTTCCTCGTCCACGCGTCCACCCGGCCTTCGCGACTGCGCGTCCGGTCACACCGCCGACGCCGGCCCCACCTTGTACTCCCCGCGCCAGCTGCCGCCCGGTTCCAGCACCTGTGGCCCCAGCAGCGCCGGCTCGATGCACACGAAGCGCCGGTACTCCTCGTCTTCCATGTCGGCCAGCGCCGCCGCGTCGGCCGCGCCCGGGTTCCACACCACCGCGTCGGCAAAACCCGCCTGCTCGAGCTGCAGGCGGTCGGCGCCGTTGTCGAAGACGATGGCGCCCGGGACCCCCTCGAATACCTGGTCCAGCTTGTCGACGATCGCCAGCGTCTCGCGCTGGACGCCGTCGATGCGCACCGCTTCCACGTCCTCGACCAGGTGGTAGGTGTGCAGCGCGGCGGCGAACGGGAACGCGGCCGTGCCGGTATTGCGCACGTCGAGGGTCATCCACAGGCAGGCGCCCTGGACGGCCACGCGCAGCTGCAGTTCGAACGGATGCGGCCAGGCTGCGGCCGCGTCCGGCGCCAGGTCGGCGGGCGCCAGGGCCAGGACGGCGAAGGCGGCGCCGTCGCGCTCGCCGCTATCGCGCACGCGCCAGGTGGCGGTGCGCGCGAAGCCGTGGCGCGTGCCACTGCCGCGCTCGGCGAACTGCGGGAAGATCACGGGCACGCCGCCGCGGATGGCGCGCTTGCCGTCCAGCGCCGACAGGCTGCTCAGGAACAGGCGTTCCGGTCCCGGCGCACCGGTGGTGGTGGCGGGTTTCCACGACACCAGGTGGGCGCCGTACAGGGTGATGGTGGCTTCGGCGCCGTCCGGCGCGCGCAGCTGCAGGGCGGGCAATTGCCCGAATTGGATGGTCGTTGCGTTCACGATGGATCCTCCTCAGTAGCCCGGCGCGCCGCGGCGGGCTGCCTGCGGAGGATCGCCGGGTGCAATCAGGTCATGCGGCTCTTCGCCAGCGGCGGATTGTACGCGAAGTAGCGCTTGATGCCCTTGACGATGGCATCGGCCAGCTGGTTCTGGTAGGCGTCGTCCTTCAGCTTCGCCTCTTCCTCGGGATTCGAGATGAAGGCCGTCTCGACCAGGATCGACGGGATGTCCGGGGCCTTCAGCACGGCGAAGCCGGCCTGCTCGACCGACCCCTTGTGCAGGCGGTTGATGCCGCCGATCTCGGACAGCACCGCCTTGCCCAGCTTCATGCTGTCGTTGATCTGCGCCGTCGTCGACAGGTCGAACAGCACGCTGGCGAGTTGCTTGTCGTGGCTGCCCAGGTTGACGCCGCCGATCAGGTCGGCCTTGTTCTGGTCGTCCGCCAGCCAGCGCGCCGCCGTCGAGCTGGCGCCCTTTTCCGACAGCACGAACACCGAGGAACCGCGCGCGGTGGGCTGCACGAAGGCGTCGGCGTGGATCGACACGAACAGGTCGGCCTGCACGTTGCGCGCCTTTTCCACCCGCTTGCCGAGCGGGACGAAGAAGTCGCCGTCGCGGGTCAGCATCACGCGCATGTTCGGCAGGTCTTCGAGCTTGCCCTTCAGGCGCTTGGCGATCGCCAGCACGATGTCCTTCTCGCGCGTGCCGCTGGCGCCGCTGGCGCCCGGGTCCTCGCCGCCGTGGCCGGGGTCGAGCGCGATGGTCACCATGCGCATCACCTTCTGGCCCGGCGCCGCCTTGGCGGGGGCGGCCGGTTGCGGCGTGGTCGGCTGGGCCGGCGCCGGCGTCGGGCCGGCGCGCGCGGCGTCGGCCTCGAGCTTGGCGATCGCGTCCGGGCCGGCCTGGCCGACGCTGCTCTCGCCCGGCTGCGGCTGCGGGGCCGGCGTGGCGGGCGCGGCGCCGCTCCAGTTTTCCTTGGCGATCATGGCCGACAGCGGATCGACCGGATGCAGCGGATACAGGTCGAAGATCAGGCGGTGGCGGTAGCCGGCCACCGGCGCCAGCGTGAACACCTGCGGCCTGACCGTTTCCTTCAGGTCGAACACGAGGCGCACGACGCCGGGCCGGTTCTGGCCCACGCGCACCTGCTTGATGTAGGGATCGTTCGATTCGACCTTGGCGACCAGGCTCTTGAGCGTGTCGTTCAGCGCCAGGCCGTCGATGTCGACGACCAGCCGCGGCGGGTCCGGCACCATGAAGTGGGTGGCCTTGAGTTCGCCGTCGTTTTCCAGCGTGACGCGCGTGTACTCGTCGGCCGGCCAGACGCGCACGGCCATGATCTGGGCGGCGCCGGCCGGCAGCGGCAGCGCCGACGCGAGCACCGACAGCAGCAAGGTGCCGCCGGCCTTGAGCGCCGTGCGGCGTTGCGGCGAACCGGGAATCAGGGAGTCGGGGGGTAGTGCAGGCGTTCGAGGCATAGCAGGCCCAAGTCGGACAACGCCTGCAATTCTACCTCACGGCCGTGACCGCTGACTTCCAGCAAGATTCGCACGTCGGGTGGCGGCAACACCGGCTCGCCTTTTTCCGGCCATTCGACGATGCAGATGTTGTTGCCGTCGAAGTCTTCGCGAAAGCCCGCGTCGAGGAATTCCTCCGGGCTGGCCATGCGGTACAGGTCGTAGTGGATCAGGGTGACGGCACGCCCGTCCAGCGCGATGCGGTACGGCTCGGACAGGGTGTAGGTCGGGCTCTTGACGGCGCCGGCGTGGCCGGCCGCGTGCAGCAGGGCGCGCGTGAGTGCCGTCTTGCCGGCGCCGAGGTCGCCGTGCAGGTAGATGACGAGGCCCGGCCGCAGGGCGCGCGCGAGGGCGGCGCCGAGCGCCTGCGTGGCGGATTCGTCGGGAAGAAAGGCGGTCGATCGCTGCATGGGCTGCATGGGGTGGGCTGCTTCGAATAGAATGTCATGTTGCGCGCGCCCGGCTTGCGGCCCGGCGCGCGATGTTCTCGTGTCCATGCCATGTCCGTGCCGTCCTCTTCCCCGACCCCGCAACCCGACCTCGACCAGCTCGTCCAGTCCATCAAGGCCTGGGGACGGGAGCTGGGCTTCGCCGACGTGCGCATCGCCGACATCGACCTGGCGCGCCACGAGGCGGGCCTGCAGGCCTGGCTGGATGCCGGCCACCATGGCGAGATGGATTATATGGCAAGCCACGGCATGAAGCGCGCCAGGCCGGCCGAACTGGTGCCCGGCACGGTGCGCGTCATCAGCGCGCGCATGGACTACCTGCCGCGCGCCACGCCCGCCGACTGGCGCGCGCGCGAACGCCTGCGCCAGGCCGACCCGCAGGCGGCCGTGGTCTCCGTGTACGCGCGTGGCCGCGACTACCACAAGGTCTTGCGCAACCGCCTGCAGCAGCTGGCCGAGCGCGTGCGCGCCGCCATCGGCGACTACGGCTACCGCGTGTTCACGGATTCGGCGCCGGTGATGGAATTGCCGCTGGCCGAGAAGGCGGGACTGGGCTGGCGCGGCAAGCACACGCTGCTGCTCAGCCGCGAGGCCGGCTCCACCTTCTTCATCGGCGAGATCCTGGTCGACCTGCCGCTGCCGGTCGACGCCCCCACCGGCGCCCACTGCGGCCAGTGCACGTCGTGCATCGCGGCCTGCCCGACCGGCGCCATCCTGGCGCCCGGCCGCCTGGATGCGCGCCGCTGCATTTCCTACCTGACGATCGAGCTGAAGGGCAGCATTCCCGAGGCATTCCGGCCCCTGATCGGCAACCGCATCTACGGCTGCGACGACTGCCAGCTGGCCTGCCCGTGGAACAAGTTCGCGCAGACGGGCCTGCTGCCCGATTTCGACGAGCGCAACGGCCTGGGCGAGGCCAGCCTGGTGGCCCTGTTCGGCTGGGAAGAGCAGGAGTTCGACCGCCGCATGGAGGGCAGCCCGATCCGCCGCATCGGCCACGAGCGCTGGCTGCGCAACCTGGCGGTGGGCCTGGGCAATGCCGCCGACGGGGCGCGCGGCGACGCGGCCATCGTGGCGGCCCTGCGCGCCCGCGCCGGGCACCCGTCGGCGCTGGTGCGCGAGCACGTGGCCTGGGCGCTGGCGCGCCACGGCGCCGCCTGAGGGATCAGATCTCGATGCGTTTCATGCGCAGGGCGGACCAGTCGCCGTCGATCGAGATGATCGCCACGGTGGTGATGCCGTTGTCCTTGGCGTAGGCAGCGATCGAATCGCGGTTGATGTCGGTGGCCTTGGACGCCGTCTGCTTCAGGTAGGCGACCCACAGCGAGCCCTTGTCGCCCATGCGCTCCTTGGCGACCGGGAAATATTGTTCGAGTTCCTTCTGGTTCATCGCAAACAGCAGCACGACGTCGTTCCGGTCCTGCGCATTGGCGGTCAGTGGCGCGGGCATCTGGGCCACCATGCCGGGATGGACGCTGCCGTTCAGGATCAGCATCGACTTCGCGGTCCTCAGGAACATCTTGTCTGCAATCGTTTTTTCGCTCATCTGGATTCCCTAAAGAATTGTTCGACGTGGCCAGGTCGATCACGGCTGGCTCAGGTCGATTCTACAAGCGAATGGGGGAAAGGCAGGGCACGGGTGGGGCCTGGCGGGAACCTTTCCGCGCAGGGTGGGCACCCCGTGCCCACCAGAAGGTTACGAGACGCAAGCGCCCGGTAGGCATGTTTCATCCGAGGCCCCGGCCTCGCATGCCGACCCTACTTCAATAACCCGGCCAGCTCGACCGCGGTCTTGACCTGCATCTTGTCGAAGATGTGCGCCCGGTGCACTTCGACGGTGCGCATGCTGATGCCGAGCTTGTCGGCGACCACCTTGTTCATATTGCCAGCAAGAATCAGGTCGAGCACTTCGCGCTCGCGCGCCGACAGCGTGGCCAGGCGCGCGCGCACGGCGCCGGCGGCGGCGGCCTGGCGCGACGCGCCCAGGGCCTCGTCGACGCGGTCCATCAGCTGGTTGTCGTTGAAGGGTTTTTCGAAGAAGTCGAAGGCGCCGCGCTTGAGCGAGTCGACGGCCATCGGCACGTCGCCGTGGCCGGTCAGGAAGATCACCGGCAGGCGCGCCAGCAGGCCGCGCGCCACCAGCTGGTCGAACACGGCGATGCCGTTCATGCCGGGCATGCGCACGTCCAGCAGCACGCATTCGCCGTGCGGATCGGGCGCGTCGGCATCCGTCGCCGGCGCGCCGATGGCGTCGAGGAAGGCCTGGCCCCCCGCATAGCCACGCGCCTGCAGGCCGCGCGACTGCGCCAGCCATTCGAGGGCGTCGCGGATGACGTCTTCGTCGTCGACGATGTGCAGCATGCGGGTCTCCTGGGTATGCCTGTTTTTGCGCCGTATTTTAGCCCACGCGCCGCCCTTGCGCAGTCCGGCGGGGTCAGGCGGCGTCGGCCTGTTGCGCCTGCGCTTCCTGCAGCGTGAAGGTGAACACGGTGCCGCCGCCCGGATTGTCGGCGTGGGTCAGCGTCCCGCCGTGGAATTCGATCGCCGTGCGGCAGATCGACAGGCCCATGCCCATGCCCTCGGCCTTGGTCGAGAAGAACGGCGAGAACAGGCGCTCGGCCACCTCGGGCGGGATGCCGTGGCCGTTGTCGGTCACCGAGACCGCCACCCGGCCCTGCTCGGCGGCGGCCGAGATGCGCAGCACGCGCCGTTCCGGGTCGATGCCCTGCATGGCTTCGATGCCGTTGCGCGTCAGGTTCAGCAGCACCTGCTCCAGCAGCAGGCGGTCGGCCAGCACCGGCGGCAGCGGCGCCGGCACGTCGACCTGCAGCGTGACGTAGCTCTGGCGCGCCTGCAGCTCGACCAGCGCGCGGATGCCGTCGATCACCTGCGGGATCGACACGCGCTCGCGGCGCGGCTCGCGCTTCTTGACGAATTCGTGCACGCTGCGGATGATCTGGCCGGCCCGGCGCGCCTGGGTGTTGGCCTGCTCCAGCGCGCGCCGCAGCATGCCGGTGTCGGGCGCCGCATCGCCGGTGCCGTTCGCGTCGCCGGCGCGCGCCAGCACGTTCAGGGCGCCGGCCGTGTAGCTGGAGATCGCCGCCAGCGGCTGGTTCAGCTCGTGCGCCAGCATCGACGAGATCTCGCCCATCGTGGCCAGGCGCGCGCTGGTCTCGAGCTTTTCCTGCTGCTGGCGCGCCAGCTCCTCGGCGCGCTTGCGGTCGGTGATGTCGAGCATGGAGCTCATCCAGCCCGTGTGGCGGCCGGCGCTGTCGACCAGCGGCGCCTCGAACACCAGCACCGGCACGCGCTCGCCGTCCGGGCGCTGGAACACGGTCTCGAACTGCGGCACCGCCTCGCCGGCCAGCACCTTCTTGAAACGGTATTCGTAGTCGGCCATCGCCTCCGGCGCCCAGTAGGGCATCGGCGGCTTCTTGCCGATCAGTTCCTCGGCCGGCAGCCCCACCATGCGGCAGAACGCCGGGTTGACGTAGGTGACGCGGCCCTCGAGGTCGCGCGCGCGCAGGCCGGTCAGCAGCGAATTCTCCATCGCGGTGCGGAAGGCCATCTGCTGGCGCAGCGCGTTCTCGGCGGCGATGGTGCGCGCGATGTGGCGCCACAGCGCGGCCAGCGACAGCACCAGGCCCAGGGCCAGGACGATGACGGAGCCCACCAGCAGGTTGGGCAGCAGCCGGGGCGCGCCCTTGACGCTGTCGGTGGCCAGCACGATCGAGGCGCCGGGCAGGTCGAGCGCGCGCTTGTGCGTGTAGACGCCGCGCCCGGGGCCGCCGGCGGCGCGGCGCGCCACCACGCGGTCGTCGCGGTCGAGCAGGGACAGCGCATTGTCCTGGGCGAACCACCAGGGCACGTTCTCGTCGAGCAGCACCTGCAGGTTGTAGGTGGCCACCAGGCTGCCGGCGTAGGTGCGGCCGTGGTACAGCGGCAGGTGGAAGTCGACCAGGCCGTGCATCAGGCCGGTGGCGCCGTAGGGATCGCTGTAGCGGCCCGTGCGCGTGGTGCGCGACATCGCCGCCGCCTCGCGCGAGGATTGCGTGAGGCCGGCGGCGGGCAGGTCCATGCCGCGCATCGCGCGCACCCTGCCGTCGGCGTCGAGCCAGACCACGCGCAGCACCTCGTGGCCGGTCTTGAGCATCTGCGCCAGCCGGGTCTGCAGCACGTCCGGCGGCGGCGCCGTCAGCGCCAGGTCGGCGCCCAGCGTGGCCAGCGCTTCCTCGCTGCGCGCCAGTTCGAAGCGCAGCGTCTGCTCGACCCACAGCGTGTCGGCGATCAGCTGTTCCTGGCGCTCGTTGCTTTCCATCTGGCGCGCCTGCCAGGGCAGCCACAGCAGCACAAGCAGGAACAGCAGCACCAGCAGCACGGGCACCAGCCAGCGCCACGGGCCTTCGGGAATCGGACGGGGAATCGAAAATGGACTTTTCATGCGAGCAACGTGATACTTTTATCGTTGTGCCGGCTATTGTGGTTATCCACAATAGAAATCATCGGCAGACCGTTTGATTATTGTCAATACAACATAAATTAATTCCACCGGAGGAGACAATCATGAAATTCAAGGCCATCGCGCTCGCGTTCGCCACCGTCGCAACCATGGGCATGCATGCCGGCGCCTGGGCCCAGGCCCCGATCGTCATCAAGTTCAGCCACGTCGTGGCGACCGACACCCCGAAGGGCCAGGCCGCCGAACGCTTCAAGGAACTGGCGGAAAAGCTGACCAAGGGCCGGGTGAAGGTGGAAGTCTACCCGAACAGCCAGCTGTACAAGGACAAGGAAGAACTGGAAGCCCTGCAGCTGGGCGCGGTGCAGATGCTGGCGCCGTCGCTGGCCAAGTTCGGCCCGCTGGGCGTGAAGGAATTCGAGGCGTTCGACCTGCCGTACATCTTCCCGACCAAGGCCGCGCTGTACGCCGTGACCGAAGGCCCGATCGGCAAGGGCCTGCTGCAGAAGCTGGAGTCGAAGGGCATCACCGGCCTGGCCTACTGGGACAACGGCTTCAAGGTCATGTCGGCCAACAAGCCGCTGCAGGTGCCGGCCGACTTCCGCGGCCTCAAGATGCGCATCCAGAGCTCCAAGGTGCTCGACGCGCAGATGCGCGCCCTCGGCGCCAACCCGCAGGTGCTGGCGTTCTCCGAGGTCTACCAGGCGCTGCAGACCGGCGTGGTGGACGGCACCGAGAATCCGCCGTCGAACATGTACACCCAGAAGATGCATGAGGTGCAGAAGCACGTGACCGTGTCGAACCACGGCTACCTGGGCTATGCCGTCATCGTCAACAAGAAGTTCTGGGACGGCCTGCCGGCCGACGTGCGCGGCCAGCTGGAGCAGGCCATGCGCGACGCCACCACCTACGAGAAGGCCATCGCCCAGCGCGACAACGACCTGGCGCTGGAAGCGATCCGCAAGGCCGGCAAGACCACCATCTACACCCTGACCCCGCAGCAGCAGGCCGAATGGCGCAAGGCGCTGCAGCCGGTCCAGAAGCAGATGGAAGGCCGCATCGGCAAGGACCTGATCGACGCGATCAACAAGACCACCGCCGCCATCCGCTAACCCGACCAGCCGGCACGCCGGCGCGGCCGCGTCCCCACGGACACGGCCCCGCCGGCGCACGCCCCTACGCCCATGAAAATCCTCGATCGCCTGGAAGAGTGGATCATCGCCAGCCTGATGGCCGGCGCCACCTTCGTCATCTTCATCGCGGTGGTACACCGCTACCTGTCCGGCCTGCCGATCCCGGCCCTGCAGGACTGGCTCATCACCCTCAACACCAGCTGGGCCCAGGAACTGTGCATCTACATGTTCGTCTGGATGGCCAAGTTCGGCGCCGCCTACGGCGTGCGCACCGGCATCCACGTCGGCGTCGACGTCCTGATCAACCGCCTGTCGGACCGCTGGCGCGACAAGTTCATCGTGTTCGGCCTGCTGGCCGGCGCGCTGTTCACCGGCATCGTCGGCACGCTGGGCGCGAACTTCGTGCTGCACATGGCCGGCACCGACCAGACCTCGGCCGACCTGGAAGTGCCGATGTGGATCGTCTACCTGGCCGTGCCGCTCGGTTCCTACCTGATGTGCTTCCGCTTCCTGCAGGTGGCCTGGCACTTCGTGCGCACCGGCGAGCTGCCGCGCCATGACCATTCCTTCGTGGAAGGGCTGGAAGACGAGATCAAGGAAGCGCGGGGTGCCGCATGAACGCCGCCATCATCTTCGTGCTGCTGATCCTGCTCATGCTGACCGGGATGCCGATCTCGATCTCGCTGGGCCTGACGGTATTGACGTTCCTGTTCACCATGACCGACGTGCCGATTTCCTCGGTCGCGATGAAGCTATTCACCGGCATCGAGAAGTTCGAGATCATGGCGATCCCGTTCTTCATCCTGGCCGGTAACTTCCTCACCCACGGCGGGGTCGCGCGGCGCATGATCAACTTCGCCAGCTCGCTGGTGGGCCACTGGCACGGCGGCCTGGCGCTGGCCGGCGTGTTCGCCTGCGCGCTGTTCGCCGCCGTCTCGGGTTCCAGCCCCGCCACCGTGGTGGCGATCGGCTCGATCATCCTGCCGGCCATGGTCAAGCAGGGCTTCCCGAAGCGCTTCGGCGCCGGCGTCATCACCACCTCGGGCGCGCTCGGCATCCTGATCCCGCCGTCGATCGTGATGGTGATGTACTCGGTCACGACCAACACCTCGGTCGGCCAGCTGTTCATGGCGGGCGTGGTGCCGGGCCTGATGCTGGCCTTCCTGCTGGGCCTGACGACCTGGGTGCTGGCGCGCAAGCACAACTACCCGCGCCTGCCGCGCGCCACCTGGGGCGAGCGCTGGACCGCGTTCCGCAAGAGCGCCTGGGGCCTGATCCTGATCGTCATCGTCATGGGCGGCATCTACAGCGGCATCTTCACGCCGACCGAGGCCGCCGCCATGGCCGCCGTGTACGCCTTCGTCATCGCGGTCTGGGTCTACAAGGACCTGAAGCTGAAGCAGGTCGGCAAGGTGCTGCTGGATTCGGCCGCGATGTCGGCGATGCTGCTGTACATCATCACCAACGCCGTCCTGTTCTCCTTCCTGATGACCAGCGAGAACGTCCCGCAGACGATGGCGAGCTGGCTGACCGGGCAGGGGCTGGGACCGATCGGTTTCTTGCTGGTCGTCAATATCCTGTTGCTGTTGGCGGGCAATGTGATGGAGCCGTCGTCGATCGTCCTGATCATGGCCCCGATCCTGTTCCCGGTGGCGATGCAGCTCGGCATCGATCCGATCCACTTCGGTATCCTGATCGTCGTCAACATGGAAGTGGGCATGTGCCATCCGCCGGTGGGCCTGAACCTGTATGTCGCCTCGGGCATCACCAAGATGGGCATCTCGGAGTTGACGGTCGCCGTGATGCCCTGGCTGCTGACGATGATTGGTTTCCTGTTGTTAATAACCTACGTTCCGGCGATCTCTTTATGGCTCCCTCGCCTCATTTATAGCTGAGATATATTTCGTGAATGTATATAAAAAACTACGTTTTTCTTATTCGAATGCGTTATGATGGAGCACCTTTGGTACCACGACGGTGCATTCGAAGCGGACAGAATGTAGTTTTGGGGAGAGGAAGAAGAAAACGGTAATCCATTACCGGACAAAATTTTGGAGGAGACACACGTTTAACAGATGCTGCCGGCATTGACCGAGTGGCCGGAAACGTGACCAAATTGAAAGCGCACCTTCCACGGTGCGTTTTTTTTTGCCCGGCGCCCGCGCGCGCCGGCCGGGGCTTGCGGCCATGCGCGCCGGGTCTTACACTGCGGCGATGAGCACACAACAAGGCAGCGAGATCTTCGGCGCCATCGTCGCCGCGCCGTTCGGCGCCATGGGCATCCGCAGCGAGGACGGGGCGTTGCGCGAACTGGTCTATCTACCGGCGCACTACGCCGAAAAGGCGCCGCAGGATGCGGTGTGCGAGCAGGCTTGCGCCCAGCTCGGGCGCTATTTCGCGGACGCGGATTTCCGCTTCGACCTGCCGCTGGCCGCGCTCGGCAGCGCGTTCCAGCGCCGCGTCTGGGATGCCATCGGGGCGATCCCGCGCGGCAGCGTGCGCACCTACGGTCAGCTGGCCAGGCTGCTGGAGTCGCATCCGCGCGCCATCGGCCAGGCCTGCGGTGCCAACTGGTTCCCGCTGGTGATTCCCTGCCACCGGGTGACGGCGGCCGGCGGCCTGGGCGGCTTCGCCAACCACGACGACGAACACGGCTTCCACCTCGGGGTCAAGCGCTGGCTGCTGCGCCACGAGGGTGCGCTGGCCACCGACATGCCATGGCAGCAGCAGTCGATCTTCAGCTGATCGACGCGTTCTGCGACGCGCTCTGGCTGGAACACGGGCTGGCGAAGAATTCGCTGGACGCGTACCGGCGCGACCTGCGCCTGTTCTCGCGCTGGCTCGAGGTCAAGCGCCCCGAGCGCGCCAGCCTGTACCACGTCGAGCCGCAGGACATTGCCGCCTATTTCGCCGAGCGCCATGCGGAAACCCGGCCCAGCACGGCGAACCGCCGCCTGTCGGTGCTCAAGCGCTTCTACCAGCTGGCGCTGCGCGAGCGCCACGTCGCCGCCGACCCCTGCCTGAACCTGCCGTCGGCGCGGCAGCCGCAGCGGTTCGTGCACACGCTGGGCGAAGCCCAGGTCGAGGCGCTGCTGGCCGCGCCCGACGTGGCCACGCCGCTGGGCCTGCGCGAACGCGCGATGCTGGAACTGATGTATGCGAGCGGCCTGCGGGTGTCCGAACTGGTCGCCCTCAAGCTGGTCGAACTGGGCCTGAACGACGGCGTGCTGCGCGTCACCGGCAAGGGCAGCAAGACCCGCCTGGTGCCGTTCGGCGAGCAGGCGCGCCACTGGCTGGCGCGCTACATGCAGGAGGCGCGCGGCGTCATCCTGAACGGCCAGGTGGACGACGCCCTGTTCGTCACCGGCCGCGGCGGGCCGATGACGCGCCAGATGTTCTGGGTCGTGATCAAGAAGCACGCGGCGCGGGCCGGCATCACGGCGCCGCTGTCGCCGCACACGCTGCGCCACGCCTTCGCCACCCACTTGCTGAACCATGGCGCCGACTTGCGCGTCGTGCAGTTGCTGTTGGGGCATTCGGACATATCCACCACCCAGATCTACACCCATGTCGCCCGCGAGCGTTTGAAGCATCTCCATGCCCAGCATCACCCGCGTGGCTAGTTCTCAAGTTTCCTGACGATTGCTGGTCCATAATGGGGGTAGGATTTTTCCCAATTACGCATACGAGGACACCATGGCCAAGACGAATTTCCAGTACGAGAAGCGGCAGCGCGAGTTGGAGAAGAAAAAGAAAGCCGAGGAAAAGGCAAGGCGCAAGGCCGAGGCGAAGCTGAAGGGGCCGGACGGGGAGCCCGAGGCGGCGCCCGAGGAAGATGGCGGGGAGCAGGGCGGGGAGCAGGGCGGGGAGGCGGTGCGGCAGGAGCACGATCCGGCCTGAGCGGGCGCAGGCCGGGCGCCGACCCCGTCGCCCGGCCCGCGCCGGGGCGACGGGTTGACGCGAACTAGCCTTTGGCCGCGACCACCGGTTCGTCTCCCCCTTCTCCCGCCGCTTCCTCGTGCCCGCGCTTGAACCAGCGCGCGGCCCGCTTGCCGAGGCTGTCCAGGTAGGTGTAGGCCACCGGCACCACCACCAGCGTCAGCAGCGTCGAGGTGATCACGCCGCCGATCACGGCGCGGCCCATCGGCGCCTGCGTCTCGCCGCCTTCGCCCATGCCGATCGCCATCGGCAGCATGCCGAAGATCATGGCCAGCGTCGTCATCAGGATCGGGCGCAGGCGCACCTGGCCCGCTTCCATCAGCGCGTCGAACTGGGGCTTGCCCTCGCGCTGGCGCTGGTTGGCGAAGTCGACCAGCAGGATCGCGTTCTTGGTCACGAGGCCCATCAGCATCACGATGCCGATGACGGAGAAGATGTTCAGCGTCGTCTTGGTGATCAACAGGGCCACCAGCACGCCGATCAGCGACAGCGGCAGCGACACCATGATCGCGATCGGCTGCAGGAAGCTGCCGAACTGCGAGGCCAGCACCAGGTAGATGAAGATCACGGCGATGCCCAGCGCCACGCCGAAGCCGGCCATGGTCTCGCCCATCTGCTGGGCGTCGCCGCCGACGTCGAAGCGGATGCCGTCCGGCAGCTCGATCTCCTTCATCGCCTTCTGCACGTCGCCCATCACGTCGCCCAGCGGACGGCCGTTCAGGCCGGCGTTGATGGCCACGCGGCGTTCCAGCGCCTGGCGCTTCAGGACCTGCGGGCTGGTCGAGGGCACGAATTCGACCACCTGGCGCAGCGGCACCATGATCGGGTTGCCGCTCGCATCGACGCGGCTGGACGCCACCGACAGGTCGGCGAGATCGGCCACGCGCTCGCGGCCCGACTTCGGCAGCTGCACGTTGACCTCGTAGTTCTGGCCGTCCGGCGCCAGCCAGCGGTTGGTCTGGTCGCCGGCGACGAAAGGACGCAGCGCGGCGCCGATCTGCTGCACGCTCAGGCCCAGGTCGTTGGCCATCTCCTGGTTGATCTTGACGATGGTGGCCGGGTTCGCGCCTTCCTGGCTGTACTCGATGTCGGCCACGCCGCGGATCGCGCGCATCTTGTCCATTAGGCGGTGCGCCACCGCGTCCAGCTTGGCCTCGTCGCTGCCCAGGATCGCGATGAAGATCGGGCGGTTGCCGACCTTCAGCTGGATGCCGGCGATGGACGCGAGGCGGTCGCGGATCAGCGTTTCCAGTTCCTGCTGCGAGCGGCGGTGGGTCTGGTGCACGTCGGTCAGCTTGAGGTTGATCTCGGAGGCGTTGCGGCCTTCCCAGGTGACGACGTTGGTCTGCATGCTCTGGATTTCCGGGAAGGCCTTCAGCGCTTCCTCGACCTGGCGCACCTTGGCGTCGGTGTATTGCAGGCTGGAGCCCACCGGCGTCTTGAAGCGCAGCTGGATGAAGCCGTCGTCGGTCTGCGGCACGAACTCGCCGCCGATCTTCGGCACCAGCAGCAGGCTGGCGCCGAACAGCGCGACCGCCACCAGCAGCGTGGTCTTGCGCCAGGCCAGCGACAGCGCCAGGCCCTTCGCATACCAGTCGTGCACGTGGTCGATGCCGGCGTCCACGCGCGTCATCAGGCGGCCCAGCCAGGGCGCGTACTTGAAGCGGTCCTTGGCCGGGTCGGGCCATACCGAGGACAGCATCGGGTCGAGCGTGAAGCTGACGAACAGCGACACCAGCACGGCCACCGCCACGGTGATCCCGAACTGCAGGAAGAAGCGCCCGATGATGCCCTGCATGAAGGCGATCGGCACGAACACGGCGACGATGGCGAAGGTGGTGGCCATGACGGCCAGGCCGATCTCGTTGGTGCCGTCCTCGGCGGCGCGCACGTGGTTCTTGCCCATGCCGAGGTGGCGCACGATGTTCTCGCGCACCACGATGGCGTCGTCGATCAGCAGGCCGATGCACAGCGACAGCGCCATCAGGGTCAGGAAGTTCAGCGTGAAGCCGAAGTACTTCATGGCGATGAAGCTGGCCAGCACGGAGATCGGCAGCGTCAGGCCGGTGATGACCGTGCTGCGCCACGAGTGCAGGAAGAAGAACACGATCACCATGGTGAGGATGGCGCCTTCGACGATGGTGCGCTTGACGTTGTCGAGCTGGCCCTGCACGGTCTTCGATTTGTCGTCGAGGATCCGGAATTGCACGTCCTTCGGGATCGAGCCCTTCATCGCCTCGATGGCCTTCTTGACGCCCACGCCCACCTCGACGGTGTTGGCGTCCTGGATCTTCGCGATCTCGAGCGAGATGGCGCGCTCGCCGTTGACGCGCGAGATCGAGGTCTCCTCGGCCTCGCCGTCGGAGATGGTGGCCACCTGGTTCAGGTACACCGGGCCGCTGGCGCGGCGCGCCACGATGATCCGCTCGAAGTCGCGCGCCTGCTTCATCTTGCCCTCGATGCGCACCAGGTTCTCGCGCTCGCCGCGGCTGATGTTGCCGGCCGGGAGATTGGCATTGGTGGCGGTGATCGCGGCCACGACCTCGTCGACGCCGACGTTCAGGCTGCGCAACTGGTCGGGACGGATGTCCACCAGCACCTGGCGCGCCTTGGTGCCGTTGATGCGGATCTGGCCGACGCCGGCCACGGCCTGCAGGCGCTTGACGATGACCTGCTCGGTCAGCATCGACAGGTCGCGCAGGCTGCGCTCGTGCGAGGTCAGCGACACCAGCAGCACCGGCTGGGCGTTCTCGCCCTCCTGGCGCCAGATGACCGGGTCCTTGACCTCGCGCGGGAAGCCGCCGCGCAGGCTGCCGACCTTGTCGCGCAGGTCCTGCACGGCGCGGTCCATGTCGGTGGTGAGCTGGAATTCGATGCCGATGCCGGCATGGTTTTCCCAGGAACTGCTGCGGATCGCCTTGATGCCGCCGACGGTGTTCGCCACTTCCTCGATCGGGCGGGTGACGTCGTTCTCGACCTGCTCGGGCGAGGCGCCCGGGTACTGGACGTCGATCCAGACGGCCGGGATCTCGATGTTCGGCATGCTCTCGACCCCGAGGCCGCGGTACGAGAACAGGCCGAGCACCATCAGGCCGACCATGACCATGGTCGCGAATACCGGGTGCTTGATGCTGACGCGGGTCATCCACATGGCATCAACCCTTCACGGCCGGGGTGGACGGCGCGGCGGGCAGCTTCACGCGGCTGCCCGGCTTGATGCCGTCCAGCGGCACGGCCAGCACCACGGCGCCGGCGTCGAGCCCCTCGACCACTTCGACCATGCCTTCGTCGGGGTTGCGCAGGCCGAGCTTGACGGGCAACGCGGCGACCGTGCCGCCGTCGACGCGGTACACCACGTCGCGGCCGTTCTCCTTGCGCACGGCGCCCAGCGGCAGCAGCGGGCGCGCGGCCGATTTCTCGGTGACCACGGTGCCCTTGGCGAACATGCCGGCGCGCAGCAGGCCGTCGGGGTTGTCGACGCCGATGTAGACCAGCATCGCGCGCGAGCCGGCCTCGGTGGCCGGGTTGATGCGCAGCACCTTGCCCAGGAAATCGCGCTCGCCGAAGCCGTCGACGCGGAAACGCACTTCCTGGCCCGTCCTGATGCGCGGGATGTCGGAAGCCGGCACCTGGGCGTCCAGCGTCAGGTGGCGCAGGTCGACGATCGAGAACACCGGGCTGTCCGGCGCCAGCTTTTCGCCGGCCTGGGCATGGCGCTTGCTGACCACGCCGGACAGCGGCGCGCGGATCGTGGTGTCGGCCAGCGCGATGCGCGCCAGGTCGAGCTGGGCGCGCGCCGCGTCGACCGCGGCCTGGGCCAGGTCGACGGCGTTGGACGTGGTGTCGTAGGCGTTCTGGGCGATGTAGTTCTGCTTGAGCAGGGCGGCGCTGTTGGCCTGGTTCTTCCTGGCCAGGGCCAGGCGCGCATCGGCGTCGGCCAGCTGGGCGCGCTGCTGGGCGACGCGGGCGCGCGCCTCGGCGTCGTCCAGGCGCGCGATGACCTGGCCGGCCTCGACCTGCATGCCTTCCTGCACGCTGGTGGCCAGCACCACGCCCGAGACCTTCGACTTGACGGTGGCCTGGGCCAGCGGCACCAGGGAGCCGGACAGCGGCAGCGTCAGCGCCAGCGGGCGCGCGGCGACCGTGGCCACGTCGCGCGTCGACAGCTCGAACACCGGGTCCTTGGGCGCGCTGGCGGCCGGCGCCGCCGGTTCCTCCTGCTTGTGGGTGAGTGCGTAGCCGCCGGCGCCGGCGAGGGCGAGGGCCAGCAGCCCGAACGCGGCCATGCGGGCCGGGCGGCGGCGCGCGCCCGGAATGGCGTCGGCGGGAGTGACGGGCAGGGACTCGATTTTCATGGCCTTGTTCTTCGTAATCGGGTGGTGCTTGAGGGAAAGCGCAAGTGCTCCTTACTGGCGGGCAGGATGGAGCTCCAGGCGCATGACGGCATGGTAAAAAACACCACGGCGAACGGCCATCGGAATGCGACGAGCGGCGCAAACGGCACGCTGAAACGTAAAAACGGCGGGTCGGGCGCGGGCGCCGCGGCGCGCCATGCCCAAGGTAGCGGCCGGGGATGACACGGCGATGACCGCGCCGGCCGTGCGCAGGAGCGGGTCAGGCGTCGGCGGCCGGCCCGCCCGTCGTGCCGTCTGCGGCCCCGAACAGCCGCAGGCGCGCCAGCACCTGCCCGTGGTCGGACGCTTCCGGCAATGCCAGTTCGAGGTGGTCGTTCAGGTAGACCACTTCCGCGACCTCGCCCAGCGCCCCCGGCAGGTCCGGGTTGAATTCGCCGGAGACCAGGATGTGGTCGATGGTCGTGTGGTGGCCTTCGTGGACGTTGGAAAAGCCCACGTGGCGCAGGCGGTCCTGGCGACGCTGCAGCTGGACGGCGTCGTACAGGCGGTCGCCGCTGGGCGCGCCGACGCCCAGCACGATGCCGGTGGTGACGGCGTCGGCGACGTCGTTGAAGTCGCCCAGCACCACGCGCGGGCGCCGTTCCTTGCGGCCCAGTTCGGTCAACAGCACGCGCAGCGCCGCCGCCTCGGTGCCGCGCCGGATCAGCGAGCGCAGCGAGGCCAGGGCGAACAGCTGCGGGTCGTCGCCCGTGTCGGCGGCGCGGTAGTCGGGGCGGCGCGACTTCAGGTGCACCACCAGCACGTCGGCCACCAGGCCGGGCGCGAGCTGGATCGGCGCATGCAGCGGGGCGCGCGTGAAACGCTCGGGATCGCGGTTCCCGGGCGGCATGGCGATCCCGGACGGGAAATAGGGCAGCGGCCGGGGCGCGTCGGCCAGCGGCAGGCGCGACACCAGCGCCACGCTGGGCGTGAGCTTGTCGGCGCCCGGGTCGGGATCGAAGCCCACGTGCACCGCCTCGCGGAAGCGCCGCGTGCGCGACAGCGCCTCGGCCAGCGCGGCCTGGGAAAACACTTCCTGGAAGCCGATCACGTCGGCGCCGAGCATGTCGACCTGGTGCGCGATCCAGGCGATCTTCGCTTCGTATTCCTCGGGCGTGCTGGGGTCCAGGTTGTCGTAGACCCTGACCCCCGGCGGGGCGAGGTTGCACACATTGAAGGTGGCAAAGCGAATCTCTTGCTGCATAATAATCAACTCCTCCATTAGCATTCAGCGTAACACGCATGGCCAAGAAAGAGCATATCTCCGAAACCCCCGCGACACAGTTCCTGCGCAGGCACGGCGTGGCGTTTTCGGAGCACCCCTACGACTACGAGGAACACGGCGGCACGGCGGTCTCGTCGCGCGCGCTGGGCGTGCCCGAGCACGACGTGGTCAAGACCCTGGTGATGCAGGACGAGAAGGCGCAACCGCTCATCGTGCTGATGCATGGCGACTGCAAGGTATCGACCAAGAACCTGGCGCGCGCGATCCCCTGCAAGTCGGTCGAGCCGTGCAAGCCGGAGGTGGCCCAGCGCCATTCGGGCTACCTGGTCGGCGGCACCTCCCCGTTCGGCATCCGCAAGGCGATGCCGGTGTACGTGGAGGAAAGCATCCTGCAGCTCGACAGGATCTATATCAATGGCGGGCGCCGCGGCTTCCTCGTCGGGATCGATCCCCAGGCGCTGGTCGCGGTGCTGAAGGCGCGGCCGGTGCACTGCGCGCTGGCCGACTGAACGGGCGACGGGCGGCGGGCCGGCCGGCGACTATCGCCGGGATGGCCGCTGGTGTATATTCACGCGCGCCTCCGGGACAAACAAGAAAGAAACCATGTACACAATCATCTTCACCATCGCGGCCTACCTGATCGGCTCGATTTCCTTCGCCGTCGTGGCGAGCCGCGCCTTCGGCCTGTCCGACCCGCGCACCTATGGCTCGAAGAATCCGGGCGCGACCAACGTGCTGCGCTCGGGCAGCAAGAAGGCCGCGATCGCGACGCTGGCGGGCGACTGCGCCAAGGGCTGGCTGGCGGTGTGGCTGGCGGTGCACTTCGACCAGCGCTTCGGCCTGGGCGACGGCGGCATCGCGCTGGTGGCGATCGCCGTGTTCCTGGGCCACCTGTGGCCGGTCTTCTTCCGCTTCGTCGGCGGCAAGGGCGTGGCCACCGCGCTGGGCGTGCTGCTCGGCCTGAACGTCTGGCTCGGCCTGGCGACGCTGGCCACCTGGCTGATCGTCGCCTACGCCTTCCGCTACTCCTCGCTGGCGGCGCTGGTCGCGGCCGTGTTCGCGCCGTTCTACTACGGCCTGCTGTTCGGCGCCGACGAGATCCTGTTCGCCGTCGCCGCGATGAGCCTGCTGCTGCTGTACCGCCACGGCAGTAACATCAGCAACCTCATGGCCGGCAAGGAATCGCGCATCGGCAGCAAAGCCAAGGGCGCCACCGCCACCCCTGTCAAGAAAAAATAACAGCAACTTGCGCCACCCCAAACCGGGGTCAGAGCCGGGGTCAGAGCCCGGTTTTTGGTAATGTCTTCGGGGCAGCTCACGTGTCGTTCCTGCCGGCGCCGCGGTGCCGGATTTGGCTGGCGCGCTGCCGGCTCGCGTCCGATGTGTCACTATTACACTATCCTGCCGCAGGCGAGCGGTTTCAAGAGATAGAAAGAAAGGTGGTGACTCGTGAGCAAGCAGATGAGAATCGATTTCGTGTCCGACGTGTCGTGCCCCTGGTGCGCGATCGGCCTCAAGTCCCTCGACAAGGCGCTCGACAAGCTGGCCGGCGAGATGACCGTCGAGATGCATTTCCAGCCCTTCGAGCTGAATCCGGGCATGAAGGCGGAAGGCCAGGACATTTTCGAACACATCACCGAGAAATACGGTTCGACGCCGGCCCAGCAGGAGCAGTCGCGCGAGATGATCCGCCAGCGCGGCGAAGCCGTCGGCTTCACCTTCGACATGGGCAAGCGCGGGCGCATCTACAACACCTTCGATGCGCACCGCCTGCTGCACTGGGCCGAAGGGCAAGGCCGGCAGCGCGCGCTCAAGGAAAAGCTGTTCGAAGCGTATTTCACCAACGGAGACAACCCGAGCGCGCACGACGTGCTGCTGCGCCTGGCCGGCGAGGTCGGCCTGGACGTGGACGCGGCGCGCCAGGTACTGGAATCGGATGCGTACGCCGACGAGGTGCGCCAGCTCGAGTACTACTGGCAGCGCGCCGGCATCCGTTCGGTGCCGGCCATCGTCATCAACCAGCGCCACCTGATCTCCGGCGGCCAGCCGCCCGAGGTGTTCGAGCAGGCGCTGCGCCAGATCGCCGGCCAGGACGAGGAACTCGAGCAGGACGAGGAACCGGCGGCCTGACCCCGGGCGGCCTGGCCGCTCAGGCCAGGTCGAGCACGATCGGCTGGTGGTCCGAGGCCGACGTTTCCGACTGCACGTTCATGTCGGCGATGCGCGGCGCCAGGTCTTCGGTGACGAAGAAATAATCGTAGCAATCCGGCTTGTCCGGCCACTTGAACCCGTGCAGGCCGGCGGTGGGCGCGCGCGCCATGTCGCCGTGGCGCACCGCCCAGGCGTCCAGCAGGCGCGAGGCGCCCGGCAGCGGCGGCGCCAGCAGGTCCTGGTAGTCGCTGGAGTCGGGCAGCAGGTTGAAGTCGCCGCAGTAGATGGCGCTGCCGGGCCGGAAGCCCAGCTGGAACGGCGGATCGAGCGCCGGCTCGGGCTGGTAGACGGCGGCGCGCGTGCAGGCTTCCTGGTGCAGTTCGCGGATGCGCCGCACCTGCGCGGCGCGCTGCACGGGCGAATAGTATTCGAGGTGGGTGGTCAGCACGCGCAGCTTGCCGCCCGGCGCCTCCAGCACCGTCTCGATCATCCCGCGCGGCATGCCGGCCGGGTGCGCGGTATCGACGGGCCAGGGCAGCACGTGGCGCTGGGCCTGGGTGATGCGGTACTTGGACAGCAGGATGTTGCCGAACTGGCGGGGAAGGTTGTTGCGGTAGATTTCGCTCGGGGCCTGCTCGATCATGTGGTAGCCGCCGAAGGCCCCGGCCAGTTGCTTGAACTGGCTCGCGCTGGCGCTGCCTTCCAGTTCCGGGTGATTGGCAGCCACTTCCTGCAGGCAGATGACGTCGGGATTAAGCTTGCGCAGCACATCGATGATCGCGTGGATACGGATGCGCCCGTCCTTCCCACAACCCCAGTGAATATTCCAGCTTACCACGCGCATGTAGAACCTCCGTATGACTCAACTGCCAGAGTTTGCCATCCTTTGGCGGCAGGCGCTCACACGGTAGGATCGATGTCATGCTAACAAGTTCAACAGGGATCGACGGCGATTCCCGCGCTTGCAGCGGCGCTGTTGCCCTGTAAAACCGGGGTGCCGGCCGCACTGGCGCCGCCCCCGGAGCGCGCACGTGCCGGCTGTCCTGCTCCGGACGGCCAGCGAAAGAATTACATCTCGTTACGAATAATCCATGCCGGCCAGCGGGCATTCCGATCCGCCGGGACCGGTGCCGGGGAGTCGTCCGGCACGGCCTGCGTTGCTGCTACCGGCGCCGGCACGTCGCTGCGTCGCGCCTGCGGTTCCGCTTGCCATCACACGTATTTCCGGTCGAGGACCTCAGAACTTGCGGGCATTGCTGCGTCGATGTTCCTCGGCTTCCTTCAACAGTTCCTGTGCCGCCTCCGGATCGCGCGTCGTCAGCGCGTCGCCCATCTGCTTGATCATGGCCAGCTGCTGGAGCGCGGCCGGGTACTCGCGGTCGGCGGCGCGTTCGAGCAGCGCGCGTGCGCGGCGCGCGTCGGCCGGCACGCCCTCGCCGTGGGCATAGATGTTCGACAGCAGGAACATCGCATGCGCATTGCCGGCGGCGGCGGCAACGCCGAGCCAGTGCGCGGCGCCCGTCTTGTCCTGGGCAACGCCTTCGCCGTTCTTGAGCAGCAGCCCCAGCATCAGCGCGGCGCGCGCATGGCCTTGTTCGGCGGCCTGGCGATACCATTGGGCAGCCTTGCCGCCGCCGCGTTCCAGTTCGCCGAGCTGCCAAGCGGCTTCGGCGTCGCCCTTGCGCGCGGCTTGTTCGAATAGCGCGCGCGCGCCGGCGTCGTCGCGGCGCTTGCTGTACAGCAGGGCCAGTTCGCGTTGGGCGACCGGCAGGCCGTCGCCGGCCCATAGCGCCAGCCGGCGTTCCGCGCCGGCGTCGCCGCGCTGGATCGCCTCCATCGAGACGGTCTCGATCTCGGCGGAAGAGGGAGTACGGCCACAGCCGGCCGCCAGCAGCGCCAGCGCCAGCGCCGTGGCCATCGGGGAAATGCGCATCGGGTCTCCTGATGGAACAGGCGGACGGCCGAAGCCGCCCGCCCGTGGAGCTTACTTGGACAGGTCGATCGCGTACTTGGCGAAGCCGCTCGCGTCCAGCGCGCCTTCGGCGGTGACGACGGCGATGCCGTTCGCCTTCGCCAGGGCCAGGTGGCCCGGCGCCGAGCGCAGGATCACCGGACCGGCCGTCGCGATCTTCACGAAGCTCCAGCTGCGTGCGCTGCCGTTGCCGGCCAGCGAAACCTTGCCGGTCGAGGCACCGATCTTCTGCAGGTAATTGCTGACGACGGCCTGGTTGGCGTCCGGCGATTTGATGATGGTCTTGCTGCCGTCGATGCCCGGGAAGTTGCCGCCGCCGCCGGCGCGGTAGTCGTTGGTCGCGACGATGAAGTCGTCGGTCGCGGCCACCGGCTTGCCCTGGTACGTGAGGTTGACGATGCGGCTGCCCACCGGCTTGGTCACGTCGATCTGGTACTGCAGGGCGTTGTTTTCGGCGTAGAACACGTCGTAGTTGTAGATCGTGCCGTAGGACGGGACCAGGTCCTGCTCGGTCGTCTTCGCGGGGTCGATCCGGGCGAACTGGTTGGCGGCCGTCTCGAGCCAGGCCTTCAGGTCCGAACCCTTGATCTTCACCGCCTGCAGGTTATTGTTGCTGTACAGGTAGATGTCGCCCGGGTTACGCACCTGCAGGCCGACCGGCGAGGCCGGTGTCGCGCCTGGTGCCACGTAGGTAAAGTCGGACGGACCGTTGCGCCCGGCCTTGAACGGCGCGCTGCACGAGATCACCGGGATGCTCTTGTAACTGGCCAGGGTCGCGTCGGTGCTGGTCGCGATCATGGTCTTCACGTAGTCGAGCTGGGCCTGGTTGACCAGCTGGATCGCCGTGACGTCGCCCACCAGCGAGAAGTAGGACGACATCTCGAAGTCGGTCGACACGCCCAGCGGCTGCTTGGCGTAGGCGATGGTGGCCTGGTGCTCGGCCTGCACGGCGGCGGCGATGGCCGGGTCGGCGGCCACGCTGGTGCTGCCGTCCTTGTACTTGTAGCCGCGCGACTCGACCGTGGTCCTGGCCGGCTGCACGACCCATTTGCCGTTGGTGTAGGCCATGGTCATCTTGATGATGCCCAGGCGCCGGCCCCAGCTCTGCGCCATCACGGTCGGCACGCCGTTCACGAAACCGTTGATCGCGTCGACCTTGGCCGAGGCGGGGAGCGCGGCGAAGGACGGATCCAGGGCGGCGGCGCCGGTCTCCCTGCCCTTCGGGAAGATCAGGTGCGAGTGGCCGACGAGCAGGGCGTCGATGCCGGTGGTGCTCAGGTGGTAGCTCTGGTTTTCCATCTTCGGGCTGTAGGTGCCCGCGTCCAGGCCGCCGTGCGACAGCGCCACCACCAGGTCCGCGCCCCTGGTGCGCATCTCGGGCACGTACTGCCTGGCCGCTTCGACCGCGCCGCCGACGGCGACCTTGCCGGCCAGGTTCTTCTGGTCCCAGTCGAGGATCTGCGGCGGCACGAAGCTCATGACGCCGATGTTGACCTTGACCGTCATCGATCCGCCGTCCGGCTTGGTTGCCGTGAAGTCGCGCGCCAGGATCTTGTACGGCTCGTACAGTGTCTTGCCGGTGGCGACGGCGGTCACGTTCGACAGCACCAGCGGGAACGCCGGAGCGCCGCAGGTGCCGCCCGGCTTGCTCACGCCCGGGATGCCGAAGTCGGTATTGGTGACCTGGCTCAGGAACGGCAGGCCATAGTTGAATTCGTGGTTGCCCAGGCCGCCCGCGTCGTACTTCATCGCGTTCATGGCCTTGTGCACGGCCAGCGTTTCCGAGCACTTGACCGGATTGGTCGCGGCCTGCAGGTCGCCCAGCAGCGTGCCCTGGATGACGTCGCCGTCGTCGAGCAGCAGGTTGTTCGGGTTCTCGGCGCGCGCGCCCTGCACCAGGGTCGAGGCGCGGTCCAGGCCGAGCGTTGCGTCCTCGCTCAGCGAGTAGTAGTTGTAGCCGACGACGTTCGAGTGGATGTCGGTGGTCTCGAGCAGGGCGAGGGTAACGGTGGTGCCTTCGGGGATGTAGCCTTCCGGCGTCGACGGATCGCCACAGCCGGCCAGGCCGGCGGCGGCCAGGGCCGCGAGCAGTAGGTGATTGCGTTTCAAGATGGTCCCGTGTTCGGAAAGAAAACGGGCCAGACTTTATCTTGATGGCGTGACAACGATATGACAGGAACAGGGTTGGGGCCGCGCACGAAAACCGGGGTCAGAGCCCCTGAACACCAACACCGGGCTCTGACCCCTATGCCTCGAGCTCGTCCAGCGGCCAGCGCGGCCGCACGTTGAACGCGTAGTCGCGCTGCGCCAGGTCCGGATTGCGTTCCAGCCGCAGCGCGCCCGCGAACGCGATCATCGCGCCGTTGTCGGTGCAGAATTCCAGCTCCGGATAGTAGACCTTGAACTTCTTTTTCGCCGCCGCCGCGTCCAGCGCTGCGCGCAGCTGGCGGTTGGCGCCCACGCCGCCCGCGATCACCAGGCGCTTCAGACCCGTGTGCCTGAGGGCCGCCACGCACTTGGCCGTCAGCACGTCGACGATCGCATCGACGAAGCCGCGCGCGATATTGGCCTTGTCCTGCTCGCAGACATTGGCGATGTCGCCCCCGCCCTGGTTCTTCGCCACCGTCAGCACGGCCGTCTTCAGGCCCGAGAAGCTGAAGTTGAAGTCCTTCGAGTGCAGCATCGGGCGCGGCAGCTTGTAGGCTTCCGGGTCGCCGAATTCCGCCAGGCGCGAGATCGCCGGGCCGCCCGGATAGCCCAGGCCCAGCAGCTTGGCCGACTTGTCGAAGGCTTCGCCGGCGGCGTCGTCGAGCGTTTCGCCCAGCAGCGTGTAGCGGCCCACGCCGTCCACGCGCATCAGCTGCGTGTGCCCGCCCGAGACCAGCAGGGCGATGAACGGGAATTCCGGGCGCTCGCTGGCCAGCAGGGGCGACAGCAGGTGGCCTTCGAGGTGGTGCACGCCCAGCACGGGCTTGTCGAGCGCCAGCGCCAGGCTGCACGCGACCGACGAGCCGACCAGCAGCGCGCCGGCCAGCCCCGGCCCCTGGGTATAGGCGATGGCGTCGATGCGCTCCATCGGCAGGTCGGCCCTGGCCAGCACCTGTTCCAGCAGGGGGAGGGCGCGGCGGATGTGGTCGCGCGAGGCGAGTTCCGGCACCACGCCGCCGTATTCCTCGTGCATCGCGACCTGCGAGTGCAGCGCATGGGAGAGCAGGCCGCGCTCGGTGTCGTAGAGGGCCAGGCCGGTTTCATCGCAGGAGGATTCGACGCCGAGGACAATCATGGGAAGTATGTGAAGAAGACAATGGGACGGTGCGCGCATGGCGCGCGCAATCCGCCATTTTAACGCAGGGCGGGCAAAAAAGCGCCGGCGCGCCGGCCGTGACACCGTCGTCCCGGCGCTGGCCGGGACCCGGGTCGGTGGCGCAGGCGGGATGCGCGCGACATGGGACCCCGGCCGCGCGCCGGGGCGACGTGGATGGCGTCAAGGACGCTGCAGCAGCTCCTGGTGCGCGCTGCGCAGCATCGCCTCGGTGTCTTCCCAGCCGATGCAGCCGTCCGTCACCGAGCAGCCGTAGGTCAGCTGCGACAGGTCGGCCGGAATCGACTGGTTGCCGCCGACGATGTTCGATTCGATCATCACGCCCACCAGCGACTGGGTGCCGTGCTTGATCTGCTGGATCACGTCGGACATCACGAGCGGTTGCAGTTCCGGCTTTTTATAGCTGTTGGCGTGCGAGCAGTCGACCACCAGGTTGGCCGGCAGCTTGGCCTTCTTGAGTGCCTGCTCGGCGATCGCCACCGACACCGAATCGTAGTTCGGACGGCCGCCGCCGCCGCGCAGCACCACGTGGCCGTAGGCGTTGCCGCTGGTGCGCACGATCGAGACCGAGCCTTCGCCGTTGATGCCCAGGAAGGAGTGCGGGCTGGAGGACGAGAGCACGGCGTTGATGGCGATCGCGACGTCGCCGTCGGTGCCGTTCTTGAAGCCGACCGGCGTCGACAGGCCCGAGGACATCTCGCGGTGCGTCTGCGATTCGGTGGTGCGCGCGCCGATCGCGGTCCAGGCGATCAGGTCGCCCAGGTACTGCGGCGAGATCGGGTCGAGCGCTTCGGTGGCGGTCGGCAGGCCCAGCTCGCACACGTCGAGCAGGAACTGGCGCGCGCGCTCCATGCCGACGTCGACGCGGAACGAGTCGTCCATGAACGGATCGTTGATATAGCCCTTCCAGCCGGTCGTCGTGCGCGGCTTCTCGAAATACACGCGCATCACCAGCACCATGGTATCGAGCACCTCGGCCTGCAGCGCCTTCAGGCGGCGCGCATAGTCCAGGCCCGCGACCGGGTCGTGGATGGAGCAGGGACCGACGACGACGAACAGGCGCTTGTCCTTGCGGTCGAGGATGTTGCGCAGCGTCTCGCGGCCTTTCATCACGGTGGCGAAGGCCTGGTCCGTCAGCGGCAGCTTCTGGTGCAGCGCGACCGGCGACGGCATGGTGGCGAACGAGGTGACGTTGGTATTTTCGATATCGGGCGTGTTCAACATGGCATGCTATTCATTGCGAGGGATCGGCCAGTCTAGCCGGAATTCGCCGCAATTGCAGCCCCGCGGCCAAAAATGCCGCATGCCGGGCGCGCCGCGCCGATGGTATGCTGTTGCCATGGATACCACGCCCGCTCCCACCTCTCCCGCCACCGAACCGTTTGCCGCCGCCCGCTTCATCAAGGAAATCGGGCGCGGCGTGAAGGGCGCGCGCAGCATGTCGCGCGACGACGCCCGCGACCTGTACAAGGCCATGCTCGACGGCCGCGTCTCCGACCTCGAGCTGGGCGGCATCCTGCTGGCCATGCGCATCAAGGGCGAGTCGGTCGACGAGATCGCCGGCTTCATGGACGCCGCCGAGACGGCGTTCGCGCCGCTGCCGGCGCCGCCGGGCGGATTCGCCCCGGTCCTGATCCCCAGCTACAACGGCGCGCGCAAGCTGGCCAACCTGACGCCGCTGCTGGCCCTGCTGCTGGCGCGCGAAGGCGTGCCCGTGCTGGTGCACGGCGTGCGCCAGGACCCGGGCCGGGTGACGACGGCCGAGATCTTCGCCGAGCTGGGCATCGGCGCCACCGGCTCGACGGCCGACATGCTCGACGCCTTCGCGGCGCGCAGGCCCTGCTTCATGCCGATCGAGCTGCTGGCGCCGGAGCTGGCGCACCAGCTGTCGCTGCGCCGCATCCTGGGCGTGCGCAACTCGACGCACACGCTGGTCAAGATGCTGCAGCCGTTCGAATGCGCGGCCCTGCGGCTGGTGTCGTACACGCACCCGGAATACCTGTCGATGCTGACCGCCTACTTCGGCACGGCGGCCCCGCACGCGCGCGGCGACGCCTTCCTGATGCGCGGCACCGAGGGCGAGACGGTGGCCAACGCCAACCGCGCCCAGCAGATCGACTGGTTCCATGCGGGCACGCAGACGGTATTGGTGGAACGCGACGCGCCGACGGACGCACTGGCGCCGGCGCCCGAGGGCCGCGATGCGGCCGCCACGGCGGAGTGGATCGCGCGGGCCTTGAGGGACGAGCAGCCGGTGCCGGCGCCGATCGCGGCGCAAGTCGCCCGCTGCGTCGAGGTCGCGCGCGCCCTGCGGCGGGTGGGCGGCTCGACCGCCGCCGGCTGAACGCGCGCATCCCGTGCGCCGCCCACGGGGCGATACGCCATCCGGCCCGTCGTTCCGTAACGCGGCGGCGCCTTCGACTTTCCATGGCGCCGCCCGCGGATTGGGCCACCCATCCGCCGCCCAGCACCGCGTGGGCGGCATGTACGGTGCGAACCATCCACCCGTAACGGCCGAGCCGCCCACCCTACCGCCAACGCTGGCGCCCGCGTACAATCGCCCCTTTTGTGCGTGATGAAGGTGGGCCCGGAAATGGCAAAACAATATGATGTCGCGGTGATCGGCGCCGGCGCCGCCGGCATGATGTGCGCCGCGGTGGCGGCCCGCCGCGGCAAGCGGGTCGTGCTCGCCGACCATGCGACGAAGCTGGCCGAGAAGATCCGCATCTCCGGCGGCGGCCGCTGCAATTTCACCAACATCAATGCCGGTCCGCAACATTACCTGTCCGAGAATCCGCACTTCTGCCGCAGCGCGCTGTCGCGCTACACGGCCCAGGATTTCCTCGCGCTGGTCAAGAAGCACCGCATCGGCTACCACGAAAAGCACCGCGGCCAGCTGTTCTGCGACGATTCGGCCGAGCAGATCATCCGCATGCTGAAGGACGAGTGCGATGCCGGCGGCGTCCACTGGCGCATGCCGTGCAGGGTGACGGCCGTGGAGAAGGGCGCCGAGGGCTTTCGCATCGACACCGACCACGACCCCATCCTGGCCGCCAACGTCGTGGTCGCCACCGGCGGCCTGTCGATTCCGAAGATCGGCGCGACCGACCTCGGCTACCGCATCGCGAAGCACTTCGGCCTGAAGACCATCGAGACGCGTCCGGGCCTGGTGCCGCTGACCTTCGACGGCCCCAGCTGGCAGCCGTTCGTGCCGCTGGCCGGCATCGCGCTCGAGGTCGACGTGGAGACCGGTTCCGGCAAGGGCCGCAACGCCAGGCGCGGCTATTTCCGCGAAGACTTGCTGTTCACGCACCGCGGCCTGTCCGGCCCGGCGATCCTGCAGATTTCCAGCTACTGGCAGCCGGGCACGCCCATCGTGCTGAACCTGTTGCCCGAAATCGATGTTGCCGAGGAATTGATCTCGTCCAAGACCAGCGTGAAAAAGCAACTGGGCAATCTCCTGTCGCAGTGGCTGCCGGCGCGCCTGGCCGACGGGTTGTTGACGGCGAACGGCCTCGCGCCCGATGCGCGCCTGCCGGACATGGCCGACGCGAAGCTGCGCAGGCTGGGCGACGCGATCAACCGCTGGGCCATCGTCCCGACCGGTTCCGAAGGCTATAAAAAGGCCGAAGTCACGCTGGGCGGCGTCGATACCAGGGAGTTGTCGCAGCAGAGCATGATGGCGAACAAGGTGCCCGGGCTGTACTTCATCGGGGAGACGGTGGACGTCACCGGCTGGCTCGGCGGCTACAATTTCCAGTGGGCCTGGGCGTCCGGCGTGGCCGCCGGCAATGCGATCGAATGAGCGCGATCGGCCCTTGTGGTAAGGCCCTTGTGGTAATTCAGGCACATTGACAAAAACCTCGCACAGCTCTTGAAAAGCTGTTAGAATTTCGTTCTTCCCTAAATCCAACGGTTTCATTTTTACATGACCACTATCCGCCTTAAAGAAAACGAGCCGTTCGAAGTCGCTATGCGTCGCTTCAAGCGCACTATCGAAAAAACCGGCCTGCTGACCGAACTGCGCGCTCGCGAGTTCTACGAGAAGCCGACCGCAGAGCGCAAGCGCAAGCTGGCCGCCGCCGTCAAGCGTCACTACAAGCGCATCCGCAGCCAGCAGCTGCCGAAGAAACTGTACTGATTTGATTCAGCCGCCTGCTCCGGTGACGACATCCCGGTGCGCAAGGCCCTGAATGTGACGAAGCCCGCTCCGGTCGTTTGCCGCAGCGGGTTTTGCCTTTTGCCCCATCGAATAACAATGGAGAATCCATGAGCCTCAAAGATCGCATCACCGACGATATGAAAACCGCCATGCGCGCCAAGGACACGCAACGCCTGGGCACCATCCGCATGCTGCAGTCCGAGATGAAGAACAAGGAAGTCAACGAGCGCATCGCGCTGGAAGACGCGCACATCATCGCCATCGTCGAAAAAATGATCAAGCAGCGCAAGGATTCGATCACGCAGTTCGAGGCGGGCGGTCGCCAGGACCTGGCCGACAACGAAAAGGCCGAGCTGGCCGTGCTGTCGGTGTACATGCCGGCGGCCCTGTCGGACGAGGAAGTCGCCGCCGCAGTGAAGGCCGCCGTGGCCGAGGCCGGCGCCACCGGTCCGCAGGACATGGGCAAGGTGATGGCCATCGTGAAGGCCAAGCTGGCCGGCCGCGCCGACATGACCGCGGTGTCCGGCCTGGTCAAGAAGGCGCTGACCGGCGCCTGAGCCATGCCGGCGGCATGCGGTCGCGGCAGCATTGCCACGGCCGCCGCCGCTTTTCATGCATCGGGGCTGTCGCGCCTTGTTGCTTTGTTGCAAATCAATTTGTGACGAGCCCTGCGGTATAGTCTGACCCTAGACAAAACACTGTTATCCCAAGTGATTCCGCAATCATTCATTACCGACCTGCTCAACCGCGTGGACATCGTCGACGTGGTCGGCCGCTATGTGCAGCTGAAGAAGGGTGGCGCCAACTACATGGGGCTGTGCCCCTTCCACAACGAAAAGTCGCCCAGCTTCACGGTCAGCCCGACCAAGCAGTTCTACCACTGCTTTGGCTGCGGCGCCCATGGCACCGCGATCGGCTTCCTGATCGAATACTCGGGCATGGGCTTCGTCGATGCGGTCAAGGACCTGTCGCAAAGCGTGGGCATGATCGTGCCCAACGAAGACGACAAGATCCCGCCGGCCCAGCGCGCCGCCCAGCAGGCGCAATCGCTGGCGATGACCGACGCGCTCAACCAGGCCTGCGATTTCTACCGCGGCCAGCTGCGCCAGGCCCCGGCCGCCATCGCCTACCTGAAGGGACGCGGCCTGACCGGCGAAGTGGCCGCCCGTTTCGGCCTGGGCTATGCGCCCGGCGGCTGGGACAACCTGCGCTCGGTGTTCCGCGACTACGATGCGCTGGCGCTGGTCGAGTCCGGCCTGGTGATCGACAAGGTCGACGAGGACGGTGGCAACAAGAAACGCTACGACCGCTTCCGCGAGCGCATCATGTTCCCGATCCGGAACACCAAAGGGCAGGTGATCGGCTTCGGCGGCCGCGTGATGGATGGCGGCGAACCGAAATACCTGAACTCGCCGGAAACGCCGCTGTTTCAAAAGGGCAATGAGCTGTATGGCCTGTTCGAGGCGCGGCAGGCGATCCGCGACGCCGGCTACGTGCTGGTGACGGAAGGCTACATGGACGTCGTCGCGCTGGCCCAGCTCGGCTTCCCGCAGGCGGTGGCGACGCTCGGCACCGCCTGCACGCCGACCCACGTGCAAAAACTGCTGCGCCAGACCGACACCGTGATCTTCAGCTTCGACGGCGACAAGGCCGGCCGCCGCGCCGCCCGCCGCGCGCTGGACGCCTGCCTGCCGCAGATGTCGGACGACAAGGTCATCAAGTTCCTGTTCCTGCCGCAAGAGCACGATCCGGACAGCTATGTGCGCGAATTCGGCGCCGACGCGTTCGCCCAGGAAATCAACGACGCGATGCCGCTGTCGCAATTCCTGCTGCGCTCGGTAACGGGCGAGCACGACCTGGACACGCCGGAAGGCCGCGCCCACGTGCAGTTCGACGCCAAGCCGCTGCTGCAGGCGATGGCGCCGTCCGGCCTGCGCCTGCAGATCGTGCGCGGGCTGGCCAACCTGACCGAGTCAACGCCGGCCGAGATCGAAGCGTTGTTCGAATTGTCAAAGCCGGTCGCGGTGGCCCGCAAGGCGCCGCCGCGCAAGGGCCGGCCGGAGCCGGTAGGCCTGGAATTGCAGATGTCGCGCATCCTCGTCGCGCATCCTTCGCTGGCGTCCGGCATCGACGAGACGGGCCTGCGCGCCTTCGATTACTTCGGTCCCGAACAGGCCGACCGCCTGCGCCAGCTGATCGCATCGGCCCAGGCCCTGGGAGCGAACGGCACGTTCGCCGCGTTGTCCCAGCAGTTGAAGGAAGCGAGTACGGAATACGACAGGCTCATCTCCGAAATCGCCTCGGAACCCGAATCGGATATCGATTCGGATCGCGTTTGGCTAGCAAGCGCTGTGAGGCAAGTCAAGATGGATTTGTTAAAACAGGAGCTAAACCAGTTGTTTTCTTCCGGACTGCCCTCAGATCAGGTAAGTGCCCGCTATCGTGAAATCCAAGCCCAGCAAGACCTTCTGGCGAGGGAGGCGGCCAACGAATCCCCCGCAAAATTCACCTGAGTGGCCCCGGCCGCGCCATGGGTGTTTGTAACTGGAAAGTCAAGGGGCGCGTGCTATAATAAAACGCTAACTATTGCAAGCTTTGAAACGGTTTTTCGTCTCAAATCGGCCGTGGGGATTTTCAGTTAGCGAGGCAACAGAGTGTGCCTGCAGCGTGATGTAAGGTAACAAAACTTTATCTTTAACCATCGTAAAGTGGTCGTTGTGACTTCGAAAGCGCCTGTGCCAACCAAGATACCCGAAACCAACGTGGCTACCAAAACCACCAGGACGTCCGCCAAGGCGGACAAATCGCAAGACAAGGCGGAAGCTCGCGTTGCGGGTGTTGCGCCTGTCAGCCAGACGACCGATGCGCAAGCCCTTGCCGCGATCGATACGTCGGGCTACGTGCTGCCGGCCGTCAAGGTACCGGGGCGGCGTGGCCGCAAGCCCAAGGAATTCACCCCCGAAAACGATGAAGTCGCCGCACTGAACGCGGTCGAGCGCGCCGAACTGAAGGCGGTCGACAAAGCCAAGGCCAAGGACCGTAAAGCCAAGGAAAAAGCGCTGCTGAAAGACGCATTCTCGTCGGATACGGAAGCGAGCGAAGAAGAGCTCGAGATCCGCCGCCAGAAGCTCAAGGCCCTGATCAAGTCGGGCAAGGAGCGCGGCTTCCTGACGTATTCCGAGATCAACGACCATCTGCCGGACAATATCGTCGATCCGGAAGCGATCGAAGGCATCATCGGCACGTTCAACGACATGGGCATCGCCGTCTACGAGCATGCGCCCGATGCCGAAACGCTGCTGCTGTCCGATAACGTCCCGAACGTTACGAGCGACGACGAAGCCGAGGCCGCGGCCGAGGCGGCGCTGTCGACCGTCGACTCCGACTTCGGCCGCACCACCGACCCGGTGCGCATGTACATGCGCGAGATGGGTTCGGTCGAGCTGCTGACCCGCGAAGGCGAGATCGAAATCGCCAAGCGCATCGAGGACGGCCTGCGCGACATGATCCAGGCGATCTCGGCCTGCCCGGTGACGATCGACGAAATCATCGACGCCGCCCGCCGCATCGAGAAGGACGAGATCAAGATCGACGAGATCGTCGACGGCATGGTCGATCCGAACGAGGACGAAGCGACGTCGCCGAGCGCGGTCGCCCCGGCGGCATCGTCCGACGGCGACGACGACGAGGAAGACGACGGGGAAGAGGAAGAAGAGGAAGAGGAAGAAGAGGCGAGCGCGGGTTCCGGCGCGGCCGGCTATTCCGCCGAGCAGCTCGAACAGCTCAAGCAGTCGGCCCTCGACAAGTTCCGCACGATCGAACAGCAGTTCGACAAGATGCGCAAGGCCTACGAGAAGCAGGGCTACAATTCCGAGGGCTACATCAAGGCCCAGGAAGCCATCTCGAACGAACTGCTGGGCATCCGCTTCACCGCGAAGGTCGTCGAAAAGCTGTGCGACACGCTGCGCGGCCAGGTCGACGAAGTGCGCCACATCGAGAAGCAGATCCTGGACGTGGCCGTGAACCGCTGCGGCATGCCGCGCGCCCACTTCATCAAGGTCTTCCCGGGCAACGAGACGAACCTCGGCTGGGTCGACGGCGAAGTGAACGCCGGCCACGCCTACAGCGCCATCCTCGGCCGCAACATTCCGACGATCAAGGAACTGCAGCAACGCCTGATCGACCTGCAAGCGCGC
This sequence comes from uncultured Massilia sp., assembly GCF_913773735.1. GTDB lineage: Bacteria > Pseudomonadota > Gammaproteobacteria > Burkholderiales > Burkholderiaceae_D > Telluria. The sequence continues at coordinate 156,853 of NZ_CAJYEB010000014.1, forward strand.
GTCGTGCTGCCGCTGCCGGACCTGCGCAACATCAACCGCCAGATGGCGGCCGGTGAAATGAAGGCGCGCAAGGCCAAGCGCGAAATGACGGAAGCAAACTTGCGTCTGGTCATCTCGATCGCGAAGAAGTACACGAATCGCGGCCTGCAATTCCTCGACCTGATCCAGGAAGGCAATATCGGCCTGATGAAGGCGGTGGACAAGTTCGAATACCGCCGCGGCTACAAGTTCTCGACCTATGCGACGTGGTGGATCCGCCAGGCCATCACCCGTTCGATCGCGGACCAGGCGCGCACGATCCGTATTCCGGTCCACATGATCGAAACGATCAACAAGATGAACCGGATCTCGCGCCAGATCCTGCAGGAGACGGGCGCCGAGCCGGATCCGGCGACGCTCGCGATCAAGATGGAAATGCCGGAAGACAAAATCCGGAAGATCATGAAGATCGCGAAAGAGCCGATCTCGATGGAAACGCCGATCGGCGACGACGACGATTCCCATCTGGGCGACTTCATCGAGGACAACAACACGCTGGCCCCGTCGGACGCCGCGCTGCACGCCTCGATGCGCGGTGTCGTGAAGGATGTGCTGGACTCGCTGACCCCGCGCGAAGCGAAGGTCCTGCGCATGCGCTTCGGCATCGAGATGTCGACCGACCACACGCTGGAAGAGGTCGGCAAGCAGTTCGACGTCACCCGCGAGCGCATCCGCCAGATCGAAGCGAAGGCGCTGCGCAAGCTGCGCCACCCGTCGCGTTCGGACAAGCTGAAGAGCTTCCTGGAGGGAAGCGGCGGCTGAGGCTTGACGGGTTCGCGCTAACCCAATATCCTCTCGCCACTTCGGGTCGTTCGACCTGGGTGGCGAGCGGTCGGCGCCTGTTTTTCCCCCATCAGCAGTACGTGCCAGTTTCGGGCCTCTAGCTCATGCCTGGTTAGAGCAGCGGACTCATAATCCGTTGGTGCCCGGTTCGACTCCGGGGAGGCCTACCAATAAAATCAACGACTTGGCCCAACCAGTTTGGTTGGGCTTTGTTGTACCAGGGGTCGATGTAACGGCTAATGTAACGCCTTTTCCTGCGCTACTGTTGAGATTCGTTGATCAGTTGGGCAGCCGACATGGAACTGCCAGGGCGAGCACGCGTAAGCAGTAGGAATGCATTTCTTGGGCGCGTGGGCGGCCAGCGCCAGCACTTGTGCCGGACGTAGCCGCCGAGCGCTTTAGCACGACACAGTCTGCTCAGTATCGCCGGTGCGAAGATTGACACCGATCCAGCAGCGGTAGTGGCTGTCCTTCGGGTCGTTCAACTTCGCGTCGTAGGTGCAGTAGACGCCCTTCTTTGCCCTCGTCCGATCACCTCCTTCCGCGCTGCACATCTTAGGCACATCCGGACCTATCGAATCGAATACGTCTTTTGCCGCTTTACCGTCGATGAGGACAGTCAGCACCCGGTCCGTGGCTGTAGGAGGCGTGCGATCCGCGATGCTGCCGGAATGGATTTTGTAGATTGCTGGAAACGACTTCCAAAGCCCGGACGGGTCCGAAGAAGGATCAGCCGCATGAGCGAAAGGTAGCGTGACTGCGGCTGCCGTCGATAACGAGACCAGCAAAGTTCGTGTGCGCATTGGTTACCCTCTCAGCTCCACGTGGAAATGGTTGTCGTGTCCCTTCGCTTTCTTCACGAACGGGATATCAGAGTCGTTGAACAGCACGCCGGTTACAGGTGCGAAGGTGCGGAACACCTCGATCAACTTCGCGGTGCCCTCTCTGTCGTACTCCCGATCCCACCAACACACCGGCTCCTCAAGTCCATCCTTGCGAAGCGGGCGGACATCAACCTGCAAGCCGTTCTTGTGCGAGTCGTGATCGGGAGTCTGAACGCCCCCGGCAAGGCTGATGTCACCGATGCCGATGCGGCGTCTGTCGATGGCCTGCCACTCCAGCGCCACACGCAAAACCGCAGTCATCATGATGGGGTGCGCGTACTGGTATGCCCCGTGCGCCGGCTTCTTGTACAGTAGGCCATACACGTAGTATCCAGAATCCATCGGCCCCTGCGGGAGCATGAAGAATCCTCGGGAATCTTGAGTAGGGCGAAGGCGCTCGTCGTCGGTTTGGTGTGCCATCTTGCGCCCCCGTTTAGGCGACCCGATTGGTAGCCAGATCCCAACCGCCCATCGTATTGCCACCCATTCCGCCGCCGATCTTCTGCTGGGTGTACTTCCACTTCACCTTCGAGTAGCGCAGGCCGATATTGTCGTGCAAGATGCTGCCTTGGCTTACCATCTACTCGATGTTGGCGATGATGACGTTTTCAAGTTCGACTTCGTAATACTTCACTGGTTTGCCGTCGCCGTCCGCCCGCATGAAGTCCAACTTGGCCTTCGGGATGGTTTTCCCCATCGAGCAGTATTGCATCAAGATCGGCGATGCCAGATCGGTGAGCTTCGACAGCGATAGGGAACGGTGTTCACAGCGTTCTGCGGTGTGTCCGCCAGCAGTAGACGCCGTGGCACTTTTCGGCTGCGTCACACCCCAGTGTGCCGATGTCAGCTCGATCCAGCCCTGATGCGCGGAATCGAGCGACTCGCCTTTAATGCCCTCGATTTGCAGGTATACGTCGATTGCCATAGCTTGCGCCTCATGAACGATAGAAAGGCATCATTCTTCGTCAACAGGGCACTCTTGAAGTTGGCTAGGCGCAAGCTAAAGTGCAGTGTGGACAGTGTTGGGATACCGCTCCTGTGCGGCTTCAATGTATAAGGTTTGGTTGAAAAATGGTCCCGAACGATGAACGGTAAGGCATCGCGCGGATCCGTTTTTTCTAGGACTTTCACTTTCAGCAAGACTGCGACTGACTGTCGCTGGCTGCGGTTTTCCCGTCGATGACCGCTCCGTCGCCGCGCACGAGTCGTAAGCGATGTTCTTCTCTGGTTTCATATTCGCGTTGACGAAGTGGACCTCTTGATCAAATCGGTAGGTGGACGAGCGTTCATTGAAAGCCTGCGATACGCTTTTCGCCGGCAGCGTTTCCAATCAGGTATTAAATTTTCCACCGGCTAAGGTAACCAACACTTCTAGGATGACCTTCACCAAGAGCAAGAACCGGACTCTGCTTTTGTCTTGATGGGTAGCAGAACGACGATTGATGTTCGCTCCATTGTGCTGATCTTGCCCAGCTTGATTAATCTCAAGGCGAGCTGAGTCCTGCCGGATCGCTTGTCCGTTGCACACCACACAAGACCGCATCACGGCATGAGCCCCAATCATTCATTGACAAAAAATTTATTTAACGCAACTATGTAGTTACCAAATTGACTAGCAATAATGCTCATGGCCAGCCTCTCGCATTACCTGTCCCGCGTCCTGGTTGCCTGTTCCTGTCTCGCGACGTGCGTGACCGCGGCTGCGGCCGACCGGCCTGCGGTCGGCGATTTCTTCCGTAGCCCCGACGTCGGTTTCGTCCGGATTTCGCCCAGCGGGCGCTACGTCGTGATCCTCAATCGCACCGACGATGGCCAGCAGGTCCTGGCCGTGCGCGATACGGCCGACCTGAAGAAGGTGACGATCGCCGCCCGCTACGAGGCCGCGCGCCTCGTCGACGTCTCCTGGATCAACGACGAGCGCCTTGCCTTCACGCTGAAGAATCCCAAGCTCGATTTCATCGGCAACTTCGACCAGTTCGCGGTCGACCGCGATGGCGCCAACCTGGTGCGCCTGATCGCGGGCAGCTGGGGCCACAAGCAGCAGAGCACCGGCTCGAACATCAAGGACCGGACCCTGACGGCGGACTACATCTTCCTGGACGTGACGCACGACGGGTCCGACGACATCATCGTCGGCAAGATGACCTGGAATAACATCGACAAGACGCCGCAGTCGGTGCATCCGTTCCGCCTGAATACGCGCACGCGCGAACTGGCCGACATGATGCAGGGCGCGCCGGAAAACGTGCACGGTTGGATATTCGATGCGTCCGACCAGGCGCGCATCGCCATCAGCGGCGGCAAGGGCCGCTGCATCGTCCATTACCGCAGCGGACCGGGGGCGCCGTGGGAAGAGATGTCGAACCGCGATTGCTACAAGGACGGCAATTTCCAGCCCATGGCGTTCGATGGCCAGGACAGGCTGTACGTGCGCGCCGGCTACAAGGATCGGATGGCCCTGTTCGCCTATGACCTGAAGGCGAAAAAGCTGGGCGCGGAACCCTTCGTCGACATCGACGGTTTCGATTTCGCGGGCAGCCTGAAACAGGATTACGCCGCAAGGAAGATCCTGGGCGTGTATTTCACGTCCGATGCCTCGTCCACCGTCTGGCTGGATCCGGTCATGAAGGGCATCCAGGAACAGGTCGACGCGCAGTTGCCGGGCACGGTGAACCGCGTGCAGTGCGGCCGCGATTGCCGCAATCCGCCGGCGGTGACGGTGGTGGCGCAGTCCGACCGCAGCCCGCCGGCGTATTTCGTGTACACGCCGGCCAACGGCAAGCTGATCGGCCTGGGCAGCAGCTATCCCGCCATCGATCCGAAGCGGATGGGACAGCGCGACTTCGTCCGCTACGCCGCGCGCGACGGCTTGCAGATCCCGATGTACGTGACGGTGCCGGCCGGGAAGGCCGCCGGGCCGCGGCCGGCCGTGGTGCTGGTGCATGGCGGTCCGTACGTGCGCGGCGCGTCGTGGGAGTGGGACCGGGAGGCGCAGTTCCTGGCGTCGCGCGGGTATGTCGTGCTGCAGCCGGAATTCCGCGGCAGCACCGGGTTCGGCACGACGCATTTCCGCGCCGGCTGGCAGCAGTGGGGCAGGACGATGCAGGACGACCTGACCGATGCCGCCGACTGGGCCGTGAAGCAGGGCCTGGCCGATCCGGCGCGCATCGGCATCATGGGCGCCAGCTACGGCGGCTACGCCACGCTGATGGGCCTCGTGCGCAATCCGGACACCTTCCGTGCCGGGATCGAGTGGGCCGGCGTCACCGACATCGGCCTGCTGTTCGACACCGTGCAGAGCGACGCCTCGGAAGACGCGCGCCGCTACTCCATGAAGGAGATGATCGGCGACCCCGACACCCAGTCGGCCCGCTTCCAGGAAGTGTCGCCGCTGGCGCAGGCGGCGCGCATCAAGCGGCCCTTGCTGATGGCGCACGGCGCCTTCGACGTGCGCGTGCCGATGGTGCATGCCACCAGGTTCGGCAACGCGGTGCGGGAGCACAACCCCGACGTCGAGTACGTGATCTATCCGGACGAGGGCCACGGCTGGCGCAACGACGCCACCCACATCGATTTCTGGACGCGGGTGGAGGCCTTCCTCGACAAGAACCTGGCGCGCTGACCGGGCATCAAAGGGTGATCCGCGTCCCCAGCCGCTCGAGGAACTGCGCCAGCCACTGCGGATGCGCCGGCCAGGCCGGCGCCGTCACCAGGTTGCCGTCCGTGACGGCCTGGTCGACCTCGATGTCCGCATAGTCCCCGCCGGCCAGGCGCACCTCGGGCGCGCAGGCCGGGTAGGCGGACACGCGCTTGCCGCGGATGACGTCCGCCGCCGCCAGCACCTGGGCGCCATGGCAGACGGCGGCGATCGGCTTGTCCGCGCGGGCGAAGGCGCGCACCAGGTCGATCACCTGCTTGTCCAGCCGCAGGTATTCCGGGGCACGGCCGCCGGCGATCATCAGGGCGTCGTAGTCGTCCGCGCGCGCTTCGGCAAAGTCGGCGTTCAGGGCGAACAGGTGGCCGGGCTTTTCGGTATAGGTCTGGTCGCCCTCGAAATCGTGGATCGCCGTCTTGACCTTGTCGCCTTTCTTTTTGCCGGGGCAGACGGCGTGCACCGTGTGGCCCACCATCTGCAGTGCCTGGAACGGCACCATGGTTTCGTAGTCTTCCGCAAAATCGCCCGTCAAAAACAGGATTTTCCTCGCTGCCATCTCGTTCTCCTTGAGGTGATCCCTGACATGAAAAGCACGGATGAAACGCGGCCCCGGCGCGACGCCGCCAAGGCCGGCAAGACCCGGACAAGATAGCACCGGCGTGCGCGCTTGGATAGCGGTTGCCAGGCGGCCGCCGTGCCTGCAGAATCGGACATCTCCATTACCCACGGCAAGCACATGGCGCCCGATCACCTGATTTCCCTCGACGAACTGAAGACCCTGGCCGCGGCATCGGGCGCCGTGCGCCAGGCCTGCGCCTGCGCGCTCGACGGCTACCGTGGCTGGGCGCGCATCCCGCCCGACTTCCCGCAGGCGCAGATGCGCACCGTGGGCACGCTGATGGCCGATCCCTACGCGGAGCCGACCTATGCCGAATACCACCCGCACGGCACGAACTACTGGTCGCCGGAGGCGCCGATCGCGCTGCGCCACTTTCCCTACAACCGCTGCGCCGTGCAGCAGTGCACGGTGTGCGGCCGCGCCGCCCTGACCTACGTGGAGGCGGGCGGCTACTACGTCGAGCCGCGCCTGCGCGCCCTCGACGCCGCGCTCATCGTGGACATGCCGGCGCCGGACTGATGACCCGGCCGGCGCCATCGTCAGCGGCGTGGATGCGCACGATGCGCACGGCTTGCGGCTGCGCCACCAGCACGCAGGCCTTGCCGGTGCGCTTGCAATGGTCTTGCACGCGCCAGTAGTCGCCGTGGCTGAGGCACCCTGTCTGGCAGATCACCAGGTCGGCGGCGCCCAGGCTCGCTTCGAGGGCGTCGTCGCGCTGCGCCGGGACAGGCGCGGGGGCCGGAGGCGGCGGCCGCTCGCGCCGGGGTTCGAGCAGGGGTTCGCGCAGGCGTTCGCGCTGGAGTTCGGCCACGCGCTCCTGCAGCGCCGCCACGCGGCGGCCCAGGTCCACGCGCCGGGCCAGGCCGGGCAGGTCCCGTTCGAGCGCGGCGCGGTCCTCGCGCTCCCAGGCCAGCGCGCTGTCGCGCGCGACCACGGCGGCGCGCAGCCGCACGACTTGCGCATCCAGCGCGGCGATGCGGCGCGCCTGTTCCTGCAGCAGCGCCGTGCAGCGCGCCTGTACCCGCGCGTGCTCGCGCAGCATGGCGCAATGCTCGTGCAGCAGTCGGTCGAAATCCCGGGCGTTGGCCAACATGGCGCGTCCTCCTGGTCAGTGGCAGGCCTGTCATTTTAAATGAGAATGATTATCATTTCAATCGGCTGGGTGGCGAGCCGGACGCGTCCCGTTACAAGCGCTTGCATCTGATACCTTTTCGCCCTTTGCAGGCAATCGTGCGCGGCTTACTCTAGAGCCATACGAACCACAAGACAAGAAGGGGAACATCATGAAGAACTTCACCACCAGGATCGCCGCCCGCGCCGCCCTCGTCGCCGCTTTCGCCATGACCGGCGCGCTGCCGCTGGCCAGCCAGGCCGCGCCGCAGGGCCACCATGCGCAATGCCAGAGCTGCGGCACCGTGGTCTCGACCAACACGTATAAACGCGAAGCGCAGCGCGGCAGCGGCCTCGGTGCCGTCGGCGGCGCCGTGGTCGGCGGCCTGCTGGGCAACCAGATCGGCAGCGGTAGCGGCCGCACGCTGGCCACCGCGGCCGGCGCCATCGGCGGCGCCTACGGCGGCAACCGCATCGAGCGCAATATGAAGGGCGAAGTGGTGACCGACGTGCGCGTCAGGATGAGCAAGGGCGGCTACCGCACCTTCACCGAGCGCGGCAACCCGCGTTTCCGCAACGGCGATCGCGTGCGCGTGATGGATGGGCGACTGGTCCATCAGGGTTGATGCATCGCGTCTGAGCAGTGGGGTCAGCGTCCTCGGAAGGCAACGCTTGGCGCTGACCCCTGCCGCACCCGCACCCGTTCGATCACCATCCCGCTCGCCGGCAAGGTCGGCATCCGCCGCAGGCTGACCGACAGGTCCTGCGGCGGCACCTCGTAGGCGATCTCTCCCGCGAACAGCTTCAGCGTCGACGCCACCAGGTCGACGGTGGCGGATTCTCCCGGACAGCGATGTCCCGCGTAATGATCGCCGCCGCCCTGGGCCACCAGGTCGAAGCCGCTGCCCTCGCGCCGTTCGAAGCGCTCCGGGCGGAACACCTGCGGATCGCCCCACAGCGCCGGATCGTGGTTGGTGCCGTGGATGTCCATCAGCACCCAGGTTCCCTTGTCGATGCGCATGCCGCGCCAGTCGAAGTCGTGCAGCGCGCGTCCCGCGACGGCGGGGAAGAACGGGTAGTAGCGCCGCACTTCCTGCGTGAACATGGCCGTGTAGGCGTCGTCGCCGGCGGCGATCCGTGCGCGTGCCTGCGGGTGCGCGTGCAGCGCCAGCACGGCGAAGGCGATGTAGCGCGCCACCGCCACCGTCGGGCGCAGCAGGTTGAGCAGCTCGACGGCCGCATGGCGGCGGTTGAGGAGCATGCCGTCGGCATCGCGGTGTCCCGCGATCACGCACAGCGGGCTGTGCGCGGGCGGCCGGATGCGACCGGCCCGGACGGCGTCGACCAGCGCGCGCGCCCAGTGCTCGGTGCGGTTGCGCACCAGCAGCGCGCGCCAGGCGCGCGGACCGGCCGAGCCGGCGGCGGCGATCATGGCCGCCAGTTCGCGCGTGCGCCGGCTCGCCTCGGCGTCGGCCAGCGGCGGGATGCCGATCCATTCGCAGACGGCGCGGCACAGCACTTCCTCGGCCTCGCGGTGCACGTTGACGCTCATCCGGTCCGGCCAGTGCGTAAAGCGCGCGCGCCACTGCGCCTCGGCCAGCGCCACCAGGCGCTGGCGTTCCAGCGGCCCGAACAGGCCCATGAACATGGCCTTGCGCTGGCGGTGCATGTCGCCGTCGAGCGTGGCCACGCTGCCGACATCCTGCAGCAGCTTCAGCGTGGTCGGCGGCAGCGCGCGGCGGCGCGTGAAGCGGCCCGGCTGCCAGAACATGCGCGCCGCATCCTCCCCGCGCACGCACAGCGCGCGGCGCAGCAGCAGGCGCGTGAAGAAGGCGTCGCTACCGAGGGCGGCGTGGCGCCGCGTCATGAAGCCGTAGCCTTCGGCCAGCAGGGACAGCGTGTTGTCGAAGCCGCGTGCGCGCGGCAGGGTGGCGCGCGCGTTGGCGTGGCGGTGGGGATCGTCGGTGCTCGGCAAATTCGTCCTCCTCGATGCAGTCGGCGCTTATCATCGCCGCCCCGGCGCGTGGCCGGCGCACGCTTCGGCCCGGACGGGCGGGCGGCGAAGTACCCGACGAGACCTCGATGAGGCATCAATGAGGCACGGGCGTGAAAGCCGGATCCGGCGTGTCCTGCAGCGCGCGCGGCAGGTAGATCGTCACCGTGGTGCCTTCTCCCTGGGTGCTGGCCAGGCGGATATGGCCGCCGCTCTGCTTGACGAAGCCGTGCGCCATCGACAGGCCCAGGCCGGTGCCCTTGCCCTCGGGCTTGGTGGTGAAGAAGGGCTCGAAGGCGCGCTCCATCACGTCCGGCGGCATGCCGCTGCCGGTGTCGCTCACGGCCACGCTGACGTAGGCGCCGGGCTGCACGCCGGTATCCGCCAGCGCGCTGTCCGGACCGACGTCGACGTTGGCCAGCGCGATGGCGACGCTGCCCTGGCCCTCCATGGCGTCGCGCGCGTTGATGACGAGGTTCAGCAGCACGTTCTCGAGCTGGTTCGGGTCGACCAGCGTGTTCCACAGGTCCGGCGGCATGTCGAAGCGGATCTGCACGCCGTCGCCGGCGGCGCGGTGCAGCAGGCTGTCCATGCGCTCGATGAGCTGGGCCAGGTTGACGACGCTCGGGTGCAGCGGCTGGCGCCGCGCGAAGGCTAGCAGTTGCGCCGCCAGTTTCTTGCCGCGCTCGACGGCGTCCATGATCCCCAGCAGGCGCTTGCGGGCGCCACGGTCGCCGCTGTCGGCGCGCAGCATCAGCTGCGCATTGGCGCTGATGATGTGCAGGATGTTGTTGAAGTCGTGCGCCACGCCGCCGGTGAGCTTGCCCACCGCTTCCAGTTTCTGCGAGCGCGCCAGCGCGCTGCGCGCCTCGTCCAGGCGCTGCTGGCGCCGGCGTTCGCGCTGCTCGGTCTCGCGGCGCGGGCGGATGTCGCGCAGGAAGGCCGTGATGCCGTAGCCGTGTTCGGTGGGCAGCGGCGTGATCGCGATCTCCACCGGAATCGCCTGGCCCTGGCGCGTCAGCAGGTCGATCTCGGTGGGGCCGGACAGCATCGCGCAGGCGCCGCTGCGCGCGAAGTGCGCGATGCAGGCGCGCCGTTCCTCCTGCTGGTCGGGCAGCGCCAGCAGGGCGCAGGCGTCGTGGCCGAGCGCTTCTTCCTCGTGCCAGCCGAACAGCTTGCAGGCCTGCGCGTTCCAGTCGGTGATGCGGCCGTCCGGACCGATGCCGACGAAGGCGTCGTAGGCGGTCTGCAGGATCAGGCGGATGCGCTGGCGTTCGGCCTCGGTGCGGTCGTGCGATGCGCGCAGCGCCAGCGTCATGCGGCCGGCCAGCTGCAGGGCGCGGCGGCGCTCGGTGGCCAGCAGCCACACCACCAGCGCCAGCAGCAGGCCCAGGCCGATGCCGGTGGCGGCGACCGCCAGCGCCGGGCGCCGCTCCAGCGTGTCCTCGAACGCGGGCGCCGAACGGATGCGCAGCGTCCACGGCCGGCCCGCGGTGTCGATCGCGGACTGCATGGCGAACAGCGGCTCGCGCCCGGCCCGGTCCAGGCGCGGCGAACGGTACAGCAGGGCGTCCTCGTCCGGCGCCAGCCCGTCGTAGATGTCGACCTCGAGGTCGCCCGCGTGCTCGCCGCCGACGCCACGCATCAGGTCATCCATGCGGAAGGGCGCGAACACCCAGCCCAGGATCGCGGCGCGCCGTTCCTGCAGGGTCGCGCGCGGCAGGCCGGCGCGGTACACCGGCACGTAGATCAGGAAGCCCGACTGCGCCCGGCTGCCGCCTTCCTGCACCAGCGTGACCTTGCCGGTGGCGGCCGCGCGTCCGCCGTCGCGCGCCGCTTCCATGGCCTTGCGCCGCACCGGCTCGCTGAACATGTCGTAGCCGAAGGCGCGCAGGTTGCGCCCACCGAAGGGCTGGATGTGGGTGATCGCGGTCACCGTGGGGCGCGCGCCGCCGGGCCGCAGCGCGTACTGCGGATAGCCTTCGGCGCGCACGGCGGCGACGTGGGCATCCAGCGCGCCCGGCGCCAGGATGGTGGCGATGCCGAGCGCCTCGATGCCGGGGAAGCGCTGGTCCAGGCGCAGCACGCCGTAGTAGTCGGCGAAGTCGGCGCGCGAGACCGTCACCGCGCCGCGCAGGTAGCCGCGCGTGGCCTGCAGCATTTCCTCGTACACGGCCATGCGCTGGCCGACGGCGGCGGCCAGGTCGCGCGCCCGGTAGTTGAAGGTGGACTGCATCTCGGCGCGCGCCGTGCGCTCGACGCTGGTGGCGAAGGCATAGGTCGCCGCCAGCGCGGCCAGGAACACGAGCGCGGCCAGCAGCAGCGGCAGCGACGCCGAGTCGCGCCAGCGGGAGAGGGGAGAGGTGTCGGGAGCGTCGTGGGAACGGGGCATGTGCTCGTTGCGGCAAGGGCATGGCCGGGACCGTTGCCGTCGAAGTGGAAGGGAAGGCGGTGCGCCGTCCGGCACAGCATACCCGCGCGCGCAATGGATGGGCGCACGCCAGCCGGCACGCGACGCGGCCGCCCGTCCCCGCTACAATGGCGCACGCCCGCGCCGGCCCCCGGCCGGACCTTGCCGACCTTCCCGATGACACGATCCACCGCTCCCGATGCCGATGCACGCTCGCGCCCGGCCCCCGCGCCCGGCGCCGCCGGCCTGCTGCGCCGCGTGCGCTGGACGCTCGCCGCCGGCCTGCTGGCGCTGCTGCTGTGGGCGGCGCTGTGGCCGCTGCGCTATCCGACCCGCGAGCGCGTGTTCGACTTCCCGCGCGGCGCCGGCATCCTCAAGGCGCGCGGCGTGGCGGTGCCGGTGCCGGCGCGCGTGCGCCTGGCGCTGGGCGTGCGCGACGTGCTCCTGCTGCGCAACCGCGACCTGTCCGCGCACGTGTTCGGCCAGGTGCTGGTGCTGCCGGGACGCACGCTGCGCCTGCCATTCGAGCAGGCCGGGGACTTCGCGTTTGCCTGCGACATCGCGCCGGGCCATGCGGTGCGGGTCAGCGTGCTGCCGCATCCCGATCCGGGCTGGGACCGGCTGCGCTGGCGCCTGCACGCGCTGGCCGACGCGCTGCGCGAACTGCCCGTGCACGGCCCGGACGACTGACGCAGGCGCCCGACGGGCCGTGCCATTGCGGCATGCGGCAGCAGCAATCGTGCTCCGCGCCGCGCGCCGAATCTGTCATGATGCGCGCATGGCCACCATCTCCATTCCCCTGTTTCCGCTCAGCACGGTACTGTTCCCGGACGGCGTGTTGCCGCTGCAGATCTTCGAGGTCCGCTACCTCGACATGATCAGCCGTTGCCTGACGGAAGACGAGCCTTTCGGCGTGGTGATGCTGACCCATGGCCAGGAAGTACGCACGCCGGAGGGAATGGAACAGTTCGCCGGCGCGGGCACGCTGGCGACGGTGGCGGACACCACCGCGTCCACGCCCGGCCTGCTGCAGGTGGTGTGCCGCGGCGGCACCCGTTTCCGGGTCATGGACAGCGAGCGCCGCACCGACGGCCTGTGGATGGCCGAGGCCAAGCTGGTCGAGGACGACCACGCGGTCCGGATCCCGTCCGACCTGCAGGGCGCGGCCGACGCGCTCGACCGCGTGCTGGCCTCGCTGCACGACGTGCCGCAGGGCCGCTGGCCGGTGCAGCCGCCGTTCCGCCTGGACGATTGCGGCTGGGTGTCGAACCGCTGGTGCGAACTGCTGCCCCTGCCCAACCAGCAGAAGCAGCACATGCTCATGCTGGACAATCCGATGATCCGGCTGGAACTGCTGCACGACGTGCTCGACGAGCACGGCTTGATTACCTCGTGACGTGGTGTGGTGCGCACGGGGTGCGCACCCTACGCCTCGACGCTGACGCTTGCCGCCGTCGACCCGGTCGCTGCCGCCGGACCGTCGCTGCCGCCGTGATCGGCGTAGGTCTTCAACAGGTTCATCGCATGCGCCAGTTCGCGCACCGGATCGCGCGGCGGACGGCCGCCGGCCTTACCCGGGCCGCCGGACGCGTCGAGCTCGCCGCTCGCCACGGTCTTGTCATAGGCCGCCTGCTCGGTGTCGCTGACGGTGCCGTCGCCGTCGGTGTCGGCCGCCGCCACGTAGGTATTGCTGGTCGAACTCGTCGCGTCGGTCTCCTTGGCCGCGCCGGCGTCCCCCATGCGCTGCATGCCGCCGCCCATGCCCTGCATGCCACCCTGGCCGCCGGCCACGCGCGTAGCGTCGTACTGGGCGTCGAGCTGGCCGGACAGCCTGGTCATCGCCGCCGTCATCTCGCTCTTGGTGACCTTGCCGTCGCTGTCGCCGTCGAGCGCGCCGAACGTGGCGTCGAGGTCGACGGCCGGGCCCCGGTCGCCGTCGCCGGCCGCGCCCAGCGCGCTTTGCAGGTCGGCTTTCTCGAGGTATCCCTGGTTCCTGGTGTCGAGCCTGGAAAAGACCGAATCGGCCCGGTTCGGCACATTGCCGCTGCCAATGCCTGCAACCATGTCATGCTCCCTTGTGGTAGTTGGATGCCATTATCGGTCGTTGCGTATGAGAAAAGAGAGGGCGAGGTGTAAAGCCGGGTAAAGGAATGTAAAGAGGAAGTTGACTGGAAATTCAGCACGATGGGCAGGAAAAACGCGGATTTCATACACAGAGGGGTGGTTTTGAGGTAACCTTGAGCGCGATTCAGACTCTCTACGTCCGTGCGGTATTGACATCCGCCGCGAACCAGCGCCCCAGGCGCATCTTGTCACCCCGGTTTCCCCGCGTTGGCCATGCCCGGCCGCAGCCCGGCGTAGAGCTGATGAAGCTTGGAAACCGCGCTTAACGCCCGAAAGAAAACATGTCTGAAACACCGACCACTCAAGAAACTGGCGGCGCGCCGACCGTGCGCTTTGCCGATTTCGGCCTGGCGCCTGAAATCCAGCGTGCGCTGTCGGACCAGGGCTATGTCCACCCGACCCCGATCCAGGCCAAGGCCATTCCGATCGTCCTGCAGGGCCGCGACGTCATGGGCGCCGCCCAGACCGGCACCGGCAAGACCGCGAGCTTCTCGCTGCCGATCATCCAGCTGCTGCTGCCGCATGCGAACACCAGCATGTCGCCGGCACGCCACGCCGTGCGCGCGCTGGTGCTGACCCCGACCCGCGAACTGGCGATCCAGGTCGCCGACAACGTCAAGGCCTACGCCCAGCACACCCCGCTGCGCTCCACCGTCGTGTTCGGCGGCATGGACATGAAGCCGCAGACCGAGATCCTGCGCCGCGGCGTCGAGATCGTCATCGCCACGCCGGGCCGCCTGCTCGACCACGTGGAGCAGAAGAACATCAGCCTGGGCCAGGTGCAGATGCTCGTCATGGACGAAGCCGACCGCATGCTGGACATGGGCTTCCTGCCCGACCTGCAGCGCATCATCAACCTGCTGCCGAAAAAGCGCCAGAACCTGATGTTCTCGGCCACCTTCTCGCCCGAGATCAAGAAACTGGCATCGAGCTTCCTGACCGATCCGCTGACCATCGAGGTCGCGCGCAGCAATGCCACCAACACCTCGATCACCCAGGTGCTGTACAAGGTCGAGGAAGCGCAGAAGCCCGAGGTCGTGCAGCACCTGATCCGCTCGCGCGACCTGAAGCAGGTGCTGGTGTTCTCGAACACCAAGATCGGCGCCTCGCGCCTGTCGCGCACCCTGGAAAACGCCGGCATCAAGGCCCAGGCCATCCACGGCGACAAGACCCAGCAGGAGCGCATCGCCGCGCTCGACGCCTTCAAGAACGGCAGCATCGACGTGCTGGTGGCGACCGACGTCGCCGCGCGCGGCCTGGACATCACCGACCTGCCGTGCGTGATCAACTACGACCTGCCGTACAACGCCGAGGACTACGTGCACCGCATCGGCCGCACGGGCCGCGCCGGCGCCACCGGCGACGCGCTGTCGGTGTACTCGGACAAGGACGAACGCCTGCTGGCCGACATCGAGAAGCTGATCAAGCAGACCATCACGCGCGGCGAGCTGACCGGCTTCGTGCCGGGCCGGGGCGCGCGCGACGGCGCGCGCGATGCCGAACGCCGCGGCCGCCGCGACAGCGACCACCCGCGCAGCGACCACCCGCGCAGCGACCACCCGCGCAGCGAGCGCCCGGACCGCGGCGAGCGCAGCGCCGGCCCGCGCCCGGGGCCGCGCCGCGACAAGATCGATCCGTGGTTCCTCAAGCCCTACGAGCCGGCGGCCGCGCCGCGCAAGGAAGCCGAGCACGCGCCGGCCGCGCCGTCCAAGCCCAAGCCCAAGCTGGCGGCGCTGCTGGGCGGCCTGCCCAAGCCGTGAGCGCGCGCGCATGAAGAAGGCCTGTCCGCGGACAGGCCTTTTTTACGCCCGGCGCCGGCCGCTCACGCGTCCTGGCCCAGCGTCGCCTCCACCCGCGCCAGCAGCTGCTCGTGCCGGTACGGCTTGGCCAGGATGTCCAGCCCCGTGCCGCGTCCCGGCAGTTCGTCCATGTAGCCGGTGGTGACCAGGACCGGCATCTGCGGGTACAGCACGCGCACCCGCTCGACCAGTTCCAGCCCCGTCATCCCGCCCGGCATGATCACGTCGGTGAACAGCAGGTCCGGCTGCGCGCCGCCTTCGAGCAGGCGCAGCGCCTCCTCGCCGCTGGCGGCCGGCAGCACCGCGTAGCCGGCCATGCCCAGCACGCTCTCGGCCAGTTCGCGCACGTCGTCGTTGTCCTCCACCACCAGCACGCAGGGGCGCGCAGCGGCGCCGTCGGCGTCCGTCCCGGGGGCCGGCGCGTCGTCCTGCGGGCGGGCGTCGTGCGCGGCCGGGTCGACGCCGCCGTCGGCGACCGGGAAGAGCATGCGCACCGTCGTGCCTTCGCCTTCCTTGCTGTCGATCTCGAGGCGGCCCTGCGACTGCTGCACGAAGCCGTGCACCATCGCCAGGCCCAGGCCCGTGCCCGGGCCCTTGGTGGTGAAGAAGGGTTCGGTGGCGCGCCGCAGCACCTCGGGCGCCATGCCCTTGCCCTTGTCGATCACGCACAGGTCGACGTAGGTGCCGGGCGGCAGGTCGTGCTTTTTCAGGCGCTCCGCATCGCGCACGAGCGCACTGGCCACCGTCACCTCGCCGCCCTCGGGCATGGCGTCGCGCGCGTTGATCAGGACGTTCAGCAGGGCCATCTCGAGGTGGGTCGGATCGAGCAGGCAGGCGGGCAGGCCGGGACGCAGGTCCAGGCGCAAGTCGACGCGGTCGCCCAGCGTGCGCACCAGCATCTCGGAAAAGTCGACGACCAGGTTGTTGATGTTGATCGGCCTGGGCTCCAGCCGCTGCTTGCGCGCGAAGGTCAGCAGCTGCTGGGTGAGCTTGCCGGCGCGCATGGCGGCGCGCTGGGCGCGTTCGAGGGCGGCGCGGGCGTCGTCCGGCTTGCCCAGGCTGATCAGCGCGACCTCGAGGTTGCCGTTGATGACCTGCAGCAGGTTGTTGAAGTCGTGCGCCATGCCGGCCGTGAGCTGGCCGATCGCTTCCATCTTCTGCGCCTGCAGGTAGGATTCCTGGGTCTGGCGGCGCGCCGTGATGTCCATCTGCGACGCGAAGAAGTACAGCAGCTTGCCGTCCTTGTCGAAGATCGGGCCGATGAACAGCGCGTTCCAGAAGGGCGTGCCGTCGGCCTTGTAGTTCAGCAGGTCGACCGCGACGGCGCGTTCTTCCTTCAGGGCCTGGCGTACCTCGGTGACGGTGGCGCGGTCGGTCTGCGGCCCCTGCAGCAGGCGGCAGTTGCGGCCCATGATGTCCTCGTGCCGGTACCCGGTCAGGTCGAGGAAGGCGCCGTTGGCGAACACGATCGGGTCGTCCGGCAGGCGCGGATCGGTGATCAGCATGGGCATGCGCGTCATCTCGACGGCGGCGAAGAAGATGTTGTCGCGCTCTCCGAGGCCGTCGTGCGCGACGTAGCTGGCCTGCCAGTGCTTGAACCCCGGATTGCCCATCGGCGATTCGGAATTGCCTTCGACGGTGCCGTCGGCCGGCACGCCGATGCTCTGGCCGCCGCCTTGCCTGTCGAGATCCTTTTTCAGGCCGTCGTCCTTGCTGCTTCCCATGACCATCGCGTCGTTCTCCAGTGTCGGGCGATGCACGATTCTAGTATGGGCGGCGGTGCGCGTACCGTTAGCGCGCGCACCGAGCGCCGCAGACTTCAGGGCGAGGATTCGGGCAGCGGCTCGGCGACGACGATCCCGCCCAGCGCGATCCCCAGCAGGCGGGTATCGTCGGTGTGGTCGACTTCCTTCGGCGATACCGGATGCGGCACCTCGATGACGATGCTGCGCTGCGCGCCGTCGGTGTCCATCGTCAGGAGGATTTCCTTCATCGGATGGTTCGGCACGCGGAAGGTGGCGCTGGCGCCGCCGATGCGCAGCGTGAACGGCTTGTCGGCGTTGTCGGCGTAGCTCGATGCGCGGATGCGCAGCCGCACCCTGGGCGGCAGCGCCGTGGCCAGGTGCAGCACGACGCGCGGCCCCTCCGACCAGCGTCCGAACGATTCCTCCTTCGACAGGCCCTCGGCGCCCGTGACGATGCCGGCCAGGGGCTTGCTGAAATCGGTGGCGCCGATCCTGCGCTCGGGCAGCGCCAGCCGGTACAGCGAGAATTCCTCGTTGGCGAACACCGGCTTGTAGGTCGCGGGCAGCGGATGGTGGCGCAGCACCAGCAGCCATTTCTGGTGGGTCGGCACCTCGTACTCCGCGATCGGGGCATTATCCGGCACCAGCATCAGCTGGCTGTTCGCGTCGTCGATGTGGAACTGGGTGCGGATGATCTCGACGGCGTCGGTGCCGGCCACGGTGAGCTGGCCGCGCTCGGCCGCCGGCACGCGCGCCCGCACCAGGGCGCCGGCGCGGTCGGCCGTCGTCTCGATGTGGTTGTGCAGCGTGATCTTGTGCGACATCGACAGGCCTGCGAGCAGGTTCAGGGGCAGCACCACCAGCAGGAACAGGCGCGCGGCCAGCCGCTTGCCGAGGGCCCACAGCAGCAGCGTCGCCAGGCCGAGGGCGATGATCGTGCGGCCGCGCCAGCCGTCCGGCTTGAACATGAAGATGTCCGGACCGTCGACCGCATTGAACGCATACGCGGGCAGCCACGCCAGCGCCAGCACCAGCAGGGCGGCGACGACCGCGGCGATGGCCCAGCGCAGCGCCGGCCGCGCCGCGGGGGCGGGGGCGTCGGGCCGGTCCAGCGTGGCCGCCGCGACGAGCCACAGCAGCGGCAGCACGAAATTGTAGTAGCGCATGTGCAGGCGCAGGCCCTCGTCGGCCGGCGCGCCCGGATTGACCAGCGTGGCCGTGAACAGGAAGGTCACGCAGACGGTCGCGCCCAGCACCAGCAGCGCCCACACCTGCAGCAGTTCGGCCTTGCCGGCCTGGGCGTGGCCGCGCAGGCGCAGCAGCGAATGTAGCGTGACGGCCAGCGGCAGCGGCACCAGCACCGCCAGCACCATCAGGTGGCCGCGCGCACTGACCAGGGCGGGGCCGAGCAGGCTGGCCAGCGAGCGGTTGCCGGCCGAATTGGCATTGGCCTGGTAGAAGCTGCCCAGCAGTTGCAGGCCGTCCTTGCCGGCGAGCAGCCAGCCGATGCCGAACTTGAGCGCGGCGGCCACGCCCAGCGCCAGCGCGGCGGCGCCGACGGCGGACGGCAGCCAGCGCGGCCCGGCCGCCCAGCGCGCATAGGCGATGAACAGCACCAGCGGCGGGATCAGGAACAGCGCGTGCACCTTGACGAGGCTGAGCAGGCCGAGCACCACGCCCAGCGCCAGGCTCCAGCGCGTCCAGTGCCAGTGGCCGCGCGTCAGCGCCACCCAGCTCAGGATGCAGAAGCCGAGGAAGTACGCCGTCTCCGGCATGAAGTAGGTGGTGTACAGGTTCAGCGGCGCCAGCGTGGCCGCCACGGCGAGCGCCAGCGCCACGCCGGGACGCGCGACCTGGCGCGCGATGCCGTAGATGAACGGCGCGCTGGCCACCATGAACAGCACGTTCGCCACGTGCACGCAGTCGTAGAAGCGGGTGCCGCAGGCATTGCTGCCGCGCGCGATCCACAGGTAGAGGTAGGACGGCAGCATCGATGCGCCCAGGTCCTGCAGGCGCGACAGCTTGCTGTAGTACCACTCGTCGGCCATGATCTGCGGCTGCGTGCCCCAGGTGCGCAGCACCAGGTAGGCCGCGATGGCGGCGAACAGCACCAGGATGGCGAGCTGCCGGCCGGAGCGGGGGACCAGCGCGGAGCGCGTCGTCGGCGCGAGAGCGTCGGGGCGGGGAGCGTTCATTTGAAGATCCAGTATTTGCCGAGCAGGTAGCTGTTGATCGAGATGAGGGGCAGCGACGCGATCTTGCCGGCCAGCGGCATGCCGAGCAGCGCCTGCGCCAGCGCGACGCAGCCCAGCGTCAGCAGGTAGTTGAGCAGCACCACGCACAGGTAGCGCCCGAAGCTCGCCGGCGTGGCCGCGGCGTCGAAGGTCACCCGGCTGTGCCAGGCGTAGTTCACCAGCAGGCCGGACAGGAAGCCGGCCGTGGTGGCGCCGGCGAAGTGCAGGCCGGCGTGCAGCAGCAGCTGCAGCACGCCGATGTCGACGGCGGCCGACAGCACGCCGCCGGCCAGGAACACCACGACCTGGCGCGAGCGCGCCACCAGGTCGGACAGGGCGGAAGCGGTCCTCATCCCTGCTTGCGGTAGCGGGTCTTCTTGTGCAGCGGGCGGCGCGGCACCGAGGCGATGTCGTAGGCCAGGAAGGCGAGGATCAGCTGCACGCCCATGATCACCGGTAGCGCGGCCAGCATCACGGTGCCGGCCGGCGTCGCCACGTCCTGCCGCGCCGCGTCGACCCAGTGCGACACGCCGAACAGGATGCCGAACAGGAGCAGCAGCACGCCCAGCGGCAGCTCGATCGAGGCCAGCGACATATTGCGCAGGTAATAGTTGTAGAACAGGCGCTTGAAGAAGTTGCGCACGTGCTTGGCCGCGAATTCGGTGACGATGCGCGAGATCTTCAGGTTGCTGACCTCGTCGCCGTAGACCGCGTCCATCGGCACGTCGGCCACGACGGCGCCCAGCGTGTTCAGGCGGAACAGCATGTCGGTCTCGAAGAAGTAGCGCTTGCTGATCTTGTCGAACGGGAGGAAGCGCGCGGCGTCGGCGTGGATCGCGGTGAAGCCGTTGGTCGGGTCGAACAGGTCCCAGTAGCCGGACGACAGCTTGGTCAGGAATGACAGCACCGCGTTGCCGAACAGGCGCATCGGCGGCATCGAGCGGATGCGCTCCAGGTTGAAGAAGCGGTTGCCCTTGGTGTAGTCGGCCTCGCCCGACAGGATCGGCGCGACGAAGGCGGGAATCAGGGAGGCGTCCATCTGGCCGTCGCCGTCGACCTTGACGATGACGGACGCGCCGTCGGCGATGGCGGCGCGGTAGCCGGTCATCACGGCGCCGCCCACGCCCTGGTTCTGCGCATGGCGCAGCACGACCACGCGCGGGTCGGTGCAGTTGGCCTGCACGAAGTCGCCGGAATGGTCCGGGCACTTGTCGTCGACGACGTAGATGCGGCCGACCTCCGGTCCGATGCCGGCGACGACGCCCAGGATGTGGCGGGTCACCTTATAGCTGGGAATGACGACGGCAATCGACGCTGGCTGGCTCATGGATGCGATTTCGCTGATGTTGTGTAAAAGTCAAATGGTAGCGCATGGGCGCCGCCTTGTCGAAGCTGCTCAACGGTGCGCGAGGCTCGGGTCCTCGTGCAGCCGGACTTCGCGCAGGAAAAAGGCCAGTGCGCGCGTGTCGCCCGGTCCCGGCGCGTGCGGCGCCTCGTGCTCCAGTTCGATGGTGACGGGCGCCCCGGCGGGACCGGCCGGCAGCGCCAGGACGACCGGGCGGTCGAGTTCCTGCCAGCCCAGGTCGACGCCGTCGATGCGCACGCGGGTGCGGCGGTTGCCGTCCAGGTACTGGCCCAGCAGCGTCAGGCTGGCCGGCCGCGCGCCCGCATCCGCACCCGCCGCCGGCGCCAGCACCAGGCGCGAGCGCGCGCCCTGCGACCAGGCGCCGTTCCAGGCGCCGCCGTTGAATTCGACCCCGCTCCAGCCGGCGTCCAGCGCGATGCCGTCGCGGTCGCGGAACTGCGCCGCCTGCAGGGTGCGCTGGCGCAGGCCGCTGTGCATGCAGCGCACCGGGCCGTCGATGTAGCGCCAGCCGTAGGCGCTGTCGACGTAGGCATTGTCCGGCGCCAGCGCGCCGTCGCTGCCGCACAGCTGCGCGATTGACGCCGGCTCGGCCGGGAAGTACAGCGTCTTGCTCATCGCCCCGGCCCGGAAGGCATAGGCCTGGGCCGGGCGGATGTAGTCGTCGTTGTGGCCCATGCGCTCGGCGAAGATCTCCGGTTCCGGGTGGTACCACTGCGGGGCGACCCGCATCGCCAGGCGCGCCAGTGGGCTCATCTGGACATAGGTGTAGCTGACCGCGTGCGCCATCGCCGCCGCCTGCACCAGCGCCAGCCCGGCCACCAGCGGCACGGGCCAGCGCGCCCGCTCGCGCACGCGCAGCAGCAGCGCCAGCAGCAGGGGCATCGCGGCCCAGAACGCGTAGCGCATCACGCCGGCGGCGCCGGAATTCCAGTTCTGCACGGCCAGCGCCGGCAGCGCCAGCGCCAGCGTGAACAGCAGGCACAGCGCCAGCGTGCCGGCGGCGCGGCGGCTCCAGCCCCAGGCGGCCAGCAGCACGGCCACGCCGGGGATCGCCAGGATCATGCCCTGGTTGAGGTCGAAGAAGAACGAGACCAGGCGCGCCATGCCGACGAAATGCGGGTCGGAGAATTTCTTGGCGATGATGTTGGGCACGCCGTACTGGTAGAAGTTGAACAGCACCGGCAACGCGAACACGGCCAGTCCGGCGGCCAGGCCGGTCAGGTTGGCGGGCGTCAGCTGCGCCTTCAGGTTGGCGCCGAACGATGCTTCGCGGCGGTATTCCAGCCACAGCTTGATCAGCGGGCCGAAGGCGAAGAAGAACACGATGGTCGGGTTCTGCAGCGCTGCCACGCCGCCCAGCAGGCCGGCCGCCAGCGGCGCGCCGCTCAGCAGGAACAGCAGCGCCGCCAGCAGGCCGGCGGCGCTGACGCATTCCGGGCTGGTCCAGTTGATGTACAGGCCGCCGCCGCAGGCGAAGAACAGCAGCAGCGCGAGCGCGGCCTTGACGTCGGAGCGGAAGAAACGGCGCAGCGCCAGCGCCAGCACCAGGACGGCGGCGTAGTTCACCACCTGGAACGCGCGCAACGGATCGATGCCCAGCGCGTCCAGCGCCAGGAAGGGGACGGCGGCCAGCGCCGGGTAGCCGAAGAAGTGGATCGGATACACCTTGTCGTCGCGGCCGCGCACGAAGGCGGCGTACAGCTCCCGGTCGCCGCGCCGCATGCCCTGCTCGAGCTGGTTCAGCGGCTCGGTCAGCGGCGGCGCCAGGCGGCGGGTGCGCGCGATGTCGTCCAGGCGGATGTCGGGCGTGCCGTGCGCGGCCATGGCGACCGTGTCGGTCGCGTACTCGACGACGTCGCCGCTGAGCGAGACCGGGCGCAGGGCGATGCCCAGCACGAAGCACAGCAGCAGGAGGACGGGAAAGCGCCAGCCGGCGGTCGAGAAGGGCATGCCGTATCCTTTCGTTGTCAGTAGGAGGCGATCAGGGCCAGCGCGGCGCACAGCGCCAGCACCGCCAGGCTGGTCTTGTCCTTGCTGACGTACAGCACCGGGTCTTCGTTGACCTCGCCGCGGAAGGACAGGATCCACAGGCGGCCGAGCCAGAACGCCAGCAGCGGCAGGGTGCCGAACAGCCAGTGCGGACGCGCGTACAGCACCAGCACATTGTCCGAATTAAAGTAAAGCATGAACACCATGATCGCGACGAAGGCGGCGTTCACGCCCATGATCCCGATCGGCAGGTGGTCGGCCGTCGTGTAGCCGCGCCCGCGCGTCTTTTCCTTGCCGGCGCGCGCCAGGTTGGCCAGCTCGCTGTGGCGCTTGAGCAGGGCCAGGCTGAGGAACAGGAAGAACGAGAAGGCCAGCATCCAGAACGACGGCGCGATGCCGGTGGCGGCGCTGCCGCCCAGCACGCGCAGCGTGTACAGCAGCGCCAGCACGACGATGTCGACCATCATGAGCCGCTTCAGGTAGACGGAATACGCGACCGTGGTGACGAAGTACACGCCCACCGCCAGCAGCAGCAGCGGGCTGTACCAGGCGCACAGGGCCAGCGCGGCGCCGGCCAGCAGGGGGCTGGCGACCATCGCCAGGCCCAGCGGCAGGGTGCCGTTGGCGATCGGGCGGTGGCGCTTGGTCGGGTGCAGGCGGTCGTCCTGGGCGTCGAGCGCGTCGTTCAGCAGGTAGGCGCTGGACGCGCACATCGAGAACGCCAGGAAGGCGAACAGCGCGGCGCCGAAGGTGCCGGCGTCGAGCGCGTGGCCGGCCACCATCGGCAGGAACACCAGCAGGTTCTTCATCCACTGGCGCGGGCGCAGCGCCTTCAGCAGGGCCCGGGCGATGCCGCCGCGGCGCGTGCCGAGCTGGCTGGTGACGCGGCCGTCGGCCAGCTTGAACGGCTGGTGGGTCACCGAATAGGCGTTGCGGCTGCCCAGCCACACGGGCAGGTCGGCGGTCGAGTTGCCGATGTAGTCGTAGCCGCCTTCGCCGTACTGGGCGGCCAGCGCGCGCGCCTTGTTGTGCGCCGTGAAGTTGACGCCGGGGTCGGTCGCCAGCACGCGGTCGAACAGGCCCACGTGGTTCGCCACCAGGCGCGCCAGGCGCGTCTCGGCGCCGGTCGCGAGCACGATCTCGCGGCCCCCGTCGCGCTCGCGGCGGATGAATTCCAGCAGCGCCGCGTCGTAGGGCAGGGCGGCCGGGTCGAGCTCGACGCCGCCGGACACCGCGTGCTTGAAGCCGGCCTTGCCGCGCAACAGCCAGAACGGCAGGATCCAGGCCTGCAGCAGGTGGCGCTTGAGGAACAGGACGATCGATTCCCACAGCAGGTCGGAAAAGATCAGCGTGCCGTCCAGGTCGACGACCAGGGGCACGTTGCGCGCCGGGGTGCCGGCGCCGTGTTCGATGCCTGCCATTCAGCCCTCCGTGCCGGGCAGCACCCGGTACCACTGGTGGCCGACGATCGCGTCGAGCACCTGGCGCGCGCTGCGGTCCCAGGTCAGCCAGGGCATGCCGGTCGACGTGGGCGCGCGGCCGTCGCGCCACAGCGCGATCCAGCCGGCGACGGCGTCGGCCAGGTCGCCCGCCGCCAGGCCGGAGAAGTAATGCGCATGCGCGCCCGCCACTTCGCGGAACACCGGGATGTCGCGCGCGATGATCGGGATGTCGTGCTGGGCCGCCTCGATCAGCGGCAGGCCGAAGCCTTCCCCTTCCGACGGCGCTAGCAGCGCCGAGGAGCCGGCATACAGCTTGAGCAGCATCTCGTCCGAGACGCCGGCCAGCCAGAACAGGCGTTGTCCCAGTTCCGGATGGTCCTTCAGGCGCGCGGCGACCTGCTCGACCATCCAGCCTTCCTTGCCGACGATGACGAGGTTGGCGTCGACGCCGCGTTCCCACAGCAGGTCGAAGGCGGCCAGCGCCTGGGCGTGGCCCTTGCGCGGCTCGACCGTGCCGACCATCAGGAAGCTTGGACGGCGTGCCAGCGCCGCGAACACGCGCTCGGCGTCCGGCGGCAAGCCGCTGCTGGGCGCGCTGGCGTCGATGTCGGCGCCCAGGTGGAACCAGCCGAGCTGCAAGGGCGAGCGGCGCTGCAGGTTTTCCGCGCCGATCCAGCCGGCCAGCTCGTCGGCCACGGCGCGCGAGATGCAGACGATGCCGTCGGCCACCCGGTGCACGGCGCGCAGGAAGGCGCCGAAGTGGACCTCGGTGCCGAACGGGAACACGTCCGGGCGCAGCATCGGCAGGATGTCGTACATGCAGAAATAGACTTCCACGCCGCGCGTGCGCATGTCCGCCAGCAGTTCGACGTTCTGGGCCGTGCCGCTCAGGAACAGGTCGAGGCCGAAGAAGATGTCGCCGGGGCGCAGGTCGACCGGCGCGTCTTCCAGCGCCAGCCCGGTCGCGCCGACCAGTTCGAGGCCGTAGCGGCGCGCGTAGTGGTAGGGCTGGCCGTTCCCGACCGTGAACACGGGTTCGATGCGGTAGCCCGGCGGCGGATCGGCGATCATCGCCAGCAGCACGCTGCGCACCACGCGCTGGATGCCGGTGCGCAGGTCCTTCTGGACCAGCGCCGAGACGTCCACCAGCAGCTGGCGCGGCGCCGTCGGCACGCGATTGAAGGCGATGGCGGCGGCCAGCGCCGGCAATTCCTCTTCCGCGCACAGCGGCGCCGCGGCGCTGACCGCGGCGCGGTAGGCGGCGTGCTCGCCGTGCCGGGCGAAGTGTTCGATGGCCTGGTAGCACAGGCGCCCGGCATGGGCCGGCGCGTGTTCGGCTTCCATGTAGGCGGCGGCGCGCTGGCCCAGGCTGGCGCGCAGCGCCGCGTCGCCGTGCAGGCGTTCGAGGGCGGCGGCCAGCGCCGCCGTCTCGACGTGGTCGGGCAGCATCACCAGCAGGTCCTGCGCCAGCGAGGCGGTCGAGCCGTGCGCGTTGACGATCGTCGCCACGCCGTACAGCAGGCAGTCGAGCACCGCGGCCGAGGTCTCGCCGCGCGAGGCGCCGCGTAGCTGGACCGCGCAATCGCAGGCTTCCAGCCAGTCGGCATAGGCGGCGGCGTCGACGAAGCCGGTGATGGCGATGCGTTTCGCCGCGCCGCTCGCGTGCAGCTTCTTGTCGAGTTCGACGCCGTAGGCGCCGGGGTCGTTGGCGCCGACGAACACCAGGCGGCAACGCTTGTCGGCGGCCAGCGTCGAGGCCAGCCAGGCGTCCAGCAGTTCGGCGTTCAGCTTGGTCGGGCCGAGCATGCCGAAGGTGCAGACGACGAAGTCGTCCGCCTTGATGCCCAGGCGCTTGCGCGCCCGCGCGCGCGCGTCCGGGCCGCCGTGGCCCGGCGGCTTGCCGCGCAACAGGGGAATCGTGCGCCAGCCGTCGGCGGCGCCGGGGCCGTACCACTGCTCGGCCAGCTGCTTCGGGTAGGCGGAGTGGACGATGACGCCGCTGGCGTGGTCGAGCACGCCGCGGTTGACCGGATGCTTCCAGACGGTCGGGTTGCGGCCGTCGCGCCGCAGCGCGTGCAGGCCGGACAGGCCATGCGATTCGTACATGCCCTTCAGGAAGCCTTGCGGCAGCACGGCCTGGTGCTCGAGCCAGTCGACCACGTTGCCGAAATAGAAATCGTGCATCAGCACCACGCCCGGCACGTCGCGCACCAGTGCGAACATGTGCTTGTGCACGGGCGAATTGCCGAAGTGGTAGAACACGCGGTCGTAGCTGCCGGCGTGCTCGCGCAGCCAGGCGGCCGAGCGCTGCGGCAGGCCGGCGAGGCGGACGTCGTCGACGTGTTCCTGCTCGACGATCAGTTCGACTTCGTAGTAGCGCGCCAGTTCCGGCGCCAGTTCGGCGCTGTAGTCGGCGATGCCGGATTTTTCCGGCGGCAGCGGCGAGACGTAGGCCAGGCGCGGGCGCGCCAGCGAGGCGGCCGGACGACGCTCGGCGGCCGTCGCTTCCAGGCGCAGGCGCAGCTCGGCCACGGTGGCGCCGGCGTCCAGCGCGACGGTCGCGAACTCGCTCACCGCATCCGGCGCACCCGGCGCGCCCGGCGCGACCAGCACCACGTCGGGCAGCAGGCCGGCCAGCGCCTGGCGCCGCAGCGCCGCGTCCAGCCGCTGGTCGGCGTGCAGCGCGAACGCGCGCACGCGCTCGCGGCCGAGCAGGCCGGCGAAGGCCAGGCGCAGCGTCTCGACGACGTCGGGGGCGGCGCCCGGCGCGGCCACCCACAGCGTGGCGCCGCGCGCGTCGCGCGCCAGGTCGGCCGCCAGCTCGCGCGCGCGCGCCAGGCTGGCGGGAGTGACGGCGTCCCGGCCGTCCAGGAAATCGATGACGATACGCATTCAGTTCTCTTGCTTGCTGCGGGCGCGCTGCAGGTCGGCCAGCACGACGCGGACCGAGGCCGGCAGGCCCTTGAGTTGATCCGGCACGTCGATGCCGGCGGGCGCCTGCTGCGGCGGGTCGAGCTTGATCGCGGCGATCGAGGTGCTGACGCGCTGCTGCAGTTTCGGATTGCGCAGCAGGACCGGGATCAGGAGGCGGCGCAGCTTTTCGTTTGCGGTCAGGCGCGTGACGATGCGGCGCGCCAGCTGCGGGCGGCGCAGCGCGTGCACGACGCTGCCGGCGGCGCGCAGCGGCCGCGTGATCTTCCACGAGGTGCTGTGGTGCATGTCCTGCAGGCGCTGCCCGAGTTCCTGCGCCCAGGCTTCCGAGGCGATCAGGCGGCGTTCGATGCCACCGGCCCAGTCGGACAGTTGCTGGTGGCTGTCCTGCAGCTGCGCCAGGCTGGCGTTCAGGGCCGCGAGTTCGTCGGCGGCGCGCTGGCGCTCCTCGGCGGCATAGCGGCGTTCGCGCTCGTGCGCCTCGGCGACCCGCAGCCGGTCTTGCTCTGCGCGCTGCTGCGCTTCGCCGGCGATGCGCAGGCTTTCCTCGAGCTCGGCGCTGCGCGCCTCGGCCCGGCCGGCGCGCCCGGCCTCCCAGTCGGCGCGCCTGGCCTCGGCGGCGGCCTGCTGCGCTTCCTGCTCGGCGCGCTGCGTCGCATCCCAGGTCTGGCGGGCCTGCTCGGCCAGCCTGCCCTGGGTCTCCTCCAGCGCGCCTTGCAGGCGCTTGCCGTCGTTCCAGGCGCGGTCCAGGTGCCAGGAAATGAATGCGTCGAACACGTTCGGCTGGATGCCGAAGTGTTCGCGCAGTTCCGCGTGTTCGTCGGCCACGTAGTAGCGGTTCAAGCCGTCGAACCAGGCGAAGCGGTAGCGCTGGCTGGTGACCAGGTGTTCCCAGGCTTCATGGTTGGTCTCGCGCTTGCCCGGCAGCGTGGCCTCGATCACCAGGATCCACGGACGCCAGCGCGCGAAGTCCATCCCGCGCAGCACTTCGCCCTCGAAGCCCTCGACGTCGATCTTCAGGAAGTGGATCTCGCCGCGCACGTGCTCGGCGCAGATGGCGGACAGCGTGCGCACCGGCACCTTGAGTTCGGCCACCGCATGGCCCTCGGCGCGGTGCATCTCGGCCACGTCCTGCTGGGGCGAGGCCCAGCCGCGCACGCTTGGTACGTCGTACAGGGTCAGTTCGCCGTCCGCGCTGCCGGCCGCGACGGCCAGGTTGACGTCGCCCGGGCGCTGTTCGTCGAAGGCGGCGACGTGGACCGGCAGGGGTTCGACGTTGATGCCGCGCCAGCCGGCGTCGTAGAAGGCCTTGGTGACGGAATGCTCGACCGGGTCGTTGGCGCCGACGTCGATGTAGAAGCCGTTCTCGATGCGGCCGAGGGCGCGCCACAGCAGCACGTCCTCGGCATTCTGGGCGTAGGAAATGAAAGTCATGGGCGGTGGATGTCGATGACGGGGTCGAGCCAGGCCGTGCCCTCGAAATGCGGGCGGCGCATGTTCATCACGGTGAACACGAGGGCCAGGTCGCGCCATTCATAGTTGTTGACCAGGTGGGTGTCGGTGCTGACGATGGCGGTGGCCACCGAATAGGTGCCCGGCCCCAGGTTCACCGGGAAGCGGAAGCGGTAGGTGATCTCCTCGCCGGGGCGCACGTCGTCCAGCGGCAGCTCCTTCAGGTGCGTGTTGGTGCCGTACATCGGCTGGCCGAGGCGGTCCTTGATCATGTAGCCGAGCACCATGCGCGGGATCGGCGCGCGCACGGCGATCTTCACCTCGAGCGTCACCGGGCTGCCGACGTCGACGACCTCGACGCGCTGGCCGGCCTCGTCGAGCAGGGCGATGTCGGCGACGGTCGCCTCGCCGGTGCCGGACACGGTCTGGGTGCGGCCTTCGCCGTCGGCCAGCTGGCGCACCGTGCCGTCGTTCTCGCGCTCGGCGATCATGGCGTTGTAGTAATCCATGATCTCTTCCGGCCGGCCCTCGCGCGCCAGGCGCCCGCCGTCGAGCAGCAGGGCGCGGTCGCACACCGACTGGATCGCCTGCTTGTCGTGCGACACCAGCAGCAGGGTCGTGCCTTCGCGGCGGAACTGGCGCACGCGCTCGAAGCTCTTGTGCTGGAACCAGGCGTCGCCCACCGACAGGGCCTCGTCGACGATCAGGATGTCCGGGCGGCGCGCGGTGGCCACGGCGAACGCCACGCGCATCTGCATGCCGCTCGAGTACACGCGCACCGGCTGGTCCATGTAGTCGCCGATGTCGGCGAAGGCCTCGATCTGCGGCATCAGCTGGCGGATCTCCTCGACCTGCAATCCCAGCAGCTGGCCCGCCATGAAGACGTTCTCGCGGCCCGTGAAGTCGGGATGGAAGCCCATGCCCAGTTCGAGCAGGGCGGCGACCGAGCCTTCCATGTGGACGGCGCCGGTGGTCGGCTGCGTGGTGCCGGTGATGAGTTTCAGCAGCGTGCTCTTTCCCGCGCCGTTGATGCCGATCAGGCCCACGGCCTCGCCTGGCGAGATGCGGAAGCTGACGTCCTGCAGCACCCATTTCAGCTTGTGGCGCGCGCCGCCCGGCAGCATCCATTCGGCCAGGCGCGACCAGCGCGTGGGGTATTGTTTATAGGCCTTGCCCAGGCCTTCGACGACGATCGTGCCCATCAGAGTTCATCCACCATTTCGCCGGCGCGCTTGCGGAACAGGCGCAGGCCGAAGGCGCACAGCAGCAGCGCGGCCGCCAGCACGGGCAGCAGGGCGGCCCAGTCGGGCGCCTGGCCCTTGACCAGGATGTCCTGGTAGCCCTGCACCAGCGTCGCCATCGGGTTCCAGGCCAGCCAGGAGCGCACGGCCTCCGGCAGGATCGAGGCCGGGTAGACGATCGGCGTGAACCAGAACCAGAACTGCAGCAGGATCGTCATGAACTGGCCGACGTCGCGGAAGAACACGTTCAGCACGCCGGCGACCATGCCGATGCCGATCGCCAGCAGCACCTGCAGCGCCAGCAGCGGCACCAGCGCGAAAAACACCGGACCGGGAAAATTCCCGGAAACGACGAGGAAGACGATGAACAGGCCGAAGATGATGCCGAAGTTGACCAGGGCATTGAGCACCACGATCAGCGGCAGGCAGATGCGCGGGAAGCTGATCTTCTTGATCAGGTTGGCCTGCTCCAGGAACATGGTCTGGCCGCGCGCGACGATCTCGGCGAACAGGCCCCAGGTGAGGATGCCGGCGCACAGGTAGATGCTGTAGGCGTAGCCGGACTGGCTGCCGGGCAGGCGGCTGTGCATGACCTCGGCGAAGATGACGGTGTACACCACGATCATCGCGAGCGGGCTGAGCAGCGACCACAGCGCGCCCAGCATCGCATTCATGTACTTGGTCTGGAACTCGCGTTTCACGCTGCCCAGCACGAAGCCGCGATAGGCCCACAGGCCGCGTAGCATCAATGGCGAAATCATGGGGCGATCCTGGCAGGATGCGCCGGCTGGGGCAGTATCGGGAGTCGGGTCATAGCGGTGGCGTTGCCAAGTGAGCAGGAAATTATACTCGATGGCATTACCACACACTTGTTACAGATGTAACGGTGTGATGCGTTTTGTCGCCATGCCGTGACATCTGGCGGCATCCGCGCCGCCGCCGCCACGCACGGTCAGCTCTGGACGAGCTTCTTCAGCGCTTCCGGATCCAGGATGATCAGGCGGTGCGAATCCTTCTGCACGATCCCCTGCTGTACCAGCGTCAGCAGCGCGCGCGTGACCGTCTCGCGGCTGGTATTGATCATGTTGGCAATGTCCTGGTGGGTCGGCAGGTTTTCCACCACGGCCGGGGCGCCCGGTTCGCCGGCCTTCTTCTGCTGCATCAGCGTGAGGAAGGCATAGATGCGCTTGGCCGTATTGTTGATGCTGAGCAAGGCACGAAATTCCGAGTCGCGCTGGATCTTCTGCGCCAGGTGGCGCAGCATCTGCCTGGCCACCGATGGCGAATGCGCGAACAGGTGCATCGCGATGGGCGCCGGCAGGAAGGCGACCAGCACGTCGGACAGCGCCACCACCGAGGCCGAGCGCGTCGAGTTGTTGATCAGGGCGATCTCGCCGAAGAAGTCGCCCGGCGCCAGCATGCGCAGGCCGATGGCGCGGCCATCCTCGGTGATGTCGATCACCTGCAGCTGGCCCGAGAGCAGGAACAGCAGGCCGTCGCCGCTGCCGCCCTTCTGCAGCACGATGTCGCGCTTGTGGTACTGGCGGATGCGGAATTCCGGCTTGATCTGCAGGATCTCCTCGTCGCTCAGTTCGGCGAGCAGGGGGATCTTGCGCAGGTGGATCTGGATCTGTACTTCTTCCTGGGCCCGTCCGGCGGTGGCCGGGGGCGGCGCGGCGGACTCCATGGCTTCCTGTTGGATAGACGTCATCGGTTCGGTTCAGGTGGTTCGGTCATGCTGCATCAGGCGAGCACGACATAAAGTTGGGCACATGCCGCGGCGAACAGGATACCCGCCGCGTTCGCGCGCATGTCGCGCCAGCAGAAATCGCGGTCGGGCACCAGCATCTGCAGGCATTCGATCAGCCAGCCCAGGACGAGCAGCCCGAGCAGCCAGAGCGCTGCCTGCAGGCGGCCGTCGGCCACGCGCAGGGCCAGCAGGCTCAGGATGGCAAAGCTGGCGAAATGCAGCAGCTTGTCGTTCGGCAGAGGCGGAAGCCAGCGGTTCGGCACCAGGCAACCTCCCACCACGGCGGCGGTTGCCAGGCCCAGCAACACCAGGTTCCACATCGGGTTTACGTTCATCGAAAAATCGGACAGCATGATTGTAGCCGCTCGTGCTCATCCGGCGCCATGCCGGATGCCGATGCGTGCGCATTTGGTGGCGGCAATGTCACATTCCGCGGCGCAACCAGGCGCGCGCGACGCGCTGCGCCGGCGCTTCCACCCAGTGCCAGCTCAGCACGGCCAGCGCCACGGTGGCGGCCATGCCCAGCGCGGTCGTGGCCAGCGGCCCGAGCGGCGGCAGCACGGCGCGCAGCAGCAGCAGCACCGGCCAGTGGTAAATATAGATGCCATACGAATAATCGTGGCGCTGCAGGTGACGCAGCGGCGCCGTGCGCACGCCGCCGGCGCCCGCCGCCAGCGCGGCCGTGCAGGCCAGCAGGGCGATGCCGAACCAGGTCAGCGGATGATGGTTCAGGTCGCTCCAGCGGGTGGCGTTCATGGCCACGAAGGCGGCCGCGCATGCCACGTGGCGCGCGCCGATGCGCAGGTCCGGCGCCAGCGTGTACAGCAGCATGCCGCACAGGAACAGCGACCACATCCGTGCCTCCCACAGGTAGCCGGCGGCGACCTCGGGAAACAGGTTGGCGGCCAGCAGCAGGAAGATGGCCGCGCCGCGCAGCCAGGTGCGCAGCGGCAGCACGGCGGCCAGGCCGAGCAGGGCCACCATCACGTACATCCGGCCTTCCCAGTACAGCGTCCAGAGCGGGCCGTTGAGCGGCTGGCCGCCGAGCACGCCGGGCAGGCTCAGTTCCTGCGGCGGGATGATGTAGCGCAGGCCGTGCAGGAAGGTGTTGCCGAACACGTAGCGCCAGGTGGCGCGCTCGAACAGGCCGTGCCAGCCCTGGTCGGAAAAGAACGCGACGGCAACCAGCGTGGTCAGCAGCAGGCAGGCGAACAGCCCCGGCACGATCCGCGCCACCCGGCGCACGGCGAAGCGCAGCAGGTGCGGGTCGCGTACCCAGCTCTGGGTGATGAAGATGCCGCTGACCAGGAAGAACACGCCGACCGCCAGGCCGCCCAGGTCGGTGTGCGGCGCCAGCAGGCGGGTGAGCGGATCGTGGGCGCCCGGACTGGCCAGGTTCAGCTGCCAGCCGTGGAATACCACCACCAGCAGCGCGCAGACGAGGCGCACGAGGTTGAAGCCGTTGTCGTGGCCGTCGATGGCGCCGGCCAGCGTGCGCGTGGGGGGAGGGAGCAGGCGCATCGGGTTCAATATTGCCATTGCCAGCTCAGCTGCAGCTGGCGGTTGTTGTACTGGAAGATCGAGATGTTCTCGCGGTTGTGCACGGCCCGTCCCTCGAGCTGCAGCAACTGGTTCTTCGCCACCGGATAGCTCAGCGTGGCGCGCGCCGACTGCGTGACCTGGCGCCGCACGGCGTCGATCACGCCGGCGGAATAGGGCAGCGAGCCGTTCCAGGTCTGGGCCGTGTAGGCTAGCTCGCCGGTCAGTCCGAGCGGCAGCGCACGGCGTACCAGCACGTTGCCGTACCAGCCGCGCCGGCTGCCGCCGGGACGCTGGTCGCTGGAACGGTCTTCCAGGCGGCCCAGGCTGGCGCTGGCGTAGCGGCCTTCGCCACGCCACGTCAGCAGGCCGCGCAATTCGTAGGTGCTGGAATCGAAGTTCTCCAGCGTCTGGAACTCGGTGCGCGTGGCGCCGGCCAGCAGGTTGAACTGCATCCCCCGGGGCAGCGGCAGCGGCGGGCCGACGCGCGCCTGGAGCTGGGCCTGGCGCTGGTAGTAGTGGCCGCCCAGGCTGACGGCGCCCAGCGAGCCGGTGGTGCGCAGCGTCCAGCGGCCGAAGCGCCAGGGCGTGTCGACGCCAGCGAACAGCGAGGCGCTGTCGTAGCGGTGCAGCCGGTCGTTGCGGCGCGCCAGGAACTGGGCGAAGCCGAGCGTGCCGTTGGGCGTCAGTTCGCGCGTGGCGTCGCCGCCCGCCATCGTGTACTGGTCGTGGTGCGGCAGGAAGTCGGACGAGAGCGCGTACTCGATCGGCCCGCTGGGCGTGTCGAGCACGTAGTTCGAACGGCTGGCGCCCTGGTTGACGTTCTGGTCGATGCCGCGTCCGGCCGTCAGCGAGTACGTCGACAGCGGGCGCCAGGCGGCGCAGCCGGCCTCGCGGGTCTCGGCGATCAGGCGCAGCATGTCGGCGTTCGGCGCGAAGCGGGTCTCGATGACGGCGAAAAGGCGCTCGGCCTCGTCGCCGTGGCCGAGCGCGCACTGGGTCATCGCCAGGTCGAGCCAGGCGCCGGCGTGCAGCGGCTCCTTGTCGATCAGGCGCCGCAGCTCGCTCGAGGCGTCGTTGCGGCGGCCCTCGGCGATCGATTGCAGCGCGTCCTGGTACAGGTCCCGCGGCAGGTCGCTGCCGTCCTGCGCCAGGGCGCGGCCGGCCAGCAGCAGCGCCAGCATGGCCGGGAGGACCCGGCGCACGGGTATCCTCATGCGCGCAGCTCCCGTGCCGGCGCGGCCGGCGCCATGGCGGACGACGCGTCGTCGACCGGCGTGTACAGCATGGTGGGCTTGCCCTTGCCGCGCAGGCGGCGCTCGCCCAGCGCCAGGAAGCGGTGGCGGCGCGCCCGCTCCACCGTGCCGGCGCCCACGATGACGTCGTGCGCGAAGTCGCGCGCCGCCTGTTCCAGCCGCGACGCCGTGTTCACGCTGTCGCCCACGGCCGTGTAGATGCTGCGGAACGAGGTGCCGAAGTCGCCGGCCATCGCCGGGCCGCTCTCGATGCCGATGCGCACGCGCAGGCGCGGGTGGCCGAGGGCCTCGCGCGCGTCGCTCAGGCGGCGCACGCGCGCGACGATCTCGCGCGCCGCGTCCAGCGCCAGGTCGGCGTGCTCCTCGATGGGCAGCGGCGCGCCCCAGAACACCACCAGGCCGTCGCCGGTGTACTTGTCGAGCGTGCCGCGGCGTTCGATCACGGGTTCGGTCAGGCAGTCGAGGAATGTGCGCGTCAGCACGGCCGCCTGTTCCATCGACAGCGCTTCGACCTGGCCGGTATAGCCTTCCATGTCGGCGATCAGCGTGGTGACGTCGAGCTGGCGCGGGGCCAGCGGATCGCGCAGGTCGCTGCGCATCAGTTCCTCGACCACGGCCGGGGCGACGTACTGGCGCAGCGTGTTCAGCAGGTGGTGCGAGCGCCGCTGCGCCAGCTGCCATTGCAGCGGCACGGCCGTCAGCAGCAGGAAGAAATTCGCCGCCAGGGGCCCGGTGGTGGAAAACACGGGGTCGTGCGGCGCCGTCGCCCAGGCGGCGCCGACCCACAGCAGCGACAGGCCCAGCAGCAGTCCGACGCTGGCCAGCGCCGACAGGCGCGGGAAGGCGAAGAAGGCGGCCAGCGCGGCGGCGGCGGCGAAGGCGAGGGCGATCACCCGCCCGGGCCAGGGCGCGGGCACGGCGCCGTCCCGCAGGTCGAGCAGGTCGGACAGTACCGCCGCCTGCACGCCCAGGCCGGGACGGCTGGCGCCATGCGGCGTGGCGACGCGGTCGCCCAGGCTCAGCGAGGACGAGCCGACCAGCACCAGGCGCCCGGCGGCGCTGGCGGGGTCGATGCGTTCGGCCAGGATGTCGGCGGCGCCGACGACCGTGTAGGCGCGCCAGTCGCGCCGGTACGAGACGCGCAGCGATGCGGGCACCGGCGTGGCGGCGGTGCCCGCGCAGCAATCGGCCAGCGCCAGCGCCAGCGCCGGATAGTCGCGGCCGTCGAAGCGGGTCAGGAGGGGCACCCGGCGCAGCACGCCGTCGGCATCCGGGATGAAGCCGATGTTGCCGACGTGGGGCGCGCGCGCCAGGCCGGCATGGTTGGCGATGTAGCCGCTGGCCGGGACGCCCGGTCCTCCATGCAGGCGGGTGGCGCCGGCCGGCACGCCGCCGCGCAGCGCTTGCGGACGCATGCCTTGGGGATCGTAGTCGAAGGCCTGGGCCAGCACGACCGGGCCGTGCTCGGCCAGCAGCGCCAGGCGGGTGTCGCCTGCGCGGTCGGATGGGTCGGGCAGGACGATGTCGAGGGCCACGCCGCGCGCACTGTAGCGCGTCAACAACACTTCGACGAGGTCGGCCAGGCGCGCGCGGGGCCAGGGCCAGGCGCCGATTTCCTTGACGCTGGACTCTTCGATGTCGACGACGAGGATGCGCGGTTCCGGCGCCACGGTGGCGCGGGTGCGCACGATGGCGTCGCGCAGCGCCTCGTCCCCCAAGCGCGGCGCGCCCGTCGCGCCGCCCCATTCGAGCCACGCCGCGAGCAGCACGGCGGCGACGGCGATGGCCGCACGCACCGCGCCGACGGACGGCATGAACCGGACCGGGCCGCCGGCAGGGAGAGGAAAAGCGAAGCGACGCACGCCAGGGAAACGAAAATTGTTTTAAGTAAAGGGGTAAGTATAGCCGCTGGCGTGGCGGCCTCCCAACAATTGTGAGTCCGGGCCACTACAAAATGTAACGCTGAGCAATTGCTCCAGAGTTTGCACTAAAATGTGACGGCTGTCACAGAAATCATTTGCCTGGAGGGGATAATTCGGGCAACAAGGGGATCGAATATGTCGTTGCGCCATCTATTTGTCATCGGCTCGCTGGCTGTCGCCGCGCACGCCGGCGCCGCCGAGGCCGGCAAGGTGATCTTTGCCGCCGGCGCGGCAAAGGTGGCCGACCGCGCCGGCGCGGAAGGACTCGCCGTGCAGGAAGGCGAGTTGCTCAGCACGGGCGCCGATGGCTTCCTCTACGTCAAGACGGTCGACAACGGCCTGTTCATCCTGCGTCCGAACACCGAGGCGCGTATCGTCGCCTACCACGTCGATACCCGCGAGCCGAAGAATACCCGCGTCAAGCTCGAGCTCATCAAGGGCGTGGCGCGCAGCAAGTCGGGCGAGGCCGTCAAGCTGGCGCGCCAGAATTTCCGCTTCAATACCCCGGTGGCCGCGATCGGCGTGCGCGGCACCGACTTCACCGTCTACACCGACCAGGATACCTCGCGCGTGGCCGTGCTGACCGGTGGCGTCGTGGTCAGCGGCTTCGTCGGCGCCTGCCGCCCGGACGGCGTGGGACCGTGCGAAGGCACGACCAGCCGCGAATTGTCGGCCGCCCAGCGCGGCCAGCTGCTGCAGGTGCAGCGCGGCCAGTCGTCGCCGCAACTGCTGCAGGGCGGCGCCAACGCGCCCGACCTGGTGTCGCCGCCGCGCGCGGACGAGCCGGTCGCCAAGGCGGGGACGGGGGCGTCGTCGTCGAGTTCGGCCGCCATCGGCGCCGAGCCGTCGCTGGATCCGCGCAAGAGCCAGGCGCTGGCGCAGCTGGTGTCGAACAACGGCGGCGGGTCGACGCCGACGCAGCCTTCGCAACCTCAACAGCCGGGGCAGCCCCAGCAACCCCAGGAGCCGCAACAACCGCAGCAGCCACAGGAGCCGCAGCAACCGCAGCAGCCGCAGGAACCTCAACAGCCGCAGCAGCCGCAGGAACCCCAGCAGCCGCAGCAACCAGTCGACCCGACGCCGCCGGTGACGCCGTTGCCCGATCGGCAGATCGTCTGGGGACGCTGGACGCCGGTGGCGGGGCGCTCGGCCACGGTCGACCTGACCGGCGAGATTGCTGCTGGCAATACCCTGCTCGCCGTGCGCAAGAACTATGCATTGCTGCTCACGCCCGGCGCCGATTACGTGGCCGACACCCGCGGCACGGTCGCTTTCGACCTGCGCGGTAGCGAAGCCTATATCTATCCGGATGCCTTCGACGACAAGCCGGCGCAGGCGCAGGTCCGCAATGGCCACCTCAGCGTCGACTTCGGCGCGCGCTCGTTCTCGACGGGTTTCGACGTGGTCACGTCCGAAGGCGATACCTACAAGATGCATGCGGACGGCGTCGTCGGCAGGAATGGCCGCCTGTACGGTAACGATTTCTACAAGGCGCCCACCAATATGAGCGTCGATGGCGTGCTCAGCGGTGACAAGGGCGGTTCGGCGGCCTATATCTTCGACGGCCGCATCGATGCGACGCATTTCGTGAATGGCGCAACCTATTGGGGCGTGAATAAGCAATAGACTACTGCCATTGCAAAATAAGCCACCCGCTGCGGTGGCTTTTTTTTATTCCGATGTTGCAAAGCCGCGCCACATCTTTTCAGGAAATTTGTATCCGATTGTAAGGCGTGCCGACGATCCGTCGATTCCGGTTACGGTTTCCGGGGTTTGGCGTCGGCATGGACGATCTTCCCTGCGTCGGAGGTCATTCTCCCATGGAGAATGACGTAAACGATATAAGAGAGCCATTGCGCACCAGGCAACTTTCTTTGATAATGAGCCGCCGCAAAAAGCGGCCACAAAAAGCTTGCAATTTCTTTTAAGAATGTTTGAATTTGTGATGGCCATCACATATTTGCCGCGGCCCTTCTGTCATGATTCGACGCGTTGGGCTGCAGCTATCATCTTGAAGTACTGCAAGTTGAACTTTCTTGATCATTGATCTATTTAGGAGCAATACATGGCTATCCAAAACGCCGAAGCAATCCAGAAGCTGTACGTCGCGTACTTCAACCGTCCGGCCGACTACTACGGCCTGCAGTACTGGGACGCGATCGTGACCGCTGCTGGCGGCGACACCTCTGCAGTCGCTGCTGCTTTCGCAGGCTCGCAAGAGTACAAGGACACCTACGCCGGCATGGACCTGCGTAACACCATCAACGCCATCTACAAGAACCTGTTCGGCCACAGCGCCGACCTGCCGGGCCTGGATTTCTGGACCAACGCCGTCAACACCGGCGCCATGACCCTGAGCAACGCCGTCGAGCAGATCGCTTCGGGCGCGCAGAACGCCGACAAGACCGCCTACGCTTCGAAAGTCTCGGCCGCTACCACCTTCACCAACAGCCTGACCAACACCGACCAGATCCTGGGCTACAGCGGTGACAAGGCCAACGCCGTCGCCAAGGGCTTCCTGGCAGGCGTGACCGATGCCAACTCGCTGGCAACCGCCATCGATCCGGCCAACCTGAGCGTGACCATCGGCACCGTCATCGGCCAGAACCTGCCGGTCGGCGACACCAAGACCCTGACCGTCGGCATCGACAACGTGGTCGGCACCAACAACAACGACGTGTTCAACGCCTACGCTTCGGGCGTGACCGCCGATGGCAAGACCGCCACCACCCTGAGCGCCAACGACGTCATCGACGGCGGCGCCGGCATCGACACCCTGAACATCGAAGTCGTCTCGTCGGCCGATGGCAAGTTCAACACCTCGCAAGTCGGCACCGTGCGCAACGTCGAGATCATCAACATCGACAACACCGCCGCCAAGGATGGCCTGTTCGGCAACGCCGACGGCATGGTCGACGCAGCCAAATTCATCGGCGCGACCAACATCAACCAGGTTTCCGCTGCTGCGGGCGTCATGAACCTGGCTGCCAGCACCACCGCCACGTTCACCAACGTCACCAAAGCGACCGGCGATGCTGCACTGAGCGTGAGCGCTCTGGCTGCCGCTAGCTCGGCCAAGATCGCCCTGAGCGGCGTGACCGGCGCGGCCGCGACCAATGTCGCTACCCTGAACGTGTCGGGCGACGCACTGTCGTCGGTGACCGTGTCGGGTTCGATCGCCAAGGAAGACACCAAGTCGTCGACCGCCGCTTCGCTGGCACTGAACATCGTCGCCGGTACCGATTCGAAGGGCGCATCGGTCAGCAAGGTTTCGGTCAACACCGCCGTGAAGACCACCCTGTCCGTCACCGAAGCTGAAGACGCGACCGGCAACGTCACCTCGGTCGACGCATCGGCTTCGAGCGGCGCGATCACCTACGTCGCCAAAGACACCGTGTCGACCATCGCCACCGGCGCTGGCAAAGACACCGTCACCGTCAGCTACAAGACCGTTGCTGCCGCCGGCAGCACTGCTGCCAAGAACGCATCGGTCTCGACCGGCGCAGGCGACGACACCATCAACGTGCTGACCACCGGTACCGGCCTGACCACCGTCGACGCTGGCGCTGGCAACGACAAGATCAACGTCACCAAGGTTGCAGGCGCTGGCCTGAACATCATGGGCGGCGAAGGCAACGACACCGTCACCCTGACCGGCGCTGCCCTGGCAACCTCCGACGTCATCGACGGCGGCGCAGGCACCGACACGATCCAGCTGGCTGGCGCTGGCGAACGCACCGCCGACGACTACATCGTCTTCAACAAGCTGCTGAAGAACTTCGAAACCATCAAGTTCACCGGCACCGAAGGCGCGCTGGACGCATCGCAGCTGGCTTCGACCTACGCTACGATCGACCTGGGCAATGCTTCGGTCGTGACCAAAGTCGGTGCGCAGACCATCGTCGCCAACGGCGACCTGACCGCGACCGCCAACGGCTACTCGGTGAGCGGCAGCGGCGCCATCACCTACGGCGGCACCCTGAACCTGACCTCGAAAGCCGATGGCACCATCACCGCCAACGCCGACGTCGTCAAGCTGACCGTGGCTGCCGGCACCGCCGATGCGACCGCTACCCTGGCTGGCCACGCCAAGTCGGCAATCGTGACCCTGACCAACGGCGCCGATGCCGATGGCGAGACCACGGTCGCCAAGCTGTCGCTGACCAACAGCGCCACCGTCAACAAGGACCTGGCTTCGGTCACCCTGTCGGGCAACGGTTCGGCCGTCATCACCAACGTCGACGGCACCAAGCTGGTCAGCGTCGACGCGTCGGCCCTGGCAAGCGCCAACAGCGATGGCAAGATCGATGGCCTGACCTACACCTCGTCGAACACCGCTGTCGAAACCGTCAAGCTGGGCGCCGGCATCGACCACGTCACCCTGAACGCAGGTGCATCGACCTACGGCAACGTGGACACCATCACCGGCCTGAGCCTGGTTCTGGCTACCGGCGGCAAGACGCTGGCTGCTACCTCGGACACCCTGCACATCGACGGCGTGACCGCAGCTGCCAAGTTCACCACCACCCAGACCGACTTCGACCTGGCACTGAAAGACGCTGCTGCCGCTACCCTGGCTGACGGCGTGGACAGCCTGGTGTTCTCGTTCGGTGGCGACACCTACGTGTTCCACGATGCCGGCACCGTCGGTTCGGTGGACGCAGCCGACGTCGTCGTCAAGCTGACCGGCGCCGTCAACCTGGACGCACTGGTCATCGCCCTGGGTCACACCCCGGAGCAATGATTGACGGGCCGTACTTCGGTACGGCCCTGCCTTGCGCAACCTGGCTGACGGGCTGACGCAACCGGCAACAGCGGCCTTTTCTGCAGTGCCGTCGAATGCGGGGATTTCCCTGCTGAGTTTCGGCCGGATGGAATGACGCGATGCCGGTCCACACAGTCCCGACCAGCCAAGGGGGCCATGCTGCAAAGCATGGCCCTTTTTCTTTTTCCTCGCCGTCGCACACGCCGTACGACGCAGATGGATGCTGACTATTTACCCACAGTCAGCTTTCCTACATAAAAGCAACAAAATCCCTTGTCGAAATGTGATCCACATCACATCTTGGAGCGCTTTTGGGCGATAATTGCGCTCTGCCTGCGCCCGTATTGTGACCGCCAGGCGATCCAGCACCTTTACTCACATCGACAACGTGCCCGAAAGGCTTCCACGGCCTAAAGATGATTAAACAACTATCCCAACCACAGAACGAGATCCAGCTGGCCCTGCGCGGCTTCAAGAGCACCTTCATCACGATCGGCACGTTCAGCGCCATCACGAACCTGCTCGCCCTCGTTCCCTCGCTGTACATGCTGCAGGTGTACGACCGCGTGCTGGCCAGCCGCAACGAGATCACGCTGCTGATGCTGACGCTGATGATGCTCGGCGGCTACCTGCTGATGTCCTCGCTGGAAATGATGCGCAGCTTCGTGCTGGTGCGCGTCGGCGCCAAGTTCGACATGCTGCTCAACAAGCGCGTGTACACGGCCGCGTTCGAGCAGAACCTGAAAAAGGCCGGCGGCAACGCGGGCCAGGCGCTGAACGACTTGACGAACCTGCGCCAGTTCCTGACCGGTAACGCGCTGTTCGCGTTCTTCGACGCGCCGTGGTTCCCGTTCTACCTGATCGTCATCTTCTTCTTCGAGCCGTGGCTCGGCGTGTTCGCGCTGTGCGGCACGATCGTGCTGATCATCCTGGCCGTCATCAACGAGAAGGTGTCGCGCAAGCCGCTGAGCGAAGCGAACACCATGGCCATCGCCGCCGGCAACCTGGCCACCAACAACCTGCGCAACGCCGAGGTCATCGAGTCGATGGGCATGCTGCCCAACCTGATGAGCCGCTGGTTCAAGCTGCACAGCCGCTTCCTGAACCTGCAGGCCGAGGCCAGCCAGAAGGCCGGCGTCGTCGGTTCCATCACCAAGTTCGTCCAGACCTCCCTGCAGTCGCTGGTGCTGGGCTTCGGCGCGCTGCTGGCCATCGAAGGCCGCATCACCCCGGGCATGATGATCGCCGCTTCCATCCTGGTCGGCCGCGCGCTGGCGCCGGTGCAGCAGGTGATCGCCGTCTGGAAGTCGTGGAGCAGCACCCGCAGCGCCTATGAGCGCCTGAGCACGCTGCTGACCGCCAATCCGGAACGCGGCGCCGGCATGGAACTGCCCAAGCCGAAGGGCGCGCTGGCCGTCGAAGGCGTGGTCGCCGGTCCTCCGGGCAGCAACCAGCAGGTGCTGCGCGGCGTGACCTTCGCCATCGCCCCGGGCGACGCCGTCGGCGTGATCGGCCCGAGCGGCTCGGGCAAGTCGACGCTGGCGCGCCTGCTGGTGGGCGTGTGGCCGGCGCTGGCCGGCAAGGTGCGCCTGGACGGCGCCGACATCTACCAGTGGAACAAGGGCGAACTCGGCCCGAACGTCGGCTACCTGCCGCAGGACATCGAGCTGTTCAGCGGCACCGTCAGCGACAACATCGCCCGCTTCGGCGAGGTCGATGCCGAGAAGGTCGTCGAGGCGGCCAAGCGCGCCGGCGTGCACGACATGATCCTGCACCTGCCCAAGGGCTACGACACGCCGCTGGGCGACGGCGGCGCCGGCCTGTCCGGCGGCCAGAAGCAGCGCCTCGGCCTGGCGCGCGCGATGTACGGCGACCCGGCCCTGATCGTGCTGGACGAGCCGAACTCGAACCTGGACGAGATGGGCGAGCAGGCGCTGGTGCAGGCCGTGCTCGACCTGCGACGCCGCGGCAAGACCATCGTCCTGATCACCCACCGCACCAGCATCATCGGCGCCACCAACAAGCTGCTGCTGCTGCGCGACGGCGCGGCGCAGGCGTTCGGCCCGACCGAGCAGGTGCTGGCGGCGCTGCAGGAAGCCAACCAGAAGGCGGTGGCGCAGCAGCAGGCCGTCCAGCAACAGGCCCAGGCGCAAGCCCAGGCCCAGGCGCAGGCCCGCGCGCAGGCGGCACAGGCCGCCCAGGCCGCACAAGACAAGGCGGCGCAGCCTGCCGCGCAAACGGAACAAGGAAACGAATAAACCATGAAGCTCATTTCCAAGAATGAAGCGGCGACCGACGTCATCACCCATGACGTGGCGCCGCTGACGGTGAATACCGACGACCGGGCCTGGACGCGCATGGGCTGGATCATCGTCCTGGTCGGCGTGGTCGGCTTCCTGGTCTGGGCCTGCTTCGCGCCGCTCGACAAGGGCGTGCCGATGAGCGGCACCGTGGCCAAGGAATCGAACCGCAAGGCCGTGCAGCACCAGTCCGGCGGCACGATCCAGCAGATCCTGGTCAAGGACGGCGACGTGGTCAAGGCGGGCCAGGTGCTGGTGCGCATGAATGCCATCAATGCCCAGGCCGGCTACGACGTGACCGAGGCGCAGTATCTGACCGCGCGCGCCACCGAGGCGCGCCTGATCGCCGAGCGCGACGGCCTGAAGACGATCCGCTTCCCCGAAGAGCTGGCCAAGCGCGCCGGCGAACCGCGCGTGGCCGAGATGATGACGCTGCAGCAGCAGCTGCTGTCCTCGCGCCAGTCCTCGCTGCAGAACGAACTGGGCGGCGTCGACGAGAACATCGCCGGCCTCAAGGTGCAGATCCAGGGCCTGCAGGAATCGCGCGACAGCAAGAAGGAACAGGTCAAATTCCTGAAGGAACAGCTCGACGGCATGCGCGACCTGGCCAAGGACGGCTACGTCGCCCGCAACCGCCTGCTCGACCTGGAGCGCACCTACGCCCAGCTGCAGGGCGCCATTTCGGAAGACATCGGCAACATCGGGCGCGCCCAGCGCCAGGTGGTCGAGATGACCCTGCGCAAGGCGCAGCGCGTGCAGGACTACCAGAAGGAAGTGCGCACCGTGCTGGCCGACACCCAGAAGGAAGCCGAAGCCCAGGGCGCGCGCATGAGCGCCCAGCAGTTCGAACTGTCGAACGTCGAGGTCAAGGCGCCGGTCGACGGCACCGTGGTGGGCCTGGCCGTGTTCACCAACGGCGGCGTGGTCACGCCCGGCTTCAAGATGATGGACATCGTGCCGACCGACGATCCGCTGATCGTCGAGGGCCAGCT
Organism: uncultured Massilia sp.; assembly: GCF_913773735.1. Taxonomy (GTDB): domain Bacteria; phylum Pseudomonadota; class Gammaproteobacteria; order Burkholderiales; family Burkholderiaceae_D; genus Telluria. The sequence goes on from NZ_CAJYEB010000014.1 coordinate 201,193, forward strand.
GCCGGTCAACCTGATCGACAAGGTGCATCCGGGCCTGCAGACCGAGCTGATCTTCTCGGCCTTCAACGCCAACCGTACGCCGCACATCCCGGGCGTGGTCGAAACCGTCTCGGCCGACCGCAGCGTCGAGGAGCGTACCGGCACGCCGTTCTACAAGGTGCGCGTGAAGGTGTCGGACGCGGGCCAGAAGATGGTCGCCTCGCACCACATGGACATCCGCCCGGGCATGCCGGTGGAACTGTTCGTCAAGACCGGCGAGCGCACCATGATGAGCTACCTGCTCAAGCCGGTGTTCGACCGCGCCAAATCGTCGATGAGCGAGGAATGAACGCGTGAGCAAGGTATCGAAACGATCGACCGGCCTGCGCCAGGGCGCGCTGGCCCTGGCTTGCGTCCTGCTGGCGGCGGGCGGCAGCGCCCATGCCGTCAGCCTGCAGCAGGCCTATGAACTGGCCCTCAAGAACGATCCGGCCTACCGGATGAATTTCTACGAGAACGAGGCGGCCAAGGAAAACGCCATCATCGGGCGCTCGAACCTGCTGCCGCAGATCTCGGCCAGCTTCTCGAACAGCCGCAACGTCGCCGACATTTCCAACATCGTCAACGGCGTCGAACTGCCGGCCACCCATCCGCACTACATCAGCCGCTCCTCGGTCGTGCAAGTGCGCCAGCCGATCCTGAACCTGGACGGCTTCGTGCGCTACCGCCAGGGCAAGGTGCAGACCAGGCAGGGCGCGGCCCAGTTCGCGGCCAACACCAACGACGTCATCATCCGCGTCGTCAGCGCCTACGCCGACGCGCTGTTCGCCGAGGACCAGGTGGAACTCTCGCGCGTGCAGCGCGACATGTATGCCGAGCAGCAGAAGGTCAACCAGCACCTGTTCGAGAAGGGCGAGGGCACGCGCACCGACATGCTCGAGACCCAGGCGCGCCTGGACCTGGCCGAAGCCCAGCTGATCGAAGCGCAGGACAATGCGGTGGCCATGCGCAGTACGCTGGCCGGCGTGATCGGCACCGACCCGGGCGCGCTCGACAAGCTCGGCCCGAACCTGCGTCCGCAAAAGCTCGACAAGAACTTCGACGACTGGCGCGCGACCGCGCTCGAGCGCAATCCGGAACTGGCCGCGGCGCGCCTGGCGATCGAGAACGCGCGCCTGGAAATCCAGCGCAACAAGGCCGGCCATGCGCCGCGCATCGATTTCGTCGGCAGCTACAGCAAGGGCGATTCGGAATCGATCACCACCTACACCCAGAACACCGTCAACCGGACCCTGGGCGTGCAGGTGAACATCCCGATCTACCAGGGCGGCGCCATCAATGCCAGCACGCGCCAGGCGGCGGCGGGCTACGAGCGCGCCAGGTCCGACCTGGACGTGCGCAGCAACCGCATCCTGGTCGACCTGCGCAAGTCCTACGACGTGGTGCAGAACAGCGTGGCCAAGGTCGGCGCGCTGGAAAAGGCCGTCGAATCGGGCAAGCTCCTGATGACCGCGACCGAGCAGAGCATCAAGGGCGGCGTGCGCATCAACCTCGACCTGCTCAACGCCCAGCAGCAGCTGTACACCAGCCAGCGCGACCTGGCCCAGGCCCGCTACAACTACCTGCTCGGCCTGCTGCGCCTGCGCGCCGGCGCCGGCACGCTGGACGACGCCGCGGTGCGCGAAGTGGCGGCTTACTTCCGCTGACGTCGACGCCGGCACGAGACGGCCAGGCGGCCCGTGCGCGCAAGCGCCCGGGCCGTTTTTTTTCTGGTGGCGCGCCATTCTTGCGTGCACGAATGCTACAGTCCTGCGTTGCCGACTCTCGGTAACGGGCAGCGACCGCAAGCCCGTGCCTTCCGAAACGACTCTGAAAGGACGTCCATGCAAGACTGGTCTGATGGGTATGTCACCGATATCGCCTACACCTATGGCTACTACACCGAGCTGAATCCGCTGCGCGCCCGGATCGCCCTGCTCGACAGCGGCATCGTGCCCCCGGACGTGCGCGTAGCCTGCGAACTCGGCTTCGGCCAGGGCGTGAGCGTCAATGTCCACGACGCGGCATCCGGCATCGCATGGCACGGCACCGACTTCAACCCGGCGCACGCCGCCTTCGCCAGCGAACTGGCCGGCGCCACGCCGCTGGCCGGGCGCCTGTTCGACCAGTCCTTCGAGGAATACTGCAGCCGCAAGGACTTGCCGGATTTCGACTTCATCGGCCTGCACGGCATCTGGAGCTGGGTGTCGGACGCCAACCGCGCCCTGATTGCCGATTTCGTCAAGCGCAAGCTGAAGGTCGGTGGCGTGCTTTACGTCAGCTACAACACCCAGCCCGGCTGGGCCGCCATGACGCCGCTCAAGGACCTCCTCACCGCCTACGTCGATACGATGGCGGCGCACGGTACCCCGCTCGTCGAGCGCATCGGCGCCGGCCTGGACTTCATCGAGAAGATGCTGGAAGGCGCCGGCTATGCCCGGGCCAATCCGGCGGTTGCCGAACTGGTCAAGCGCTTGCGCAGCCAGGACCGCAATTACCTGGTGCACGAGTACCTGAACAAGGACTGGATGCCGATGCCGTTCGCGCGCATGGCCGACTGCATGGCGTCGCTGAAGCTGCAGTTCGCCGGCTCGGCGCACTACCTCGACCACGTGGCGGCGCTCAACCTGAACAAGGAGCAGCAGCAGATGCTGGCCGGCATCGGCGATCCGGTGTTCCAGGAAACCGTGCGCGACTTCATCGTCAACCAGCGCTTCCGGCGCGACTACTGGGTGCGCGGCCTGCGCCGCCTGCGGCCGCTCGAGCAGATCGAGCGCCTGCGCGCCGAGCGGGTCGTGCTGGCGGTGCCGCCGGCCCAGGTCAAGTTCACCGTCGCCGGCCTGCTGGGCGAGGCGGCACTGCACCGCCCGGTCTACGAGCCGGTGGTCGAGGCGCTGGCGGACCACCGCCACCGCTCGATCGGCGAGGTCGAACAGGCCGTCGCGCGCCACGGCGTCAGCCAGGGCCAGGCGATCCAGGCGATCATGGTGCTGGTGGGGAACGGCACGCTGCATACCGTGCAGGACGTGGAGGCGATCGAGCGCGCCGGACCGGCCACCGCGCGCCTGAACGGCGCCTTGCTGCAGCATGCGCGCTCGTCGGGCGACATGGCCTTCCTGGCCTCGCCCGTGACCGGCGGTGGCGTGCAGGTGGGGCGCATCGAGCAGCTGTTCCTGCTGGCGCAGCGGCAGGGGATCGCGGAACCCGAAGGCTGGGCGCGCTTTGCCATGGACCTGCTGGAGCGGCAGGGCCAGAACCTGCTCGACGGGGACAAGCCATTTTCCTCGGCCGCGCTGCAGTTGCGCGCACTGGAAGACCAGGCCCGGCAGGCAGCTGAGGTACGCCTGCCCCTGTTGCGGGAACTCGGCATCGCCTGAATACGCCCTTGCCGATAACGCAAGGATTTTGTTGAATAATAGTGGATTGTTGGTGCAAACCGACAGGAGGTAGGGTCTCGAAGTTGATTTCTCTGTGGAATTATTAATTACGCCTGTTATATTGATTTTCAGCCTGCAATACATGTGCAGCGAGAGCATCACGATGGCAAGCACCTACGATTCCACGATCAATTCGTTCTACCTGGCCTATTACGGCCGTCCCGCGGATCCCGCCGGCCTGGCATTCTGGACCGATGCGATCGCTGACGGCAACATGAGCGTGGGCTCGTGAACATGGGCAGCGACCGATCCTACCTGGTGCTGAACAACGGTGACGACGTCATCGACCAGAATGACTACGTCATCAAGATCGTCGGCATGGGCGAGATTGCGCTGGACGAGGCCCACAACGTGACCTACACCTTCCGCGCGCCGGACTGACGCTCCGCACGCCGCTCTGGAACCGCCCTCGACAGGGCGGTTTTTTATTTTCCTGAATAATATTTATTTTTAATGAAATGAACTTCAAATAGAAAGATTTACTAATAATTTCCTATGGAGATTATTTCCTTTTTTCATCTATTTAATGCCCGGGTTTGCTGCGCCGTTTTCATTTTAATTAATGTATGCTTTATTGACATTCGATATGGAGGCAGCGATGGCCAATTATGTTAATGATGTGCAAAAGTTATATATCGCTTATTTCTCGCGTCCTGCGGACGCGAAAGGGCTGGCATTCTGGACCGATGTCCTGTCGGCCAATGCCGTGACGGGCATGCAGCAGATCTCGGCGGCGTTCGCGGGTTCCGAGGAATACCGGGCCAGCTATGCCAATATGGATAACCGCGCCGTCGTGGATGCCGTGTACCACAACCTGTTCGGTCGCGCCGGCGAGACGGCGGGGATCGATTTCTGGGTCAATGCGCTGAACAACCACACGATCACGATCGACAACGTGGTGTCGCAGGTGGCGGCCGGCGCCCAGAACGACGACAAGGTCGTCTTCAACGGCCGCGTGGCCGTCGCCATGTCGTTCACCGACCACCTCGACCTGGCGACCGAGCAGGCCGCCTACCAGGGCGGCACGGCGAATGCGATCGCCAAGGCTTTCATCGGTTCCATCGTCGACCTGCAGAGCGCCGCCAGCGCCATCGACCCCGGCGTCATCGATGCCAAGATCGCCGAGATCGTCGGCACGCCGACCAGCGCCGCGCACGAACTCATCGTCTGAACGGGCAGGGCAAAAGAACAGCCCGGACGGCTTGCGCGGTCCGGGCTGTCGTTGCGTCAAGCGGTCAGGGCTGCGTGAGCGCGACCGCGGCGTCGGCGTTGCCGGCGGCTGCCGTGCCGGCGCAATGGGGGCAGGACGTGCCGACGACGTAGTCCGGCGACAGCTGCTGGCGCGGCGTCACCACCGCGCGGCAGGCGAAGCACTGCGTGGTCTCGGTCGGTTCCAGTTTCGGATTGAGGGCGGTACGGTAGTCGAACACGAAGCAGTCGCCCGTGTAGTGGTCGCCGCCGACTTCCTCGAAATACTTCAGGATGCCGCCGTCGAGCTGGTAGACGCGGTCGTAGCCGATGTTCTGCATGTGGATGGCGGCCTTTTCGCAGCGGATGCCGCCGGTGCAGAAGGTCACCACCGTCTTGCCCTGCAGCGCGTCCTTGTGCTTCGCCACGACGTCCGGGAACTCGCTGAACTTGTCGATGCGGTAGTCGAGCGTGTTGTCGAAGGTGCCGACGTCGACCTCGAAGGCATTGCGCGTTTCCATCATCACGACCGGGACGCCCTCGTCGTCGTGGCCCTGGTCGAGCCAGCGCTTGAGCGTCTTCGGCGCCACCGACGGCGCGCGGCCCAGTTCCGGCTTGATCAGGGGCATGCGCATCGTGATGATTTCCTTCTTGATGCGCACCAGCATGCGGCGGTGCGACTGTTCGGCCGACACGCTTTCCTTCCATTCCAGGTCGGCCAGGCGCGCGTCGCTGCGCACCCAGTCCAGGAAGCGGTCGATGTTCTCGCGGGTGCCGGACAGGAACATATTGATGCCTTCGGGCGTCAGCAGGACGGTGCCCTTCAGGCCCAGCGCGGTGCACTGGTCCAGGTAGCGCGGACGCAGTTCCTCGAGGTTCTCCAGCGTGACGAATTTATAGGCGGCGATGTTGATGTAGGAAGTGGCTTGCATGGGACGGTCGTTTCAAGGCTTTACAGCCGACATTATAAGCCCCCCCGCGCCCCCGGCGCCTATCCCGGCGGCCCGGCTTCGGCTATCATCGTTGCATTTGACGCGAACTGGCATGTTCGACATCGGTTCGGCGCGACGACGCAAGGATCCCCGCACGCATGGAATACCTGACACTGGCCTGGCACGGCATACTCGACTATGGATGGCGCATCCTGTACGCTTCCATGCTCTTCTTCGTGCTCGAGCTGCTCATCGGCCACAACAAGTATTCGATGGCGTCGCGCCTGCGCGGCGCCGCCTTCTGGGTCGTCTACATCGCGATCACGGTGGCCTCGATGACGGCGTTCAATGCCCTGTGGGCCGACCTCGGCATCCAGCCGCTGGTGTCGCTCAGCATGGCCGGCCTGTCGCAGTCGTCGAGCAAGGTCCTCAACGTCGTCGGCTGGATCGTCACGCCCGTCGTGGCGGTCATCGTCGGCGAGTTCTTTTATTACTGGTTCCACCGCGCCCAGCACAGCAACCGCATCCTGTGGGCCTTCCACGCCGAACACCATGCGCTGCGCGAGATGAGCGCCTGGAACAGCAACCACCATTTCACCGAAGAGATCCTGCGCATCCCGTTCGTGATCATCCCGTCGAGCCTGCTGATCCACCTCGACCCTGGCTTCGCGCCGGCCATCGTCTGGCTGCTGATCGGCGTGCAGGGGCAGTACATCCATTCGCATACCAGGCTGAACCTGGGTCCGCTGCGCTACGTGGTGGCGGACAACCGCTTCCACCGCATCCACCATTCGGTCGAGCGCGAGCACTGGAACACCAACTTCGGTTCGTTCACGTCGGTATGGGACATCGTGTTCCGCACCGCCCGCTTCCCCAGGAAGGACGAGTGGCCCGACACCGGCATCGACGAGCACGACGAAGCGAAGACGCTGCGCGAATTCCTGTTCCGCCCGTTCACCAAGCTGCGCGGCAAGGCTTGAGGCGGCCGCGGCCGCTCACATCCCCAGCAGATGAAATCCCTGAATATCCCGTACCAACCGAGGCTCGACCAGCTGCGCTGGCTGGCGGCCACGCTCGTGTTCCTGTTCCATTTCTACCTCCAGTACCACGGCAACGGCGGTCCCGCGCTGGAAAGCCGCTGGGCGGCCCTGGTCACGCAGGGGCACACCGGGGTCGGCCTGTTCTTCACGCTGTCCGGCTTCCTGTTCATGCAGATCGCGCTGGTCCAGAAGACCATCGTCTACCGCGACTTCGTGCGCAACCGCGTCCTGCGCATCGTGCCGCTGTTCCTGGTCATCTTCCTGGTGGCCACGTCGATCGGCCGCGACACCTTCCAGCCGCAGGACCTGCTGTACGTGTTCGCCACCAACCTGGGCCATGCGCCGACCTCGGGCACGGCGGTCACGGGCGCGGCCTGGACCATCTCGCTGGAATTCCTGTTCTACCTGGTGTTCCCCTTCCTCGCGCGCTTCGCGATCGAGGGCGGCAAGCGCTACCTGCTCAAGCTGCTGGTGCTGATGGTCTTCTTCAAGCTGGCCGCCTATGGCGTCAACGACAACAGCACGCTGATGTACTTCAGCACCTTCGTCGGCCGCTTCGACCAGTTCCTCGTCGGGATGCTGGCGGCGATGCTGTACCGCCAGCGCCAGGCCTGGCTGCAGCGCCACGCCCCCTGGCTGCTGGCCTGCGCGGCGGCGCTGGTCGTCTACGACACCGCGACGATGCAGCGCCTCGCGCCGTTCGGCGCGACGCCCAAGTCGGCGTTCTGGATCCTCTGGTCGATGGTCGAAAGCGCCGGCTGGGCCGCCTTCATCGTGGCCTGGGCGGCATTCCGTCCGGCGCTGCCCGGCATCGTCGAACGCATGCTGTGCCAGGGCGGCAAGATCAGCTTTTCCTTCTACCTGCTGCACATGGGCCTGCTGGACGTGCTGTTCCGCCATGCCGGTGCCTGGCGTCCGACCGGGCAGGCGGTCCTCGACGGGGCGCTCCTGCTCGCCATCGGCTACGGTGCGACGTGGGCGCTGGCCACCCTCTGTTACCAGGCCATCGAAGAACCGTTCCTGCGCATGCGCCGCAACTACGGCGGGAGCCCGTCGCCGGCGCCAGCCGCCGCGCCGGTGCGCGCCAAGGATTGAGGGAAACCATCCAGAGTGGGCATGGCGATCCGTCTGTAAAGTCGGTTAAGACATGTTCTTGATTCGCGGAAATTATTGCTGTCGATAATCGGATCGGATCGGATCGTGAGCATCTGGCATTGACATCGCGGATCGCTGGCGTACGCTTTCCCTAAGAAAACAAATCTTTTCAGAATTTAATAACAAGACGTCGAGGAAATTTACATTGCGATTGACATGATCCCAAGTTGAATGGTTAAGTCATTGATAATGAAAGGTTTTATCTATGTGGCACGGTAGTTGCTAGCTATGCGTGGCAATTAACCCAACTGGAGAGAAAAATTCATGTCCAAGTTTTCCATCCTCTGCGCCACGGTCCTGATGGCGTTCGCAGGCAGCGCCTCGGCAGCACTGACGCCGGTGACCCCGTCGTGGTACACCAGCACGACGCTCTACGATGGCAACAAGCAGCAACAGACGTTCACCACGAATAGCGACAACGCCGCGACCTACGGCATCGCCAACCAGACCGGCGCCGTGCTCGTCGACTTCAGCTTCTCGTTCACCGGCACGCCGAAGAACAATGCCTACCTCGGCCTGTGGTTCGGCAACTGGAACGGTCCGAACTTCGGCATGAAGGCCAACTGCGGCGGCGACGTCAGCGGCTGCAAGGACGACCTGTTCCTGCGCCTGAGCCTGGGCAATGAAGTGTACGTGGGCGACAGCGCCCTGGCCGCCAACACGACCTACCACGTGACGGCCCTGCTGTACAAGAAGGACGGCTCGATCGGTACCGGCTCGTCCTACGACAGCTTCAAGATGTGGGTCAACCCGACCGCCGAGGAACTGGCGACGCTGACCGGCGCCGATGCCCAGGCGTCCGGCAACATCTCGCTGACCAATTTCAGCGACATCGGCTTCCGTACCGCGAACATCGGCAACGGCGTCGGCTTCAATGTCCAGAACGTCACGGTCAGCGCCGTGCCGGAACCGGCCTCGCTGGCCCTGTTCGGCCTGGCCGCCGCCGGCCTGGGCGTTGCCCGCCGCCGCAAGAAGGCCTGAGCTTTACCGCACACGAAAGCCGGCCGTCAAGCCGGCTTTTTTCATTGGCCGATTCGCCACGCCGGGATTCCAGAAAGCAAACCGCCCATCCCGTCTCCCGGCCGCACGCGGTAAAATGCCGGGATGACTTCCCCGACTTTCACCCACCTGCGCGTTCATTCCGAATACTCGATCGTCGACGGCCTGTGCCGCATCGACGACCTGGTCAAGGCCGCCGTCAAGGACGACCAGCCGGCCCTGGCCGTCACCGACCTGGCCAATGCGTTCGCCCTCGTCCGCTTCTACAAGGCGGCGCGCGGCAAGGGGGTCAAGCCGATCGTCGGGGTCGATGCCTGGATCACCAACGAGGACAACCGCGACAAGCCGTTCCGCCTCCTGATCCTGGCCAAGAACCGCACCGGCTACCTGCAGCTGTGCGACCTGCTGGCCAAGGCCTGGCTGACCAACCAGTACAAGGGCCGGGCCGAGATCCGCGTCGAGTGGCTGGAAGCGCTGGCCACGTCCGTCTCGACGCTGGAGCCGGAGGTGTCGCAGGCGAATGCCCTGATCGTGCTGTCCGGCGCCCAGTTCGGCGACATCGGCCAGGCGATCGACAACGGCGACCTGGCCAGGGCCGAAGCCGCGGCGCGGCGCTGGGCGTCCATCTTCCCGGGCCACTTCTACGTCGAGATCCAGCGCGCCGGCCAGCCGAACCAGGAGCAGCAGGTGCGCCATTCGGTGGCGCTGGCCGGCCGCCTGGGCCTGCCGGTGGTGGCGACCCATCCGGTGCAGTTCATCAAGAAGGAAGAATTCATCGCCCACGAGGCGCGCGTCTGCATCGCCGAAGGCGAGATGCTGGCCAACGCCAAGCGCGTGCGCCGCTTCAACGAAGGCATGTGCTTCAAGTCGCAGGCCGAGATGGCCGAGCTGTTCAAGGACCTGCCGGGCGCGCTGGCCAACTCGGTGCAGATCGCCACGCGCTGCAACGTCACGCTCACGCTGGGCAAGCCGCAGCTGCCGAACTTCCCCACGCCGGGCATGACCATCGACGAATTCCTCGTCGCCGAAACGAAGAAGGGCCTGGAAGAGCGCCTGGTGCAACTCTACCCGGACCCGGAGCAGCGCGAGAAGGAGCGTCCGCGCTACGAGGCGCGCCTGGAGTTCGAGAACAACACCATCATCAAGATGAAGTTCCCGGGCTACTTCCTGATCGTGGCGGAGTTCATCCAGTGGGGCAAGAACAACGGCGTGCCGATCGGCCCGGGCCGCGGCTCCGGTGCGGGTTCGCTGGTCGCCTACGCGCTGAAGATCACCGACCTCGATCCGCTGAAGTACAACCTGCTGTTCGAGCGCTTCCTGAATCCCGAACGCGTCTCGATGCCCGACTTCGACATCGACTTCTGCCAGGAAAAGCGCGAACTGGTCATCCAGCACGTGAAGGACCTGTACGGCCGCGACGCCGTGTCGCAGATCGCCACCTTCGGCACGATGGCCGCCAAGGGCGCGATCCGCGACGTCGGCCGCGTGCTCGACTTCGGCTACACCTTCTGCGACGGCGTCTCCAAGCTGATTCCGTTCAAGCCGGGCAAGCCGGTGTCGATCGCCGAGGCGATCGAGGAAGAGCCGCTGCTCAAGGAGCGCCTGAACAACGAGGAGGAGGTCAAGCAGCTGCTCGACCTGGCGCAGCAGGTCGAGGGCATCACCCGCAACATCGGCATGCACGCGGGCGGCGTGCTGATCGCGCCGGGCAAGCTGACCGACTTCTGCCCGCTGTACACGCAGGGCGGCGACGCCGGCGTGGTGTCGCAGTACGACAAGGACGACGTCGAAGCCGTCGGCCTGGTGAAGTTCGACTTCCTGGGCCTGACCACGCTGACCATCCTCGACCGCGCCGTCAACTACATCCGCGCGCTCGATCCGGCCATGGCCGACTTCGACCTGGCCAAGCTGCCGCTGAACGACCGCCCCACCTACAAGCTGCTGACCGAGGCGAAGACCGTCGCCGTGTTCCAGCTGGAGTCGCGCGGCATGCAGGGCATGCTGAAGGACGCGCGTCCCGACCGTTTCGAGGACATCATCGCGCTGGTGGCGCTGTACCGCCCGGGCCCGATGGACCTGATCCCGGACTTCTGCAAGCGCAAGCACGGCGAGAAGTTCGACTATCCCGACCCGCGCACCGAGTCGATCCTGTCCGAGACCTACGGCATCATGGTCTACCAGGAGCAGGTGATGCAGATGGCGCAGATCGTCGGCGGCTACTCGCTGGGCGGCGCCGACATGCTGCGCCGCGCGATGGGCAAGAAGAAGGCCGAGGAAATGGCCGAGCACCGCGAGATCTTCCGCGCCGGCGCCGCCAAGGACGGCCTGTCGACCGAGAAGGCCGACGAGATCTTCGACCTGATGGAAAAGTTCGCGGGCTACGGCTTCAACAAGTCGCACGCGGCCGCCTATGCGCTGCTGTCCTACCACACGGCCTACCTGAAGCATCACCACACCGCCGCGTTCATGGCCGCCAACATGTCGCTGGCCATGGAAGACACGGAAAAGATCAAGATCCTGGTCGAGGATGCGATCGACGTCTGCAAGCTGACGATCCTGCCGCCGGACGTGAACGAATCGCAGTTCCGCTTCACGCCGGAGGGGCCGCCGCCGTCCGTCACCGGCAAGCAGGTGTCGAACATCCGCTACGGCCTGGGCGGCGTGAAGGGCGCGGGGCAGGGCGCGATCGAGGCGATCATCGCCGCGCGCGAATCGGGCGGCAGGTTCAAGGACCTGTTCGACTTCTGCAAGCGCGTCGACCGCAAGCAGATCAACCGCCGCACCGTCGAATCGCTGATCCGCGCCGGCGCCATGGACTGCTTCGGCGTCGACCGCGCGGTGCTGCTGGCGTCCGTGTCGTTCGCCATCGAGGTGGCCGACCAGGCCGCGGCGTCGGCCAACCAGGTCAGCCTGTTCGGCGGCGACGACAGCGACCTGGTGGCGCCGCCGGAATACGTGAAGGCCACGCCCTGGACCGACCGCCAGAAGCTGTCCGAGGAAAAGACCGCGCTGGGCTACTACCTGTCGGGCCATATGTTCGACTCGTACGCGAAGGAAGTGCGGCGCTTCGCCAAGACCAAGCTGTCGGACCTGGAGCCGTCGCGCGACCCGCGCATGCTGTGCGGCGTGATCACCGGCGTGCGCACCCAGCTCACCCAGCGCGGCAAGATCCTGATCGTCCAGCTGGACGACAAGTCGGGCGTGGTGGAAGTGACGATCTACAGCGAGCTGATGGAGCAGAACAAGAACATCTTCCGCGAGGACGAGTTCCTGCTGGTGGTCGGCAAGGTGTCCGAGGACCGCTTCAATGGCGGCCTGCGCATCACGGCGGAAAAGGCGTTCGACATCGCCCAGGCGCGCATCCAGTACGGCCACAAGCTGGAGATGGACGTGGCCTGCTCGGTCTCGCCCGCGAAGCTGGCCGAGATCCTGCAACCCTACCGCGTGCAGGACGGCCTGCCGGTCAGCCTGCGCGTGACGCCGCAGGGCATCCCGTGCACGTTGCAACTGGGCGACGACTGGCGGGTGGCGCCGTCCGACGAATTGAAATACGCGCTCGAGCTGCAGCTGGGGGCGAAAGAGGTGGCGGTCGAGTATTGAGCGCTGCCCGACGGGTAGCATCGCTGCCGTCGCCGGCCGTGCGGTTCGTCCCGTCTGGAGCATGCACGAGTGATACCGACGGGGTGTTCAACGACAGGAACCCGGTCGAGCGCTGGCTGCAGCGCCAGCGTCTCGTCACGGCGCTCGCCATGGCGCCGGACAAAGGCCGGAATGATGTGCGCTACGTCCTCGATTTCGGACGCTTGTGACGTCGCCGCGCAAAAGCCGCGGCAATCATGGTCCTGTCACCCCGGTGGTCGGTATCTACCAGGACGATGGTGTCAAGTCCCTGCAGTGGGGACCACGGGGGACATTGTCGGCCGTCGTGCTGTCGGCGTCGGCCTCGGAGCTACGCGGTTTCGACGTTGACAGCGTGGTCGGGCATGCACGGCGAATGCGCCGCCAGCCAAGCCTGTTGGATATGGAAGCTTAGCACGCTTTGTCATGGCAAAAATGCACATTTTGTCACCATGGGAAGTCATTCACATAATTTTTGATTCCTCGATGTAATTACAACGGGCACGTACTACAATTCAATGTTTCCGTTGATTGATTAGTTACATATGATTACTTCGTGCAAGTTTGTGAAGGCGGTTGCGGTCATGGCATTCGCAGCCGTGCTGACCGCATGTGGAGGAGGCGGTGGCGGTGGCACCCCTGCCAACGGCAGCGCCGGCACCGGTACCGGCACCGGCACCACTCCCTCTCCCGGGTCCGGGTTCTCGGTTTCCATCGATCGCAGCGCCCTGTCGTTCAAAGGCGATGAAGGTTCGGCCATTCCAGCCCAGGTCGTGATCGGCAGCGGCAGCGGCGGCACGCCGCCCGCTACCATTTACGCGGGCGGCCTGGATCTTGGCGCCTCGCTGGACAGTATCGTGATGCAGGTTGTTGCCGATCAAGTGCGCTTTGCCATTCAGCCAAAGTCCCAGTTGACGGCCGGCGAATACAAGGGAAGCGTGCGCCTGTTCGCCTGCACGGACGAACGTTGCACCCAGCACATCAAGGGGTCTCCCGTTGAAATTCCTTACACCATTACCATTGCTCCAGGCTTGACGGCGACCCCGACGACCGTGGGATTGCGCGCCGTGGCCGGTGTACGCCCTACCGCGAATGTCGCCGTGCAATTGCCTGCTGGCGTGACCAGCTTCACGGCTGTCAGCAATGTGCCTTGGATAAAGGTTTCAAATATCACAAACCAAGGCTTCACGATCACTGGGGACGTCAAGGCGCCGGGTATCTACCAAGGCATGATTACCCTCGATGCCGGCGGCCGATCGAAAGTCGTGCCCGTCACTTACGAGGTCGGCACGGATGGGGCCAGCATTACCAGTATCACGCCTGACCGCAGGTCGGATGATTTCACGGCGACCGCAGGCACCGTGAGCGACAGCCATGTGCTGAACGTGGCGCTGCCGGCATGGGCCAAGGAATTGTCGAGTACCGTGCAGTATGGCGGCAACGCCAACGGCTGGCTGTCGGTCGTGGCCGGCGCGCCGGGTACCCTGACCCTGACCGCATCCGCCACCAACCTGGCAAGCGGAAATTATCAGGCCACCTTGCTGTTATCCGCAGGACCGGACGTGGCCCCGGTATCGGTGCCGATCACTTTCAACGTCATTGCGGCCAACTGGGCCATTGCCGGCCCGTCCACGATCACGGTTGACGGCAACAGCGCCATATCCCAACTTGGCGGCAGGTTAAGCATCGATATCCCGAACCTGCCGGTCCAGGATTGGAATGTTTCCAGCAACGCCAACTGGTTGAAGTTGTCGCGTGCAACCGGAGCGACCCGTACCCACCAAGTGGATGTGTCGGTCGATGCGGCACGCGTGGCTTCGATGGAAAATTTTGCGTCGCACACGGCTGAATTGACGATCAGTTTGGCGAGCGGCAAGGTGGCGCCGACCAAGTTCACCATTACGCTGAACAAGAAAGTGCCGGAATTGCACTTCATCAGTCCCTCGACGCGTCTCCCTGGCGAAGCTGGTAACTATATCGTGCGCGGTCGCGGCCTGGACGGTATCGCCGACCTGACGCAAGCATTGCGGATCACCGGCGTCATGCCGACCCGGATTACCCGCGTCAACGATACGCAGTTCGAACTGATGTTGCCCGCGCAGCAACAGGGACGGACGACGGTCGCGCTGGCCAACAGCCTGGGCATCGATTCCGGCACCGTCGCATTGAAGGTCGTGGAACAGCCTGCTCTTGGGTATGCTGCCGTCGTGGCGCAGGGCGCCAAGGGTGGCATCGTGTTCGATGCAGAGCGCCAGTCCGTTTATACGGCCAACAAGACGCTGGGTGCAGTGATGCGCTTCAAGAAGAATGGTGCCACGTGGGGCGCCGATAGCGTTTCCGTGCAACGGGCCGAAGGGGTCGTGCTGTCACCTGATGGCAAGAGCCTGGTGGTGACTTCCGCCAGTGGCCAGGTACTGCTGCTGGACCCGGACACGCTGGCGCAGCAAGGCAGCTACAAAGCCGCGTATGTCGATGGATACGAGCTCAATTCCTTGCCCGACCTCGTCATGCGGAACGACGGCAAGGCATTGTTCAACGGCGGATCGGGCGTCGATGGCGGCGCTGGAGGCATGTCCTATTTCGATGTTGTCACGCGCAAGTTCGGCAATATCGGCGGCAACTTCGGGTTCGGCTGGGCTGTCGCCTCGGGCGACGGCGCGCGTATTCATATCGTGCAATCGGCCAGCTATACGCCGGCGCCGCCGATGGTCACGCTCGATAGCAAGGATACCGTGGCGACGCCCAGCACTGCTGGCCTGACGTTCTGGTACGAAGCCGCACAAAGCCTGCGCGGCGAACGTTTTGCCGAAGGCACGTACACGGTGTGGGACCGTGACTTCAATATCGTGGGGAAGGTCAACTTGCCGGATACCAGTTATTTTGGCCGCACCCCCGTGTTCTCGCCGGACGGTTCGCGCCTGTATGTGCTGGCATATAACAGTAGCGGTTTGTACAGCGGTAGTACGGTCATGCCGCGCGTCTACGTTTTCGACACCAGTACGCGCATGATTACCACCACGAACTTGCCGCTGCTGGGTTATTTCGACCTGGCGGATTACCCGACTTGCAACGTCAGCGCCTATGAATGCAATACGCGTGCGCTGGGCACGATCAGCCCTGACGGCAAGACGTTGTTCTTCGTTGGCGATGCGAAGCTGGTCGTGGCGCCCGTGCCGGCCGTGCTCAATCGCAGCCCCATGCTGATGGGGCGCATTTCCCTCTCGGCCAAGCCCTGAGTGTGCGAGGCGTCCTCCATGCCCGGCACAGCCGGCATGGAGGGTGCGCAGGCGTGTTGCACGCGGCGGGCTACGCCGCCTCGTGCGCGTGCTCGCGCAGGCCGACGGCGGCCTGCGTGACCCTGGCCGCGGCGCGTTCCAGCACCACCTTGCGGTTGCTCGATTCCTGGTCGCGCCGGGCCTCGCGGTGCCATAGATGAAAGACTTCGGTGGCGAAGGCGCCGTCCTTGCGCATCACGCCGGCATGGAACAGGCGCACGACGAGGTCGGAATCCTCGTGGCCCCAACCCGTAAAGCTCTCGTCGAAGCCGTTTACGCGCTCCAGGTCGCTGCGCCAGACGCCCAGGTTGCAGCTCTTGATGCGGCGCCAGCTGAATGATTTTTTCGTGCGTCCCAGGTCGGGCCAGCGCACTGCCAGTTGGATGATCTTGTTCATATGACCACGCAGGCGCCAGCCCAGGCGTGCGGACAGCGGCGCGGCGGCCACGTCGATGCCCTCGTCGAGCACCCGGCGCGTCAGCGCTTCGTCGAGCAGGATGCGGCTGCCCGATACCAGGCAGCCGGGCTGCGACAGGGCGCGGTGGCGCGCAATGAAATCGCGCTGGGGGATGCAGTCGCCGTCCAGGAACACGATGTAGTCGCCGTGCGCGGCCAGCGTGCCGCGGTTGCGCGCCATGGCGGCGCGAAACCCCTGGTCGGGCTGCCAGACGTGGCGCAACGGCACCGGGCTGGCCGCCGCCAGCCGTTCCACGCAGGCACGCGTGTTGGCAGTCGAGCCGTCATCAGCGATAATGATTTCGAAATTCTTGTCGTTCTGCATGAAACATGCCCGCACCACCGCCTCCAGCGCGTCTGGCCGGTTATAGGTGGTGATCACGACCGAGATTGTCTGTGCGTGCCGCATAAGGTCCGATGTACACTGCTGTATTCAGGGGCAAGAGTATCCCACAAGAACATCAATGAACAGTAATTCGACGAACACGCGGGAGCCGGCCCGGATCTGGATCGGCACCCTGGCATTCTTGTTACCCTTTTTGAGCCTCGTCACCCTGTTCGGCGTCAGTCTTGTCAGTTTTTTGTTCCTGATCAGCGCTTTGATCTCGTTCAAACCGGCTCGGGATGCGCTGCGGCGCCACTGGCCGCAGATACGCTGGGTGGTGCTGGCCTTCCTGCTGCACTTCCTGTTCGTGCTGGCCTGCGCCGTGTTGCGCGGCGCTTCCATGGGACCGGTGGAAAAGCCGGCGCGCATGCTGTTCGCCGCGAGCGCGCTGGCCATGGTGCTCGCGGCGCGGCCGCCGCGCGCCACCCTGTGGTGGGGCGCCGCCGCCGGCGGGCTGGCGGCGTTGCCGTTCATCGCCTGGCAACGCCTCGGCCTGGGCATCGAGCGGCCGGGCGGACTGATCAATGCGATCACCTTCGGCGACCTGGCCCTGCTGCTGGGACTGCTGGCCCTGGTCGGCGCGATCGACCTGCGCGACCGGCCGCGCCAGGCGCTGCTGGCCGGCGCCGGCGCGCTGGCCGGGATCGCCGCGTCGCTGATGACGGGCACCCGCGGCGGCTGGCTCGGCCTGCTGCTGATGGGGCTGGTGCTGCTGCCGCGGCGCGGCATGTTCGGTACGCGCCGCGGCGGCATGTTGCTGGCGGGCGCCGCCGTGGTGCTGGCGGCCGTGTGGTTCGCGCCCGGGCTGGGATTGCATGCACGCTTCGTCGAGGGCGTGGACGAGGCGCGCGACTGGTATGCCGGCGGCCAGGTCTGGACCAATGTCGGCAGCCGGCTCGAATTGTGGAAGGGCGCCCTGATGCTGGTCGAGGAACGGCCGCTGCTGGGGCGCGATTTCGAGGAAGGCCGCGCGCGCCTGGCCGAGTACGCGCGCGCGGGAACGCTCGATCCGATGGTGCTCGAGCTGCCGCACCTGCATAATGACGGGTTGCAGGCCCTGGCGACGGGCGGCGTGGTCGGCTTCGCGCTGTGGGCCGCGATCCTGGCGGCGCCGCTGGCGTTCTTCCTGCGCCGCCTGGGACGGGACATGCGTGCGCCGCAGTTCGCGGCCGCGCTGGCCGGTGTCGTCGTCGTGCTCGGCTACATGGGATTCGGACTGACCGAAGTGATCTTCTGGTCGATGAAAGGCAGCCTGTTCTACGCCCTCATGGTCTTCATGCTGGTGGGCTTCTGCCTGAATGCGAAAGAAAAAATTGGATAACAGTGTCATCATCAAGCGCCTTTGGGCGGTCGTCAAACCGTACAGCGGGCGTGCCTTCGGCTCGCTGCTGGCGATGGCGCTCACCGCCGCCACCCAGCCGTTGCTCGCCAAGGCGCTGCAACTGCTGATGGACGAAGGCTTCCGCGACCAGCCGGGCTTTTCGCTGTGGTGGATTCCCGGCGCGCTGGTCTCGGTCTTCGTCCTGCGCGGCATCGGCACCTTCGCCACCGCCTACCTGAACAACTGGGTCATCAGCCGCGTGCTGAACGACCTGCGCGCCATGGTGTTCGAGCGCGTGCTGCGCCTGCCGGTGGCGCGCTTCCACGAAGAGTCGACCGGCAAGATCATCAACACGGTGGTGGGCGAGGTGCGCCAGGTGGTCGACACCATCAATTCGGTATTCGTCGCCTGCGTGCGCGACGTGCTGGTCGTGATCGGCCTGCTCGGCTCCCTGTTGTGGCTGAACTGGAAGCTGACCCTGGTCGCGATCGTCGTCGTGCCGCTGACGGCCGTCATCGTGCGCACCACCAGCAAGCGCCTGCGCCAGCTGAACCGCGAGAACCAGCGCGTCACCGCCGAGATGACCCAGGTCGTCGAGGAGGCGGCGCGCGGCCACCAGGTGATCCGCGTGTTTTCCGGCGAGCGCTACGAGAGCCGCCGCTTCCACCAGCGCAGCGAGGCCCTGCGCGGCTTCTCGCAGCGCATGACGGTGGCGTTCGCGGCGACCACGCCGGTGACCCAGATCGCCACCTCGCTGGCGCTGTCGCTGGTCGTCGTGCTGGCGCTGCAGGCCGGCATGACCCAGGGTGAATTCGTCCAGTTCGTCACGCTGATGCTGATGCTGCTCACGCCGCTGAAGGCGCTGGCCGAGGTGAACGGGCCGATGCAGCGCGGGATCGCCTCCGCCGAGAGCGTGTTCGAGATGATCGACGCGCCCGCCGAGAACGATCCGGGCACGCGCACGCTGGGCCGCGCCGAGGGCCACGTGCGTTTCGAGAACGTGGTGTTCTCCTACCCGAACACGCAGGCGCGGGCGCTGGACGGCGTCTCGCTCGACGCGCGGCCCGGCCAGACCGTGGCCCTGGTCGGCATGTCGGGCGGCGGCAAGTCGACCTTCGTGAACCTGGTCACGCGCTTCTACGAGCCGCAGGGCGGGCGCATCCTGCTCGACGGCGTGCCGTACCAGGACATCCGGCTGGCGTCGCTGCGCGCCCAGCTGGCGCTGGTCAGCCAGAACGTGGTGCTGTTCGACGACACCCTGCGCGCCAACATCGCCTACGGCGTCGACGGCGTCGACGTCGTCGACGAGGCGCGCCTGCAGGCCGCCGTCCGGGCCGCGCACCTGGACGACGTGGTGGCGCGCCTGCCCGAGGGCGTGGACACCAACATCGGCGAGAACGGCATGCGCCTGTCCGGCGGCCAGCGCCAGCGCGTGGCGATCGCGCGCGCGATCTACAAGGACGCGCCGATCCTGATCCTGGACGAGGCGACGTCGGCCCTGGACAACGAGTCCGAGCGCGCCGTGCAGGCGGCGCTGGACACGCTGATGGCGGGCCGCACCACCTTCGTCATCGCGCACCGCCTGTCGACCATCGAGGGTGCCGACCTGATCGTGGTGATGGAGCATGGCCGCATCGTCGAGCAGGGCACGCATGAGGAGCTGCTGGTGCGCGGCGGCATGTACGCCAAGCTGTACCACCTGCAGTTCACCGGCGCCGTGGAGACCTCATGAGCGGCAAGGTGCGTACCCTCGTCATCTCGCCGAACTGGATCGGCGACGCGGTGATGGCCCAGCCCCTGCTGAGCATGCTCAAGCAGCAGCATCCGGAGCGTCCCATCGACGTGCTGGCGCCGCCGCAGGTGGTGCCGGTGTGGCGCCGCATCCGCGAAGCCGACGACATCCTCGTCACGCCGTTCCGCCACCGCGCGCTGCAGCTGGGCGAGCGCCTGAAGTACGCGCGCATCCTCAAGAGCCGCGGCTACGGCGACGCCTACGTGCTGCCGAATACCCTCAAATATGCGCTGATCCCCTGGCTGGCGCGCATCCCGCGCCGGGTCGGCTACAAGGGAGAGATGCGCTACGGGATGATCAACGTGATGCACCACGACGACGAGTCGCGCTCGATGGTGCCGTTCTATTCCGCCCTGGCGCGCGAGCCG
Organism: uncultured Massilia sp.; assembly: GCF_913773735.1. Lineage (GTDB taxonomy): Bacteria > Pseudomonadota > Gammaproteobacteria > Burkholderiales > Burkholderiaceae_D > Telluria. Next base: position 221,177 of record NZ_CAJYEB010000014.1, read on the forward strand.
GAACTGCCGACGCCGCAGCCGGTGCGGCCGTTCCTGGTGGTGGGCGGCGAGGAATCCGACGACGTGCGCACGCGCCTGGGCCTGGCCCTCGACCGGCCGCTGGTCGTGTTCGCGCCGGGCGCCGAGTTCGGCATCGCCAAGCGCTGGCCGCCGGCGCACTACGGCGCCCTGGCCGCGCGCGTGGCGGCCGCCGTGCCGGGCGTGCAGATCGCGCTGCTCGGTTCGCCGAACGACCGCGAGACCTGCGAGCAGGTGCGCGCGGCGGCCGGCAGCGCCGCCGGCGGCATCGTCGACCTGTCCGGCCAGACTTCGCTGGACGATGCGATCGCCCTGATCGCGCAGGCCTGCGCGGTGGTCTCGAACGATTCGGGCCTGCTGCACATCGCGTCGGCGCTGAACCGCCCGGTGGTGGCGCTGTACGGCTCCACCGATCCCGACTACGCGCCGCCGCTGTCCGACATGTCCCGCACCGTGTCGCTGCGCCTGGCATGCTCGCCCTGCCGCAAGCGCGAATGCCCGCTGGGGCACCATGACTGCATGAACAAGATGAGCGTGGACCTGGTGTGGAGCGAGCTCGCACCGATCCTCGAAAAAGTCGGGCAACGGTGACGCCCCACGTTTCCGTTACCCAACCCAATTGACATCCCTCAAACCGGGGTCAGAGCCCGGCTCTGACCCCGGTTTGAGGGATGTTAAAGGGTGGGGGCGGGCGAGCAGGGGGCTTGATGAGTGTCTAGAGGCTTGCTGCCAGCGTCGTTGCCGTCAGCAGCGATTGGCGCGCGCGCAGGCGCACGCAGACGCCTTCGGCCAGGGCCAGCACCAGTTCGTGGCGCTTGCGCGCTTCCGAGCGTTTCTTCGACGGGATCGATTCCATGTCCGGCGGCGTCAAGGGCGCGCACGGCATCTCGTAGTCGCCATCGGCGCGCCGGGCGGCGCCCAGTTCTTCCCAGAGCTGGTCGTAGTCGGCCAGCACGCGGCCGTTGCGGATCGCCTTGTAGATCACGCGGTTGCGGTTCGATACCATCAGCAGGCGTTCGCAGCCATATTCGTGGCCCAGCTGGCGCACCAGCATCACCATCAGCTGCTTCGGACGCACGCCGTGCAGGTCGCGCGTGGCCAGGCGGATCGCTTCGCGCGCATCGTCCGTCTTGCCGCCCTGGACGCAGCCGATCGACAGCGCCGGCAGGCCGTCGCGCGGCGCCACCGTGAACGCCACCGTATAGACGATCTTGTCGCCCTGCGCCAGTTGCAGCACCAGTTCGCCCTCGCGGTCGAACCTGTCCACGGTGCGCAGCTGGACCTGGTAGGGCCGGCCGCTCTTGCCGGTCGCCTCGGCCAGCACGACGGGTCCCTGGCTGGCGCGCGCCACCGTCTGGCCCAGGCCGCGCCGGAACATGAACAGGTAGTGGGCGCGGATCGCTTCCAGGCGCTGGTCCGGCGTCAAGGCATGGCTGTTGTAAGGCCGGAACACCTTGTAGAGGAAGCGCGGGCAGTGGCGCACGTATTCCGAGAACGCCGGATGGGAATTGAGCAGGTGCAGCCAGTGCGGGGCGACGCGCCGGTGCAACAGGGCGCGCAGGCGGATCTTGGCCAGTTCGCGCATGTAGCGCAGGCCCGTCATTCCGCCCGGTATCGCCGAGCGCAGCGTGACGGACGGGACGGCGGCCGCGATCAGGCGCTCGGCCAAGCCATGGTCGGGCGTGTAGAGCTTCATGTGCGCCCTCCGCCATGCCGATGCGGATGACGGGGACGCGGACTGACTGACATGGCTAACCTCGATACACTGGAGTTGCGTAAAGTAACGCTATGTAACGTAGTGTATCAACCGCGATGCTTGAGGTAAATACTATGCCATGCCTTGGCAGGAGGAAACATTACAGCTGGGGCCGATATGGCCCCGGCTGTTGTAATTACGCCTCCCTGGACTGGATGTAGGGCGTGCCAGCGCTGTCCTGGCGGGCGCCGCCACACTCGCGCTCGCGCAGGTAGCGCGCCAGCGCATCGTCGAACGAGGGCAGCAGCAGGCCGCGCTCGCTGGTCATGGCGCTGTTGCCCGGCCGGGCGGCGCGCAGGCCCAGCGTTGCCGCCGGCGCCTCGCGCAATCCCGCCGCGTCGACGCCGGCCGCGGCGCAGGCACGGCGTGCCAGCTCGGCCCAGCTCATCGCCTCGCCGTTGCTCAGGTGCCAGATGCCGCATTCGCGATCGATCAGCAGGTCCAGGCAGGTGTTCACCAGGTCCGGCACATAGGTCGGCGTCACCGTCATGTCGCCCGCGGCGACGAATTCGCGGCCGTTGCCGAGCGCGTCCAGGGCCTGGGCGACGAAGTTGTGCCCGTCCCACGGGCCGAAGAAGGCGCTGGTGCGGATCACCAGCGCCTGTGGATCGGCGTCGAGCACGCGCCGCTCGGCGTCGGCCTTGCTGCGGCCGTACACGTTCAGCGGCGCGACGGGGTCGGATTCGACGTAGGGACGGCCCAGGGTGCCGTCGAATACCAGGTCGCTGGAAAAGGTCACGAAGCGCAGCGCGTGGCGGATCGCGGCCAGGGCCAGGATGGTCGGCCCGTGGGCGTTCTCGCGCATGCAGCGCTCGACGTCGTCCTCGGCCTCGTCGACGCGCACGTAGCCGCCGGCGTTGACGATGGCCCAGGGCTTGAAGCGCACGATCGCCGCCTCGACCGAGGCCGGGTCGGCGATGTCCATTTCCTGCCGGGTCAGCACGTGGCAGGCCAGGTTGCGGCGCTCGCAGATGCGGGCGAAGGCGCGGCCCAGCGTGCCGGTCGCGCCGGTGATCAGGATCGGCTGCGGGAAGGCGGAACGGAATGCGCCGCGTTCGGCGATGTCGGCCACCGCCGTGGGCGTGGCCACCGGCTTGGCCAGGAAGCGTCCCGGCCGGCGCCACCAGCCCTGGCCCTGCAGCACCGGGGCCGACAGCGGCCGGCCGCTGGCCAGCTCGCGCATCAGCGTGGCCACGGCGGTGGGGCGCGGCTGCGGACCGCGCACGTCGAAGGGGCCGGACTCGTAGTAGCCGCGGCATTCGGTGACCAGGCAGTTCCAGTCGTAGGAGCCGAGCAGCGCCCAGACCGTGACGGCGCGGATGTCGGCGCCGCCCTGCTGCACCTTGCGGGCCGCGTTCCAGATCTCGACCAGCCAGCGCAGCTGGTCTTCGCGGTTGGCGTCGATATGGGCCTCGGTGATCGCGATCGGCAGGCCGTAGCGGTCCCAGGTTTCCTGCAGCAGCGGGCCGATGCCCGGCGTCGGCGTGGCCAGCACGCGCGGGCACTCGATGTCGGCGTGGGCGACGCCGGCGTGCTCGAAGCGGTGCGTCTCCGGGTAGCGCTCGGGCCGGTGGTCGAGCCAGCGCTCGCTGGTGATGTAGTAATTGACGCCGATGATGTCGGGCGGGCAGGGATTGTCGCGGAACCACAGCAGTTCGTCGGCGCCGGCGCCGTGCTCGACCAGGTAGTTCCACAGCGGGTGGTCCTGGTCGATCTTCCCGCACAACATGTCCCAGGCCAGCCAGCGGCGCTCGTTGTAGAAGTTGGTCATCTCGGCCATTTCCGGCGTGCCGTAGGTGCGCGACAGGTCGTCGGTCTGCACCAGCTTGGCGTCCGGGTTCACGGCGCGGATCGCGCGCATCGACAGCACCGTCGCGCGGCACTGGTTGACCAGCGCACGGATGAAGGCGTCGTGGGTGTCGCCGTGCGGATACCAGACCCCGTTCAGACCGGAGAAGCGGGCCGTCGTGCAGGGCTCGTTGACCGGCGTCCAGTATTCGACCCAGGGATAGCGCCGCGCCACCGCGCCGGCATAGTCGGCCAGCTTTTCCGGGAAATCGGGGGCCACCAGGCTCGTATGGCGCGGGCCGCTGCCATGGTGGATCAGCCCGACGATCGGATTGACGCCGAGTTGCTGCAGCACCGGCAGGCGCTCGTCCGGCCACGACCAGTCGGCCGAGTCGATGCCGTCGGGCGCCGTGCGCTCCCACAGGACCGGGTAGCGGATGGCGCGGATGCCGAGCGAGGCAAAGCGTTCCAGGTCCTGCAGGCGTTCTGCATGACCGTTGCGGTCCATCTGGGAAAAGTATTCGTCGCGTACGCGGTTGACGGTGCATTCGAGGCCGCCCCAGAGCTGGAGCGGAGAACTTGCTGGCTGAATATGACTGTTGAAATTCATGAGCGTTTCCTGCGTATTTGATCCAAGGTCTAAGCCTAGACAAGCAGCACGGCTCGTTATGTGGTCTGGCCCACATATAAGCGCGATTTAGGAGTAGTCCTACGTCATGTACGCAAGTTATATCCAGGCATGCCCGATTCGGGTGCACTTGACACGCGCCCGGCGCGCGCCGATGCTGGACCCCCACTTGAAGGGAGGAATCGATGTACATGGTGTACTGGACCGTCGTCACCGACGACGGCGACGGCGACGGCCCCGCCGGTCCGCGGGCACGGCCGTTCGCCACCGATGCGATGGTGGACGCGATGCGTTTCATGGAAGACCTGCGCCGGCGCCAGCGCGAAGGCGGGGCGATCCGTTTCGTGACGATGTGCTCCGAGCATCCGGACGCGGTGGGGCATCCGGGCGTGGACGTGACGGGGCCGGATTACGACTGGAAGAAGCGCCGGCGGTAGCGCGGCAAGCCGCGCCGGCGCGGACGGCACGGGGTGGCCGCCCGACCGGGTTGATCGGGCAGGCGCGGGTGCGGCCCCGTGCCGGCGGGGAGCGGCGGCGTTACGCCAGCCCGGCCGCCAGCGTCGCCAGCACGTGCTTGAGCACCTTGC
>NZ_CAJYEB010000015.1 GCF_913773735.1 uncultured Massilia sp.
GGGCGCCGACCATTACGAACAGCAATACCGTGACCGGGTCATCAAGCAGCTGCATCGGCGTGCCGCACAATTTGGCTATGCACTCCAACCACAGGAGGCACCGGCGTAGAGGTGAGTTTCTTAGGAAGCCGCGGTGTACTTTGCCAAGAAATTTGAACAAGGTACATCTCCATTGTTGAATTACAGGACCAATTTCCGGTGCGGCGGTTGTGCAAAGTGCTTGGTGTGCATCCCAGTAGTTTCTGTGCTTGGCGTTTGCACCCTGAAAGTAAGCATGCTAAGGAAGACAAGCGCTTGCTGGTTTCGATCAAGGAGTCAAGGTTGGAAGGTGGCAGCGTCTATGGTCACCGCAAGGTCAGCGATGGTTTGCGCTAGCTGGGTGAACATTGCGGTATCAATCGCCTTTACCGTCTGATGCGTTCGGCCGGGATCCAATCGCAACTGGATACGCCAAGCGAAAGTAAAAACGCGGCGGTGCGCCTTCGCTGGTGGCGCCGAATCATATGCAGCGCCAAGTCGACGTGCACGAACCCAATCGAATTTGGGTAACGGATATTATTTACATCCGCATGCATGAAGCCTGGCTCTATCTGGCCGTCGTACTCGACCTGTTCTCGCGCCAGGTGGTCAACTGGTCTATTAGTTTGCGCATTGATCGCGAGCTGGCCGTGAATGCGCTTTTGATGGTCGTCTGGCGTCGACAGCCCAAGACTACGGTGATTGTGCACTCCGACCAGGATAGGCAATTCAGCAGTCACGACTGGAGCGATTCCTGAATGCGCACATACGCTTACCTCCACGTTGCTGATGCAGTCGCAGAAGTATCCGAGCGCAGCAGTAAATCGATAATGCTGGCGAGCAATCTAGTTTAGTCGCTCTTTTAGGTGTGTAGTCGCCTTAATAGATGGAATTGACAGCCGCCACCGACCAGCGCGACGCCGGAACTGGTGTGGTGCGGACTGCGGAATGGCCGCCGGCGCCAGCGCTCGATGGCGAAGCCGCCCGCCAGCGACTGCAGCGCCGCCGTCTCCAGCGCCTCGTCCTCGCTCATGGGCGGCAGCAGGCCGGGAAAGCGCGCCGCCAGCATGCTTTTTCCCGCGCCCGGCGGACCGGCCAGCAGGATCGAGTGCAGGCCGGCCGCCGCCACTTCGAGCGCGCGCTTGACCTGCTTCTGGCCCTTGACGTCGGCAAAGTCGGGATAGACGGGCGCCTGTTCCAGCAGGGCGGGGCGGTAGCGTGCCAGGCGGCCGTCGTCGGACTTGGCGGCGAAGTGCGCGCACACCTCCAGCAGCGTGGCGGCCGGGTAGATAGCGGCGTCCTGCACCAGCGCGGCCTCGTCGGCGTTCGCGGCCGGCAGGATGAAGCGGCGCGGCGGCACGTCGCCATCCTGCCGGCGCAGCATCGCGAAGCTCATGGCCAGCGCGCCGCGCACGGGGCGCAACTGGCCCGACAGCGACAGCTCGCCGGCGAATTCGTAGGCGTCCATTTCCGCGTACGGCACCTGTTCGGACGCGGCCAGGATGCCCAGCGCGATGGGCAGGTCGAAGCGGCCCGATTCCTTGGGCAGTTCGGCCGGCGCCAGGTTGATGGTGATGCGCCGGTTGGGCACCTCGAAGCCGGAATTCTGCAGCGCGGCGCGCACCCGGTCCTTCGATTCGCGCACCTCGGCGTCGGGCAGGCCGACGATGTTCATCGCTGGCAGGCCGTTGGCCAGGTGGACTTCGACGCTGACGGCGGGCGCATCCATGCCGGACAGGGCGCGGCTGTGGAGGACGGCGAGGCTCATGGCTTCCTTGGGCGGTGACGATGACCTGCCACATCTTAAGGAGCGTCCGCGGCCCCGGCTTGCGGGCGGACAGTCAGAACACCGAATAGCGCGCGGCAACGGTCCCGATCGTCAGTACGGCCTCGAGGAAGACGAGGACCAGGATGCCGGCGCCGGCGACGTCCTTGCTCCAGAGCGCCTTGCGTCCCAGCGTCCACGCCAGCAGGCTCGCGCCCAGCGCCAGCAGGGGCAGGAAGTAGCGTCCCTGCACGCCTTCGACGGTGGGAAAGCCGATCGGCGTCCAGTACAGGTACAGCGCGGTCATCACCAGCAGCACGCAGCCGCCCAGCACGACGGCGCCGTGCGCCAGCAGCAGGACGACCCGCTTCGACAGGGCGTGCGCCTCGCTGCCCAGCGCCAGCAGCACGGCGGGGATGGGCAGCAGGTAGGCCGGCAGGGGCAGCGGGACGGTCAGCCATCCCAGCACGCCCACGAACTCGCGGTAGTAGAACGCGCGCCAGTACAGCGAATGCAGCACGGCGACGAGGTAGTGCACGGGATGTTGGATGACGTAGGCGAGCTGCGCGGCCATGCCGGTACCCGCCTTGACGGTGACGACGGCCGCCGCCGAATAGCGCATCCAGAGCACCGTCGCCAGCAGCGTCGCGCACAGGATCGCGGCGTGCCGCAGGACGGCCCTGGTGCGCGCTTGGGTGAACAGGACCTGGGCGAAGCCGAGCAGCAGCAGCGGGACGTAGGTCGGCTTGAGCAGGCAGAACGCCAGCGCGCAGGCCAGCGCCAGTGCGCTGTCGGCCGCCGACCAGCGGTCGGCGACGATGCGGTTCAGCACCAGCGCGGTAAACAGGAAGGCCGAGGAAATCACGATGGCGTCGGTCGACACCGACGCGTACAGGAACACCGCCATCGGCAGCAGGGCCGCGAAGGCGGCCAGTTCGCGCCCGACGGGCAGCAGGCGCAGTCCCCAGGCGATCAGGGCCAGCGCGGCCAGGCCGTTGGCCAGGCGCGCCATGTACAGCAGCGCGAGCGGCCCGGCGCCCAGCAGCCGGCCGACGCCGATCGCGCCGGCCTGCGGCAGGTAGGCCAGCGGCGCATAGTAGGCGGCGCCGGAAAAGACGGTGTATTCGCGCCGCTCCGGTTCGAGCGGCATGCGCAGCTGCGCGAACGTCGCGCCCAGCGGCCGCGGCCCCACCGGCCGCACGTCGGCGTGGATCGCCGTCGTGCCGAGGAAGTGCTCGACGAGGCGCGACAGGGACGAGGGCAGGCTGCCGCCCGAGGTGCCGTGCGCGACGTCGCCGAGCATCTTGCCTTCGCTGATCTGGTAGGCGCGGAAAAAGTGCTGGGCCTCGTCGGGCGCCTGGAACGGCGGGGTGATGAAGATCAGCGAGAGGACGGTCAACAGGCCCAGGCATAGCCACGATGGCAGGAAGGGGACGGCCATCCGGCGCGCTGGAGAAGTCGTCATTGGCTGCGGCTCGCAAAGTCGGGTTGAAGACGGTCGCGTTCGCCAGAACTGCGCCGATTTGCCAAGATTCTATGACAAAACGGCAATAAATAGAAATAATATCAAGCAACCGGGCGTTACCGGAGGGCATCGCCAGACGGTCGGCCTCGCGCTCCCGGGCGCCTCTCTGGTAAGGTGGCGCATCCCGTCATGGCGGACATGGTCCGCCCCTCGTCCATGCACCGATTGATCGCCGCCTGTATCGCCATCGCCGTCCTGTTCTGCATCCTGTGCGGACCGGCGTGGTACGTCGCTCTGCGCCTGTGGCGGCGCGGCGACCTCGGGGCCTTCCGGCCCCTGCGCGCCGTGTGGGTGGCGCAGGTGGTGCTGGCGTGCGGCCTGCTGTTCGCCTTCGACACGGCCGGCTTGCCGGATCCGGCGGCCTGGATCGCCGCAACGGTGGCGGGCGTCAGCCTCGGTGGCGCCGCGCTGTTCGGCGCCTGGCGCCTGGTGCGGCGACCGGCCTGACGCCTCCCGCGGCGCCGGCCGCCGGCCGCCGGCCGTTGCTCCAGGGTTTCAGGCCTTGGTGTCGGCCGCCAGCTTCGCTTCCAGTTCCGCCACGCGCGCTTCCAGCGCGTCCAGCTTGGCGCGCGTCTTGGCCAGCACCTGCGCCTGGATGTCGAATTCCTCGCGCGTCACCAGGTCCAGCTTCGAGAAGCCCTGGGTCATCATGGCCTTGACGTTGCGTTCGATGTCCTTGGCCGGGGAGTTCTCGATTGCCTGGTTGAGCTTGCCTTGCAAGTCGTTGAAGAAGCTATTCATTTGACGGATTCCTAAATGCGACGTGGGATGCACCAATATGGTGCGTTGGCGCCTGAAATGGTGCGCGCACCGCGGCCGCGCACGTATCGGGACGTCGTTTGTTTTTTTGAAACCAAAAAGTGGAGGTCGAATGCCTGAAAAACAAGGGTTATTCGATGTTCCACGAGCTGGCACGCATCCTGCTAAACAACCTGCAAACATAAGAATCCCAACAAACCGCCGCGCACGATGCGGCGATTTGACGAGCTTCCGACGACAGGATCGCGAACACGGATTGTAAACCGCATCATCAGCACACGTTCAAAACATAACAGGGAGTCTCGTATGAAGCGATTCAGCAGCAAATGGACCCACGTGGCACTACTGGCGGCAACCGTGTGGACGACCGGCCAGGCCGGCGCGCAGGAACAGCAACCCGAGCATGCGGTCAGCTACAACGTCGCCGTGACCAGCGATTACCGCTACCGCGGCCTGTCGCAGTCGCGCCTCGACCCGGCCATCTCGGGCGGCGCCGACTACACCCATAACCCGACCGGCTTCTACGTCGGCACCTGGCTGAGCTCGATCAAGTGGACCAAGGACCTGGGCGGCGACGGCAACCTCGAATGGGACGTCTACGGCGGCAAGCGCGGCAACATCACCGACAGCATCACCTACGACGTCGGCGGCCTGTACTACTGGTATCCGGACAACGGCCTGAGCCCGAATGCGAACACCTTCGAACTGTACGGCCAGCTCGGCTTCGGCCCGGCCTACGTCAAGTACTCGCACTCCACCACGAACCTGTTCGGCACGCCGGACAGCAAGCAGAGCGGCTACCTCGACGTGGGCGCGAACGTCGACGTCGGCGAAGGCTTCGTGCTGAACCTGCACGCCGGCCACCAGCGCATCCGCAACAACAGCGCGCTCTCGTATTCCGACTACAAGATCGGCGTGACCAAGGACTTCGGCGTCGCCTCCGTCGCCCTGGCCTGGATCAAAGCCGACATCGTGTCGCTGAGTCCCGACGGCAAAAACCTCGGCAAGTCGGCGGCCTTGCTTACCGTGTCAAAAACTTTCTGAAGAGGCAATCGCATGAAAATGATCACCGCCATCATCAAACCCTTCAAACTCGATGAGGTCCGCGAGGCCTTATCGGAGATCAACGTGCAGGGCATCACGGTGACCGAAGTGAAGGGTTTCGGCCGCCAGAAGGGCCACACCGAGTTGTACCGCGGTGCGGAGTACGTGGTCGACTTCCTGCCGAAAACCAAGATCGAGGCAGCGGTCGACGACGCCATCGTCGACCAGGTGATCGACACCATCCAAAGCGCGGCACGCACCGGCAAGATCGGTGACGGCAAAATTTTCGTCTCCAGCCTGGAGCAGGTAATCCGTATCCGTACCGGCGAAACCGGCAACGATGCGCTGTAAGGGGAAACCATGATCCATACCATCAATAAACTGATCGCAGGCGTATCGTGCGCCGTGGCCCTGACCGTGGCCTCCAGTATCGCGACCCCGGCCATGGCGCAGGAAGCATCCAAGGCGGCGCCGGCCGCCGCCACGGCCGCCGCCGCCGCGCCGGCTGCGGCGCCGGCCGCCGCAGCGCCCGCCGCCGCAGCGCCCGCCGCCGCAGCAGCAGCCCCGGCCGCCCCGGCCGCCGCCCCCACCGCACAGAAGGGCGATACCGCCTGGATGTTCGTCGCCACCCTGCTGGTGATCATGATGACCATCCCGGGCCTGGCCCTGTTCTACGGCGGCCTGGTGCGCGCCAAGAACATGCTGTCGGTGCTGATGCAGGTGTTCATGATCTTCGCGGTCATCATCGTGCTGTGGTGCCTGTACGGCTATTCGCTGGCCTTCACCGAGAACAATGCCTTCATCGGCGGCTTCGACCGCGCCTTCCTGAAGGGCATCTGGGATCCGGCCAAGGCGACGTTCGCCACCGCCGCCACCTTCAGCAAGGGTGTGGTCATCCCCGAATTCATCTTCGTGGCCTTCCAGGGCACCTTCGCCGCCATTACCTGCGGCCTGATCGTCGGCGCCTTCGCCGAGCGCGCCCGCTTCTCGGCCGTGCTGCTGTTCATGGTCCTGTGGTTCACCTTCGGCTACCTGCCGGTCGCCCACATGGTCTGGTTCTGGACCGGCCCTGACGCCATCACCGCCGCTTCGCTGGCCACCGAAACCGCCAAGGGCGGCTGGCTGTGGCAGAAGGGCGCGCTGGACACCGCCGGCGGCACCGTCGTGCACATCAACGCCGCCGTCGCCGGCCTGGTGGGCGCCATCCTGATCGGCAAGCGCGTCGGCTACGGCCGCGAGTCGATGGCTCCGCACTCGCTGACCATGACCATGATCGGCGCCTCGCTGCTGTGGGTGGGCTGGTTCGGCTTCAACGCCGGCTCGGCGCTGGAAGCGGGCGACATCGCCGCACTGGCCTTCCTGAACACCCTGCTGGCCACCGCCGCCGCCACCGTGTCGTGGGTCTTCGGCGAGTGGATCACCAAGGGCAAGCCGTCGATGCTGGGCGGCGCCTCGGGCGCAGTGGCCGGCCTGGTCGCCATCACCCCGGCCTGCGGCTTCGTCGGCCCGATGGGCGCACTGATCATCGGCCTGGTGGCCGGCATCGTCTGCCTGTGGGGCGTGAACGGCCTGAAGCGCATGATCGGCGCCGACGACTCGCTGGACGTGTTCGGCGTGCACGGCGTGGGCGGCATCCTGGGTGCGCTGCTGACCGGCGTGTTCGCCGCGCCGCAACTGGGCGGCCAGGGCATCTTCGACTACACCACCAACGCCATGTCGGCCGATCCGTACTCGATCGCCGGCCAGGTGCTGATCCAGGCCGAGGCCGTGGGCACCACCATCGTCTGGTCGGCCGTGGTCTCCTTCATCGCCTACAAGATCGTCGACGTGGTCATCGGCCTGCGCGTGGCCGAAGACCAGGAACGCGAAGGCCTGGACGTCACCAGCCACGGCGAATCGGCCTACCACTCCTAATCTCCTGCGTCGTTCCGACGTTCGAAGCGCCCTGCGGGGCGCTTTTTTTATTGCCTGCCGGGCCATGGCCTTTAAAATGCGCTCTGCCGCCCCCACGTGAGCCACCCACACCGCCAAAAATAAGAGAGCGCCCGCGCTCTGATGCCTGAAGGACGTCCCAGTATGGTTCCACATCTCGCCACAGCCCTGTCCGGTCCCCTGCTGGACCTGGAAAAGAAGATCCTCGAAGCCACGCCCGCCATCGAGCGCTGGTTCCGCCTCGAGTGGCAGGAACATACGCCGCCGTTCTACTGTTCGGTGGACCTGCGCAACGCCGGCTACAAGCTGGCGCCGGTCGACACCAACCTGTTCCCGGGCGGCTTCAACAACCTGTCCACCGAGATGCTGCCGCTGACCGTGCAGGCGGCGATGGCGGCGATCGACAAGTACTGCCCGGACGCGCGCAACCTCCTGCTGATCCCGGAAAGCCATACGCGCAACCCGCACTACCTGCAGAACGTCCAGCGCCTGATGCAGATCTTCCGCCAGACCGGCCTGCACGTGCGACTGGGCTCGCTGTCGCCCGAGGTGACGGAACCGACGCCGTTGGCGTTGCCTGATGGAAACATGCTGGTGGTGGAGCCGCTGGTGCGCTCGCCCAATGGCCGCCGCGTCGGCCTGGCCGACTTCGACCCGTGCACGATCCTGCTGAACAACGACCTGTCCGCCGGCATCCCGTCGATCCTGGAAAACATCCACGAGCAGTCGCTGCTGCCGCCGCTGCACGCCGGCTGGGCGCTGCGCCGCAAGAGCAACCACTTCAAGGCCTTCGACGAAGTGGCCAAGAAGTTCGGCAAGCTGATCGACATCGACCCCTGGCTGGTCAACCCCCTGCACACCAAGTGCGCCGAAGTGAACTTCGCCGAGGATACGGGCCTGGAAAGCCTGGCCGACAGCGTGTCCGCGCTGTTGTCGAAGATCAAGAAGAAGTACAAGGAATACGGGATGAAGGACCAGAAGCCCTTCGTCATCGTCAAGCCCGACGCCGGCACCTACGGCATGGGCATCATGACCGTCAAGGATGCCAGCGAGGTCAAGGACCTGAGCCGCAAGCAGCGCGACCGGATGTCGGTCATCAAGGATGGCGTGACCATCACCGACATGATGATCCAGGAAGGCGTGCCGACCTTCGAGTCGATCAACGACGCGGTGGCGGAGCCGGTCGTGTACATGATCGACCGCTACGTGGTGGGCGGCTTCTACCGCGTGCACGCCGAGCGCGGCGTCGACCAGAACCTGAACGCGCCGGGCTCGCAGTACGTGCCGCTGGCATTCGCCCAGCAGCACGCGGTGCCGGACCTGAAGGCCAAGCCGGGCACGGCGGCGCCGAACCGCTTCTATGTGTACGGCGTGGTGGCCAGGCTGGCGCTGCTGGCGGCGTCACTGGAGCTGGAGCGCACGGATCCGGATCCGGAAATTTATTGATCCGGCGCGCGGGCCGATGTTGCGCGGGGATCTGTTGCTTCGCCTGGCATCGGCTTCGTGTATCGGCTTCGTGTGCGGTTTCGACGGCCTGGATGGCGCGTATCGCCGCGTGGACGGGGGACCCGTCCACCCTACACCCCGAACCGGCTTTCCGGTTCCGGCTTGCGCGCCATGTAGATGAAGTGCGAACGCAGCAGCGGCACCAGCGCCGCCAGCGCTTCCGGCAGCAGCCAGGGGAGGCCCGCCAGCGCCCGGCCCAGCGGCGGCGCGAGCACGAGGCTGCGGTACTGGCGCCGCTCGGCCGGCCAGAAGCGCAGCAGCTCGACGTCGCTGACCTTGCGCACCTGCGGGTTGCGCGGGTTGCCGTAGCGGAAATCGAAGATCATCGTCCAGCCGCCGGGACGCAGCACGCGCCACATCCCGGCGGCCAGCGCGCGCCGCAGGTCGTCGTCGAGGATCGAGGAAAACACGGTGTTGGCGCTGACCAGGTCCATGCTGTCGTCGTCGAAGGCGTCCAGGCCGCCCAGGTGCCAGCGCACGCCGTGCGCGGTGCGGGTGCGCGCGTGGTCGAGGCGGTCGGGCTGCAGCTCGGTGCCGGCCAGGTGGGCGGGCGTGGCGCCCCAGTCGATCAGCTGGCGCAGGAAGCCGCCGTTGCCGCAGCCGACGTCGAGCGCGCGCACGGACGACAGGTCGCGCCCGACGGTGGCCGCCAGCAGCTCGGCCAGCGTGCGCGTGCGCGCCGCCGCCTGGTGCACGATCTCGGGCCGGTGCCAGGCGTAGCGGGCGAGGGCGGCGCCGCCATGCCACTGGCGGTAGACCTGCTTGATGCGATCCTGCTCGGCCTGCTCGTTCATGGCGGCTCCTCCTCGCTCGCATCTTCCCAAGCGCGCCGCGTGGCCGCTTGAGGGGACGCAAATGCGGTCCGAATAGATGACTTTTTGCCAAGGGGCATCTGCCGGCCGGCGCTGGCCGGCTTTTCGCGGCCATCCGCGTTTCCGGCTAAAATCCAGGTATTGCCCCGACTGGAACCATCATGAAAATCGCTTTTCTCGCCGATCCGCTGTCCGGCTTCAAGATCTACAAGGACTCGACCTTCGCGATGATGCGCGAGGCCGCCCGCCGCGGCCACCGCATCTATGCGTTCGAACAGCGCCACCTGGTGCTCGACCGGGGCGTCGTGACCGCCGAGGCGACCGAGATCACGCTGACCGGCGACCCGGACGACTGGTACGTCGAAGGCGAGACCGCCACGGTGCGCCTGTCCGAGTTCGATGCCGTCATCCAGCGCAAGGATCCGCCGTTCGACATGGAGTACGTGTACGGGACGTACCTGCTGGAACAGGCCGAGCGCCAGGGCGCGCGCGTGATCAACAAGCCGCAGGCGATCCGCGACCACAACGAGAAGCTGGCGATCGCCCAGTTCAGCGACTTCACCTCGCCGACGCTGGTGTCGTCCTCGCCCACGCAGCTGCGCGCCTTCCATGCCGAGCACGACGACGTGATCTTCAAGCCGCTCGACGGCATGGGCGGCGCCGGCATCTTCCGCGTCAAGGACGACGGCCTGAACCTGGGCTCGATCATCGAGACCCTGACCGACAACGGCGCGCGCACGATCATGGCCCAGAAGTACATCCCGGCCATCGTCAAGGGCGACAAGCGCGTGCTGGTCATCGACGGCAAGCCGGTGCCGTTCGTGCTGGCGCGCATCCCGCAGGGCGGCGAAGTGCGCGGCAACCTGGCCGCCGGCGGCCTCGGCGTGGCCCAGCCGATCTCGGCGCGCGAGCGCGAGATCGCGGAAAGCGTCGGGCCGGTACTGGCCGCACGCGGCCTGTTGCTGGTAGGATTGGATGTGATCGGCGATTTCCTGACCGAGGTGAATGTCACCAGCCCCACCTGCTTCCAGGAGATCGCCGACCAGACTGGGTTCGACGTGGCGGCGATGTTCATCGATGCCGTCGAGCGCCAGGTAACGGGACAATGACATGGTAGGCATCCTGCTGATGACCCACGCACCGCTGGGCCAGGCATTCATCGCGGCGGTCGCGCACGTGTTCCGCGGCCCGACCGAACGCTTCGAGGCGATCGACGTCACGGCGGACCAGGACACGAACGAGATCAACGCGCTCGCCAAGGGCGCGATCCAGCGCCTGGACGACGGCGACGGCGTGCTCGTCATCACCGACGTCAAGGGCGGCACGCCGTCCAACTGCTGCAACTGCCTGGCCAGTCCGGGCCACGTGGAAGTCATCGCCGGCATCAGCCTGCCGATGCTGCTGCGGGCCATCACCTACCGCCAGGACACCCTCGACGTCGTCGTCGAGATGGCGCTGGCGGGGGCGCAGAACGGCGCGGTACGGGTCGACAACAGGATCCGGGTCGGCTCCTAGCCACCCATCGAACCACAACAACGAGCGGGCAGACCATTCGCAACCTATGATTCAGCAAGAACTCGAGATTATCAACAAGCTGGGCCTGCACGCCCGCGCCTCCGCCAAATTCACCCAGCTGGCCGCGAAATTCCAGAGCGACGTCTGGCTCGCCCGCAACGGGCGCCGCATCAACGCCAAGTCGATCATGGGCGTCATGATGCTGGCCGCCGGCAAGGGCGCCAGGGTCACGCTGGAAGCCGACGGTCCCGACGAACAGCAGTGCATCGAGGCCCTTGCCGCCCTGATCAACGACAAGTTCGGCGAAGGCGAATAATGCCCGAGTTTAGGGCCGGCCGTTTCCACCCTGGAGCCCCGATGGCAGCGTTCACATTGCACGGCATTCCCGTCTCGCGCGGGATCTCGATCGGACGCGCGCACCTGCTCACGCCGGCCGCGCTCGACGTCAAGCACTACCTGGTGCCGGAAGAGCAGGTCGAGGCCGAGGTGGCGCGCCTGCAGCACGCGTTCGCCGAGGTGCACCGCGAACTGCAGGAACTGTGGACCGAATTGCCGAAGGATGCCCCGACCGAGCTGGGCGCCTTCATCGACGTCCACGTGCTGATCCTGTCCGACCCGATGATCTCCGAGGCGCCGCTGGACATCATCCGCTCGCGCCACTACAACGCCGAATGGGCGCTGGTCACCCAGATCGACGAGCTGTCGGCGCAGTTCGACGAGATCGAGGATCCCTACCTGCGCGAGCGCAAGCAGGACATCCAGCAGGTCGCCGAGCGCGTGCTGAAGGTGCTGATGGGCACCGAGCTGCATGCGCCGCCGCCGGCGCCGCCGGGCGAGGACCACTTCCAGCCGCAGATGATCGTGGTCGCCCACGACATCTCGCCGGCCGACATGCTGGCCTTCCGCGACCGCTCCTTCGTCGGCTTCGTCACCGACGTCGGCGGCCAGAACTCGCACACGGCGATCGTCGCGCGCAGCCTGGACATCCCGGCCGCCGTCGGCATGAGCCAGGCCTCGCGCCTGATCGAGCAGGACGACTGGGTGATCGTGGACGGCGACGCCGGCGTCGTCATCGCCAACCCGAGCGCGCTGGTGCTGGAGCAGTACCGCGCCAAGCAGACCGCGCTGATGAAGGCGCGCAAGCGCCTGCTCAAGCTGAAGAAGACGCCGGCCGTGACGAAGGACGGCACCGCGATCGCGCTGCTGGCCAACATCGAGCTGCCGGACGACTGCGGTCCGGCGCTGGAGGCGGGCGCCGCCGGCGTGGGCCTGTTCCGTTCCGAATTCCTGTTCATGGGCCGCGGCGCCCAGGGCCTGCGCGTGCCGGACGAGGACGAGCAGTTCGAGCAGTACCGCAAGGCCGTGCTGGCGATGAAGGGCCGGCCCGTCACCATCCGCACGCTCGACGTCGGCGCCGACAAGCCGCTCGACCAGGCCGAGCACACGGCGCTGAACCCGGCGCTGGGCCTGCGCGCGATCCGCTACTGCCTGGCCGAGCCGCAGATGTTCCTGGCCCAGCTGCGCGCGATCCTGCGCGCATCAAGCTTCGGCAAGGTGCGCATCCTGATCCCGATGCTGGCGCACGCGTTCGAGATCGACCAGACCTTGACCATGATCGCGCAGGCCAAGCAGCAGCTGCGCGAACAGCACGTCAAGTTCGACGAGGCGATCGAGGTCGGCGCCATGATCGAGATCCCGGCCGCGGCGCTGGCGCTGCCGATGTTCGTCAAGCGCCTGGATTTCCTGTCGATCGGCACCAACGACCTGATCCAGTACACGCTGGCCATCGACCGCGTCGACTACGAGGTGGCGCACCTGTACAATCCGCTGCACCCGGCCGTGCTGCAACTGATCGCGATGACCATCGACGCCGGCCGCAAGGCGGGCATCGACGTCGCCGTGTGCGGCGAGATGGCGGGCGACGTCAAGCTCACGCGCCTGCTGCTGGGCATGGGCCTGCGCGAATTCTCGATGCATCCGGCCCAGCTGCTGGCGGTCAAGCAGGAAATCCTGGCCAGCGACCTGGAAACGCTGGTGCCGCGCACCAGGCGCATCCTGCGCGCGATGGAGCCGGCGGCGATCGCCGACGCCGTCGAGCAGCTGCAAACCCTGTAAATCATTTTGCCGTACGCGCCGCGCGGGCCATGGCCTGCGCGGCGCCACCATAACAACGAGTCTCATGGGATCCCTTGGAATAGTCTCCCCCCAGGCGATGCATTTCGCCGAGCCGCTGCGCCTGCAGAGCGGCGCCGCCATCGGCGACTACACGCTGATGTACGAAACCTACGGCACGCTGAACGCCGACCGCTCGAACGCCGTGCTGGTCTGCCACGCGCTGAACGCCTCGCACCACGTGGCCGGCCACTACGCCGAGCCGAAGAGCGCCGGCTGGTGGGACAACATGGTCGGGCCGGGCAAGCCGCTCGACACCGACCGTTTCTTCGTCATCGGCATCAACAACCTGGGGTCCTGCTTCGGCTCGACCGGGCCGATGCACGTCAATCCCGCCACCGGCAAGCCCTACGGCGCCGCCTTCCCCGTGGTGACGGTGGAAGACTGGGTCGCCGCGCAGGCGCGCCTGGCCGACCGCCTCGGCATCGACCGGTTTGCCGCCGTGATGGGCGGCTCGCTGGGCGGCATGCAGGCGCTGGCCTGGAGCATCATGTTCCCGGAGCGCCTGCGCCACTGCATCGTGATCGCCTCCACGCCCAAGCTGTCGGCCCAGAACATCGCCTTCAACGACGTCGCGCGCCAGGCCATCCTGACCGACCCGGACTACCGCGGCGGCGACTTCTACGAGCACGGCGTGGTGCCGAAGAACGGCCTGAAGGTGGCGCGCATGGTCGGCCACATCACCTACCTGTCGAACGACGACATGGCGGAGAAGTTCGGCCGTAAACTCCGCAATGCGGCCGAGACCAACGACTACAAGTTCGACTTCGGCATCGACTTCGAGATCGAATCCTACCTGCGCTACCAGGGCGACAAATTCTCGGAATACTTCGACGCCAATACCTACCTCCTGATCACCAAGGCGCTGGACTACTTCGACCCGGCGCGCGAGCACGGCGGCAGCCTGGCCAAGGCGCTGGAAAACACCCGCGCCAACTACCTGATCGCCTCGTTCACCACCGACTGGCGTTTCGCGCCGGAGCGCAGCCGCGAGATCGTGGAGGCGCTGCTGGTCAACCGCCGCAAGGTCACCTACGCCGAGATCGACGCGCCGCACGGCCACGACGCCTTCCTGCTGGAAGACGCGCGCTACATGAACATCGTGCGCGCCTACTACGAACGGATCTGGGAAGAATGCAAGGAGGCGCCATGAAATTCGAAGATTTGAACACGCTGCGCCCCGACCTGGCGTTCATCGCCGACTGGGTCGAGCAGGGCTCGCACGTGCTGGACGTGGGCTGCGGCGACGGCGCCATGCTGCGCTACCTGGAAACCGGCAAGGGCTGCACCGGCTACGGCGTCGAGATCGCCGACGACAAGGTCCTGGAAAGCACCCAGCGCGGCATCGACGTGATCCAGCACGACATGGAGCAGGGCCTGGACCTGTTCGCCGACGACGCCTTCGACATGGTGCTGTGCCTGTCCTCGCTGCAGATGATGCAGCACGTCGAGGCGCGCCTGCGCGACATCGTCCGCGTGGGAAAGGAAGCCATCGTGTCCTTCCCCAACTTCGCCTACTGGCCGCACCGCGCCGCGCTGCTCAAGGGCCGCATGCCGGTCTCGCGCACGCTGCCGTACCAGTGGTTCGACACGCCCAACGTGCGCTATGCCACGATCCACGACTTCAAGGACCTGGCCGAGAAATGCGGCCTCGAAGTCCTGGAGTACGTGGCGCTGGCCGAGGGCAGGCTGGTTTCCTTCCTGCCCAACCTGCGCGGCAGCCTGGCGGTGTTCAGGCTGCGCAAGAAGGACCTGGTCGTCGGCTGATCTATCGTGTGCTGTACGTACGTGCTTTCTGCGAGCATGGCGTCATCAAGAACTCTGCAGGGAAAACGATCATGAACACCTCATCCATCGTGCGGCGCACCGCTGTCGCGCTGGCGCTGTGCGGCGCCGTCCAGGGCGTGCCCGCGCAGGACAAGCGCGTGGGCCAGGACCAGGTGGTGCAGGACGGCATCGTCCTCAAGCCCATCGAGCGCGATTCGATCAAGGCGCGCTGGCGCGACTTCACGGCGCCGGAAAAGGCCATCAACGAACAGTCGGCCCAGCAGTACCTGGCCCTGCTGTCGCAGGCGCGCGAAAAGGGCGTGCTGGTGCCGGAATCCGACCCGCAGGTCAAGCGCCTGCGCGCCATCGCCCAGCGCATCATCCCGAACACGGCGCGCTGGAACGCCAGCGCGCAGGGCTGGAAGTGGCAGGTCAATCTGCTCAAGTCCAACGAGGTGAACGCGTTCTGCATGCCGGGCGGACGCATCGCCTTCTATACCGGCATCATCGACAAGCTGAACCTGACCGACGACGAGATCGCCGCCGTCATGGGCCACGAGATCGCGCACGCGCTGCGCGAGCATGGCCGCGAGCGCCAGAGCAAGGCCACCACCACCGGCCTCGTCACGCAGCTCGGCGGCGCGCTGTTCTCGGCCTGGTCCGGCTACGACGTCCGCGGCCTGGCGAATACGGCCGGCCAGCTCTACGTGCTGAAGTTCTCGCGCGACGAGGAACGCGAGGCCGACCTGGTCGGCCTGGACATCGCCGCGCGCTCCGGCTACGACCCGCGCGCCGGCATCGCGCTGTGGAACAAGATGGCGGCGCTGGACGGCCGCGGCGCGCCGCCCGAGCTGCTGTCCACGCACCCGGGCGGGGCCAACCGCATCGAACAGATCCAGGACCACATGAACGTACTGCTGCCGCTGTACGCGCGCACCAAGGGCACCTCGGTCGACCGCCTGCCGGCCTACCGCGGCAACGTCGCGTCGAGGTAGGGAACGGATGGCGCGTTTCGTCCGCAAGGGCCACCAGGCCGCCGCCAATGCCGTCGTCCCGCTGCCGCTGCGCGACGGCGTGGCGCCCAGCTACCTGTGGATCACCGAGGACCGCGCCGGCGGCATGCTGGCCTTCCTCGAGGAGCGCTTCGGCGCGGTCGGCGGGCCGTCCTGGGCGGAGCGCCTGGCGCGTGGCGACGTCGTCGACGCCAGGGGAGACCGGCTGCACGCCGCCAGCCACGTGCGCCAGGGCATGCGCATCTGGTACTACCGCGAACTGGATGCCGAGACGCCGATCCCGTTCGAGGAACGGGTATTGTTCCGCGACGCGCACCTGCTGGTGGTCGACAAGCCGCACTTCCTGCCGATGATCCCGACCGGCAGGTTCCTGCACGAGACGCTGCTGGTGCGCCTCAAGCGCAAGCTGGACCTGCCGCACCTGACCCCGATCCACCGCCTCGACCGCGAGACGGCCGGCGTGGTGATCTTCTCGCACAACCCGGAGACGCGCGGGACCTACCAGTCGATGTTCCAGAAACGCAGCATCCGCAAGGTCTACGAGGCGCTGGCGCCGGCGCTGGAAGGCCGCGAATTCCCCTTCACCTACCGCAGCCGCATGGTGGACGGCGACAAGTTCTTCGTCATGAAGGAAGAGGAGGGCGCGCCGAATTCCGAGACGTTCGTCGAACTGCTCGAGCGCCGCGGCAAGCTGGCGCGCTACCGCCTGCACCCGCACACGGGACGCAAGCACCAGTTGCGCCTGCACCTGGCCTCGCTGGGCGCGCCGATCCTGAACGACGCCTTCTATCCGGTCGCGCTGCCGTGCAAGGGCGACGACTTCTCGGCGCCGCTGCAGTTGCTGGCGCGCGCGATCGCCTTCGAGGATCCGCTCACCGGAGAGACGCGCAGCTTCGCCAGCGCGCGCACGCTGGACTGGCCGGTCGCGGCCGGTCCGGCCGAGTGACGGTGTTCAGAGCGGGATCGGGATCGTGAGGTTCAGGTCGGCGCTGCCGACGATGGCCACGTTGCCGGCCACGTCCTGCACGAGGCCTTCGCCCAGCTGCAGGCGCAGCAGGCCACCCAGCAATCCCAGGTCCAGGTCGAGGATGCTCGGCACGCCGGCCGCGTCGTCCACGATCGCGTAGCTGCCGCGCAGGTCCAGCAACGGGTTGCCCAGCAGGTCGACCACGCCGAGCGCGCCACCGCCGACCACGATCTTTTCGCTGAACTGCAGCGCGTAGCCGCTGTGCGGCAGGCGGTAGGCGATCTTGTCCGTCACCGTCGGCGCGATCGTGTCGACGACCAGCGCCAGCGCCGCGGACGGCGCGCTGCGGTTGCCGGCGACGTCGGTCTGGACGGCGCGGATGGCGTGGCTGCCGTCGGCCAGCGCGCGGTCCGCGCCCACCGTGAATGCCCAGGCGCCGCCGTTGCCGGCGACGGCGGCGCCGAGCAGCGTCTCGCCGTCGAAGATCTCCACCCGTGCACCCGCCTCGGCCTGGCCGCCGAAGGTGGGCGTGGTCACCCTGGTGACGCCGTCGGCGTTCGACACGCCGGTGTCGCTGGACGCCGCCAGCGCCACGGTGGGCGCCGCGGCGTGCGTGTCGACCGTCAGCGCCAGCGGCGCCGATGCCGGTCCCAGGTTGCCGGCCGCATCGCGCTGGCGCGCCGTCAGCACGTGCGTGCCGTCGTCCAGCGCCGGGCTGTCGACGCGCCAGTTGCCGTACCAGTCGGCCCGGGTCGCGGCGACCTCGACGTCGCCCTCGTACAGCAGGACGGTGGCGTAGGCCTCGGCGCCGCCGCCGCCGAGCCACGGGGTGGCGTGGTTGGTGACGGCGTCGCCCGCGGCGCCGCTGTCGCTGTCGGCGTCCAGCTGCGGGGCCGCCAGCGCCGCCGGCGTCGAGGTGTCGATCTCGATGCCGTAGCCGCTGTTGCCCAGGCCGTCCAGGTAGGCGTAATCGACGTGCGCGGCGTCCAGCAGGTTGCCGGCCAGGTCCTGCACGTGGCCGACCAGGTCGGTGCCGTTGGCCAGCGCCAGGCGTCCGGTATCCTGGTCGCCGGCGGCCACGGTGTAGTTGAACAGCATCGAGCGGCCGTCGGCGCCGATGCCGCTGTAGCGGGCGACGCCGCCATTGTTCAGGTGCAGCGCCGGCACGTCCCCGGCCACCGTCGTGACGGCCTCGCTGAACGCGACCTCGATGGCGATCGTGGCGCCGGGGCCGTAGGCGCCGGCGGGCGTCGGCGCGCCGGCCTCGGTCGCGCGCGGCGCCAGCGTGTCCGGGCCCGCGGTGCGCAGGCGCAGCAGGTCGTCCTGGACCGAATTGCCGGCCAGGTCCGTCAAGCCCCAGGGCAGCGAGAGCGTGTAGTCGCGGCCCGCCTGCAGCTGGTGTTCGGCGGCGTGCAGCGTCAGCGTCCTGCGGTCGCTCGAGAACTGGCCGTCGTCCAGCGTGACGTAGGTGGTATTGCCCTCGGTGTCGGACAGCGCGATCTGCGGCGCGCCTTCGCCGAAGACCGGGTACATGGCTTCGTCGAAGGCCAGCACGAGGTCGCCCCCGGCGTCGACCTGCAGCAGGTCGGCGGCGGGCGTCTGCAGCACCGGCGCGCGCGTGTCGACCACGAACCGCCAGGACAGTTCCGAAACGGCCTGGCCATCCGCCCCGACCACGCGCACCGAGAAGCCGTGCGTGCCGTCCTCGAACACCCGGTCTTGCGGCGCATGATTCCAGTAGCGGCCCTCGAGGCCGACGTCGCCCGCGTCGACGAGTTCGCCGTCGATGCGCAGTTCCAGCCGCTGCCCCTCGGCCAGCGGTGCCGCCAGGGTGCCGGACAGCCCCTGCCAGTTCGCGCTGGTGACGAAGTCGTCGTGGTAGGGACCGTAGAAGTCGTGGATCTGCGCGCCCACGTCGCCCCGCACCGCGTAGTTGGCCGAGGCGACGCTGCCGCTGCCGGCATTGCCGTGCAGGTCGTGCAGCTTGCCCAGGTCGAGGCTCAGGGCATTGGCGGCGGCCACCGTGTCGTCGACGGCGACGAGGCGCGCGGTCCAGGTCAGCCCGCCGTCGCCGCTGGCCAGGTTTTCCAGGCGCGCGTTCGGCGCGGACAAGGCTTCGGCCAGGCCGCCCGCGATCCGTTCGCCCAGGCGGATCGTCACGCCGATGTCGTGCCCCCGGTACAGCGCGTCGCCATCCAGTTCGATGACCGCGCCCGGGCCTTTCGTATCGACCGCGTAGCCGGCCAGGTCGCCGCTGCCGCTGCCGGCATGGCCCGACGTGTCCCGCACCTTGCCCATGTCGATGCGCAGCACGTTGCCGCTCGATTCGACCGCGTTCGGCGTGGCCGCCAGAATCACCGTCCAGGTCAGGCCGCCGTCCAGCGACACCGGGGTGCCCGCCACCGCGTCGGGCGCCGACAGGGCCTCGAGCGGCAGGCTCGCCAGCGCCCTGGAAAAGGCCAGCGTGACCACGATGCCGGTACCCGGCGCGAGCAGGCTGCCGTCGGCGTCGGCCGACAGCAGCACCGGCCCGTCGTCGCCGCCCGGCGCCTCGGGCGTCGCGAACTGCAGGTCCGCGGTGGAGCGCAGGCCGCCGAAGGGCAGGTGCTGGCTCGACACCAGCACGCCGGCCGCCATCACGATGCTGTAGGCATGGCCCGGCAGCAGGCCGGCGACGTCCAGGCTGACCTGGCTGCCCTCGATGCCCACGTCGCCGGCGGCGATCGCGTGCGTATCCGTGGCGCCGACGATGCGCAGCGCCGGCAGGCCGGTGGCGCGGTCGATCACGGTCTGCACGGCGCCGTCGGTCACGTAGATGGTGCCGCTGCCGGTCGCCATCGCGGTATCGAAGTCGAGCACGATGTGCATGCCGTCGGCGCTGCCGCGCAGCGTCGAGTTCAGCAGCACGGGCGCACGCGTGGAGGTCGGCAGGGAGATGGCAGCGGCGGTCTGGGTCATGGCGGTCGTGTGTGGAGACATGGGGCGTGGATGTGCGAATCCCACAAGAAATGGCAGCGCATGGATGATAGCAATAAAACATGCCTGGTGGCATCAAAATGCGGGCGATGGGCGTATTGACGACGGTCCGGACGCCCGGGCGTCCCGGCGGCGCCGGCCATGCCGTGGTATCGTTCGCCCCAGGCGCGCGCGCCGCGGCCCGTTCCCGGCGCTCGCGCCGCCGCCCCGTCTTGACCCGTCGAACCGCCTGCCATCATGCCACCTCATCCGCCATCGTCCGCCCGCATCGCCGATCCGATCCTCGCCGGCGGTGGCGCCATGGGCGCGGCGCTGCTGGCGCACGGCGCGCACGGCCTGGGCGCCGCGGCCGACTGGCCGCAGGCGCTGCGCACGGCGGCCGGCATCGTGCTGCATGCGGGCCAGCCGATGTGCGTGCTGTGGGGGAGCGAGCTGCGCCTGCTGTTCAACGATGCCTGCCGTTTCCTGCCGGGGGCGCCCGAGCCGGCCGACCTGCTCGGCCAGCCGTGCGCGCTGGCCTGGCCGGCATTGCTGGCGGCGGCCGGTACGCTGCTGGAACAGGCGCTGCGCGGCGCGGCCGCCGCGCCGGCCGACATCGTGTTCCCCGCGTCGGGCGACGGCGCCAGGCGGACGCATGCCACGCTGTCCGCCAGTCCGATCCACGACGCCTCCGGCGCGGTCGCCGGCGTGCTGTGCATCTGCACGCCGGCGGCGCCCCAGGCGGCGCGCCTGCGCGTGCTCGACGCCATCGGCGAGGCGACGCGCGTGGCGTCCGATCCCGAAGTGATCATGGAAGCCTCGACCCGCCAGCTGGGCGAATACCTGGGGGCGACCCGCGTCGCCTATGCCGACGTCGAACCGGACAACGACCGCTTCACGATCCGCAACGACTGGCGCGTGGCGGGCGCCATCAGCACCGTGGGCGTGTATTCGCTGGACCTGTTCGGGTCGCGCGCCACGTCGAACCTGCGCGTCGGCCGCCTGCTCGTGATCGACGACGTCGACCGCGAACTGGCCGAAGGCGACGGCTACGAGATGTTCAGCCGGATCGACATCAAGGCGATCATCTGCTGCCCGCTCGTCAAGGGCGGCAGGCTGGTGGCGATGATGGCCGTGCACCAGCAGCGCCCGCGCGCCTGGACGACCGACGAGATCGCGCTGATCGAGGACGTGGTGGAACGCTGCTGGGCGCACATCGAGCGCGTGCGCGCGATGGAGGCGCTGCGCATGGCCGACCGCCACAAGTCGGAATTCCTGGCCACGCTGGCGCACGAGCTGCGCAATCCGCTGGCGCCGATCCGCAACGGCCTCGACATCCTGCGCGTCAGCGACGGCAAGCCCGCCCTGCAGGCTTCCGTGCGCGACGTCATGGACCGGCAGCTGCGCCACATGACCCACCTGGTCAACGACCTGCTCGACATCGCGCGGGTCGCCAGCGGCAAGATCGTGCTGCAGCGGGAAACCGTGGACCTGCGCGACGTCGCCGCCGCCGCGGTCGAGTCCAGCATGCCGCTGGTCGAGGCGGCGCGCCACCGGCTCGACGTCGTCCTGCCCGACGCGCCGCTGGACATCGACGCCGATCCGGTGCGCATGGCCCAGGTGATCGGCAACCTGCTGACGAACGCCGCCAAGTACACGCCGCCGGGGGGGCGGATCGTCCTGAAGGCGGGCATGGACGACGGCGCCGTGGCCATCGCGGTCGCCGACGACGGCATCGGCATCGCGCCCGAGTCGCTGGGCGCGGTGTTCGAGATGTTTACCCAGGTGGCCAAGCACATCGACCGCGCCAACGGCGGCCTGGGCATCGGCCTGTCGCTGGTGCGCAAGCTGGTCGAGCTGCATGGCGGCACGGTGCGCGCCGACAGCCCCGGGCCGGGCCATGGCAGCACGTTCTCGATCCGCCTGCCCGCGGCGAACACCGGCGGGGCAAGGTCGCGGCGGCCGGCGCCGGCCGCCGTGCCATCGCCCGGGCGCGCCCTGCGCGTGCTGGTGGCCGACGACAATGCCGACGCGGTGCGGATCCTGGCGGCGCTGCTGGAACTGGAGGGGCACGAGGTGCGCAGCGCCGGCGACGGCGTCGAGGCGCTGGAGGCGGCCGTGGCGTTCCGGCCCGAGCTGGCGTTCCTGGACATCGGCATGCCGCGCATGGACGGCTACGAGGCCGCGCGCCGGATGCGCGCCATCCCCGGCCTGGAGCGCATCCGGCTGGCGGCGCTGACCGGCTGGGGCGCGCAGGAAGACCGCGCCCGCTCGCGCGCGGCCGGCTTCGACCACCACCTGCTCAAGCCCGCCGCCGCCGGGGACATCCGCGCCGTGCTGGCCGCGGCGGCGGCGGCGCCGGAGAATCAGGTGCGGTAGTCGATGATCAGCGGCGCGTGGTCCGAGAAGCGCTCGTCCTTGTAGATCGAGACGGCGTGGGCCCTGGCCGCGATGCCCGGGGTGGCGACGTGGTAGTCGATGCGCCAGCCCACGTTCTTCGCGTAGGCCTGGCCGCGGTTGCTCCACCAGGTGTACTGCTCGGGGCGCTGGTCGATGCCGCGGTGGACGTCCACCAGGCCCAGCTCGTCGAAGAGGCGCGTCATCCAGGCGCGCTCTTCCGGCAGGAAGCCGGAATTCTTCAGGTTGCCCTTCCAGTTCTTCAGGTCGATTTCCTTGTGCGCGATGTTCCAGTCGCCGCAGATGACGACCTCGCGGCCCTCGGCGATCAACTGCTGCAGGTGCGGCAGGAACACTTCCATGAAGCGGAACTTGGCTTCCTGGCGTTCCGGCGACGACGAGCCGGACGGCGCATACAGCGAGATCACGGTCAGGTCGCCCACGTCCACGCGGGTGTAGCGGCCCTCGTTGTCGAACTCCGTGCAGCCGAAGCCGATCCTGGAGGCGTCCGGCTTGATGCGGCTGTAGACGCCGGTGCCGGAATACCCCTTCTTTTCGGCGTAGTGGAAGTGGCCGTGGTAGCCGTGCGGCGCGAGGAATTCCTCGGTCATGTCGGCCAGCTGGCATTTCAGTTCCTGGACGCAGATGAAGTCGGCGTCCTGGCTGGCCAGCCAGTTGAAGAAGCCTTTCTTGTGGGCGGAGCGGATGCCGTTCAGGTTGGCGGAAATAATTCTTGGCATGGATACGAAAATAGGGCAGGGAAGCGGACAAGTGTAACTGGTTTTGACGATCATCAACACGCTGGCAGGCAAAACCAGGGGCTCGCCAACGCGGCAGGGAATGTGAAACGGCCGGGTTCCACATGTTAAACTAGGCAGTGGTGCCCCGCGCCGGCGGCGCCTTCATCCACGCACAAGGAGTGCCCCGTGCCCATCCATCCGAATCCCCAGCGCGTCGACGACCTGGAGCGCCAGGTGCTGGCGTTGCAGGCCGAGGCGGCGCGGCGGCGCGAGGCCGAGGCCGCGCTGCGCCAGAGCGAACGCGAATTCACCGATTTCGTCGAAAACGCCGCCGAGGGCCTGCACCGGGTCGGCGCCGACGGGACCATCCTGTGGGCCAACAAGGCGGAGCTGCAGATGCTCGGCTACGGCTGGGAAGAGTACGTCGGCCGCCACATCGCCGAATTCCACGTCGACGCGCCCGTCATCGGGGACATCCTGGCGCGCCTGCTGGCCGGCGAGACGCTGTACGACTATCCGGCGCGCCTGCGCTGCAAGGACGGCTCGGTCAAGCACGTGCTGATCCATTCGAACGGCTATTTCGAGGACGGCCGGCTGCGCTACACGCGCTGCTTCACGCGCGACGCCACCGAGCGGCGCGAGCGCGACGCGGCGCTGGCCCAGCGCGACCGCATCCTGCTCGACGCGCCGGTGGCGGCGGCCCTGCTGGCCGGCCCGGACTTCACCTTCCGCCTGGCCAACCGCCGCTATTGCGAACTGCTCGGGCGCGCCGGCATCGAGGGCCGCACGTTCCTGGACGTGTTCCCGGAGCTGCGCGACAGCGAATCGCTGCACCTGCTCGAGCAGGTCCGGCGCAGCGGCGAGATGGCGCAGGCCGAGGAGATGCGCATGGTGCTGCGCGACGCGCACGGCGCGCCGTGCGAGCGCTTCCTGAAGTTCTCGGTCGAGCCGCTGGTGCAGGAGGACGGCGAGCGCGGCCTGATCGTGGTCGCCGTCGACGTCACCGAGCACGTGCGCGGCCGCCAGCAGATCGAGCGCGCCCACGCCGAGCGCGCCGAACTGCTGGCCGAGCTCACCGCCGCCAGCCGCGCCAAGGACGAGTTCCTGGCCATGCTGGGCCACGAGCTGCGCAATCCGCTGTCGCCGATCGTCACCTCGCTGCAATTGATGCGCATGCGCGGCGACGGCGTCGCGCTGCGCGAGCGCGGGATCATCGAGCGCCAGGTCGAGCACCTGGTGCGCCTGGTCGACGACCTGATGGACGTCTCGCGCGTCACGCGCGGCAAGATCGACCTGAAGCTCGAATCCGTCGACATCGCACAGCCCTTGGCAAAGGCGGTGGAGATGGCGAGCCTGCTGCTGGAACAGCGCCGCCACCGCCTCGACGTCGACATCGAGCCGGGCATCGTCTGGGAAGGCGACCCGGTGCGCCTGGCGCAGGTGGTGTCGAACCTGCTGACCAATGCGGCGCGCTATACCGAGCCGGGCGGCCACGTGGTGCTGCGCGCCTGCCGGGCGGACGCGCAGGCGCTGCGCATCGCGGTGGCCGACGACGGCATCGGCATGGCGCCGGAACTGCGCGCCCAGGTGTTCGACCTGTTCTTCCAGGGCAAGCGCAGCATCGACCGCGCCGAGGGCGGGCTCGGGATCGGCCTGGCGCTGGTCAAGAACATCGTCGAGCTGCATGGCGGGCAGGTGGAGGCGCGCAGCGAGGGCAAGGGCAGGGGCAGCGAATTCGTCGTCACGCTGCCGCTGGCCACGCCCGGCTGCGGCGCGGCGCCCGCCGCTCCGCCCTTGCCGGCGGCGGCGATGGCGGTGTGCCGCGTCATGCTCGTGGACGACAACATCGACGGCGCCGAGACGCTGGCGCGCCTGCTGGCGGCCCACGGCCACGAGGTGCGCGTGTTCCACGAGCCGATCGCGGCGCTGGCGGCGGCGGCCGCGTTCCGGCCCGACCTGGCCGTGCTCGACATCGGCCTGCCGGTGCTCGACGGCTACGAACTGGCGCGGCGCCTGCGCGCGCTGCTGCCGGGCCACCGCTGCCGCATGGTGGCGCTGACCGGCTACGGCCAGCAGGCCGACAAGGCGCGCAGCGAGCAGGCCGGCTTCGAGCGGCACCTGGTCAAGCCGGTCAACCCCGACCTCGTGGTGCGCCTGGCGGCCGGCGCCTGACCGGCCGCTGCGCAGGCGATTCGCGGCGGATTACAATACCGGTTTTATCGTCACCAGGGGTCATTCGTGGAAAACCTGCGCCAGCAGTTCATTGCGTTCTCAGTCCAAGCCGAAGTCCTGAAGTTCGGCCAGTTCACCACCAAGGCGGGGCGCCAGTCGCCGTATTTCTTCAACGCCGGCCTGTTCCACGACGGCGCCACGCTCGGCAAGCTGGCGCAGTTCTACGCCCAGACCCTGCTCGATTCCGGCATCGCGTTCGACATGCTGTTCGGCCCCGCCTACAAGGGCATCACGCTGGCATCAAGCACCGCCGTGGCGCTGGCCGCCAAGGGCCGCGACACCTCGTTCGCCTACAACCGCAAGGAAGCCAAGGACCACGGCGAAGGCGGCACCATCGTCGGCGCCAGGCTGGCCGGCAAGGTCGTCATCATCGACGACGTGATCTCGGCCGGCACCTCGGTGCGCGAGTCGGTCGCGATGATCCGCGCCGCCGGCGCCGAACCGGCCGCCGTGCTGATCGCGCTGGACCGCATGGAGCGCGGCGGCAAGGACGGCGTGCTGTCGCCGCTGTCGGCCGTGCAGGAAGTCAGCCAGACCTACGGCATCCCGGTGATCTCGATCGCCAACCTGGCCGACCTGTTCGCCTACCTGTCGGCCGATCCGGCGCTGGCGCAGTACAAGGATGCGGTGGCGGCGTACCGCGCGCAGTACGGCGTGGCCTGAGCGGCCGGGAGGTCTGGTTCGATCCGGGACCTCCAGCCGGCCTCAGCGCAGGCCGGCCGGAACGTTTGCCGCTTCGTGCGCGAGCGCCGCCAGGCGAGCGCATCGATCGCCGAGGAAGCCGGCGAGGCGCATGACGAAGTCGCGCTCGTCGGCCGCATACGTCGTCGAACGCGACAGCTCGGCGGCCGCCGCATGCCCTGTACGCCCGCGACCGACATGCGGACCTTGCCGTCCCAGACCGTGAACGGCATGTCGCGGTCGGCAATGCGCGCATTATCGATAAGATTTCTGAAATTCCGAAATACGCTGGTGGTGTTGATGCATGGTGCCCAAATTTCTGAAAATCCGAAATCTTGCAATGCAGGCTGATGTGATGGTGAATGTTTCTGACGGTCCGAAATCATTCATGCGTGCATTCTCGACGAAAAAAAACCGGAGCAAGCTCCGGTTCTCGTTGAAGCGCTGACGGCTCAACCCGCCAGCTTCTTCTTCAGCAGCTCGGTCACCTGGGCCGGATTGGCCTTGCCCTTCGAGGCCTTCATGGTCTGGCCGATGAGGGCGTTGATCGCGGCTTCCTTGCCGGCGCGGTACTGCTCGACCGACTTGGCATTGGCGGCCAGCACCTCGTCGACGATCGCTTCCAGCGCGCCGACGTCGGAGGTCTGCTTCAGGTCCTTCTGCTCGATGATGACGTCGGCCAGGTGCTCGTCTTCCGACTTCGCTTCCCACATTGCCGCGAACACTTCCTTGGCGGCCTTGTTGTTGATGGTGCCGTCGGCGATGCGCTTGAGCAGCAGCGCCAGTTGCGAGGCTTCCACCGGCGACTCGGCGATGTCGACGCCGGCGCGGTTCAGCGCCGACGACACTTCGCCCATCATCCAGTTGGCGGCCGCCTTGGCGTTGTCCTTGCCGGCCTTGGCCACCACGGCTTCGTAGTAGGTCGCCATCGCCTGCGACGAGGTCAGGATCAGCGCGTCGTATTCCGGCAGGCCGTAGTCGCCGGTGAAGCGCGCGCGCATCGCGGCCGGCAGCTCCGGCATGCCGGCCCTGACGCGCTCGATCCAGTCCTCGGAGATGGTCAAGGGAGGCAGGTCCGGGTCGGGGAAGTAGCGGTAGTCCTGCGCGTCTTCCTTGCTGCGCATGGCGCGGGTTTCCTTCTTGTCCGGGTCCCACAGGCGGGTGGCCTGCTGCACCTTGCCGCCGTCCTCGATCAGCTCGATCTGGCGCCGCACCTCGTAGTGGATCGCCTCTTCCATGAAGCGGAACGAGTTCAGGTTCTTGATCTCGCAGCGCGTGCCGAATTCCTGCTGGCCGAGCGGGCGCACCGAGACGTTGACGTCGCAGCGGAACGAGCCTTCCTGCATGTTGCCGTCGCAGACGCCCAGCCACATCACCAGCGCATGCAGGGCCTTGGCATAGGCCACGGCCTCGGCGGCGCTGCGCATCTCCGGTTCGGAGACGATTTCCAGCAGCGGCGTGCCGGCGCGGTTCAGGTCGATGCCGCTCATGCCGGCATAGTCCTCGTGCAGCGACTTGCCCGCGTCCTCCTCGAGGTGGGCGCGGGTCAGGTTGACCGTCTTCGTCTGCAGCTTGCCGTCCTTCTCGAACGCGAAGGTCAGGGTGCCGCCCTGGACCACCGGGTCCTCGAACTGGCTGATCTGGTAGCCCTTCGGCAGGTCCGGATAAAAGTAGTTCTTGCGCGCGAACACCGACTGCGGCGCGATCTTCGCGCCGACCGCCAGGCCGAAGCGGATCGCGCGCTCGACGGCGCCGCGGTTCATCACGGGCAGCACGCCCGGCAGCGCCAGGTCGACCGGGCTGGCCTGGGTGTTCGGCTCGGCGCCGAAGCGGATCGAGCTGCCGCTGAAGATTTTCGAGTTGGTCGTGAGCTGGACGTGGTTCTCAAGACCGATGACGACTTCCCATTGCATAGTGTTCTCTCTTGTTTGTCTCTGCCGGCATGGCGGGCACGGGGTGCCCGCCCTACGGACGGTGAAAGTAGCGTAGGGTGGGCTCCCCGAGCCCACCATGTCCTCTAGACACCGTCGGGCGCGCGTTGGTGCCAGTCCGTGACCTGCTGGTACTGGTGCGCGATGTTCAGCAGCTTCGCTTCGGCAAAGTAGTTGCCGATGATTTGCAGGCCAACCGGGCGCTTGGCGTTCTTCTCCCCCTGGCCGAAGCCGACCGGGATCGACATGCCGGGCAGGCCGGCCAGGCTGGTCGACAGCGTGAAGATGTCGGCCAGGTAGTTGGCCACCGGGTCGTCGGCCTTGGCGCCCAGGTCCCAGGCGACGGTCGGGGCCACCGGGCCCATGATCACGTCGCACTTGTCCCTGAAGGCGGCCTGGAAGTCGTCGGCGATCAGGCGGCGGATCTTCTGCGCCTGCACGTAGTAGGCGTCGTAGTAGCCGTGGCACAGCACGTAGGTGCCGACCATGATGCGGCGCTGGACTTCCTTGCCGAAGCCCTGGGCGCGCGTCTTCTTGTACATGTCCTGCAGGTCGGTGTACTCCGGCGCGCGGTAGCCGTAGCGCACGCCGTCGAAGCGCGACAGGTTGGACGAGGCCTCGGCCGGGGCGATGATGTAGTACACCGGGATCGACAGCGCCGTCTTCGGCAGCGAGATCTCGACCAGGGTCGCGCCCAGCTTGACGAATTCGTCGAGCGCGGCGCGCACGGCCTGTTCGACGTCGGCCGCCAGGCCTTCGCCGAAGTATTCCTTGGGCACGCCGATGCGCAGGCCGGTCAGCGGTTGGTGCAGGTCGCGCGCGAAATCCTCGCGCACGTTGCCCTGCTCGACGGTGAGGCTGGTCGAGTCGCGCTCGTCGAAGCCGGCCATCTCGTTCAGCAGCAGCGCGCAATCCTCGGCGGTGCGCGCCATCGGGCCGCCCTGGTCGAGCGAGGAGGCGAACGCGATCATGCCGAAGCGCGACACGCGGCCGTAGGTCGGCTTGATGCCGGTGATGCCGCAGAACGCGGCCGGCTGGCGGATCGAGCCGCCGGTATCGGTGCCGGTCGCGGCCGGCGCCAGGCGCGCGGCGACCGCGGCGGCCGAGCCGCCCGAGGAGCCGCCCGGCACGGCCAGCGCGTCCCAGGGATTCCTGACGGCGCCGAAGGCCGAGTTCTCGTTCGAGGAACCCATGGCGAACTCGTCGCAGTTCAGCTTGCCCAGCGTGACCATGCCGGCGTCGGCGAACTTGCCGACCACGGTGGCGTCGAACGGGCTGACGTAGTTGCCCAGCATCTTCGAGGCCGCCGTCGAGCGCCAGCCGCGGGTGACGAAGATGTCCTTGTGCGCGATCGGGATGCCGGTCAGCGGGCCGGCCAGGCCGGCGGCCAGGCGCTCGTCGGCCGCCCTGGCCTGGGCCAGCGACAGTTCCTCGTTCACGTCCAGGAAGGCGTTGTGGCCGCTGGCCGCGATGCGGTCGAGGTAGTGCCGGGTCAGCTCGGTCGCCGAGACTTGTTTCGCGTGCAGGAGCGTGGACAGCTCCTTGATGGTCTTGTTATGCATGATTGACGACGTTCCCTGCTGGTTATTCGATAACTTTGGGCACCAGGTACAGGCCGTCCTGGGCTTTCGGCGCCGGGGCCTGGTAATCCTCGCGGCGGTTTTCCTCGGTGACCACGTCGTCGCGCAGGCGCAGCGGCTGCGCCATGATGGCGGACAACGGTTGCGACAGCGGCGCAACGCCGCTGGTGTCCACGGCCTGCATCTGCTCGGCCAGGGCAAAGATCCCGTTCAGCTCGTTCAGGGCGATTTCGGCGTGAGCCTCGTCCATATCGAGCTGGGCCAGGTTGGCAATCCGTTTTACGTCTGAAAGTGTCAGGGACATGGCAAATGGCGCGGCCGGGGCCGCGTTCGAAAGATGAATATGCAGATAATGAAATTTGGATAACGGCGCGCTAAAGCCGATAAAAGCTTGGTAATGCCGTCGATCTCGCCTGCCGATTTGGGGGCGAATCCACCCGTTTTTCAGCGTTTAATCGACAAATTATAAGGTAGAATGGCGGGCTAATGCGTTCTCGGCGCCGAAAGGAGCCTCGACCGGCCGCCTCGTGCGGCAGCTGTTTCGTCGGGGGGGCCATCGGCCAACCGCCACGCGACAACAAGCCCGCGACGCCCAGCTGCGATCGCGGCAAGGATTCCCGATCAATGTCGCGGACTCCGGTCACCCACTCCGGAGTCCCTTTTTAGGCGCACCGCGTTGCGCATCAGGACACACATGTTTGGTTTTTTACGCAGCTATTTTTCGAATGACCTGGCCATCGACCTGGGCACCGCCAACACGCTGATCTACGTGCGCGGCCTGGGCATCGTGCTGGACGAGCCGTCGGTCGTCGCGATCCGCCAGGAGGGCGGCCCGAACGGCAAGAAGACGATCCAGGCGGTCGGCAAGGAAGCCAAGCAGATGCTCGGCAAGGTCCCCGGCAACATCGAGGCGATCCGCCCGATGAAGGATGGCGTGATCGCCGACTTCACCGTCACCGAGCAGATGCTCAAGCAGTTCATCCGCATGGTGCACGACTCGAAATTCTTCCGTCCGTCGCCGCGCATCATCATCTGCGTGCCCTGCGGCTCGACCCAGGTCGAGCGCCGCGCGATCCGCGAATCGGCGCTGGGCGCCGGCGCCTCGCAGGTCTACCTGATCGAGGAGCCGATGGCCGCCGCGATCGGCGCCGGCCTGCCGGTGGCCGAGGCGACCGGCTCGATGGTCGTCGACATCGGCGGCGGCACCACCGAGGTGGGCATCATCTCGCTGGGCGGCATGGTCTACAAGGGTTCGGTGCGCGTGGGTGGCGACAAGTTCGACGAAGCCATCGTCAACTACATCCGCCGCAACTACGGCATGCTGATCGGCGAACAGACCGCCGAGGCGATCAAGAAGGCCATCGGCTCGGCCTTCCCGGGTTCCGAAGTCAAGGAAATGGAAGTCAAGGGCCGCAACCTGTCGGAAGGCATCCCGCGCTCCTTCACCATCTCGAGCAACGAGATCCTGGAAGCCCTGACCGACCCGCTCAACAACATCGTCTCGGCCGTCAAGAACGCGCTGGAACAGACCCCGCCGGAACTGGGCGCCGACATCGCCGAGAAGGGCATGATGCTGACCGGCGGCGGCGCGCTGCTGCGCGACCTGGACCGCCTGCTGATGGAAGAAACCGGCCTGCCGGTGCTGGTGGCCGAAGACCCGCTGACCTGCGTGGTGCGCGGCTCGGGCATGGCGCTGGAACGCATGGACAAGCTCGGCTCGATCTTCTCGTACGAGTAATCGCGCGGGTACATGGCGCGGGCAGCGTGTGCGGCGATCCCGCATGCCTGCCCGCGTTTCGACTTTGGCGCACGGCGCCGTCATTGACGTTGGCGCGGCGCGCCCGCATTATTGGAAGTCATGGAATACAGTCCTCCGCCGCTGTTCAAGCAAGGCGCCCCCGCAAGGGTCAAGGTGACGGTGTTCGCTCTGATCTCGATTGCACTGCTCGTGGTCGACGCGCGCTTCCACACGCTCGCCGCCGTCCGCCAGGTGGCGGCCACGGTGCTGTACCCGCTCCAGATGGCCGCCCTGGCCCCGCGCGACGCGCTGGCCGGCATGGGCGACTATTTTTCCTCGATCTCCGCGCTGCAGAAGGAAGTGCATGAGCTCAAGAGCCAGCAGGTGGCGCTGGCCCAGGCCATGCAGCAGGCCCAGCTCCAGATGGCCGAGAACGCCCAGCTGCGCAAGCTGATGGACGCGCGCGAGCACCTGCCGGTGCACTCGATGATGAGCGAGATCCTGTACGACGCGCGCGACCCGTCGACGCGCCGCGTGGTGCTCGACCGCGGCGCGCGCAACGGCGTCAAGCTCGGCCTGCCCGTGATCGACAATGCCGGCGTGGTCGGCCAGGTCACGCGCGTGTTCCCGTTCACCTCCGAAGTCACGCTGCTGACCGACAAGGAGCAGGCGATTCCCGTGCAGGTGCTGCGCAGCGGCCTGCGCAGCGTCGCCTACGGCCGCGGCCACTCCGGCCTGCTCGACCTGCGCTTCGTGGCGCCCAACGCCGACATCCAGGTCGGCGACGTGCTGGTCACCTCGGGCCTGGACGGCATGTACCCGGCCGGCCTGGCCGTCGCCAAGGTGATCCAGGTCGAGAACGTGGCCCAGGGCGCCTTCGGCCGCGTGATCTGCCAGCCGCTGGCCGGCATCGACCGCCACCGCCAGCTCCTGATCGTGATGTCCGACCAGCCGGCCGTGCCGCGCCCCGAAGACGCCCACAAGACGAACGGCAGCGCGGCGTCGCGCCGCAACCTGCCGAAGATGGAGCCGGTCCCGGCCCCGCCGCTGCAGCCGCAGCCTCTGCCGCCGGCGAATGCGCCCGCCGCCGCCGGCCAGGCGGCGCCTTCCGGCGCGCCGGCCGCGGGCGCCGCCCCGGCGGCGACCGGCACGACGCCCCCGGCGGGCGGGCGGCCCGCCACCGCACCTGCCGCACCCGCCGCCGCCGCACCCGCCGCCGGCGTTCCCGCGGCGACCGGCCCGGCCGCGCGCACCCCGGCGCCGGCGCGCCAGACCGCGACCCCGAAGGAGGGCGGCTGATGGCCTCGTCGACCCGACCGCATTACATCCTGCTGCCGGTCAGCCCGCTGTTCATCGCCTTCAGCCTGGTCTGCGCCTTCATGCTCAACCTGCTGCCCTGGGGCCGCTGGGTCGGCGCGCCGGACTTCGTCGCGCTGGTGCTGGTGTTCTGGGGCATCCACCAGCCGCGCAAGGTCGGCATCGGCATCGCGTTCTGCATGGGCCTGCTGATGGACGTGCACGACGCCACGCTGCTGGGCGAGAACGCGCTGGCCTACACGCTGCTGTCCTACCTGGCGATCATGATCCACCGGCGCGTGCTGTGGTTCCCGCTCTTGACCCAGGCGATGCACGTGTTCCCGCTGCTGCTGCTGACCCAGTCGATCCAGGTGCTGGTGCGTTTCTTCGTGACCGGCCGCTTCCCGGGCTGGCTGTATTTCATCGAAAGCGTGATCGCGGTGGCCCTGTGGCCGCTCATCACCTGGCTGCTGCTGGCGCCACAGCGCCGCGCCGTCGACAAGGACCATACGCGTCCGATCTGACCGAACCTCTTTGCCTGAATGACCGAGCTTAACGACAGCGACCGCGAGATCCACCGGTTCCGCATGCGCCTGACGGCGCTGATGCTCTTCATCTTCGTCTGCTTCGGCCTGCTCGTCGCGCGCTGGGTGTGGCTGCAGGTGATCAAGCACGAGCAGTACATGTCCCAGGCCGAGGACAACCGCATCGCGCTGGTGCCGATCGTCCCCAACCGCGGCCTGATCGTCGACCGCAACGGCGTGGTCCTGGCCAGCAACTATTCGGCCTACACGCTCGAGATCACACCGTCCAAGCTGGAGGCCAACCTCGATTCCGTGATCGACGAACTGGCCAAGCTGGTCGCCATCGAGCCGAAGGACCGGAAGCGCTTCAAGCGCCTGATGGAAGAGTCGAAGAACTTCGCCAGCATCCCGATCCGCAACCGCCTGACCGACGACGAAGTCGCGCGCTTCACGGCGCAGCGCTTCCGCTTCCCCGGCGTCGAGGTGCAGGCGCGCCTGTTCCGCCAGTACCCGCTGGGCGAAGTGGCCTCGCACGTGATCGGCTACATCGGCCGCATCAACCAGCGCGAGGCCAAGGCCATCGAGGACGACGAGGACACGACGGTGGCCGCCAACTACAACGGCACCGACCACATCGGCAAGGAAGGCCTGGAAAAGAGCTACGAGCGCCAGCTGCACGGCCAGACCGGCTACGAGGAAGTCGAGCGCTCGGCGGGCGGGCGCGCGATCCGCACGCTGTCGCGCCGCGCCCCGGTCCCGGGCAGCAACCTGATCCTGTCGATCGACATCGAGCTGCAGAAGGTGGTCGAGGAAGCGTTCGGCG
The DNA here is from genome assembly GCF_913773735.1 of uncultured Massilia sp. Classification (GTDB taxonomy): domain Bacteria; phylum Pseudomonadota; class Gammaproteobacteria; order Burkholderiales; family Burkholderiaceae_D; genus Telluria. Next base: position 33,693 of record NZ_CAJYEB010000015.1, read on the forward strand.
ACTTCCGCGGCGCCCTGGTCGCGATCGAGCCCGAGACCGGCGACGTGCTGGCCTACGTGTCGCGTCCCGGCTTCGACCCCAACCTGTTCGTCGACGGCATCGACACCCAGAGCTGGAACGAGCTGAATACCTCGCTCGACCGGCCGCTGATGAACCGCCCGCTGTCCGGCACCTATCCGCCCGGCTCGACCTTCAAGCCGTTCATGGCGCTGGCCGCGCTGGAGCTGGGCAAGCGCCGCCCGGAGCAGGGCATCAGCGACGCCGGCTTCTTCATGCTGGGCGGGCACCGTTTCAACGACGACAAGCCGGGCGGCCACGGCTACGTCGACATGTACCGTTCGATCGTGATGTCCTGCGACACCTATTACTACCAGCTCGGCAACGACATGGGGATCGACGCCATCAGCGGCTTCATGAAGCAGTTCGGCTTCGGCCAGCCCACCGGGATCGACCTCGAGCACGAGAAGAGCGGCGTGCTGCCTTCGCAGGAATGGAAGCGCGAGCGCTTCAAGCGCAACCGCGCGGCGCAGAAGTGGGTCGGCGGCGACACGATCTCGGTATCGATCGGCCAGGGCTTCAACAACTACACGATGCTGCAACTGGCGCACGCGGTGGCGACGCTGGCCAACAATGGCGTGCTGATGAAGCCGCACCTGGTCAAGATGGTCGAGGACGGCGGCACCCGCCAGCGCAGCCTGACGGTGCCGAAGGAATCGGGCCGCATCCCGCTCAAGCAGGAAAACATCGACGTCATCAAGCGCGCCATGGTCGGCGTGATCAACGACCAGAGCGGCACCGGCTTCATCCCGTTCCGCAACGCCGGCTACGTCGCCGGCGGCAAGACCGGCACCGCGCAGGTGGTGGGCCTGAAGGGCGCCAAGTACAACCACAACATGACGCCGGAACGGCTGCGCGACAATGCGCTGTTCACCGCGTTCGCCCCGGCCGACAAGCCGCGCATCGCGATCGCGATGGTGGTCGAGAACGCCGGTTTCGGTTCGACCTACGCGGCGCCGATCGCGCGCAAGGCGCTCGACTATTACCTGCTCGGCAAACGCCCGGGCGACAAGGCCAGGCCGGCCGCTCCCGCGCCCGCACCCGCACCCGATGCGGCGGCGGCGGCGGCGCCAGGGGCGGCCGGCAACGTGGAGTAAGCGATGGCACACATTCCCGAACGGCGCTCGCTGTGGCGCCGCATCAAGCCGTATCTCGTCGTGTTCGACGGGCCGCTGGCGATGATCCTGTTCCTGCTGTTCTCGGCGGGCACCCTGACCATGAGCTCGGCCGGCCACGACTTCCCGGGCCGCATGGAAGGGCAGATGCGCAACATCCTGCTGTCCTTCATCGTGATGTGGGTGGCCGCCAACATCCCGCCGCAGATGCTGTTGCGGCTCGCGGTGCCGATCTACACCTTCGGCGTCACCCTGCTGGTCGCGGTGGCCCTGTTCGGCATCATCAAGAAGGGCGCGCGGCGCTGGCTGCACGTGGGCGTCGACATCCAGCCGTCCGAGATCATGAAGATCGCCACGCCGCTGATGCTGGCCTGGTACTTCCAGACCCGCGCCGGGCTGGTGAAATGGCATTCCTTCGTCGTCGGGGCGGTGCTGCTGCTGATCCCGTTCACGCTGATCGCCAAGCAGCCCGACCTCGGCACCGCGCTGCTGGTGGGCGGCTCCGGCTTCTTCGTGATCTTCCTGGCCGGCCTGTCGTGGAAGGCGCTGGCGGTGCTGGCCATGGGCGGCGCGGCGAGCCTGCCGGTGGCCTGGTCGATGCTGCACGACTACCAGCGCGAGCGCGTGATGACGCTGATCGACCCGACCTCCGATCCGCTCGGCAAGGGCTTCCACATCATCCAGTCGGTGATCGCGATCGGCTCCGGCGGCGTCTCCGGCAAGGGCTACATGAAGGGCACGCAGGCCTACCTGGAATTCATCCCGGAGCGCACCACCGACTTCATCTTTTCGGTGTACTCGGAGGAGTTCGGCCTGGTCGGCAACCTGGTGCTGCTGTTCCTCTACCTGCTGCTGATCGGACGCGGGCTGATGATCGCCGCGAACGCCCCGAACCTGTTCACGCGCCTGCTCGCCGGCGCGCTGTCGATGATGTTTTTCATGTACGCCTTCGTCAACATGGGGATGGTCAGCGGCATCCTGCCGGTGGTCGGCGTTCCCCTTCCGTTCATGAGCTATGGCGGAACGGCGCTGATTACATTGGGTCTCGGCAGTGGTATATTGATGAGCATTCAACGGCACCGCAAGCTGGTGCAGACCTGAAGATGACAACCTGATATGAAAAAGAACGCAATGGCCGTTCCGAGGTTGCTTCCCGCGGTCATTGCGTCATTGGCAATGATCACCGGCTGCACGACCACGGAAACCGGCGAACACAAGAGCCTCATCCCGCTCCCCTGGAAGCACAAGGTCACCGCCAACCACGGCGGCCCGAACGACCTGCCCAAGCTCCCCGCGGCCGGTTCCGGACGCGGCGGCTACTACCAGGACGACGGTCCCGGCGCGAATCCCCCGCCCGGCCTGCGCGACCTGCCCGACGCCGTCGTCAAGTACGAACCCTACGCCAAGTTCGCCAACCGTCCCTACACGGTGTTCGGCACCACCTACACGCCGCTGCTGAACGACGAGCCGTACAGCCAGCGCGGCGTCGCCAGCTGGTACGGGGTCAAGTTCCACGGCCAGCGCACCTCGTCCGGCGAACCCTACGACATGTACAAGATGACGGCGGCGCATCCGACGCTGCCGATCCCCTCGTACGCGCGCATCACCAGCATCGAGACGGGCCAGTCCGTCGTCGTGCGCATCAACGACCGCGGGCCGTTCCACGCCGACCGCCTGATCGACGTCTCGTACACGGCGGCGCTCAAGCTCGGCCTGCTCGGCAAGGGCAGCCACCAGGTCCAGGTCGACCGCCTGTTCCCGGACGACGGCACCCGCATCGCGGCCGTGCGGCGCGCGGCCGCGTCCGAGGCCCAGGCGCTGCCGCCGCCGGACATCGCCGCCCTCATGCTCGAGGACCGCATGCAGATGGACAGCGCGGCCGTCGCCCGCCCGCAGCCGCAGCCGCAGGCCGTAGCGGCTGCCGCCAGCGGTTTCTACCTGCAGCTCGGGGCCTTCGGCCGCGACGGCAAGGCCGAGGAAATGAGCGCGCTGCTCAAGCAGTCCGGCGTCGAGGGGGCACTGGAAGTGGTCCGCTCGGGCAACCTGAACCGCCTGTACTGCGGCCCGTACCCGACCCGCGCGATGGCGCAGGAAGCGGCGCGCGCCCTGCCGTCCTCGCTCGGTCTCAAGCCCATCGTCGTGCGGCGCTGAGCGCCCGTGCCGCCAGTGCGCGGCGCGGCCGTCAGGAGCAGTCCCTGACGTCGACGTCGTAGCGTTCGGCGTAGCCGGCCACGCGCTTGCGCGTGGGAGCGTCGAGGGCGCGCAGCCTGAAGACGTAGTGCGTGGTCTGCGGGCCGCGCGGGGTGATGCGGGCGCTGCGCACGCCCTGCTTGTTCAGCTGGGCCAGCATGGCCTGGGCGCCGGCCTCGGTCTTGAAGACGCCCAGCGAGATCGCGTACTTCAGCGGCGAGTCGCCCTGCAGCACGTAGAAATTGGTCACGCCCAGCTGGCGCAGTTCGTTCGACTTGCGTTCGGCGCCTTCCTTGCCGCCCTGGGGCGGGATGTTGACGAGCCAGCTCGTGACGTCCTGCGCCTGCACGTTCTCGCGCGCCACGCGCTCGCCCAGGTCGAGCGCGGCCAGGCGCGTCTCGAAGCGGCGCGCGTCGCTCGCGTCGAACGGACCGATCTCGGTGCAGGCGAAGGCCGGCGCCGCGGCGGCGGCCGGCGCTGGCGCCGGGGCAGGCGTCGCCGGTGCCGCGGGCGCATCCTGCGCCGGGCCGGATGGCGCCGGCGCGGCGCGGGCGGCGGCTTGCGCCTGTTCCCCGGTCAGCAGCGTCATCTTGGCCGTGTTGAACTGGCGCTTCAGGCGCGCCGGCTCGTGCTCGTTGCCGCGGGCCGCGCCGAGGTAGCCCTGGCCGTAGGCGAACAGGAGGGCGTTCAGGATCAGGAGGGACCAGAAGGCGAATCGTAGCAAGGCGTTCCTCAATCGGTGGCGAGGGCGGGGACGGCCGCGTGCAGGCCGACCAGCACGATATTATCCAGCATCCGGTGCGCCACCGTCAGCAGCGGCGCCACGCTGGCGGCGGCGCCGCCGGAGACGATGCACAGTTCGGCCGGCAGCGCCGCGCAGGCGCGCTCGATGGCGCCGGCCTGGGCCGACAGGCAGCCAGACAGGATCGCATCGCTGGTGTGGTCGGCGAAGGTCGGCGGCAGGGCGCCCGGCGCCACCTGCGGCAGCTGGGCCGTGCCGCGCGCCAGCGCGCCGAGCATCAGGCCCAGGCCGGGCAGGATCATCCCGCCCAGGAAGTCGCCGCCGGCACTGACGGCATCGACGGTCGTGGCGGTGCCGCAGGTCGCGACGACGAGCGCCTTGCCGGGCGCCAGCGTGCGCGCGCCGAGCGCCGCCGCGAAGCGGTCGCTGCCGAGCTGGGCGGGATTGCGGTAGCGGTTGCGCAGGCCCGCCAGTTCGGCGCGCGCCGCGAACCACGTGGGCGCCACCGGCAGCACGGCTTCCAGCTGCGCCGCCATCGCCGGGCCGGCCACGTTCGAGACGATGGCGCGCGCGATGCCCTGCGCCGCCCAGGCGGCGCGCAGGCGCTCCAGTCCGGCGTGCGGCACGGCGCCGTGCGCGGCCCAGTCGCCGGGCGCGGCGGCGGCGTGCGCGATGGCCCACTTGATGCGGGTATTGCCCGCGTCGACCAGCAGCAGCATGGCGGCTCCTTTCGCTTACGTTTCCCTGGGGCGCAACGAGACGTCGCCGGCCACGATCGCGATGCGGCCCGCGTCCGTGTCCAGCAGCAGGCGGCCGGCATCGTCGACCCCGGCGGCCAGCCCTTCGTGCAGCACCGCGCCGCGGTCGAGGATCGCGACCGGCCGGCCCTGGTAGGCGTGCAGCCCGTTCCAGCGCGCGCTGAACGCGGCGAAGCCGCCGCGTTCGAAGGCGCGCAGCGCGCCGGCCAGGCCGTCGAGCAGGGCCGCCAGCAGGGCGTCGCGGTCCATGCGCGCCAGCCACGGCATGGCGGCCACCGGGCGGCCTATCCTGGCTTCGAGTTCGTCGGGCATGACGAGGTTCAATCCGACGCCGATCACGGCCCAGGTCGCGCCATCCGGCGCCGCCGTGGTCTCGACCAGGATGCCGGCCAGCTTGTCGCCGTCCTTGAGCACGTCGTTCGGCCACTTCAGCGCGACCGGCTGGCCGAGCCGGGCCAGCGTCTCGGCCAGCGCCGTGCCGATCGCCAGCGGCAGGCCGGTCAGGCGCGCCGGCCCGCCGTCGATGCGCCAGGCCAGCGAGAAGGTCAGCGAGTTGCCCGGCTCGGACAGCCAGCTGCGGCCGGCGCGCCCGCGTCCCGCGGTCTGGTGCTCGGCGACCAGCAGCAGCGGCCCGGCCAGGCCGGGCGCGCGCGCCAGCAGGTCGGCGTTGGTCGAGCCGGTCTGCGCCACGACCTCGACCCGCACGTCCGCGCCGGCCTGCGCCAGGCCCGCGATCCGTGCCGCGTCCATGGACGCGTGCGCGCTCATCGCTTGTCCTTCTCCGCCTTCGCCCTGGCGACCAGGTAGTCCATCACGTCGAGGGAAGCTTGCTGCTGCTGGGTCTCGTTCGAGCCCGGCAGCGACTTGCCGGCCTGCGAAGGCGAGGTGACGAAGCGGCCGTCGACGACCACCAGCGGCCAGTACTGCACGTCGTAGGCGTCCATCATCGCGCCGGCGCGGCGCAGGCGCGCCTGGATGCCGAACGAGCGGTAGGTATCGATGAACTTCGCGCGGTCGATGCCGGCCTGGCCGACCCAGTCGAACACCTGCTCGTCGCTGCCCAGGCGCAGGCGCTCGACGTGCATCGCTTTGAATACCCTGGCGTGGTACTGCTCCAGCAGGCCCATCGCGTCGAGCGTGTAGAACAGGCGCTGCTGCGCCAGCGCGGCGGCGCCGGCCGCGACGTGCACGCGCTTGAACACGATGTTGTCGCCCTGTTTCCGGACCCAGTCGGCCAGCAGCGGCTCGAAGGCGGCGCAGTGCGGGCAGTAATAGGCGAAGAACTCGATGACCTCGACCTTCTTGCCGGTATCGGTCGGCTGCGGCGACGCCAGCAGCACGTACTGGTTGCCGGGCACCGGTTCGGCGGCGCCGGCGGCGCCCGGGAGGGTCGCGGCGGCGGCGAGGCCGAGCAGGGCGGTGCAGAACAGGCGGCGCGGTGCGCGCATGGCTTCTCCTTTTTCTTGTTGGCCGCGCAGGCGGGTGCCGCGGCAGGTGGGCAAGGGGTGGCTCAACGCTGGTTGCGCACGATGGCGACGTCGACGCCGCTGTCGAGCAGCTTGGCGCGCGCCTTGTTCATGGCTTCGACCTGGTTGAACGGGCCGATGCGCACGCGGTGCAGCGTGCCGCTGTCGCTGGCGCGGTCGCTGAGCGCGGCCTCGAAGCCGAGCAGGGCCAGCTTGGCGCGGGTCGCCTCGGCATCCGACAGGTCGCGGAAGGCGCCGGCCTGCAGGTAATAGATGTACTCGCCGGTGCCGGCGGCCGCCGGCGCCGATGCGGCGGCTGGGGCCGGTGCCGGGGTGGGGCGGGGCGCGGCCGGCGCGTGGTTCTCGGACGGATCCTTGAGGCCGGCGATGACCTGGCCCAGCGGATCGTCGGACGGCTTGGCCGGCGCCGCCGGCGCGGGGGCCGGCGCGGTCTCGGCCGGCGCCGCGCCGCGCGCGGCCTTGTCGGCCAGCGCCCGGTTGGCTTCGCGCGCGGCGTCGCGGTTGCCGTACATCGGCTTGTTCGGGTCGGCCGCCTGGCCGGGCGCCGGGTCGGCCGGACGGCCGGACTTGGCCGTCTTTTCGGTGAAGGGCGAGGCGCCCTTGGTGATCGTCAGGGCCACCGCGACCGCGATGCCCAGGCCGACGACCAGGCCGATGATGAGGCCAGTCAGCGTACTGCCGCGCTGGCGCGAAAGGGAGCGGAAACGGAAAACAGCGGTCATGTGGTGCGGTGTCGAGTCGATCGGAGGGCAATGATTACATCTTGTCCGGCGCGGAGACGCCGATCAGGGCCAGGCCGTTGCGCAGCACCTGGCGGGTGGCGGTGGCCAGGGCCAGGCGCGCCAGCTTGAGCGGCTCGTCGTCGTCCAGCAGCCACTTGTGCGCGAAGTAGTAGCTGTGCAGCTCGCCGGCCAGTTCGCGCAGGTAGAACGCGACCTGGTGCGGGCCGAGTTCGGCCTGGGCGCGCTGCAGCATCTCCGGATAGGCGGCCAGCTTGGCCAGCAGGGCCTGCTCGTGCGGCGCGGTCAGCGGCGCCAGGTCGACGCCCGCCAGGCCGGCGACGTCGCCGCCCCAGTTGGCCAGGGCAGAGCAGATGCGCGCATGGGCGTACTGCACGTAGTAGACCGGGTTCTCGTCGTTGGTGGCGAGGGCGACGTCGACGTCGAACACGAACTCGGTGTCGGCCTTGCGCGAGATGAGGAAGAAGCGCACGGCGTCGCGGCCGCGGGTGACGTCGCCGTTGCCGGACCACTCGATCAGGTCGCGCACGGTGACGTAGGAACCGGCGCGCTTGGAGATCTTGACCTCCTCGCCGTTCTTCATGACGGTGACCATCTTGTGCAGCACGTAGTCGGGATAGCCCTGCGGGATGCCGATGTTCACCGCCTGCAGGCCGGCGCGCACGCGCGCGATGGTGCCGTGGTGGTCGCTGCCCTGCACGTTGATGGCCTGGTCGAAGCCGCGCTTGAACTTCTGGATGTGGTACGCCACGTCCGGCACGAAATAGGTGTAGGTGCCGTCCGACTTGCGCATCACGCGGTCCTTGTCGTCGCCGTAGTCGGTGGTCTTGAGCCACAGCGCGCCGTCCTGCTCGTAGGTGACGCCGGCATCGACCAGCGCCTGCACGGCGGCTTCCACCTTGCCGTCGGCGTACAGCGAGGACTCGAGGTAGTAGTTGTCGAACTTGACGCCGAAGGCCTGCAGGTCCTGGTCCTGCTCGTTGCGTAGGTAGGTGACGGCGAAGCGGCGGATCGATTCGATGTCCTCGACATCGCCGCTGGCGGTGGCCGGGGCGCCGTCGCTGGCCGAGACGGTCTTCCCGGCCAGGAAGTCGGCGGCGATGTCGGCGATGTAGTCGCCGTTGTAGGCCGACTCCGGCCACGCGGCGTCGCCCGGCTTGAAGCCGCGCGCGCGCGCCTGCACCGAGGTGGCCAGGGTGGCGATCTGGACGCCGGCGTCGTTGTAGTAGAACTCGCGGGTCACCTGGTGGCCCTGCGACTCGAACAGCGAGGACAGGGCGTCGCCCAGCGCGGCCTGGCGGCCGTGGCCCACGTGCAGCGGTCCGGTCGGGTTGGCCGAGACGAACTCGATGATGGCGTGGTGGCCGTTGCCGGCGGTGCCGCGGCCGAAGGCGCCGGCCTGTTCCAGGATCGTGCGCACGACCGACTGCTTGGCGCCGGCGGCCACGCGCAGGTTGATGAAGCCGGGACCGGCCACCTCGGCCGATTCGACCAGGCCTTGCGCCTGCGGGTCGGCCAGCAGGGCGGCGACCAGGCGGGTGGCCAGTTCGCGCGGATTGGTCTTGAGTGGCTTGGCCAGCTGCATGGCGATGTTGCAGGCGACGTCGCCATGGGAAGGATCGCGCGGGCGTTCCAGGACAATATTCGGAACAAAGTCGGTCGGGGTCAGGTCGCTGCCGGCGACGATGGGAGCCAGGGCGGCCTGGAACAGGGCAACGATCTCTTGTTTTTGTTGGGCGAGCATGGGGAATGGTCGAAAATATAATGGACGGCGGTGCCGGGCGATGGTCGTGCCGCGGACAAACAGCAACCATTATACTGGTTTGACGCCACCCGGAAACCATTGGCCCGGACGATTCCAAAGTCTCGCTTAAGCCTGCGCAACGCTTACCCGCTACAATGTGCGTCTTTATGCATTGACTGATTGCCATGACCGAAAAGCGCCCGACGCTCACCCTCAAACCCAAGGCCAAGGCGGCCGGTGCCGGCCCCGCGCGTCCGGGGCAGAAGCGGCCGGCCGGCCCGGGCGGGGCGGGCCGTCCCGCGGGCGCCCAGGGCCAGGCGCCGGCGCCGCGCCAGGCCGGGCCGCGGCCGCAGGGAGGCCGGGACGAGCGGCGCCCGGACGACAGGCGCCCGGCGCGCGGCCCCGAGCGCGCGCCGGCCCCGGCCCCGGCCCCGGCCCCGGCCCCGCCGGCGGCGGCCAGCCACCAGGACGAGGCGCGCCTGCGCCACAGCCACGAGGTCAAGGTTGCGGCCCAGCTCGGCTACCGTCCCGACCTCAAGGCGGACTCGCTCGCCTTTGCCCTGCTGGGCGCGGCCGGCAGCCTGGCGCGGGTGCGCGCCGGCATCGCGCTGCCGCAGGCGCTGGCCGAGGTCTTCCAGGACTACGACGCCGCCCCGCAGGCGCGCGGCGCGATCCAGGACATCGCCTACCGCGCCATGCGCCAGCTGGGACGCAGCGAGGTGCTGCTGGGCCTGATGACCAGCAAGGCGCCGGAACCGGCGATGCTGGCCGGCCTGCTGCACGCCGCGCTGGCCCTGCTGGATCCGCCGGAAGGCACGGCGGCGCCGTACGAAGCCTTCACCGTGGTCGACCAGGCCGTGGGCGCGGCCGCCGCGCACCCGGACTTCGCCCATGCCAAGGCGATGGTCAACGCGGTCCTGCGGCGCTTCCTGCGCGAGCGCGCCCAGCTGCTCGAGGCCGCGCTGCGCGCGCCGCTGGCGCAATGGAATTACCCGCAGTGGTGGATCGACGCCGTGCGCGGCGCCTACCCGGACGACTGGCGCGCCATCCTCGAGGCCGGCAACCGCCAGCCGCCGCTGACGCTGCGCGTGAACCGGCGCCGCACCGGCGTCGAGGACTACCTGCGCACGCTGGAGGCGGCCGGCATGGGCGCGCGCCAGGTCGGGCCGTGGGCCGTGCGCCTGGACCAGGCCGTCAACGTCGCGCACATCCCCGGCTTCGCCGACGGCCTGGTCTCGGTGCAGGATGCCGGCGCCCAGCTGGCCGCGCCGCTGCTGGACCTGGCCGACGGCATGCGCGTGCTCGACGCCTGCGCCGCCCCGGGCGGCAAGAGCGGCCACATCCTGGAGACGGCGGACGTCGAGCTGACCTCGCTGGACGTCGACGCGCGCCGCCTGGTCCGCGTCGACCAGAACCTGCAGCGCCTGGGCCTGCAGGCGACGGTCAGGGCGGGGGCCGCCGAAGACGCCGGATGGTGGGATGGTCGTCAATACGATCGTATCCTGGCCGACGTGCCGTGCACGGCCTCCGGTATCGTGCGCCGCCACCCGGATATCCGCTGGCTGCGCCGCAAGAGCGATACCCACCAACTTGCAACACTTTCCGCCAAAATACTCGACAACCTTTGGCGAATGCTGCGGCCCGATGGTAAATTGCTGTTCGTGACATGTTCGCTCTGGCCGCAAGAATCGGAAGCGCAGGCCGCCGCCTTCGCGGTGCGCAATGGTGCAGTCCGACTCGACGCTCCGGGCCAACTGCTTCCCAACAGCGGCGCCGGGCAGGATCATGACGGTCTGTTCTACGCCCTGTTCCACAAGGCTGGGGCGTGAGACTTCCCGACAACGCTTTTTAAGGCTCTGGCCCTAGTGACTTTACGATTTTTCCGACTCCTCGCCTGCCAGTTCATGCTGGTCTTCGCATGCGCCAGCGCGCAGGCGGCCGACGGGATCGAGATCACCCGCGCCAGCATCGAGGCCGCCGACGACGGCTACCGCCTCAACGCCGCCTATTCGTTCGAACTGACCTACGGCCTGCAGCAGGCCGTCCAGCACGGCATGTCGCTGTATTTCACCACCGAGCTGGAGCTGACGCGCCCGCGCTGGTACTGGACCGACGACCGCGCCGTCTCCATCAAGCGCACCGTGCGCCTGTACTACCACGTGCTCACGCGCGTCTACTACGTGGTCGTGCCGGGCAGCCTGCAGCAGCCCTTCGACACGCTCGAGGAGGCGCTGTTCTTCATCCGGCGCCCGAGCCGCTGGCTGGTCGCGCCGAGGGGGGCGCTCAAGACCGGCGAAGTCTACAACGTCACGCTGCGCATGTTCATGGACCGCGAGACCCTGTCGAAGCCGCTCCAGGTCGATGCCTTCAACAACTCCGACTGGCGCCTGTCGTCGAACAAGAAGACCTTCACCTACCGTGCGGAGTAAGCCGTGACCCAGGCCCTGCGTTACGCCCTCGTGGTCGGCAGCGCGATCGCCTCGATCCTGCTGTTCCTGCTGGCCTCGGCGTCCGACAACTCGGACTTCTTCGACCGTAACTTCTACTGGCTGCTGGGACTGAACGCCGCCGTGGCCGGCGCCCTGCTGATCCTGGTGATCGTCAACCTGGCGCGCCTGTATTCCGGCTACAAGGCCGGCCGCTTCGGCTCGCGCCTGATGGCGCGCCTGATGCTGCTGTTCGCCGGCATCGGCATCCTGCCCGGGCTGGTCATCTTCATGGTCTCGGTGCAGTTCGTCTCGCACTCGATCGAGAGCTGGTTCGACGTCAAGATCGAGGCCGCGCTGCAGTCCGGCCTGAACCTGGGCCACGCGGCGCTGGACGAGGCGCTCACCGAGCTCGGCGCCGGCGCCGGCACCACCGCGGCCACGCTCGCCGGGCAGGACGACGAGGCGGCGCGCGCCATCCTCGCCCGCGCCGTCGAGGAGAACAGCGGCATGCAGAGCGCCATGCTGCTGACGGCCGACGGCACGCTGGTGGGCGGCAGTTCCGAGGTGCGCGGCGCCGACCTGGCGCCGGACCTGCCGACGCCGCAGATGCTGCGCCAGGCCGCCATGCCGGGCGGCTACGCGCGCGCCGAGGGCGGCATCGACCGCGACCTGGCCAAGATGAGCGACGACCAGCCCAGCGGCCTGGACGCCGTCACCGGCCTGCGCCTGCGCGTGGTGGTGGCGGTGCCCGAGCCGCCCGGCATGGCGCCGCGCTACCTGCAGCTGCTGCAGGGCGTGCCCGTCAACCTGGCCTCGAACGCCGAGGTGCTCAGCACCGCCTACAGCGAATACCAGGCGCGCGCCCAGGCCCGCACCGGCCTGCGCAAGATGTACATCGGCACGCTGACGCTGACGCTGCTGCTGGCGATCTTCGCCGCGATCGGCAGCGCCTTCCTGATCGCGCGCAACCTGGCGCAGCCGCTGCTGGTGCTGGCCGAGGGCACGCGCGCGGTGGCCGAGGGCGACCTGTCGCCGCGGCCGATCGTCGAGACGCGCGACGAGCTGGGCACGCTGACGCAATCCTTCAACGCCATGACGGGCCAGCTGTTCGAGGCGCGCTCCGCCGTGGAGCGCAACCGCGCCGCGCTGGAAAGCGCCAAGGCCCACCTGGAGTCGGTGCTCGCCAACATGTCCGCCGGCGTGATCGTGATGGATGCCGACGGCGTCGTGGTCAATTCGAACGACGCCGTGCACCGCATCCTGCAGGTCGACATCGCCTCGCTGGCGGGCCGTCCGCTCGACGCGATCGAGGGCATGGAAAGCTTCGCCGGCGCCGTCACGCGCGCGTTCTCGGCGCAGAGCGCGCAGTCGGCCGCGGGACGCGGGCGGGCGCCGCTGCGCGCGCACTGGCAGCAGCAGATCGAGATTCCGCGCCGCCCCGGCAGCGCCGACGACCACGACCTCACCCTGCTGGCGCGCGGCTCGCGCCTGCCGGTGGGGGCGGGCAGCGGTTTCATCGTCGTGTTCGACGACATCTCCGACGTGATCTCGGCGCAGCGCTCGGTGGCCTGGGGCGAGGTCGCGCGTCGCCTGGCGCACGAGATCAAGAACCCGCTCACGCCGATCCAGCTGTCGGCCGAGCGCCTGCAGATGAAGCTCGCCGACCGCGTCGACGCCCAGGGCGCGGAACTCCTGAACAAGGCCACCGACACCATCGTCAACCAGGTGGCGGCGATGAAGCGCATGGTCGACGACTTCCGCGACTACGCCAAGGCGCCGCCGGCGCACCTGTCGCCGCTCGACCTGAACGGCCTGATCGACGAGATCCTCAACCTCTACCTGGCCGAGGACGGTTCCGACATCATCCACCCCCAGCTCGCGCCCGGCCTGCCGCTGGTGATGGGCGATCCCACCCAGCTGCGCCAGGTGATCCACAACCTGCTGCAGAACGCCCAGGACGCGCTGGCCGACCGCGCGCCCGGCGGCCCGGCGCCGCGCATCGACCTGGTCACCGAGGCGATCCACTACGTCGGCGCCGACGGCTGCACCGGCACCGCGGTGCGCCTGGCCATCGTCGACAACGGTCCCGGTTTCGCGCCGAAGATCCTGTCGCGCGCGTTCGAGCCGTACGTCACGTCGAAGGCGCGCGGTACCGGACTGGGCCTGCCGATGGTCAAGAAGATCATCGACGAACACGGTGGCCGCATCGACGTCGCCAACCGCTCCGACGGTGCTGGCGCTTCGGTATCGATTTTGCTGCTAAAGTTAGCTCCAGAGGCGAACTTGGCCGAAAGCGCGATTCGCGCATAGAATCTTGGCTGTAGGGTAAGCTTGAAAAAAGCGTCACACCGGTGGCGCTTTTGGACTTTCCCGTAGAAGATCAGGAAGGCATGACAAGATGGCGAACATACTCGTAGTTGACGATGAAATGGGCATCCGCGAGCTGCTCTCGGAAATCCTGGGGGACGAGGGCCATGCGGTGCAGCTGGCGGAGAACGCGCAGCAGGCGCGCAATGCGCGCCAGCAGGGCGCGCCCGACCTGGTGCTGCTCGACATCTGGATGCCGGACACCGACGGCGTCACCCTGCTCAAGGAGTGGCAGCGCGACGGCCTGCTCACCATGCCGGTCATCATGATGTCGGGCCACGCCACCATCGACACGGCGGTCGAGGCCACGCGCATCGGCGCCCTGAATTTCCTCGAAAAGCCGATCGCCCTGCAGAAGCTGCTGAAGGCGGTGCAGCAGGGCCTGGCGCGCGGCCAGGAAGCGGCGCGCGCGCCGGCCAGCGCCCCGCGCCCGGTGGCATCGGCGGCCGCGGCCCCGATCCCCGAACCGAGCGTGCAGGCGCAGCCGATGTACGCGCCGCAGCCGGCGGGCATGGCGGGCGCCGGCGCCATCGGCGTGGGTCGCCCCGTGAGCAACGGCGAGGCGCATGCGCACGGCTACACGCTGTCCTTCGACCTGCCGCTGCGCGAGGCGCGCGACGCCTTCGAGCGCATGTACTTCGAGCACCACCTGGGCCGCGAAGGCGGTTCCATGACGCGCGTGGCCGAAAAGACCGGCCTGGAACGCACCCACCTGTACCGCAAGCTCAAGCAGCTCGGCGTCGAACCCGGAAAGCTCGGTAAAAAGAGCGCGCAATGACCGCCGCGCCATGACGACCGCCCTGGCGCCCGTGTGCGCCACCCTGGTCACCGGGCCCAGTGCGCAGGCCAGGGAAGCGGCGATCGCCGCCAGCCTGCCCGCAGCGCACGGCGCCACCGCCATCATCCTCGAGGGCCTCGCGCCCGGCTCCTCCCCGCTCGACGCGTTCGCCGCCAGCCTGCATCCGGCCCCGGCCCGCATCGCGCCCGGTTGCCTGTGCTGCACCGGCAATCTGGTTTTGCGTGTAACATTGAATCGCCTGCTGCGCCAGCGTCCCGAGCGGCTATTCATCGGCGTCGCCCGCGGCGAGCATCTTGATCAGTTGCGATCGTGGCTGCAATCCGAGCCATACGATCAGCTGTTGAGGCTGACCCCGGACTTGCAGGCCTGATGCCATCTGTCTCGTCGATCCGAACGTAACAATATGTTGCGCTCCTTGAAATCGGTCCGGACAGCCTTATCTCTTAGTCGAAGTGGAATGCCAAATGGGCAGCGCGAATAACCAGGTGCGCGTTGCACTGGCGGCCCGCGACGCCCGCCGTACCGACGTACGGCGGCGCTTCCCGACCGCCATTGCGACCGCTCGCGACGGTGTTTCGAGGTGCCCAAGCGCTGTCCGCCGCCGGGCAGCACCTGCACCCATCTGATCGAGTGAAGGAGTCATCATGAACATGATCTACAACAGCGAACAGTACAGCGTCGTGGAATTCGGCGTCGACCACAACCTCGAAGCCCTGCGTTTCGGCGGCTACGAGATCGTCGACAAGTCCGGCCGGCGCGAAGCGTTCATCGGCGGCAAACTGGCGCAAGCCTTCCGGCGCGACGTCAACAACCTGATCGCCAGCGAACCCACGATGGAAGAGATCGACGACTTCCTGGGTTCGTACGATACCCTGATGAGCCAACCGGTCGTCCTGCATTGAAACCCCTGTCCGGACCCGCCCGTCGCGGCGGTCCGGATCCTGTCCGCCCTCGTTCTTTTCCAATCACGTGTTCCGCATTCCGGCTTTGTGCCGGCGCATGGTAAGCTTGCCCCATGTGTCAACTTCTTGCCATGAACTGCAATGTCCCGACGGACATCGTGTTCAGTTTTACCGGGTTCGCCCATCGCGGCGGCCGTACCGACACCCACCATGACGGCTGGGGCATCGCCTTCTTCGAAGGGGCCGGCGTGCGCCATTTCGTCGATCACCAGGCGGCCGTCGCCTCGCCGATCGCCGAGCTGATCAAGCACTACCCGATCAAGTCGCTGAACGTCGTCGCCCACATCCGCAAGGCCACGCAGGGCCAGGTGGCGCTGGAAAACTGCCATCCCTTCGTGCGCGAGCTGTGGGGACGCTACTGGGTGTTCGCCCACAACGGCGACCTGAAGGCGTTCGACCCGGTCCTCGACGGCCCGTACCGCCCCGTCGGCAATACCGACAGCGAGCGCGCCTTCTGTTTCCTGCTGCAGCAGTTGCGCGAACGCTTCGGCGAGCGGCCGCCGGCGCTGGCGCAACTGCGCGCCGCGCTGGCTGACCTGGTCGCCATCGTCGCGCGCCACGGCACCTTCAACATGATGCTGTCCGACGGCACCGCATTGTTCGCGCACTGCTCGACCAAGCTGTGCTACATCGTGCGCCAGTACCCGTTCGCGTCCGCCTGCCTGTCCGACGAAGACCTGTCCGTCGACTTTTCCCAGGTCACGACGCCGAACGACCGCGTCGCCATCATCGTCACCACGCCGCTCACGAAGAACGAAACCTGGACCGACTTCGCGCCCGGCGAGCTGAAGATGTTTGTGGATGGATTGCCGCAAACCTAAGATTTTTGTAACGTTTTTTTACAGAAATGTTTTTCATCCGGTCACTGCGCTGTCGGAATGCGGTAAAGTAACCGGATGCTATTGTTCATGAGTCCGAGATGACCGATACCGCGAGCGCCGAGCGCGCCGACTACCCGTTGCGCGTGCGTGATTTCTACCTGGGGCGACAGCCCGTCCTCGATCGCGACCAGGCCCTGTACGGCTACGAGCTGCTGTTTCGCGGCACGGCGCCGGGCATGGCCCTGCCGGGCATGCCGGCGCCGCATGCCGAGGGCGCCGCGATGCCCAGCGGCCTGTCGGCCACCGCCGCCGTGATCGCCCACGCGGCCCAGCTCGGGCTGGCGCGCGCGATCGGCGACGCCGCCTGCTTCCTGAACGTCGACGCGGAGACCCTGGCCAGCGACATCTTCGCCTTCCTGCCGCGCGACCGCACCGTGCTCGAGATCGTGTCCTCGGTGGTGCCGGACGAGGCGGTGCTGGCGCGCATGCGCGAACTGGCCGGCCATGGCTTCCGCTTCGCCATCGACGGCGTCGACGGCGACAGCCTGCGCCTGCAGCGCCTGCTGCCGCTGGTGTCCTTCGTCAAGCTCGACCTGCGCATCGTCCCGCACGGCACCCTGCCGGCGCTGGTGCGGCGCCTGCACGCGATGGAAAAGCTGGTCGTGGCCGAGAAGGTCGAGACGCGCGAGGAATACCAGGCCTGCCTGGACTTCGGCTTCGACTACTTCCAGGGCTATTATTTCGCCAGGCCGTCGGTGCTGGGCGGGCGCAAGCTGTCGCCGTCGCAGCTGACGGTGCTGGACCTGATGAACCTCGTCATGTCCGACGTCGACAACGTCGAGATCGAGCGCGCGGTCAAGAAGGACGTGACGCTGGCGCTGAACCTGCTGCGCCTGGTGAACACGCCCGCGGTGGGCGCGCGCCAGCGCATCGATTCGGTCAGCCAGGCGCTGGTCGTGCTGGGCCGGCGCCAGCTGCAGCGCTGGCTGCAGATCATGCTGTACGCCGAGCCCGCCACGCGCGGCCACAACCAGACCCCGCTGCTGATGCTGGCGACGACGCGCGGCCGCCTGATGGAACTGCTGGCGCAGCGCCTGCGTCCGGGCCAGCGCCAGCTGGGCGAGGTGGCCTTCACGGCCGGCATCATGTCGCTGATGGACGCGCTGTTCGGCATCCCGATGGCCGACATCGTCGAGCAGATCCCGGTGAGCGACGAGATCCGCAACGCGCTGCTGCGACGCGAAGGCTTCTTCGGCGAGCTGCTCAAGCTGGCCGAGATGATCGAGCAGGCCGACAGCGCCGACGACATGGTGCTGCCGGCGCTGAAGGAGCTGGCCATCACCGGCGACGACATGATCGAGCTCGAGATGTCGGCCTACCAGTGGAGCGACAGCGTCGTCCGCTACGCGATTTGAACGCGCGGTGCGCACGGGGTGCGCACCCTACGCGCCGCCGGCCTACAGGTTCGGCGCCAGGTGCCGTTCCAGTTCCGCCTTGTCCATCCCGCGCCGCTGCGCCATGTCCTCGAGCTGGTCCTGGCCGATCTTGCCGACCACGAAGTACTTCGATTCCGGGTGCGAGAAGTAGAAGCCCGACACCGCCGCGCCCGGGTACATCGCATACGATTCCGTCAGTTCCATCCCGATCTCGGTCGCCTGCAGCGTCTCGAACATTTCCTTCTTCACCGTGTGCTCCGGGCAGGCGGGATAGCCCGGCGCCGGGCGGATGCCGACGTAGTCTTCCTTGATCAGGGCCTCGTTCGTCAGGTCCTCGCCCGCCGCATAGCCCCACAGGTCGGTGCGCACGCGCTCGTGCAGGTATTCGGCGAAGGCTTCGGCCAGGCGGTCGGCCAGGGCCTTGAGCATGATCGACGAGTAGTCGTCGCCCGCTTGCTCGAAACGCTGCTCGTGCTTCTCGATGCCCAGGCCGGCCGTCACGGCGAACATGCCGATGTAGTCGTTGATGCCGGAACCCTTCGGCGCGATGAAGTCGGCCAGGCACTGGTTGGGGCGCTGCACGCCGTCCACGACCGGCTTGACGCCCTGCTGGCGCAGGCCGTACCAGGTGAAGTCCACTGCGCCGCGCGTGTCGTCCTTGTAGATCTCGATGTCGTCGTCGTTCACGCTGTTCGCCGGCAGCAGGGCGATGACGCCGTTGGCCGTCAGCCAGCGGCCGTCGATGAGCTTCTTGAGCATCGCCTGGCCCTCGGCGAACACCTTGGTCGCCGCCTCGCCCACGACCTCGTCGGTCAGGATGGCGGGGTAGGGGCCGGCCAGGTCCCAGGTCTGGAAGAACGGGCCCCAGTCGATGTAGCGCGCCAGGGTCGCGAGGTCGACGTTCTTGAAGACGCGCCGGCCGACGAACTTCGGCCTGGCCGGCGCGTACGCCAGCTTGGCCTTGTTGGCGCGCGCCTGGGCCAGCGACACCATCGGCAGCGCCTTCTTGTTGGCGTGCTGCTCGCGGATGCGCTCGTAGTCCGATTCCAGTTCGGCCACGTAGCCGTCGCGCAGGTCGGCCGTCACCAGCGACTGGCCCACCGACACCGAGCGCGAGGCGTCCGGCACGTACACGACCGGGCCTTCGTAGTGCGGCGCGATCTTGACGGCGGTGTGCGCGCGGCTGGTGGTGGCGCCGCCGATCAAGAGGGGGATCTTGCGGTCGCGGAACCACGGGTCGCGCTGCATCTCGCGCGCCACGTGGGCCATCTCTTCCAGCGACGGCGTGATCAGGCCCGACAGGCCGACGATGTCCGCGTTCTCTTCCTTGGCCTTGGCCAGGATCTCGGCGGCCGGCACCATCACGCCCATGTTGACGATCTCGAAGTTATTGCACTGCAGGACCACCGAGACGATGTTCTTGCCGATGTCGTGCACGTCGCCCTTGACGGTGGCAATCACCATCTTGCCCTTCGGTTTCGCCACGATGCCGGTGCGCGCTTCCTCGGCCGCCTTTTCTTCCTCGATGAACGGCACCAGGTGGGCCACGGCCTGCTTCATCACGCGCGCCGATTTCACCACCTGCGGCAGGAACATCTTGCCCTGCCCGAACAGGTCGCCGACCACGTTCATGCCGTCCATCAGCGGGCCCTCGATCACGTGGATCGGACGGCCACCGTCGGCCATGATCTGCTGGCGCGCTTCCTCGGTGTCCTCGACGATCCACTGCGTGATGCCGTGCACGAGCGAGTGCGACAGGCGCTTGCCGACCGGCGCGTTGCGCCACTCGAGGTTCTGCTCCTGCTTCGCGCCGCCCGCCTTCAGGCGGCCGGCGAATTCGATCATGCGCTCGGTGGCGTCGGCGCGGCGGTTCAGCACCACGTCTTCGACGCGCTCGCGCAGTTCCGGATCGAGGTCGTCGTAGACGCCGACCATGCCGGCGTTGACGATCCCCATGGTCATGCCGGCCTTGATCGCGTGGTACAGGAACACGGTGTGGATCGCCTCGCGCGCCGGGTCGTTGCCGCGGAACGAGAACGACACGTTCGACACGCCGCCCGAGATCTTCGCGTGCGGCAGGTTCTCGTGGATCCAGCGGGTGGCGTTGATGAAGTCCACCGCGTAGTTGTCGTGCTCCTCGATGCCGGTGGCGATCGCGAAGATGTTCGGGTCGAAGATGATGTCCTCGGGCGGGAAGCCGACCTTCTGCACCAGGGTGTCGTAGGCGCGCTTGCAGATCTCGATCTTGCGCTCGAAGGTGTCGGCCTGGCCCTTCTCGTCGAAGGCCATGACGATGACGGCGGCGCCGTAGCGGCGGCACAGCTTTGCCTGGCGCAGGAACTCCTCCTCGCCTTCCTTCATCGAGATCGAGTTGACGATGGCCTTGCCCTGCACGCACTTCAGGCCCGCCTCGATCACGCTCCATTTCGACGAGTCGACCATGATCGGCACGCGCGAGATGTCGGGTTCCGACGCCACCAGGTTCAGGAAGCGCGTCATCGCGGCGACGGAGTCGAGCATCGCCTCGTCCATGTTGACGTCGATGACCTGGGCGCCGTTCTCGACCTGCTGGCGCGCCACCGACAGCGCCTCGTCGTACTGTTCGTTCAGGATCATGCGCGCGAACGCCTTCGAGCCCGTGACGTTGGTGCGCTCGCCGACGTTCACGAACAGCGAGTCGTCGTCGATGGTGAACGGCTCCAGGCCGGACAGGCGCAGCGCCGTCGGGATCGTCGGCACGGTGCGCGGCGTGGCGCTGGCCAGCAGGTCGGCGATCGCCTGGATGTGCTCCGGCGTCGTGCCGCAGCAGCCGCCGGCCACGTTGACGAAGCCCGCGTCGGCGAATTCGCGCAGCAGGGCCGAGGTGTCTTCCGGCAGTTCGTCGAAGCCGGTGTCGCTCATCGGGTTGGGCAGGCCGGCGTTCGGGTAGATGCACACATACGTATCGGCGATCTGCGACAGTTCCTGCGCGTACGGGCGCATCAGCGCGGCGCCCAGCGCGCAGTTCAGGCCGATGGTCAGCGGCTTCGCGTGGCGCACCGAGTTCCAGAATGCGGTGACGGTCTGGCCGGACAGGATGCGGCCCGAGGCGTCGGTGACGGTGCCC
This sequence comes from uncultured Massilia sp., assembly GCF_913773735.1. Classification (GTDB taxonomy): domain Bacteria; phylum Pseudomonadota; class Gammaproteobacteria; order Burkholderiales; family Burkholderiaceae_D; genus Telluria. The sequence continues at coordinate 54,446 of NZ_CAJYEB010000015.1, forward strand.
GAGATCATCAGCGGCAGGCGCGGGGTTGCCGGGTGCGCGTCGAAGTACTGGTCGATGGCGAACAGCGCCGCCTTGCAGTTGAGCGTGTCGAAGATGGTCTCGACCAGCAGCAGGTCGACGCCGCCTTCGACCAGCGCGCAGACCTGTTCGTGGTAGGACGCGACCAGCTGGTCGAAGGTCACGTTGCGCGCCGCCGGGTCGTTCACGTCGGGCGAGATCGAGGCGGTCTTGGGCGTCGGGCCGAGGGCGCCGGCGGCGTAGCGCGGCCGATCCGGCGTCGAGTACTTCGCGCAGGCGGCGCGCGCCAGCTTCGCGGCCTGCACGTTCATCTCGTAGACCAGGTGCGCCATGTGGTAGTCGTCCTGGGCCACGCCGGTGGCGCCGAAGGTGTTGGTCTCGATGATGTCGGCGCCGGCCGCCAGGTAGCGTTCGTGGATTTCCTGGATGATCTGCGGCTGCGTCAGGTTCAGCAGCTCGTTGTTCCCCTTGACGAACAGCTCGCGGGCGCCGCTGCCGGCGGGCGCGGCGAAGTCGGCGAAACGGCCCCCGGGGCCGCCGCGGTAGGCGGTTTCGTCCAGCTTGTACTGCTGGATGATCGTGCCCATCGCGCCATCGAGGATCATGATGCGGCGCGCGAGCGTGGCGCGCAGCTGGGCTTCGACGGGGGAGACGGTGGGGACGGCGCTGGTCATCGTGTGCTTTCGTAGGGAATTCGGGGCTGTTGTCAGGGATGCCAGCGAGCGTCGCAGGGCACCGCACGGGTGGCGGCGCGGCGCATGCCAGGGGTGGCGGCGTGCGGCGAATCGGTGGCGTCCCGTCAGGCGGGTCTGAAATTATACCGTCACTCGCCGGGTTTGTTCCGGCATCGATGAGATGGTGCCGGACGCCTCAAAAAAAGCGTGGCGTAAAGACGTTTGTAACGTAGTGTTTCAATGATCCGATTGTTACAGAAGGATACAAATACGGGGGGTTTAGCAATTTCCAAGATACATACAGGCATGACAATAAACCCCATGGAACCGCCGTTGGCGCGGTGCCTAGTCCAAAAACACGGCATACGCGGACCGTTTTTCCGCCTCCACAATGGGAAGATTGCTATGAATAAAGAATACGTGCCTGAATGGGACCAGCCGGCCGCTCGCGGCGATGACGCCGCCGCGCCGATCAAGGCCCACGCCGCTGGCGGTGTGAAACAAATCGTTACCATCCGCCTCGACGTCGACATGCTGGACTGGTTCAAGTCGGCCGGTCCGGGCTACCAGACCCGCATCAACCAGGTACTGCGCGAGTACATGGAAGCCAACCGCGTGCGCGCCCAGGGCGAGCAGCACTGATACACGACAGGACAGCCCGGCGCGGCGCGCCGGGCACGTGACCGGGGCCCAGCGCCCCGCGGGTCGACGGCGACGCCGCCACCCGTTTCCCGGAACGGGAATCTCACCGAGGCCGGATGCCTCTCCGACAAGACGACGGCCGGTTCATGCTGCAGCATGCACCGGCCGTTCGCATTCTGGTGGGTGAGATGGCGCGCCCGGGATCAGGCGAACGCCAGCCCGTCGAACGAAAACCCCTTCAGGAATTCCGCCGCCGCCAGCCGCTTGCCGCCGGGCTTTTGCAGCGCCGTCAGGCGCAGCGCGCCGGTGCCGCAGGCGACGACGATGCCGTGCTGCGCATCGGCCGCCAGCACCTGGCCGGGCCGGCCGTCGCCGTCGACCGCCTGCGCGTTCCATATCTTGATCGTGCTCGCGCCGGCCTGGCCGGACGCGCCGGGGAAGGGATTGAAGGCGCGCACCTTGCGCGCCAGCGCCTCGGCCGGCAGCGACCAGTCCAGCTTCGCCTCTTCCTTGCCGATCTTGGCGGCATAGGTCACGCCGTCTTCCGGCTGCGGCACGGCCTCGAGCGTGCCGGCCGCCATCCGGCGCAGCGCGTCGACGATCATGCGCCCGCCCAGCGCCGCCAGCTTGTCGTGCAGGCTGCCGGTGGTGTCGGTGGCGTCGATGGGAAGGTGTTCCATCAGGAGCATCGGGCCGGTGTCCAGGCCTTCTTCCATTTCCATGATGGTCACGCCGGTGTCGTGGTCGCCGGCTTCGATCGCGCGGTGGATCGGGGCGGCGCCGCGCCAGCGCGGCAGGAGCGAGCCGTGGATGTTGATGCAGGGCTTGATGTCGAGCGTCGAGCGCGGCAGGATCAGGCCATAGGCGGCCACCACCATCACGTCGTAGTCGGTGGCCAGCAGGCGCGCGTGCGCCGCCTGCGCTTCGGCCGCGCGCTGCGGGTCTTTGGCGTCCATGCGCAGCGACAGCGGCTGCAGCACGTCGATGCCGTGGGCGAGGGCGACCTGCTTGACGCTCGATGCCTGCAGCTGCATGCCGCGCCCGGCCGGGCGGTCCGGCTGGGTCAGGACGAGCGGCACCTCGAAGCCGGCGTCCAGCAGGGCGCGCAGGGCGACGGCGGCGAACTCCGGAGTGCCGGCGAAGACGACCTTCATGCGTGGCGGCCTTCGCGCTGCAGCTCGCGCTCTTCCTTCTGCAGCTTGGTCTTGATGCGGTTGCGCTTGAGCGGCGACAGGTATTCGACGAAGACCTTGCCCATCAGGTGGTCCATCTCGTGCTGGATGCAGACGGCCAGCAGGCCGTCGGCCTCGACCTCGAAGGGCACGTTGTGCTGGTCGACCGCGCGCACCTTCACGCGCGCCGGGCGCTCGACGCCGTCGTAGATGCCGGGCACCGACAGGCAGCCTTCGTCGTAGACCTGCTTTTCCGGGCTGGCCCAGACGATTTCCGGGTTGACGAAGACCATCAGCCGGCTCTTGTCTTCGGTGACGTCGATGACGACCACGCGCTCGTGCACGTCCACCTGGGTCGCGGCCAGGCCGACGCCCGGCGCGTCGTACATGGTCTCGGCCATGTCCTCGACCAGCTGGTGGAGGCGCTCGCCGAATTCGGTGACCGGCTTGGCCACCTTGTGCAGGCGCGGATCGGGATAGCGGAGGATGTTCAGTAAGGCCATGGTTGTTCGTTCGTCGGTGGATTCAGTGGTTGGTATATCGGTGCCGGCCGCGTGGATTCAAGTTGCCGCGTGGACACAACACCCAAGCATGACAGACACGCCGTCCCGGCCGGGAAGACGCGTTTGTCTTGCTAGTTCATGGATTTCTCGGCAGAATTTGATTCAGCTCGGCAACCCTCGAGGCGACCTATCCTGTCCGGCAAGCGGTCGAGGGAGTGTCTGATTCCTGCGCCTTGGCTGGCCGAGGTGGCAGCCAGCACCCGTGTCAATGCCGCATTTACGGACTCTTTGATGAAAAATTTTAGCACAGGCGCAGCCTGGTCGCTCGCCGCCCGTGGCGCCGCAGCGGCCGCGTTCGCTTGCCTGGCCGCCGGCCAGGTCCAGGCCGCCACCAACTGCACCTTCCGTCCGAATGCGCCCGACCAGCACCTGGTCGTCAAGGGCGACACCCTGTGGGACATCTCCGGCGCCTTCCTCGAGCACCCCTGGTGCTGGCCCCAGGTCTGGGGCATGAACCGCGACGAGATCCGCAACCCGCACTGGATCTACCCCGGCCAGGTCATCTATTTCGACCGCGCGCGCGGCCGCCTGACGCTGACCCGTCCCGGCGCCGGCGGCGCCGGCGGCCAGCCGCCGCTGGTGCGCCTGTCGCCCCAGTTGCGCACCGAGGCGCTCGGTCCGGACGGGGCCGTGCCCGCGATCCCGCCCGGCGCGATCGAACCGTTCCTGACCCAGCCGCTGGTGGTCGAAGCCGACGCGCTCGCCGCGACGCCGCGCATCGCCGCGGTGCCGGAAGACCGCGTCTACCTGGCCGACGGCGACCGCATCTACGTGCGCGGCGCATTGCAGGGCGCCACCAATTTCCAGGTGTTCCGGCCCGGCAAGGCCCTGGTCGACCCGGACACCGGCAAGGTGCTGGCGCACGAGGCCGCCTACGTCGGCGACGCCCGCCTGGTGGCCGCGGCCAAGCCGGGCGTGGACGTGCACAGCTTCGTCGTCACCCGCTCGGTGCAGGAGATGGGCGTGGGCGACCGCCTGCTGCCGACCCCGCCCACGCCGCTGCGCAACTACGTGCCGCATGCGCCGGACAAGCCGGTGGCGGCGCGCGTCATGTCGATCGCGTCGGAGGCGACGTACGCCTCCCAGTACCAGGTCGTGACTGTCAACCGGGGCGCGCTTGACGGACTCGACGTCGGCGCCGTGCTGCAGCTTTATCATGCTGGACGGACCGTGCAGGATCCGGGCGCCCCCAGGGGCTTGTTCGGCCTCGGCGGCACCAGATTACGGCTCCCGGAAGAACGGTATGGCGAACTGTTCGTGTTCCGGGTCTTCGGTCGCGTCTCGTATGGCCTGGTCATGCAAGTGAGCACGCCGGTACAGGTCGGCGACGCGGCGACATCACCGGAGTAGATCACCGTGCAGGCACCCGGCGGCGCGCAGGACGAGCAAGTACCCGGCGCCGCAGCGGGCGCCGCTGCGCGGCAGGGCCCGGCCGGCCTCGCCGACGACCGCCTGGCCGCCTGGCTGCGCCTGGACCGCACGCGCGGCGTCGGTCCGCGCACGGCGGCCGCGCTGCTTGCCACGTTCGGCAGTCCCGAAGCCATCTTCCGGGCCGGCCGCGATGCCCTGGCGCGCCATGCCGGCCCGGTGCTGGCGCAGGCCCTGTGCGCGCCGCCGTCCCCCGACACCGCACGGCTGGTCGAGGCCACGCTGCGCTGGCGCGCGGCGCCCGGCCGGCACGTGCTGGCGCTGGGCGAGCCCGGCTATCCCGAACTGCTGGCGCGCATCCCCGATCCGCCGCTGCTGCTCTATATAACAGGCGATGCGCGCCTGCTGGCCGGACCCTGCCTGGCCATCGTCGGCAGCCGCAATGCCAGCAGGCAGGGACAGGCGAACGCGCTGGCGTTCGCCGAGGCGCTGGCGGGCGCGGGCCTGCGCATCGTGTCCGGCCTGGCGCTGGGCATCGATGCCGCCGCCCACGAGGGCGCGCTGCGCGCCCCTGGCAGCACCGTCGCCGTGGTCGGCACCGGCCCCGACCTGGTCTACCCGGTGCGCAACCGGGCGCTGGCCGGGCGCATCGCCGAGGCGGGCTGCATCGCCAGCGCCTACCCGGTGGGCACGCCGCCGCTGCCGGGTAATTTCCCGAAGCGCAACCGGATCATCTCCGGGCTCGCGGCCGGCGTGCTGGTCGTCGAGGCCGCGGCGCAGTCCGGTTCCCTGATCACGGCGCGCCAGGCAGCCGAGCAGGGCCGCGACGTGTTCGCGATTCCCGGCTCCATCCACGCGGCCTTGTCCAAGGGATGCCATGCACTGATCCGCGAGGGCGCCAGGCTGGTCGATACGGCGGACGACGTGCTGCAGGCGCTGGCGCTGTCGCCGCTGGCCGGCATGCAGGCGCGCGCCGCGCTGGAGGTCCACCGCGGCGCGGCGGCCGGCGTGCCGGCGCAAGATGCCGACGCGCCCTTGCTGCGCGCCCTCGGCCACGGCCCCGTCGCGCCCGATGCGCTGCAGGCCGCGCTCGGCTGCGGCGCGGGCGAACTCGGCGCGCGGCTGCTCGTGCTGGAATTGCAAGGACATCTTGAACGCCTGCCCGGCGGCCTCGTCCAGCGTCTCGTGTCAGGAGCATAAACATGCTACGGAACTACGTAGGAAGCGGATAAGGCCGATAAACAACGCCGCCGTTTCCCCGCCCGGGCGCAGCACGTGCCGCACTTGTGCCCCGAGGAGCTTAGCTGCTACAGTAGCGTCACCATGTTCGACATCCTAGTCTACCTTTACGAGACGTACTACCGTCCCGATGCCTGCCCCGAGCCGGCGGCGCTGGCGCGCAAGCTGTCGGCCGTCGGATTCGACGATGTCGAGATTTCCGAGGCGCTGGACTGGCTGCACGGCCTCACCGAAATGGCCAGCTCGGTCGATCCGGCCCTCGAGTCGAGCGGTACCCGTTTCTACATCGACCAGGAAGTCGACGTGCTCGGCAGCGCCGCCGTCGGCTTCATCCAGTTCCTCGAACTGGCCGGCCTGCTGTCCGCCTCGCAGCGCGAGATCGTCATCGAACGCGCGCTGGCGCTGGACGAATCGCCGGTCACGCTGGGCAAGCTCAAGATCATCGTCCTGATGCTGCTGTGGAGCCAGGGCAAGGAGCCGGACGCGCTGATGTTCGACGACCTGTTCGGGTCCGACGACGAGGACGCCGAGCCGCGCCTGCTGCATTGATTCCGGATGCGTATTGACGAAGAACGGGGCCTCGGCCCCGTTTTTTCTTGCTACTAAGAAAGAAAAAGCGTAGCGTGCACGGCGGGGACGGGGCAGGGTCTTGAAGTTCGCGGGGCCAGCGTCTACTTGCGGATTGCGCGGCAACCCGCTTATCATTGGCCGCTATTCCGCCGATTGTTACCAATAAGCTATTACGGGACAAGGTCCCCGGCCGGCCGCCTCCTGTATGATGCGCGAGCCCGCTCCTTCGAACACGTAGAGAAACCATATGACCAAAGCCCTCATCATTGCCGAAAAGCCTTCCGTGGCGAACGATATCGCCAAGGCGCTCGGCGGCTTTACCAAGCACGATGAGTATTTCGAATCCGACGACTACGTCCTGTCGTCCGCCGTCGGCCACCTGCTCGAGATCGCGGTGCCCGAGGAATACGACGTCAAGCGCGGCAAGTGGAGCTTCACCCACCTGCCGATGATCCCGCCTTACTTCGCCCTGAACCCGATCGCCAAGACGGAATCGCGCCTCAAGGTGCTCAACAAGTTGATCAAGCGCAAGGATGTCACCACCCTGATCAATGCATGCGACGCGGGGCGCGAAGGGGAACTGATCTTCCGCCTGATCGCCCAGAACGCCAAGGCCAAGCAGACCGTCAAGCGCCTGTGGCTGCAGTCGATGACGCCGGCCGCGATCCGCGACGGCTTCGCGCACCTGCGCAGCGACCAGGAAATGCTGCCGCTGGCCGACGCCGCGCGCTGCCGCTCCGAAGCGGACTGGCTGATCGGCATCAACGGCACCCGCGCCATGACCGCCTTCAACTCGAAGGAGGGCGGCTTCTTCCTCACGACCGTGGGCCGGGTGCAGACGCCGACGCTGTCGATCGTCGTCGAGCGCGAGGAAAAGATCCGCAGGTTCGTGCCGCGCGATTACTGGGAAGTGCGCGCCGAGTTCGGCTGCGCGGCCGGCAGCTACGAAGGCCGCTGGCTCGATACGAAATTCAAGAAGGACGAGAACGATCCGGAGCGTCGTCCCGAGCGCATCTGGAACAGGGCGGATGCCGAAGCCATCGTCGCCGCCTGCCTGGGCAAGCAAGGTAATGTCACCGAGGAATCGAAGCCGACCACCTCGATGGCGCCGGCCCTGTTCGACCTGACGTCGCTGCAGCGCGAGGCCAATGGCCGCTTCGGTTTCTCGGCCAAGAACACGCTGGGCCTGGCCCAGGCGCTGTACGAGAAGCACAAGGTGCTGACCTACCCGCGTACCGATTCGCGCGCGCTGCCGGAAGACTATATCGGTACGGTCAAGACGACGCTGGAAGTGCTGAAGGGCATGCCGAACTACCACCAGTTCGCCAAGCAGATCCTGGACAAGAGCTGGGTCAAGCCGAACAAGCGCATCTTCGACAACAGCAAGATCTCGGACCACTTCGCGATCATCCCGACCGGCACGGTACCGAAGAACCTGTCCGAGCCGGAACAGAAGCTGTACGACCTGGTCACGCGCCGCTTCATGGCCGTGTTCTTCCCGGCCGCGGAGTTCCTGGTCACGACCCGCTTTACCGAAGTCGAGGGCCACCAGTTCAAGACCGAGGGCAAGGTGATGACCAACCCCGGCTGGCTGGCCGTGTACGGCAAGGACACGACCGGCGACGACAAGGACGGCGCCAGCCTGGTGCCGGTCGGGAAGGGCGAGAAGGTCCGCACCGACAAGGTCAATGCCAACGCCCTCGTCACCAAGCCGCCCGCACGCTACAACGAAGCGACGCTGCTGTCGGCGATGGAAGGCGCGGGCAAGCTGGTCGATTCCGACGAGCTGCGCGACGCCATGGCAGGCAAGGGCCTGGGAACGCCGGCGACCCGCGCCGCGATCATCGAGGGCTTGCTGAACGAGAAATACCTGTTGCGCGAGGGCCGCGAGATGATCCCGACCGCCAAGGCGTTCCAGCTGATGACGCTGCTGCGCGGCCTGGGCGTAAACGAGCTGACCGCGCCGGAACTGACCGGCGAGTGGGAATACAAGCTGTCGCAGATGGAAAAGGGCCAGATTTCGCGCGACGAATTCATGCGCGAGATCGCCGAGATGACGGAAATCATCGTCAAGCGCGCCAAGGAATACAACAACGACACGATCCCGGGCGAGTACGCGACCCTGGTCACGCCGTGCCCGAACTGCGGCGGCGTCGTCAAGGAAAACTACCGCCGCTTCGCCTGCACCAAGTGCGATTTCTCGATGAGCAAGGTGCCGGGCGGCCGCCAGTTCGAGATCGAGGAAGTCGAGCAACTGCTGAAGGACCGCACCATCGGTCCGCTGCAGGGCTTCCGCTCGAAGATGGGCCGGCCGTTCGCGGCGATCCTGCGCATCGTGCGCGACGAGGACATCCACAACTACAAGCTGGAATTCGATTTCGGCCAGGACCAGGACGAGGGCGAGGACGGCGAAGGCGTCGACTTCAGCGGCCAGACCCCGCTCGGCCCCTGCCCGAAGTGCACCGGCAAGGTCTACGAGATGGGCCTGGCCTATGTCTGCGAGCATGCCGTGGCCAAGCCCAAGACCTGCGATTTCCGCAGCAGCCGCATCATCCTGCAGCAGGAAATCCTGCCCGAGCAGATGGCCAAGCTGCTGAACGAAGGCAAGACCGACCTGCTGCCGGCCTTCGTGTCGCAGCGCACGCGCCGCGCCTTCAAGGCCTACCTGGTGCGCGGCAAGGACGGCAAGATCGGCTTCGAGTTCGAGGAGCGCAAGGCCAAGCCGGCGGCCAAGGGCAAGGCGGATGCCGCCGACGGGGCGGCCGAGGCCGGCGCCGAGTCGGGCGAGACCGCGGTGGCGGTGAAGAAGCCGGCGGCGCGCAAGGCGCCGGCCAAGACGGCGGCGAAATCGGCCACCAAGACCGCGGCCACCAAGACCGCGGCGGCGAAGAAACCGGCGGCGAAGGCCGCCAAGAAAGCCGCGTAGGGAGCGGAGCCCGTAGGGGTCAGAGCCCGGTTCACCCGGTTGGGCTCTGACCCCGGTGTTTGCACAGCCAATACCGCTTTCGAAGCCGCAGGCCACGAACCGGGGTCAGAGCCCAACCGCAACACCGGGCTCTGACCCCTCCGGGCGCTGACCTAACGCCAATAAAAAAAACCGCGAGCCCTCGGCATCGCGGTTTTTTATTGTCCTGCGCGCGAAACGATTTACTCGCGCCAGTCGTCCTGCAGGGCCATGATCGCGGCCTCGCCATTGCGGATCGCCTTCACGCGGCGCACGATTTCGTGGCGCCATGCCTCGTCGGCATCCATTTCCATGTCCTGCTCATCATTGTCCGCATAGACGAGACGCATCAACTCGTGACGCTCGGTGACGGACAACTGCTGGATTTGCTTGGCCAGTTCGGTGACGGTAGACATGGATTAGGGCTCCCGTTGGAAAATATTACAGGATGATAACGTGGTATTTAATGAATGTCGACAGGCATCATATTGTCTGTTGGTTTTCTGTCGATCAACTTATTGTCCGGATCGATGCCGGCCCGTTCCGGGCGGCCGGTGACGACCAGCGTGACGGTCTGGACGGTCTTGTCGACCAGGCGACGCTCGCGCGCCAGCGGGTTGCCGTCGGCATCGTCGACGCCGAACTCGATGTAGTCACGTAGCGGCACCGGCTTTTCCTCGCCCAGTTCGCCGGCCCGTACCTTGCCCGCCGTGGCGCGGATCGTCACGTCGTACTTGCCGTCCGGACGGCGCGTCGCGGTGGCGGCGTCGGCGCGGTTTTCGTACAGCACGATGGCGTCGAACAGGTCGTCGATCAGGTAGGCCTTGTCCGGCGGGGCGATGGCGCGCAGGCGCTCGACCAGCGCCTGCGCCGTCGGATAGGGCGGACCGGCGAAGGCGTGGGCGGCCAGCAGTTCGCGCAGCACGCGGTCGACGGCGTCCGCGCCCAGCAGGTCCTGCAGCAGGTACATCGCCAGCGCGCCCTTGTAGTAATGGATGTACTGCTGGTCCTCGTTCTGCGCCAGCGGCAATTCCTTGCGGCGCTCGACCACGCGGCCCATCAGGTAGTGGTCGAGGTCGTAGCGCAGGAAGCGTCGCATCTTGCCCGGGCCCAGCGTGTCCTTCATCGTCATCAGCGCCGTGTACTCGGCCAGGCTTTCCGACAGCAGGGTGGCGCCGCGGCTGTCGGCGCCGACCAGCTGGTGGCCCCACCACTGGTGGGCCACCTCGTGCGCGCTGACGTAGTACGGATAGTCGATGTCCTTGCGCGAGTCCGGATCGACCCGGGCGATGAAGCCGGCGCTTTCCGAGAACGGGATCGTGGCCGGCGCCGACTGGGCGAAGCTGGCGTAGCGCGGGAACTCGGCGATGCGCAGTTCGCGGTGCTGGTAGGGGCCGAAGCGGCGCGAGCCGTAGGCCAGCGCGGCCTTGGCGCCGCGGATCATGCGGTCGACGTTGAATTCGTGGCCAGGGTGGTAGTAGACGTCGATGGTGACGTCCTGCCAGCGGTCGTGGCGCACTTCGTAGCGGGCCGACTGGATCGTGTAGAAATTCAGCATCGGCTTCTCGGCGCGGAAGCGGAAGTAACGCCGTCCGCCATGCATCCACTCCTGTTCCAGCGTGCCCGGCGCGACCACGGTCTGGTCGGCGCTGGTGCCGACGACGGCGTCGAAGGCGATCCAGTCGGCATCGTTGCCGAGGTAGTTGCGCATGCGCGCGCCCGCGTCGTCGCGCGGCGCCCGCGGCGCCTTCGGGCCGAGGCCGTGGCGCCGGCGGTCGCGCTCGTCCAGCAGTTCGACGTCCGGCTGGTAGCCGATGCGCGGCAGCGCGCCATTGCCGAAGAACGTGCCGTTGCCCACCACCGCGGTGTCGCGGCCCAGGCCGAAGATGCCGCCGGGCGCGTCGACCAGGTCGTATTCCAGCGCCAGCATGGCCCCCGGCGCCAGCGGCTGGACCAGCACGTAGCGGTAGAAGCCGCGCTGCGGATCGGCCTCGGCCAGGCGCGCCGCCTGCGAGAAGCGCGGACGCAGCACCGGGCCGGGCTGCTGGTACAGGACGATGTCGCGGATCGGGGCCGCCGTGCGGTTCTGCAGCTGGTAGGCGCCGTGCACGTTCAGCGTGCGCGTGTCCGGATGGATATCGACCTGCAGGTCGACCTTGGCGATGCGCGGCTGCGGCAGCGCGGCGTAGCGCTTGTAGCGCAGCTCGTAGTCGGCGCGCAGGCTTTCCTTGTGCCATGGGCTCTGCCAGGCGCCCTCGTGTTCCAGGTTGTACCAGAGCAGGGCGCCGCTGGCGCCGAACAGCAGCGCGCCGGCGCCGAACATGGCCAGCACGCCCGGGCTCAGGCGGCGCTGCGCCTGGCGCAGGCGTTCGCCCAGGCTGTCGCTGACGCCGCGCGGCCACAGCACCAGCGCCAGCGTGAACAGCAGCAGCGCGGCGCCGCCCCAGTAGACCAGCAGCGCGTGCTGCAGCGCCAGATAGTGGCCGAAGCCGTTCATCGCGGAATAGGTGACGTCGGGCAGGGCGGCGTACACCAGCAGCGGATGGGCGAGGCCGTAGCCGGCCAGCACGATGGTGGCCAGGTAGAACAGCACCATCGCGAAATGGGCGAGGTATTTGTGGTTGAGGATGGCGTGCGCCGCGATCGCCAGCACGGCCAGCAGCACGTAGCGCGGCAGCAGCAGGCCGAACAGCGTGCTCAGGTACAGGCCCGGCTCCAGCATCACGTAGCCGCGCGCCAGCTGGATCACCATCCCGCACAGCATGGCCGCCAGCAGCAGCAGGGCCTGCAGGCCGGCCAGGGCGAGCGTCTTGCCCGCCAGCGGCAGCCAGCTCGGCACCGGCAGCGCGTCGGTCATCTGGCCCATGCGCGCATCGCGCTCGCGCCATACCATCTCGCCGGCATACACGGTGGTGACGACCAGGACGAAGGGCGCGAACAGGTCGCGGATCAGTTCCAGCACCATGTAGGTGACCGGGTAGGTCGGGGTGCCGAAGATCGAGCCCAGGTTGATCGAGCCGAACACCAGCACCAGCACGCCGGCCAGCACGATGGCGGCGAAATACACGTTCTTGACCGATTCGCGCAGGTTCAGCCAGCTCATCCTGGCCAGCAGCAGGCCCAGGCTGCGGCCGGCGAAGTCGGGTTCCTCGTGCAGGACGGCGGCGTCGGCGGGCCGCGCGCCGGCATCGGCTTCCAGCCGCGCCTGGCCGCGCCGGCCGGAGGGCGTCGAGACGAAGTGGAAGCGCCAGTAGCCCAGCAGCAGCGCGGCCAGCGAGAACAGCGACCAGATCAGGCGATTGACCAGGTACACGCCCTCGAACGGCACCTGCAGCGTGTTGCGCTCGGCGACCGGCCAGTATTCGGTGAGGCGGGCCACGGCCATGGTGCCGAACGGGTCGATCAGCGCGGCCAGCGTCTTGTAGTCGAGGTCGCGCGCCAGCGAGGGCGCCACGATGTAGCCGACCAGCATGACCACGCCCGCCACGTAGACCGGCAGCATGCGCCGGGTCAGGGCGGCCAGCACGAAGAAGATGGCGCCGAAGATGAACAGGTTGGGCAGCAGCGTCAGGAAGTAGGGCAACAAATAGGTGGCGGCGGCATAGGGGCCGAAGCGGGCCGGGTCGACGCCCGGCAGCAGGCCGCCCAGCAGCAGGCCGAGCGGGATCGCCGCGACCACCACGGCCAGCGCCGCCAGCGCGCCCAGGAAGCGCCCGAACACGTAGGCGTGCTTGGGGATCGGCGCGCTGAAGAAGAAGTGGTGCATCTCGTGCTCGAAGTCCTGCTGCACGGCGCGTCCGGTCATGGCGGCCACCACGATCACGGCCAGCGAGCCGAGGAAGCCGACGCTCAGCGCCACCTGGCGCGGCGCGTTCAGGAACACGCGGCCGCCGAAATACACGTTGAGGTCGCGGAAGGCGCCGCCGGCGGCGGCCATCCACAGCAGCGCGAGCGCCAGGAAGGCGAAGAAATAGATCCAGGTGGACAGCATGCGCAGGCGCTGGCGCGCTTCGAAGCCGGCGATGACGGACAGGGCGCGCATGGCCTCAGCAGTTCCCTGCCTGGTCGTTGTGGCGCCCGGCGATGGTGGCGAAATAGACGTCTTCCAGCGTCGGGTGCACCGGCTCGAAATCGTCGCCCGGATAGCGCTCGGCGTACACGTGGATCAGCGGGCGCCCGCCCAGCAGGCGCGTGGAGATCACCGTGTGGCGCTGCTGGAACGCGGCCAGGTCGCCCTTGGTGACGAAGCGCGCCCAGATCTTCCCTTCGATACCTTCGACCAGGCGCGCCGGTTCGCCGCACAGCAGCACGTGGCCCTTGTTGATGATCGCCATGCTGGCGCACAGGTCGGCCACGTCGGACACGATGTGGGTCGACAGGATCACGGTCTTGTCCTCGCCGATGTCGGACAGCAGGTTGTGGAAGCGCACCCGCTCCTGCGGGTCGAGGCCGGCGGTCGGCTCGTCGACGATGATCAGTTGCGGGTCGCCGAGCAGCGCCTGGGCGATGCCGAAGCGCTGGCGCATCCCGCCGGAAAAGGTGCCGAGGCGCTGGTTGCGCACCTCGAACAGGTTGGTCTGCTGCAGCAGCGCGTCGACGACCTCGCGCCGGCGCGTGCGGTTGGACAGCCCTTTCAGCTGCGCGAAATGGTCGAGCAGCTCGTAGGCGGTGACTTTCGGATAGACGCCGAAGTCCTGCGGCAGGTAGCCGAGCAGGCGGCGTACCTCGTCCTGTTCGTCGAGCACGTCGATGTCGTCGAGGAAGACGGAGCCGCTGTCGCACTCCTGCAGCGTGGCCAGGATCCGCATCAGGGTCGACTTGCCGGCGCCGTTCGGCCCCAGCAGGCCGAACATCCCCGGCGGGATGCTCAGCGTGACCCGGTCCAGGGCGACCACGCCATTGGCGTAGGTCTTGGACAGGTTGCGGATTTCTAATTCCATGGAAACTCCTGGTACTCGGGCAAGCGCATCGGGCAAACGCATCGCTTGTGACAATGCGCGTATTTCATGACTATTGCATTGTATTAAAAACAGGAAGTCACGGCAGCAGTCGTGCGACACACGGCCATTTCCCCCGTCCAAAGTGCGTAAAAGCGGGAACAGGATGCACGGAAACGACAGCGAAGAATAAGCGAGGGAAATTCTTCTGTCCACTTTGGCAACATGCTCCGGGACTGCGGGTAAACATGCATAATGGGCGCATGGACACCTTCATCAAGGACAAGATCCTGGCGGTCACGCGCCAGGGCCGTACCCGGGCCGAGTCGACCGACTGGTTCCGCGTCGCCGTCGGCCTGCACTACCTGGCCGGCCTGATGACCAAGGATGCCATCGACTTCAAGGCGGTCGACCGCGACTACAACCGCTTCATCTACCACACGGTGGGCGGCGGGCACACGATCACCAGCGCCCTGCAGTTCATGAGCGGCAAGAAGGTGCTGGCGGTGCTGGAATCGCCGCGCTTCATGGCGGCGTTCGCGCAATGCTGCCCGGAGATCCCGCCGGACTCGATTCCCTTCCTGCTCGAGCTGAACCTGGGCGTGGCGAAGAACATCTCGAAGCTGGAGGTCGCGGGGCCGGTGCACGACTGGCTGCAGCGGCAAAAGCAGAGTACGGCGCTCGGACAAGCGCGAGGCGATGGCGGCGAAGGCCTATAATGGCGGCTTCGTGGACAACTTTGCAAGGCACGTCATGGCAGATGCAATCCGGCACATCAATCCCCTCGACAACCTGATCGTCGGCCTGGACAAGGCGCTGCGCGTGGTCGGCGGCGCGGTGAAGGCGTCGCGTCCGAACCCGGGCAACGCGGCGCCGGACGCCGAACTGAGCGCGCAGGAACAGCGCCACAGCGCCGGCCTCATGCGCATCAACCACGTCGGCGAAGTCTGCGCCCAGGCGCTGTACGATTCCCAGGGCCTGCAGGCGTCGACGCCGACGCTGCGCGCCCAGTTCGCCCAGGCCGGCCGCGAGGAAGAAGACCACCTGGCCTGGTGCGCCGACCGCCTGGCCGAGCTGGGCTCCCAGCCGAGCCTGCTCAATCCGCTGTGGTATGCGGGCGCCTTCGCGATCGGCAGCGTCGCCGCGCGCATGGGCGACGCCGTCAGCCTGGGCTTCGTGGTCGAGACCGAGCGCCAGGTCGAGGCGCACCTGAACAGCCACCTCGACAGCCTGCCGCCGCAGGACGCCAAGTCGCGCGCCATCGTCACCCAGATGCGCGACGACGAGGTCGAACACGCCGACAAGGCGCAGGCGATGGGGGCGGCGGCGTTTCCGCTGCCGGTCAAGCTGGCGATGCGGGCGATGGCCAAGGTGATGACCACCACGGCCTACCATATTTGATCCGGCAAACGCCGCAGGTCTAAAACCACGGCGTAGGGTGGGCAGCTCCACCCTCTCAGCGGCAAATACGCGGCCTATGCGCTGCCCACGCGTGACGTTCGCGCCGTGTTGGCCGTTCTCGATCGCAGCCGCAGGCCATGCATGCGTCACGCGTGGGCAGCGCACACGCAACGTAGTTGCGGACGATCAGGTGGAGCTGCCCACCCTACGCCTGACGCGGCAGGGCCGCGTCAGGCCTCGACGATCTCGAACGAATGCGTGATCTCGGCCGTTTTCGCCAGCATGATCGACGCCGAGCAGTACTTGTCGTGCGACAGGTCGACGGCGCGTTCCACCGCGGCCGGCTTCAGGTTCCTGCCGGTGACCGTGAAGTGGAAGTGGATCTTCGTGAACACCTTCGGATCCGTGTCGGCGCGCTCGGCCTTCAGCGTCACGTCGCAGCCGCGCACGTCCTCGCGCCCGCGCTTGAGGATCAGCACCACGTCGTAGGCCGTGCAGCCGCCGGTGCCCAGCAGCACCATCTCCATCGGACGCGGCGCCAGGTTGTGGCCGCCGCCTTCGGGTGCGCCGTCCATGCTGACCAGGTGGCCGGAGCCGGTTTCGGCCCGGAAGCTCATGCCGGACGGGCCGTTCCAGCTGACTTTGACTTCCATCGTGTTCTCCATCGTGTATCGGGGGCATCCATTCTAAGCCAGGCCGGACGCCCCTGCGCGGCGCCCCTTCAGACGCCCAGCACGTAGCGCTCGCTCTTCATGCGCCAGCTGGCGAAGCCCACCGCCAGCGCCGCCCCGACCAGCGAGCAGGCGAAGGTCAGCAGGAAGGGCAGGACGCCCAGTTCGATGCCGCGCGCCGTTTCCGTCAGCAGCGTCTGGTTCGACAGCATCGGCACCGCATACATCCAGGGCGCGGTCTTGAGGCTCATGGTCGACACCACGATGCCGGGCACCAGCGGGATCAGGATCAGGAACGACAGCACGCTCTGCGCTTCCTTAAACGACTTGGCGTTCATCGCCACCGCGATCTGCAGGCCGGCGGCCAGCAGCGACAGCGGCAGCGAGGCCAGCCACACCAGGAACAGCTTGCCCCAGCTCACGCGCCAGGACAGGCCGATCTCTTCCAGCGGCAGCCAGGACAGCACCAGGTGCGCCAGCGCCAGGTTCAGCGTGACGCCGAAGACGGCCAGCACCACGGCCGCCAGCCACTTGCCGGTCACCAGTTCCCACGTCGTGACGGGCTGCGCCATCAGCACTTCGAGCGAGCGCCGCTCGCGCTCGCCGGCGGTGCTGTCGACGGCGGCCGACATGCCGCACATGAAGGCCGGCAGGAACAGCGCGCCGAGGATGCCGCTGATCACGGTAGCCGAGCGCGCCGCCGTGCTGCCGGTGTCGTAGCGCTGCACCTGGACCGGCGCCAGCGTGGCCGGCGACACCCCGTGCGCCAGCAGGCGCGCGCTGGCGATGTTGTTGCCGTAGGCTTGCAGCACGTCCTCGATGTCGCGGCGGCCGTCGCGGTCCGAGGCCGAGTCGTACCACAGCTCGATGCGCGCCGGGCGCATCGCGTTGTAGTTCTCGGTATAGTTCGCGGGCACGCGCAGCACGGCGGCGATCTTGTGGTTGCGCAGCAGGGCGGTGATGGCGTCTTCCTCCATCGGGCCGGCGTCGGTGATCGTGATGTTCTTCTGCTTGAGCTGGGACACCAGCGTCGGCGCCTGGCTGCCGCCGATCACCGTCAGCGCGATGCCCTCGCGCTCGGGCCGGGTGGCGCGGTCGATCCACTGGTTCAGCAGGAACGCCAGCATGGCCGGATACATCAGCGTGAACATCGCGATCAGCGCCAGCGAACGCTTGTCGCGCAGCGATTCGCGCAATTCCTTCAGGAAGACGACCAGGTACTTGGGCTTCATGCGGCGATTCCTTCGTCGGTGCCGACCAGGTGCACGAAGGCATCCTCGAGGTTGGCGATGCCGGTGCGGCGGCACAGTTCGGCGGGCGTGCCCTGGGCCACGGTGTGGCCCTTGGCGATCACGATCACGTCGTCGCACAGGTGCGTGACTTCCTGCATCACGTGGGTGGCCATGATCACGCAGCAGCCCTCCGCGCGCAGCGCCGCCAGCGCGTGGCGCACGGCGCGCGTGCTCATCACGTCCAGGCCGCGCGTCGGCTCGTCGAGCAGCAGGTGGCGCGGCCGGTGCAGCAGGGCGCGCGCCAGCGCCACCTTGATGCGCTGGCCCTGCGAAAAGCCCTTGCTGCGGCGCTCCATGATGTCGTCCATGGCCAGCATCCCGGACACCTCGTCGATGCGGCGCCGCAGGCCGGCGCCGTCCATGCCGTTGAGTTCGCCGAAGTAGGTCAGGTATTCGCGCGTCGACAGGCGCTCGTACAGGCCGAACTGGTCGGTCAGGAAGCCGATGCTGGCGCGCACGCGCATCGGGTCGCGTTCCGGGTCGACACCGTCGACGGCGATGGTGCCGTGGTCGCGCTTGAGCATGCCGACCAGCGTGCGCAGCAGCGTGGTCTTGCCGGCGCCGTTGGGGCCGAGCAGGGCCGTGATCTGGCCGTCGCGCGCGCCGAAGCTGACGCCTCCCAGCGCCTGCACGGGACCGAAATGTTTGCGGACTTCATGTGCTTCGATCATGCCTTGTCCATCCGTTCAGGGTTGCGGCCCGGCGCTGCCGAGCTGGAAAGTGGGGGGCGGGATCTCTTCCAGGCAGGCGGCGTCGAGTTTCGCGCCGGGCTGGTCGAGGAAAGTGCGCAGCAGGCGCGGCGCGCAGCCGAGCTGGGACACGCCGTGGCCGACATTGGTCACCGTGACCGATTGCGCGTGCGGCATGAAGCGCGCGGCGCTGGCGGCGCGGTGCGGCGGCGTGACCGGGTCGAGCGCGCCCGACAGCAGCAGGGCCGGGGCGGCGATCGGCGTGGGTTCCTTGTACGGCACCGGCGGCACGTTCATCGCCGCGCACATGCCCGGCATGCGCTGGCCCAGCGCGCGCGTCAGCGGCGAGGCGTCGGACGCCACCAGCGCCGGCGTGAAGCGCGGCATGTCCTCGGCGCACACGACGGCCAGGTGCAGCAGCGTGGCCGGCGAGCCCTCGGCGGAAAAGTCGGCGGCCAGGTTGCGGCGCGCCACGAACGGCTGCCAGCGGCCGCGCGCGGCGCTGTCGACCAGGAAGGGCAGGCGGCGCGCGTCGGCCGGCGCGTACAGCATGTTGCGCGCGGTGTCGAGCAGGCGCGCGCTGGTCATGGTCGTGTCGACCGGCTGCGCGGTGCGCGGATCGGGCAGGTTCAGCTTGAGCGGCGCGGCATCGAGCCTGGCGACCAGCGCGGCGAAGTCGGCGCGCAGGTTGGGGTAGGCCTTGCGGCACGGGGCGTCGAGCGCGCACTGCTCGAACAGCTTGTCGAGCGCGGCCTGGCCGTCGCGCCCGCCCGCCGGGATCACCTGGTCGGGCGCGGCGACGCCGTCCAGCACCAGCGCGCGCACGCTGTCCGGCCAGGCGCGCGCATAGGCCTGCGCCAGGCGCGTGCCGTAGGAGCCGCCCCAGAGATTGATCTTGCCGTAGCCGAGCGCGCGCCGCACCGCTTCGATGTCGTTGGCCGCATTGGCCGTGGTGTAGGCGGCGAACGGCGCCTTGCTGGCGGCGATGCAGCGCTTCAGTTCGGCGTCCACCTGGTCGTCGGTCAGCTTGACGTCCTCGTCGAGGTTGGACTTGCATTCGAGCCGCCCCGACAGGCCTGTGCCGCGCTGGTCGATGAACACGATGTCGCGCGTGGGCCGCACGCGCTTGAAGGCGGTCGACAGCAGTCCCAGCACGTCGCTGCCGGCCTGGCCGGGACCGCCGGCCAGCACGAACAGCGGATCGGGGCGGGCGCCCTGGCGCAGCGCCGGGGCGATCGTCACGTGCAGCGCCAGCGTGCCCGGCTTGCCGGGTTCGAGCACGACCGGCAGCTTGAGGCAGCGCAGCGCTTCCTCGACGCCGGGCAGGTGGCAGGTGCGGGTCTGCGCCGCCGGCGCGGGCGCCGGTTCGGGGGGCGGCGCCGCCTGCGCGGCGGGGATGGCGGCTGCGAGCAGCACGCCCAGGATCAGACTGGTCTTCACGAAGCCTCCCATGGTTTGCCGGCCATAGTAAATTGCTACTTTCTTTATGGTCAACAAAAAGTTGCATATATGCATGTCTTGACGCAAGGCGTCGTGTCCCGGCCGGGCAATGCGGCAGCCGGCTTGACTGGAGCGTGCGGGATCGGCTATGATCGTAGGCTTTCCATTTGCTCAGGAAAAGACAATAAGGCAGAGTCCGCAGCTGTTGCGAGCGGAACCACCATTGAGCATTCTTTACTCCATATAGGAAGTCAACATGAAAACTTTTTCCGCTAAGGGCCATGAAGTCCAGCGCGATTGGTACGTGATTGACGCGACGGACAAGGTCCTCGGACGTGTTGCCAGCGAAGTGGCACGCCGACTGCGCGGCAAACACAAACCGGAATTCACTCCGCACGTCGACACCGGCGATTTCATCGTCGTCGTCAATGCAGGCAAGCTGCGCGTCACCGGCACCAAGGCCACCGCGAAGACGTACTACCGTCACTCGGGCTACCCGGGCGGTATCTACGAAACCAACTTCCTGAAAATGCAACAGCGCTTCCCGGGCCGTGCCCTGGAAAAGGCCGTCAAGGGCATGCTGCCGAAGGGCCCGCTGGGCTACGCCATGATCAAGAAGCTGAAAGTGTACGCGGAAGCCACCCACCCGCACGCTGCCCAGCAACCCCAAGCACTCGAATTCTAAGGAACTGACATGATCGGTAACTACAACTACGGCACCGGCCGTCGCAAGAGTGCAGTCGCCCGCGTGTTCATCAAGTCCGGCACCGGCCAGATCATCGTGAACGGCAAACCGGCCGCCGAGTACTTCTCGCGCGAAACCGGCCTGATGGTCATCCGCCAGCCGCTGGAACTGACCGGCAACGTCGAGCGTTTCGACATCAAGGTCAACGTGCATGGCGGCGGCGAGTCCGGCCAGGCAGGTGCAGTGCGCCACGGTATCACCCGTGCACTGATCGACTACGACGCAGGCCTGAAGGGCGACCTGGCACGTGCCGGTTTCGTCACCCGCGACGCCCGCGAAGTCGAGCGTAAGAAAGTCGGTCTGCGCAAAGCACGTCGCGCCAAGCAGTTCTCGAAGCGTTAATCGCATCGTACGGAGGCGGCACGTCGCTGCCGCTCCGGACCGGAAAGCCGCCCGCTGCAAAGCCGGCGGCTTTTTTCATGGCGCTGTTCGCGTTAATTAAGCGAACCATCCGCTGCGCTGGCAGTCTCACCCATTGTCGAGGTAACTCATGGGGAGGCAGCAATGCAGGCTCTGGCGTTCGACGACGTGCTTGCCGCGCTCGAAGCGTTACCGATGTGCATGCAGAATCTTGCACGCCTGCGCAGCTGGATCGCCTCCATCGCGGATCCCGGCGAATTCATCGCGCTCATCGAACAGGCTGCCGGCCGTCCACCCTGTCCCCGTTGCCGCGCCACGCGCGTCCACCGCTGCGGCAGCGCCAGCGGCTTGCAGCGTTATCGTTGCTGCCGCTGCGGGCGCAGCTACAACGCGCTCACCGGCACACCGCTGGCGCGCCTGCGCCTCAAGGAGAAATGGCTGGCGTACCTGCAGTGCGTGCTCGAATCACGCACCGTGCGCGACGCCGCGGCGGTCACCGGCGTGCACCGCACCACCAGTTTTCGGTGGCGTCACCGCTTCATTCCGGGCGCCATGCACGAACGTGCGCCGACGCTGTCGACCATCGTCGAGGCGGACG
>NZ_CAJYEB010000016.1 GCF_913773735.1 uncultured Massilia sp.
ACGTGAACGGCTGGCACAGCCGCTTCAAGACCTGGCTGCTGCGCTTTCGCGGCGTGGCCAGCCGCTACCTGATCGACTACTCGGGCTGGCAGCGGGTGCTGGACGACAAACGGCTGACGACGCCGGCACTACTGCTGCGGGCAGCGGTCCAGTTTGGCAAGCAGCTGGACAGGAAACGCAATTAACGCGAACAGCGCCTACAAAAAAAAGCCCCCGCACGGGGCGGGGGCGATGTCGGCGCACCCGTCCGGGTGCGTTCAACGCTGCAAGATCAACGGTCGCCGAAGCTGCGGCGCGCGCCGTCGGCCGAGCGCGGGTGCGCGCCATAGCCGCTGCGTTCGCGGCGCTGGCCGCCTTCGCCGGCGCCGGCACCGCGGAAGCCGCCTTCGGCACGGAAACCGCCTTCGCGACGCGGGCCGGCGTCGGGACGGAAGCCTTCGCGACGCTGGGCGTCGGCGCCGCGATAGCCGCCGCCTTCGCGCGGTGCGCCTTCCTTGTGGAAGCTGCGCTGGCCCGGCTTGCCGTGGGCGTTACGGCCGTCGCCCGGCTTCCAGCCCGGACGGGTGGCCGAACGCGGCGCCGGGGCGCGCTTCGGCTCGAAGCCCTCGACCACGTCGACCGGGATGGTCTGCTTGGTGAAGCGCTCGATGCGGCGCACGTTGAGGCTCTCGGCGTGGTTCACCAGCGACACGGCGATGCCGTTGCGGCCCGCGCGGCCGGTACGGCCGATGCGGTGCACGTAGTCTTCCGGGAACTTCGGCAGGTCGTAGTTCACCACGTGGGTGATGTTCGGCACGTCGATGCCGCGCGCGGCGACGTCGGTCGCCACCAGCACCTTGACGCGGCCGCGGCGCAGGCCGTCCAGGGTACGGTTGCGCGCGCCCTGGTGCATGTCGCCGTGCAGCGCGGCGGCCGAGAAGCCGGCGATGTTCAGGCGGTCGGCGATCATGTCGGCGTCGCGCTTGGTGGCCGTGAACACCACGGCCTGGTCCAGCGTCTCGTCGCGCAGCAGGTGGTCGAGCAGGCGGTTCTTGTGCGACAGGTCGTCGACGAAGTGCACCTTCTGGGTGATGTTCTCGTGGCGCTGGGTGGCGCTGGCGATCTGGATCACCATCGGATCCTTGGTGATGCGGCGCGCCATGTTGCCGACGACGCCATCCAGCGTGGCCGAGAACAGCATGGTCTGGCGCGAGGCCGGGGTGGCGGCGACGATCTTTTCGATGTCCTCGATGAAGCCCATGTCGAGCATGCGGTCGGCTTCGTCCAGCACCAGGATTTCCAGTTGCGAGAAGTCGATC
This sequence comes from uncultured Massilia sp., assembly GCF_913773735.1. Classification (GTDB taxonomy): domain Bacteria; phylum Pseudomonadota; class Gammaproteobacteria; order Burkholderiales; family Burkholderiaceae_D; genus Telluria. The sequence goes on from NZ_CAJYEB010000016.1 coordinate 1,299, forward strand.
TTGCCCGATTCCATGTGGTCGATCAGGCGGCCCGGCGTGGCGACCAGGATTTCCGGGTTCTTGGCCAGCAGCTGCATCTGCTTCGGATACGGCATGCCGCCCAGGATCGAGACGGCGCGGATGCGGCGCATGAAGGCCGTGTACTGCTCGGTGGCGTTGGTCACCTGCAGCGCCAGTTCGCGCGTCGGGGTCAGCACCAGCATCTTCGGCTGGGCCGCCTTGAAGCGGACGCGTTCGCCGCGGGCGCGCGCCGCCTGGGCTTCCTGGGCCGGGGTGCGGCCGGCGGCAGCCGGTTCGAGGTTGGCGAACTTGTTCAGCGCCGGCAGCATGAATGCCGCGGTCTTGCCGGAGCCGGTCTGCGACGACACCAGCAGGTCGCGGCCGGCGATGCCCGCCGGGACCGCCTGTTCCTGCACCGGGGTCGGTTTTTCGTAGCCAGCCTGCTCGACTGCCTTGACGATGGACGCGTGTAAGCCTAATGCTTCAAAACTCATTGTTTAATTTACTCTCGATAGTTCGGTGAGCGCTCCCGCACGGCGACTGGCGCACGACACGGCAACGCGGAATAGCAACGCGAGCCAACAAACGAAATGACTCAAAGACAAAGAAATTTCGGCACAAAAGCTTTGCGCCGGGACGGTGCCATGGACTCGGCACGCAGGGCGGGAGGGCTTTATGAATGGGCGCTGATAGACGCCGGGGCTTGCGAAGCTGCTGATTGTACTGCTATCCGGTGAGCTGCTTCGTCATGGGAACGTACGGACTTTGCGTAACGTCAAACGACTGGGGGAAATCTGTATATTGCAGCGCACAACCAGCACTATACCTGAAAATACGAAAGCGTGCACGGGCATGTGCGATTCGCGCCCGCGGCCGCCGGGGCCGCGGGCGCATGGGCGATCGGGGATGCCGATCGCCGGACCGCTTACTCGATCGTGCAGCTGCCCGGCGGGTAGTGGCAGAGCCGGCTGAACGTGGTACAGGCGTTGGCGTCGCCGGCGGCGCAGTCGAGCCGCATGTATTCGCAGGTGACGCAGTCGGGCGCGGCCCAGGCGCTGACCGCCGCCGACAGGCCGATGCCCAGGCCCAGCGCAAAGACGGCTTTCTTGAGAGTGATCATTGTGTTCTCGCTTTCAAAAATGTTTCGAAAGAAGGAGTGTTCCTCAGTTGAGGTTTCACAATGTTATCAGGAAGAAATCACCCGGTGCGGGTAATTGCGGCCGGCGCCAGCCGGCCCCGGCTCAGCGGCGCTTGCGGCCGTTGGCGTTGACGGCGGGCTTGCGCGACACGCGGCTCTTGATCTCGGCCACGGCATGCGCGGCGCGCGCCTTGATGCGCTGCACACCGCTCATCTTGCCCTTGCGCGACTCGCCGCGGTCGGCCTCGAGCAGCATCTGCGCGTTCTCGACGATGTTCTCGGTGATGTCGTTGTGGGCCGTCGCCTCGGTCCTGGGCACCAGGATCGTGGAGCCGGCCTTCAGGCGCATCTGCGGGGGGATGTTGTTGGCCTGGCGGATGACTTCCGGCGTGGTGCCGAACTTCGAGGCCAGCGAGGCGATGTTTTCCTTCGCCGAGGTGATCTTGTGCGTGGTCCAGGACGACAGCGCCTGGCCCCATTGCGCCAGGTTCAGGTGGAACTTCTCGGCGTTTTCCTTGGGCAGCAGGATCTGCGAGTCGCCGGCGATCACCGGCTTCTTGAACTGCGGGTTGAGCGCCTTGAACTCGTCGATCGACATCTCGGCCAGCTGGGCCGCCACGGCCAGGTCGATGTCCGAGGTCTTGTCGACGGTGGTGAAGTAGGGCTGGTTGTCGATCAGCGGCAGCGACACGCCGTACTGGCCCGGATTGGCGATGATGTTCTTGACGGCCTGCAGGCGCGGCACGTAGTTGCGGGTTTCCGCCGGCATCAGCTCGGACAGGCTCTCGAAGTCGGTCGGCTTGCCGAGCGAGCGGTTGCGCTGGATGGCCTTCTGCACATTGCCTTCGCCCCAGTTGTACGCGGCCAGCGCCAGCTGCCAGTCGCCGAACATCGTGTACAGGCGCTGCAGGTAGGTGAGGGCGGCGTCGGTCGAGGCCAGCACGCCGCGGCGCTCGTCCTTGAACATGTTCTGCTGCAGGTTGAAGGTCTTGCCGGTGTCCGGCACGAACTGCCAGATGCCGGCCGCGTTGGCGGTCGACAGCGCCTGCGGGTTGAACGCCGATTCGATCACCGGCAACAGCGCCAGTTCGGTCGGCATGCCGCGCTTTTCCAGTTCCAGCACGACGTGGTAGAGGTACAGCGAGGCGCGGCTGGAGATGCGGGCGAGATTGTCGGGACGGCTGGCGTACCACTGGACGTGCTTGGCGACCAGCGTGTTGTCGACGTCGGGGATGGCGTAGCCGCTGCGGATGCGGGCCCACAGGTCCGGATCGCGGTAGTCGTCGGACTTGACGGCGGCCAGGGCCTGCGGCGATCCGGCGCGGGTGGCGCCGCTGCCGACGGTGCTGCTGCCCAGGGTGCTGCCGCCGAGGGCGGTGGCGCCCGGCGCGCTGTCGGCGGCGTGGCCCGGCAGGGTGGCGATCAGGAGGACGACGGCGAGGGCTTGCGAAATGCGGGTCGTTTCGTACATGGCTTTCCAGTGTTGCGTTCAGGAACGTCAGGACTGACGAGTAAGGGAGGCAGTGTACGGACCAGTCCGCGCGTCAGTCAAGAATTATGTCGGCTCGGTTACAAAAAACCTTGTCTATCCTTTTTGATCATGGCGTGTTCCCCTTGGTCAATACGCAAGGGAGTATGGTCGCGTTATCGCTCGCCTTTGCTCTATGAAACCGGATGGATTTTCGGATACACCCAGGGAGTACCTTGGGGCGTCGCGTTGCGGGCGCGTCCCGGGGGCGACGCCATGCGCCCCGCGCTGGCCGCCGCGGCGGCTAATACCAGATGCGCCAGCCGTGCCTGCCATGCTGGCCGGGCCAGGCGTTTCGTCCATGAGCGCACGCAAATGCGCGTACAATGCCGCGTCTGCACGACGCATTTTTGTATTTTCTGAAAGCCTTACCATGAGCACTGCCAACCTCCATGCCGACGACGACGCCATCGTCGCCGCCACCCGGCGCTGGCTGGAACGCGCCGTCATCGGCCTGAATCTTTGTCCGTTCGCCAAGTCGGTCTATATCAAGGAGCAGGTGCGCTTCGTCGTCTCGCCGGCGCGCACGCCGGAAGACTTGCTGGAAACCCTGATGAACGAGCTGCAGGCGCTGGCCGACACCGATCCGGACAAGACCGACACCACCCTGCTGATCCACCCGTTCGTCCTGAACGACTTCGTCGACTTCAACGAATTCCTCGACGTCGCCGATGCCGCGGTCGAGGACATGCAGCTGGACGGCGAGCTGCAGGTGGCGAGCTTCCACCCGGACTACCAGTTCGCCGACACCGATCCGAACGACATCTCGAACTACACGAACCGCGCGCCGTACCCGATCCTGCACCTGCTGCGCGAGGCGAGCATCGACCGCGCCGTGGAAGCCTTCCCGGACGCCGCCGACATCTTCGAGAAGAACATCGACACCATGGACAAGCTCGGCCACGAAGGCTGGGACAAGCTCGATGTCGGACCGGCCCGCTGAGGCCGCGGGGGAGCGCCCCCTGCCCGAACGCCCGGACACGCCGTGCGTCGCGGTCTGCTCGACCACCTTCGACGAGATCTGCCGCGGCTGCGGGCGCACCGTGATCGAGGTGGCGACCTGGGTGGCGATGAGCCGCGAGGAAAAGGAAGTCGTGTGGGTGCGCATCCTGGGGCAGGGCTACCCGCGCCGCAATACTTGAACCGCCGTCCCGTCCTCAGACGCTGCCGATGAAGTCGCGCTTGCCGATGTCCAGCCCGTTGTGGCGCAGGATGTCGTAGGCGGTGGTGGCGTGGAAATAAAAGTTGGGCAGGGCATAGTGCAGCAGGTAGGCCTTGCCCTTGAAATGGCGCTCGCTGGCGCCGCTGCCGATGGTCACGTCGCGGTCGGCGCCGGCGTCGACCGCCTCGCGCGCCACGCTGTCGAGGAAGGCCAGGGTCTTTTCCAGGCGCGCGCGCAGGCCGGCGAAGTCCTGCTCGACGTCGTCGTAGCGCGGCACGTCGACGCCGCCCAGGCGCGCCGCCGCGCCCTTGGCGAAATCGGTCGCCAGCTGGACCTGGCGCAGCAGGGGGAACATGTCCGGGAACAGGCGTGCCCGCAGCAGCGCGTCCGGTTCCAGCTTTTTCGCATCCACGTGGGCTTCGGCCTTGTCCAGGATGGCAACCAGGCTGCCCAGGATCTGCCGGAACAGGGGGATCGAAGCGTCGTACATCGACATCGTCATCAGGTACTCCTCCATAAAGATGCCGATGATAGCAAAGCCCGCGCCCCGTCGTGGCGACGCGCGGCGTGGCGGCGCGGTCACGCAAAGGCGCGATCGCCGCCATCGGTCACCACATTTAAGTGACTTATGGCAACTTTTGTGTGCATAATCGAATACCGAACACCTATTGATATGCCTCAACGCGCCGCTCGTCCGTTGCGATCCGCGGCTTTTTCTATTTATGTTCATTAGGCAATTCATCTCCAGGATGGCGCCGCGCGCCCTGCCTTCCCGCCTCGCCCGCCTGTACGGGCGATCGCTGTATGGCGCCCTGCTGCTGATGCTGTTCGGCGGCATGGCCATGCCCGCGCTGGTGGGCGGCTACCTGCTGATCGGCGTGCAGGAACAGCGCGAGTCGGCGCGCGCGCTCGACGACACCCTGCAGCGCAACGCCGACATCCTGGCGCTGGGCATGCAGGAACCGTTGTGGAACATGAATGCCGACGCCGCGCGCTCGCTGGTCGATTCGGTGATGCGCGATCCGTCCGTCCTGCGCGTCCTGGTGCGCGCCCAGGACGGCGAGGAGGTGGTCGACCAGCGCGTCCCGGTCCAGGCCGGTGGCCGCGTGCTGCGCGCCGAGCGCAACGTGACGGTGCGCGGCCAGCCGATCGGCCGCGTGCTGGTCGAGATGGACGACAGCCGCAGCGAGCACGACCTGCGCGTCAAGCAGTGGCGCTACGCGATGGTGCTGGCGGGCCAGCTGGCGGTGTCGCTGCTGTTGATCGTGGTGCTGCTCAAGCGCCGGCTGGCGGCGCCGCTGCGCACCCTGATGCGCTTTTCGGACCGCCTGTCGCGCGGCAAGTTCGACGCGCCGCTGGTGCTGACGGCGCAGGACGAACTGGGGCGCCTCGGGCGCCAGCTCGAACGCATGCGCATCGCGATCGGCGAACTGTTCGCGGACATCGGCCGGCGCGAGGAGCGCTTCCGCACCATCGTGACCCAGGTGCCGGGCGCCGTGTTCCGCGCCCGCGCCGGCGGCACCATCGACTTCGTCAGCGAGGCGATCGAGGAGATCTCCGGCTGGCCGGCGCGCCGCTTCATGGGCGAGGGCACGGACTGCTGGATGGACCTGGTCTGTCCCGAGGACCGGCGCAACTACTACCGCCTGCTCAAGGAGGCGACCCAGGCCCGGCGTCCGTACCAGGTCGAATACCGCATCGTCGACGCCTTCGGCATCGAGCGCTGGGTGCTCGAGAGCGGCCAGCCGGGCGGCGACGGCAGCGGCACCTGGGTCGACGGCATCATCTCCGACATCAGCGAGCGCAAGTACAACGAGATGCGCATCGAGGCGCTGCTGGCCGAGCAGGGCGCGGTGCTGGACAACGTCATGTTCGGCATCCTGCACGTGCGCAAGCGCTACGTGGTCTCGACCAACCGCCGCTTCGACGAGCTGTTCGGCTACGACGAGGGCGACCTGGCCGGCGATGCGCTGGTGGTGCTGTTCCCCAGCGTCGACGACTACGCGCGCGGCGAGGAGGAATGCATGCCGGTGCTGACGGCCGGCCGCGACTTCACCGGCGAACTGCAGTTCCGCCGCCGCGACGGCAGCCTGTTCTGGTGCATGGTGAGCGGGCGCATGCTCGATCCCGAGCAGCCGGACGAGGGCAGCATCTGGGTGTTCGCCGACGTCAGCGAGCGCCGCGCCGCCGAGGAAAAGCTGCGCCTGTCGGCCACCGTGCTCGAACACATCGCCGACGGCGCGATGGTGATCGACGCCGAGGGCCGCATCGTGGCCGTCAACCCGGCCTACACGCACATCACCGGCTACACCGAGGCCGAGACGCTGGGCACCTGGTCGGTGCTGGCGCGCATCGGCCGCCCGGAAGACGCGGCCTACGCGGGCATCTGGCGCGACCTCGAGGAATCCGGCTTCTGGCAGGGCGAACTGCGCAGCCTGCGCAAGGACGGCGAGGCCTACCTCGAATCGCTGACGGTATCGGCGGTGCGCGACGAGCAGGATGCCGTCACCCACTACGTGTGCGTGTTCAGCGACATCACCAGGGCGCGCGCCTCGCAGGACCAGCTCGACCACCTGGCGCACCACGACCCGCTCACCGGCCTGCCGAACCGCCTGCTGTTCCACGACCGCCTGCAGCATGCGATGGCGCGCGCGGCGCGCAGCGGCTGCCAGCTGGCCGTGATGTTCATCGACCTGGACCGCTTCAAGAACGTCAACGACACGCTCGGCCACCACGTCGGCGACGAACTGCTCAAGCAGGTGGCGGCCGCGCTGTCCGCCTGCCTGCGCGAAGGCGACACGCTGGCGCGCCTGGGCGGCGACGAGTTCATCGTGCTGCTCGAGGACGTCGACGGCGCGCGCGGCGCGCGCATGGTCGCGGAAAAGCTGATGCGCCTGTTCGAGCGGCCGGTGCTGGTGTCCGACTACGAGCTGTTCGTCACCGGCAGCGTCGGCATCAGCCTGTACCCGCACGACGCCGTCGACCTGAACGTCCTGATCCGCAATGCCGACGTCGCCATGTACCAGGCCAAGGCGCGCGGGCGCAACGGCTACCAGCTGTACGCGCCGTCGATGGAGGGCGAGGGCGCCATGCGCCTGCGCCTGGAAGCCCTGCTGCGGCGCGCGATCGAGAAGGACGAGATCAGCCTGGCCTACCAGCCGCAGGTGGAGATCGACAGCGGCCGCCTGATCGGCGTGGAGGCGCTGGTGCGCTGGCACAATCCGGAGCTGGGCCACGTGTCGCCGTCGCGCTTCATCCCGCTCGCCGAGGACATCGGCTTCATCGGCCAGCTCGGCAACTGGGTGCTGGAAGAAGCCTGCCGCCAGATGGTGCGCTGGGAAGAGGCCGGCCTGGCGGTGCCGAAGATGGCGGTCAACCTGTCCGGCCGCCAGTTCGACCGCGGCAGCGTGGCGCCGCAGGTGGCGCGGGTACTGGCCGACACCGGCCTGGCCGCGCGGCGCCTGCAGCTGGAGGTGACGGAATCGGTCATCATGAACACCGGCGACGCGCTGCAGTACATTAACGACCTGCACGCGGTCGGCGTCGGCCTGGCCATCGACGATTTCGGCACCGGCTATTCCTCGCTGGCCTACCTGCGCCAACTGCCGGTGCAGACGCTGAAGATCGACCGCAGCTTCATCAAGGACATCGCCGCCGGCGCGCAGGGCGACGCCGGCGAGCAGGCCAACCAGGAAGCCATCGCCATCGCCATCATCCAGCTCGGCAAGAGCATGAACCTGTCGGTGATCGCCGAGGGCGTCGAGACGGCCGAGCAGGCCGCCTTCCTGCTGCGCCAAGGCTGCAACCGCGCCCAGGGCTACTTGTACGGCAAGCCGGTGGCGCCGCAACAGCTGCTGGACGCGTGGAAGGACGACGATGCGCAGCGCGAACGCCGCCGTGCCTAGGCGCGGGCGGCGCCGCTTCCTGCTCGGCGGCCTGGCGGCGGGCGGCCTGCTGCTGGTCGGCTGGGGCGTGGCGCCGCCGCGCCAGCGCCTGCGCGGCGCCGCCAGTGCGCCGTTCCCCGCCGGCGCGGTGGCCCTGAACGGCTGGGTCGCGATCGCGCCCGACGGCGGCGTGTCCGTCGTCGCCGCGCGCAGCGAGATGGGGCAGGGCGTGCACACCGCGCTGGCCATGCTGGTGGCCGAGGAACTCGACGCGCCGCTGGCCGCCGTGCGCATCGTTGCCGCGCCGGTCGACCCGATCTACGCCAACGTCGCGCTGCTGCCCGAGAACCTGCCGTTCCACCCGGACGACAGCGGCGTCCTGCGGGACGGCGCGCGCTGGCTGGCCGCGAAGGTGGCGCGCGAACTGGGGATCATGTTCACCGGCGGCTCGACCAGCGTGAAGGATGGGTGGCGGCCGCTGCGCGAGGCCGGCGCCGTGGCGCGCGCGATGCTGGTGCGGGCCGCCGCCGCGCACTGGCACGCCGACCCGGCGCGGCTGGCGACCGCGGACGGCGCGGTGCGCCACCCGGACGGCCGCACGCTGGCCTACGGCGCGCTGGCGGCGGCCGCCGCCGAGGCGGGGCGCGGCATCGGGGCCGGCGACGTGACGCTGAAGGCGCCCGCCGCGTTCCGCCTGATCGGCCGCCCGCTGCCGCGCCTGGACACGCCGGCCAAGGTCGACGGCGGCGCGCGCTTCGGCATCGATGCGCGCCCGGCCGGGCTGCTGTACGCGGCGCTGCGCATGGCGCCGGAACTGGGCGCGGCGGTGGCCGGCTACGAGGCGGACGAGGTGCTGGCGCTGCCCGGCGTGGTGAAGGTGGTCGATTGCGCGGCCGCGCTGCCGGCGCGGTCCGGCGCCGGCGCCGGCGTCGCCGTGATCGCCCGCACCTGGTGGCAGGCCAGGCAGGCCGCCGCCGCGCTGCCGGTGCGCTGGCGCGCGGGGCCGCATGCCGGGCTGTCGAGCGCGGCGCTGTTCGCGCAGCTGGGGCATGCGCTCGACGCCGGGGCGGGCCATGTGTACGTCGAGACCGGCGCCGCGCCCGATGTGGCGGGGGCGCGCACGGTGCGCGCCGAATACCGCGTGCCGCTGCTGGCGCACGCCGCCATGGAACCCGTCAACTGCACGGCGCAGGTGAGGGACGGCAAGGTGCGCCTGTGGGCGTCGACGCAGGTGCCCAGCGTGGCGGCCGAGGTCGCGGCCCGTGTGGCGGGCGTGGCGCGCGCCGACGTCGCCGTCGAGACCATGCTGCTGGGCGGCGGCTTCGGGCGGCGGCTGGAAACCGACATGGTGGCGCAGGCGGTGGCGATCGCGCTGCATGCCGATGGCCAGCCGGTGCAGCTGGTGTGGACGCGCGAGGACGATACCGCGCACGACGTCTACCGCCCGATGGCGCTGGCGCGCTACGCCGCGCTGCTGGACGCGGACGGCGGCGTGCTGTCCTGGGACGCGACCTCGGCCGGCGCCGCCATCGCCCACCAGTACTTCCCGCGCAACCTGGGCCTGCCCGGCGCGGGGCCGGACAAGACGACGGCCGAGGGCGCCTTCGACATGCAGTACGCGATCCCGCGCCGCCGGATCGCCCACGTGACCGTGGACAGCCCGGTGCCGGTCGGCTACTGGCGCTCGGTCGGGCATTCCTATAACGCGTTCTTCAAGGAGAGCTTCGTCGACGAACTGGCGCACGCGGCCGGCCGCGACCCGGTGGCCCTGCGGCGCGCGCTGCTGGCGCCGTACCCGCGCCACCTGGCCGTGCTGGACGCGGCGCTGCGCCTGGCCGGCCCGGCGCCGGCGGGCCGCGCGCACGGCGTGGCGCTGCACCAGTCCTTCGGCACCGTCGTCGCGATGGTGGCCGAGGTGGCGGTGGAGGGCACGGCGATCCGCGTGCACCGCGTGGCCTGCGCCGTCGACTGCGGCCTCGTCGTCAATCCGAACATCGCGGCCCAGCAGGTCGAGTCGGGCGTCGTGTTCGGCCTGTCGGCGGCGCTGGCGGGCGAGATCACGCTCGCGGACGGCCGCGTGCAGCAGTCGAACTTCGGCGACTACCCGGTGCTGCGGATGAACGAGGCGCCGCTGGTCGAGACGATGTTCATGCCGAGCGCGGCGCCGCCCGAGGGCATGGGCGAGCCCGCGGTGCCGCCGGTGGCGCCGGCGGTGGCGAATGCGGTGTTCCAGTTGACCGGGCAGCGCTTGCGCAGCTTGCCCTTGCGGCTGGCGTAAGGACGCGGGGGCCCGCTCGATCGGGGGCCCGCGTGCCCCGCGTCCTTACGCCGGCCGTTACCGGCCCGCGTCCGCCAGCAGCCGCCGCAGGTCGCAACGCTGCTGCCACGCGCGCCGCTCCGGCGTCGACGCGGCCAGGCGCGCCAGCTCGGCGTCGTCCAGCGCCGCCTGCGCCTGCACCAGGCGGTCCGCCAGGTTCGCGTCCGGCAGCATGGTGCCGAAGAACGCCACCGTGTCGCCGCGCTGCAGCAGCAAGGTCGGGAAATTCTCGACGTCGAGGTCGCCGACCACGTCGGCCTCGTCCTCGATGTCGACCCAGGCGAAGGTCTTGTCGGGGTGGCGCGCGGCCAGCGCGTCGAAGGCGGCGCGGTAGGACGAGCAGGTGCCGCACCAGGCGGCGCACAGGCAGGCGACGACCCAGCCGCCGCCGTCGAGGGCGGCGGCGAGCTGGTCGCGGGTATCGGGCTCGAGGATCAGGCTGGACATGGGCGGGATTTTACAACGGCCGCGCCGATCCGGCACCGGCCGGCGCTTTTTGCCGATGCCGCCGGCGGGTTAAAATACGCCATGCCTATCATCCTTGCCATCGAAACCTCGTCCGAGCTGGCGTCCTGCGCCTTGTTGAACACCACGGCCGGCAGCGCCCCGGATGCCGTCCCGGCCGCGCGCGAAACGTCCGGCGTGCGCACCCATTCGCAATCCGTGCTGCCCATGGTGCAGGAATTGCTGCGCGACGCCGGCCTGGCGCTGGCCGACTGCGACGCGATCGCCTTCGGCGCCGGTCCCGGCTCCTTCACCGGCGTGCGCACCGCCTGCGGCGTGGCCCAGGGCCTGGCCTTCGGCGCGCGCCTGCCGGTGCTGCCGCTGGTCACGCTGGAGGCGATGGCCGAGGCCTGCCGCGCGCGTACCGGCGCCACCGAGGTGCTGGCCGTGCTCGACGCGCGCATGGGCGAAGTCTACTGGGCGCAGTACCGCTGGACCGGCGCCTGGGAAGCCGTGTGCGCGCCGGCGCTGGCGGCCCCGGAGGCGGTGGCGCCGCTGGCCGCCGCCGGCCTGGTCGCCTGCGGCAACGGCTTCGCCGCCTATCCCGATGCGTTCGCCGGCAAGGAGTTCGCCGCCGGCGCCCATGCCGACATCCTGCCGCATGCGCGCGAGCTGGCCGTGCTGGGGGCGCGCGCGCTGGCGGACGGGCGCGCGGTGCCGGCCGACGCGGCCCAGCCGCTCTACCTGCGCAACAAGGTCGCCTACACCAGCGCCGAGCGCCGGGCCATGAACGCAGCGACGTCCGTGAAGGACGACGCCGCGAAGGCGTCCCGATCATGATGGCGGCCTCCCTGGCGCTGCGCCGCATGGTCGCGGCCGACATCGACGCGGTCCACGCGCTCGAATGCGGCGTGTTCCCGCATCCGTGGAGCCGCGCCAACTTCGTCGACTCGCTCGCCAGCGGCTACGACGCCTGGGTGCTGCGCGAGGAGGGGGCGTCGGAAGAGGGCGCGCTGGCCGGCTACTTCCTGCTGATGTACGCGGTCGACGAGGCGCACCTGCTGGACGTCGCCGTCGCCGGGGAGCGGCACGGCACGGGACTCGGGCGCTTCCTGCTCGACCGCATCGCGGCGCGCGCGCGCGAACAGGGCATGGGCTCGATCCTGCTCGAAGTGCGCCCGTCCAACGAGCGCGCGCTGCACGTCTACCGGCGCTACGGCTATGCCGAGATCGGCCGGCGCAAGGGCTACTATCCCGCGCACGAGGGCCGGCGCGAGGATGCGATCGTGATGAGGTACGCGCTATGAGCGGCTTGAGCACGCGCGACCTCGTCTTCCTGGACGAGATGGGACTCGGCCCGCTGTGGCGCCTGCGCGCGGCGGAGCACGCCGCGACGGCCGCGGACGGGGGCGACGTGGCGCTGGCGGAGGCGCCGCAGCTGGTGCCTGAGCAGGTGCCTGAGCAGATACCGGAGCCGACGCCGCAGCGCGCTCCGGCGGCCGGCGTGCCGGCGCCGGTGCCTCGGCCCGCGGCGCCGGCGGTGCAGGCGGGGCCCGAGCCGGCGTCGCCGCGTCCGCCAGGACCGTCGCCGCTGCAGCGCGTGGCCCAGTCGGCGTCGGCGCTGGCGCCGGTGGCGCCGCCGGCCGCCGATGCCGAATCCGCGTGGGACGACGCCGCGCTGCCGTCGGACGCCAGTCCGGACGAGATCGCGCGCATGGACTGGGACCAGCTGGCCGTCGCCATCGCGTCCTGCCGCCGCTGCAGCGCCTGCCGCGACGGTCGCGTGCCCGTGCCCGGCAGCGGCGCGCGCACGGCGCGCTGGGTCGTGGCCGCCGGCGCCTCGACGGCCGCCGACGACAAGGCGCGCGTGCCGCTGGCGGGCGACCCCGGCAAGCTGCTCGACAACATGCTGCTGGCCGTCGGCATGGGCCGCGAGCGCGACGTCTACGTCACGAACCTGATCAAGTGCCGGCCGTCGACGCCGAACGGCGGCGAGCGCGCGCCGACGGCCGAGGAGGCGGCCGCCTGCCGTCCCTACCTCGAACGCGAGGTCGCGCTGGCCGGCGCCGGCACCGTCGTGACGCTGGGGCAGATCGCCGCCAACACGCTGCTGGGCCGGCCGCTGCAGGAGCCGCTGGCCGGCGCGCGCGGCGCCGTGCATGCGCTGGCCGTCGGCGACAGGCAGGTCGACCTGGTCGCGACGCTGCATCCGGGCGAGCTGCTGCGGCGCGGCGCCGACAAGGCGCAGGCCTGGGCCGACCTGTGCCGCGCGCGCGGCGCCGGCGCCCGGAGCGGCGACTGACCGGCGCCCGGCTGCCGATGGCCGACTACCAGGCTGCCTTCGAGCGCCGCTGGGGCCACCTGCGGCGCGCCCGGGTGCGCGCGCTGGCCTGGCTGCTGGACGCGCCCGACCTGCTCGACGTCCACGACCCGCACTGGGAAGGACGCGTCGCCACGCTGGGTCCGGTGACGCCGGACGTGGAACGCTGGCTGGCCGCGCTCGACGCCGATCCGGCGCGCCTCGACGCCGCCCTCGGCACGAAGCCCGTCACGCGCCTGGGCCTGTATGCGGAAAAGCTGATGGCCTTCTATTTCGCCGAGCAGGGCCGCCTGCTGGCGCACGGCCTGCAGGTGCGCGACGGCCCCACCGCCACCATCGGCGAGTTCGACTTCCTGCTCGACGACGGCGCCGGCGGCGCGGTGCACATCGAATTCGCCACCAAGTTCTACCTGCTGCAGGAGAGCGTCCACGACGGCGATGGACGACGCGCCACCGGCCTCGACACCTTCGTCGGCCCCAACCTGGCCGACAGCCTGGGCCGCAAGATGCGCAAGGTCGTCGAGCGCCAGCTGCGCCTGGCCGAGCATCCCGCCGCGCAGGCGCTGCTGCCGCGGCCGGTGACGAGCGCGCGGGCGCTGGTGAGGGGCTGGCTGTTCTATCCGGCCGGGGACGACGTCGAGATGCCCGGCATCGGCGCCGGCCACTGCCGCGGCTTCTGGTGCGCGCGTGCGCAAGTCGCGGACCTGGCCGCCGACCGCTTCCTGGTCCTGCCGCGCCTGCAATGGCTGGCGCCGTTTCGCGCCGCGTCGGCCACGTGGATGCTGGACAAGGCCGAGCTGATGGCCGAACTGGACGACCACTTCGCCGTCTCCGACGCGCCGCTGCTGGTCGCGCTGGTCGACGCGCAGCCGGGCCGCATCGTCGAAATCGCCCGCGGCTTCATCGTCCCCGACGACTGGCGCACCCGCGCCACCGCTCACACGCCCCCTTGACCCCCCTCAAACCGGGGTCAGAGCCGGGGTCAGAGCCCGAATTGTGGGAATGTCCATGGTGAAATATCCTGTCGTTTTCCGCGTTGGAATGACAGGATATTTCAGGGGAATGACGAAGAGGAAATTGCCAAAAACCGGGCTCTGACCCCGGCTCTGACCCCGGTTTGCGGGAGGTCAGTGTTTGTGTTCGCCGATGAGGGCGAGGGAGTCGTGTTCGCGCTGGTTGGCCGCGTGGCGGCGGCCGATCAGGTACATGATGCCGGCCAGCGACAGGCCGAACAGGACGATGATGATGTTCAGGTCGAGGTTCAGCGTGATCATGATGGCGTACAGCGCCAGCATGGTCAGGATCGACAGGTTCTCGTTGAAGTTCTGCACGGCGATCGAGTGACCGGCGCTCATCAAGACGTGGCCGCGGTGCTGCAGCAGCGCATTCATCGGCACCACGAAGAAGCCCGACAGCAGGCCGATGAGCAGGAGCAGCGGCACCGCCACGGCCATCGAGTGCACCATCACCATGCTGGCGACGACCAGGCCCATGATGATGCCCAGTGGAATCACGGTCAGCGATTTCCTCAGCGGGATCATCTTGGCCGCCAGCGCCGCGCCGACGGCGACGCCGATCGCGACCACGCCGATCAGGGTCGTCGCCTTGTCGAGCGGCATATGCAGCGAGCGCTTGGCCCACTCCAGCACGATGAATTGCAGCGTGGCGCCAGCGCCCCAGAACAGCGTGGTCACGGCCAGCGAGATCTGGCCCAGCTTGTCCTTCCACAGCGTCGACGAGCACTCGGCGAAGTCGGCGATCAGGCGCACGGGATGGCGTTCCTGGTGCTCGTAGCGCGCGCCCGTGTCCGGGATGCGCAGGTTGAAGCCGGCCGCCAGCGCGTACACGCCGATCAGCACGACCAGCGAGGCCTTGGTCGGCGTGTCGATGCCGGTGTCGATGCCGGGGACGTCCAGGGTCATCAGCCAGGCGCCGCCGTGCGGGCTGACCAGCGCGCCGCCCATCACGGTGCCGAGGATGATCGACATCACGGTCAGGCCCTCGATCCAGCCATTGGCCGCGACGAGCTTTTCGGGGGGCAGGAGTTCGGTGAGGATGCCGTACTTGGCGGGGGAATAGACGGCGGCGCCGAAGCCGACCACCGCGCAGGCGACCAGCGGATGGGCGCCGAAGAAGATCAGGCTGCAGCCGAACACCTTGATCAGGTTGGCGTTGAACATCACGCGGCCCTTGGGCTTGGAGTCGGCGAAGGCGCCGACGAAGGCAGCCAGCAGCACGTAGAACAGCACGAACGACAATTTCAGTAGCGGCGTGAGCTCCGCCGGGGCCTTCATCGCCGTCAGCAGACCGATCGCGACGAATATCAGCGCGTTGTCCGCCAGCGACGAAAAGAACTGCGCCGCCATGATGGTATAAAAACCACGATTCATTCGAGACGTTCTAAAAACTAAGTGTGGGTTGCTTTATACCATGAAAGAAGGCGTAGCCCAAGGAATCGACAATACGCGAAATTGCCGCCGGGAGTAAAATAATCCTTTCGTTCCGGGGGCGCCGGCCCCATCTCCGTTCCATGCCCCGTCCCCTGCACGCCACCATCCACCTCGATTCCATGCAGCGCAACCTGGACCGCGCGCGCAGTTGCGCGCCCACGTCGAAACTGTGGGCGGTGGTCAAGGCGAACGCCTATGGCCACGGGCTCGAGCGCGGCATGCGCGGCTTCGCCCAGGCCGACGGCCTGGCGCTGATCGAGACGGAAAACGCATTGCGCCTGCGCGAACTCGGCTGGATCAAGCCGATCCTGCTGCTCGAAGGCGTGTTCGACGCGTCCGACATCCCGCTGCTGGCCGAGCACAATATCGACAGCACCGTGCACTGCCTCGAGCAGATCAAGATGCTCGAGTACACGCAGCTGTACCGCCCGGTCGACGTGCACCTCAAGATGAACACGGGCATGAACCGCCTCGGCTTCCGTCCCGAGGAATTCCGCGCCGCCTACCAGCGCCTGCGCGCGATTCCCGGCATCCGCAACATCACCCTGATGACGCACTTCGCCAATGCGGACGAACTGGAGCACCCGCGCCTGGCGATCGGCGAGCAGGTGCGGCGCTTCCGCCTGGGCGCGGACGGCCTGGAGGGCGAGCGCAGCCTGTCCAACTCGGGCGGGGTGCTGCACCAGGCCGAGCTGCTCAGCGGCGTGGATCCGGAATTGCGCAACGACTGGGCCCGGCCCGGCATCATGCTGTACGGCGGCACCCCGGGCGGCCGCACGGCGGCGGACTACGGCCTGCTGCCGACGATGACGCTGCGCTCCGAGATCATCGGCATCCAGCACATCGGGGCGGGCGACAGCGTCGGCTACGGCAGCCGCTTCCAGGCCGACGGGCCGATGACGATCGGCGTGGTCGCCTGCGGTTATGCCGACGGCTATCCGCGCCACGCCGAGCACGGCACGCCGGTGCTGGTCGAGGGCCGGCGCACGCGCCTGATCGGCCGGGTCTCGATGGACATGATGACCGTGGACCTGACGCCGGTGGCCAATGCCCGCGTCGGCAGCAAGGTCACGCTGTGGGGCGACGGCCTGCCGATCGACGAGGTGGCGCAGGCCGCCGGCACGATCGGCTACGAGTTGATGTGCGCGCTCGCGGCGCGCGTGCGCGTGGACGAAGGGCGCCTGGGCTGCGATTAGGCGCGCCGGACGGCCACCCAGCGCGCCCTCGGCGCGTGCACACCCCATGCCCACCACCGCATGCGTCGTTGGCGCATGCCTCATACAGATAGATAGGAACCATGGCAAAACCACGTACCAGTTTCGTGTGCAGCGATTGCGGCGCCGTCGCCAGCCGCTGGACCGGCCAGTGCGGCGATTGCAAGTCCTGGAACACCATGACCGAGCAGGTCGAGTCGCAGGGCCTGAACCGCATGTCGCAGGCCACGCACCACAAGGCGCTGGCGCAGACCGCGCCGGTGCTCTCGCTCGCCGACATCGAGGCGATCGACGTGCCGCGCTTCGGCACCGGCATCGAGGAATTCGACCGCGTGCTGGGCGGCGGCCTGGTGGCGGGCGGCGTCGTGCTGATCGGCGGCGACCCCGGCATCGGCAAGTCGACGCTGCTGCTGCAGGCGCTGGCCAACCTGGCCGCCACCCGCAACACCCTGTATGTGTCGGGCGAGGAATCCGGCGCCCAGATCGCGCTGCGCGCCAGGCGCCTGCAGGTCGAGGCGCGCGACCTCAAGCTGCAGGCCGAGATCCAGCTGGAAAAGATCCTCGGCACGCTGGCCGACGTCAAGCCGGAAGTCGCGGTGATCGACTCGATCCAGACCCTGTACTCGGACGCGCTGACGTCGGCCCCCGGTTCGGTGAGCCAGGTACGCGAGTGCGCGGCCCAGCTGACCCGCGTCGCCAAGCAGACCGGCGTGACGATCATCCTGGTCGGCCACGTGACGAAGGAGGGCGCGCTGGCCGGCCCGCGCGTGCTGGAACACATCGTCGACACCGTGCTGTACTTCGAGGGCGACACCCAGAGCAGCTTCCGCCTGGTGCGCGCCATCAAGAACCGTTTCGGCGCCGTCAACGAGCTGGGCGTGTTCGCGATGACAGAAAAGGGGTTGAAGGGGGTGTCGAACCCGTCCGCCCTGTTCCTGTCGCAGCACGACAACCAGGTGCCGGGTTCCTGCGTGATGGTGACGCAGGAGGGCACGCGGCCGCTGCTGGTCGAGGTGCAGGCGCTGGTCGACGCCAGCCACCTGCCCAACGCGCGCCGGCTGTCGGTGGGCCTGGAACAGAACCGCCTCGCGATGCTGCTGGCCGTGCTGCACCGCCATGCCGGCATCGCCGCGTTCGATCAGGACGTGTTCATCAATGCCGTCGGCGGCGTCAAGATCGCCGAGCCGGCGGCCGACCTGGCGGTGTTACTGGCGATCAACTCATCGATGCGCAACAAGCCGCTGCCGCGCGGCCTGGTCGTGTTCGGCGAGGTGGGCCTGGCCGGCGAGATCCGGCCGGCGCCGCGTGGCCAGGAGCGCCTGCGCGAGGCGGCCAAGCTCGGTTTTTCGATCGCCATGGTGCCGAAGGCGAACGCGCCCAAGCAAAACATTGAGGGCATGACCATCGTCGCCGTCGAGCGCATCGACGAGGCGTTCAGCAAATTGCGCGAACTCGACTGACGGGGCGCCGCGGGCCGCGCCGGCGCGCGCCTGCTGCTGGGCCGCGCTGCTCGGGTTTGCTACTCGCGTTTGCTACTTTCCGTTACTTATGAATTGATGCGGGGAAATACGAACATCGCCGTTTGACTCTATAATCTGCACCTCGTTTGTCACAAGCATCACAAGGTAGCCGTGGTTACAGATCAAAGGAAAACCGTTCGCAAGATCCTCAAGGTAAAAGCCGTCGTGGCGATGGACGGCCAGGCGCCGCTGCCGGCGCGCACCAGCGACATCGGCAGCAATGGCGTCAGCGTCACCGTCGCGCATCCGCTGCAGGCCGGCCAGGCTGGCCAGGTCAGCCTCGACCTGCTGGTCGACGGCAAGCCGACGCCGCTGCATGCGCGCGCGAAAGTCATGTATTGCATCTTCAGCGGCGACGAGTTCAAGGTCGGGTTCCAGTTCATGAACCTGGACCTGAACGCGATGAGCCAGCTGTCGCGCTTCCTGCGCTGACGGCGCCGGCCGCGCGTGCCGGCCGGCGCGCAGCGGACCGCGAAAAAGCGGCGGTGCCCCGCAAGGGCAGCGCCGCTTTTTTCTTCCGGGCCGCTGGCCCTGTGTGCTATTCGTGATAGCGATCTTTCAACTTGCCGTGGCTCCCGCGTGCCTCTCCGATGACGTCGCAGAGAAGCAGGCCGGCAATCCCCCCGAGCACGCCTGTAATAAAAAGACTGATCAACATGAAATTCAACGCCGTCGAGCGAACCCTCATGGAAGTGGAGACGCTTCCAAGGTAGCAGATGGCGACGTATTTACAAGGGGTTCCTTTTCATGCGCAAGGCATGGCCCGTCCGTAGGGAAACGGCCTCGGGCACAGTGCGAATGTGACATGACGTAAAGGTATCGTGTGACACGGTCCACGGCCGCGCGCGATGATGAAAACGCGTCATGCGAATATGTCACTGGTGTCATAAAGCGGTCATATTCGATCGATACACTGCGCAGCATCAAACGTGTCACCTACCTAACCAAAGGACTCGATATGCGCATGAAGCAACTGCTGGCCTCCATCATCATCGGTACCACCGCCACCTTCGCGGGCACCGCGGCCCTGGCGGCGGACATCACCGGTGCGGGCGCCACCTTCCCGTATCCGATCTACGCCAAGTGGGCAGAGATGTACAAGAAAGCCAGCGGCAACGGCCTGAACTACCAGGCCGTCGGTTCGGGCGCCGGCATCAAGCAGATCAAGGCCAAGACCGTCGACTTCGGCGCGTCGGACATGCCGCTGCAGGCCGCCGAGCTGGAAGAAGCCGGCCTGATGCAGTTCCCGGCCATCATGGGCGGCGTCGTGACCGTCGTCAACCTCGAAGGCGTGACCCCGGGCCAGCTGAAGCTGACCGGCCCGGTCGTCGCCGACATCTACCTGGGCAAGATCACCAAGTGGAACGACCAGGCGATCGCCGCCCTGAACCCGGGCGTCAAGCTGCCGGCCGAGGACATTACCGTCGTGCACCGCGCCGACAGCTCGGGCACCTCGTTCCTGTTCACCGACTTCCTGTCCAAGACCAACGCCGACTTCAAGACCAAGATCGGCGCCGGTACCGCCGTGAAGTGGGCGGTCGGCGTGGGCGGCAAGGGCAATGACGGCGTCGCCGCCAACGTCCAGCGCATCAAGGGTTCGATCGGCTACGTCGAGTGGGCGTACTCGAAGAAGAACAAGATGACCCACACCCAGCTGAAGAACAAGGACGGCGCCTTCCTGCAGCCGGACGACGACGCGTTCAAGGCCGCCGCCGCCAACGCCGACTGGGCCAAGGCCCCGGGCATGGCCGTGGTGCTGACCGACCAGCCGGGCAAGGCCGCCTGGCCGATCACCGGCGCCTCGTACATCCTGATGCACAAGTCGCAGGCCGACGCCGCCAAGGGCAAGGAAGTGCTGAAGTTCTTCGACTACGCGTTCAAGAACGGCGCCGCCGCCGCGGCCGACCTGGACTACGTGCCGATGCCGGACTCGGTCAACAAGCTGGTCGAGGCCGCCTGGAAGAGCAACCTGAAGGACGCTTCGGGCAAGGCAGTCTGGTAATTCCATCCACGATCCGTGGGTAGCGTTGCTCCCACCTCCCGGCCGGCGAGGCAGGGAGGCGGGAGCGGCGCGTTTCTACTTTCGGGTACTACTTTGAACGAACATATGAACGGACAATCCGCGATCATCGCCGACGATGCCGCCAAGCTTGCCGCCCTGCAGGAAGAGGCCCGGCACGAGGCGCTGCGCAATACCATGCGCCAGCAACGCATCCAGGACTTTTTCTTCCACAAGATCACCCTGTTGTTCGCCGCCTCGGTGCTGCTCGTGCTGGTCGGCATCATCGTCTCGCTGGCCATCGGGGCCGCGCCCGCGTTCCGCGAGTTCGGGCTGTCCTTCATCACCACCAACGAGTGGGACCCGATCAACGACAAGTTCGGCGCCCTGATCGCCATCACCGGCACCCTGGTGACCTCGATCATCGCGCTGGCCATCGCCTTCCCGGTCAGCTTCGGCATCGCGCTGTTCCTGACCGAGATCTGCCCGGCCTGGCTGCGCCGCCCGATGGGCACCGCGGTCGAGCTGCTGGCCGGCGTGCCGTCGATCATCTACGGCATGTGGGGCCTGTTCGTGTTCGCGCCGTTCTTCGGCGACCACGTCCAGCCGCTGCTCAAGCATACGCTGGGCGTGCTGCCCTTCGTCGGCCCGCTGTTCCAGGGACCCACGATGGGCCTGGGCGTGCTGACCGCCGGCATCATCCTGGCCATCATGATCATCCCCTTCATCGCCTCCGTGATGCGCGACGTGTTCGAGATCGTGCCGGCCGTGCTGAAGGAGTCGGCATACGGCCTCGGCTGCACCCGCTGGGAAGTCGTGCGCAAGATCGTGCTGCCGTACACCCGTACCGGCGTGGTCGGCGGCGTCATGCTGGGCCTGGGCCGCGCGCTGGGCGAGACGATGGCCGTCACCTTCGTGATCGGCAACGCCAACAAGATCTCGCTGTCGCTGTTCGAGGCGGGCAACTCGATTTCCTCCACGCTGGCCAACGAATTCGCCGAGGCCAGCTCGCCGCTGCACGTGTCGTCGCTGTTCGCGCTGGGCCTGATCCTGTTCGCGATCACGTTCATCGTGCTGTCGGCCGCCAAACTGATGCTCGTGGGTATGTCCCGCAAGGAAGGGTCAAAATAATGGACCAAGCACGCAAGAATCCCGTCTACCGTCGCCGCCTGCTGGGCCACCGCGTCGGCATCACCCTGTCGATCGGCGCCATGGCCATCGGCCTCGGCTTCCTCGCCTGGATCCTGTTCACCCTGCTGGTGCACGGCGTCGGCGCCCTGTCGTCCGGCCTGTTCGCGCTGGACACCCCGGCGCCGGGCAGCGAAGGCGGCCTGCGCAACGCGATCTTCGGCACCGTGCTGATGGTCGGCCTGTCGACGCTGGTGTCGACCCCGATCGGCATCCTGGCCGGCATCTACCTGGCCGAATACGGCCAGAACAACAAGTTCGCCGCCGTGACCCGCTTCGTCACCGACATCATGCTGTCGGCGCCGTCGATCGTGATCGGCCTGTTCGTGTACGCCCTGTACGTGGCCAACGTGCAGCACTTCTCGGGCTATGCCGGCACCATCGCGCTGTCGCTGATCGCCATCCCGGTCGTGGTGCGCACCACCGACAACATGCTGCACCTGGTGCCCAACGGCCTGCTGGAAGCCGCGTTCGCCCTCGGCGCGCCGCGCTGGAAGGTGGCGCTGACGGTGCGCCTGCGCGCCGTGAAGGCCGGCGTGGTGACGGGCGTGCTGCTGGCCGTGGCCCGCATCGCCGGCGAAACCGCGCCGCTGCTGTTCACCGCGCTGAACAACCAGTTCTTCACCGCCGACCTGAACCAGCCGATGGCCAACCTGCCGGTGGTGATCTACCGCTTCGCCATGAGCCCGTACGAGGACTGGCAGTCGATCGCCTGGGGCGGCGCGCTGCTGGTGACCTTCAGCGTCCTGGCCCTGAACATCCTGTCGCGGACCGCGTTCCGCCAGAAAAATCCCTGATTCCGTACCTTGCCACGAGAAGATTCCGATCCCATGAGCGCTACCATCCACACCGCGATCCCGACCGCGAACCAGCATAAAGCGGCGAACGCCAACGGCAAGCCGAAGGCCAAGACCCTGGAGATCCAGGGCCTGAACTTCTTCTACGGCAAGGCCCACAGCCTGAAGAACGTCAACCTGGACATCCACGACAAGCAGGTGACGGCCTTCATCGGCCCGTCCGGCTGCGGCAAGTCGACGCTGCTGCGCACGCTGAACCGCATGTACGACCTGTACCCGGGCCAGCGCGCCGAGGGCACCATCCTGTTCAACGGCCGCAACATCCTGGAGCCGGGCGTGGACGTCAACATGCTGCGCGCCAAGATCGGCATGGTGTTCCAGAAGCCGACGCCGTTCCCGATGTCGATCTACGACAACATCGCCTTCGGCGTGCGCCTGTACGAAAACCTCTCCAAGGGCGAGATGGACGAGCGCGTCGAATGGGCGCTCAAGAAGGCTGCCCTGTGGACCGAGGTCAAGGACAAGCTGAACAAGAGCGGCCTGTCGCTGTCGGGCGGCCAGCAGCAGCGCCTGTGCATCGCGCGCGGCGTCGCCGTCAAGCCGGACGTCCTGCTGCTGGACGAGCCGACCTCGGCGCTGGACCCGATCTCGACCTCGAAGATCGAGGAACTGATCAGCGAACTGAAGGGCGACTACACGATCGCGATCGTGACCCACAACATGCAGCAGGCCGCGCGCTGCTCGGATTACACGGCCTACATGTACCTGGGCGAGCTGGTCGAGTTCGGCGAGACGGACCAGCTGTTCATGAATCCCGCGAAGAAGGAAACGCAGGATTACATTACCGGACGTTTCGGCTGATCAAGTAATATAACGACATTCGATAGGATACAGAGACATGGTAGGCGATCACTCTTCCAAGCAGTACGACCAGGAACTCGAAGCGATCCGTTCCAAGGTGCTGCTGATGGGCGGCATGGTGGAAACCCAGTTCGAGGAGGCGCTGGCGTGCTTCCGCGTCGACAATGCCGAGCAGGCCGACAAGGTCATGGCCGACGACCACGCCGTCAACCAGCTCGAGGTGCAGCTCGACGACGCCTGCAGCCACCTGATCGTGCGCCGCCAGCCGGCCGCGAACGACCTGCGCACCGTGATGGCCACGATCAAGGTGATCACCGACCTCGAGCGCATCGGCGACGAGGCCACCAAGATCGCCCGCACCGCCAAGAGCCTGCACGAGCGCGGCATGGTCAGCTTCAACCACTACGACGTCGTGCGCACGATCTCGCGCGCCACGGCCGACATGCTGCACGACGCGCTCGACGCGTTCGCGCGCCTGGACGGCAAGTCGGCCGTGCAGATCATCGCCCAGGACGACGTGATCGACTACGAGTTCCGCGCGATCCTGCGCAACACCATCACCTTCATGATGGAAGACCCGCGCACGATCTCGTCGGCGCTGGACACGCTGTGGGTGGCCAAGGCCATCGAGCGCATCGGCGACCATGCCAAGAACATCGCGGAATACGTGATCTACGTGGTCGAGGGCAAGGACATCCGCCACACCAAGCTCCCGCTGGCGGAAGGCGGCGAAGGGTAATCGATGGCGGCCAACACGAGCGTCCTGATCGTCGAGGATGAACCCGCGATCGTCGAACTGGTGAGCTACTCGCTGCGCGAGACCGGCTGGGACATCCGCACGGCGGGCAACGTGGCCATGGCCTGGGATGCGATCGTGCACGGCCGGCCCGACCTGCTGCTGCTCGACTGGATGCTGCCCGACCAGAGCGGCCTGCGCCTGCTGTCGCGCCTGCGCGGCGACCGCGATTTCCAGGACATCCCGGTCATCATGCTGACGGCCAAGAGCATGGAAGAGGACAAGATCGCCGGCCTGAACACGGGCGCCGACGACTACGTCACCAAGCCGTTCTCGCCGCGCGAGCTGCTGGCGCGCTCGAAGGCGCTGCTGCGCCGCAAGAGCCCGCACCTGGCGGAGGCGCCGCTGAAGGCCGGCGACGTCACGCTGGATCCGGCCAGCTGCACGGTGTCGCTGGGCGGGCGCCAGCTCGAGATGGGCAATGCCGAGTACCGCCTGCTGAAGTTCCTGATGGCGCACCGCGAGCGCGTGTTCTCGCGCAGCCAGCTGCTCGACAAGGTGTGGGGCGATGCCGCCGCCGTCGAGGAGCGCACGGTCGACGTGCACGTGCTGCGCCTGCGCAAGGCGCTCAAGGAAGCCGACAACCTGATCCGCACCGTGCGCAGCGTCGGCTACATGCTCAGCGAAAAAGAGAAGTGAAGGACCGTCCTTGAATCCGAAGCTGCTGTTCTGGGTGCCGGCCAGCCTGCGCCTGGCCATGGTGCTGGCCGGCGCCGGCGTGTTCTGGTGGATGTCCGGGCCCGTCACCGGCCTGGCGTTCGCGCTGGTGTTCACGATCGGCCTGCTGTTCGTCCAGCTGAACTACCTGCACAAGCTGGGCGAATGGCTGGACGACCCGCAGAGCGGCAAGCTGCCGGACGGCTGGGGCGCGTGGACCGAGGTGTTCGCGCGCCTGTACCGGTTGCGGCGCGACGACGAGCGCAACCAGCGCGACCTGGCCGACTGGCTGGCGCGCTTCCGCCAGGCCATGCACCTGCTGCCCGAGGGCGTGGCCATCATGGACGACGTGCTGTTCCTGGAATGGTGCAACCCGGCCGCCGAGCGCCACCTGGGCCTGACGCTGGAGCGCGACAAGGGCCGGCGCGTGACGAACCTGGTGCGCCATCCCGAATTCATCGACTACATCATCCTGGGCCGCTACGAGCAGCCGCTGACGCTGGCCATCCGCGGCCGCCGGCTGGTAGTGCAGATCATCCCCTTCGAGAACCGCCGCCAGATCCTCGTGACCCACGACGCCACCGAGACCGAACGCATCGAGGCGATGCGCCGCGACTTCATCGCCAACGCCTCGCACGAACTGCGCACGCCGCTGACGGTCATCGTCGGCTTCCTCGAGATCGCCCTGGCCGACCCGGGCCTGGACGAGAAGACGCGCACCGCGCACCTGCAACTGATGACGGAGCAGGCCGGCCGCATGCAGCGCCTGATCGAGGACATGCTGACGCTGTCGCGCCTCGAATCCGACGACTATCCGCTCAAGCGCGAGCACGTCGACGTGCGCGCCCTGGTCGAGCAGATCGCCATGGACGCGCGCGCGCTGTCCAACGGCCGCCACGAGATCGCGGTGCGGGTCGACGGCCCGGACGTGATGGGCAGCGCCGACGAGCTGCGCAGCGCCTTCGGCAACCTGGCCAGCAACGCCGTGCGCTACACGCCGGCCGGCGGCCACATCACGCTGTCGTGGTCGCGCGGCGCAAACGACCTGCGCTTCGAGGTGGCCGACGACGGCATCGGCATCGACGAGCAGCACATCTCGCGCCTGACCGAGCGCTTCTACCGCGTCGACAAGAGCCGCTCGCGCGAGACCCAGGGCACGGGACTCGGCCTCGCCATCGTCAAGCACGTGCTGATCCGGCACGGCGGCAAGCTGGCGATCCGCTCGTCGGCGGGGAAGGGGAGCGTATTTACCGCATCCTTGCCGAATACTTCCCTGCCCGGGTAGGGTGGACGGGTTCCCCGTCCACGCGGTGATACGCGCCGTCGGCGCCGTCGCGGCCGCAACCAATGGGAATGGCGACCCCGCGACGCCGCACGCGCGCGTTGAACGCGTGGACGGCGCAGCCGTCCACCCCACGATCGGCTTGTGGCGGAATAACGGGTTACAATCGGTGCTTTGCCCGTATCCCCGACGCCCCGCATGTCCCTGACCCGCCGCTCGACCCTGTCCTTCCTCGCCGCCTCCGCCCTGCTCGCCGGCTGCGGCTCCACCCCCACCCAGCCCGCGGCCCCGGTCGCGGCGGCCCCGGTTCCCGCCGTCCAGCCGCGCAAGGTCAGGATCGGCCTGGCCCTCGGCGGCGGCGCCGCGCGCGGCTTCGCCCACATCGGCGTGATCAAGGCGCTGGAAGCCCAGGGCATCCATCCCGACATCGTGGTCGGCACCAGCGCCGGTTCCGTCGTCGGCGCACTGTACGCGTCCGGCCACGACGGCTTCGCGCTGCAGAAGATCGCCATGGAGCTGGACGAAGCCACCATCTCCGACTGGGCCGTACCGTTCTTCGGCAAGTCGACCGGCGTGCTGAAGGGCGATGCGCTGCAGGCCTACGTCAACAAGGTGGTGCGCAACCAGCCGATGGAAAAGCTCAAGATCCCGTTCGGCGCCGTGGCGACCGACCTCAAGACCGGCCAGCCGATCCTGTTCCGGCGCGGCAACACCGGCATGGCCGTGCGCGCCTCGTCGAGCGTGCCGGGCGTGTTCCAGCCCGTCAGCATCGGCGGCCGCACCTACGTCGACGGCGGCCTGGTGGCGCCGGTGCCGGTGCGCTTCGCCAAGGAGATGGGCGCGGAATTCATCATCGCCGTCAATATCTCGAGCGCGACCGAGGCCCAGGCCATCGCCAGCAACGTCGACGTGCTGATGCAGACCTTCACCATCATGGGCCAGCGCCTGAACCAGTTCGAACTGAAGGACGCCGACGTCGTCATCACGCCGTCGCTGGGCGCCATGGGCAGCGCCGACTTCAACGGCCGCAACCTGGCCGTGCTGGCCGGCGAGCAGGCCGCGGCGGGCGTCATGGCCCAGCTCAAGGCCAAGCTCAAGGCCAAGCAGATGACGCCGGCGCCCTGACGCCCGTTCCCCACGATCCTGTCCACCCTCAAGGAGTTACCCGATGCAAACCAAACCCGTCCTGACCCTGGAAGACGTCAAGAAGATCGCCGCCGGCGCCGAAGCCGAGGCGATGGCCAACGGCTGGAAGGTCGTGATCGCGATCTGCGACGACGGCGGCCACCCGCTGTGGCTGCAGCGCCTGGACGGCGCCGCGCCGATCTCCGCGCACATCGCCCCGCAGAAGGCCCGCACGGCCGCGCTGGGCTGCCGCGAATCGCGCGCGTACGAAGACCTGATCAACAACGGCCGCACCTCGTTCCTGAGCGCGCCGCAGCTGGAAGGCATGCTGGAGGGCGGCATCAACATCGTCGTCGATGGCCGCACCGTCGGCGCGATCGGCGTGTCGGGCGTGAAGTCGGCCGAGGATGCGCAGATCGCCCGGGCCGGCATCGCCGCGCTGGGCCTGTAAGGAGGGTTGTCCGGCCCGTCGGCCGGCACGCGCTATTTCTAGAGGGAATGGGGCAGGGTGAAATGACCGGAGGGCGATTGCCGACCGGCGTAAATGGCGCTATAATTCAGAGGTTTAGCCATCACTTATCTGCCGTAGCGATTACCCACCCATTCCTTCATCTAACGACCTGTAGCACCGGGCGTATCCATCGCTCACATTCGTTCAGGCCGGTCTGACGTGGCGCAGCTACGGCAACTTTATCGGGAGTTGCCCTTGCCGCCATTTTTTTCTGGCCCAGCCGTTCCAGCCATCCTGGCCCTGGCAGACGGAACCATTTTCAAAGGATATGCGATCGGCGCCGCCGGTCATACCATCGGTGAAGTGGTCTTCAATACCGCCATCACCGGGTATCAGGAAATCCTTACCGACCCCAGCTACTCGCGTCAGATCGTCACGCTGACGTATCCGCACATCGGCAACCAGGGCGTGAACCCGGCCGACGTGGAGGCCACGAAGGTGCATGCCGCCGGCCTGATCATCCGCGACCTGCCGCTGCTGGCGTCGAATTTCCGCTCCACCCAATCGCTGTCGGACTACCTGAAGCAGGAAAACGTGGTCGCCATCGCCGGCATCGACACGCGCAAGCTGACCCGCATCCTGCGCGAGAAGGGCGCCCAGAACGGCGCCATCCTGACCGGCACGCAGGGCGTCGAGCCGCTCGAGGCGCAGGCGCTGGAACTGGCGCGCTCGTTCCCGGGCCTGAACGGCATGGACCTGGCCAAGGTCGTGTCGGTCAAGGAACCGTACGTCTTCACCGAGACCGAATGGAAGCTGGGCGAAGGCTTCGGCAAGCAGGACAACCCGCAATACCACGTGGTCGCCTTCGACTACGGCGTCAAGCGCAACATCCTGCGCATGCTGGCCGAGCGCGGCTGCAAGATCACCGTGCTGCCGGCGCAGGCCACCGCGGCCGAGGCGCTGGCACTGAACCCGGACGGCATCTTCCTGGCCAACGGCCCCGGCGACCCGGCCGCCTGCGACTACGCGGTGCAGGCGACGAAGGACGTCATCGAGACCGGCATCCCGACCTTCGGCATCTGCCTCGGCCACCAGATCATGGCGCTGGCCTCGGGCGCGAAGACCGTCAAGATGAAGTTCGGCCACCACGGCGCCAACCACCCGGTGCAGGACCTGGACAGCAGGAAGGTCCTGATCACCTCGCAGAACCACGGCTTCGCGGTCGACCAGGATACGCTGCCGGACAACTGCCGCGTGACCCACGTCTCGCTGTTCGACGGTTCGCTGCAGGGCTTCGAGCGCACGGACAAGCCGGCGTTCTGCTTCCAGGGCCACCCGGAAGCGTCGCCGGGCCCGACCGACGTCGCCTACCTGTTCGACCGCTTCATCGGCCTGATGAGCAACGCCAAAGCCAAGTGAGAGAAGACATACATGCCAAAACGTAGTGACATCAACAGCATCCTGATCATCGGCGCGGGCCCGATCGTCATCGGCCAGGCGGTCGAATTCGACTACTCGGGCGCCCAGGCCTGCAAGGCCCTGCGCGAGGAAGGCTACAAGGTCATCCTGGTCAATTCGAACCCGGCGACCATCATGACGGACCCGGAAACGGCCGACGTCACCTACATCGAGCCGATCACCTGGAAGGCCGTCGAGCGCATCATCGAAAAGGAGCGCCCGGACGCGATCCTGCCGACCATGGGCGGCCAGACCGCGCTGAACTGCGCGCTGGACCTGCACCGCCACGGCGTGCTCGACAAATACAAGGTCGAGCTGATCGGCGCCACCCCGGAAGCCATCGACAAGGCCGAGGACCGCTCCAAGTTCAAGGACGCGATGACCAAGATCGGCCTGGGCTCGGCCAAGTCGGGCGTCGCCCACACCATGGACGAGTCGCGCGCCGTGCAGCGCGAGCTGGGCTTCCCCGTCATCATCCGTCCGTCGTTCACGATGGGCGGCTCGGGCGGCGGCATCGCCTACAACGAGGAAGAGTTCGAGGCCATCTGCAAGCGCGGCCTGGAAGCCTCGCCGACCTCGGAACTGCTGATCGAGGAATCGCTGCTCGGCTGGAAAGAGTACGAGATGGAGGTCGTGCGCGACAAGAACGACAACTGCATCATCATCTGCTCGATCGAGAACCTGGATCCGATGGGCGTCCACACGGGCGACTCGATCACCGTCGCGCCGGCCCAGACGCTGACCGACAAGGAATACCAGATCATGCGCAACGCGTCGATCGCCGTGCTGCGCGAGATCGGCGTCGATACCGGCGGCTCGAACGTGCAGTTCGCGATCAATCCGAAGGACGGCCGCATGATCGTCATCGAGATGAACCCGCGCGTGTCGCGTTCGTCGGCGCTGGCCTCCAAGGCCACCGGCTTCCCGATCGCCAAGGTCGCCGCCAAGCTGGCGGTCGGCTACACCCTCGACGAGCTGCGCAACGAGATCACCGGCGGCGCGACCCCGGCCTCGTTCGAACCGTCGATCGACTACGTCGTCGTCAAGATCCCGCGCTTCACGTTCGAGAAGTTCCCGACCGCCGACAAGCACCTGACCACCCAGATGAAGTCGGTGGGCGAGGTGATGGCGATGGGCCGCACCTTCCAGGAATCGTTCCAGAAGGCGCTGCGCGGCCTGGAAGTCGGCGTCGACGGCCTGAACGAGAAGACCCGCGACCGCGAGAAGATCGAGGAAGAGCTGGGCGAGCCGGGCCCGGACCGCATCTGGTACGTGGGCGACGCGTTCGCCCAGGGCTTCACGCTGGAGGAGGTGCACAACCTCACCAAGATCGATCCGTGGTTCCTCGTCCAGATCAAGGAAATCGTCGACATCGAACTGTGGCTGGACCACCAGAAGCTCGACAGCCTGGACAAGCCGGTGCTGTACAAGCTCAAGCAGAAAGGCTTCTCGGACCGCCGCCTGGCCTTCCTGATGGGCACCACCGCGCAGGCCGTGCGCGAGAAGCGCCATGCGCTGGGCATCCGTCCGGTGTACAAGCGCGTCGACACCTGCGCGGCCGAGTTCGCGACCAACACGGCGTACATGTACTCGACGTACGACGAGGAGTGCGAATCGAACCCGACCGACAAGAAGAAGATCATGGTGCTGGGCGGCGGCCCGAACCGGATCGGCCAGGGCATCGAGTTCGACTACTGCTGCGTGCACGCGGCCCTCGCGATGCGCGAGGACGGCTACGAGACCATCATGGTCAACTGCAACCCGGAGACCGTGTCGACCGACTACGACACCTCGGACCGCCTGTACTTCGAGTCGCTCACGCTCGAAGACGTGCTCGAGATCGTCGACCTGGAAAAGCCGGCCGGCGTGATCGTCCAGTACGGCGGCCAGACCCCGCTGAAGCTGGCGCTGGACCTCGAAGCCAACGGCGTGCCCATCATCGGCACCTCGCCGGACATGATCGACGCGGCCGAAGACCGCGAGCGCTTCCAGAAGCTGCTGCAGGACCTGGGCCTGCGCCAGCCGCCGAACCGCACCGCGCGCACCGAAGCCGAGGCGCTGGCCCTGGCGACGGAAATCGGCTACCCGCTGGTCGTGCGCCCGTCGTACGTGCTGGGCGGCCGCGCGATGGAGATCGTCCACGAGCAGCGCGACCTGGAGCGCTACATGCGCGAAGCGGTCAAGGTGTCGAACGATTCGCCGGTGCTGCTGGACCGCTTCCTGAACGACGCCATCGAAGTCGACGTCGACTGCATCTCGGACGGCGAGACTACCTTCATCGGCGGCGTGATGGAACACATCGAGCAGGCCGGCGTGCACTCGGGCGACTCGGCCTGCTCCCTGCCGCCGTACTCGCTGTCGCAGGCCACGATCGATGAACTCAAGCGCCAGACCTCGCTGATGGCCAAGGGCCTGAACGTGGTCGGCCTGATGAACGTGCAGTTCGCGATCCAGCAGTCGGACGTCGACGGCAGGACGGTCGATACCGTGTACGTGCTGGAAGTGAACCCGCGCGCCTCGCGCACCGTGCCGTTCGTGTCGAAGGCGACCGGCCTGCAGCTGGCCAAGATCGCGGCGCGCTGCATGGTCGGCCAGACCCTGGCCCAGCAGGGCATCACGAAGGAAGTGATCCCGCCGTTCTACAGCGTCAAGGAAGCCGTGTTCCCGTTCGTGAAGTTCCCGGGCGTCGACACCATCCTCGGCCCGGAAATGAAGTCGACCGGCGAAGTGATGGGCGTGGGCATGACCTTCGGCGAAGCGTTCGTGAAGTCGCAGCTGGCCGCCAGCATCACGCTGCCGTCGTCGGGCAACGTGTTCCTGTCGGTGAAGGGCTCGGACAAGCCGCGCACCGTCAAGCTGGCGCGCGAACTGGTCGACCTCGGCTTCAAGCTGGTCGCGACCAAGGGCACGGCCGCCGTGATCTCGGCCGCCGGCATCCCGGTGTCGCCGGTGAACAAGGTGGTCGAGGGCCGTCCGCACATCGTCGACATGATCAAGAACCACGAGATCGCGATGGTCGTCAACACGGTCGAGGAAAAGCGCAACGCCATCGCCGACTCGCGCACCATCCGTACCTCGGCGCTGCAGGCGCGCGTCGTGACCTACACGACGATCGCCGGCGCGGAAGCGGCGGTGCAGGGCATGCGTCACCTCGACGAACTGAATGTGTACGATTTACAAGGCCTGCATAAAACCTTAAACTAAGGTTCGAAGCAGTACCCTGAACCACAGAGTTCGCGCGACTTCGGTCGTGCGGCTCTGTGGTTTTCACTTTTTTTGTCGTGCACGCCGTATTGCACTTGAATAGAGCAGAGACCTATGAACACTCCTTTGACCCGACATGGCGCCGAACTCCTGAAGGCCGAGCTGCACCAGCTCAAGACCCAGGAACGCCGCAAGGTGATCGATGCCATCGCTGAAGCGCGTTCGCACGGCGACCTGTCCGAAAATGCCGAATACGATGCCGCCAAGGAGCGCCAGGCCTTCGTCGAAGGCCGCATCGCCGAGCTGGAAGCCAAGCTGTCGACCGCCCAGATCATCGATCCGTCGATGGTCGATGCCGAAGGCCGCATCGTGTTCGGCGCCACCGTCGACCTGGAAGACCTGGAAACCGGCAACAAGGTGACCTACCAGATCGTCGGCGAGGACGAGGCCGACCTGAAGCAGCTGAAGATCTCGATCACCTCGCCGATCGCCCGCGCCCTGATCGGCAAGTACGCCGGCGACGTGGTCGACGTCAAGGCGCCGTCGGGCGTGCGCGAATACGAGATCTTCGACGTCCGTTACATCTGACGCGGCGGCGCGCGTGAAGTTCGTCGCCAATGCGCGCCTGCTGCTGGCCGCCCTGTGGGCCGGCAGCGTCTGGGGCGTGAGCTACCTGGCCGCGCCGAGCGCCTTCGCCGTGCTCGACAGCACGCTGGCCGGCAGCGTGGTCGGCACCATGCTCACGCGCGAAGCCTGGCTGTCGCTGGCGCTGGCCGTCCTCTTGATCGGCCTGGTGCTGAAGTCGGCCGACCTGGACAGCGGCCGCAAGCGCTGGCTGCTGTGGTGCGTGGCCGGGATGCTGGCCTGCAGCATGATCGTCTACCTGGGCCTGCAGCCGGTGATGGCCGCGATCCGCGCGGCGGCCGGGCCGAACGGCGTGCGGGCGTCGCCGCAGTGGGGGACGTTCGCCGCGCTGCATGGGGTGTCGCAGCTGTGCTACCTGGTCGAGAGCGTGCTGGGAGCGATCCTGGTGGTGAAATCCCGGTAGGGTGGACGGCTTGCCGTCCACGCGGTGATACACGCCGCCCGATCTGCCGGGCACGCGAGCGGCGCCGGGGTGATGCATGCGCCACTTGGACGCGTGGACGGGGAACCCGTCCACCCTACGTCGATCGAACGGCCTGCGCATGCGAAAAAAACCGGGGCATCGGCCCCGGTTAATTTTTTGAACACCGCGGCTTATTTCAGCGCGGTCTTCTTGCTGCTGGTCTGGCGCGCCTTGGCGCGCTTGATGTTGCCGCCCTGGGTCACGCGCTCATTACCTTTGAGCAAGACCTTGGTGACGGTCGGTTTCTTGGTGCCACTCGGGCTGGGCTTGACGATGGTGACTTCGCGCAGGCCCTTGCCGGTCTTGGCGGTACGTTCCTTTGCCTCGTCCTTCTTGGGGCGGTACAGCACGAGCAGCTTGCCGATGTGCTGCACGGGCGCGGCGTCGAGGTCGGCGCAGATCTGCTCGTACATGGCGATGCGCGCTTCGCGGTCGTCGCCGAACACGCGGACCTTGATCAGGCCGTGCGCGTCCAGGCTGGACGAGATTTCTTTCAGGACGGCCTCGGTCAGGCCGGCTTCGCCGATCATGACGACGGGATTGAGTCCGTGGGCTTCCGCGCGCAAGGCGGAACGCTCGGCCGGGGTGAGTTTGATCATAATAATATTTTTTTGCGATACCTATTAAAAGCAGTATTTTACGCGAATGGCCAAGAATAAATTCAACAAAAACTGGGTGCACGACCACATTAACGACCCCTATGTCAAATTGGCACAGAAAGAGGGTTACCGGGCGCGTGCTGCCTACAAGCTGAAAGAGATCGACGAGGCCGAAAAGCTGATCAAGCCGGGCCAGGTCATCGTCGACCTCGGCTGCACCCCGGGCAGCTGGGGCCAGTACACGCGGCGCAAGCTGGCCGGGGGCGACGAGGGCGGCATCAAGGGCACGATGATCGGCCTGGACATCCTGCCGATGGAGCCGATCGCCGACATGCACTACATCCAGGGCGATTTCCGCGAACAGGAAGTGCTGGACCGGCTGGCCGCCGTGCTGGAAGGCCGGATGGCCGACCTGGTGTTGTCCGACATGGCGCCGAACCTGTCCGGCATCTCGCATGCGGACGCGGCGCGCATGGAAGACCTGATCGACCTGGCGATTGAGTTTTCGCAAATGCACCTTAAACCGGGCGGCGCACTGTTGGTTAAATGCTTCAAGGACATGGGTTTCACGCAGATCCTGGAAAAGTTCCGCACCGAGTTCAAGACGGTCAAGCAGATCAAGCCCAAGGCCAGCCGCGACAAATCCTCGGAAATCTTCCTGCTGGGACGCGGTCTGAAGCATCCGGCGGCCTGAAATTTGCCGCCGGCAGCGATTCCGCCCTTGATATTTGCGCCTGGAACCGCACATGCGCGAAGAACGGTGGGTTTCGTGCCACGATGGACAAGGATCGCGGCGCGCGGCACGCACGGGCCGGGATAAAAACCGTTATAGTGTCGTATAGGCACTAAAAGATGCCGAGCGGGCGCGCGTGCGTCGTATTGTCCGCCGATTGCGGGTAAAATCCGCCTTTGAAAATATGGGAAAGATGCGTCCGCATCAGAGGAGTCTTCGTGAATAATATGTTTTCCAAATCCGCCATCTGGGTGGTGGTCGCGCTGCTGTTGTTCATGCTGTTCAAGCAGTTCGACAACCACAGCACCGCGGGCGGCAGCAAGACCATCGCTTATTCCGAGCTGCTCGATGATGTCAAGGCGAAGAAGATCAAGGATGTCGTGATCGAAGGGTCGAGCATCACCGCGACCCGCACCGACGACACCAAGGTGCGCACCACCGCCACCATGCTCGACCGCGGCCTGATCGGCGACCTGCGCGACAACAACGTGCGCTTCGACGTCAAGCCGCCGGAAGAGCCGTCGTTCCTGCAGCAGGTCTTCATTTCCTGGTTCCCGATGCTGCTCCTGATCGGCGTCTGGGTGTTCTTCATGCGCCAGATGCAGGGCGGCGGCAAGGGCGGGGCGTTCTCGTTCGGGAAGTCGAAGGCCCGCATGATGGATGAAACCAACAATACCGTCACCTTCGCCGACGTCGCCGGTTGCGACGAGGCGAAGGAAGAAGTGGGCGAGATCGTCGACTTCCTGAAGGACCCGAGCAAGTTCCAGAAACTGGGCGGCCGCATCCCGCGCGGCGTGCTGATGGTCGGCCCCCCGGGTACCGGCAAGACGCTGCTGGCGCGCGCCATCGCCGGCGAGGCCAAGGTGCCGTTCTTCTCGATCTCCGGTTCGGACTTCGTCGAGATGTTCGTCGGCGTCGGCGCATCGCGCGTGCGCGACATGTTCGAGAACGCCAAGAAGCACTCGCCGTGCATCATCTTCATCGACGAGATCGACGCCGTCGGTCGCCACCGCGGCGCCGGCATGGGCGGCGGCAACGACGAACGCGAACAGACGCTGAACCAGCTGCTGGTCGAGATGGACGGCTTCGAGGCATCGTCGGGCACCATCGTGATCGCCGCGACCAACCGCGCCGACGTGCTGGACAAGGCGCTGCTGCGTCCGGGCCGCTTCGACCGCCAGGTGATGGTGGGCCTGCCGGACATCCGCGGCCGCGAGCAGATCCTCAACGTCCACATGCGCAAGGTGCCCATCGGTACCGACGTCAAGGCCGACATCCTGGCGCGCGGCACCCCGGGCTTCTCCGGCGCCGACCTGGCCAACCTGGTCAACGAGGCCGCGCTGTTCGCCGCGCGCCGCAGCAAGCGCCTGGTCGAGATGATCGACTTCGAGGATGCCAAGGACAAGATCTACATGGGTCCGGAACGCAAGTCGATGGTCATGCGCGAGGAAGAGCGCCGCAACACCGCGTACCACGAGTCGGGCCACGCCGTCATCGCCAAGCTGCTGCCGAAGGCCGATCCGGTGCACAAGGTCACGATCATGCCGCGCGGCTATGCGCTGGGCCTGACCTGGCAGCTGCCGGAACACGACAGCCTGTCGGGCTACAAGGACAAGATGCTGGAAGAGATCTCGATCCTGTTCGGCGGCCGCATCGCCGAGGAGATCTTCGTCGGCCAGATGTCGACCGGCGCCTCGAACGACTTCTCGCGCGCCACCAAGCTGGCCCGCTCGATGGTCACCAAGTTCGGCATGTCGGAGAGCATGGGCGTGATGGTCTACGAGGACAGCGAGAACGAAGGCTTCTTCGGCGGCTCGGTCAAGACCATCTCCGAAGCGACGCAGCAGAAGGTGGATGCCGAGATCCGCAGCATCCTCGACACCCAGTACTCGCTGGCGCGCCGCCTGCTGGAAGAAAACCGCGACAAGGTCGAGATGATGACCCGCGCGCTGCTCGAATGGGAAACCATCGACGCCGAGCAGATCAACGACATCATGGCCGGCCGCGAGCCCAAGCCGCCGAAGTCGGTCCAGCTGACCAAGCGCAATCCGCCGAGCGACAACAGCGGCGGCGTCGCCCAGAACGCGACCGCGCCGGCCTGATCGCCGCGGCACGAGCCCGGACGGGCTCCCCGAAAGACACCCAGGATTCGCTTCCGGGTGTCTTTTTTATTTCCCTCTTCTTGCTTGTTCACTATGCGCCAGTATCTTCAATGCGGCCGCTTCGGCTACGATCTCGCCCGCCGGCCGCTCGTCATGGGCATCCTCAACGTCACCCCGGATTCCTTCTCGGACGGCGGCCGCTACCAGACGCTCGAGTTCGCCGTGGAGCGAGCCGAGCGGATGATCCGCGACGGCGTCGACATCATCGACATCGGGGGCGAATCGACGCGTCCCGGTTCGCCGGCGGTGCCGGTGCACGAGGAACTGGCGCGCGTGATGCCGGCGATCTACGCGCTGCGCGAACTGGGCGTGCCGCTGTCGATCGACACGTGCAAGCCGGAGGTGATGCGCGAGGCCGTCATCGCGGGCGCCGACATGATCAACGACATCAACGGTTTCCGCGCGCCCGGCGCGATCGAGGCGGTGGCCGATGCCGACTGCGGCCTGTGCGTGATGCACATGCAGGGCACGCCGCAGGACATGCAGGCCAGCCCGCAGTACGACGATGTGGTGGACGAGGTGATCGCCTTCCTGCGCGAGCGCGTCGCGGCGCTCGCGGCGGCGGGCATCGCACGCGAGCGCATCACGATTGACCCGGGATTTGGATTCGGCAAGACAGTCGAGCATAATGTCGCTTTGTTTCGCAACATGGAGCGCATGCGACGGGAACTCGGCCTGCCCGTACTGGCCGGCGTGTCGCGCAAGTCCATGATCGGCGCCCTGACCGGGCGCAGCGTCGAAGGACGCCTGGCTGGCAGCGTGGGCGGTGCCCTCGCTGCGCTGGCGCAGGGAGCGCGGATCGTGCGGGTCCATGATGTCGCGGAGACGGTGGATGCGCTGAAGGTCTGGGAGGCGCTGGCGCCTGGTGTCGCGACGAATACTTGAAAGGCAGAACGAATGGCACGTAAATATTTCGGCACGGACGGCGTCCGCGGCCTGGTGGGCGAAGCCCCGATCACTCCCGATTTCGTCATGCGCCTGGGCTATGCGGCCGGCAAGGTGCTGGCCAGGGGCAGCACCGGCACGGGTGGACGCCCGGTGGTCCTGATCGGCAAGGACACCCGCATTTCCGGCTACATGCTGGAAGCCGCATTGGAGGCGGGCTTCTCGGCCGCCGGCGTGGACGTGATGCTGGCCGGCCCGATGCCGACCCCGGCGATCGCCTACCTGACGCGCGCGCTGCGCCTGCAGGCGGGCGTCGTCATCTCGGCGTCGCATAACCCGTTCCAGGACAACGGCATCAAGTTCTTCTCCGAGCACGGCACCAAGCTGCCGGACGCCGTCGAGAGCGAGATCGAGGAAGCCGTGGACCAGCCGATGGGTTGCGTGCCTTCCGACAAGCTGGGCCGCGCGACCCGCCTGCGCGACGCCCAGGGCCGCTACATCGAATTCTGCAAGAGCACCTTCCCGAACGAACTGGACCTGCGCGGCCTGAAGATCGTCGTCGACTGCGCCCACGGCGCCGCCTACAACATCGCGCCGCCCGTGTTCCACGAACTGGGCGCCGAAGTCATCGAACTGGGCACCAAGCCGGACGGCTTCAACATCAACGCCGGCGTCGGCGCCACCGCGCCGCAGGCGATGGCGCGCGCCGTGGTCGAGCACAAGGCCGACCTCGGCATCGCGCTGGACGGCGACGCCGACCGCCTGATCATGTGCGACGCGAATGGCCGCCTGTACAATGGCGACGAACTGCTGTACGTGATGGTGCGCGCGCGCCTGGCGACCGGCCCGGTCGACGGCGCGGTCGGCACCCTGATGACGAACATGGCGCTGGAGGTGGCGCTCAAGGACCTGGGCGTGGGCTTCGCGCGCGCCAAGGTCGGCGACCGCTACGTGCTGGAAATGATGCAGGAGCGCGGCTGGCTGCTGGGCGGCGAAGGTTCCGGCCACCTGCTGGCGCTGGACAAGCACACGACCGGCGACGGCATCGTCTCGGCCCTGCAGGTGCTGACGGCGCTCAAGCGCAGCGACCGCAGCCTGGCCGACTGCTGCAGCGAACTGAAGTTGTTCCCGCAGACCCTGATCAACGTGCGCGTGCAGCCGGGCTTCGACTGGACGAAGAACGCCGCCGTGGTCGGCGAGAAGGAAGCCGTCGAGCGCGAACTGGGCGATGACGGCCGCGTACTGATCCGCCCGTCCGGCACAGAGCCGCTGGTGCGCGTGATGGTCGAGGCGCGCCACGCCGAGCTGGCCGAGTCGATGGCCAGGCGCATCGCCGCCCGCTTCGAGGCCTGAACGGGGCACGCCGGGCTTCATTGACGCTATGTGCCGGGCGGGGTATGATCCCCGCAATCGGAGTGTAGCGCAGCCCGGTAGCGCACCTGCTTTGGGAGCAGGGGGTCCAAGGTTCGAATCCTTGTACTCCGACCATCGTTTCGAGGACGGGCTGTCGATGACGGCCCGTTTTCATGTCGAGAAGCCGTCCTGGCGCCTGCCGGGACCGGATCCTTCGCACTGCCCATAGCTCAGTTGGATAGAGCATCAGCCTTCTAAGCTGAGGGTCGCTGGTTCGAACCCAGCTGGGCAGGCCATTCGTCATGGCCATTCAATCCAGAAGTTATTTGCTGATGCCGACCCAGACCGATATCCATGGTTTGTTGACGGCGGCATCCGTTCCCCGCTCGGCCCGGTTGACGAAATCTTTGCCGAAAAGAAATCCTGCATTAAAGTCCATTGACTTGATACTACTCACGGTCACGCCGATCGCCGTGGAAAATGCCGCTTTGGTTTCGGTCTTGCCACTGGCGGCGTCAGAAACTGGAACCAGGCCCAGCCCGGCCGAGAAGATGGGAGTTGCTTCTGCACCCAGATATTGCAGGCCACGCCAGCGGATGCCAAGGTAGGGGGCAATCGTCGAGGACGCCGATAGCTTCTTATCATTACCCAGATGAAACTTGAATGGAACGATCAATGCGCCGTAGGCGATGCCCGATGTTTTGTAGTTAATCAGGCTATAGGTTGTATTCGGCAAACTATACTGTGAGCCCTCCCATGCCTTCGGTGCGCCTGCGGGACATGTGTCGTTACCAAAGGGATCATTAACACTGATGAAGGTAATGTATGTTTCGGTGTCTGTGACCTTGTCGACTGTATAGATCGAGAATTTGCCAGCACAACGCAGCACACTGCTGTCGACGCCGAGCGATAACGGCTTTAAACCATACACATTATTTCGAAGCTGGAACTGGTCGCCCTTTGTATTGCGGATGCTTGCCGGGTAGTCGGCGGCTGCTGCGCAATCTAGGCCAAGAATGGCCAATAGAAGGCATACGGATCGCTGGTACATGGTGTTCTCCTGTGGGTGCCGAAATCCGTCCGGCCCGGTAGAGAAATTTTATGTACTAGCATTGTTTTTAGTGCAATTCCTCAGGAGTATTGATCTACGTCATGCTGCAGCGTTGTCCGGCAGGCACAGCCTTGTCGTATGCGGCGAGGTTCCACAAACCTGCGAAACATTCGCGACGCGCTGCTTACCCTGCCGCCACGCAATTGCGCCCCCGCTGCTTGGCCGCATACAAGGCCGTATCCGCACGCCGCACCAGCGCCTCCATGTCATTCCCGCCGACGCCCGGCACCAGCGCGCAGGCGCCGAGGCTGACGGAGACGATGCCCGACGGCGCTGCCGCGTGGGGCAGGGCGCTCTCCTCGACGCAGGCGCGGATCGCCTCCGCCACCGCCAGCGCGCCATCCTGGTCGGTGGACGGCAGCAGGATCACGAATTCCTCGCCCCCATAGCGCGCCGCCACGTCGCCCGGGCGGCGCAGGCCGCGCTGGATCGCCTGGCCGATCATGGCCAGGCAGGCGTCGCCGGCGGGGTGGCCATAATGGTCGTTGTACTTCTTGAAGTGGTCGACGTCGAGCATCAACAGGGCCAGCGGCGCCTGCTGGCGCTGGGCGCGCAGGATCTCGCGGCCGAGCGCCTGCTCGTAGTAGCGACGGTTGAACAGGCCGGTCAGGCCGTCGACGTAGGCCAGCGCCGCCAGCGAGGCGTTGCTGCTCTCGAGCGCGCTCTTGGTCTCGAGCAGTTCCGCCTCCAGGCGGTCGCGCAGGCCGATCTGGCGCACCAGGCGGGTGCCCAGCGTGGCCAGGCCCCCGGTCAGCAGCAGCAGCGCGATGCTGACCTGGGCGGTGGTCGCGCGCCAGCTCGCCAGCAGCGCCTCCTTCGCGCGCGACACCATCAGCACCATCGGGTACTCGGCCATGCGCGCGAAGCCGTACAGCCGCGCCTGCTCGCCCTGGCCCACCGCGAACGTGCCCCTGGGCGCGCCTGCCGGCAGGGCGGCAAAGGCGGCCGTCGCCGCCACGTTGCGGCCGATGCCGCTTTCCCGGAACGGGCTGGCCAGCAACTGGGTGCCGTCTTCCAGCGCCAGGACGATCTCGCCGTCCTGGCCGGTGTCGAGCTGGCGGTAGACCCGGTGGAAGAAGTCGATCTTGATCGTCGCCAGCGCGACCCCGGCGAAGCTGCCGTCGGCCCGTTCGATGCGGCGCGAGACGGGGATCACCCAGGCGCCGCTGGTGCGCCCGACGATCGGCGCGCCGACGTGGGGCGCGCGGCCCGGATGGTCGCGGTGGTACTGGAAATAGGCGCGGTCGGCGTTGTTGCGGCCTTCGTAGGTGCGGTTGCCGGAGTTGACGATCCAGCGCCCGGCCGCGTCGTAGATGAACAGGCCCTGCAGCGCCGGCGTGTCCGCCAGGTGCTTGGCCATCACGGAGCGCAGGCGCATCGCGGGCAGTTCGCTCATGCCGTCGGTCTCGATGCGGTCGACCATGCCGACCAGGATCGTATCGGCCATCTTGACCGCGGTATGGGCCTGGTCGGCCAGCGCCTGGGCGGTATTCGCCGTCGAGACCGTGGCGTTCGCCAGCAGCATGCGGCGCGCGCTCAGGCTGCTCCAGACGAGCATGGCGACCAGCGCCAGGTTGGCCAGCACGACGAGGGCGATGGTGACGGGGATGAGCGGCCGCTGCCGCCGGCGCAGGGTGGATACCTGGTCGGCAGTGGGGGCGGCGCACATCTCGTCGTGCACCACGGCTGCTGCTCCCTTTCGAATCAACCGGTGTCTCCGCGTATGGACGTGCCGGCGGAAGGCGCCGGCGGACGTGAATGTGAACACCAGCGAGTCTACAAGAAAAGCATTGTCTTTAGGAAACTATATGGGCGTTCCCGCAGCTTCCGGACCGCGAAACTGCGGTAAGTACAACAGTCTTCTCGCTGTGAGCGCTAACAGGGACATGGCGGCTCCCGCAGCCGCTCATTCGCGTTCCTCGGTGCGCGGGGCGAGCGTGGCATCGTCGTCGAAGGGCCAGCCGGTCGGCGGGTCGACGCGGCGCTGGAACTCGTGCGGCATCACGATGGGCACCTGCAGGCAGACGCTCTGCGTGGGCAGGACTTCCATCCAGTCGCGCACGAGTTCCTTGTAGGCGATGCCGACGGGGCGGATCTTGCGGTCCAGGTCGAACAGGCCGAGCGCGTTGACGTTGCCGTTGTCCTCGCGCAGCGCCGTGTCCCAGTCGACCTGGTCGGTCAGCGAATACCAGGTGAAACCGACCAGCGGCACGCCGTTGTTGCGCACCCGCAGTACATTGGCCCATTCCTTGCGCAGCCAGTACACGGCCTCGTCGCCGCGCGGTCCTTCGGCGAGATTGGTTTCCGTGTGCATCACGGGCAGGCGGTAGCGGTTGTAGTACTGGTGGGTGATGACGGCATAGCCGAAGATCTCGCCGGCGGCACGCGTCAGGCCGTCGGCCGACACGTAGTGCTCGTTGGTCTGGTAATAATCGTTACCCATGATGCAATGGTGTTTCAGATTATTGTGCAGGAAGAAGTGGTACTCGTCGCGCGTCATGCCGTTGTCCAGCATGTATTCGTACATGTCGGAATCGACGCGGCGGCCGAAGTTCAGGTCGAGCGACAGGAAGCGCCGTGCGTTGTACATCTCCGCGGGGCCGATGGCGGCCGGGCTCTCGGCGTGGAAGTACTCGGTCGATTCGCTCTGCACGAACAGCGCGTCCGGGCGTACCTGCAGGATCGCGTGCATGGCCAGGATATTGGCCTTGACGATGTGCTTGGTCGCCGTGATGAAGCTGCGGTCGGTCGTCATCTGCTCGTTCCACCAGCCGTACAGGGCCGAGAACAGCGCGCAGATCGACATCTCGTTGATGGGCGTGTACAGCTGCAGCCACGGGAAGCGCCGCGCGAACGTGCCGGCATAGGCGGCGAACAGTTCGGGGAAGTCGGGGTTCTGGAAATTGCCGATCCAGTCCGGCACGCCGAAGTGGCACAGGTCGACGATCGCCGCGATGTTGCGCTGGCGCAGGTCGTTGAAGACGAGGTCGGCGAACTCCCAGTCGTAGCGGTCCGGCCCCAGCCAGGTGCGGTGCAGCGGCGCGCCGTAGCGCAGCACCTTCAGCCCCAGTTCCTGCACCAGGTCGAAATCGGTGCGCCAGTGGCGGTAATGGCCGCACTTCTCCATTTCGTCCATGCGCACCCGTCCGTTCTGGATGGTGGGGATGCTGTTTTCGATCCCCGTCGCGAAGATGAATCCTGGAGACAACATTCGGCCCCCCTGCCGCTGATCGCCTGCGGTCATTGTAGCGAGGGATGCGCGACAGCGTCCCGAACCGTGCGTGCGCAAGCGTGCGCGCGGGCTTTACTGCCGCAGGTAAGCTATGCTATCACTCAGGCAATATTTGCCGATAGATATTATTCTCAGGTCATTACCCGACGTTTTCCTCACACCCTTGTCCAGCATGTCCACCGTCACCGCGGCCAGGGCCGCCTCATCCATGGATCCATCCCAGCGCCGCCTGATGGGGGGATTGCTGGTGTCCGCACTGCTGCATGCCTTGCTGCTGTCGCTACAGTTCGGCATTCCGGGACTGCGCGCGGGCGCGGGCGCGCCGCTGTCGGTGCGGCTGGGGCCGCCCGTGCCGGCGCCGCCGCTGTCGCAGCCGCAGCCGCAGCCGCAGCCGCAGCCGATACAGCCGGCGCCCGTCGCCCTGGCCGCGCCGTCCGACCCGGCGCCAGGCCCGGTGACGGCGCCGGCCGCTCCTGCATCCGGGCTGCCGGTTCCTCTGCCCGCGCCCGTGCCGACCCCCGCATCGGCTCCCGCATCGGCCTCCATGCCGGCGCCCCCGATGCCCGCGGCGCACCGGGGCTTCACGCTGCGCGATCCGGTCCTGCCGGAGCCGCTGCCCATGCCGCAGGCGCCGGCACCGGCGGCGCCCGTGCCACGACCGGCGCGGCGGCGCCCGCGGCCGCGCCGCGCTCCGCCCGTCGACGCGCTGCACACCCGGGTGATCGCCCAGGACGCGCACATCGACAACGATTTCAAGGTGCCGCTGCCGGACGTGGCCGTCGACGAGCGACCCGCGCCGCCGCTGGAGGAGCCGTCCGAGCCGGCCGTGGCGGATGCGGAGATCGCGGAGATCGCGGCCGGGCGCGAGCGCCTGGCGCAGCAGCGCGAACAGGAACGCGCGGCGCGCCGGGAGGCGGAAGAGGCCGGGTTGCGCGCCCGCGCCGAAGCGGACGCCCGCAGCGCACTGGAACAGCAGGAGCGCAGCCTGGCGCTGGACGATGCCCGCCTCGCCGACGAACTGGCCCAGCGCCAGCGCCGCGCCGAGGAAGCGCATGCGGCCCGCCTGCGCGAGGACGAGGAGCGCCGCCTGGCGGCGCAGGCCCGCGAGCAGGAGGAAGCGCGTGAGCGGCAGGCGGCGCAACAGCGCGCCTTGGACGAGCAGGCGCGCCAGCTGGCCGAGCGCCGGCGCCTGGACCAGCTGGAGCAGGCGCGCGCGCAGCAGGCGGCGCAGCAGGCGGAGCAGCAGGAGCGGGCGGCGCAGCAAGAGGCCGAGGA
The DNA here is from genome assembly GCF_913773735.1 of uncultured Massilia sp. Classification (GTDB taxonomy): domain Bacteria; phylum Pseudomonadota; class Gammaproteobacteria; order Burkholderiales; family Burkholderiaceae_D; genus Telluria. Next base: position 45,552 of record NZ_CAJYEB010000016.1, read on the forward strand.
GCGCGCGCGCCAGCAACTGGCCGAACGGCAGCGCCTGGAGCGGCTGGAGCGCGAGCGCGCGCAGCAGGTGGCGCAGCAGGAGCTGGCGGCGCAGCGCGCGGCCGAGCAGGAACGGCTGCGCCAGCGTGAGCAGGAACGCGCGCGGGAGGTCGCCGAACGGCAGGTCGCCGAACAGCGGGCTGCCGAACAGCGGCTGGCCGAGCAGCAGCGCGCCGAGGAAGCGCGGCGCCGGCAGGCGGCCGAACGCCAGGCGCGCCAGCAGGAGGCGGACGCGCGCCTGGCGCGCGAGCAGGCGGAGGGCGCGCGCCTGGCAGGCGAGGACGCCGCGCGGCGCCGGAGCGAACGGGACGGCGCCGGTCCGGGCGGCCCGGGCGCGCCCGCGGTGGCCGCGGTGGGCAACGGCACCGGCGGCGGCGCTGCCGGCGGCGCGCCGCTGCCGCGCGGCGCGCTGGCCGGCGACCTGGCGACGCGGGCACGCGAACTGGTACGCGGCATCGACATCGCCAGGCCGCTGCCGCAGATCATGCGCCCGGCCGAGGATGCGGCCCGCGCGGCGCGGCGCGCCCTGGCCGCGGCGGCGCGCCACGACGTGCCGCTGCGCATGTACATCGACAGCGTGCGCCAGAAGATCGAGCGCAACGCCATCCTCAGCACGGCGCAACTGGCCGCGGGCGACGTGCGCACCGATCCCGTGGTCAGCGTGGCGATCCGCAGCGACGGCAGCATCGAGGACGTGACCATCGTGCGCTCCAGCGGTCGCGCCGACGTCGACGAGGTCGTGCGCCGCCTGGTGCGCCTGAACGAGCGCTACGCGGCGTTTCCGTCCAACGTCGCCGCCAACTACGACGTGATCGAGCTGCGCCGCGTGTGGCGCTTCGCCGGCGCGCTGCGCCTGCTCGAGGAGATGCGCTGAGCCTGCGGGAGTACGGCTGACCTGAGCGGCCGTTTGATGTGCGCCAAAACCTGGATGGGTAAGCGGCTTACGCTGATTCAGTTCGCCAGAGGTTGGCAGCACATTTCTACAGGCAAAATGGAAGCTTCCTTCACGCAATTTGCAGCCTGGCCGCGCAGCGTCGTCGTGGCCGCGCTTTTCCTGCTCGCCGCCTTGACCGGCTGCGCGTCGGGCATCCAGTTCCAGTCGCGCGACGCGGCCGGCGCGGCCGAGCCGGCGCCGCCGACGGAACTCATCACCGAGCAGCTGATCGCGGCGGAAAGGCAGCAGCAGCGCGACCAGTCCGGCCAGGCGCTCGACCGCCTGCTGGTGCCGGACCCGCCGCCGTACGCGATCGGCGGCGGCGACATCCTGTCCATCGTCGTCTGGGACCATCCCGAGCTCACGGGCGGCCTGGTCACGTCCGCCGCGCCCGACCCGGTCGTCGCCGCCGTCAACGGTGCCGCCGCCGCGCCGCAGGGCTACGTGGTCGACCACGAGGGGCGCATCCAGTTTCCGCTGATCGGCCCGCTGGCCGTCGCGGGCCTGACGGAAGAGGGCGCGCGCACGCTGCTCACGACGCGCCTGGCCAGGTTCATCGCGCACCCGAGCGTCACGCTGCGCGTGCAGGCCTACCGCAGCAAGCGCGTGTACATCGACGGTGAGGTCAAGTCGCCCGGCCTGCAGGCCATCAACGACATCCCGATGACGCTGGTCGAGGCGCTGAACCGCGCCGGCGGCCTGCTGCCCACGGCCGACCAGAGCCGGCTGGTGCTGGAACGCGGCAAGGAGCGCTGGTTCATCAACCTGCGCGACCTCGTGCAGCGCAACATCAACCCCGGCCTCGTGATGCTGGCGCCGGGCGACGTCGTGCGCGTGCATTCGCGCGACGAGAGCAAGGTCTTCGTCTCGGGCGAGGTCGTCACGCCCAAGGCGCTGACGATGCACGACGGCCGCCTCACGCTCAACGAGGCGCTCGGCGAGAGCGGCGGCATCAGCCCGCTGAGCGGCGATGCGCGCCAGGTCTACGTGGTACGCAAGGGCGCCGACCGCACACGCGTGTTCCGGCTCGATGCGCGCCTGGCCGGTTCGCTGGCCATGGCGGAGGCCTTCGAGCTGCGCCCGAAGGACATCGTCTACGTGGCGGCGACGCCGCTGGCCAACTGGAACCGCAACCTGAGCCTGCTGTTCCCGGGCGCGCTGACGTCGGCCGTCTCGGCGACGAACCGACCCTGAGCGGTGGCCGCGCGCGCCGCGCGGCCATCCGGGGCCGCATCGCGCGCCTGGCCGTGATTCGCCGTCATTGCCATGATTCGCCGTCATTGCCGTCATTCGCCGTCATGCGTCGCCTGTACCGTCCCGCACCGTCATCGGCCCTCATGGGCGTCATTGATCCGAACCTGCCTTCACCCGCCGTCATTACCGTCACCACCAACCGTCCGCCATCGCACGAACCACGGAGCCCAATCATGAGCAAAGCCGGCGACCCGCATTCCCTGACCCCGGTCGTTTCCCGTCCGCCGATCATCGGCGTACCGTTCGATCCGCGCGCCGTCGACGCGCCGCACGAGGATCCGGCGTTCGACCTCAAGGGCTACCTGCGCACCCTGTACGAGAACCGCTGGCTGATCGGCGGCATCACCGCCTTCATCACGCTGGTGGCGGTGCTGTACGCGCTGGTGGCAAAACCGGTGTTCGAGGCCAACCTGATGATCCACGTCGAGGAGGAAAGCCCGAACGCCTCGAAGAACATCCTGAGCGAGGCGTCGTCGCTGTTCGAGACCAAGAAGGCTGCGATCGCCGAGATGGAACTGCTGCGCTCGCGCATGGTGGTCTCGCGCGCGGTCGACAACCTGCAGCTCTACATCGACGTGCGGCCCAGGTATTTCCCGGTGGCCGGCTTCTGGTTCGCCAACCAGAACGGCAACGCCCTGTCGCAGCCGGGCCTGTTCGGCTACGGCGGCTACGTCTGGGGCGGCGAGAAGGCCGAGGTGCCGCTGTTCGACGTGCCGGACGCCTGGCTGGGCCGCGAGTTCACGCTGACGGCGCTGGGCAACCAGCGCTTCCGCTTTTCCGGCGGGGCCCAGCGCATCGTGTTCGACGGCGACGTCGGCCTGCGCTACCGGGTGCCGACGCCGGACGGCGTCGTCGAGCTGAAGGTCGAGCGCATGCACGCCAATCCCGGCGCGCGCTTCCTGCTGCGCCGCATGTCGCGCCTGGCCATGATCCAGGCGATCCAGAACGCGCTCGTGATCACCGAGCAGGGCAAGCAGTCCGGCATCATCGAGGTCAAGCTGCAGGGGGCGGACGCGCGCCGCACGCACAGCGTGCTGAGCGAGATCGGGCGCGAATACATGCGCCAGAACCTGGCGCGCAAGACCGAGGAAGCGGAGAAATCGCTGGCCTTCCTGAACCAGCAGCTGCCGGTGCTCAAGCGCCAGCTCGAGCAGGCCGAGGACCGCTACAACCAGTTCCGCAACGCCCACGGCACCGTCGACCTGCAGGAAGAGGCGCGCATGAGCCTGGCCCAGGCGGCGGCCGCGCGCACGCGCCGCATCGACCTGATCCAGAAGAAGACGGAGCTGCTGGCGCGCTTCACCGAAGACCACCCGATCGTGGCGGCGCTCAACCGCCAGCGCAAGGAAGTGGAGGCCGAGATCGAGGAAGTGAACGCGCGCATCCGCTCGCTGCCGGTGCTGGAGCAGGACGAGGCGCGCCTGACGCGCGACATCAAGGTCAACACCGACCTGTACACGGCGCTGTCGAACACCGCGCAGCAGCTGCGCCTGATCTCGGTCGGGCGGGTCAGCAACGTGCGCATGGTCGACGCCCCGATTCCGCCGGAAAAGCCGATCCGGCCCAACCGTCCGCTGATCGTGGCGCTGGCCGTGGTGACCGGGCTGTTCCTCGGCACGCTGATCGCGTTTGCGCGCAAGGCCATGACCGGGGGCATCGACGACCCGCAGAAGATCGAGCGCCTGCTGCGCGCGCGCGTCGTCTACGCGACGATCCCGCACAGCAGCAACCAGGACAAGCTGGTGCGCAAGTCGCGCGGCGACGGCGTCCTGCCGCTGCTGGCCCAGATCATCCCCGAGGATGCCGCCGTCGAAAGCCTGCGCAGCTTCCGCGCCGCGCTGCAGTTCTCGATGCCGCACTTCCGCAACAACATCGTGATGTTCGCCGGGCCGACGCACGGCATCGGCAAGTCCTTCGTGTCCGCCAACTTCGCCGCCGTGATGGCCGCGAGCGGCAAGCGCGTGCTGCTGATCGACACCGACCTGCGCAACGGCCAGCTGCACCGCTACTTCGGTGTCGGCCGCGAGCGCGGCCTGTCCGGCGCGATCCTCGGCCAGGCCGCGGTCGAGGACGTGATCCACCATGACGTGGTCGAGAACCTCGACTTCATCCCGACCGGCGAACTGCCGCCGAACCGCGCCGAATTCCTGCTGCACCTGAACTTCGGCGGGCTGCTGCAGCAGGTGGCCGCCAGCTACGACCTCGTGCTGCTCGATCCGCCGCCGCTGCTGGAGGTGGCGGACGCGCTGGTGGCCGGTACGCATGCGGGCGCCGTGTTCATCGTCGCGCGCTCCGGACAGACCAACGAGGCCGAGATCAACGAGTCGATCAAGCGCCTCAACCACGCCGGCATCTCGCCGCAGGGCGTGCTGTTCAACGACATGGCGCCGCGCCTGGGCGGCTACGGCGCCTATCAACGGCTGGGCGCGGCGGGACAGATCGGGTTCGCCGCCGGCTGAGCATGAGGGTCATGCTTTGTTTCATGGAAAGTTTTTCATTTATCGTAAAATAAAGGGTTCGGTATCGACAGACGATGGAAAATCATGGCCGCTGCACAAGCAAAACTGGAGTGGGTTCAATGTTTGCGGGGAATTGCGGCAGTGATGGTCGTCCTGACCCACGCCCGCGTCGCCCTGCTCGACACGCCAGCGGGACCGCTCGTCAACGACCTGTTCTTTCCGGGCGCCAGCGGCGTCGACCTGTTCTTCATCATCAGCGGCTTCATCATGGTCTACACGACCCGCCAGGCCGACGGGTCGTTCGGTACCGCGCTGGAATTCCTGGTCAAGCGCTTCGCGCGGGTATGGCCCGTGTATGCCGTCGTCACGCTGGCCTGGCTGGTCGTCGCGTACGACGGATTCGGCTATTTCCGCTTTCCGGAGAATCTCCGCACGCTGGGGCTCAGCCTGCTGTTCCAGCCGGCCGACCTGAAGGCGCCGCCGTTCTTCGGCATGGCCCTGCCGGTCGGCTGGACCCTGAATTTCGAGATGTATTTCTATCTCGTCTTTGCGGCCAGCCTGCTGTTCGGACGCCTGCGCTGGATCGTGCTCGCCGCCTGGATCCTGGCGACCGTGATCGGCATCCCCTACCTGAAGCGCGGCCTCACCTTCGACGTTACGACCAATTTCCAGTTCACCTTCGCCTACCTGAACCTGATGACGAGCCCGATCATCCTCGAGTTCCTGGCGGGGGCGGCGATCGGCTGGTGCTACCTGCAACCCTGGTTCCGGCTGCGCTCGGCCGCGGTGTGCCGGCACCTGGTGTTCGTGGCCGTGGGCATGTTCGTCTGGTACCTGTACAGCGGCTTCGGCCGCTTCCACGGCCCGCGCGACTGGGGCATGGTCGCCATCGCCATGGTGTGCGCGCTGGCGCTGGCAAGCAAGACCATCGCGCTCGTGCCGCCGGCCATCCTGGTCTGGCTGGGATCGATCTCGTATTCCCTATACCTGACCCACACGGTCGTCTTCGCCTGGCTCGGGCGCAAGGTCGAAATGGCCGGCGGCAATGCGCACACCTGGGCGCACGTGCTGTTGTGCCTCGTCATGGCCGTGCCCGTGGCCGCCATGGCGCACCACTATCTGGAAGACAAGCTGTCGCACGTCGTGCGCCGGGCCATGCTGGCGCTGGTCCGGCGCGCCGCGCCGCGCGCCGCGGGCATGCCCGGCCCGGTGCAGGCGGACGTGGCGCCCGCGCGCGAGACCTGACCGTGCGCCTCACTCGGGCGCGACCTCCCGCTTCGGCGCGCCCGTGGCGGTCGTCCTGCCCTCCGCCCTTGGCCTGTCCGTTGCCCGCCCGGTCGTCCGCTCGTTCGCCCGCTCGGTTGCCCTTTCAGTTGCCTTTTCCGTTATTCCCTGCATGGCGGCATTGCCGGCCCCGACGCGCAGGGCGGCCTTGATCGCGCGCCGGACGCTGCCGGTGCGCGATTCGAACAGCCACCAGCACAGCCAGGACGCGCCGGCGATCGCCAGCAGCATGCCGCCATAGATCGCATAGTCGGGCGCCGCATGCGGCGACAGGGTGTCGCGGCCGAGATGGCGCGCGCCGGCGTACCGCATCAGCGCGATCAGCGGGATGTGCATCACATAGAGCGTAAACGAGCATTCCGACAGGACGTGCGCCATGCGCGCCAGCCAGTGCATGGGGCGGGTGCGCAGTGCGAGCGGCACCTGCAGCGACGCCAGCAGGGCCAGTAGCGGCACGCTGTAGCAGAGATGCTGGAAGAAGGAAGCGGGCTTGAGGTCGTCGTTGGTTCCCTTCAGGCGGAAATACACGGCGACGGCCACGGCGGCGCCGAGCAGCGCGGCGCGCAGCACGTTGCCGCAGTCGATGCGGATGCGCGAGAAGGCGGCGCCGAGCAGCCACAGCAGGAAGTACAGCGTGATCGGGAACGGCAACGTCGCGGCGACCAGCACGAGCGCCGTGGCGCTGCCAATCCGGACCAGGCGTCCGCGTCCGGCGAACACGAGCAGCAGCAACGGAAACTGGATGTAATACCAGGTTTCGTTGGACAGGCTCCACAGCGCATAGTTGCCGGCATAGGGTTCGACCAGCACGGTCTGCAGGCCGAACAGGTTGCCGGCGAAGCTGGCGATCGAATACGGGTTCGCGGCCGACAGGTCGGCGCGGGACGGGTCCACGGCGCCGGTCACGCCGCCGATGGCCAGCATCAGCAACAGCGCGGGCAGCAGCACCGTCCACAGGCGCGTCACCCGGTCGATCGCATAGCCGCGCAGGGCGCCCGGCTGGCCCAACTTGTCGAGCAGGCTGCCGCCGACCAGCCAGCCGCTGATCAGGAAGAACACGACGACGGCCTGGTGCGAGAAGGCGGTGGCGAACGCCAGCAACTGGTAGGCGAGCGGCGGGTCGGCCAGTTCGCGCAGGCCGGGAAAGATTTCGGCGCGCAGGTGCGCCGCCGCCACCTGCAGCGCGGCCAGGCCCCGCATCAGCGAAATCAGCATGGAGTGGACGGTGTCCTTGGCCGGCTGGCTGTGGCGTTGACAGCGGATCGAGGGAAGCTGGATGCCGAGCATGATGTGTCTCCTGGCGAGCGGGTTGATATGGGTTGATCTGTGTCGATGTGGGTTGCTGGGGGATGTCGGTCGACCGGGGCGCCTACCCGCAGTGGTCCCACGGATGCGGCGCGGCGTTGCCGGACAGTGCCAGTGCGACCCGCACCATCCAGTGGCTCAGCGGCGCCGCCGCGACGGCCCAGGCGGCGATGCCGGCGGCGAGCAGGGCCGCGCCGCCGCCGCGCCACGGGTCGGGCGCCGGCGCGGCCGCGACCAGGCGCACTGCCCAGGCGCAGGTGGCGGCGCCGATCAGCCAGCCGGCGAGCGCTTCCGCCGGCGTGTGTTCGCCGGCGCGCACGAGTGCCACGGCGACGGCGACGCCCATGCCCAGCGCGGCCAGCGCGCAGGCGCCGCGCGCCCGCCGCCCCAGCGGGGCGGCCAGCAGCCAGCACAGCGTGGGCACGGCAGCGGTGAAGCCGGTCGCGTGGCCGCTCAGCGCCTTGAAGTGCAGCGCCGGCAGGCCGGTGGCCCAGCCCATGAAGGCGATCTTGGTGGCCGCCACCAGCGCCAGCGCCAGCCCGAACGCCAGCAGCCAGCCACCGGCCGCGCGCCACGCCCGCGCCGCCAGCAACCAGGCGGTCAGTGCGCAGGCCGCGGGGATCGTCAGCGCGAGGTCGCCGAGGTGGTACAGCTTGACCCAGTCCATCGTCGCTCCTACCTGGCGATGGCCGCCAGCGTGCGCAGGATGATCCGCAGGTCGAGCCAGAACGAACGCTCGCGCACGTAGCGCTGATAGCAGGCCAGCTTGACCGGCAGGATCGTCTCCACGTAGGCCCGTTCGGGGTCGGCGGCCCGCCCGAGGATCGCGTTCTCGTCCTTGTACAGGATGGCGGCCCAGTCGGTGATGCCGGGCGCCACCGACAGTACCGTGCGGCGCGCCTCGGGCGGCCAGCACTCGACGTAGCGCGGCACTTCGGGCCGCGGGCCGACCAGGCTCATCGTTCCCTGCACCACGTCGACCAGCTGCGGCAGCTCGTCCAGCTTGTACCGGCGCAGGAGGCGGCCGGCGCGGGTGATGCGCGCATCCGGCCCGACCGTCAACTGGGACCCGCCATCCGCCTGCTGGCGCATGGTGCGGAACTTGTGGATGCGGAACGGCACGCCGTGGCGGCCCACGCGGACCTGGCGGAACAGCGCCGGGCCGGGCGAGTCGAGCCGGATCCACAGCGCCAGCGCCAGCAGCAGCGGCGCCAGCAGCAGCAGCCCGACGCCCGCGGCGACGAGGTCGAACAGGCGCTTGCTCATGCCAGCAGCGCGCGCAGCGCGTGGATGACGCGGTCCTGGTCGGCGTCCGACATGCGCGTGTACAGCGGCAGCGTGAGCATCGACGCATAGCTGGCCTCGGCGGCCGGGAAATCGGCCGGCGCAAGGCCGCAGGTGTCGCGCCAGTAGGGCTGGCGGTGCAGCGGGATGAAGTGCACGCTGGTGCCGATGCCGCGCTGCGCCAGTGCGTCGATCAGCGCGTCGCGCGCGAGCGGCGCCGTGGCGTCCAGGCGCACGACGTACAGGTGCCAGGCGTGGCTGTCGCCATCGCCGGGCAGCGGCGGCAGGCGCAGCGGCAGGCCGGCGAGGCCCGTGTGGTAGCGCCCGGCGAGCTGCTCGCGGCGCCGCGCGAAGCGCTCGATCTTGCGCAATTGCTGGATGCCGATGGCCGCGGCGATGTCGGTCAGGTTGTACTTGAAGCCGGCGGCCACGACCTCGTAGTACCAGGCCGGCGTGCGCGAGACGTAGCGGTCGAAGGCGTCGCGGCTGATGCCGTGCAGGCGCATCGTGCGCATGCGCGCGGCCAGCGCCGCATCGCGGGTGACGACCATGCCGCCTTCGCCGGTGGTCATGGTCTTGTTGGCATAGAAGCTGAATACGGTGACGTCGCTGTCCAGCGTGCCGACCAGCCGTCCGCGCCGGCGCGTCGGGAAGGCATGCGCCGCGTCCTCGACGATGCGCAGGCCGTGGCGCCGCGCCAGCGTCGCCAGCGCGGCCATGTCGCAGGCCAGGCCGGCATAGTGCACCGGCAGGATGGCGCGCGTGCGCGGCGTCAGCGCGGCTTCGACGGCGGCCGGCGCGATCTGCAGCGTGGCGGGATCGACGTCGACGAATACCGGCCGCGCGCCCAGGTAGCGCACCACCTCGGCGGTGGCGGTGAAGGTCAGTGTCGGCACCACCACCTCGTCGCCGGGGCCGATCCCCAGGGCTTCGAGCGCCAGGTGCAGGCCGGCCGTCGCCGAGTTGACGGCCAGCGCCTGCGGCGGCGCGCAGTGCCCGGCGGCGCCGAGCCAGGCGGCGAAGTCGTGTTCGAACTGGCGCGCGACGGGACCGGTCGTGACCCAGCCCGAGCGCAGGCAGGCGACCACGGCGTCGATCTCGGCCTCGTCGATGTCGGGCAGGGCGAACGGCAGGAAAGGTTCGGCCGCGGGGGCGGCGCTCTGGTGTTCAGCCATGGCGGGGTTCTCCGGAAAGTGCGTTCAGGAAGCGCCGTCCGAGGACGGGATAGGTATGGTTGGCGAGGGCATGGGCGCGGCCGCGCCGGCCCAGGGCGGCCCGTTGCGCGGGGGACAGCGCCATCAGGGCGAGGACCGCGTCGGCGACCGCGCGCGGGTCGTCCGGCGGCACGCTCAGGCCGCAGCCGGCCTCGGCGACGGGGTCGTTGCCCGCGTCCACCACGTGGAGCACGGGCCGTCCGGCCATCATGTAGTCGATCAATTTATTGGGCGAGATGCCGAAGCGGTACAGCGGCTGGCGCCGCCACCCGAGGTAGGCGGCGTCGAAGCGCCCCAGCAATGCCGGCACGCAGGCCTTGGGCACCGGGTCGAGGAAGTGGACGTTGGCCAGCCCCAGCGCGGCGGCGCGGCGCCGCAGGGCCGGCTTGTCGGGCCCGTCGCCCACCAGCACGATCGCGACGGGCCGGCCTTGCAGCCGCGCGGCGGCGTCCAGCAAGGTGCCGAGCGCGTTGGCGACGCCATGGGTGCCCGCATAGCCGAGCACGAAGTTGCCGTTGCGGCCGAGCGCCTCGAATGCGCCGGCCAGCGCCGGTGGCAGCGGCGCGCGCGGGCCCTCCCATTCGCCCGGATCGACGCCGTTCGGCACCAGGTGCAGCTTGTGCGGCGCCATGCCGTGCGCCTCGAGGTGCGCGCCTGCCCGGGGCAGGATCGAGACGACGGCGTCGGCGCGCGTGCAGGCGAAGTCTTCTGCCGCCTGCAGCAGCATGATGAACGGATGCCAGCGCGAGTGCCCGCCCAGTTCCATCGGCGACAGCGGCCACAGGTCGTGCAGTTCGAACAGCAACCGTGCCCCGGCCAGGCGCGCGATGCGGTGCGCGGGCCAGATGTCCAGCGGGTAGGTGCTGGAGGCGATCACGGCGTCCGGGCGCAGCGCGGCGGCCAGGCGCGCCGCCTCGCGGCGCAGGCGCAGCACGAAGGCCAGCATGTTGCGCACCCGCGCCGCGCCATTGCCGCGGTAGGGCGGCGTCGCCAGCCAGGCATAGTCGATGCCGTCGATGGTCTCCAGCAGCCGGGGCCGGCCATCCAGGGACGGCGCCTGGCTGCGCAGGTGCGATTCGGACGAGGCGACGATCGTGACCCGGTGGCCCTGGCGCACCCATTCGCGCGCCAGGTAGTAGGGCCGGTACTCCATGCCGTGGCGCACCGAGCCGGCATAGTGGTTGATCAAGAGGATGTTCATGTGTGCCACGCCAGTTCCTCGGCCAGGCGCACCACGTTGCAGCGGGTGCTCTCGAGCCAGTTGGTTTCCCATTGCACGGGATGGGTCAGGAAGCAGATGCGCGCATGCCGCCCCAGCGCCTCGAACGGCGACAGGGGCGTGTAGTAGACGGGGTAGGGGCGGTCGCTGATGTACAGGTCGAAGTGGCGCAGCAGCTCGTTGTCGTAGGATTCGCATTCGATGCCGCAGCGGCGGCGCAGCTCGGGGTCGCGCAGCAGCTCGTGGTTGATCACCTGCAGGCGCCGGTTGGCGAAGTCGCCGTGGCTGGCGACGGTCGTCATGGGCAGCCCGAGCTGTTCGCGGATGCGCGTGAAGTTGCGCACGAACAGCTCGCGGATTTCGGGGAAGCGCGCGCGCACGTCGTCGCCGCGGCGCAGGCGGTGGCGCTTGGCGAAGGTCGCCACCTCCTCGTAGTGGTAGCTGGCCTCGCTGCCGGCCGCTTCGATGTCGCGCATGAAGCCGTAGTCCAGCGTGCTCAGGCGGAAGTAATAGCTGGCGCCGACCCCGTGCTTGCGCTCGAGCGCGAACATCTTGCGCGCCGTGCGCACGTCGCTGTCGATGTCGTGCCGGTGCACCAGCACCTTGCCCGCCTGTCCGTCCGTATCGCGCACCGCCCGGTAGAAGTCGCGTACCGACAGCTGGCGGTAGCCGGCCTGGCGGGCCGCCGCCAGCAGGGCTTCGTACTCGCGCAGCCGCGACGGCATCAGGTAGTCCGAGTACAGGCGGTTGAGCAGTGTCTTCATTGCAGGCTGTACTTCACGTGGTAGGGTTCGAACCCGAGGATGCGCTTGAAGTGCTGCAGCCCGGGCTGGGCGCCGAAGAAGGTGTCGTACATCAGGTAGCGCACCTCGCCGCGCTCCAGCAGGCGCACGACGATGTCCACGACCAGCAAGTGCATGATGCCGTCGTTGTTGCGCAGGCCGATCAGCTGGGAGAAGGCGCTGAAGTCGCCATAGCGCGCGATGTTGGCGTAGGCGACCAGCCGACCCCCGCCGTCCAGCACGCCGTAGTACTCGTAGTGCGGCTGCGTCTCGAAGCGCGTGGCCTTGCGGCGGTAGTGGTCGTCCATCGGCCGGCCCTGGCGCGTGTCGAGCGCGGTATTGATCGCGTGGATCGCGTCCACGTGCTCGTTGCGCTCGATCGGCCGGCACACGTAGCCGCGCGCGCGCGCGCGCCGGGCGTGCCAGGCGCCGCGGTTCTTGCCGGCGATGGCCGCGAGGTAGGCCGCCGGTCCGTCGAAGCGCCCGAGGTCGAGGAGGGCGGCGCCCACGGTCTTGTTGCCGATGATGCGGTAGCGCGGATGCGGCCTGGTGAACTGGCGGTAGACGGCCGGGATGTCGTCCGGCGCCAGCCGCGCGTCGAAGCGCAGGCTGGCGCGCGGCAAGCGCACCACCTGGCGCAGTGTGTCGGCGTGACGGGCAATGTCGTTCAGGAAGCTGCGCATGATGACCTCGTGGCGATGGAACGTGTGGCGGTACGTTGGCCGCGGCAGGCGCCGGCGGCGTGCTTGGCGGCGCTGTCGGCGTTCTTGGCGGCGTTGTCGGCGTTCTTGCCGGCCGTGCCGCCGGCGGCATTGCCGGATCGGCGGCCGGATCGTGGGCCGGGACGGTGCCGTGCATGCCGGCCCGGCCTCATGCCGCGCGCTCCGGCGGCCCGGTGCCCGCGCCGCTGCCGGCGCCGCCTCCCGTGCGGCAGCCCGCGCAGCTTCCGGTGGTGCCTCCGGTGGTGCTTCCTGGGCCGCTGCCGGTGCCGCTTCCCGCACCGCCGACCGTGCCGTTGCCCGTGGTCGGGGCCGCGCCCCTGCCGTTGCCGCCGCCGTTGTCCCTGCCGTTGCCCGCGCCGCGCGCGGCCGGGGCGGCGCCCGGGGCCAGCAGCGCGTCGTAGAACGCGGCCAGCTTGTCCGCTTCGCCGCGCCAGTTGTAGCGGGCCTGCACGGCGCGGCGGCCGTTCTCTCCCATGCGCCGGGCGACGTCCGGGTGGCGGCACAGGTGGTCGATCGCGGCGGCGATCGCGGCCGGGTCGCCGGGGTCGACGCAGACGCCGCAGTCGTTGCCCTCGACGATGTCGCGCCACAGCGGGAAGCGCGAGGCGATCACGGGCAGGCCGGCCGCCATGTACTCGAACATCTTGACCGGCAGCGCATCGAGGTAGTTGGCCACCGGGTGCAGCGTGACCAGGCCGGCCAGCGCGCGCCGCATGGCCTGGCGCACGCCGGCGCGGTCGAGGTGGCCCCGTGCGACGACCCGCGCCCAGCCCGGCTCGCGCAGCATTTCCCGTTCCAGCGCCGGTTCGGCGAAGCGGCCGGCCAGGACCAGGCGTGCCGGGCCCTGCAGCAGCGCGCAGGCGCGCACCAGTTCGCGGATGCCGCGGATCGCCGAGATGCTGCCGACGTAGCACACCTCGTCCGCCTTGCCGTTCCAGTCCGGCGCGCCGTCGAATTCCTGCAGCAGCGGATAGTTGTTGACGTCGACGGTGTTCGGATGGATGCGCGCCAGGCGCGCGCCGATGAAGGGCGTGGCCGCGACCAGGCCGTCGAAGCGGCGGCAGGCATGCCGTTCGTAGACGGCCCATGCGCGCGACAGCAGGCGCCGCGACAGGCTGCCCAGGTAGGGCTTGGCGAGCAGCTGGGCCGGCACGTCCTCGTGCGAATCGAACACGACGCGGCGGCCCAGGCGCTTCAGGCGCAGGCCGGCCGGGATCAGCTCGGGGTCGTGCAGGTGGTAGACGTCGGCGTCGAGCCGCCGCGCGGCGCGCAGCACGGCGCGCGTCGTGCGCAGCACGCGGTTCAGCCGGCCCGGCAGGAAACCGGCGTCGACGATCCGCACGCCGTCCGCGCGCTCGTCGCCCAGCCCGTCGGCGACGACCAGCGTCACCTCATGCCCGCGCTCCGTCAGGCTGTGGCACTGCTTGACGAAGATCCTCGTGTCGTAGCGCGGATGGGCCGAAGTCAGGTGCACGATATTTGCCATATTTCCTCTCGAACCGGTATTGCGCATAAGCGCCCAGCGTGGCGCCGACGAGCATGTCAGTGAAATAGTGGGACGAAACCAGCAGCAGGATCGTGACGCAGGCCAGTGCGAAGCCGAGGATGAACTCGGGCCGGCGCCGTCCGGCCAGGTATTCCTTGACGAACATCGGGATCGCGGGCAGCGCCGTCAGCGCCAGCAGATAGACGAAGCCGAACAGGCCCAGGTCGACCCAGGCCGACAGCACGTTGTGCGAGTAGTAGCCGGGCGCATAGCTGGCATAGGCGCCCATCAGCGGATGGGCGGCGATGGTCTGGCGCGCGTGCACGGTCAGGTGGTGGCGCTTGTTGGCCGAGGTCGAGTGCGACAGGTCGAGCAGCTCGAGGATGCGGTTGTCCGGCAGCGCCGCGACGAGCTCGTCCAAATGGGCGTGCAGCAGGGCGGCGCCGATGACGGCGCAGCCGATGAAGACCATCTTGTGGCGCGTGAAGTACAGCTCGATGACCGGGATCGCGAACAGCAGGCCGGCGAACTCGCTGCGCGCCGTGTTGACGAACAGCGTCGCCGCGCCTGCGCCGTACAGCACGAGGCGCAGCAGCAGCGAGCGCGTATGGGCGACGACGGGCAGGAACGTCATCAGGTAGGAACGCGAGAAACCCTGGTAGGTGGCCAGCGCATCGGTGTCCTTGGCCATGCCCAGCTTGCCCAGGTAGAACACGCCGTTCACGGAAAAGCTGAACACGATCGCGCTCATGCCCGCCAGGCTGGCCAGCGCCATGATGCGGAACTGCCGCCCGGTGAAGTCGATCAGCGAGAACAGCACGAAGGTGTTCACCATGAACAGGATGCCCAGCACGTGGTTGGCGACGATGGTGCGGTTGGCGCCGGCCGCGGCATTGACGACGATGACGACGAGGAAGTACGCGTTGAACAAGCCGTAGTGCAGGTCGATCGCGGACAGCCGGCGCGGGTCGCGACGCATGCGCGCGTGGTAGGCCAGCGCCAGCGGCAGCATGTACAGCAGCGCAATGGGCGAGAAATAGCCGCCCAGGAAGGCGCCGGTCGTGCCCGTGCCAAGCAGCGTGTGGTAATAGAAGAACCCCGGGAACAGCATGAAGAATGCCGAGTTCAGTAGCAACTGCTCGCGCGCCGCGCCTCCGGCGCCGCCTGTGCCGCCTGTGCCGCCCGCGCCGTCGATGCGCGCACCGTGGCTGCCGTTGTCGTGGATGGTCTTCATGCCCGGTCGCCGCTCCGTTCGTCCTTCACGCCGCCGCCAGGCGGTTCTGGGAAATCTGGTAGGACATGTGCAGGTAGACCAGGTACAGCAGCGAATAGCCGATCGTGTACCAGAGCACGTTGTCGCGCAGCGATCCGGGCGCCAGGAAGGCGCACAGCGTCATCAGGAACAGCGTGACCTGCCAGACCAGGTCGACCTTCTGCTTGCCCGCCACGAAGAACACGTAGCTGAGCGGGCTGGCGATGAAGTTCAGGAAGCACAGCGGCGCCAGGATCTGCGCCAGTTCCCCGGCCGGACGCCATGACGCGCCGAACACCCAGGCGAACAGGTCGGGCGAGAACAGCAGCAGCACCAGCGCCGGGCCCAGTCCCAGCATCAGCAGCGCCTTGAACGTGTAGCGGTAGGCGCGCGTGCAATGGCCGAGGGTCTGGAACTCGTGCACCGATTCGCGCTTGAACACTTCGAGCACCGAGGCGGCCAGCAGCGATACCGGCGCGGCCAGCACGCGCTGCGTCAGGGCATACAGGCCGGCGGCCAGCACGCCGTGGCGCAGGCCGATCAGGAACAGCGGCATCTGGCTGACGAAGGCATTGAGCAGGTTCGAAGGCAGCGAATAGCGCCAGAACTTCTGGTGCCGCAGCAGATAGGCGCGCGCCGCGCCGTCCAGGCGCAGTCCGATGCGCGGGCGCGGCGGATGCAGCAGCACGGTGGCGGCGAGCAGGCCGGCCGCCAGGCCGACCAGCTGGCCGGCCAGCAGGCCGGCTTCGCCCACCCCCAGCCACAGCAGCAGCAGCTGGGTGGCGGCGATCGTGGCGGCGCCGATGATCTTGGCGCGCGCGGCCTTGCCGAATTGCTTGTGCGACGTCGCGTAGGCGAGCGTGGTCTGGGTATAGGCCGTGAGCCAGGTGGCGGCGCCGACGACCGCGAGCGCGCCCCAGGACTGGTCGTGCAATGCGGGCAGGCCGAACGCGTGGGCGGCCAGCGCGCACAGCGAGACCAGCACGGCGGTGACGGTCGCGGTGTGGAACACGACGCTGAAGCAGGTGCGTTGCTGCTCGGCCTCGTGGTCGAGGATCATCGCCGTTTCCAGCCGCAGCGTGGCGGCGATGGCGGAGACGGCGACGACGCCGAGCCAGACCGCGAACGCGCCCAGCTCGCTGGGCGTGCACATGCGCGTGATCAGCGGCGCCGCCAGCAGTGGCATGGCCTGGGCGCCGAGCGCGCCGCCCAGCACCGTGCCGACGTGCTTCCAGTAGCCGGAATGACTCATGCCGCGGTCGCCCGGGCCGGCGCATGGCCGGATCGCTGCGCGGACGCGCCGGCCTCGCCGACGGCGCCGACCAGGGCCGCGCACACCGTGCCGATGTCCTCGTCCGTCAGGTAGGGGCTCAGCGGCAGGCTGAGGACCTGCCCGGCCAGCGCGCGCGCCACCGGGCAGCTGTCGCCGGCGCCGAGGTGGACGTACGCCGGCTGCATGTGGATCGGCACCGGATAGTGCACGGCCGTGGGGATGCCGGCCGCCTGCAGCGCCCGCTGGACCGCATCGCGTTCGTCGACCAGCACGGTGTACTGGGCGAACACGCCGTCGCGGTCGCCGGGCCGTGCAAGCAGGCGCACCCGGCCGGCGAGCAGCGCGTCGTAGGTGGCGGCGGCGCGCCGGCGCTGGGCCAGTTCCCAGTCGAACAGGTCGAGCTTGGCCAGCACGACGGCGCACTGCAGCGTGTCCATGCGGCCGCCGACGCCGATGCGGGTGTGCACGTAGCGCCGGCTCTGGCCATGCACGCGGATCTCGCGCGCGGCGCGCGCGAGGTCGTCGTCGCTGGTGAACAGGGCGCCGCCGTCGCCGTAGCAGCCGAGCGGCTTGCTGGGGAAGAAGCTGGTGCAGCCGATCGTGGAGAGGTTGCCGCTGCGCCGGCCGCGATAGCCGGCGCCGAAGCTCTGCGCGCCGTCCTCGACGATGGCCAGGCCGTGGCGCGCCGCGATCGCGCCGATCTCGTCCATGTCTGCCGGCAAGCCGTACAGCGACACCGGCAGGATGGCGCGCGTGCGCGGCGTGATGCGCGCCTCGACCAGGGCGGGATCGAGGTTGCAGGTGGCCGGATCGACGTCGACGAAGACCGGCGTGGCGCCCAGCAGCGCGATGGCCTCGGTCGGGGCGATGAAGGTGAAGGGCGTGGTGATCACCTCGTCGCCGGGCCCGATGCCCAGCGCCATCAGCGCGATCAGCAGCGCCTCGGTGCCCGACGCCACGGTGACGCAGTGGCGCGCGCCGGTGTACGCGGCCAGGCGCGCCTCGAGCTCGGCCACTTCCGGGCCCATGATGTATTGGCCGTGCTCGAGCACGGCGTGGATGCGGGCGTCGATGGTGGCGCGCGCCGCCTGGTACTGGGACTTGAGGTCGATGAATTCCATGACGATGGGGAGGGTCGTGGCTCAGGGTTGGTCGGGGGCGGGGTCGGGCAGCAGCGTGCAGGTGCCGCCCGCCAGCACGTAGCGCTCGCCGGTGTGCGGGCAGCGCGCTTCGGCGTCGCCGCTGCGCGGCAGCGGCAGGCGTTCGCCGAAGCGGCTGATCCAGCCGAGCTGGCGCGCGGGTACCCCGGCCACCAGCGCGAAGTCGGGCACGTCGGCCTTGACGACGGCCCCGGCGCCGACGAAGGCCCAGCGGCCGACGGTGACGCCGCAGACGATGGTCGCGTTGGCGCCGATGCTGGCGCCGCGCCGCACCAGCGTGCGCCGGTACGCATCCTTGCGCACGATGCCGGCGCGCGGGTTGTAGACGTTGGTGAACACCATGCTCGGTCCGCAGAACACCTCGTCCTCGAGCGTCACGGCATCGTAGACGGAGACGTTGTTCTGGATCTTGACGCCGTCGCCGATGACGACGTCGTTGCCGACGAAGACGTTCTGGCCGAGCGAGCAGCGGGCGCCGATGCGGGCGCCGCCGCAGACGTGGGCGAAGTGCCAGACCCGGGTGCCGGCCCCGAGCGTCGCGCCGGCGTCGACGATGGCGCTGGGGTGGACGATGGCGCCGGCATGGGCGCCATCCGGGCGGGCCGCGCCGTCGGTGCGGGCGCCGGCGGCCGTGGCGTGCTGGTTGGCGTCCATGCTCAATACTCCAGCGGCAGGGCCACGCGCCGGCCGTCGCGCGCGGAGCGGTAGGCCGCGATCAGCACCTCGAGCGATTTCAGGCCCTCGCGCCCGTCCGTCTCCGGCTCGGCCTCGCCGCGCAGCACCCGGATGACGTTGTCGTAGTACAGCGGGTGCCCGAAGCCGTAGACCGAGGTGGTGCGGTAGCTGGCGTCGGCGACCAGCGCGTCGTCGGGATCGGGGCGGGCGAATTCCCACTGCTGGATCTCGTTGACGGCCACCCCGCCGATGCGTACCGTGCCGTGTTCGCCGAGCACGGTGATCGAGCCTTCCATATTGCGCGGATAGGTCAGCATCGTGACGTTCATCGAGCCCAGCGCGCCGTTGCGCCAGCGCAGGCTGATCACGCCGGTGTCCTCCACTTCGATGTCGCGCGCCAGCGTGGCGGTGTAGGCCTGCAGGCTCTCGACCGGGCCGACGATCCAGTCGACCAGGTCGACGTAGTGGCTGGCCTGGTTCATGAAGGCGCCACCGTCGAATTCCCAGGTGCCGCGCCATCGGGCGCTCTCGTAGTACTCGGGCGGGCGGGTCCAGAACACGTTCAGGTTGACCATGTAGATGCGCCCGAAGCGCTTCTTCTCGACGGCGCGCTTGAGCAGCTGCAGCGTGGCGTTGCGGCGGTTCTGCTTGACGACGAACAGCCGTACGCCGGCGGCATCGGCGGCGGCGACCATGCGCTTGCCGTCTTCCCAGCGCGTGGCCATGGGTTTTTCGGTGACGACGTGGCGGCCGGCCGCGGCGATGCGCACGGCCTGCTCGGCATGCAGGCCGGACGGTGTGGTGACGACGATGGCGTCGGCGTCGCAGGCGCGCAGCATGTCGTCCAGGCCGGCATAGCCGGCGGCGCCGGTGGCGCCCACGGCGCGGTCGAGGGCGCGCGGGTCGATGTCGCACACGCCGGCCAGCTCGGCGCGTTCGTGGTGGCGGCGCAGCGCGTCGATGTGGTTGGCGGCGATGCGGCCGCAGCCGACCAGGGCGAAGCGGACCTTGCGGCCGGTGATGGGGGCGGGATAGTGGCGCATGGCGTCTCCTCAGGCCTTGACGACGTTCGGCAGGGCCGGGTAGACGCCGCGGGTGTCGACGATCAGCGTGGCGTAGTCGCGCACGAGGTCGTAGTCGAAGGCGCTGTGCGCCGTCGCCAGCAGCACCAGGTCGTAGGACGCGATGGACTGCGGCGTCAGCGCCACGCTCGCGAGGTCGAAGCGGTGCTCGCGCATGCGCGGGAACACGGGCACGTGCGGATCGGCGTAGTCGACGTGGGCGCCCTTGTCGCGCAGGATCTCCATCAGCTCCACCGACGGCGATTCGCGCATGTCCTCGATGTCCTTTTTGTAGGAGATGCCCAG
Source organism: uncultured Massilia sp. (assembly GCF_913773735.1). Lineage (GTDB taxonomy): Bacteria > Pseudomonadota > Gammaproteobacteria > Burkholderiales > Burkholderiaceae_D > Telluria. The sequence goes on from NZ_CAJYEB010000016.1 coordinate 65,261, forward strand.
CACCAGCACGCGGCTGCCCATGACCGACCTGCCGCGCTGGTTGAGGGCGTCGGTGACCTTGCCGACGACCCAGTGCGGCATGTCGCTGTTGATCTCGCCGGCCAGCTCGATGAAGCGGGTGTGCAGACCGTATTCGCGCGCCTTCCAGGTGAGGTAGAACGGGTCGATCGGGATGCAGTGCCCGCCCAGGCCGGGCCCGGGGTAGTAGGGCGTGAAGCCGAACGGCTTGGTGGCGGCAGCGCGGATGACCTCGTGGATGTCGATGCGCATGCGGTCGGCGATGATCTTCATCTCGTTGACGAGGCCGATGTTGACGGCGCGGTGGATGTTCTCCAGCAGCTTGGTCAGCTCCGCGGCGCGCGTGGAGCTGACCGGCACCACGCGGTCGATCGCCGCCTCGTACAGCGCCACGCCCGCTTCCAGGCAGGCGGGGGTGGCGCCGCCGCAGACCTTGGGAATCGTGCGGGTGTGGAAGTCGGGATTGCCCGGGTCCTCGCGCTCGGGCGAGAACACGAGGAACACGTCGCGCCCGACGGCGAAGCCGCGCGACTCCAGGCGCGGCCGCAGTTCTTCGTCGGTCGTGCCGGGATAGGTGGTGCTTTCCAGCGACAGCAGCTGGCCGGGGCGCATGAATGGCAGCAGCGCCTCGGTGGTGTCGAGGACGAAGGACAGGTCGGGTTCGCGGTAGGCGTTCAATGGCGTCGGCACGCAGATGATCAGCGCGTCCGGCTCGCCGGCGCGGGTGAAGTCGGTGGTGGCCTCGAAGCCGTGCTCGCGGGCCCGTGCGATGTCGGCCTGGGGGATGTGCCGGATCGGGCTGTCGCCGCGGTTCAGGCCATCCACGCGGGCGCCGTCGATGTCGATGCCGAGCACGCGGAAGCCGGCCTCGGCGTAGCGCAGCGTCAGGGGCAGGCCCACGTAGCCGAGGCCGACGATGCCGATGAGCGCGCTGCGGTCGCGCAGCCTGGCGATGAGCTGGTCGAGATGGGCCGGTTTGCTTTCGTCACGCATGGATGTCCTCGTCGAACGTTGGTTGATGGAGCGGCACGGCCGGTGCGGGCCGGGCGGATGCAGGATGCGGGGTGGGCGTCGCTGGGCCCCTCAGATCCGGAACGGCACGAATTTCCGGATCAGGCCCAGCCGCTGCCCCTGCGGCAGGGGGACCGCGCCGGCAAGCGGCTCGGCGGCGCCGGAGGCGGATGCGGAAACAGCATCGGCAGCGGCTGTCGGTACGGGGCCGGCCGCCGGGGCCGCGGGCGCCGCCGGCACCGTCGGCGCGCCCGCCGGCGCGGTCGCCGGGCGCGGGTCGTATTCGCTGACGATGGCCTTGACCATCGACTCGATCATGGGGCGCTGGTTGGTCTCGCAGGCCATCATCAGGCAGGTGATGAAGGTGTCCAGCACGCTCGGGTGCAGCGCGTGTTCCTTCATCCGCATGATGCGCGGGTGCTCGCTGGGGAAGACTTCGCCGTCGGTCAGCAATTCCTCGTGCAGCTTTTCGCCGGGGAACAGGCCGACGTAGCGGATCTCGATGTCGCCGGACGGGTTCTGCGCCGTCTTCTCGGTGAGCCCGGACAGCGCGACCAGCGTGCGCGCCAGCTCGACGATGCGCACCGGCTGGCCCATGTCGAGCACGAACACGTCGCCGCCCTCGGCCATGGCGCCGGCCTGGATGACGAGCTGCACGGCTTCCGGGATCAGCATGAAGTAACGCGTGACGTCGGGGTGCGTGATCGTCAGCGGGCCGCCGCGGGCGATCTGGCGCTGGAACAGCGGGATCACGGAGCCGGACGAGCCGAGCACGTTGCCGAAGCGGACCATGCAGAAGGTGGTGTGCGTTCCCGCGCGCGCCTGCGCGGCCTGGAAGATCAGTTCGGCGATGCGCTTGCTGGCGCCCATCACGTTGGTGGGGCGCACCGCCTTGTCGCTGGAGATGAGCACGCAGGTCTCGACGCCGTGGCGCGCGGCCTGGGCCGCGACGACCTGGGCGCCCAGCACGTTGTTGCGCAGCCCTTCGACGATGTTGGCTTCGACCAGCGGCACGTGCTTGTAGGCGGCCGCGTGGTACACCGTGGCGACCTGTCCGTCGCGCAGCAGGCGTTCGACGAGGGCGGCGTTGCACACCGAGCCGAGGTGCGCCTCGACGGGGACCGCGGGGAAGCGCGTGGCCAGCTCCTGGCGGATCGTGTACAGCGCGAACTCGGAATGGTCGAGCAGGTGCAGGCGGCTGGGGCCCAGCGTGACGATCTGGCGGCACAATTCGCTGCCGATGGAGCCGCCGGCGCCCGTGACGAGCACCGTCTTGCCGCGCACGCAGCGGGCGAACAGGTCGAGCCGAGGCGGCACCGGCGGGCGGCCCAGCAGGTCCTCGAACTTGAGCTCGCGGATGCGCTCGCGCGGCGCGGCCTCGTCCCCGGGCGTGTCGACCAGGCGGCCGAGGATGCGCGTGCCGACGCCGGCCTGGGCCAGGCGCTGCATGATGTCGCGCAGGCGTTCCGGCGACACCGACGGCAGCGCGATCACGATCGAGCGGATGCCCATGGCGGCGACGGCCTCGGCCAGCCGGCCGGTCTGGAACACGCGCAGGCCGGCGACGTTGCGCTCGGCCAGCGCGCGCTTGTCGTCGAAGAAGCAGACCGGGCGGTATTCCTCGCTGCCGCGCATGGCCTGGGCCAGGCGCGCGCCGGCGTCGCCGGCGCCGTAGATGGCGACCGTTTCCGCGCTCCCGGCCGCGCCCCGGGCGCTGGCCTGGTGCCGGCGCAGGAAATTGCGCATGCCGATGCGCGAGGCGATGACATACGAAAACACGATGAACCAGTAAATGGCCAGCGCACTGCGCGGGAACCGTTCTTCCCTGATGAGGAACGTGGCCAGGTAGGCGCACAGGATCGCGATCGCGAGGGCGATGCCGGTGACGCTCAACAGCCGCTGGTCGATGAAGCGGATGACGGCGCGATAAAGATCGGAAACGGAAAATGCGGCGATCGTCAGCACCGCCACCAGGACATAGGAAGCCGGGCCGAAATGGGAGGCGAGCTTCAGGTCGCCGCCGCGCAGCAGCATCGCGATCAGGAAACAGAAAGGCAGGGCGACCAGGTCGGTCATGACCATGAGCGCGATTTTCTTCCTGCGGTGCAGGGAAACCAATCTGGAGCAGAATCGACCGATAAACGCTTGATTTGACTTGAACATGATCCTGGAACCCTGCATGGGTGGGCGAACGACATCGTGACGACGACATCCATTGAATCAATTCGTACTGCAATGCTTTTTCATCGATGCGCCATGGAGCGGCCTTCGGTGCGGGCCTCGGGTGCGAATTCCAGGCAAAAAATATTGTGTGGAACAGTTCGATAAAATAATTAATTGAAATAGTTGGTGAAATTAATTGGATGAAATGATTGATTAAAATAATCCGCTGAAACAAGGGGCGAAAGATGGCGCTGTTTAGATTGAATATTGCTGAGTAAGTTTATTATCTCGGCGGGTATGAAACATGGGTTTGACCATTCTCAACCGCGGGAACGGAATTAATCGCGAGCTTCAATTCGGTGAAATAAGGAAATTGAGAATTGGAATTAAATTCCAAGTAATAAAGAAATTGCCGGGATAATGGGGCGCGGCCATTCCCGCCCGCGGCGCGGGCGCGGGAATGGCGCGAGGAGGGGGAGGTGCGCCGCGGTGCCGCGGCGCGGGGGGCGTCAGGCGCCGGCCGGACGGCCGGGGCGCGGTTGCGGGGCCATCGGCGGCACCACGATGTCGTCGTTCAGGCGCAGGAACTTGAAGCCGGCCAGCTTCTGGCCGTTCTTGCCTTCCAGGCGATTGCGTTCCTCGCGCGCGGCGGCGCGGGCGATGAAGGACTCGAACGTTTCCTCGCGCACCTGCGGCTCGGACGAATGCAGGAAGTGGCGCTGGCCGTCCGGCCCGAGCACCACCAGGCCGACGTGCGAGGCCCAGTACTCGCCGTCGCGCGTCGAGATCACGTTGACGAAGTCGCCTTCGCGCAGCTGGCCGGCGATCGCGGCCACCTGTTCCTTCGGCACGTAGGCCTGGCGGCTCGATTCGACCGGGATGTCGGCCGCCGTATGGTGGCGCGTGCGCAGGAAGCGCGTGCGGTCGATCGTCATCGCGTAGGTGGGGCCGGCCGGGCCGGCCAGCTCGGCGCTGACGTCGGTGACCAGCCAGCGGTTGGCGACGTTCCAGTCCATCTCCGTGTAGTGGTTGCGGGTGGCCACGCCGATCACGCCGTCGCGGTAGCGGATGCGCTGCAGCATCCAGAAGAACTCCTCCCAGGACTGCGACAGCGCCATCGCATACGTGTGCTCGGCGAACACCACGCAGTCGCTGTGGTCGAGGCTGAACAGCGGCAGGTCGTCGTGCACCTGGTACGGGAACTCGCCCAGCAGGTTGAGGCGGTAGGGCTGGCCGATGTTCTTGCGGCCGATCGCCGCGATGCGCTTGCGCAGGTCGGGTTCGGCCGTGTGCACCCAGCTCACGTAGCGGCCGGCTTCGACCGGGGTCATCTGGTAGACCTGCTTCTGCAGGATGGTCTCGATCGGTACCGGGGCCGGCGCGGCGGCGGGCGCGGGGCGGGTGGCGGTGCCGGCACAGCCGGCGAGGAGCAGCGCCGCCGACAGGGCGGCTGGCAGGATGGAAAGGCGCAGGCCGGCGGCATGCATGGCGGGGTCTCCTGGAATCGTGGTATGACGGGCTACGCTACCTTGCCCGTGCTGCATTTTCAAAATGAAAATTCTTCATGCGGGTATAACCGGCCGTTGTCGATGCGCGACGCATTCCTTTCGGTTATGGATTCTTCAACACTAATCATTGTCCTTTACCTTGACAGTCGTCAATACTGTATCTGCGGCAGGGAGACACCTGCCCGTACAGACTATAAAAGTTCAGGAGAGTGAGCATGTTGAAACAGAAGCCGCTGGCGCTGGCCGTCTCGATGGCGATGCTGGGCGTCGCATCCGTCCCGGCCCAGGCCCAAAGCGACGCCGGCAGCGCGTCGGTCCAGACCGTCGAGGTGACCGGTATCCGCGCCTCGATGGCCAAGTCGTTGAACGTGAAGAAGAACTCGGCGGCGAACGTCGAGGTGATCACGGCCGAGGACGTCGGCAAGATGCCGGACAAGAACCTGGCCGATTCGCTGCAGCGCCTGGCCGGCGTGGCGGTGCGCACCGACTACGACGAAGCGGAGAAGGTGGCGCTGCGCGGCACCAATCCCGACATGACCATGATCCTGTTCAACGGCCATGCGATCGCCGGCGCCGACTGGTACGTCGGCGACCAGGCCTCGGCCAGCCGTTCGACCAGCCTGTCGCTGCTGCCCTCGTCGGTGCTGAACCAGGCCCAGGTCTACAAGACCTCGCTCGCCAGCGTGGTCGACGGCGGCCTGGCCGGCACCATCAACGTCACCACGCGCAAGCCGCTGGCGGCCAAGGAGAAGATCTCCGGCGTGGCCAGCGTCGGCGCGTCCTACGTCACGCTGCCGGGCAAGACGGCGCCCGACTTCGACGCCCTGGTCAACTGGAAGAACGACGCCAACACCTTCGGCTTCTTCGTGCAGGGCTTCGCCAACAAGCGCTACATCCGCCGCGACTCGGTGTCGCGCCTGGCCTATGGCACCAGCAGCGGCTGGGACGTGATCAACACGTCGACCATGAAGGGCATCACCGACGCCTCGCTGGCCGGCACCGGCCTGAAGGCCTCGGACCTGAACGGCGTGCGCATGCCGGGTTCGATGAGCACGGAATTCGTCGAGGGCGTGCGCGACCGCAAGGGCGGCATGGTCTCGCTGCAGTTCAAGCCGAACCAGGACATCGACGTCAGCATGACCGGCTTCCATGCCAAGATGAACACCAACAACTACGGCCGCCTGAAGGCCGGCGCCATCTACAGCATGTTGCTGGGCAAGGCCTCGCTGGCCGACGGCGCCACCGGCGCCACGGCGCCGAACACCAATTCGAACGGCCAGCAGGTGTACGCCTCCATCCGCAACCCGGTGATCGTCAACGAGACCACCATGTACGGCGACACGCTGCGCGTGCTGAAAAGCGCCGACATCGTGTTCCCGGACGGGACCACGCCGCAGTACATCGGCAACTCGGAAGGCTTCTACCGCGACGGCGCCAGCGCCACCAGCGGCTTCCTCGACCTGGACGCCACCTGGCGCGTCAACCAGGACCTGAAGCTCAAGACGCTGCTGTCGACCACGCGCGGCACCGGCAAGACCGATGCCGACCAGGGCCTGACCTATGCCCGTTTCGGCACCGGCGTGTCGTACTCGCTGGGCAGCGTCGACGACGCGCCCTTCGTCAAGTACTACGGCACCCAGGGCACCACCGACCAGCTGGTCGCGCGCACCATCTCCGGCCTGAAGTCGGTCGACAAGGAAAAGAGCGCCCAGCTCGACGCCGAGTACCGCCTCGGCCACGGCGAAGGCCTCGGCTGGTTCCAGTCGATCGAGAGCGGCGTGCGCTTCGCCGACCACCGCCGCGACAGCGAGCGCCGCTATCCGGCCTACCGCACCCTCGGCCTGGGCACGGCGCCGGGCAGCACGATTCCGTGGCCGTCCGACTTCGGTTCCGACCTGGGCGGCCCGGCCGGCTGGGACAATACCGGCGTCACCTTCACGCCGGAGATGCTGAAGGATTACTTCGCCGCCAACACCAAGGAAACCAGCGACGACTTCGAGCGCCGCATCGCCTCCGAGCTGCACGTGCGCGAGCGCCAGAGCTCGGCCTATGCGCAGGCCAACTTCGAGCACGACAAGTGGTCCGGCAACCTCGGCCTGCGCTTCGTGCAGACCCGCGTGAACGCCGACATCCCGACGCCGATCCCGGCCGGGGCCTGCGTGCGCGCGGCGCCGAACCAGCCGGCGATCCCGTGCGCGGCCTATCCGGGCGCGATCAGCACGGCCGGCGACCTGCAGCCGTACTACGACGACCAGGCCGCCACGCCGTTCAACCCGCGCGCCGGCAACATGTACTACTTCACCAAGAGCGACAAGCGCTTCAACAACTGGCTCCCGAGCCTGAACGTGCGCTACGAGATCGACAAGGACATGCTGCTGCGCTTCGGCGCCAGCCGCACGATCGGCCGCCAGAACTACAACATCGTGGGCGCCGGCTTCGGGACCCCGACCTGCGATGCGCAGGGCTGCCGCGTGACGGGCCCGAACCCGGACCTGAAGCCGCTCACCGCGGACAACCTGGACCTGTCGTGGGCGTGGTACTTCGCGACGCGTTCGCTGGTGGCGGTCAACGCCTTCCATTCGCGCATCGACGGCTATGCCAAGACCGGTTCCAGCGGCGGCACCACGATCGACCTGTGGGACTCGACCTCGCAGTCGCTGCGCACCTATGCGGTCAACACCTCGTCGCAGCAGGGCGCGCGCATCAGCGGGCTGGAAGTGCAGTACGAGCAGCCGATCGGCAGCACCGGCTTCGGCATCACCAGCAACGTCGGCCGCGCCAAGACGAAGGTCGACGACGGCCGTCCGATGGTCGGCGCCTCCGACTGGACCGCCAACCTGGGCGGCTACTACGAGAACGACAAGGTCTCGCTGCGCCTGGTGGCGAACTACCGCAGCGAATACGTGAACAGCACCACGGCGCCGGCGCCGACGGCGAACAGCCAGGGCCTGTCGACCATCAACGGCGTGCTGATGCCGAGCGCGCCGACCATGGCCGCACCGGTGACGACGCTGGCCTTCAACGCCAGCTACAACTTCACGCCGGCACTGACGCTGACCTTCGACGCGACCAACCTCACCAACGTCAAGCGCGCCTACTACCGCTACAGCGAGGAAGAACAGCAGAAGCTGGACGTGAGCGGCCGCCAGTTCTACGTCAACCTGAAGTACAAGTTCTGACGCGCCGCGCAGGACTGCGAAAGGGAGCTTCGGCTCCCTTTTTTTCGTTCCGGCGCCGTCCTTGTAGGACTGCATCCCGCGCCGCGATCCAGTGTGCGCCACCTAACGGTCGGGTCATGCGTGCGCCCTTACGATGGAGTCGTCGAGTGAGGCCCCAGCGATCTTCCGCAGGCGCCAACCACCTCGACAGGTCAGCCGGTCGCCTCGAGGATCGGCACCAGATTCCCGCGCCGGCGCGCACATGCGCGCCGGCCCAATCGGAAGCGGAGGTTGCCCATGTCAACGACAACGACGAGTCATCCACCGAAGCACCTCGTGCGCGAGTATCTCGAACGGCGCACGCGGGACAGCAACCCGCCGCCGACGCCGGAAGAAATCCGGCGCCAGCTCGGCTGGGGCATGCTGATGCCGTCGGCGGATGACAAGTTGGGCGCCTCGCGCTCCTGAACCGCCCGCCGGCGCCGCGCCCCACCAGGCGCCTGCAACCGTCATCACGCAACAGCCATCACGCAACAGGAGAGCACCATGACCGACAAGATCGGCAGCAAGAACGTCGCCCAGCATCGCGGCAAGAAGGAACGCGCGGAGATCCGCAAGACCAATATCGCGCGCGAGGCCGTCAAGCAGGCCGAAGCCCGCGCCCGCTATCGCAACCAGCAGAAAGGCCGGCCGGCACCGGCCGCACCGGCTGCCTGATCCGGATCGTCCCGGTCCGGATCGTCCCGGTTATCGCGGGCCCGCCCCGGCAACGCGGCGGGCTTTTTTGCGTCCGTCCTCGCCGCGCAGTCGGCCATCCAGCCCGCCATCCCGCCGGCCATGCAGGCAGCCATGCAGCCGGCCACGCCGTTCGCCGATCGCGCCGCCGTTCGCCGGCCCCGCGCCGCCATTCGCCGAAAAGCGCTGTTCCCCGCCGCCTCCCTGACGTATCGTTGCCGCCATGGACAAACGACATGGAGGACACATGAAAAGCGAAGCGTCATACCACCTCAGGCGCCAGGTGCTGTGGGGCCTGATGCTGGTCGGACTGGGCGTGGCATTCCTGCTCGACCAGATGGGCATGTTCGAGATCCGCACGCTGTGGCACTACGCGCCGCTGCTGCTGGTCGTCATCGGCATCAACCAGACCATCGGCTACCCGAACGCGCGCGAATTTTCCAGCGGCCTGTGGACCGTCTTCATCGGCCTGTGGCTGTTCGCCGTGTTCGAAGGCTTGTGGGGCCTGACCTTCCGCAACAGCTGGCCCCTGTTCATCATCATCTCGGGCGTCACGATGGCCATCCGGCCGATCGCCGAACGCCGCTTCCGGGGAGGCAACCGCCATGGCGAATGATTGCAGCCGCGCTTCCAGCCAGGTCGTCCTGGGCCTGCTGGTCATCGGCATGGGCGTCCTGTTCCTGCTCGATAACCTCGACATCCTCGACTTCCGCCACGCGGTGGGGTTCTGGCCGCTGGCCTTCATCGTCGCCGGCGCGGTTTCCCTGACCGGCATGAGCGGCAACGGGCCGCGCAGCAGCGGCTACGTCGGCTCGGTGCTGATCGGCCTGGGCGTGCTGATGATCCTGAGCCGCCTCGGCATCCTCTACGTCAGCTGGGGCACGCTGTGGCCGCTGGTGATGATCGCCCTCGGCGGCCTGGTGCTGTATCGCTCGGTCGGCCCGGGACGCGTGCGCCGCGTCGCGCTCGACAAGGGCGGGGCGGCGGGGCTGCAGGCGGACGACGGTGCCGACGGCGCCGACGACCTGGTCGACATCGTCGCCGTGCTGGGCGGCTTCGAGCGGCGCCTGGTCACGCGCGACTTCCGCGGCGGCGAGATCACCGCCATCATGGGCGGCTGCATGCTCGACCTGCGCGACGCCTCCATCGTCAAGGAAGCCGTGATCAATGTGTTCACGATCTGGGGCGGCATCAACATCAAGGTGCCGCCCGACTGGACCGTCATCCTGAACGGCACGCCGGTGATGGGCGGCTTTTCGGAAAAGACGGCGACGCCGCCGGACGGCAGCAAGCGCCTGGTGATCCGCGGCTACGCGGTGATGGGCGGCGTGGAAGTGCGCAACTGATGCGCCCTGCCTGCTGCCGCCCGCGGCGGCGCCTGCGCGCCGCGGCGACGGGCGTAAACTGATGCACGGCGTCTTCGCCGGCTGGCGCAGCGCGCTGCTGTACCTGCTCGCCTGGGCCATGCTCGGCCTGCTGCTGGCGGCGATGCTGGCGGCCGGCGGCGCCGGCTGGGGCACGGCGGTCGCGTTCGCGGTGCCGCTGGTGCTGCTGTACGCGGTGGCGACCGGCTACTCGGCCTACTACGTGTGCCGCGCCTATCCGCTGGGGCAGAAGCATCCGCTGGCGATCGGCGCCGGCATGACCGTCACGGCGGCTTGCGCGGCGCTGCTGTGGTGCGTGATCGGCGCGGCCTGGAACGGCCTGCTCGGCGCCTTCGCCGGGCACCCGGACGGCGGCCTGCCCATGACGGCGCCGCTGGCGGCATCGATGTTCGGCTTGGGCGTCCTGCTGTACGGCCTGGCGGCCGCAGTGAACTACCTGCTGATCGAGTCCGAGCGCGTGCGCCGGCTCGAGACCGACCGCCTGCAGATCATGCTGGCCGCGCGCGACGCCGAGCTGCGCATGCTGCGCACCCAGGTCGATCCGCACTTCCTGTTCAACAGCCTCAATTCGGTCAGCGCGCTGACCGCGATCGATCCGGCCGGCGCGCGCGCGATGACGCTGCAGCTGGCCGATTTCTTCCGCCTCAGCCTGGGCCTGCATGCCGACCGCAAGGTCGCGCTGGACAGGGAATTGCAGCTGGTGCGACACTTCCTGGCGATCGAGCAGGTGCGTTTCGGCGAGCGGCTGCGCTTCGAGGCCGAGATCGGGCCCGGCGCGCAAGCGTGCCTGTTGCCGCCGATGCTGCTGCAGCCGCTGGCCGAGAACGCGATCAAGCACGGCATCGGGCAGATGACCGGGCCGGGCCTGCTGCGCATCGAGGCCGAACGGGCCGGCTCGATCCTGCGCATCCGCGTCGACAACGACGTCGATGCGCAGGACGGCGCGTTCGCGCCGCGTTCGAAAGGGGCCGGGATGGGCCTGGAAAACGTGCGCCAGCGCCTGGCCGCCGCCTACGGCCACCGCGCCAGCGCGCACTGGTCGAGGGACGGTGCGCGCTTCCGGGTCGAGCTGGCGCTGCCCGCCGAAACCGCGGACGACGACGAGACAACGGGGGATTGAATGCGTGTGCTGATCGTGGACGACGAACACCTGGCGCGCGCGGTGCTGCGCGAATACCTGGCTGCGCAGGCCGGCGTGGAGATCGTGGGCGAATGCGCCAACGGCTTCGAGGCCGTGAAGGCGATCGCCGAGCTGCGCCCCGACCTGGTGTTCCTCGACATCCAGATGCCCAGGCTGGACGGCTTCGAAGTGGTCGAGCTGGCGGGCGCGGGCGCCCATTACGTGTTCGTCACCGCCTACGACCAGTTCGCCCTGCGCGCCTTCGAGGTGCATGCGCTCGACTACCTGCTCAAGCCGTTCTCGCGCGCGCGGCTGGAGCAGGCGCTGGCGCATGCGCGCGCGCGCTTGCAGGCGCCCCCGGCGCAGCAGGGACAGGCGCAGGAGGGACAGGCGCTGGCGGCGGTGGCGGCCGAGGCGCGCGCGCGCCACGTGCCGCTGGAGCGCATCCTGATCCGCGACGGCGCGCGCGTGCAGGTGGTGCCGGTGGCGCAGGTCGACTACATCGAGGCCGAGGACGACTACATCGCCGTCTGCGCCGGCGGGCGGCGCTGGCTCAAGAGCCAGCGACTGGCCGAGCTGGAGGCGCAGCTCGATCCGTCCGCCTTCCTGCGCGTGCACCGTTCCTACATCGTCAACCTGGGCGCCATCGCGCGCATCGAGCCGACCGGCAAGGATGGCCACTGCGCGCTGCTGGCGAGCGGCGCGCGCGTGCCGATCAGCCGCAGCGGCTACCAGAAGCTCAGGGAGGCGATGCGCTAGGGGCGGGCCGGCGGGCAGCATGCAGGATCGCGCGGCGCTATGGCGCCGGTCCGTCCCGCCCCGCCCCGCCACCGGCATCCACCTGCCACCACGCCGGCAGCAGCGCGCGCACCTCGGCGCGCGCGAAGCGGTCGTCGATCAGCCAGACGGTGCCGCGGTCCTGCTCGGTGCGGATCACGCGGCCGGCCGCCTGCACCACCTTCTGCATGCCCGGGTACAGGTAGGTGTAGTCGTAGCCGGCGCCGAACATCTCGTCCATGCGCCGGCGCAGCTGCTCGTTGACCGGATTGACCTGCGGCAGGCCGAGCGTCGCCACGAAGGCGCCGATCAGGCGGTCGCCCGGCAGGTCGACGCCTTCGCCGAAGGAGCCGCCCAGCACGGCGAAGCCGATGCCGCGGCCCTCCGCCACGAAGCGCGCCAGGAAGTCCGCCCGTTCCGGCTCGCTCATGCGGCGCGCCTGGCGCCAGGTCGGGATGTCCGGATGCTCGCGCTCGAGGCGTTCGAGCGCCTGCGCCAGGTAGTCGAAACTGGAGAAGAAGGCGAGGTAGTTGCCCGGCCGCTCGCGGTACTGGCGCGCCATGATCGCGGCGATCGGCGCGAGCGAGGCGCCGCGTTCGCGATAGCGCGTGGAGACGGCGCCGGCCACGCGCACGTCGAGCTGGCTGGCGCGAAACGGCGATTCGACGTCGATCCAGGCGGTGTGCTCCGGCATGCCCAGCAGGTCGGCGAAATAATGCCAGGGACTGAGCGTGGCCGAGAACAGCGTGGTCGAATGGGCGAACGCGAAGCGCGGGCCGAGGAAGGGCGCGGGCACCACGTTGCGGATGCACAGCACGGTATCGCGGGCATCCGCGCGGGTCAGGTCGAACAGCGAATGCGGACCGAAGGATTCGGCCAGGCGCGCGAACTGCATGGCGTCGAAATAAAAGTCGCGCAGCGCCGGGTCGAGCGGGACGGCGCTGTCGGCCAGGTGCTCGCTGATGGCGCTCACCGTGGAGGCCAGCGCGTCGACGAACTTCGCCGGCGGCTTGTCCAGCACCTGGTAGGGCAGGGGCGCGTCCTTGCCGGCCGCGGTCCAGGCGCGGCCCAGCTTTTCCAGCGCCTTGGCGACCGCGGCCGGCGCGACCGCGCGCGCTGCCTGCAGCGCCGCTCTCTGGGCCCCGCGCTGCAGCTCGGCGCCATACATGCCGCGTGCCCGTGCCACCAGGTTGTGGGCCTCGTCGGCCAGCACGCTGACGCGCCAGCCGTCGGCCTGCGCCAGGTTGTACAGCATGGCGCCGCCGTCGAACCAGTAATTGTAGTCGCCGACCACGACGTCGGCCCAGCGCACCATCTCGCTGCCCAGGTAGTAGGGGCAGACGCCGTGCGCCAGGCCGGTCGCGCGCAGGGTGGCGCGGTCGAGCAGGGGCGCGTCCAGGCAGGCCGCGCGCGCGGCGGGCAGGCGGTCGTAGAAGCCCTGCGCCAGCGGGCAGGCGTCGCCGCGGCAGGCCTTGTCGGGATGCTCGCAGGCCTTGTCGCGCGCCGCCAGTTCCAGCACGCGCAAGGGGAGCGCCGTGTCCGCTCCTGGCGCGGACTTGATGGTGGCGGCGGCGTCCAGCGCCAGTTGCCGTCCCGGCGTCTTCGCGGCCAGGAACAGCAGCTTGTCGAGGCCCTGGGCGGGCGCCGCCTTCAGCGCCGGGAACAGCGTGCCGACGGTCTTGCCGATGCCGGTCGGCGCCTGCGCCAGCAGGCAGCGCTTGCCGGCATTGGCGCGGAACACCGCCTCGGCGAGCTGGCGCTGGCCCGGGCGGAAGCCGGCGTGCGGAAAGCGCAGCGCGGCCAGCGCCGCGTCACGCGCGGCCCGGTGCGCCAGTTCCTGCTCGGCCCAGTCGACGAAGCGGCCGCACCGGTCGGCGAACAGTGTGGCCAGCTCGGCGCGCGTGCGCGTCTCCTCGAATGCCGTCTCGCGCTGGCTGCCGATGTCGAAGTAGACCAGGGCCAGGTTGACCGTCTCCAGGTCGAGCTGCTCGCACAGCAGGTGGCCGTAGGTGCGCAGCTGCGCCCAGTGCAGGTGGCGGTGGTTGGCGGGGATGCTGGCCAGCTGGCCGCGGTAGGTCTTGACCTCTTCCAGCAGGTTGCGCCGCGGGTCGTAGCCGTCGGCGCGGCCGCGCACGCGCAGGGGGCCGTGTTCGCCCTCGAGCGCCACTTCGCTGCGGTAGTCGTCGCCGCGCCGCGCGGCCACGATCGCATGGCCCTGGATGCCTTCCTGCGCGGTGGGCGAGGGCGTGAAACGCAGGTCGAGGTCGCCCTGCTTGGCCGTGAACTCGCACAGGGCGCGCACGGCCACGGTGTAGCGACGGACCGCCGCCACGGCGCCGGCCTCGCTCATGCCGCTTCCTGCGCCCATTGCAGGTAGCAGACGGTGACGGGCATGCCGTGCCGGGCGCAATAGTCGATCCAGCGCAGCTGGTTGTCCTGCAGGCGGTCGCCGGGCCCCTTCACCTCGATCATGCAGTAGCGCTTTTCCCGCGGCCAGAACTGCACCAGGTCGGGAAAGCCGGTGCGGTTGTCGCGCACGTCCTCCAGGATGCGCTCGAACCACAGCCGCAGGTGCGCGGCCGGGATGCAGTCGAGCGCCAGTTCGATGACGTCGCGTTCCAGCCAGTCCCAGGACACGAAGGGCGACTGCAGGCCGGCCTTTTCCGCGTGCGTCGCGAGGATGGCGGCGCGGTAGCCGCCGTCGTCCAGCAGGGCCAGGCAGGCGTCGAATTCGGCGCGGCGGCGCGCATGGAAGTCGGCGCTGTACAGGTCGGCGGGGCCGCGATGGAAGGGGTGGAAGAAGGCGCCGGGGATCGCCGCGAATACGGCGGGCCAGCACAGCAGGCCGAACAGCGTGTTCGCCAGCGCGTTCTCGACATAGAACACGGGCGCCTCGTCGCGCCGCAGGTGTTCCAGCACGACACCCTCGACGCGCAGTCCCGTATGTGGCGGCAGCACCAGGTCGAGGCGGTCGACGGGCGTGGCGCGTCGCGCCGGCCACTTGGGATGGCCGAGCTTGCGCGCCAGGCGCGGGCCGATGCGTCGCAGGTGCTGGCGCTCGGCCTCGCTTTCCGGCGCGGCGCTGGCGGCCTCGAACAGCGCGTGGGCGAGGTCGAAGCGCTCGTGCTTTTCGAGCACGCGGATCGCGCGGCCGCGCGCGCCGGGATAGCGGCAGCCGGCATACGTGGCATGGGCGCGCTCCCAGTCCTTGTCCTTTTCGAACAACTGGCCGAGCTGGAACATCAGGCGCTCGCGCCGGCTGTCCAGCCAGGGATTGTCGAAGCCGCCGGCCGGCACCGCGGCCAGCAGGTCGGGCAGGATCGCCGCCGCCGGCTCGCCGGCGTAGTAGCGTTCCTTGCAGGCGTGCAGGCGCAGGTAGTGCTCGATGTCGGCACGGGTGCGAAAGCCGCGCGAGGCCGGCGAGAACTCGACGCGCTCGTAGCGGAACAGGCCGAGGTCGGACAGCACGAACTCGGTCCAGTCCTGGCTCAGGTTGCCGAAGAAGAGCAGGCGCAGGCGATCGCACAGCGGCTGCACCAGGAGGCGCAGGGCGACGTCGCCGCCCTGGTCATGGCGCATCCAGTGCGAGAACGGATGCGTCCCGGCATGCGCGGGATCGGCGCGCAGCGCTTCGCGCTGCTCGGGCTTGCGCGCGGTCTTGAGGGGGCCGGTCAGGGCGAACGCCGCCACCAGCTCCGGCTTGACCAGCAGGTCGAACAGTTCGTCGAGGTCGACGCCCGGATCGAGCTCGATCCAGCCGCTGGGCAGCAGCGCGCGGGCGGCCTCGACCGGGCAGCCGATCTCGGCGTAGTTGAGCTTGCTGGCACGGAACAGCGTGCCCTTGCGCATCACCAGGCGCACGAACAGGGCGCGCGCCGCCCGCGGCAGCGCCGGGAAGGCCGCGATGAAGGCGTGCTCTTCGTCGACGAGCAGGTCGGCGTAGCGTTCGGCGATCCAGTCCAGCACGCGCTGGAAGTTATCCAGGTAATAAAACTCGTTTTCCAGAACCCTGATCATCGCCAAACCATCGCCAACTGTATTTTTGTACAGTATAGCGGTGTGCACGGCCGGGACCAATGCTTTTGCCGCCGCAGGGCGGCCGGCGTGGCTTTTTGGGCACCGATGCGCGCGAGGCAGCGGTGCCGGCGGCGTCGTGCTTGTCGTCGCGGCAACCGGTGGCCCGGGTTCAGGGACGGTCCGGCATCCTCGGCCCGCAGGAGCGTTCGGCGCAGGCCGCGCCACCCGCTTCCTGGCTGTCCTGCCCGCCGGCCCGGTTCGTGTGCTGGATGATGGCCGTGATCAAGGCGACGTCGCCGTCGACGGCGGGCGCCGGGGTGGCGGTGGCGACCGGACGGCGCGGGCGCGCCGGCACGCCGCTGCGCGCCATGGGTGGCTGGGCGGGGCGGTGCGTGGCCGGGGTGCGTCCCATCGCGCCGCGCGCCCCTCCCACCAGAGCGCCCGGGCCGGCTGCGCCCGGCATGCCCGGGGGCGGCGGGTGGAAGCCGTCGCGGCCGGGGGCGGCGGCAGAGGCGGCGGAGACCTGGCGCGGCATGGACGACCCGGACGGCACCGGTGGCATCGGTGGCACCGGTGGCAGGCCCGGCGTGGCGGCCAGCCTGTCCTGCGGTGGCGCCAGGTCGATGACGGTGGCCCGGCCGGCGTGCTGCGGGGGAGGCGGGGACGCGGGGACGAGACCGGGGACGGGGGCCGGCGCGGCGGGTACGGTCGGCGGCGCGGTCGGCGGCGCGGTCGGCGGCGTGGTGGCGTGCATGGCGGACGGCATGGCCATGGCTGCCGGCCGGTTGTGGCCGGCGGCGGGCCGGTCGTCGGTCGCGTCCTCGGTGTTGCCGTGGCCGGCAGCGGCGTCGATGCGGGCGGCATCCGCGGCCAGTGCCTGCGTGGCGGCGGCGAGCGATGCCTCCAGCGACGTGTCCGCCGGCGCGCCCGCTGCCGCCGTCGCAGGGGCGGCAGCGGGCCGGCCCGTGCGGGCGTCCACCGCGCCGTCCGTCGCGCCGTCCGTCGCGCCGGCAGCGGCGTGCGGGTCACCGGCGTGCGGGCCACCGGTGTGCGGCCCACCGGCGTGCGCGGCGTCGTCGCCCGGGTAGCGGGCGGCCGCGCCGTCGTGCGCCAGCCAGGCCAGCGTGCCGACCAGCGCGCAGGCCACGAGCAGCGCCGACGCGTACCACAGCGCCGCCGGCAGGGCACGGCCGCGCCTGGACAACGGCCGGCCGGAGCGGCCGTCTAGCATCGCCAGGATATTGATCTCGCCGTTCGCGCGGCGCGAGGACGACATCAGGTTGGGGCGCTTGGAGCCGGCTTGATTTTCGTCTGTAGGGCGCACGGCGGTACTCCTAAGATTTGGAAGTTAAGTTCCAATTAGAAACAATTCGGAGAAGCCGATGCTGATCTTCCTCGCATTCCTCTACTTTTGCGTCGCGTGCGGCCTGATCTGGCTGGCCGCGTTCCCGGCCGGACGCGCCGCCCTGCTGCAATGCCTGGGCATGCTGCAGCGGCGCCTGCTGTGGCGGGCCGGCGGCTGGGGCCGTGCCGGCGGGGCCACGGTGCAGGCCGGCTGGTCCGGCGCACGCCTGCGCCTGCGCGACGTGCGCTTGGCGCTGCGGCGCCACCGCGTCCTGTGCGCGATCGGCGTACCGCTGGTACTGGTCCCCTCGCTGCTGGCCCTGCTGATGCGCCGTCCCGACATGCTGCCCGGCGAGGTGCCGCGCGATGCCGTCGTCGACCCGCAGGTGGCCGCGCTGCTCCAGGGCGAGCGCCTGGTGCCGCCGGCGGCGTTGCCGCCGCTGGCCTTCACCACGCGCGAGGTGGAGCTGGTGCGGCCGATGCTGGTGGACGCGTCGCGCAACTGGGGCCTGCTGCATCCGGACTTCAGCCAGCGCCTGTTGCTCCTGTTTCGCATCATGAAGGAACGGCACGGCTACGAGATGGCGCTGCTGGAGGGCTACCGCAGTCCGGCGCGCCAGGACCTGCTGGCGCGCATGGGATCGCAGGTGACGAACGCGCGCGCCTTCCAGAGCTGGCACCAGTACGGCCTGGCGGCCGACTGCGCGTTCTGGCGCGATGGCAGGCTGGTGATTTCCGAAAAGGACCCGTGGGCGATGCGCGGCTACCAGCTGTACGGCGAGGTGGCCGAGTCGCTGGGCCTCACCTGGGGCGGGCGCTGGACCATGATGGATTTCGGCCATGCCGAGCTGCGCCTGCGCGGCGTGATGCGGCGCTGACGCCCGGGCACGCGCAAGCGTGCCATGGCCGTGCTTGTCTCATCTCAAATTTTCGGTGAGGAAATAATGCCAGACTTGCCGACGGTAATCACATCATCGAGCGAACGATTATGGCCCGACTCTGGCAGTTTCTCACCGACCGGCGCGTGCTGGCCGTGACCGGCATCGTCGCGTTGGCCGTCCTGGCGGCATGTGTGTGGACGGATTCCGACGCGCCAGAGGATGCCGTGCTCTGGATCCTGCTGGCGGGCCTGCTGGGGCTGGCCGGCTGGGGCATCTGGCGCCTGCTGCGCGCCTGGCGCGCGCGCCGCGCCGCGGCCGCCCTCGGCGCGGCGCTGGCGGACGGCATCGGCAAGGATGGCGTGGCCGACGCCACGGCGCCGGGCGGCAGCGAGGCGGCCGTGCTGCGCAAGGGCATGCTGGAAGCGATCAATACCATCAAGACGTCCAAGCTGGGCCTGACGCGTGGCGCGGCGGCGCTGTATGAATTGCCCTGGTATATGATTATCGGCAACCCGGCAGCCGGCAAGAGCAGCGCCATCAAGCATTCGGGCCTGACCTTCCCGATCCCGGGCAGCAAGGCCGTGCAGGGCGTGGGCGGCACCCGCAACTGCGACTGGTTCTTCACCACCGACGGCATCCTGCTCGACACCGCGGGTCGCTACGCCGTCTTCGACGTCGACCGCGCCGAGTGGTTCGGCTTCCTCGACCTGCTGCGCCGGCACCGTCCGCGCGCGCCGATCAACGGCATCCTGATCGCGGTCAGTGTCGCCGAACTGGGCGGCGGCGACCCGGCCGCGTCGATCGAGCTGGCCAAGAGCCTGCGCACGCGGGTGCAGGAATTGACGGAACACCTGGGCGTGCATGCGCCGGTCTACGTGATCTTCACCAAGGCCGACCTGATCGCCGGCTTCGCCGACTTCTTCCACGACAGCGAGCGCGGCGAACGCGAGCGGGTCTGGGGCGCCACGCTGCGCTACAACCGGCGCAGCACGCCGGTCGACGTGCTGGGCTTCTTCGACCGTCACTTCGACGAGCTGTACGACGGCCTCAAGGAAATGCGCCTGGCCAGCATGGCCGGCAACCGCAGCGCCGCGCCGCGTCCCGGCGTGTTCACGTTCCCGCTGGAATTCGTAGCGCTCAAGCCGCAGCTGCGCGCCTTCCTGGCCACGCTGTTCGAGGAAAACACCTGGCAGTTCAAGCCGGTGTTCCGCGGCTTCTACTTCACCAGCGCGCTGCAGGAAGGCGCGCTGGAAAACCAGTCGTCGCGCCGCGTGGCGGCCCGCTTCGACCTGGCGCTGCACCCGTCCGGCGCGCGCGCGGGAGGCAAGGACGGACGCGGCGAGGTGCACGACGAGGGACGCAACGGGGGGCGCGACGAAGCGCCCAACGACGCGCACAATGACGCGCACAACGACGAACAGTCGGGCTACTTCCTGCTGCAGCTGTTCCGCAAGGTGATCTTCGCCGACCGCGACCTGGTCAAGCGCTACACCAGCCCGGCGGCGGCGCGCCTGAAGGTCGGCGTGTTCTTCGCGGCCACCATCCTGCTGGGCTGCGCGCTGGGCGGCTGGAGCTGGTCGTACATGGGCAACCGGCAACTGGTCGCGAACGTCCGTGCCGACCTCGACAAGGTGAGCAAGCTGCAGGCGCGGCGCGCCGACCTGCAGTCGCGCCTGGAGGCACTGGAAATCCTGCAGGACCGCATCGTCCAGCTGGAACGCTATCGCACCGACCGGCCGCTGGCGCTGTCCTTCGGCCTGTACCAGGGCGCGGCGCTGGAGCGCAAGCTGCGCGACGAATACTTCGCCGGCGTGCGCGAGGTGATGGTGCTGCCGGTGGCCGCCGCGCTGGAAAGCCTGCTCGCCGAGATGAACGCCAATGCCGCCCAGCTCGACCCCGACGCGCGCGCCACGCCGGCGGTCCGGCCCGGTCAGGACTACCAGGCCATCTCGGCGACCAACGTCGGCGATGCGTACAACGCGCTGAAGACCTACCTGATGTTGGCCGACAAGAGCCATGCGGAGCCCGGCCACCTGAACGACCAGCTGACGCGCTACTGGCGCGGCTGGCTGGAGGCGAACCGCGGCGCCATGCCGAAGGAGCAGATGATCCGCAGCGCCGAGCGCCTGCTGACCTTCGTGCTGGCGCATGGCGACGATCCGGCCTGGCCGCAGATCACGCCGAAGCTGAGCCTGCTCGACAGCGCGCGCGAGAACCTGCGCCGCGTGGTGCGCGGCACGCCGGCGCGCGAGCGCGTGTACGCCGACATCCGCACCCGCGCCGCGACCCGCTTCCCGGCCATGACGGTCGCGCGCATCGTCGGCGAGCAGGACCAGGCGCTCGTCGTCGGCAGCCATGCCGTCAGCGGCGCGTTCACCCGCGACGCCTGGGAAAAGTTCGTCCAGGGCGCGATCCGCGACGCTTCCTCGAAGGAGCTGCAGAGCAGCGACTGGGTGCTCAAGAGCGTGGCCAAGGACGACCTGACGCTGGAAGGCAGCCCGGAGCAGGTGCAGAAGGCCCTGGTCGAGATGTACAAGCTCGACTATGCGCGCGAATGGAGCAAATTCGTGCAGGGCGTGACGATCGCCGACCTGGACGGCTTCGACGCCAGCGTGCGGGCGATGAACCGCCTGGGCGATCCGCAATCGTCGCCGCTGGCCCGGGTGCTCGGCACGGTGCACGAGCAGACCGTCTGGGACGACCCGGCCCAGGCGCGCGTCGACACCGTCAAGCTCAAGCGCGGCGTGCTGGGCTGGTTCCGCGAAGTGGTGCTGCGCCAGGCGCCGTCCGGCGCGCGCCAGCTGGCCGATGCCGCCGGTCCGCTGCCGCTGGGCGGCATCCCCGTGGCCGGTCCCGTGGGGCGCGAATTCGCTGGCGTCGCGCGCCTGGTCGGGGTCAAGGAGCGCGACGCCTCGCTGATGACCGGCTACCTCGACGCGCTGTCGAAACTGCGCAGCCGCCTGAACGCGCTGAAGAACCAGGGCGACCCCGGCCCCGGCGCCAAGCAGCTGATGCAGCAGACGCTGGAGGGCAGCGGTTCCGAACTGGCCGACGCGCTGAAGTACGTCGACGAGCAGATGCTGACCGGGATGAGCGATGGCCAGAAGCAGATGCTGCGTCCGCTGCTGGTGCGCCCCCTGGTACAGACCTTCGCGATGATCGTGCTGCCGTCGGAATCCGAGATCAACAAGACCTGGCAGGCCCAGGTCGTCGAGCCGTTCCGCACTTCGCTGATGGCCAAGTACCCGTTCGCGCCCGGCTCGCAGATCCAGGCCACGCCGGCCGAGATCGGCCAAGTGTTCGGTCCCGAGGGCGCCGTCGCCAGGTTCGTCGGCACGACCATGGGACCGCTGGTGGTGCGTCGCGGCGACGTGCTGGCGAGCCGCACCTGGGCCGACATCGGCATCACGCTGTCGCCGCAGGCCGTCAGCGGCTTTCCCGGCTGGATCGCGCCGCTGTCGGCCAACGGCGTCGCCGCCGCCGCCGACAACGGGCCGCAGACCGTGTTCCAGCTGCTGCCGCTGCCGGCGCCGGGCGTCACCGAGTACACGATCGAGATCGACGGCCAGCAGCTGCGCTACCGGAACACGCCGCCGGCCTGGGTGAACATGGTGCACCCGGGGCCGCAGGCCGCGGGCGGGGCCAGGATCAGCGCCGTCACCTTCGACGGCCGCACCGTCGAGCTGTTCAACGTGCCGGGCCAGTTCGGACTGCAGAAGATGATCGAGGCGGCCGCCAACAAGCGGGTCGACGCGGGCACCCACGAGCTGCGCTGGAGCGCCGGCAACGTGGCGGTGGCCGTCAACCTGAAGCGCGTCAGCAGCGCCGGCAGCGGTGCGGACGCGCAGGCCAGCCGGGGCTTCAACGGCCTGCGCCTGCCCGAGGCGATCGTGGGCCGCCAGGCCGCTGGCGTCGGCGCCGCGGCGCCGGTGGCGGCGACCGCCGGCACGGCAGCCGGAGCGGCGCAATGAACCGGCCGGCGGTCCGCGCCGGCGCCGGCCGCATCGGCTACTTCGGCAAGCTGCCGGCGCGCGGCGACTTCGTCAAGCTGGCCGACGACCATCCGGTGCTGGCCATGCTGGACGACTGGCTGGTCCAGGTCATGACGCGCCTGCCGGCGGATGCGCGCTGGAAGCTGAACTACGACGCCATGGCGCCGGTCAGCTTCGCCTTCGTCGGCCCCGGCCGGCGCCACGCGCTGGCCGGCCACCTGGTCGCCAGCCACGACCAGTCCGGGCGCCGCTTCCCGTTCCTGATGATGCGTACCGTCGACGTGCCCGATCCGGGCGGCTTCGCGGCGCGCTGCCCGCTGGCCTTCGCGCCGTTGTGGCGCTACCTGGAAGGCATGGCGCCGCGCGTGCGCGACAGCGTCGATCCGGCGCCGCACCTGAACGCGCTGGCCGACGCCCAGGTCGAGTTGGGCGAGCACGAGGCCGCGCTGACCGAGTTCCTGGCCGTGGCGACGGTCGGCAAGCTCTCGTCCGACCTCGCGCTGGCGGCCAACCGCATGATCCTCGGCCTGGGCCTGCTGCTGCAGCCGGTGATGCACAGCCGGCCGGCGGCGCTGCAGAAAAGCCTCGTGCTGCCGCTGCCGCCGGCGTCCGGCCCGTGCCATGCGACCGCCGCATTCTGGCTCGAGCTGGTGACGCCCTTCATCCGCCGCAGCGGCTTCGACCTGGCGCTGTTCCTGACCACGGTGCGCGGGCGCCCGTCGCTGGTGGTGGGATTCGGCGGCGAGGCGGCCGGCACGCTGCATGCGCTGGTCGATCCGCTGGTGGCGCTGGAGCACCAGGTGCACCTCGACGACAACGACTGGATCGACGAGCAGCTCGGCATCGACATCGACGTGCGCGCCCTGGCCAGCTACCTCGAGCAGCCGATGCTGCCGCTGCGCCTGGCGCGCGAACTGTTCCTGAAAACCTTCATCGGAGCCGCCGCGTGAATCCCAAGTCCCTGATCCTGCTGCTCGCCTGCGCCAGCGCCCTCGGTCCTGCCGTCGCTTCGGCCGATCCCGCGCAGGCGCCTGCCCCGATCGTCGTCTCCGGCACCGTCGGCGACGACGCCGCCAAGGCCGCGCTGCTGGCGCGCCTGCGCGCACTGTACGGCGCCGCGCGCGTGGTCGACCAGCTGGCCGTCGGGCGCGTCACCACGCCGCCCGACTGGAACGAGCACGTGGCCCGGCTGATCGGCCCGAGCCTGAAGCTCGTCAGCCGCGGCCAGTTGCAGGTCGACGGCACCAGCGTCAGCCTGCGCGGCGACGTCGCCAGCGAGGCGCAGCGCCAGCAGGTCGCATCCGAACTGGCGCTGGGCCTGGACGCCGGCTACACCGTCAACAACGGCCTGCGCGTGGCAGCGTCGGAGCAGGGCATGCTCGACAGCGTGCTGGCCGACCGCATCATCGAATTCGAATCCGGCAAGGCGACGCTGGCCGACTCCGGCAAGCTCATCCTCGACCAGATGAGCGACGTGCTGTTACGCCTGAAGGACAAGAAGGTCGAGGTCATCGGCCACACCGACAATGCCGGATCGCGCGCCGGCAACCTGTCGCTGAGCCAGGCGCGCGCCGAGGCCGTCAAGGCCTACGTGGCGGCGCGCGGCGTCGCGCCCGACATGATCGCCGTCTCCGGCGAAGGCCCGGACCGCCCCGTGGCCGACAACCGCACTCCGGAAGGCCGCGCCCGCAACCGCCGCATCGAGTTCAAGGTCGTCCAATAAGCCGAACGGCGTCACGGCCGGATCCCGGACGCATCCCGCCGCCGCATCGGGCGGCTTTTTTTCATCGAGAAAATAGCTTCAGAGCACATCCCTTCCGGAAATCGTGCCCTGACCCTGACGCAGAGACATTGCCAAAAACCGGGCTCTGACCCCGGCTCTGACCCCGGTTTGAGGGGGATCAGGGGAGGGTGATGGTCACGTTGGCGGAGCGGGGCGGGAGTTTGACGAGGTCGTTGTAGGCGGCCAGGGTGGTCGTCGTTTCGTGGGCCAGTGCGGTGCGCAGGCCCAGCCAGGCGCCCAGGCCGGCGAGGGCGAACACGGCGCTCAGCACCCACAGCGACACGTCGCCGCCCAGCTTGTGGGCGATCTGGTCGGGGCGCTCGGCGTGCGGGGCGAAGCCGCGGGTCTTGCCGCGCATGCGGGCGATCTCGTCGCCCAGGCGCGCCGTCAGGTAGTTCAGCTTGTCCTTGCCGTCCAGCGCGAAGCGGCCCTCGAAGCCGAGCAGCAGGCACATGTGGTAGACCTCGAGCGCCTGCAGGTGCACGCTGCCCTTGGCGCGCAGGTCTTCCAGGCGCTGGAAGAAGTGTTCGCCGGCGAGCTGGTCGCCGAACAGGCGCAGTTGCAGGGGCCGGGTTTCCCAGGCGTCGCGGATGTCGTAGCCGGAGCGCAGGATGATCTCGTCGACGGCCGCGCAGAACGCGTACTTCGCGGCCGTCACGTCCTCGGCCGGGATGCCGTGGGCCTTGGCGTTGCGGTCGACGTCGCCGAGGAAGGCCGTCATGTGCTCGGCGAACGCGGTCTTGTCCTGCGGCCCGCAGCCGCTCTTGAGCAGGAACAGCGCATAGAAGCCGTCGACCATGATGTCGACGAGGGCGGGCGGGGCGGGCGGGGTGGCCGCGGCCTGGGCGCGGCGGTCGACGTGGGGTGTCATGCTGCGATCGCTATCAGTTCGAGTTTGAGGTCGCGGATCCCGTTCGGCACGTAGATCGAGATCGCCTGGGCTTTCAACATGCAGTCGTACAGGACGCCGCGGTTCTCCAGCACGAAATACACCATGTCCGGCCGTACCGGCAGCGCCGCCGGCACCTGCGGCGCATGCGCCAGGCGCACGCCGGGCATGGCGGACAGCACCAGCTTGTCGACGTCCTCGGGCGCCCCGATCTTGAAGCGCAGCGGCACCACCTCGACCAGCTGCAGCGCCGGCAGGTCGGCCGCCACCCCCAGGTACAGGGTCGTGTGCGCGTCGATCTTGCCCGAGTCGAGCGCGCCGAGGTGGTAGGACGGGCGCTCGTGCGCCAGCGCGATCGCGAAGTACTTCGACGAGATCACGGTGTCGAGCAGCTCGCGCAGGATCGCGTCCAGGCGCGCGAACGCCGGGCCCGGGTCGTGGTGCGCGTAGGCCGGCAGGTCTTCCAGCCGGATGCCGCGCGAGAACGTCATCAGGCCGCCGGCCAGCGCCAGCAGGTCCTGGAACAGCCGCTCCGGATGCAGGTCCCGGTGGGCCAGGTAGTGGCCCAGCGCGGCGTGGCCGGCGCTGACCGTGTGCAGCAGCCAGAACGAGGCGACGTCGCCGCCGCGCAGCGCGATCACGTTGCGGCCCGGCTCGCGGTAGTGGCCGTACAGCGCATGCACCTTGGCCAGCAGCTTTTCCATCAGGCGCACGAGGCGCGCATGCAGGCCGGGCGCGCCGTCGATCGACAGGCTGGGCGGCGTGAACGCCTGGTCGATCTCGAAGCCGCCGGTCGCCACGCGGTGCAGCCGCACCAGCGGGACGCTGTCGTAGGCGTCGAGCGGTTCCAGGTCCGGCACCAGGCGCACGGTCTTGGTGAGGTAGGCGACCGGCGCCGGCGCGGATTCGCCGAACAGGTCGTCGGTGTCGTGCTCGCGCTGGCCGTAGCGCACCAGCTGCGCCGGCGCCGCGTCGCCGCGCGCCGCGCAGTTCTCGCCATGCAGCTTGAGCGCGGGCAGGGCGGCGTGGAAGGTGAGCGACTGCATGTCCGGCGGCAGGTCGCCCAGCCGCACCTGCTGCGGCAGCGGGTCCGGGCCGGGCGCGCGCACGATCTCGCCGTCGGGGAAGATCAGCGCCAGCTCGACCACGCGCAGGACGTCGGCCCTGAGCGCGTCGGCATCGATCTCGAGCCGCCGCACGCCCCAGCAATATGGATGCAGCGCGCTGGCCGTCTCCCCCAGGCGCGCCTCGTGGTAGCGGTCCTGCTGCTGGAAATGCTGGGGGCGCAGGAACAGGCCTTCGCCCCACAAGACTTTCGCGGGTATGTTCACGGGACTCTCCGGTTGGCCGCCACGCGACCGCAGTGCGCGGTAACGGTCGGCGACAGCGCTCTAGCTTGCTGGAAACTTTTGGGTAGTCATTGACACCGCACAAGCGACAGCGGCTTGACCGGACTGGCCGCCGCCGCGCCCGCGCCGACGCTCAGCGCACAGGCATGCAGGCCGATCGTG
Source organism: uncultured Massilia sp. (assembly GCF_913773735.1). Classification (GTDB taxonomy): domain Bacteria; phylum Pseudomonadota; class Gammaproteobacteria; order Burkholderiales; family Burkholderiaceae_D; genus Telluria. The sequence goes on from NZ_CAJYEB010000016.1 coordinate 91,553, forward strand.
ACGCCGGCCCGCGCCGCGTCCTCGGCCGCGAACGCCAGGCGCCAGCCCTGGGGCGCCGGCGCATGGAACAGGGCGACGACGCCGATCCAGGCAGCCTCGCGCCCCAGCTTTTCCTGCAGGTCGAGGCGCTGGCCCGGCACCAGCATCACATCGCGCGCTTCCACCAGGTCGGCGCCCAGCGCCTCGCGCTCGGCCTGCGGCGCCAGGAAGGCGGCATAGGGCGCCTGCTCGAAGGCGGCGCGCTGGCGCAGCTTGAACACGCGCACCAGCAGCGCCAGCGGCTGGCCGCGCGCGTCCAGGTTCAGGCGCGGCGCCGCGTGCAGGTGCAGGACGACCTCGCGCGGCGGCTGCAGCGCGTCCGGCAGTGCGGCCGGGGGCGCCGGCTTGCGCAGGCCCACCGCCTCGAGGGTCGCGCCGGCCAGCGTGCCCGGACCGTCGCCGGCGCAGGCGGCGAGCGACAGGCAGGCGCTCGCCAGGAGGAGGGAACGCTTGATCGGGTTCATGGTTTCCTTGCCGAAAATAAAGAGCCATCGCAGATTTAACGGCAAGCAGCACGTTGCTTCCTGCGTCCGCGCAACGCCGCTTTCGATCGCGCGCAATTTCCCGCCAAACCTGTGTTGACCCCACGCAATTCTTTGGGAAAACGGACCGCCAATAATGGCGTCTGATTTCAACCCGGGAGAGCCAGATGACATTCCAACGCTTGATGCCGCTTGCCACGATCGCCTGCAGCGCGCTGCTGGCCGCCTGCGCCAGCACGGGCCCGGCGCCGGTCGCCGCCGCCAGACCCGCGCCGACGGTGGGCGCCGCCATGGCGGAGGCCGACGCCGCCGTGATGGCCGGCCAGAACGACAAGGCCTATACGATCCTGCAGAAGGCCGGGGCCAGCTTCCCGACCGAAAAGACGCCGTGGGTGCGCATGGCGCAGATGCGCTTCGACGGCGCCAACTATGGCGAGGCCATCGTGAATGCGCTGGAAGCGCTGGAACGCGATCCGGACGACACGCTGGCCAACAGCATCGTCGCGGTCAGCGGCTTGCGCGTGACCAGCAGGGCGCTGTCCGAACTGAGCCAGAAGAACAACCTGACCGGCAACGTGCGCAGCGAGGCCCAGGAACTGGCCAAGCTGCTGCGCGCGAACCTGAACGAGACCGAACTCGTGACCCGGCCGGCGGCCCCCGCGCGCACCCGGGACGGGGGCGCGAAGCGAGCCATCGCCGCGCCGTCCGGGGCGCGCGCCTCGAACGACCCGTTCGGCGCGCTCAAGTGACGCGCCGCCCGCCAACCCCGACCTGGAGCCGCCATGGCCAAGAATGAAAGCGTGCAGAAACGCCTGCAGAAAGTGCGCGCCCCGCGCGTGCAGATGACCTACGACGTCGAGATCGGCGACGCCATCGAGAACAAGGAACTGCCCTTCGTGGTGGGCGTGCTGGGCGACTTCGGCAGCGACCCCGACGCCGCCAGGAAGCGCCTGAAGGACCGCAAGTTCGTCAGCGTCGACGCCGACAACTTCGACGAGGTGCTGGACGGCGTGGCGCCGGTCGCCAGCTTTCGCGTGCAGAACCACCTGTCCGAGGAAGGCGGCGAGTTCGGGGTGCGCCTGCAGTTCCACGCCATGTCCGATTTCCGCCCCGAGGCCGTGGTGCAGCAGGTGGGGCCGCTGCAGGGCTTGCTGGAGGCGCGCAGCAAGCTGGCCGACCTGCGCAACAAGCTGGCCGGCAACGACAAGCTGGAAGACATCCTCAACGACGTGCTGACCAATACCGAGAAGCTGGACAGCCTGCGCAGGCCGGTCGCCGGCAAGGAGGAGCAATGAACGCCGCCGACGCGCCGGTCGCCGCTCCGGCCCCGGGCCAGGCCCACGCCGTCGAACTCGATACCGGCCTGCTCGACCAGATCGTCGAGCAGAGCCGCGTCGCCAAGTCGAGCAGCGAGCATGCGCGCGCCCGCGACATCATCTCGGAACTGGTCAGCCAGGTGATGGAAGGGACGATGGTCGTCTCGGCCAACCTGTCGGCGACGATCGACGCGCGCCTGGCGGAACTGGACCGCATGATCTCGACGCAGCTCTCGGCGATCATGCATGCGCCCGAGTTCCAGAAACTCGAACGCAGCTGGACCGGCCTGCACTACCTGGTCAAGAACAGCGCCACCAGCGCCAACCTGCAGATCCGCATGCTCAACGCGAGCAAGCGCGAGCTGGTCAAGGACTTCCAGTCGGGGCTGGAATTCGACCAGAGCACGCTGTTCAAGAAGGTCTACGAGGAAGAATTCGGCAGCTTCGGCGGCGCCCCCTACGGCACCCTGATCGGCGACTTCGAGGTGTCGCGCCAGCCCGAGGACGTCTACTTCCTCGAGCAGATGTCGCACGTGGCCGCGGCCGCGCACGCGCCCTTCATCACGTCCAGCGCGCCGGAACTGTTCGGGGTCGAGAGCTTCGGCGACCTGGGCCGGCCGCGCGACCTGGCCAAGGTGTTCGACACCGTCGAATACGCCAAGTGGAAGGCGTTCCGCGAATCGGAGGACGCGCGCTACGTCGGCCTGACGCTGCCGCGCTTCCTGGGCCGCCTGCCGTACAACCCGGTCGACGGCACCGCCACCGAGGGCTTCAACTTCGTCGAGGACGTCGACGGCACCGACCACCACAAATACCTGTGGTGCAACGCCGCCTATGCGTTCGCGACGCGGCTGACCAAGGCCTTCGAGGACTACGGCTGGTGCGCGGCGATCCGCGGCGTCGAGGGCGGCGGCCTGGTCGAGAACCTGCCCACGCACACGTTCAAGACCGACGAAGGCGAGGTCGCGCTGAAGTGCCCGACCGAGCTGGCGATCACCGACCGCCGCGAGAAGGAGCTGTCGGACCTGGGCTTCATCTCGCTGGTCCACTGCAAGAACACGTCGTACGCGGCGTTCTTCGGCGCGCAGTCGGCGCAGAAGGCGCGCAAGTACGCCAACGACGCCGCCAACGCCAATGCGCTGCTGTCCTCGCAGTTGCAGTACATCTTCGCGGTGTCGCGCATCGCCCACTACATGAAGGCCATGATGCGCGACAAGATCGGCAGCTTCGCCGCCGCCTCCAACGTCGAGGACTACCTGAACCGCTGGCTGACGCAGTACGTCCTGCTGGACGACAACGCCAGCCAGGAACAGAAGGCGCAGTTCCCGCTGCGCGAAGCCAGCGTGCAGGTGGCCGAGGTGCCGGGCCGCCCGGGCGTGTACCGTGCGGTGTCGTTCCTGCGTCCGCATTTCCAGCTCGACGAGCTGTCCGTTTCGCTCCGATTGGTCGCGGAGCTGCCGCAGTCGACCAAGTCCTGAACCTTTCATTCACCCACACTGGAGTAGAACATGGCAATAGACGTGTACCTGCAAATCGACGGCATCAAGGGCGAATCTGCCGACGACAAGCACAAGGACTGGATCGAGTGCAAGTCCGTGAACTGGGGCGTGCTGCAGCCGAAGTCGGCCACCGCGTCGACCGGCGGCGGCCACACGGCCGAGCGCTGCGAGCATTCCGAGATCGCCTTCACCAAGCTGGCCGACCTGTCCTCGCCGGTGCTGCTGCAGACCTGCTCGTCGGGCAAGACGATCCCCAAGGCCAAGCTCGAATTCATGCGCGCCGACGGCCAGGGCGAACGCGTCAAGTACTTCGAGATCGAGCTCGAGAACGTGCTGATCGGCTCGATCAAGCCGGCGGTCGAGGAGGGCAACTTCCTGACCGAGGACGTGGGCCTGAAGTTCTCCAAGGTCAAGTGGAAGTACACCCAGCAGAAGATCGGCGGCGGGGCCGGCGGCAACACCTCCGGCGGCTGGGACCTGGCCACCAACAAGACCGCCTGACGCGCCGCGTTCCGGATCGTTCCCCTGCGCCCTGCGATGGCGCGTTCGCCGCGGCCTCGCGCCGCGGTCTTTTTTGCGGAGCCGCGCGTGACCCCCTACCTGCCCGGCCTGTTCGAGCGACTGATGGGCGAGCGCGCGGGCGAGCCGGCCGGCCGCCAAAGCCTCGAACAGCTCAAGGACAGCATCGTGCGCGACCTCGAGGCGCTGCTGAACACCCGCTCCGGCCTGGCGCAGGACAGCCTGGATGCCTGGCCGCAGGCGCGCGCCTCGGTGCTCGACTACGGCCTGGCCGACTTCGCCGCGTTCAGCCTGTCCGGCAGCGAGGACCGCGCCGCCATCTGCGCCGGCATCAAGGAGGCGATCGAACGCCACGAGCCGCGCCTGGCCGGCGTCAGCGCCGTCCTCGAACCGGAGCCGGGCGCCGTCAACCGCCTGCGCTTCGTGATCCACGCGACGCTGCGCAGCGGCGACGGCGCCGAGCCGGTCGATTTCGACGCGGTGCTGCAGCCGTCGTCGCTGCACTACAAGGTCGACAGGACCGGGCGCCCGGCGCGCTCCTGATCCCCGGCGCCGCAGCCAGCCCAACCCGGCCCAACCCGGCCACCCCAGCCAAAGGACAACCACGATGGACGTCAACCTGAAGACCCTGATCGGCAAGCTGAACGACACCACGCGCGCCGCCGCCACGCGCGCCGCCGGCATCTGCGTGGGGTTCGGCCAGTACGAGGTCGACCTCGAGCACCTGTTCCTGGCGCTGCTGGAACAGCCCGGCAGCGACGTCGTGGTGGCCGCGCGCCAGGCCGGCATCGCCCTGGGCGCGCTGGAGACCGACCTGCGCCGCGAAGTCGAGCGCCTGCCCGGCGGCAGCACGCGCACGCCGGTGTTCTCGCGCCACCTGCCGGTGCTGTTCGAGCATGCCTGGCTGATCGCCTCGCTGGGCGTGCCGGCCGACGGGCAGCCGAACCGCATCCGCAGCGGCCACCTGCTGCTGGCGCTGCTCACCGAGCCCGGCCTGGCGCAGCTGGCGCAGCGCGCCTCGCGCCATTTTGCTGCATTTCCGCTCGACCGCCTCAAGCACGATTTCGACCAGCTGACGCGCGACTCGGTGGAAGCGCCGTGCGTGCCGGCGGCGCCCGTGCCGGACGACGGCGGCGACCCGGTCGGCGCGCTGCAGGCGTGCGCGCCCGGACGCACGCCGGCGCTGGACCAGTACACGACCTGCCTGACGCAGCGCGCGCGCGACGGCAAGCTGGACCCGGTGATCGGTCGCGACGCCGAGATCCGCCAGGCCATCGACATCCTGATGCGGCGGCGCCAGGACAATCCCATCCTCACCGGCGAGGCCGGCGTCGGCAAGACCGCCGTCGTCGAGGGCCTGGCGCTGCGCATCGCCGAGGGCGACGTGCCGGACGTGCTGGCGGGCGTCGAGATCCACACGCTGGACATGGGTTTGCTGCAGGCCGGCGCCAGCGTCAAGGGCGAATTCGAGAACCGCCTGAAGAACGTCATCGAGGAAGTGAAGAAGAGCCCGCACCCGATCGTGCTGTTCATCGACGAGGCGCACACGATGATCGGCGCCGGCGGCGCGGCCGGCCAGAACGACGCGGCCAACCTGCTCAAGCCGGCGCTGGCGCGCGGCGAACTGCGCACCATCGCCGCGACCACCTGGAGCGAGTACAAGAAATACTTCGAGAAGGATGCGGCGCTGGCGCGGCGCTTCCAGGTGATCAAGGTCGAGGAGCCCGATGAGGACACGGCCTGCGCCATGCTGCGCGCGATGGCGCCGCTGATGGAACGGCATTTCGGCGTGCGCATCTGGGACGAGGCGATCGTCGAGGCCGTGCGCCTGTCGCACCGCTACATCAGCGGACGGCAACTGCCGGACAAGGCGATCGGCGTGCTCGATACCGCCTGCGCCAAGGTCGCGCTGGGCCAGAAGGCCACGCCGGCGCTGCTGGAGGACTGCACGCGCCGGCTCGAGCGCCTGGACGCGCGCATCGGCGCGCTGGTGCGCGAGCGCCATGCCGGCGGCGACCACGACCGGGCCCTAGGCACGCTGCGCGCCGAACGCGATGCCGCGGCCGGCCTGCAGGACGACCTGCGCCGCCGCTGGGACGCCGAGCAGGTCCTGTGCGCCGCCATCCAGGCCACGCGCGCGCGCCTGGAAGCCGGCGGCCAGGCCGGTGCCGGGGAGGGCGCGGACGCCGCCCTGCTGCAGGCCCAGCGCGCCGAGCTGCACGCGCTGCAGGGCGAGGCGCCGCTGGTGCCGGTGCAGGTCGACGGCCACACGGTGGCCGGCGTCGTCGCCGCCTGGACCGGCATCCCGCTGGGCCGCATGGTCAAGGACGAGCTGCGCACCGTGATGAACCTGCAGGGCCTGCTGGACGAGCGCATCCTGGGCCAGCGCCACGCCAGCGGCATCGTCGCCCAGCGCGTGCGCACGGCGCGCGCCAGCCTGGAAGACCCGAACAAGCCCAAGGGCGTGTTCCTGTTCGTCGGCACCTCCGGCGTGGGCAAGACCGAGATGGCGCTGGCGCTGGCCGACCTGCTGTACGGCGGCGAGCGCAAGCTCGTCACCATCAACATGAGCGAGTACCAGGAAGCGCACAGCGTGTCCGGCCTGAAGGGCTCGCCCCCGGGCTACGTCGGCTATGGCGAGGGCGGCGTGCTGACCGAGGCGGTGCGCCGCAACCCGTACAGCGTGGTGCTGCTGGACGAGGTGGAAAAGGCCCACCCGGACGTGCTCGAACTGTTCTTCCAGGTGTTCGACAAGGGCGTGCTGGACGATGCCGAGGGCCGCACGATCGACTTTCGCAACACGCTGATCATCCTGACCTCGAACGCGGCCTCGAGCCAGATCATGGGCGCGTGCCTGAACAAGCCGGCGGCCGAGCGCCCGACGCCGGAACAGCTGGCCGAACTGGTGCGCCCGGCGCTGGCCCGCCACTTCAAGCCGGCCTTTTTGGGGCGCCTGGCCGTGGTGCCGTTCTACCCGATCGACGACGCAGTGCTGGCCGACATCATCCGCCTCAAGCTGGAACGCATCCGCTTGCGCGTGCTGGACAACCACCAGGCCGTGTTCGCGTACGACGACGCGCTGGTGGCGGCCGTGCTGGCGCGCTGCACCGAGGTCGACGCGGGCGCGCGCAACGTCGACACCATCCTGAACGGCACGCTGCTGCCCGAGATCGCCGACGCCGTGCTGGCGCAGATGGCGGCCGGCGGTGCGATCGGCCGGGTCAAGGTGGGCGCGACCCGCGCCGGCAAGATCAAGTACGCCGTCGAACCGGCGTGAGGAGGACGCGATGCTGAACCTGGAAACCTTGCTGGCGCCGATCGACGCCGGCCGTCCCTGCGGCGAGGACCTGGCGTTCTCGAGCGAGATCGATGCCATCGCGCGCGCGCGCCAGGCCGACGATCCGTCGCTGGAGCAGGGCGCCTGGGTCACGGAACTGAAGGAGGCGGACTGGAAGTTCGTCGCCAGGCAGTGCGCCCAGCTGATCGAAAAGCGCAGCAAGGACCTGCAGCTGGCCGTCTGGCTGGCCGAGGCGGGCGCGAAGACGGGCGGGCTGCGCGGCCTGGGCGACAGCCTGATGCTGGTCGCCATGCTGTGCGAGCGCTGGTGGGAATCGCTGTACCCGTTGCCCGAGGACGGCGGCTGCGAGCAGCGCATCGGCAACCTGGCCTGGGTGGCGGCGCGCATCGGCCCGTGGCTGCGCGCGATCCCGCTGACCGAAGGGAACGAGGCGTATGCGCTGGCCGACATCGAGGCGGCGCGCGCGCAGGGCGGCGACGCGCTGGCGCGGCTGGAGACGGCGCGCCGGCGCGGTTCGGCCGGCTTCTACGTCGGCCTGATGCGCGACTGCGAATACTGCGTGGAGGCGATCGCGCGGCTGGAGCGCAGCGTCGACGCCCGCCTGGGCGCCGAGGCGCCCGGCTTCGGCGCGGCGCGCGCGACGATGGAAGACCTGCACCTGTTCCTCAAGCCGCTGGCGGCGCCGCCGGCGGGCGCGCCGGCCGTGGCGGCTGCGGCACCGGCCGCCATGCCGGCGCCCGCCGCCGGCGCCGGCATGGCGGCGGGACCGCTGCAGACGCGCGTCCAGGCCCTGGCCCAGCTACGCGCGGTGGCCGAGTTCTTCCGCCGCACCGAGCCGCACAGCCCGGTGGCCTACCTGGCCGACAAGGCCGCGCACTGGGGTGAACAGCCGCTGCACGTGTGGCTGCGCGGCCTGGTCAAGGACGAAGCCGCGGTGGCGCACATCGAAGAGATGCTGGGCGTCGGCGAAAAACCGCCGGCGTAGAAGCGGTCGCCCCGGCGCCGGCCGGAGCGACATGTTGCCGGCCCGACGGCGGCACGGGCAAACCCGACCCCGGCCCGCGCCGGGGCGACGCGAGACGGGTTCTTATTGCGCCGACGATGCCGCCGCCTGCCCCGCCTTGGCCAGCTGCTCGGTGGCCCTGGTCACCTGTTCCTCGACGCGCTTCATCGCGTCGCGCGTCGATTGCGTCACCTGCTCGTAGCCGCGGAACGCGTTCTCGATGGCGGCCTTGATGATCTCGACGGCGTTTTCCTGGCCCGGCTTGACGTTCTGGGTGACGTCGTAGATCAGCGCCGACAGCGTGTTCTTCGCTTCCACCAGGTGGGTGTCGGCGGCTTGCTGGAATTCCTTCTGGATGTCGGAGACGATCTGGCGCAGTTGCTCGCCGTAGGCCGTCGCTTCCGAGACGCCCGGCTGCATGCGGGCCTGCAGCGCGTCGATGGCCGCCTTCGGGTCCGGCGCCTGGCTCAGCTGGCGGCTCGCGGCCAGCGTGTTCTCCATCGACTGCTTGGCGGTCGCCATGTTCAGCGCCACGACCTGCTCGACGCCCTGCACGGCCTTGCTGGCCAGTGCATTGAAGGTCTGCACCTGCAGGTCGAACAGCGTCTTGGTGGCGGATGCGAATTGCTCGGGATTGGTGAACATCGGTGTCTCCTCGTTGGTGCTGCGTGTGGAAATGCGCGGTCCGGTACTGCTCCTTCGTGTTCTTTGCTGAACTTCAATATTGTCGATTATTTAGCAGGAATCCGGAATTCGCAACGGGCGTCACGATAGGGACCGTCGAATTTCTCCCAGCCGTGGCCGAGTGGAACCTGCGAACAGGCGAGCTTGCCGTCCGCCTTGCTGCGCCACTGGTACCAGGGCGCCGGCGCCGCCTGCGCCAGCAGCGTGGCGCCGAGGAGGAGGGATACGATCGGGAATGTGCGCTTCATGGTCCGCCGAGCTTAACCGCTTGGCGCCGCAAGTCAAGCGCGGCCGTCGGATGCGGCTTGACCTTGCCATCGTGGGAAGGTGTATGCTGGCCGGGATGATCGGAGAAAACGATGATGGACACGCAATGGAATATCGGCGAGGCCGCGAAGGCGTCCGGCGTGACGGCCAAGATGATCCGCCACTACGAAGCGATCGGCCTGCTGCCGCCGGCGCGGCGCACGGACGCCGGCTACCGCCTGTACGGCGGGCAGGACGTGCGCGTGCTGCAATTCATCCACCGCAGCCGCCTGCTCGGGTTTTCGCTGGACCAGGTGCGCGACCTGCTGGCGCTGTGGCAGGACAAGGACCGCGCCAGCGCCGACGTGCGGCGCCTGGCGCGCGCCCATATCGACGAACTGGACCGCAAGATCGCCGAACTGGAATCGATGAAGCGCACGCTGGGCGCGCTGGCCGATTCCTGCCATGGCGACCAGCGCTCGGATTGCCCGATCCTGGACGACCTGGCGGCGCAACACTGCTGCTGAAGGGGAGGGCGCACGGCAGGACGCAGAGCGCAAAAACGCAAAACGCCGCAATCCTCTTGCAAAGATTGCGGCGTTTTGCGCCGGAGATTCCGGATGGCCTGTCAGGCCGGTAGCATTTGGTGCCCACGGAGGGACTCGAACCCCCACACCTCGCGGCACATGGACCTGAACCATGCGCGTCTACCAATTCCGCCACGTGGGCATGTCAAAACAACAAATACTGCGAAAAACCGGGTAGCATTTGGTGCCCACGGAGGGACTCGAACCCCCACACCTCGCGGCACATGGACCTGAACCATGCGCGTCTACCAATTCCGCCACGTGGGCATATCAATACGACCTTACTACAAACAA
>NZ_CAJYEB010000017.1 GCF_913773735.1 uncultured Massilia sp.
AGGGCATCGAGCGCATCACCGTGCAGGTGGCGCAGCCGGGCGGCGGCAGCACGTTCGCGCGCGACATCGCGCTGGCGGTCTCGGTCAACGAGGCGAACCTGCAGGATCCGGACCTGGGCAACTACGGGCAGCTGGCCTGGATCAGCGGCACGGCCGGCGCCGACGGCATCGATGCGAGCGAGGCCGGCGCCGGCGCGCTGCTGTCGGCCGGCGTGCGCGCGGCGATGCAGGCGCGCGCCAAGGGCGTGTGGATCGACGGCGGCGCCGGCGATGACACCGTCGTCGGCAGCGGCTTCGGCGACGTGATCCGCAACGGCGCGGGCAATGCCCATGTCGACGGCGGCGCCAATGCCGGCGGCCAGGACGTATTCGAGATCGCCGTCGGTTCGGTGGCGGCGCTGGACGCGATCAAGGTGCAGCCCTCGGACGACCCCGCCTACACGTGGATGGTCACCTACGGTACGACCGGCCAGAAGGATTACCTGAAGAACGTCGAGGCGGTCAGCATCTACGTCGAGGGCGGCACGGCCGGACGCTGGGTGCCGCTGGTGCCGCAGGTCACCGAACTGCCGGCCGGCCAGGACCCGTCCGGCTACCTGCACCTGGCCTGGGCGCAGGGCACGGCGCTGGCCGACACGATCGATGCCGAAACCGCGCTGTCGGCCGGCGCGAAGGCGCTGATGGCGCAGCATGGCCGCGGCATGTTCATCGACACGGGCGCCGGCGACGACGTCGTCAAGGGCACGGCCTACGGCGACAACATCGTCGCCGGGGCCGGCGTGAACCGCGTCGACGGCGGCGCCAACCTCGGCAGCGCGCCGGGCGGCGCGGCCGCGGTCGACGTGCTCGAGATCTACGTCGCCAGCCGGGCGGAGGCCGGCGCCGTCGCCGTCACCGCGCTGGACGCGCGCGCCACCGGCGCCGACGCCGCGGCGTGGGCGGCCGGCTACCGCTACAAGGTCGCCAACGGCAGCAAGGAGATCGACTACGTCCGCGACATCGAGCGCGTCGACGTCCGCATCTGGACCGACAAGGACGGCGACGGCATGCGCGACTACGCCGACGTCGCCGATCCCGCCAACGAAATCGTGTTCGCGCGCAGCATCGACCTGTCCGCGAACAAGGCGCCCACCTTCGCCGGCGTGCCGGCCGGCGTGATGGTCGACGGCGCCGGCGCCGCGTCGACCCTCCTGGTCAGCGCGACCGTGCTGGCCAGCGGCAAGCTGCTGTCGCTGCGCAGCCTGACGCTGGCCGACGGCAGCGAACGGTTCGTCATGGCGCGCAACAATGCCGACGGCAGCGTCGACACGACCTTCGGCGGCGGCACCGGCCGCGTCGACCTGCCGACCCAGGGCGTGGTCGCCAATCCCGACCCGCTCGAACTGGCGAACGGCAAGCTGCTGGTCGCCGTCTCGACGCCGGGCGCCGACCCCGACTTCCGCCTGCTGCGCCTGAACGCCGACGGCAGCCTCGACACGAGCTACGGCAATGGCGGCTCGGTCGTCGTGCCGGTCAGCAGCCGCGCCGACATTCCGCTGCGGATCCTGCAGCAGGCCGACGGCAAGGTGGTCGTGACCGGCTATGCCTACGAGAACACCCCCACCGGCACGCTGGGCGACTTCATGGTGGCGGTGCGCCTGAACGCCGACGGCACGCCCGACACCGGCTTCGGCAACGGCGGCCGGTTGGTCGTGTCCCAGTCCGGCGCGGGAGCGATGAGCGATGCCGTGCTGCAGCCGGACGGCAAGCTGCTGGCCTTCGGCTACACCGGCGGCCAGTCCAGCCTCGATCTCACGCTGATGCGCTTCACGACCGACGGCGCGCCCGATCCCGGTTTCGGCAAGCAGGGGATGGTGGTGCTGGAACTCGGCGCGGGTACCGACAACGCGCGCTCGGTCGTCGTGCTCGCGGACGGCAAGCTGCTGGTGGCCGGCACCACGCGCTCGGCCGCCAACGACGTCGACGGGGCGCTGGTGCGCCTGAACCCCGACGGCTCGCGCGACACCGGTTTCGGCAGCGGCGGCATCGTGCGCGCCCACCTGACCGACGGCCACGACGTGTTCTCGCAGGCCGCCGTGCAGGCCGACGGCAAGATCGTCGTGCTCGGCACCATCGGCGCCGTCTCGACCAGCGGCGCCGTCGGCGGCGACCTGATGCTGACCCGCTACAACGCCGACGGCAGCGTCGACGGTGGTTTCGGCATCGGCGGCATCCTGCGCATCCCGGGACACGGCATCGGCGTGGGCTTCGATCCGGCCGCGCTGGTCCTGGTCGGCGGCAAGATCCTGGTGTTCGCCAATACGCTCGAAGACGCCGGCAATACGACGACCAGCGCCCTGGTCGCGCGCGTGAATGCCGACGGCACGCTGGACGCCACCTTCAATCCGGCGCCGGCCTCCTCGATCGGCGGCACGGTGCGGATGAACGGGGTCCAGCCCGCGGTCCTGGACAACAACGGCGCGATCCACGACGCCGAACTGGCGGCGCGCGGCCACTACGGCGGCGCCACGCTGGTGCTGGAGCGCCAGGGCGGCGCCAGCGCCGACGACATCTTCGTCGCCCTCGGCGAGGTCGGCTTCGCGGGCGGCCGCCTGGTCGTCGGCGGCATCGCGATCGGCAGCGCGACCCAGTCCGGCGGCAAGCTCACGATCGTGTTCGACACGAACGCCAGCCAGGGCCTGGTCAACCGCGCCATGCACGGCATCGGCTACGCCAACGGCGGCGCCAGCCTGCCGGCCAGCGTGACGATCGACTGGGTGTTCTCGGACGGCGGCACGGGCGCGGGCGGCGCCCTGGCGGCGCGCGCCAGCACCACGGTGCAGTTCGGCGCGACGGTGCAGAGCGTCGGCCCGGACCAGGCCGCCAACTACGATTTCGTCTCGGTCGTCACCGGCAGCGCGCGCGCCGACGCCGTCGCCGCGGGCCTGATCCCGGCCGACGCGCAGGCGCTGATGGCCGCGCGCGGCCGCGGCGCCTACTACGACATGCGCGGCGGCGGCGGCGACACGGTCGCCGGCACCGGCTACAGCGACCTGTTCGTCATGGGCGCCGGCACCAATTACGTCGACGGCGACGCCAATGCCGGTAGCTATCCGTACGGCGGCAACGGCATGGACGAGCTGAACGTCTACGTGACGGGGCAGGCGGCCGTGCCGACCGTGACGCGGCTCGGCGCCGGCGCCACCGGCGCGGATGCCCAGGCCCATGCGCAGGGCTACCAGTTCAAGATCGTGGCGGGTGCCGAGGTCGACTACGTGAAGAACGTCGAGCGCCTGCAGGCCTACCGCTGGAACGACGCCAACGGCAACGGCGTGCGCGACACGGGCGAGGTGGTGCGCCTGTTCGACATGGCGCTGGCGCAGTTCGTGCGCGAGGTGCGCAGCGGCACCCAGCCCGGCACCGACATGGCCGGCAATTCCCTGTCCACCTACGCCAACATCGCCTGGGTCTACGGCAGCGAGCAGGGCGAGCGCTTCGACGCCGCCGCCGACGTCTCGGCCACGACCCGCGCGCTGATGGACCAGTTCCAGCGCGGCGTCGCGGTGTATGCCGGCGCCGGCAACGATACCATCGTCGGGTCCGGCTACGGCGACGAGATCGACGCCGGTCCCGGCGTCAACTACGTCGACGGCGGCGCCAATGCCGGCACCATGACGAACGGGCGCGAGGCCGCGCGCGACCAGCTCAACGTCTACGTGGCCGACGCCGCGGCCGCGGCGGCCGTGCGCGTGACGCCGCTCGACGCCGGCGCCACCGGGGCCGATGCCGCGGCCTACGCGCAGGGCTACGCCTACAAGGTCGTGAACGGCGCCGAGACCGACTACGTGAAGAACGTCGAGCGCGTCACCATCCTCCGCTGGACCGATGCCAACGGCAACGGCGTGCACGACGCGCAGGAAGCCGCGCAGTACGTGCGCGAACAGGCGCTGGCGCTGTACGTCAACGAGATCGGGCTGGGCACGGCGCCCGGCACCGATGCCGGCGGCCAGCCGCTGGCGAACGCGGTGCACATGGCCTGGGCCTATGGCGGCGCCGGCGCCGACCGCTTCGACGCCGCCACCGACGTGTCGGCCGCCACGCGCGCGCTGATGGACCAGTACCAGCGCGGGCTGTGGGTCGACGCCGGCGCCGGCGACGACACCATCGCGGGTTCGGCCTACGGCGACCACGTCAACGCCGGCGCCGGCACCAACTACGTCGACGGCGGCGCCAACGCGGGGCCGGGCGGCTACGCCGGCAAGGCGCTGGACGTGCTCGAGGTGACGGTGCGCTCGGCCCAGGACGCGGCCGCGGTGCGGGCGGTGGTGCTGGAAGCGTCGATGCAGGGCGCCGACGGCGCCGCCTACGCCGCCGGCTACCGCTGGAAGGTCGTGGCCGGCGCCGAGACCGACTACGTCAGGAACGTCGAGAGCGTCAACGTCCTGGTGTGGAACGACGCCAACGGCGACGGCTGGCGCGACAATGCCACCGAGGTCGCGTTCGCGCGCGAGATCGCGCTGGCGGCGCGCATCGACGAGGTGCGGGTCGATCCGGCCCATCCCGACCATGACGCCGGCGGCACGCCGCTGGCGTCGTCGTGGCACTTCGGCTGGGCGCGCGGCAGCGCCGGCGCCGACGACCTCGACGCCGCGCGCGACGTGACGGCCGCCACGCTGGCGCTGATGGCCCAGTACGGCCGCGGCATCTGGGGCGAGCTGGGCGCGGGCGACGACCGCGTGGTCGGCAGCGCCTGGGGCGACAACATCTCCCTGGGCAAGGGCGTGAACTACTACGACGGCGGCGCCAACGGCGGCGCCACGCCGGACGGCTACCCCGCCGTCGACGTGCTGGAAGTGGACGTGGCCAGCAAGGCCGAGGCCGACGCCGTCGCCGTGACCCGCCTGACGGCCGGCATGACGGGCGCGGATGGCGCGGCCTATGCCGAGGGCTACGTCTACAAGGTCACGGCGCCGGGCGAGACCGACTACGTGCGCAACGTCGAGCAGCTCAGCATCAATATCTGGACCGACAAGGACGGCGACGGCATGCGCGACTATGCGGCGCTCGACGATCCCGCCAACGAGGTCGTGTTCGACCGCAACATCGGCCTGGCCGATGCGGCGCCGAACGCGGCGCCGTCGTTCGCCGGCCCGGCCGGCACGGTCATCGTCGACCGCGGCTACGATTTCACGCCGCTGTCCACGCTGTGCGGCGCCGACGGCAAGCTCGTCACCCTGGGCGTGCTCAATCCCCTGGCCGACGGCTACCGCTACGTGAACGTCCTGGCGCGCAACAATGCCGACGGCAGCGTCGACACCGGGTTCGGCCAGGACGGCCTCCTGGTGCTGCCCGACACCCAGGGCCAGAGCGCGCGGATGGCGCTGCTGGCCGACGGCCGGCTGCTGGTCGCCTACGGCAGCAATACCGGCCCTGCCGGCGCGGCCACCGTCACCGTCGTGCGCTACAACGCCGACGGCAGCGTCGACACCGGCTTCGGCCAGCAGGGGGCGACCACGATCGACGTCGGCAGCGGCGCCGTCGTCATCGGCACGCTGCTGGTCGCGCCCGACGGCGACATCGTGGCGGTGACCCGCAACCAGGTGCTGCGCCTGCAGGCGAACGGCGCCCCCGACACGGGCTTCGACGGCGACGGCAAGCTGGCGCTGCCGCAAGGCGCGGGAACGGGCTCGCTGGCGGCGTCCGGCGCCGCGCTGCAGGCGGACGGCAAGCTGGTGCTGGTCGGCGCATTCGGCCCGACCGGCGGCCAGTCCATCGGGGTCGTGCGCATCGGCGCCGACGGCAGCCTCGACACCGGCTTCGGCAACGGCGGCAGCGTGGCCGTCGCCGCCGGCGGCGGCAGCGCCGGCGCCACCGCGATGCACCTGTTCGCCGACGGCAGCATGCTGGTGGCCGGCAACGTCGTGAACGGCACGGCGCGCGACACGGCGCTGGTCAAGCTCACGCCGGACGGCAGCCTGGACGCGACGTTCGGCAACGGCGGCAAGGTGCTGCAGGCGGGGCCGGGCGCGGACCGCGTCTATGCGCTGGCGGTGCAGGCCGACGGCAGGATCGTGGTGGCCGGCGAGTCCGGCGGGCGCATCGAGGTCGTGCGCTACCTGGCCGACGGCAGCGTCGACACCGGCTTCGGCGCCGGCGGCCACGTGCTGCTGGGGGTGCGCGGCCTGCGCGACTACGGCGTCGCGCTGGTGCTGGACGGCGACAAGATCGTCGTGATGTCGCCGTCCTACTTCAACACCAATGCCGACAGCAGCCTGGTGCTGGCGCGCCTGAACCCGGACGGCAGCCTCGACGCCGGCTTCGGCGCGGGCCAGGCCGGCACGCTGGGCGGCACCGTGCAGGCCGACGGCCTGCATCCGGTGGTGCTCGACCGGAACGTGACGGTGCACGACGCCGACCTCGCCGCCGGCGGCAGCTACGCCGGCGCCGTGCTGACCGTCGCGCGCCAGGGCGGCGCCGACGCCGGCGACCGGTTCTCGGCCGCGGGCGACGTCGGCTTCGCGGACGGCGTGCTGGCGGTCGACGGCGTGGCCATCGGCACGGCCGTGCAGTCGGGCGGCCAGCTGGTGCTGGCGTTCGGCGCCGGCGCGACCCAGGACCTGGTGAACCGCGCCCTGCACGGCATCGCCTGGAGCCATCCGGGCGCGCAACCGGGCACGGTGGACATCGCGTGGCGCTTCTCGGACGACGGCAGCGACGGCGCCGGCCACGTGGCGAGCGGCGTGGTGACGGTGGCGGTGGGCGTGGTCGCGCACGAGGTCCTGCGCGGCAATGCGGCGCCGGACACCGGCACCGATGGTCGCGCCCTGGCGTCGATCGATTTCTTCGCCGAGGTGCACGGCACGGCCGGCGCCGACGCGTTGTCCGGCGCGCTGCTGTCGGAGGAAGTGCGCGGCCTGATGGCGCAGTACGGCCGCGGCGCGCGCTTCGCGACGGACGGCGGCGACGACACCGTGCAGGGCACCGCCTGGAGCGACGAGTTCCACATCGGCGCGGGCAGCGCCTGGATCGACGGCGGCGCCAACGGCGGCACCTCGCCGTACAACGGCCAGGCCGGCTTCGACACGCTGATCGTCTACGCGCGGGACATGGCCGATGCGCAGTCGGTGACGGTGACGGGCCTGCTGCCCTCGGCCACCGGCGCGGACGCGCAGGCGCGCGCGCTGGGCTACGAGGCCAAGGTCGTGCACGGCAACGAGATCGCCTACGTGCGCAACCTCGAGGTGGTGGCGGTGCACCAGTGGACCGACAGCAACGGCAACGGCATCGTCGACGGCGCCGAAGGCCGGTACCTGTTCGACGTGCCGTTCCACGCCAGCGTCGGCGAGATCCAGGTCGCGGCGGACGATCCCACCAGGGACGCCGGCGGCAATCCGCTGGCGGGCCAGTATTTCTTCGCCTGGATCGACGGCGGCGCCGGCAGCGACAACGTCGACGCCTGGGCGCGCCTGTCGGATACGGTGCGCGCGCGCATGGACCAGTACCAGCGCGGCGCCTGGATCGACCTGGGCGCCGGCGACGACGCGGTGA
Organism: uncultured Massilia sp.; assembly: GCF_913773735.1. GTDB lineage: Bacteria > Pseudomonadota > Gammaproteobacteria > Burkholderiales > Burkholderiaceae_D > Telluria. The sequence continues at coordinate 7,528 of NZ_CAJYEB010000017.1, forward strand.
CGGGCACGCGCTACCTCGACAACATCGTCGGCGGGCGCGGCACCAACTGGATCGACGGCGGCGACGACCTGGGCACCACGCCGGACGGCGGCGACGCGGCCGACATGCTCGAGGTCTACGTGGGCAGCGTCGCCGAGCGCGACGCGGTCGCCTACACCGTGCTCGGCGCCGGATCGACGGGGCTGGACGCGCTGGCGTTCCAGCAGGGCTACCGCATCAAGCTGGTGGCGGCCGGCGGCGCCGAGGTCGACTATCTGAAGAACGTCGAGAACCTGAAGGTGGGCGTATGGATCGACAGGGACCAGGACGGCGTGCGCGACTACGACACGGAGGTGGCCGACATCGTCTACCGCAGCTTCGACCCCGACGCCCAGGGCGTGGTGCTGGTGGGGACGCCGCACCCGTGAAGCGCCCGGCGCACGGGACGGCGGCTAGCAGAGCTGGCCGCCGAACGGATCCGCAATGGTCTGCGCCGCGTAGTCGATGCCGCTCAGCTCGCGGTACTGGGCCATGGTGCGCGCCTGGCCCAGGCCGTAGGCGCCGGGCAGCCCGTCGCCCATCAGCAGGCGGTTCAGGCGCAGGCGCGCCCGGTCGGTCAGGTAGGACGCCCGGAACGCGCGCCGCTCGTCGGCCGCGCCGTGCCAGTGGTGCGTGGCGTAGGGCGTGCCCTCGGTCTTGTACAGGTGGTAGACCGGGGTCGTGAGCGGGTGGAAGATGTCCCAGCCGCGGGTGAAGGCGCGCACCGCCAGGCTCTGTTCCTCGCCGTGGAAGTACAGGTAGGGGTCGTAGGGCACTTCCTCGACGAAGCTGCCGCGCGCGAACAGGAAGCCGGCCGACACGTGGCAGCCCATTACGGGTTCGCTGGTGAACAGGTGGCGCGCGGCGAAGCGCAGCACGGCGTCGTCGGGCGTCAGGCGCGCTTGCGGGTGCGGGCGCAGCACCAGCGCCGTGCGGCCGTCGCCCGGGGTGTAGACGGGCACGCCGTCGACCATGTCGAAGCGGTAGGGATAGGTGCTGACGATGGGCTTGGCGGAGCGCGCCAGCAGGCGGCCGTGCAGGGCGCGCAGCTGCTCGTCCCAGCCGTGCTCGAACAGCGTGTGCGAATCGACCTGCAGCAGGAAGGCTTCGCCGTCGTACAGCGAGAACGCGGCGCTGCGCGCCCAGCTCACGCCCAGCGTGTCTTCGGGGTGCACGTGCAGGTAGCGCACCCGCTGCGCGAACGGCAGCGCGGCGATGGCGGCGCGCTGGTCGTGCAGGTGCTGGTCGACCACGCCGAAGGACAGCAGGTCGGGACGCACCGCCTTGGCGAGCGCGTCGTTCAGGGTGAAGAACAGCATCGGGTCGAGGTAGGACGCGAGGCTGACGAAGATGGTCGGGTGCGTGGCGATCCCCGTCATGCCCGTCCTCCGGCCAGCCGTCCCGCCGCGAACTCGCGCCGCACCGCCGTGGCGGGTAGCTGCAGCAGCAGGCGCACCAGCTCCGGCTGGCGGTTGGTCGCGGTCTTCTGGTAGATCGACAGCAGCTGCTTGCGTACGGTGTCGTACTGCACCCCCAGCGTGTCGGCGATCGATTTCAGCGGCATGCCGTCGGCCAGCAGGGAGGCCACGCGGCATTCGGCGTGCGACAGCCCGAACGCGGCCGCCAGCAGCGCCGAATCGATCGCCTGCAGCGAGGTCGGGTGATAGAAGAACAGCATCACCAGCGGGCGCAGGCCGAAGGTGCCCATGGTGCGCTCGGGCGCCATCAGCGTGAAGAAGCCGTACAGCACGTCCTCGGCCGCGCGCGGCGCGCTGCGCATGTGCAGGGAGCGGAAGGCCTGGCCGCCGTCCCGGCCCGGGTGGTTGCGCAGCGTCTGCTCCAGCTGGTTGCACTGGGCAAGGAAGTCGTCGCGGTAGCGCTCGGGCAGCACGAGGCGGTTGTCGGCCACCTGCACCAGGCTGGTCGCGCCGAGCAGGCAGCGGGCGGCGTCGTTGGCCAGTACCACCTCGCCGGTGGTGGTCAGGAGCATCACCGGCTGGCGCAGGCGGTCCACCAGCGCGTGGCCGACCAGGGCCTGGGTCGAGTACACGAAGTGCGCCAGGCCGATGCGGCAGGCGCGCTGCAGATGCGGCAGCAGGCGGTCGAGGAAGGCCACGGCCTCGGCCGGCAGCGGCCCCTCGTGCGGCGCGCGCAGCAGGGCCAGGATCACCGTCGCACTGTCGTTCTCGAGCAGCTTGCAGGCCGACAGGTAGCGCGCGCCGTGCGGCAGCAGGAAGTGCTGGTAGAACGGGTCGTTGGCGACGAACGCGTCGTCGAAATGCTCGTGGCAATGCAGCCAGCCGCCGGCACGCTGGCTGCGCATGTGCCCCACGCGCGGATCGATGAACTGGTACTTCTGGATGTATTCGAGGTCGATCTGCGGCGCCATGTCGGCGCCGTCGCTGTACGACAGGGCGCCGTGGCTGCCGTCGAACGCGAGCAGGTGCACCGCGCGGCCGCCGATGGCGCCGTGCAGGCACTCCAGCACCGTGCGCCAGGCGGCGCGGTCCTCCAGCGTGTCGTACGTGAGATTGACGAGCGTATCGAAACGCGCCTGCGACAGATCCAAGCTTCCCTCCTGTTCGTTCCCGGATCATCGTAACCGAACGCGTGCGGCGTGAAACCACAAGTTGTGTACGTACAACGATTATTTTTTTCACCACGCCATGTGGCGCCAGGCACGATGCGGCTGATCCGGCGCAAGTCCCGTCCGGCTTGCGGAAACTGTCGGGCAGCCGCGGACTCTGAACCGGGGTACGTGCTGAAGAAGGAGTCCGGAATGAACGTGCTGCCCTCCGACACGAGCTGCAGCCTGGTGTGCGGCAGCCAGGCGCCGGCCCACGTGGAACGCTTGCTGGCCACCCTGGCCGGCATGCGCATCTACCTCGTCGACGCGTCGCGCGACGGCCGCCTGCGCGCCCCGGCCCTGCGCGCGGGCGCGCACTACCGGCATGCGCCCGGCGACGCCAGCCATGCGCGCGGCCACAACTGGGCGCTGCGCGCCGCGGCGGCGGCCGGCAGCCGCCATCACGCCATCCTCGATCCGGGGCTGGAGGTCGCGCCGGCCGGCCTGGCGCGGCTGTTCGCCTGCCTGCGGCGCGATCCCGGCATCGGCCTGCTGGCGCCGCGCGTGCGCGGGCCGGGCGGCCGCCTGCGGCCGCTGTGCACGCTGCTGCCGCATCCCTGCGGCTTCCTGGCGCGGCGCGTGGCGCCCCTGCTGTACCGCGCCAGCGGCTGCCTGGCGCGCCACGAACTGCACGGCGGCTACGCGCGCCCTATGGACGTGCCGGTGCCGCCGCTGTGCTGCACGCTGCTGCGCGTCGAGGTCGCGCTGGACGCCGGCCTGTTCGACGAGCGCCTGCCCGCGGAGCTGGCGCAGGCCGACCTGGCGCGGCGGGTGGGGCGCGCGGCGCGCGTGGCCTACCTGCCGCACGTGACGGTCGTGCACGCCGGCCCGCGGGCGCGCACGGGCTGGCGCGAGCTGCCGGCGGCGCTGCGCTATTTCGACAAATGGGGATGGTGGCGCGACGAGGAGCGCGCGCGCATCAATGCGCGCGCACTGCGCGCCTGCGGGGTCATGCCGGGGAGGATGGGGCATGCCGCCGGGCCGCCCGCGCGCCTGGGGGCGCGCGGCTGACCCGGCGGCGTGCCGGGAGGGCGGGGTGTCAGCAGCGCTGCAGCGGCCTGCGCGCGTACCAGCCGAATGCCAGGATCAGCAGGTAGCACACGGCCGGCACGGCCAGCGAGGTGCGCAGGCCCGAGACGTCGGCGGCGTAGCCGGTCATCAGCGGCACGATGGCGCCGCCGACGATGGCCACGCAGATCAGGCCCGAGCCTTCGGCGGCGCGTTCGCCCAGGCCTTCCGAGGCCAGCGTGAAGATGGTCGGGAACATGATCGAATTGACCAGGCCGATGGCCAGCAGCGACCAGCCCGACACGGCGCCGGTGCTGGTGGCGGACACCAGCAGCAGCACGGCGGCGATGCCGCCGGCGGCGGCCAGCACCTTGCCCGGCGAGCAGATGCGCAGCACGTAGGCGCCCAGGAAGCGGCCGATCATGGCGCCGCCCCAGTACAGCGGCACGTGCTTGCCGGCCGCTTCCTGGCCCAGGCCGAGCACGTCGGTCTGCATCAGGTAGTTGACGATGATCGAGCCGACGGCGACTTCCGCGCCCACGTACAGGAAGATGCACAGGGCGCCGAAGGCGAAGCGCGGCTGCTTGAGCAGGTCGAAGGCGCTCCAGATGCTGCCTTCCGGACTGGTGTGCTCGACCAGCTTGTTCCGGTTGAGCCAGACCATGACGGCGACGATGGCCAGCGCGATCGCCAGGCCGATATAGGTGTGCACCACCACCTGGCTCTCGGCGGCGCGGTAGGCGGCCAGCGCGGCGGCGTCCAGCGTCGCCTGGTCGACCTGGGCGAGCGAGCCCAGGATCAGGATCGCGCCCACGTAGGGGAACACGGTCGTGCCGAGCGAGTTGAAGGCCTGGGCGAAGGTCAGGCGGCTCGATGCGGTGGCGGGCGCGCCCAGCATCGAGATCAGCGGGTTGGCCACCACCTGCACGATGGTGATGCCGGCCGCCAGCACGAACAGCGCCAGCAGGAAGGTGGCGAACACGCCGGACGCCGCCGCCGGGATGAACAGCAGGCAGCCCGCCGTCATGGTCAGCAGGCCGACGACGGCCGTGCGCATGTAGCCGAAGCGGCGCACGATGGCGGCGGCCGGCAGCGAGACGATGAAGTAGGCGGCGAAGAACGCCGACTGCACCAGCATCGCCTGGGCGTAGCTCAGCGTGAACAGGTCCTTGAGTTTCGGGATGATGACGTCGTTCAGGCTCGTGATGCCGCCGAAGATGAAGAACAGGGCGAACACGAAGACGCGCAGGCTGGCGAGATTGTTGTCGTTGGCGTAGGCGCCGGCAGGGGCCGGCTTCGTGCCGGCAGGTTGGCCGATTTGCATGTGGATTCCAGTGGTTGGCAGGGAAGCGTCCGGCATGTACGGCGGTGCCGGTGCAGGGGTAGGAATATTACATCGATTTGGCTGGCTGGAGCATGCCGATTCGGCTGCTACGGTCCCGCTGGACGCGGGGCTCTGAAATTCCACTACCGTAGGGTGGGCACCCCGTGCCCACCAACGTTCGCGTCATGCCGGCGCCTGGTGGGCGCGTTTCACTCGAGGCCCCCGGCCTCGAATGCCCACCCTACGATGTCGGTGCAGGGTGCACACCCCTTTCCCGCCACACGGCCACGCTACTGCCCGCCCGGGAAAGTCGACAACGGCTGCAACGGAATCGTGCCCGGCACGGTGGCAGGCGTCGCGCACGGCTCCTCGTCGAACGCGATGTCGCCGTCCGGATTGGCCACGCCGTCGGTGCGGATGTCCTTGAAGCCGAACAGGTCGCGGTCCATCAGGTGCGAGGGCACCACCGTCGACAGCGCCGAGAAGGTGTTTTCCACGCGGCCCGGGTATTTCTTTTCCCAGTCGCGCAGCATCGCCTTGATCTGCTTGCGCTGCAGGTTTTCCTGCGAGCCGCACAGGTCGCACGGGATGATCGGGAACTGCTTGACCTCGGCATAGCGCTCGGTGTCGGCTTCCTTCACGTAGGCCAGCGGACGGATCACCATGTGCTTGCCGTCGTCCGACACCAGCTTGGCCGGCATGCCCTTGATCTTCGCGCCGAAGAACATGTTCAGGAAGAAGGTTTCCATGATGTCGTCGCGGTGGTGGCCCAGCGCGATCTTGTTGCAGCCGAGTTCGTCGGCCACGCGGTACAGGATGCCGCGCCGCAGGCGCGAGCACAACGAACAGGTGGTCTTGCCTTCCGGGATCAGGCGCTTGACGATGCTGTAGGTGTCCTGGTTCTCGATGTGGTACGGGATGCCCAGTTTTTCCAGGTAGGCCGGCAGCACGTCGGCCGGGAAGTTCGGCTGTTTCTGGTCGAGGTTGACGGCCACCAGCTCGAACCGGATCGGCGCGCGCTCGCGCAGCGTCATCAGGATGTCGAGCAGGGCGTAGCTGTCCTTGCCGCCCGACAGGCAGACCATGACCTTGTCGCCGTCCTCGATCATGTTGAAGTCGCCGATCGCCTGGCCGACCAGGCGGCACAGGCGCTTGTGCAGCTTGTTGTTTTCGTAGGCCTGCTTGTCGGCCTGCTTGTCGGCTTGCTTGTCGGCCGGCTGCTCGGCCAGCGCGACGTCGTCGTCGCGCGTCATCGTCGTTTCGTTCATGCTTCATCCTTGATCTGGAACACTTCCACACCGACGCCTTCGCAGTCGGGATACACGTCCGGCTTCATCGTCGACACGCGCGCGGCGCGCACGCGCGGGTGCGCCAGCATGGCCTGCACCACGTCGTCGCACAGCGTTTCCTGCAGGTGCACGTGGCCCTGCGCGATGCGTCTGGCGATGGTCTCGCGCATGAAGTCGTAGTCGACCACTTCGTGCAACTCGTCGTTCTTCGGCGTCGATTGGGCCAGCGGGATGTACAGCTCGACATTGATCAGGACGCGCTGCTCGCCCTTCTTTTCGAAGTCGTGCACGCCGATATTGATCATGACTTCGTAATTGCGCAGGAACAGCCGGCGGCAATCGCGCAGCTGCGGGTGGAACAGGGCGGACAACATAGGAAACCTTCGTGGTGGTTGGACAGGCGGCGAGCCGCTCGTGGATTATCAGTTAGTGGTCAAAAACATCACGTCGCGGCCCAGCGGCACCAGGTGCTGGCCGCCGTCGACCAGCAGGGTGGTGCCGGTCAGCGCGCGCGCCGAGGCCGCGTAGCACACGGCGTCGACGATGTCCTGCGGCGTCGACGAGCGGCCCAGCGGCGTGGCCGTGTGGGCCTGGGCGAAGCCGGCCTCGGTCTGCTCGCCGGACACCAGCGTGATGCCGGGCGCGATGCCGACCACGCGCAGCCGCGGGGCCAGCGCCTGGGCCAGCATCGTGGTCGCCGTGTGCAAGGCGGCCTTCGACAGCGTGTAGGACAAAAAATCCGGGTTGAGATTGTACAGTTTCTGGTCCAGCAGGTTGATGACGACGGCCTGGCCGCCATCCGGCACCATCGCGTGCAGCACCTGCGCGAGCAGCAGCGGCGCGGCGACGTTGCTCTGCATGTGGGCCGCCAGCAGGGCCGGCGAGAAGGCGTCCGGCTTGTCGTATTCGAACAACGAAGCGTTGTTGACGATGCAATCCAGGCGGCCCAGCAGGTGCGCCGCCTGGCAGGGCAGGGCGCGCACCGCCGCCTCGTCGGCGAGGTCGGCGTGCAGCGGGACGGCGCGCCGGCCCAGCGCCCGGATCGCCTGCACCACCTCCTCGGCGTCGCGGGCCGAGTGGCGGTAGTGCACGGCGACGTCCCAGCCGGCGGCGGCCATGCCGAGGGCGATCGCGCGGCCGATGCGGCGGCCGGCGCCCGTCACCAGGGCGACGCGCGGAGGGGAGCTTGCGGGGGCCATGCGGCCGTCGTTCGAATGTTCGTCTGTCATGCTGGTCGGCGCCGCACCCGGCCGGCGCGACGCTGTCGTCGTGGCGCGCCGGGCGCGCCGTTGTTGGTCCCTGGAGTTGTTCGCTACAATGATCGGATGTCACTTCCCGCACCCAATAGCGACGCGCTCGCCGCGTCCCAAGCCCTGCAGCGCCTGATCGCCGGCGAGATCGCCGACCAGGGCGGCGCCATTCCATTCTCGCGTTTCATGGAGCTGGCCCTGTATGCGCCCGACCTGGGCTACTACAGCGGCGGCGCCGCCAAGCTGGGCCGCGACGGCGATTTCGTCACCGCGCCCGAGATCAGCGCCCTGTTCGGCGCCACGCTGGCGCGCGCGGCCGCCGCTATTATGGCGCAAAGTGGCCCCAACATCATCGAATTCGGCGCCGGCACCGGCAAGCTGGCGCGCGACGTGCTGGCCACGCTGGCGCAGCTGGGCGTGCGGGTCGACACCTATACCATCATCGAACTGTCCGGGGAATTGCGCGCGCGCCAGCAGGAAGCGCTGAAGGATTTCCCCCAGGTGCGCTGGCTGAACGGCTTCCCGGACGGCTTCGAGGGCGCCGTGCTGGCCAACGAGGTGCTCGACGCGATGCCGGTCGAGCTGGTCGCCAGGGAGGGCGGACGCTGGCGGCGCCAGCTCGTCACCGTGGCGGACGGCGCGTTCGCCTTCGTGTACGGCGAGCCGGACGCGGCGCTGCTGGACCAGATCCGGCGCCAGATCCCCGACGCCGACACGCTGCAGGACGGCTACGTAACCGAAGTGCATCCGGTGGCCGAGGGGTTCATGCGCTCGCTGGCGCAGATGTTACGCAACGGCAGGGGCGCCGCCATCCTGTTCGACTACGGCTTCCCGGGGCGCGAATACTATTTCGACGAGCGCACCGGCGGCACCCTGATGTGTCATTACCGCCACCATGCGCATCCGGATCCGTTCTTCCTGCCGGGCCTGCAGGACATCACGGCCCACGTCGATTTCACGGCGATGGCGCTGGCGGCCCAGGACGCCGGCCTGGACGTGCTGGCCTACATGAACCAGGCCGCCTTCCTGCTGGCCTGCGGCATCGGCGAGCTGCTGCTGGAGACGGATCCGCAGGACGCGCTGCGCTACCTGCCGCAATCGAAGGCGGTGCAGAAGCTGGTGTCGCCCGCGGAAATGGGGGAACTGTTCAAGGTGCTGGTGGTCGGCCACGGCGCCCAGGCCGATCCGGCCATCGTGCGCGCGGACCGCAGTCACCGCCTCTAGTATTTTTGACATCTTGCGCTACGGATACAAACCCGGCTATGCTGTACTGCCGCACCCCTGCCGCGCCATCCATGCGCTGCCGCCGCGGGATGAATCGGCTACTATTAAGCCAGCAATGCCTTGACTTGCGCCTGCGCTCCCCGGGACTGCAGGCGCTCGTGCGTGGCGCCTCGTGCAAACTGACTCCGACCCATGGCCAAGATCCATACCCACTATGACAACCTGAAGGTGTCGCGCCACGCACCGCAGGAAGTCATTCGCGCCGCCTACAAGGCGTTGAGTCAGAAATATCACCCCGACAAGAACCAGGGCGACGAACGGGCCGCCCGCATCATGGCGATCGTCAATACCGCCTACAACATCCTGTCCGATCCCGTGCGCCGCAAGGAGCACGACGAATGGATCGCGTCGGAAGAGTGGGAAGTCGAATGGCTCGAGAGCGGCGAGGAAGGCCGCGAGAAGGGCCGCGCCGACGCCCAGTGGGAGCCGCGCCAGGTCGAGGCGCCGTCGCGCCTGCGTTTCCTGCGCGACGTGCGCTGGTGGGGCGGCATGCTGGCCTTCTTCGGCGCCGGCGCCGCGCTGGCCGTGGTGCTCGTCGATCCGCCGAAGAACCTGCCGAGCGCGCTGTCCTGGGCCAGGCCGCCGGCGGCGGCGCACGGCAATTCGCCGCCCGATCCGCTCGGCAGCGATACCAGCGGCGACGGCTGGGCGCGCCCGGCCGGGCAGGGCGACGCCCCGCCCGACATCAAGGCGCTCGCCGTGACCCAGCTGGTGGTGCCGGCGCGCGCGCCCGACTGCGATACCGACCTGCAGAGCCAGGTATCGCCGAACGGCGAGCCGTGGCCCGCCCAGTCCGGCTATATCGACGGCTTCCCGGTCGGCAACCAGGGCGAGGAAATGCAGGTGCTGGTCGACAACAGCAACAATCCCTCCCCGGTGCTTGTCAAGATCTACGACCTGGACCGCCGCTCCAACGTCCGCCATGCCTACGTGCTGGGCCGTTCCAAGTTCATGGTCGACAAGCTGTCGGCCGGCAAGTACGAGGTGCGCTACCAGAACATCCTGATCGGCGGCGGCCGCCCGGAATGCGTGAACGGCCGCCGCGCTTCGCTGCGCCAGGCGGCGGCGCGCCAGCCGGACGCCTGAGGACGGTCTGCCGCTGTGGTTTTCCTGGGATCCGGCCACGGCAGAATTGACAAAATCGCTTATTTTGTTCCCCGGACGTAATATACTCGGCATGAATGCGGGCCCATGCAGCCCGCCTGGCCCAACGCAGGCAACAGGGGAATGACCGGTATATGAACGAACTCGACGGCCTCACCGCCCTGATCATCGAGCCGCACGCCGGCATGCGCTCGACGATCCACAACATGCTCACGCTGTGCGGCCTGACCAAGGTCGATCATGCGGGCGGCTCGAACCAGGCGATCAAGCACCTCGACCTCAAGCACTACGACCTGATCCTGTGCGAATACGCGCTCGAGGGCGGCCAGGACGGCCAGCAGCTGCTCGAGGACCTGCGCCACCACAAGCTGATGCCGCTGTCGACGATGTTCTTCATGGTCACGGCCGAGGGCGACTACGGCAAGGTCGTCAGCGCCGCCGAACTCGGCCCCACCGACTACATCCTGAAGCCGTTCACCGCCGACCGCCTGCTCGAGCGCATCGCGCGCGGCCTGGAACGGCGCAATGCCCTGCTGCCGGTCACCACGCTGATGGAGCAGGGCAGCCAGCGCGAAGCCATCGAGGCCTGCATCGAGGGCGAGGTGAAGTACCCGCGCTACCTGGTCGACTTCATGCGCCTGCGCGCCGAGCTGCACATGTTCCTGGGCGAGCCGGACGAGGCCGAGCCGATCTACCGCCGCCTGGTCGAGACCAAGGCGATCGCCTGGGCCCGGCTGGGCCTGGCCAAGACGCTGTTCCTGCGCGAACGCTTCGGCGAGGCGCGCGAGATGCTGGAGGAGCTCGTCGACACCAACCGCAACTTCGTCGACGCCTACGACTGGCTGGCGCGCACGCACGAGGCGGTGGGCGCGCTGGACAAGGCGCAGCACGTGCTGAGCGAGGCGGTGGCGATCTCGCCGCACGCGGTGCGGCGCCTGCGCAAGCTGGGCGAGACGGCGTTCGAGGCGGGCGACCACGACACCGCCGAGCGCGTCCTCAAGCAGGTCGTCAACAAGGCCAAGTATTCCGAGTTCCGCGATCCGCAGGACCATGTGCGGCTGGTGCAGGCGCTGCTGAGCAAGGGCGACCCGGTGCAGGCCGCGGCCGTGATCCGCGACCTGGACAAGTCGATGGCGTTCCAGAAGCACACCCAGGCATGCAGCGCGATCGCGTCCAGCATGGTGCACGACTTCACCGGCAACGCGGTGCGCCTGGACCAGGCGCTCGAGGCGGCGCTGGCCGCCAGCCGCGACGCGCCCGAGCTGCGCCCGGAGCTCAAGCTGGAACTGGCGCGCGTGTGCATCGACAACGGCAAGCAGGACGGCGCGGCCGAGGTGGTGCGCGACGTCATGCAGAACGCCCGCGACAACGCCGCCATGGCGAAGGCGATGGCGGTGTTCGAGCAGGCCGGCCAGGCCGATACGGCGCGCCGGCTGGCGCAGGAAAGCCGCCAGCACGTGGTCGACCTGGTGTCGAGCGGCGCGGCGCGCGCCAGGAGCGGCGACTACCGCGGCGCGCTGGTGCTGATGCAGGAAGCGGTGGCCAAGCTGCCCGACAATCCGCAGGTCGTGTTCAACGCGGCGCTCGCCGCCTTGAAATGCCTGGAGAATCAGGGCTGGGACGAGAAGCTGGGCCAGCAGGCGCTCGGCTACATCGCCGGCGTGCGCCGCCTGGATCCGGTCAACCCGAAGCTGCCGGCGCTGGCCGGCCTGCACCGGCAGATCCTCAAGAAATACAACAAGGGCCCGCGTCCGCAGCAGGCGAAGGCGGCCGGATAGGTTGCACGCGCACCGCAGTACCGGTTTCATCATGAGCGATACCTCGATCACGCCGCCGGCCCCGGACGGGCGCCGCGTGCGCGCCGCCCTGCTGCGCAAGGTCTGCGGCGACGACGCCATGTTCGCGCTCGGCCATGCCGTCGCGCGCGTCGTCGACATGGCCTCCTCGGACGACCAGGGCACCCACGACCTGGCCTATTACGTGCTGTCGGACGTCGCGCTGACCCAGCGCATCCTGCGCCTGGCCAATACGGTGCGCTACCGGACCGCCGCCGGCACGGCGGTGACGACGATCTCGCGCGCCATTTCCCTGCTCGGCTTCGACAACGTCAGGACGACGGCGCTGGCGATGCTGCTGGTCGACGCGCTGGCCGACGGCGAGCACGCGCAGGACGTGCGCGCCGAACTCGAAGCCGCCCTGTGCGCCAGCCTGGCCGGCCGCGAGATGGCGCGCCACAGCCCGTACCAGGGCGCCGAGGAAGCGTCGATCGCCGCATTGTTCAAGAACCTGGGGCCGCTGCTGGTGGCGTCGCACGAGCACGCGCGCTACCGCGAGATCGGCGCCCTCGTCGCCAACGGCAAGACGCAGGCCGAGGCCGCCCGCATGATCCTCGGCTGCGGCTACGATGCGCTGTCCGAGGCGGTGCTGGGCGAGTGGAAGATTCCCGATGCGATCGCGCGCGCCCAGCGTCCGCCGCCCGACGGCGTGCTGGACGTGGCCGTGAACCGCGGCGAATGGATGCGCCAGGTCGCGGCGTTCAGCCTGGAGGTGGCGCGCCTGCTGGCGCGCACGGTCGAGCCGGCCGCCGCGCCGGAAGCGCGCGCCCTGCTGGAGCGCTATGGCGCCGCGCTGGGCCTGGAGGCGGCCCAGCTCGACGCGCTGTTCGAGACGGTGGCGCAGGAACTGGCGGCGCTGCTGCAGAGCATGGACCTGAAGCCGGTGCCGCGCCTGGAGCGGCGCGACGGCAAGGACAAGGACGGCCTGCCGAACGTGCTGCTGCTGGCCATGCTTGGCGCGGGCGAGCAGGAAGAACAGGGCAGCTACCCCAGCGGCAAGCCGCGCAACGCGCGCGAGCGGCTGCTGGCCGGCGTGCAGGAGGTGACGCAGATGCGCGCCTCGGGCGGGCACAAGGCCAACGAGATCATCCTGGCCGTGCTCGAGACGCTGCACACGGCGCTGGGGTTCCGCTTCGCCACCGTAGTGCTGAAGGACGTGCGCGCCGGGCAGTACCGGGCGCGGGTGTCGTTCGGCGCCGGCCAGCGCGTGCAGGACGGTTTCGCCTTCCCGGCCGCGGCGCCGGGCGCCGCCGGCCGCGACCTCTTCTACCTGGCGATGGAGAACGACGCCGACCTGGTGATCGCCGATGCGCGCAGCCCGAAGATCCGCGACCTGCTGCCGGGCTGGCACAAGGGCCTGCTGGCGGATGCGCGCAGCTTCATCGTGCTGCCGCTGGTGGTGGGCAAGGTCCAGTTGGGCCTGTTCTATGCGGACCGCACGGAAACGGCGCCGGAAGGCATCCCGCCCGACGAGACGGCCTTGATCAAGGCCCTGAAAGGGCAGGTGCTGGCGGCGCTGGCGCCGGCCGCGCCGGCCTAAATAACTCCAGGAAAAAAGTTTCGATTAATTTCGCATAACAGCCCTTGCGGAGTTGTGGTCGGGTCTATACAATCACGCCCCGAAGCAACGACACTCTGTGCGTTAGATCAGTTTGCTAACGAAAGTAGTTGACAGAAGTTTGTTAGTTCTTCATACTCTGCGGTTCTTCGCGGTGGGGTGGCCGAGTGGTTAAAGGCAGCAGACTGTAAATCTGCCCTCTCTGAGTACGCTGGTTCGAATCCAGCCCCCACCACCAATATGCGTGGATCGTGAAGTCGAATTGAATACGTTATACCGCGCGGGTGTAGCTCAATGGTAGAGCTGAAGCCTTCCAAGCTTATGACGAGGGTTCGATTCCCTTCACCCGCTCCAGTTTGAATGCGGTGCAGTTCATGCATTGCAAAAATAAGCCCTTGTAGCTCAGTGGTAGAGCACTCCCTTGGTAAGGGAGAGGCCACGTGTTCAATCCACGTCAAGGGCACCAGAATTTTGTACGGCAGTCGTAGTACTCGACCGTCAGGTGTGCCTGGTACTTTTCAAATATTGTTAGGATCTTAGGAGTCTAGAATGGCTAAGGAAAAATTCGAACGGACCAAGCCGCACGTCAACGTCGGCACCATCGGTCACGTTGACCACGGCAAAACCACCCTGACGGCGGCAATCGCGACCGTCCTGTCGAAGAAATTCGGCGGCGAAGCCAAGGCCTACGACCAGATCGACGCGGCTCCGGAAGAAAAAGCACGCGGCATCACCATCAACACCGCACACG
>NZ_CAJYEB010000018.1 GCF_913773735.1 uncultured Massilia sp.
CGCACGGCGCGGCGGATCGTCGGCGCGATGTCGGCCGTGGCGCGCACCTGCGCGTTCCATTTCGTCACCGTGCGCGAGATGCCCAGCGCATCGCATTCCTGGAAGGCGCCGGTGCCGATCGACGCCGTCGCCACCTGCCCGCTGACGCACAGTACGGGAATCGAGTCGCTCAGCGCGTCGAGCAGGCCCGACGTGGTGTTGGCGATGCCGGGGCCGGACGTGACGAACACGACGCCCGGGCGTCCCGTGGAACGCGCATAGCCCTGCGCGGCATGGACGGCCGCCTGTTCGTGGCGCACCAGCACGTGGCGCAGCCGGGGTTCGCCGGCGAGGGCGTCGTACAGCGGCAGCACGGCGCCGCCGGGGTAGCCGAAGACGGTGTCGACGCCGCAGTCGAGCAGGGTGCGCAGCAGCAGCGCGGCGCCGGTGGGGAGGGTGCCGGAAGAGGTATCCATGGACTGAAATTCTATCGATCGCATGCCGGAAAGTGCTTCAATTTTTCAGGTAATATGGGCATCCATACTGAAAATATTTCGCTTTCATGGACACTTCCAGAAAATCTTTCGACGCCGCGGACCTCCGCATCCTGGACATCCTGATCCGCGATTCGCGCACGCCGCTGCAGGAGATCGGCGAGGCCGTCGGGCTGTCCACGACCTCGTGCTGGAACCGCATCAAGCGCATGACCGAGGCCGGCGTCCTGCAGGGCTACACGGTGCGGGTCGACCTGCCCAGCCTGGGCTGGGAAGACGTCGTGGTGGTCCAGGTCACGCTCGACAACCACAGCGAGGAAACGCTGTACGAATTCGGGCGCCAGCTGGAACGGATCCCCGAAGTGCTCGAAGCCCTGCTGATCTCCGGCGACTACGATTACTTCATCCGCATCGCCGTCAAGGACACGCGCGACTACGAACGGCTGCTGCGCGAACGGCTGTACAAGATCCCCGGCATCCGCCACAGCAAGTCCAGCTTCGTGCTGCGCACGCTGAAGAAGGTCGATACGCCGCTCTAGCCTCCGTCGGCCCGGCGCAGGCCGGGCCCCAATCTTGCGAGCATCCCGGCAGCGCCCAAAGAATTGGGCCCCGGCCTGCGCCGGGGCGACGTGCGACTTGCTATGTCCTGCCGCGCCGCTCCTGGAGGCACGCCCGGCACTCGTACCCGGCGCGCTCGCGCGCGACGACGAAGAACTCGCCGTCCAGCGGCCACAGTTCGCCGCAGCACGCGCACACCTGCTCCTCGCCCAGTTCCGTCTCCGCCATGCGCCGCAAGCGCCCCTGCACCCGCTTCCAGGCGACGGCCATGCCCGGCGCGCTCATGGCCGACCCCCGGCCGACAGCGCCAGCACGCGCAGCGGCGCCCCCGGCGCGCAGCCGAGCGCGTCGAGGCAGGCGGGCGCCAGCACGGGCGCGCGCGGATCGGCCGCCACGGCGACCGCGCGGAACGCGTCCCGGCGCGTCGTCGCCACCAGCACGGCCGGCGCATCGGCCGGCGCATCGGCCGGCGCATCCGCCGTCCCGTCCGTGGCGGCGACGGCGGGCAGCACCCGGCTCGCGCGCACCGCGCGCAGGTCGCGCACGTTCGCCTGCAGTACCGGCCCGCCGTCGAAGATGTCGACGTAGCCGTCGAAATGCAGGCCCTCCCCTTCCAGCATGCGGCGCGCCGGCACCGTGTCGTCGTGGGTGCGCCCGATCGCCGCGCGCGCCGCCTCGCCCAGCAGGTGCGTGTACAGCGGCAGGCGCGGCACCAGCTGCTCGATGAAGCGCCGGTCGCCGCTGCCGCACAAGTCGTCGGCCTCGTGGAAATCCATGCGGAAGAACGGCCGCCCCACGCTGTCCCAGAACGGCGAGCGGCCCTGCGCGTCCTGGTAGCCGCGCATCTCGGCGAAGATGCGCGCCGCGAACAGCGCCGGGAACTGGGCGACGAACAGTAGCCGCGCCTTCGACAGCAGGCGGCCGTTCCAGCCCTGGCGGTAGTCCGGGTGCAGGTACAGCGAGCACAGTTCCGACGCCCCCGCGAGGTCGTGCACCAGGTGCAGCGACTGCACGCGGTTGACGAGCCCGGACTCGGGGCTGGCGTGCACCGAGGTGCTCAGGCGGTAGTTGTAGAACGGCTCGTCCAGGCCCACCGCGGCCTTGATGGCCGACACGCCGCAGATCCTTCCCGCGGCCGCGTCTTCCAGCACGAACAGGTAGTCGGCGGCATGCGGCGCGATGGTCCCGGCGAACGACGCGGCGACGACGTCGAGCCGGCGCGCCAGCGCGGCGCGGTCGGGCTTGAGCGTGGTCATGCCGGCGCCGATCCCCGCCGCCAGCGCGAGGATGGCGTCGAGATCGTGCGCGGAGGCGTTGCGTACCACCAGCATGGCCGCCTCAGGGATCCGTCGATTCGCGCAGCGCGCCGTCGTGCGCGACGGCCGCGGCGTGGCGCAGGGCGGCGGCGCGGCGCGTCCGGTACAGCACCTCGATGCCCAGCAGCAGCAGGCCGGCGACGCCGCCGACCGCCGCCATGGCCAGGAAGAAGGCCTGCGGCGTCGTGCGTTCCCAGGCGGCGCCCACGATCCCCGCCAGCAGGTTGCCGGCGAAGGAGCACAGGAACCACGCGGCGATCGTGGTGGCGCCGAAGCGCGCCGGCGCCAGCCGGGCGAACAGGCCCAGGCCGACCGGCAGGATGTGCAGCTCGGCCAGCGTGAACACGGCGAAGAAGCCCACCAGCCAGAGCCAGTGGACCGGCACGGCGCCGCCCGCGCCCAGGGCGATCAGCAGCGCCAGCGCGCCGTAGCAGGCGCCCATCCCCGCCGCGCCTGCCGCCATGCGCCGCAGCGAGGACGCGATGCCGGCGCCCTCGCCCGCCACGGTGCCGGCGCGCCGCGCGCGCACGTTCCACGCATGCACCAGCACGGGGCTGATCAGGAACACGAACATCGGATTCAGGGCCTGGAACCAGGTCGCGGGGATCGCCATCCCGAACGCCAGGCGGTCGACGCGCGTGTCCATCCACAGCGCCAGCGTATTGCCGGTCTGTTCGTAGGCGGTGCGGAACAGCACCACCGCGAACGCCACGCCCAGCAGCAGGGCGACATGGCCGGCGCCGTCGCCCGCCTGCGCCGGACCCGCCGCGGCGCGGGCCGGGCGCGCCGGCGCGTCGGCCGGCAGGTACCTGCCGCCCCAGACGTAGATCGCCAGGCCCAGGCACATGCCGATGCCGGCCGCGCCGAAGCCGTAGTGCCAGCCATACAGCTCGCCGAGCGTGCCGCACACCAGCGGCGCCAGGAAACCGCCCAGGTTGACGCCCACGTAGTAGACGTTGAAGGCCGAATCGATGCGCCGGTCGCCTTTCGGGTACAGCAGCGGCACCTGGCTGGGCAGGTTCGGCAGGAACAGCCCGTTGCCGACGGCGATGACGGCCATCGCGACGAAGAACAGCGGCTCGAACGCCATCATGAAGTGGCCGACGGCCATCAAGAGGCCGCCGATGACGACGGCGCGCTTGCGGCCCAGCCAGCGGTCGGCAAGCAGGCCGCCGAAGATCGGCGTCAGGTACACGCCGGCCGCGTAGGCGCCGAAGATGTAGGACGCGGTCGCCTGCGTCAGGTTCAGCCCCTTGGTCATGTAGTAGATCTGCAGGGCGCGCATGCCGAAGAAGGAGAATTTTTCCCACGTCTCCGTCAGGAACAGGATGGTGAGCCCCCTGGGCTGGCCGAACCACGTGCCCTGGTCACGCATGGCCGTGCTCCGCCAGGCCGAGCGCCTCGGCCTCGCCGATCGCATCGAGCGGCCACATGGGCCGGCGCAGGTGCGCGTAGGGCAGGCTCGCCAGGTCGCTGTTCAGGGCGCCGGGGGCGTCGCAGAACAGGGTCGTGCCGGCGATGGCGTCGAACCAGGCGCGGAAGTGCCGCGTCGACTTCACCACCACCAGGCGCTTCGCAGCCAGGTCGATGCCGAGCTGGGTGAAGCACTCGGGCGAGAACACCTGCTGGCGCCGGGTGTTCAGGACGATGTCGATGCCGCCGGCGCGCACCGCCACCGCGTCGCCCAGCGCCTCGGTGTACCGGCCGGCCAGGCCGTGCTGGCGCGCGTCGCGGCGCACCGCGGTGACGGTGGCGCGCACGTCGACCGGCTGGCCGGACGCGACGCCGACCTTGCCGCCGATGCGCAGCGCCAGCTCGGCGCCGACGCCGGCGTCCATGGCCAGCTGCACGGCCAGCGGATCCCAGATCATCCCCAGCGCCACGTCGCGCGCATCGCGCTCGATCAGGACGCGCAGGACGAAGGTGCTGTCGCAGGCCGCGCCGCCGCCGGGGTTGTCGGCGCCGTCCGCCAGCACGCACAGGCCGGTGGCGTCGGCCAGGCCCGCGGCGACGGCGTCGTCCACCGACAGCATGGCGCGCGCGCCCAGCGAGCGCAGCGCGAAGAACGACTGCGCCAGCTGCGCGGCGATGCGTCCGGCGCGCGCCGCGTGCGCCGCGCCGGTGTCGTGCACCACCATCACGGCGGCGCCGGTGGCGGCGGTGTCGGACCACGGGAAACCGTGCATCAGCGAGATCGACAGGATGCCGGCCTGCGCCTCGCAGGCCCGCACCAGGTCCAGCAGCGCGCGCATCGGCGCGTCGCCGGTGCCGAACAGTCCCAGCATCGGCAGCGTGCGCACCAGCACGGCCGGGCGGCACTCGCCGCGCGCCATGCGCGCCAGGATCGCGTGCAGCTCGCGCGTGCGCGCCAGGTAGTCGGTGTGCGGGTATTCCTTGCAGGCGACCAGCACGGCGCCGCTGGCCGTCATCGCCGGCGTCAGGTTGCCGTGCAGGTCCAGCAGCGCGCCCACCGGCACGGCGGGACCGACCAGCGCGCGCACGCGATTCAACAGATCGCCTTCGCAATCCGGGTAGCCGTGCGCGATCATCGCGCCGTGCAGCACCAGCACGACGGCGTCCACCGGGCCGGCCGCGCGCAGTTGCTCGAGCAGTTCGTCGCGCAGCGCCTCCCAGGTCGCGCGCGCGACCGGTCCGCCGGGCTGGGCCCAGGCGCACAGCCCGAAGGTGACGTCGTCGCCGTGCGCGCGCGCGACATCGAGCAGGAAGCCGTAGCCGGGAAAGTCGCGCGCCTGGGCCAGGGCGCCGTCACCGCCGCCGGGACGGTACAGGATGCCTTCCTCGAACGCGCGCATCGTGGTCGGGATCGGCGAGAAGCTGTTGGTCTCGTGGGCCAGGGCGGCCAGGAAGATGTGCATGGCGGCGCTCCTCAGGGCTGGAAACGTGCGGGGCTGATCTGCGCGGGGTCGAAGCCGGCCGCGGCCAGCTGCGGGTCGGGCGCCTCGCCCAGCAGGGCCGAGGCGAAGTAGCGGCCGGCGGCCGGCGCCGACTGGATGCCGTAGCCGCCCTGGGCGGCGGCCCAGAAGAAGCCGGGCAGCGCGGGGTCGTGGCCGCCCACCAGCTCGCCGTCGGCGACGAAGCTGCGCAGGCCCGCCCACACGTGGCTCGGGCGGCGGATGCGCAGCGTGGTGAAGCGCTCGATGTTGTCGATGGCGATCGCGATGTCCAGCTCCTCGGCCTGCACGTCGTGCGGCGGCGCCGGGTCGGCGTTGCAGGGGGAGCCCAGCAGCATGCCGGCGTCGGGCTTGATGTAGAAGGACTGGCGCACGTCCAGGAACAGCGGCCAGTGCGCGACCGCCATCCCTTCCGGCGGCGCGAAGATGAAGGCCGAGCGGCGCTTGGGCACCAGCCCCACCGGCGCGGCGCCGGCCAGGCCGCCCACGGCGTCGGCCCAGGCCCCGGCGGCGTTCACGACGACCGGCGCCCGGTAGCTGCCGTTCGGCGTGCTCACCGTCCAGACGCCGTCGGCGTGCCGCATGCCGGTGACGGCGGCGTCGCAGACGACGCCGCTGCCGTTCCTGCGCACGCCGCGCAGGAAGCCCTGCAGCAGCGCGTCGACGTCGATGTCGGCCGCGTCCTTTTCCAGCACCCCGCCGATCACGTGCTCGGGGCGCAGCACCGGCAGGAACGCCAGCGCCTGGCGCGCGTCCAGGCGCTCGACGCGCGACGAGGTGCCGCGTACCGCGGCCTCGTGCGCGGCCAGTTCGTCTTCCTGGCCGGGACCGGCGAACATGAAGGCGCCGCGCGGCGCGAGCAGCGGATGCTCGCAGAATCCCGCCGGCGGGGCGTTGAAGAAATCGATGCTGGCACGGCTCAGCGCCCGCACCTGGGCCGGGCCGTAGCTCTCCATGAACAGCGCCGCCGAGCGGCCGGTGCTGTGGTAACCCGGCTGCGCCTCGCGCTCCAGCACGAGGACGCGGGCCTGGCGCGACAGCCAGTACGCGGTCGACGCCCCGCCGATGCCCGCGCCGATGACGATGAAATCCGCCGTTTGATGACTCATACGATCCCTGCTCGCCTTCCGCCCGGAACGGGCTGCTTTTCAAAAAAAGAAAATTCTTCCGATATTGAAAGATATGCCAGCGCAACGCGCCGCGCAAGCATTTTCTGGAAGAAATACGCAAGGAAACGCGGCATGTCGCGCGCGGCGCGACGACGGCAGAACACCGTTTGACAGGGCCGCGGGTGACCGGGATAATAATTTATTTCTATATCGGAAAATTTTCCGAAAGCGAGCCAGCCATGTCCACCATCCAGCGCATCCCGAGCGACCTGCCCTTCCCGTTTTCCAAGGCCGTCGAGGCCGGCGGCTTCCTGTTCCTGTCGGGCCAGATCCCGCTCGACCCGGACGGCAAGCCGCTGCGCGGCCCCATCGCGGACCAGGCCCGCAATGTGCTCGAGCGCATCGCGGCGACGCTGGCGCAGGCCGGCGCGACGCTGGAGGACGTGGTGCGGGTGACCGTGTGGCTGTCGGACCTGGCGCTGTTCGGCGAATTCAACGCGGTCTACGGGGAGGTGTTCAAGGCGCCGCACCTGCCGGCCAGGTCGACCGTGCGCGCGCAGCTGGCGTTCGACGTGGACGTCGAGATCGAGGTGACGGCGTACCGGCCGCGCTGACCCGGTAGCGGGGAACGCGGGACGCCGCGGCGTCCCGCCTGCCCTGGACGGGCTTATTTCCTGGCGTGCCTGCGCGTGACGGTCGGCGCCTGGGCGGGCGATGGAGCGGGCGATGCAGCGGGAGATGCAGCGGGCGATGCGGCGGGCGCCGCCTTCCCGGGCGCCGCGGGATGGGCCAGCGCCAGCGCCGGCGCGGGCGCGTCGATCAGCGACGCATACATCTCTTCGGAATTCGGCGCATCGGACGTGCACACCGACAGCACCCGGCAGGTGCCCTCGCCCACCGCGATGTACGCATGCGCCATGCCGCTGTCGAAGTAGATCGAATCGCCTTCCTCCAGCCGCACCGGCGCGTACAGGTCGGTGTACAGGTCGACGGTCCCTTCCAGCACGATGGCGAACTCCTCGCCCGGATGGCGGATCAGCTCGCCGAAGTCGGCCAGCGAGCGCGTGTGGATCTCGGCGATGATCGGCACGGAACGCTTGTTCAGCAGGTCCGCGGCCGGATACAGGTGCGAATAATTGGGCGTATCGATCGCATAGCCGGTGCCGCGCCGGTTGATGCTGCGGCGGCCGCTGGACGCCGGCGCCGGCGTCTTGGCGGGCGCCGGATTGCCGCTGAACAGTTCGGAGATGTCCACCTCGAGGGCCTTGCAGATGCGCTGCAGCTTGTCGTAGCTGAGCGACATCTTGTTGTTCTCGATCTTGGAGATGGTGGACATCGGCATGCCGCTGCGCTCGCCCGCCTCGATCAGCGTCATCCCGCGTTCCTTGCGGATCCGCCGCAGCGATTCGCCGAGGCTGCCGTCCCTCTCCTGTCCGCGCGCCGGTTCGCTGTCCGGTCCCTTGTCGTTCGCTCTTCGCGTGGCCATATGCATCCTCATGGAGAACATTCATTATAGTTCCCAATAGCGAAGATTGAAAACTCGTCACGATACCTTGCCGGGGCGCTAGCCATTCTGGAAAGCCGCGCCGTGCGGGTCGTCCACGCGCGGCCAGAAGTCCGGCGAACGCAGGCGGTACGGGATGGCGGCGAAGTCGAGGTTCATCGTGCCCGGCGTGGTGACGTAGCGCACCTCCCTGGCCAGCGGCGCGAACTCGGCGTGGAAATGCTGCGTCGACTTCACCACGACGAAGTCCTTGTCCTCCAGCGTGATCCCCAGGCCCGTGAAGGCGTCGGTGCCGTAGGTCTGGGTGCGCACCGAGGACAGCACGATGTGCAGGCCATTGTCCGCCTCCACCCATACGCAGGGGCCGAGGCGCTCGCGCGCGCCCAGCGCGCTCTGCGTGTGCTCGTCGACCACGGCGCGCACCAGCACGCGCACGTCCACCGGCATGCCGGACTCGGGACCGCACTTGCCGCCCACGCGCAGGCGCAGCGCGGCGCCGGCGCCGGCGCTGCGGCAGACGTGGACGGCGCCCAGGTCCCACAGCATGCCGACCACCGCATTGCCCACGCCGCGCTCGAGCATGCGGCGCAGGATGAAGGTGCTGTCGCCGGACGCGCCGCCGCCGGGATTGTCTGCGATGTCGGCCAGCACGATCGGTCCGCTGCCCGCCGCATCCGGCGCGCCGGCCAGCGCCGCGTCGACGTCCATCGCCGTCGCCCGGGTGGCGTGGCGCAGGCGCCAGAACGCGGCGCCCAGTTCGTCGGCCAGCGCACGCGCCAGCGCGCGGTCGCCGTCGGTGACGACCCACAGCTTGGCCCCCGCTTCCGGCACGTCGCCCCAGGGGAAGCCGTGGCCCAGCGACACCGACAGCACGCCGGGCCGGCGCTCGGCGTCCTGCATGCGCGCGACGAAACTGCGCATCGGTTCGCGCGTGGTGTGCCACAGGCCCACCATCTTGCAGTCGAAGACTTCGGTCACGGGCCGCACGCGGCCGGCGACGGCATCGACCAGGATCCGGTACAGCTCGCGCGCCCGGTCTTGCGCATCGGTGTGCGGATACTCCTTGAAGGCGACGATGACGTCGGCCGACGCCTGCATCAGGTCGGTGAAATGGCAGTGCAGGTCGAGCTCCATCCCGACCGGCACGTCGGGGCCGACGACGGCGCGGATGTGGCGGGCCAGGTCGCCCTCGCAATCATCGTAGCCGTCGGCGGCCATGGCGCCGTGCAGCAGCAACTGCACCGCGTCGACCGGCATGGCGGCGCGCAGGTCGGCCAGGATCTCGTCGCGGAAGGCTTCGTACACGTGGCGCACGGTGCGCCCGGCTGGCTGGGCGAAGGTGCTCAGGCTTTCCACGACGGCGTTGCCGTCGGCTTCGGCCAGCTCGCGCACGAAGCGCGTCAGCGCCCCCGTGCCGTGCGGGTCGCGGCGGCTGGCGTCGCCGTGGTAGATGCCGAATTCCTCGAAGCCGCCCAGGCCCGTGGGGGCGGCGGCGAAGGTGTTGGTCTCGGTGACGAGGCAGGCGACAAACAGTTTCATGGTCATTGCTCCTCGACGCGCACGAAATGCATGTGGCGCGTGCGCAGCGTGTTCATGCGCAGCCCGGCGACCTTGCCGGCACGACGCTCGACGGCCAGGGTGCCGCCCAGCGCGGCGAGCTGGCCGGTGAAGTTCCAGCCGAACACGTCGTCCGAATACGGCGTCAGCGTCATCGTGTTGGGACCGTGGACGCCGGCCACGCGCATCCTCAAGGCGTCGCCGTCGAGCGCGATCTCGGCGTCGGCGTCGAGGTCGGGCGCGCGGTAGCGGCCCACTAGCGCGCGGCCCGCCTGCGCCGCGGACGGCGGCGCGGCGGGCAGGCGCGCGAGCGTCTGCATCGTGCCGGCGTCTTCCAGCTGCAGCGTGTCCGGCGCCGCCGCGTCCGCGGCGAGCGGCTCGGCGATCACGCGGTACGGGCCCGTCACGATGCGCGCGAATTCCAGGAACAGCGCGCCCGCCTCGGCGCGCGCCGGGATCGGCGGCGAATTGTGGATCACGAAACCGAGCTTGCCGCCGGCGTCGCCGAAGCCGAACACCATGTCGGCCGACGGCGAGGCGTAGCGGGCGCCGACCAGCGGCCGGAAGCGCTCGCACTCGGCCATGGCGGGCGCCGGCCGCGGCAGCGCCGCGTCGCCCAGCACGATGTCGACGACGCGGTTGGCCAGCTCGCTCACGCTGACCGGGGCGCCGTTGGCGATGATGATGACGTCGAGCGCGTGCGCCGGCACGGTCAGCATCTGGCAGGTGCCGCCGATCACGGTGCCGCCGTGGTGGATCACCTCGACGCCGCGGTAGTCTTCCACCTGCAGGCCCAGCGCATAGCCGTGCGCCGTGCCGTTGTTCAGGCGCGCCGGCGTCTTCAGCTGGGCCCAGCTGGCGGCGCTGCCGACCACGTGGGGGCCGCGCAGGTGGGCGAGCCAGCGCAGCATGTCGTCCACGGTCGAGACGATGGCCCCTTCGGCGCGCACTTCCTCGCTGGGGAAGATGCCGCGGCGCCAGCCGCCGTCCGGCTGCGCCACGTGCATCGTGGCCATGCCCGGATGGATCTCGAAGTCGCTGGGGACCGAGCGCGTGTCGCGCATGCCCAGCGGGTCGAACAGGCGCTCCGCGAGGAACTGCTCGAACGGCATGCCGGCGGCGCGCTCGATCGCCAGCGCCAGCAGGTGGTAGCCGCCATTGTTGTAGATCTGCCGGTCGCCCGGCGCGAAATTGACGTCGCGCTGGCGCGCCTGCACGGCCAGCGAATCGCCCTTGGGCTTGATGGTCATGCCGGAGGCCAGGAAGCCGACGTCGAGGCTGTCGCGCAGGCCGCTGGTGTGGGCCATGAACTGGCGCAGCGTCGGCTCGTGGGCCGGGTCGGCGGGCGCGCGCAGCTCGGGCAGCCAGCGGCGCGCCCCGGCGTCGACGTCGAGCTTGCCCTCCTCGGCCAGCAGCAGCGCCGCCAGGCTGGCGAAGTGCTTGCTGGTGGACCCGATGCGCATGCGCGTCCAGGGCGTGTTGGCGACGCCGTGCTCGAGGCTGGCCAGGCCGAAGCCGCGCCGGTACACGGTGGCGCCGTCCAGGGCGATGCCGACGACCAGGCCGGGCGCGTCGCCGCGGTTGACCGGTTCGAACAGCGCATCGAGCGCCGCGGTGTCCACGGCGGCGACGGTCTCTTTCGGGGGATTGGCTGGTTTCATGGCGTTGGCTCCGATGGAATGGCGTGGCCGGCGGCGCGCATGGCGCGCGCGAAGGCGACGGTGGCGAGGATGCTGGTGACGACGCCCACGCAGGCGAGCGGCACGGTGAGGTCGGCGTCGCGCGCCAGCGCGCGAGCGCCCAGGCTGACGAGCAGCGGCGCGATGCCGAAGGCGACCAGCGCGATGCCGGCGACCAGGAGGCTGAGGCAGGTGCCGCGCAGGCGGTTCGGCAGCACCACCATCACGGCCGAGGTGGCGGCGATGTTGGCGCAGGCGCCGGCGGTCAGCAGCAGCGCCAGCAGGATGGCGAACCCGCCGACGCCCGGCGCGACGGCGAACAGGGCGGCGGGAATCGACAGCGCGGCGCCGGCCACCGCGCCGGCCAGGGCGCCGCCGTGGCCGCGGCGGCGCTGTCCCAGGTCGGCCGTCACGCCGCCGAGCACGGCGCCGACGATGCCCGACACCAGGTTGAGCATGCCCATCCAGGCGCCGAAGTCGGCCGGCGCCTGGTGGAAGTTGCGGGTCAGGATGGGCACCGCCCAGATCGCGGCGGCGGCATCGGCCATGCCGATGGTGACCATGCCGCCGGCCAGCGGCAGCAGGAAGTGCCGGTAGCCCCACAGCGCGCGCAGGGCCGCGCGCAGCGCCGTCCCGTCCTGCGCGCCCGCCTCGCGGCGCGCGGGTTCGCGCAGGAACAGCAGCGCGACGCTGGAGGCCAGCACGGCGGCCGCGAACGCCAGCAGCACCAGGCGCCACGGCGCCAGCGCCGCCAGCGCGCCGCCGGCCGGCAGTGCGGCCGGCAGCCAGGCCAGCAGCACGCCGGCCAGCGCGTACGCCACCGTGCTGCCAGCCACCTGCCCGAGCGAGATCAGGGTGACCATGCGGCCGCGCACCGCGGGTTCGGTCAGGTCGGCCACCAGCGACAGCGCGGCCGGCTGGCCCGCCGCCACCGCCGCGCCGATCATCATGCGCGCGACGAAGGCGCCGGCGAAGTCCTGCGCCAGGGCGCCGAGCACGCTGCCGGCGGCGCACAGCAGCGCCAGCCATGCCAGCAGGCGGTTGCGCCTGGTGCGGTCGACCAGGCGCCCCATCGGCAGCGAGATCAGGGCCGTGGGCAGCGCCAGCGCCAGGCCCTGCAGCAGGGCGACCTGGTTGTCGCCCAGGCCGAGGTCGGCCTTCACCAGTTCCTGTATCGGGCTCAGTACGTAACGCGCGGCCGTGCCGGTGAACAGCGCCAGCATGACCAGGCCGATCGCGGCGTTGCGCACCGGGCCGCGCGGCGCGGCGCGGGCGACGGCGGCGGCGTCCAGCGCGGTGTCGTTCATCGCGGTCGCCATCTCAGTAGTTCAGGTTCCAGGCCAGCAGCTGGCCGACCGCGCCCACCCACAGCAGGCCGAGCAGGGCCAGCGCCACCAGCACGCTCCAGGTCCGGGCCAGCGCCGAGGCGTCGGCGCGGCGCATGCGCCAGGCCGCCCAGACGCCGGCCACGGCGGCGGCCACGGCCAGCAGGCCGCTGGCCTCGACGAGGCCCACCAGCCAGTCGTTGGCATAGCTGTACAGGCGCAGGTCGGTCACCAGCACCGGCTGGATCAGCAGGAACCAGACGAACAGCCAGGCCATGGCCACGGCGACGGCCACGCGCTGCACCCGGCGCAGGCGGCGCAGTTCGGGCGAGGCGCCGCTGACGGCGCGGTCCGCGCGGCGCAGCAGCGCGCCCAGCGGCCACATGACGAGCGTGGCCAGCAGCACCAGCACCGACAGCGACAGCACGGTCAGGTTCAGCGACGTCGAACGCAGGAACGACGCTTCCTGCAGCACCGACACCGGGTTTTCGCTGTCGACCACGGTCTTCACGCCGTCCACCTCGGTCAGCATCAGCGTCTGCGCGCCGCCGATCTTGCGCCAGCGCTGGGGCGCGACCTCGCGGTACTCGACCAGGCCGCCGACCACCGGGTCCGGCACCTTGATCGTGCCATCCGGCGTGGCGGCGATCACCGTCTGGTCCAGCAGGTACAGCACGCTGAGGAAGCCGTGCTCGACGCGGCGCGAGCCTTCGTAGCGGCCGGCGATCCTGTGCGCGTCTTCCTTGGCGGTGGCCAGCGCCGGCGCGGTGTCGGCCGCGCTGGCGGCGCCAGGGAAGTAGCGGTCCATGAAGCCGTCGAACAGTTCCTTGCGCGCGCCGTACGTGGCGGCATCCTTGCCGCGGCTGTTGAAGGTGAAGAAGATGCCGACGCCTTCCTGCGGCAGCAGGCCCAGCTCGGTGTGGAACACCACCGTGTCGCCGCCGTGGCCGAGCACGGTGCGGCCGTTCTGGGTGGCGAGGAAGAAGCCGTGCGCCATGCGGGCGAAGCCTTCCGGCGCCGATTCGGTGGCGCCGTGCATGCGCGCGGTGGTCGCCGGGTCGAGCATGGCGTAGCCGTCCAGGCTGCCCTGCTGCAGGTGGGCCAGCATGAAGCGGGCCATGTCGGCGGCCGTCGTGGTGACGCTGCCGGCCGGCGCCGTGACCACCATCTCGAATTCGGACGGCGGCTCGCTGGCGCTGCGGTAGCCCTTCGACAGCGTGCCCGGGAAGTTGGCCGGCAGCGGCTGCACGAAGGTGGTGTGCGTCATGCCCAGCGGCCGGAAGATGTGGCGCTCGACGTAGGCCTCGAACGGCTCGCCCGAGAGGCGCTGCACGATGTAGCCGGCCAGCGCAACGCCGTAGTTCGAGTAGGCCGGCACCGCGCCCGGCGCGAACAGCATCGGGCGCGGGTGGTCCTTCAGGTAGCGCTCGGTGCTGGGGGTGCGCTGCGGATCGTAGGACAGCAGGTCCTTCAAGCCTTCCTCGAAGCCGGCGCGGTGGTTCATCAGGTGGCGCATGGTGACCGGCTTGCCGTAGGGCTCGGCGATCTTGAAGTCGAGGTAGTCGTTGACGTTGCGGTCGAGGTCGATCTTGCCCTGCTGGACCAGTTGCATCACCGCCGTCCAGGTGAACAGCTTCGAGGTCGAGCCGATGCGCACCAGCGTATCCGCCGGGTCCATCGACACGCGCGCGGCCACGTCGGCCAGGCCGTAGCCCTTCTGCAGCAGCACCTTGCCGTCCTTGACGACGCTGATGACCATGCCGCCGATGTCGCCGCTCTTGAGCGCGTACGGCACGCGGCCGTCGAGCCAGGCGCCCAGGTCGGCGGCGTCGAGGGCATGGGTAGTGCCGTCCGTGGCGCCGTCCGTGGCGCCGTCGGACACCGGCGCGCGCGGCGCGGCCGGCAGCGGGTTCTCGGGCAGGCGCTCCTTCAGCGCCGCGCCGGCCTTGTCCTGCGGGGTCCTGGCCAGCGCGGGCACGGGCGCCGGCTCAGTCGGGGCCTGCTTCGGATCGGCCGCGAACGACGGCAGGGCCAGCGCCGCGCACAGCAGCGCGGCGCCGGACAGGAACTTGGTAGGGAGACGTGCTTTCATCGGATGGCTTTCAATAGTACTGGTTGAAGCTCAGCAGGTGATGGGCCAGGCCCACCGCCACGAGCACCGCGAACGAGGCGACCCACGCGAGCGCCATCCCCTTGCCGGCGCGCCCGCCCGTGCGCAGCGCCGTGCGCGCATGCCACAGCGCCGCCAGCAGGCCGCCGACGAAGGCGACCAGGCTCACCGACTGCGCCAGCGGCAGCAGCTGGCTGACGTCGCCGTCGTTGCCCATCACGGCGATGGTGGCCGTCCACAGGACGACGGCGCCGATCGCCAGGCAGCTGGCGCTGCGCACCCAGGTCAGGGCGCGGGCGGGGGCCGCCACGCCGTGGCGCCGGCGCAGCACGGCGGCCACGGGCCACAGCAACGCGGTCAGCAGGGCGACGCCGAAGGCCAGCGCCAGCAGCACCGTGACGGTGGTGCCGGCCATGAACGGCACCGGCTCGAACACGAAGGCGAAGACATAGGGCTCGATGCCCAGGCGCACCACCTTGCCGTCCTGGACGATGGCCTGCATGCGCCGCTTCCCATGCTCTTCCTGCCACAGGAACGGTTGCACCTCGCGGAACACGCTGCGCTCGCCGCCCAGGTCGATCGCCACGCGGCCATGGTCGACGGCGTGCACGCGCAAGGGGCTCAGCAGCTGCAGCACCGAGAAGAACGTGGAATCCTCGCGCCGCGAGGTGCGGTAGGCGCCGGCCACCAGTTGCGCGTGCGCGCTGGCGGTGGCGTCGTCGAGCGCCGGCAGCGGCGCGCGCGCATCGGGCAGGTAGCGGTCGGCGAAGGCGTGGAACAGGCGTTCGCGCAGCCACTTGCCCTGGTCGTCGCGGCCTGGCGAATTGACCGACACGAACAGGCCGATGCCGTCGTCCGGCAGCAGCATCAGGTCGGAATGGAACAGGATCGTGTCGCCGGCGTGGCCGACGGCGCGGTGGCCGTTGATGTCCTGCTGGTAGAAGCCCAGGCCGATGCCGTTCAGGCCCGGCAGGCCGCGCGTGATCGTCGTGTGCATCATGCGCACCGTTTCCGGCTTGAGGATGCGCGCGCCGTCCAGCTCCCCCTGGCCCAGGTAGGCCAGCATGAAGCGGGCCATGTCGGCGCCGGTCGAGGACAGGCTGCCGGCGGGCGCCAGGCTGACGATCTCGAAGCCCTTGGGCGGCTCCTCCACGCTGGTATAGCCCTGCGACATATTGCCCTGCATGGCGGCCGGCAGCGGCTGGCGGAAACTCGAGTGCTTCATGCCCAGCGGCGCGAAGACGTGCTGCTCGACGTAGTCGTCGAAGGGCTGGCGCGCGACGCGCTCGACGATGTAGCCGGCCAGCGCCGTCGCCCAGTTCGAATAGCCCTGCATCGCGCCGGGGTCGTACAGGTAGGGCGGGATGTAGCGCTTGAGCACGCGGCCGTTGTCGGGCGTGGGCGTGCCGAAGGTGATCAGGTCGCGCGCCGTCTCCTCCAGGCCGCTGGTGTGCGTCATCACGTGGCGCAGCGTCAGCGCCTTGCCGTTGCGCGCCGGGACCTGGAAGTCGAGGTAGCGGTTGACGTCGGCGTCCAGGTCCAGCCTGCCCTGCTCGACCAGCTGCATCACCGCCGTCCAGGTGAACAGCTTGGAGATCGAGCCCGGACGGAACAGCGTGGCGGCCGGGTCGACCGGGATCGACTTGTCCCAGTCGGCCAGGCCGTAGCCCTTCTGCAGCAGCGGCTTGCCGTCCTTGACGAGGACCACGACGGCGCCCGGCACGCGCGCGCTGCGCAGGGCGCTTGGCATCAGGCCGTCGAGCCACGCCGCGGCGTCGGCCTCGGTGAGCGCCACCGCGCCGCGCGCGGGGGTGACGGGCGCCGACGCCGACGCCGGGGCCGGCGCGACCGGGACCGCGGGGGCGGGCGTGGCGACCGGCCCGGGCTCCTGCGCCCTGCCCGGCTGCGCGACGGCGGCGCACAGGAGCAGCGCCGCCGCCCATGCGCGAATGAGAACGGCGCGCATCAGAACGACCTCGCCACGCTGACGCCGACGGTACGGGGCTGCACCGGCGTCGCCCGCAGCGGGCCGCCGAAGGCCGTCAGCGCCGTGTCGGCGCCGGTCAGCGCGCGCTTGTCGCCGATGTTGCGCACGAAGGCGCCGAGCTGCCAGGCGTCGACGTCGATGCCGGCCTGCAGGTCGAGCAGCGTATAGCCGCCCATGCTGAAATTCGGCACCGAGGTGGCGGGCGAATCGAAGCCGGCGTTGCGCTGGCCGACGTGGCGCACGGTCACGCCGGCATAGACGGGCCGGCCGGCCAGCTCGGCGTCGTAGCGGCCGCCCACCGTCGAGGACAGCTTCGCCGTGTTCGGCAGGCGCGCGCCCGACGGGCCCAGCGCCGGTGCGTCCTCGGTCAGCTTGGCATCGGTCCAGGCCAGGCTGCCGTCCAGGCTCCAGTGGTCGTCCAGCCGGTAGCGCAGCGCCAGTTCCAGGCCCTTCGATTCGGCCTTGCCGGCATTGCCGGTCAGCGTGGTGGCGCCGATGGCGATGGGTTGCTGCAGCTTGTCCCAGCGGATGTCGAACAGCGCGGCCTCGAGGAACAGGCGGCGGTCCAGCAGGTCGGCCTTGTAGCCCACCTCGTAGCTCCACAGCTTGTCCGACTGGAACGACAGCGGCGCGCCCGGCACCACCTGGCCGTTCTGGTCGATCGCCGGCGGATTCGGCCCGCCCGGGCGGTAGCCGCTGGCGGCGCGGAAGTACACGCTGCTGGTCTTGTCGATCGAGTAGCGCCCGGTCACCAGGTACGTCTTCGCATCGTCCTTGGCCGGCGCCTCGAAGTCGGCCACGCCGTTGGTCGCGGTGCCGTACACCTGCTTGTTGCGCGCCAGGCGCGCGCCGACCGTGAACGACCAGGCCGGCGCCGGATTCCAGGTGACGTCGCCGTACACGGCGTTCTCGGTATAGCGCGAGGGCTGGTCGCTGGTCACCAGCGTCAGCTCGGAACCGTCGGCCGCCACCTGGCCCCACAGGCGCTGGTGGCGGCTGCCGGTTTCCTTGTTGTGGAAGTAGCCTAGGAGCCATTCGACGACGCCGCGCGAGGACGTCAGGCGCACTTCGCCGGTCTTCTTGTTCAACTTGGTGTCGTTGTCGAGGCTCGCGAAGCTGAAGTCCGGCGAGCCGACGATGTCCATCGCATCGAGCACCGTATTGGCCTTGAAGCGCTGGGCCGAGCCGATCACGTTCAGGCGCGCCCACCCCAGGTCGTACTCGACGTCGGCCGAGACGACGCCGGTCGTGATCTTGTAGGGTTCCGGGGTGTACAGGTTGTGCGTCAGGTCGCCGTACATCGGACGGCCGGTGACCGTGTCGTACTGCAGCTGGTTGGTGCCGTCGCGCTCGATCTGCTGCTGGGTGGCGGTCAGGCGCACGCGCAGCTGCTTGCTCGGATCGAACAGCACCGAGACCCGCGCGCCGCGCGTATCGCCTTCGTTGACGTGCTCGCCCGGCACGCGGCCGACGGCCTTCATGTAGCCGCCGTCGTGCTCGTTGAACGCCGCCACGCGCAGCGCCGCCGTGCCTTCGCTGAGCGGCACGTTGACCACGGCGTTCTCGACGTGGCCCAGGGTGCCGTTGCGGGTGCCGCGCAGCGCCACCCCGGCCTTGCCCGAGAAGCCGGAGGAATCGGGATCGTTGGTCACGTACTTGAGCAGGCCGCCCATCGCGCCGGCGCCGTACAGCGTGCCCTGCGGGCCGCGCAGCAGTTCGACATGGTGCAGGTCGAGCAGCGCCATGTCGAGCGCCGCCACGGCCTCGCCGACGAAGCCGGTGCTGGAGCCGAAGGCCACGTCGTCGATATAGGTGCCGACGGTCGGCGCCGTCGCGGTGCCCACCGAGACGCCGCGGATGTTCACCTGGCCGCGGCCCGGACCGCCGCCCGACGACACGCTCACGCCCGGCAGCGTGCCGACGTAGTCGTCGAGCGAGGCGGCGCCGCTGCTTTCCAGCTTGTCGGCGCCCAGCGTCTCGACGCGCAGCGGCACGTCGCGCAGCGGTTCGCGGCGGCGGGTGGCGGTCACCGTGACCACTTCGGTGCGGGTGCCCGCCGGCACGGCGCCGGCGGCCTGCGCCTGCGCCTGCGCCACCTCGTCGGGCTGGTCCGGCTGGTGCGCTTCGCCCGCCTGCGCCGCCTGGGCGCCGGCCAGCGCCACGATCGCGGCGACGGCCAGGGCGATGGCGCGGGGACGCGGCATCCGGTGCGCGCCATCCCCGAGGGACGCGGGGTCGTTGGCCTGGGTATTCGACAGCTGCTTGACGCTTCGTGACATGGATACACTCCTGAAGGGGACGGCGGACCAGAACGTTTTCCAAATACTACGTTGTTTCACCAAAATTAATCAAACAGAAAAATAATCTCTTTATTTTCTTTTTTTGAAAATTTTTGGCAGAAAATTTCAATGCATGGATTGGCGTTTGGAAATTGCTGCATTGCGGTCGGGGGCGCTGGCACAGGCGTGGTGCATGCCGGTGGCATGGCTGTGGCGCTGGAGGCGGCCTGCCACCAGTGGGACGGGGGGCAAGCCGGACCGTTGCGCGCATGGCGCGTGCACCAAGGGGATGCGGAAAGCACCGTGGCGACCCATGCCAGACCGGGCATGGCGCTGCAGCGCAAAAAGCGGCTGCGGCGGGTACGGGCGGGCGGGTGCGTGTGTCGATTGCACAACGAAAAAAGCCCGCTTCTTGCGAAGCGGGCTTTTCGGTGCTGCAAATCCGGTGCAGCGAATTCTGGCTCCCCGACCTGGACTCGAACCAGGGACCTGCGGATTAACAGTCCGTCGCTCTACCGACTGAGCTATCAGGGAAAAGAGGCCGCATTATAGCGGCAGCTTGCCGGTTTGCCTAGACCTGCCCGGCACGTCGCCCCGGCACACCCCACCGTCGCCCCGGCGCCCCCCCACCGTCGCCCCGGCGCAGGCCGGGGCCGAATTTTCCGGCGTGGTCGCGCACGACGACATTGGATCCCGGCCTGCGCCGGGGTGACGGCATGGGTGCCGGCGGGCAGTGTCAGGAGAGCGGGTCCAGCGGCGTCAGGAGCGCGTGCTGCGCCCCGGTATGGAAATCGCGCCAGACGCGGTTGATATCGCTGTCCTCGCGCGCCGCCTGCAGGCCGCAGTACGGATACAGCGTGTCCACCGCATGGCGCGCCGCCCCCACCCAGGCCATGGCCAGCGCCTGCAGTTCGGCAGCCTGCGCCTCGTCCACGCGCGCGCCGGCGTCCACCCGTTCCCAGGTCGCATCGAGCAGCGCGTAGACCCGGCCGCGCGCGGCTTCCAGCGCGGCCTCGGCCCCGTCCAGCGCCGCGCGCACGGCCGGCACGTCGATCAGCGCCTCGCCATTGCCGAAGCGGTGGCGGCGCTGCCCGATCGCGGCGCGCGCCAGTTCCACGAAGTGCGCGCCCATGCCGGCGACGTTGGCGGCCAGCGTGACGAAGGCGAAGGCCATGAACGGGAAGCGGTACAGCGGCCCCTGCGCGCGGGCGGCGTCCGGATCGATGGTGAAACCGTGGCGCGCGTGCACCCGGCGGCCAGCGACTTGATAGGCATGCGAGGCGGTGGCGCGCAGGCCCAGCGTGCGCCAGTTCGGCACGATCTCGACCAGCGCGGCCGGCACCACGAAGGCCTGGATGCGCGGCTGGCCGAGCGCATCCAGCAGCGGCTTGCCGTCGGCGCGCAGCAGCGCGTTGAACGTGAAATGCGTGGCCATCGGCGCGCCGCTGGCGTAGTCCCACTGGCCGTCGATGCGCCAGCCGTCGCCGTCGCGCTCGGCCACGCCGGTCGGGGCGCCGCTGCCGGCCAGGCAGGCGCGCGGCGTCGCGAGGATCTCGCGCGCCAGCGAGGGGTCGAGGAAGCCGGTGAACCAGCCGGCGCCGGCGCACAAGGTGACGGTCCAGGCCATGCTGCCGTCCACGCGCGCGATCGCCTCTTCCAGGCGCACGACCTGCGGCAGCGGCAGTTCGTCGCCGCCGAGCGCGCGCGGCGCCAGCATGCGCAGCCAGCCGCGCCGGTGGATCAGGGCCTGCTGGACCGGGTGCAGCCAGCGCGCGGCGTCGGCGGCGGGGGCGTGGCGGGCGATGCGTTCGGCGTCGCGGCGGGAGAATGGCGGCATGGGCAAGGTCCGGATACCCGGATATGAAAAAGGCCGCGTTCTCACGCGGCCTTTCATGCATTCTGGCTCCCCGACCTGGACTCGAACCAGGGACCTGCGGATTAACAGTCCGTCGCTCTACCGACTGAGCTATCAGGGAATCGAGGCAATATTATAGCAGGAAATTTGGGGATGCCAATAGCATCCTGCCATGGTGCGCGGGGCGGTGCGGTTTGCTATAGTCGCCCCTATTTTCCAACCACCATTCCGTCTCCAATGACCACGCCACGCACCCTGGGCACGCCCCTCTCCCCTTCCGCCACCAAGGTCATGCTGCTCGGCTCCGGCGAGCTCGGCAAGGAAGTCATCATCTCGCTGCAGCGCCTGGGCGTCGAGGTGATCGCCGTCGACCGCTATCCGAATGCGCCGGGCCACCAGATCGCGCACCGCGCCCACGTGATCGACATGACCGACGGCGCGGCGCTGGAAGCGCTGATCGCGCGCGAACGGCCGGACCTGATCGTGCCGGAGATCGAGGCGATCGCCACGCCCAAGCTGGCCGAGCTGGAAGCGGCCGGCAGGATCACCTGCATCCCGACCGCGCGCGCGGCGCTCTTGACCATGAACCGCGAAGGCATCCGCCGCCTGGCCGCCGAGGAACTGGGTCTCGCCACCTCGCCCTACCGCTTCGCCTCCAGCCTCGAGGAGCTGAAGGCGGCCTGCGCCGAGATCGGCTTTCCGTGCGTGGTCAAGCCGGTGATGTCCTCGTCGGGCAAGGGCCAGTCCAGGCTCGACGGCGCCGCCGACGTCGAGGCGGCCTGGGACTACGCGGCCGCGGGCGGGCGCGTCGACGCCGGCCGCGTGATCGTCGAGGGCTTCGTCGACTTCGACTACGAGATCACGCTGCTGACCGTGCGCGCCGTGGGCGCGGACGGCGCCGTCGAGACGCGCTTCTGCGAACCGATCGGCCACAAGCAGGTGCACGGCGACTACGTCGAGTCGTGGCAGCCGCAGCCCATGACGCCGGGCGCGCTGGCCAACGCGCGCCACATCGCCGAGCGGGTCACGGCCAACCTGGGCGGCCTGGGCGTGTTCGGGGTCGAACTGTTCGTCAAGGGCGACATGGTGTGGTTCTCGGAAGTCAGCCCGCGCCCGCACGACACCGGCATGGTGACGATGGCCACGCAGCACCAGAGCGAATTCGAGCTGCACGCGAAAGCCATCCTCGGCCTGCCGGTGGACGTGGCGCTGCGCGCGCCGGGCGCCTCCGCCGTCATCTACGGCCAGCTGGAACAGGCCGGCATCGCCTTCGAGGGCGTGGCCGAGGCGCTGCGCGTGCCGGGCAGCGACATCCGCCTGTTCGGCAAGCCGGAATCGTTCGCGCGCCGGCGCATGGGCGTGGCGCTGGCCACCGCCGCCGACGTCGACACGGCGCGCGCGCGGGCGCTGGAGGCGGCCTCGAAAGTCAGGCCGGTGCCGGGCAACTAAGGGCCGATCCGGGCGCCCGCCCGGGCCCGCGCCGCTCAGCGCTCGATGTAGGCCTGGCGCGCCGGTACCGCCAGCCGCACCGTCGTGCCGCGCCCCGGCTGGCTGTCGATGACCAGCAGCCCGTTCACGCGCTCGGCGCGCTCGCGCATGCCGGCCAGTCCCCAGTGCCCCGGGCGGGCGCCGCCGCGCGCCACCTCGGCGGGCAGGCCGCAGCCGTCGTCGGCGACCGAGACCGTCAGGGCGCGCTTGCCGTAGCCCAGCGCCACCCGGACCGTGCGCGCGCCGGCATGGGTGGCGGCATTGCGCAGCGCCTCGCGCGCGATGTGCGCGACCTCGTCCTCGACGGCATCGTGCAGCGGCCGCTGCTCCCCGATCACGCGCAGCACGAACTCGGTGCCGGGCGCGGTCTCGCGCTGCTGCTGCAGGCAGCGCGCCAGCGCCTCGCCGAGTTCGACGGCGTCGTCCCCGCGCAGTTCGGCCAGATGGCTGCGCCCCTCCACCAGCGCGTCGCTGGCATGCGCGCGGATGGTCTCGATCTCGCTGCGCGCGCCGGTGTCGGTCAAGCGCGCGGCGACGGCGTCGAGGCGCATCAGCACCGCCTGCAGCGACTGCAGGAAGGAGTCGTGCAGGGCCCGCGCGATGCGTTCGCGCTCGGCGGTCTTGACGCGCAGGCGCTCGGCCAGGCGCGCGGTCAGGTAACGCACGCGGTAGCGGTACAGCGCCGCCGCCAGGCCCGCCAGCACAACGGCCAGCAGCGCGTGGAACCATGGCGACTGCAGCATGGTGGGCGCGACCCGCAGCGCCAGCGTCGCCTCGCCGGTGCCGGCCACGCCGTCCTCGTTGTAGGCGCGCACGCGGAAGCGGTAGTCGCCCGGCGGCACCTGCGTGTACTCGGCCGCGCGGCGCGCCCCGGCGTCCTGCCAGTCGCTGTCGAAGCCGTCCAGGCGGTATTCGAAGCGCACCTTTTCCGGCATGCGCAGCGCCGGCGCCGTGAAGGCGATGCCGAAACGCGCGGTGCCGGGCGCGATGGCGACCGTGCCGGCCGGCGCCAGCATGCCGGCCGGCGTCTGCACCCCTTCCACCTGCGGCGTCGGCGCGACGCCGTTGCGGCGGGGCGCGGCGCTGTCGAGCGTGGCCACGCCCTCGGTGCCGATGAACCACAGCAGGCGGCCGTCGCCGCTGGTCGCCGTGGGCTGGCCGCTCTCGACCAGCGCACGGCCCGGGTAGCCGTCGCCCGCGCCGAACCGTTCGTAGCGCAACGGCGCATCCGGCTGCGCGAGCGCGCGGCGCCAGTCGTCGGCGCGCACGTGCAGGACGCCGGCGGCGCCGTTCAGCCAACGGTCGCCGTCGGGCGTGGCGACCAGGCCCGAGATGCCGCGCAAGGCATCCGGATCGGCCGTGCGCAACAGGCGCACGTGGCCGTCGCGCAGCACCCCCAGGCCATCGTCGCCGCCCACCACCACGTCGGCGCCGGGGAAGATGCCGGTGATCCAGCCCACCGCCCGCGCGTCGAGATGCGCGCGCTTGCCGTTGTCCCAGAACACGAGTTCGCCGCCGGCGCGCGCCTGCCACATCTGGCCGGGCGCGCCGGGCACCAGGAGGTAGACCTTGTCGGTGAGGTTGAATTCGGTCCAGGACCGCCACCGCATCCCGTCCCAGCCGATCAGGCTGGTGTCCGCGGTCGCGGTCCAGATCATCTTGCCGTCGTCGAGCAGCACGAAGGGCTTGCGGTCGCGCGGCTTGCCGTCCGCCCCCGGCGGCATCGCGATGACGGTGCGGCTGCCGTCCGCCTCCTGGCGCCAGATGGCGCGGCTGCCCGCGACCAGGATGCCGCCGTCGCGCGCCCGGGCGACGATGCGCGCGACCGGCCCGGGCACGGCGCGCGGCAGGCGGCCCGGCTGCAACTGCCACAGCCCGCCATCGTTGTCGGCGGCCCACAGGCGCCCCAGGCCGTCGGCGGCCATGCTGACGTTGACGCCGCCGGGCAGGCCGGCGTGCACCAGGCGCCCGGGGCGGAAGCGGTCCAGGCCGCGGTCGGTGGCGATCCAGACATTGCCTTCGCGGTCTTCGAGGATGTGGCGCGCCTCGGCGCCGGACAGCGCCGGCGCGCCGCCCGGGGCAGCCTCGAAGGCCGCCGGCGCATCCGGCCCCGCCGCGCCGGCCACGGCCCTGCCCAGGCACAGGGATTGTCCCGGGCAGCGCAGCTTCCACAGCGTGCCGGCGCCATCGAACAGTCCCGCGAAACGCGAACCGGACGGATTGGCGCGCGCCGGCCGCGCGTTCGGCCCCTGCGGCGCCGACAGCCGCACGGCGCCGGTGCCGTTCTTGGCCAGCGCCCACATGCTGCCGTCGGGCGCCAGCACCAGGCTGCCGGTGCGGCGCGTGACGATGTCGAAGCGCTTGCGCAGCGGATCGTAGCGCTTGACGCCGGCATCGGACGCCGCCCACAGGCGCCCCTGCGCGTCGACCGCGAGGCTGCTCAGGCCCGGCCCGTCCCAGGACGGGTCGCGGTCCACCGCTTCCCATGCCTGCCCCGTGCGGCGGTAGATCGCGTTGCCGACCGCCCACAGCACGCCGTCGCCATCCACCGCCAGCGCATTCACGGTGCCGATGGCCGGACCGTCGGAGCCGGACAGTTCCTCGACGCGGCCGTCGGGGTGCAGTACCGAGACGCCGCCGCCGAAGATGGCGACGATCAGTTCGCCGCCCGGCGCCGCCGTCATGTCGTAGGTGCGCACGCGGCCCAGCGCACCGGGCGCGCGCACGAAGCGGATGCCGTCGAACCGGTACAGCCCATGGCTGGTCGACAGCCACAGCCAGCCGTCCGGCGTCTGCGCCATGCCGAGGATGTCGGCCGGCAGCCCGTTCTCGGCCGTCCACTGGCTGTGCTGGTAGCCGGCCAGCCGGGTCTGCGCCGGCCATGCCAGCTCGGCGCCGGTCGCGCCGGCGCATGCGAAGACGACGAGAACGCAGGCAGTGGCGAATGCGCGCAGGCGCGCCGCCCGGTGGCGCCGGATCATGTGCATGGATCATCCCTGTTGTGGTGGCGACAGCTTACCGAATCCGGCTGCGTTGCGGCAACGGTATCGGGGTTTTCCAGGGGAATGGAGGCATGGATGGGCGCACCAAATAAAAAAGGGCATCGATTACCGATGCCCTTTCTCGAATTCTGGCTCCCCGACCTGGACTCGAACCAGGGACCTGCGGATTAACAGTCCGTCGCTCTACCGACTGAGCTATCAGGGAATTGTGCTGCGTGTTGCTATTATAACCGCCCCGTCGCGGCTTGCACAGGCGATCTTGCCAATCGTGCATGCCGCGCCAAGGCCGAATACTTGGCTCCCCGACCTGGACTCGAACCAGGGACCTGCGGATTAACAGTCCGTCGCTCTACCGACTGAGCTATCAGGGAATTGCTCTCGATCCAGCGCTTGCGCGCCGAATCGGAAGAGCCAGGATTTTAGAGAACTTTTGCGATGGCGTCAACGACGCGATCGATGTTCTTCGAGTTCAGCGCGGCAACGCAGATGCGGCCGGTGTCCACGGCGTAGATCGATTCGGCGCGCAGCGCCTCGACCTGTTCCTTGGTCAGGCCCGAGTACGAGAACATGCCGACCTGCTCGCGCACGAACTCGAAATCCTTGCCCGGCGCCTTTTCGGCCAGCTTTTTCACCAGTTCGTCGCGCATCTGCTTGATGCGCACGCGCATGCCGGCTAGTTCGTCTTCCCAGGTCTGGCGCAGTGCCGGGGTCGACAGCACGGTGGCGACGACCTTGCCGCCGTGGGTCGGCGGGTTCGAGTAGTTGGTGCGCACGATGCGCTTGAGCTGCGACAGCAGGCGCGCCGCTTCCTCGGCCGACGCGGCCACCACCGACAGCGCGCCGACGCGTTCGCCGTACAGCGAGAACGACTTCGAGAACGAGTTCGACACCAGCAGCGGACCCCCCGCATCGACGAAGCGGCGCACGACGGCGCCGTCTTCCGCGATGCCCGAACCGAAGCCCTGGTAGGCCATGTCCAGGAACGGGATCAGGCCGCCGGCCTTCACCGCCTCGATCACCTGGCCCCACTGCGCGGGCGTCAGGTCGGCGCCGGTCGGGTTGTGGCAGCAGGCGTGCAGCACGACGATGGCGCCGGCCGGCATCGCCTGCAGCGCGGCCAGCATGCCGTCGAAGTTCACGCCGTGGGTCGCCGGATCGTAGTAGGCGTAGTTGTTCACGGTGAAGCCGGCGCTTTCGAACAGCGCGCGGTGGTTTTCCCAGCTCGGGTCGCTGATGTAGACGCTCGAGTCCGGCGAGAAACGCTTGAGGAAGTCGGCGCCGATCTTCAGCGCGCCGGTGCCGCCCAGGGCCTGCACGGTGACCGCACGTTTCTCTTGAATTACGGCGCTGTCGGCACCAAATACCAGTTCCTGCACAGCCTTGTCGTACGCACCCAGGCCCTCGATCGGCAGGTAGGTGCGCGGGGCCGGTTGCTCCATCAACATCGCTTCCGCTTTGCGTACGCAATCCAGCAGCGGCACTTTCCCGTTGTCATCGTAGTACACGCCCACGCCCAGGTTGATCTTGGCGGGATTGGTGTCTGCATTGAAAGCTTCGGTGATGCCCAGGATGGGGTCGCGCGGGGCCATGGCGATGGCGCCGAAGATGCTGGCAGGAGCTGTGGAATTCATCGTGATAAACTTGGTTTGTCGGCTGGGTTCGCAGCGGTTGTATAGACAGCGGCCAGGCGTTCTGGCAGGCCGCAGGCGGATTCTCATTCTAGCAAAGGTCTGATCCCATGGCAGATTTATCGGTCGTAAATTCCCCCGAGCCAACCGTCATCACGTTCCCCGACTCCCCGTTCAAGCTGCACCAGCCCTTCCCGCCCGCCGGCGACCAGCCGACGGCGATCCAGGGCCTGGTGGAAGGCATCGACGACGGCCTGATGTACCAGACGCTGCTCGGCGTGACGGGCTCCGGCAAGACCTATACGATGGCCAACGTGATCGCCCGCGCGGGCCGTCCGGCGATCGTGTTCGCCCCCAACAAGACGCTGGCGGCCCAGCTGTACGCGGAGTTCCGCGAGTTCTTCCCGCAGAACGCGGTCGAGTACTTCGTCTCCTACTACGACTACTACCAGCCGGAAGCCTACGTGCCGCAGCGCGACCTGTTCATCGAGAAGGACTCGTCGATCAACGAGCACATCGAGCAGATGCGCCTGTCGTGCACCAAGTCGCTGATGGAGCGGCGCGACGTCGTCATCGTCGCCACCGTGTCGGCCATCTACGGTATCGGTAATCCGAACGAGTACCACAAGATGATCCTGACGCTGCGCCACAAGGACAAGGTGGCGCAGCGCGACATCATCGCGCGCCTGATCCAGATGCAGTACACCCGCAACGAGATGGATTTCTCGCGCGGTTCGTTCCGCGTGCGCGGCGACACCATCGACATCTTCCCGGCGGAACACGCGGAACTCGCGATCCGCGTCGAGATGTTCGACGACGAGATCGATTCGCTGCAGTTGTTCGACCCGCTGACCGGCAAGGTGCGCCAGAAGATCCCGCGCTTCACCGTCTATCCGGGTTCGCACTACGTTACCCCGCGCTCGACCGTGCTGCGCGCCGTCGATTCGATCAAGGCCGAGCTGAGCGACCGCCTGGAACAGTTCCGCCAGCAGGGCAAGCTGCTGGAAGAGCAACGCCTCGAGCAGCGCACGCGCTTCGACCTGGAAATGCTGGCCGAGGTGGGCTTTACCAAGGGCATCGAGAACTATTCGCGCCACCTGTCCGGCGCCATGCCGGGCGAGCCGCCGCCGACGCTGATCGACTACCTGCCCAAGGACGCGCTGATGTTCATGGACGAGTCGCACGTGATGATCGGCCAGCTCAACGCCATGTACAACGGCGACCGCTCGCGCAAGGTGAACCTGGTCGACTACGGCTTCCGCCTGCCGTCTGCGCTGGACAACCGCCCGCTGAAGTTCGAGGAGTTCGAGCACAAGATGCGGCAGTGCATCTTCGTGTCGGCGACGCCGGCCGAGTACGAGAAGGCGCATGCCGACAACGTGGTCGAGCAGGTGGTGCGCCCGACCGGCCTGGTCGACCCGAAGATCCTCGTCAAGCCGGCGCGCTCGCAGGTCGACGACCTGATGGGCGAGATCAACGACCGCATCGCCAAGGACGAACGCGTGCTGGTGACGACGCTGACCAAGCGCATGGCCGAGCAGTTGACGGAATACCTGGGCGACCACGGCATCAAGGTGCGCTACCTGCACAGCGACATCGACACGGTGGAACGCGTCGAGATCCTGCGCGACCTGCGCCTGGGCACGTTCGACGTGCTGGTCGGCATCAACCTGCTGCGCGAGGGCCTGGACTTGCCCGAGGTGTCGCTGGTGGCCGTGCTGGACGCCGACAAGGAAGGCTTCCTGCGTTCGGAGCGCTCGCTGATCCAGACCATCGGCCGCGCCGCCCGCAACCTGAACGGCGTGGCGATCCTGTACGCCGACCAGGTCACCGATTCGATGAAGCGCGCGATCGACGAGACCGAACGCCGACGCGCCAAGCAGATCGCCTTCAACGAGGCGAACGGCATCGTGCCGAAGGGCGTGAACAAGAAGATCAAGGACATGATCGACGGCGTCTACAGCGCGGCCGCCGCGAAGACCATGCTGGAAGGCGCGCACGAATCGGCCCAGGCCGCCGCCAAGGTCGAGGGCATGTCCGAGAAGCAGATCTCGAAGGAGATCAAGCGCCTCGAGAAGCTCATGGTCGACCACGCCAAGAACCTCGAGTTCGAGAAGGCGGCGCAGGTGCGCGACCAGTTGCACGTGCTCAAGCAACAGGCCTTCGGCGCGCCGGGGGCGGACAACGTGGTGTCGATACTGGGCAAGTGATGCCCGGGCAAGGAACCGTCTTCGACAGACCGGCGTCCCCGCGCGGGCGGGGACGACGTTCCTATGCCGACGATGCGGCAGCCCTCCCGCGCCTGCGCGCCAGCGCCACGACGCCCAGGCCGATCCCCGCCATGGCCCAGCTGCCCGGCTCCGGCACCTGCGACACCAGGTCGAGCCGCACCGCGTAGCACAACTCCCCCTTGCACGCCGTGCCGGCGATCTGCGCGACGTCGTTGATCGCCTGCGCGTCGCGGATCGTCCAGCCGGCGGCGGGGTCGATCAGCGCGTTCAGGTCGACCATCGCGCCATCCTCGTAGAGAAAGCCGTGCAGGCCCCCGTCCGTGACGGCGCTGCCGACGATCTGGCCCAGGTTGTTGATGTCGTAGGCCATGCTGTCGGCGTCGGCCGCCAGCGAGCCGAGGTTCTGCAGGACCCCGTCGGCGTACAGCAGGGCCCGGCGCGGATACAGGTTGCCGCCGATGTTCTCGATGGTGCCGGAACCGACGACGTGGCCGGCGTCGTTGATCGAATAGCCGTAGGCCCATGGACCGGCGAACCCGCCCAGGTCGCTCAGCACCCCGTCCTGGTAGAGGATCACGTTGGTCGGCCAGTTGCCGCCGCGCGCCCACTCGGCGGCGCCGGTGATGGCGCCGGTGTCGTTGATCGCATAGCCGTAGCTGCCGGCCTCCTCGATCAGCGTGCCGGCATCCGTGTAGACGCCCCCCGCGTAGCTGTACGCGTGGGAATAGGCGAAGCCGTCGGCCCCCGCCACGCCGAACGACCCGGTGATGGTGCCGCTGTTGTTGATGCCGTAGGCGCTGAAGCTGCCGTCCAGCCGGTTCAGGCTGCCGCCCTCGTAGAGGAAACCGTTGCCGCGGCCGCTGTCCGCGCTCCAGATCGAGCCGACCACCTGCCCGTGGTCGTTCACGTGGCGCGCGGCCGACGCCGCGCCCTCCCCGGTATCGAGGTCGCGCAGCGTGCCGTCCGCGTACACGAAGGCATGGGAGGTGTCGCCCGCCGCGAGCTGGCCGACGACGACGCCGTGGAGGTTGACGTCGTAGGCGACGCTGCCGATGCCGCCGACGACCGTCACCGCATAGCGCGGCGGCGCGACGAGGGGATCGGCCCGGGCGGTGGCCACGGCGGCAGGAAGCAGGACCGGTGCCAGGAGCACTGGCAGCAATTTCCTTGGATGAATGAACTTACTGATCTCAATATTGAGCTCAAGCACGGTGTTCTCCTCGAAGTG
Source organism: uncultured Massilia sp. (assembly GCF_913773735.1). Taxonomy (GTDB): domain Bacteria; phylum Pseudomonadota; class Gammaproteobacteria; order Burkholderiales; family Burkholderiaceae_D; genus Telluria. Next base: position 30,242 of record NZ_CAJYEB010000018.1, read on the forward strand.
ATCAAGATGCCTCACCTCCCACCATACGGGCTTGCCGGGGCGGCGATTCTGCGCCAGCGCAGCCGGCGTGGTGCGTACGCGCGGCCCCGTGCAGGCGCGCAGCAGTCGTGCTAGTGTCGAGCCAACCACCACCGAAGGAGACCACGATGCCCCCTCGCCTCGCCTGCGCCGCGCTCGCGGCCCTGAACCTGCTCGCCGCGCCGGCCTTCGCCGCCGACGAGATCACCTATCTGCAGAACGCCCTGGACGGCCGCGGCCGCTGCCTGGCCAGCGCCCACGGCGCCGTCGCGATGGCGGCGTGCGACCAGTCGCCGGCCCAGCAATGGGTCCTGACGCCGGGCGCGCTGCCCGGCTACGTGACGTTCCACACGGTGGCCGACGGCGCCGGCACGTGCCTGGAAGCCCAGCCGGCCGATGGCAAGAACGTGCTGCACATGGTCGCCTGCGGCAAGGCCGACGCCCAGCAGTGGTACGTCGCGCGCCAGGGCTACGTGCCGCGCCGCATGCACCTGACCAACCGCGCGGCCGGTTCCACCCGCTGCCTGGAGGCGCAGCAGGCCGGCATCAAGCTGACGCCGTGCGGCCGGAAGCAGCCGGGACACCAGTGGCGCAGCGAGTCCACGCCCACGATGTGAGGCCGCGCCGGGCGGCGGCGCTGCTCACTCGACCTCGAGCAGCTCGATCTCGAACACCAGGTTGGCCCCCGGCGGAATCGGCCCCGCCCCTTCCTTGCCGTAGCCCATGGCCGCCGGCACGACCAGCGTGCGCTTGCCGCCCACGCGCATGCCCGCCACGCCCTCGTCCCAGGCCTGGTAGACCTTGCCGCCGCCGATGCGAAACGGATACGGCATGCGTTGGTGGGAACTGTCGAACTGCTGGCCGCGCATCCCGGGCGCCTTCGGGTCGTACATCCAGCCCGTGAAGTGCACGGTGACGCGGTCGCCGACGCCGGCCTGCTTGCCGGTGCCGACCACGGTATCGATCTTCCGGAAGACGATGGCCGAGGTGTCGGCGACGAGCGGCGGCGGCGGCGGCGCTTCCTTGCGGCGCTCGCAGCCGGCCAGCGCGCCCACGAGCGCAACACCCACGATACAGGCGCTGATCGCGGACTTCATGCTCAGTTCACGTCGAGCAGTTCGACGTCGAAGATCAGGTTGGCCTTCGGCGGGATCGGGCCGATGCCGTCGTCGCCGTAGCCCAGCGCGGCCGGGATGACCAGCGTGCGCTTGCCGCCGACCTTCATGCCGTCCACGCCCTGGTCCCAGCCCTTGATGACCTGGCCGCCGCCGAGCAGGAAGGTGAAGGGTTCGCGGCCGACCGAGCTGTCGAACTTGGCGCCCTTCTGCCCCGGTTCGTTGGGCGCGAACAGCCAGCCGGTGTAGTTCACGGTGACCTTCATGCCCGGGCCGGCGACCTTGCCCGTGCCTTCGACGGTGTCGATCTTCCTGAATTCCTGGACGGAGGTGTCGGCGGCCACGGCCGGGGTGGCCGGCGTGGCCGGGGCCGCCGTCTTCTGGCGGTCGCAGGCGGACAGGGACAGGACCAGCGCCAGGCCCAGCGCGCCTGCGGTAAGCATCGATTTCATGGATTTCTTCGGGATGGTGGACAAGTCCAGCAGTATTCCCGACTGCGCGCCATTGCACAAGGGCGCCTGGCGTGCATCCTTCCCGCCGCGCGCGCCTCAGCGGCGCAGCCGGGCGACGTCGCGCGCCGCCACCGGCGCCGCCCGGTTGCCCCAGCTGGCGCGCACGAAGCTCGCGATGTCGGCGACTTCCTCGTCGCTCAGGCGTTCGGCGAACGACGGCATCGTGAACTGCGCCGGCGTGGCGGCCGTGCGCGCCGTCTGCATACCGGCCAGGACGATGCGCACGACCGAGTCCGGCTGCGCGGCCACGACGGCCGGGTTGCCGGCCAGCGCCGGGAACACGCCCGCGTAGCCCTTGCCATCGGGACGGTGGCAGGCGGCGCAGTTGTCCAGGTACAGCAGCGCGCCGCGCGCCCCGGCGTCGCCCTTGCGCAGCGCCGTGCTGGTGGCGGGGTCGTAGGCGAACGCCCCGGCGCCGGGGCCGTCGTCCTTCAGCGACTTCAGGTAGCGCGCCACCGCGAGCGCATCGTCCGCCGTCACGTACTGCGTGCTGTTGGCCACCACCTCGTTCATCGAGGCGAACGCCATGCCGTGCACGTTGCTGCCGGTGCGCAGGAATTCGGCGATCTGCTGCTCGCTCCACGCGCCGATCGTCGTGCGGTCGCCGTTGCGCAGGCTGGGCGCATGCCAGCCGTCGATGAGGGCACCGGACAGGAAGGCGGGGCCGTCGGCCGCCGCCAGCGCGCGCACCTGCAGGCCGGGACCGCGCGGCGTGTGGCAGTCGCCGCAATGCCCCAGCCCTTCGACGATGTAGGCGCCGCGGCGCAGCACGGCGTCGCCGGTGTCCAGGGCGAACGGTTGCGGCGTCGGGGCGAACACCCAGCGCCAGACCGTCAGCGGCCAGCGCATCGACAGCGGGAACGGGATCTCGTTGTCGCGCTCCGGCACCGCGGCCGGCTGCACGCCGCGCATGAAATACGCGTACAGCGCGGCCACGTCCTCGGGCGTGGTGCGCGAGTAGGCGCTGTACGGCATGGCCGGGTACAGCGTATGGCCGCCCGCCACGCCGTAGCGCAGCGCGCGGTCGAAGTCGGCCAGCGTGTAGTTGCCGATGCCGTAACGGCGGTCCGGCGTGATGTTGCTGGTGTAGATGGCGCCGATCGGCGTTTCCATGCGCAGGCCGCCGGCGAAGGCCGGCTGGCCCGCCACGCTGTGGCAGGCGGCGCAGTCGCCCAGGCGCGCGAGGTAGGCGCCGCGCGCGATCGCCGCCGCGTCGCCGCGGCCGGCCTGCGGCTGGGCGCCGGCATGCGTGTCCGACCAGCGCGTGGCCCCGAACAGGGCCAGCACGCCGGCGAGGGCCGCGGCGCCCGCGCCCAGCAGTACGTTGCGTGTCGTCGTCTTCATGCGTGCACCAGCGGGCCGCCGGTCTTCAGGTAGGTCGAACGGATCTTCGCCGCGGCGAAATAGGTGAGCGCGCCCACCAGCCCGGTCGGGTTGTAGCCGATGTTCTGCGGGAACGACGAGGCGCCGAACACGAACACGTTGGGCACGTCCCATACCTGCGAATAGCGGTTCAGCACGCTGTTCGTGCGGTTCGTGCCGATGATGGCGCCGCCCGTGTTGTGCGTGGACTGGTAGACGCGCACGTCGTAGGACTCGCCGGGCTGGATGACGTGCTGGCTGGTGCGCTGCGGCTTCATCGCGCGCACGATCTCGGCCGCGCGCGCCGACGTGAACGCCGTCATCGCCAGTTCGTTCGGATGCCAGTCGAAGGTCATGCGCAGCAGCGGCAGTCCGTGGGCATCGCGGTAGGTGGGGTCGAGGTCCAGGTAGCGGTCGCGGTAGGACATCACGGAACCCATCGTCGCGACCGAGCTGGTGTGCGCATAGTGCGTGCGCACGGCGCGCTTCCAGCCGCTGCCCCAGCGCGGCGCGTCCGGCGGCAGCGGCATCTGCACGATCGGGCGCCCGCCGGTGGCGCCGGCGAAGATCAGCGCGCCGCCGACGAAGCCCTTGCCGGCATGGTCGAAATGGTCGGCGTTGAAGTCGTCGATGGCCATCTGGCCCGCCGCGCCGGCGCCGACGAACGGGTTCATGTGCACGTCCTCGCCGAAGTACGCGGTGGTGCTGCTGACCATCTGGTAGGCGTAGTTCTTGCCGACCACGCCCTTGCCGGTGGCCGGGTCGTAGGGTTCGCCGATGCCGGACAACAGCAGCATGCGCACGTTGTTCAGCTGGAAGCTGGCCAGCACCACCATCGCGGCGCCCTGCTCCACCTGCCTGCCGCTGGCGTCGATGTAGCGCACGCCGGTGGCGCGCCGGCCCTCCTTGTCGAGCAGGATGCGCGTGGCGTAGGCGTTGTGCCGCACCTCGAGGTTCGGGCGGCCCTTCAGCACGGGGATGATGGTGGTCTGCGGCGCCGCCTTCGAGTACAGGAAGCAGCCGAAGCCTTCGCAGAAGCCGCACAGGTTGCACGGTCCCATGCGCACGCCGTACGGATTCGTGTACGCCGTCGTGCTGTTCGCGGCGGGCACGGGGAACGGCTTGTAGCCCAGCGCGCGCGCCGCGCCGGCAAACAGCTGCGAACTGAGGATCGGCGGCATCGGCCGCGCCGGGAACGGATTGCTGCGCGCGCCCTCGTGGTGGTTGCCGCCTTCCTGCAGCCGGCCCATGATGTTGCCGGCGACGCCGGCCACGCCGTTGACCTTCTCGAAGTGGTCGAAGTACGGTTCGAGCTCGGCGAAGTCGATGCCGTAGTCCTGGATCGTCATGTCGGGGGGGATGAACTTCTTGCCGTAGCGTTCCTCGTAGACGCTGCGGATGCGCAGGTCGTTCGGCGAGGCGCGCCACTGCTGGCCGTTCCAGTGCGCGCCGGCGCCGCCGGTGCCGTTGCCGAGGATGAAGGAGCCGTACTGGCGGTACGGCACGGCCGTCTCGCCGGGACGGTGGCGCACCGTCACGGTCTCGCCGGCCAGCGGCTGCCACAGGTCGCCGCGCACCGCGTATTTCAGTTCGTCGGCGATGCGCGGGTAGACGAAATCGGTGCCGGTGTCGCGCGCCGGCCCGCGTTCGAGCACGACCACCGACAGGCCGGCGTCGGTCAGTTCCTTCGCCATGATCGCGCCGGTCCAGCCGAAGCCGATGATGACCGCGTCCACCGCCTTCATGCGCGCCCCCGCGATCCGCCGATGGACACCGGGCCGTACGGATACGGCTTGCCCTGCTGGTCGATCCAGTCGGTGAAGTCGGCGCGCGCGCCGGGAAAGCCGACCATCTTCCAGGCCGCCATGTCGCGGTTGCCGCCGTACATCGGGTCGGCGAAATAGCCTTCGCGGGTATTGCGCAGCAGGAGGGCGAAGAAGGCGCCGGCGAGCGCGGCGTCCGGCGCCAGCGTGCCGCCGTCGGCCAGCGCCAGGACGGCGTCGCGGCGCGCCGCGTCGAGGTCGGCGAACGCCTCGCCGTGCGCCTGGCGCGCGCCGCGGTCGATGGCGGCGATGCCGGCGCGGTACAGCTCGCGCGGCGTCATGCGCATCTGGTAGCCGAGCGTGGGCGGCGCCTCCGGATGGAACGGCCCCTGCATGTACCAGTAGGCGCCGTGCCCGTACGGCAGCTGCATCTGGCGGTCGAGGAACACCGGCACGCCGGCCTCCACGCCGCCCGGGCCGTTGCCGTCGGCCGGGATCAGGCGGTCCACGGCGGCGCGCACGAACGCCCATTCCGCCGGCGTGAAGTAGCCCGGCGCGGCGTCCGCGGCGGGGGCCGCCGTCGCCGGCGCCTGCGACGCGGCGAGCGCGGAAGACACGGCCATGCCGGCGGCGCCGCGCAGGAAATCGCGCCGGCGCAGCGGTACGACATGCTGCCGCGGCGCGCGGTCGTCGGGGTCGGGGGCGTGGTCGTCCATGGTGTCGTTCCTCGTGGCGGGGGGAGATCGCAACGAGTGTAGACCGGGAAAAATCGGCGCCGCTCCTACGAAAGTCGGATTGTCGGGATTTGTCGCCATACCCGATCCTTTGGCAGGTACGGGGTCCCGCGGGCCCTGTTCCAATGGCGCGATCGACCACGGACGAGGACCCCATGAGCATCGACATCCGCCATCACACCGTTACCGCCAACGGCATCCGCCAGCACTACGTCGAGGCCGGCGACGGACCGCCCGTCGTGCTGCTGCACGGCTTTCCCGAAACGCATTTCGCGTGGCGCTTCCAGATCCCGGCACTGGCGAAGCACTACCGCGTGATCGCGCCGGACCTGCGCGGCTACGGCGAGACCGACAAGCCGGCCGGCGGCTACGACAAGCGCAACATGGCGCGCGACCTGCTCGAGCTGCTGCGCGCGCTGGGCATCGGGCGCATCGCGCTGGTCGGCCACGACCGCGGCGCGCGCGTGGCCACGCGCTTCACCAAGGACCACCCGGACGTCGTCGACCGCCTGGTCGTGATGGACAACGTCCCGACCCGCATCGTGGCGCGCGAATTCAGCCCGGCGGTCGCGAAGTCGTACTGGTTCTTCATTTTCAACCAGGTACCCGACCTGCCGGAAGCGCTGATCGCCGGGCGCGAGGACCTGTGGCTGCGCCACCTGTTCTCGGACTGGTGCTACAACCCGCTGGCCATCGACGGCGAGGCGTTCCGGACCTACGTCGAGGCCTACCGCCGCCCGGGCGCCGTGCGCGGGGCGATGGCCGACTACCGCGCGATCGCCGAGGACGTCGAACAGGACAAGGTCGACGCCGACGTCAAGATCGCCTGCCCGACGCTGTCGCTGTGGGGCGCCGACTTCCACGCCGTCGGCAAGATGTTCGACATGGCCGCGATCTGGGCGGAGATGGCGAGCGACCTGCGCACCTACGCGGTGCCGCAGTCGGGCCACCTGCCGCAGGAGGAACAGCCGGCGCTGGTGAACGCGCAACTGCTGGACTTCCTGCAGGGCTGGAAAGGCTGACCATGAGCGTCCTGTTCTCCATCGTCCTGCCGATCTTCGCGCTGATCGGGGCCGGCTGGCTGGCGCGCCGCGCCGGCTGGATGGGGGCGGCGGGGGCGTTCGAGATGAACCGCTTCGTGGTCTACCTCGGCATCCCGGCGCTGCTGTTCCAGGTGATGGCCAAGGCGAGCTGGCGGGAACTGGACATGCCCGGCTTCATCGCCGCGTTCGGCCTGGCCTGCGCGGCGATCTACGCGCTGACCGTCGCCGTGTGCCGCTGGCGCGGCAGCGCCCTGCCCGACGCCAGCCTGGACGGCCTGAACGCGGGCTACGCCAACGTCGGCTTCATCGGCTTTCCGCTGTGCCTGGCGGCGTTCGGGCCGCAGAGCATGACGCCGGTGACGATCACGGCCATCATCACCGTCTGCATCCTGTTCGGCATCGCCGTGACGGTGGTGGAACTGGGCCTGAACGACGGCGTCGCCAAGGACAGGATCCTCGCCAAGGTCGGCCTGTCGCTGCTGAAGAACCCGATGCTGCTCGCGCCCGTGCTGGGCGCGTGCTACGCCGACCTCGGCCCGCCGCTGCCGGCCGGGGTCGACCGCTTCCTGTCGCTGCTGGCGGCCGCGGCCAGCCCGTGCGCGCTGGTGTCGCTGGGCCTGTTCATCGCCGACGCGCGCGCGCGGCCGCGGCTGCCGGCGCTGTCGGTCCAGGTGACGCTCAAGCTGGTCGGCCAGCCGCTGCTGACGTGGCTCCTGGCGCACTGGGTGTTCCACCTGCCGCCGACGCAGACCGCCATCGCCGTCGTGCTGGCCGCGCTGCCGACCGGCACCGGCCCGTTCATGCTGGCGAACATGTACGGGCGCGACGCCGGCAACATCGCCGGCAGCATCCTCGCCTCCACCGTGCTGTCGATCCTGACCATCTCGGTCCTGATCACCTGGTTCACGCAGGGCGGCGCCTGAGCGCCCGCCCTCCCATCGACCTTTTCACTCTCGGGAACACGTCATGAAACTGCTTCGCTACGGCCCGCGCGGCCGTGAAAAGCCGGGCCTGCTCGATGCGCACGGCACGATCCGCGACCTGTCCGGCCTGATCGACGACATCGGCCCGCGCACGCTGGATCCGGAGGCGCTGCGCGTGCTGCGCGCGCTCGACCCGGCGCGCCTGCGCGCCGTCGACGCCGGGCAGCGGCTGGGCATTCCGTGGAGCGGCATCGGCAAGATCGTCGCGATCGGCCTGAACTACCGCGACCACGCGGCCGAGGCGGGCCTGCCGATCCCCGCCGAACCCGTGATGTTCACGAAATGGACGAGCTGCCTGAACGGCCCGGACGACGACGTGGTCGAACCCATCGAGGCCAGCCGGCTGGACTGGGAGGTGGAACTCGGCATCGTGATCGGCACGCGCGCGGCGGACGTGCCGGAAAGCGCCGCGCTGGAGCACGTGGCCGGCTACTGCGTAGCCAACGACGTCACCGACCGCGCGTTCCAGATGGAGCGCAGCGGCGGCCAGTGGAGCAAGGGCAAGGGCTTCGACACCTTCGGCCCCGTCGGCCCCTGGCTGGTGACGGCCGACGAGGTCCCGGACCCGCAGGCGCTGTCGCTGTGGCTCGACGTGAACGGCGAGCGGATGCAGACGGGGAACACGGCGACGATGATCTTCGGCTGCGCGCAGCTGGTCAGCTACTGCAGCCGCATGATGACGCTGGAGCCGGGCGACCTGATCATCACCGGCACGCCGCCCGGCGTCGGCATGGGCAAGACACCGCCGCGCTACCTGCAGACCGGCGACGTCATGACGCTCGGGATCGACGGACTGGGACGGCAGTCGCAAAGGCTGGTGGCGCGGCGCTGACGCCGCCCTTTCATTAGTTTCGCTTATCGCCGCCCGCGCCTGAAACCAATTGGCGCCGGACCGCCGATCGTCGCGATACTGTCGTGGACCAAGGAGCGACCATGACGAATTCCCGACGCCGGATGCCGGTACGCTGCGGGCGCGCGAGCGCCGAATGGCTGGCGTTCGCGCTGGCCGGCGCCGCCAGCCTGGCCGCCAGCCTGCTGTTCTTCCGCCAGGACCGCCTGCTGGTGCGTCCCGACGAGCTCGGGCCGTGGACGCGGCTGGCCGTGATGTTCCTGTCGGCCTGGGTGCTGCTGTTCGTGCTGGGCGGGTGGACGCTGGCCGACCTGCAGCGCCGCCGCCGCGCCCGCGCCGCCGCCGCGCGGCGCCGCGACGCGGCGCAGCGCGAGCAGGCCGAACGCATCGAACTGGCGCTGGCCGGCGCCGACCTCGGGCTGTGGGACTGGAACCTCGCGTCGGGCCGGCGCGAAGTCAACGGGCGCGGCGCCAGCATGCTCGGCTATGCGCCGGACGAGATCGACACGGTCGACGCGTTCTACCGCGACGTGCATCCCGAGGACGTGGCGCCGGTGCGCGCGGCGCTCGAGCGCCACCTGCGCGGCGAGGCCCGGCGCTACGAGGCGGAATTCCGCCTGCGCCACCGCACCCGGGGCTGGGTCTGGGTCCATTGCCGCGGCAAGGTGATCGAGCGCGACGCCGCGGGACGGCCGCTGCGCCTGCTCGGCACGCGCATGGACATCAGCGCGCGCAAGCAGGCCGAGCGCGAGATCCACCACCTCGCCTGCTACGACCCGCTGTCGACGCTGCCCAACCGCCGCCTGCTGCTGGAGCGCCTGGACGCGGCGGCGGCGCGGGCGGCGCGCGAGCACCGGCACGGGGCGGTCCTGCTGGTCGACCTCGACCACTTCAAGGCGATCAACGACGGTCTCGGCCACGATGCCGGGGACCGGGTGATCCGCGCCGTCGCGGCGCGCCTGCGCGCGGCCGTGCGCGACGGCGGCAGCGTCGCGCGCCTGGGCGGCGACGAGTTCGCCGTGCTGCTGGACGCGCTCGACGCCGATCCCGCCGCGGCGCTGGCGCAGGCCGCCGCCACGGGCGAGGAACTGCTGCGCAAGCTGGGCCGCCCGCACCGCGTCGGCAAGCGCGAGGTCTACGCCACGCCCAGCATCGGCGCCGCCCTGTTCGGGGCCGGCGGCGGCCGCGCGGGCGACCTCCTGAAGCAGGCCGACCTGGCGATGTGCGCGGCCAAGGCGGCGGGGCGGCATGCGCTGCGCTTCTTCGATCCCGCCATGCAGCAGCGCGTCGCCGAGTCGGCGCTGCTGGAAGCGGACCTGCGCGCGGCCCTGGGCACCGGCCAGTTCCTGCTGCACTACCAGCCCATCGTCGACGCCGGGCTGCGCATCCTGGGCGCCGAGGCGCTGGTGCGCTGGCAGCACCCACGGCGCGGGATGGTCCGCCCCGACGCCTTCATCGCGCTGGCCGAGCGTACCGGCCTGATCGTGCCGCTGGGCCAGCACGTGATGGAACAGGCGTGCGCCCAGCTGGCGCGCTGGGCGCGGCAGGCGCGGACGGCCGCCTGGACGCTGTCCGTCAACGTCAGCGCGCGCCAGTTCCGCCAGCCCGGCTTCGTGGAGCGCACCCTGCAGACGCTGGCGCGCAGCGGCGCCGATCCGGCCCTGCTGAAGCTGGAACTGACGGAAAGCGCCCTGCTCGAGGACATCGACGACGTGGCCGCCAAGATGCAGTCGCTGCGCGCGCACGGCATCCGCTTCTCGCTCGACGATTTCGGCACCGGCTACTCGTCGCTGAGCTACCTGAAGCGGCTGCCGCTGTGCCAGCTGAAGATCGACCGCACGTTCGTGCAGGACGCCTGGTGCAACGCCAGCGACGCCGCCATCGCGCGCGCCATCATCGCGCTGGCGGGCAGCCTGGGCCTGGAAGTGGTCGCCGAGGGCGTCGAGACGGCCGCGCAGCGCGACTTCCTGGTCGCCAGCGGCTGCACCGTCTTCCAGGGCTACCTGTTCGGCCGTCCCGTTCCCGCACTGGGCGACGCGGCGCTGGCGGCCTGACGGCGCCGCGCCGCCGCGTCAGTATTTCGCGTTGAGCAGCACCTGCGTGCGGAACGCCTCTTCCATCACGGCCTCCGCGAACTCGTGCACCAGCGCGTCCGGTTCGGCGGCGCGCATGAACAGGTGCACGGTCAACTGGCCCAGGTCCGCGATGGGGCGCATCGTGACGCCGGGCGGCAGCGCCGTGAAGATGTAGGCCGCGCCGATCATCAGGCCCGCGCCTTCGCTCGCCATCGAGATGCCCATCTGGACCTGCTGGGTCTCGTACACGAACTGCGGCGTGAAACCGGCGCGCCGGCAGGCGCCCACCAGCATGTCGTGAAGATGCGGCACCACCTGGCGCTCGAAGAACACGAGGCGCTCGCCCGCCAGGTCCGCCACCGACAGCGACGTGCGCGCCGCCAGCGGGTGGTCGGCGCGCATGACAGCGACCCACGGCCCGCTCAGGACCGGGCGCGCCGCGATGCCGCTGCCGGCCGTGGGCATGAACGCGGGCACGCCGACGCCGACGTCGATGATGTTCCTGGCCAGCGCATCGAACTGCAGGCCCGCGTGCATCTCGTGGCGCAGCACCTTCAGGCCCGGATAGGCGGCGCGCAGGCGCACCAGCGCCGGCGGGATGAAGGGAAGATTGGTGTATTCGACCATGCCGAGCGACAGCACGAACTCGCGTTCGTCGGCGGTCTCGCGGGTCAGCCGCAGCGCCCGCTGCAACTGCTCGAACATCTTGTCGAGTTCCTCCTGCAGCACCGCGCCGGCCGGCGTCAGCGCCACCCGGCGGCCGTCGCGCACGAACAGCGCCACGCCGACGAACTCCTCGAGCTTGCTGATCTGCTGGCTCAGCGCCGGCTGCGTGATGAAGGCCAGGTCGGCCGCCTTGCGGAAATGAAGCTCCTGCGCCAGGATGGCAAAATAGCGCAGCTGGCGCAGTTCGATACCTCGCATCGCGTCCTCGTCCGGGGCGCCGTCGGAGTGACGGCGGCTCGACGCGATCGTTGCACATTCCGCAGGCGAAATCAATTTGCGGACGCCATGCTCATCCTTAAGATAGGGTTGGCGTCCTGCTCCCGGCGCCGTGCGTCGCGCGGCGCGGCGGCGGCCGGCGCGGCGGGCGCCGCCAGGCGGAACACGGCCACGGCCGCGGACAGCCGCGCCGCCTGTTCGCGCAGCGACGCGGAGGCCGCCGCCGCTTCCTCGACGAGCGCCGCGTTCTGCTGGGTCGCCTGGTCCATCTGCGCGACCGTCTGGTTGACCTGGCCGATGCCGTCGCTCTGCTCCCGGCTGGCCCCGGCGATCTCGCGCATGCGCTGCTGCACGCCGTCGATGCCGGCGACGATGCGCTCCATCGTGCCGCCCGCCTCGCGCACCAGCGCCGCGCCGGCCGCCACCTGCGCGCCGGAGGCGCCGATCAGGTCCTTCACCTGCCGCGCCGCGGCGGCGCTGCGGTGCGCCAGGTTGCGCACCTCGCCGGCGACGACGGCGAAACCGCGTCCCTGGTCCCCCGCGCGGGCCGCCTCGACCGCCGCGTTCAGCGCCAGGATGTTGGTCTGGAAGGCGATGCCGTCGATGACGCCGATGATCTCGGCGATGCGCGCGGCCGAGGCGTCGATGGCGTCCATCGTGTCGATCACGCGCCGCACGACGGCGCCGCCGCGGCGCGCGCCATCCGCCGCCGCTTCCGCCTGGCGGCTGGCCGCGTGGGCGTTCTCGCTGGCCTGGCGCACCGCCGCCGTCAGCTGTTCCATCGACGCGGCAGTCTCTTCCAGCGACGCGGCCTGCTCCTCGGTGCGCGCCGACAGGTCGAGGTTGCCGCTGGCGATCTCGCACGAGGCGCCGGCGATGGTGTCGGCGCCGGCGCGGATCGTGCCGACCGTCGTCGCCAGCATCGCCTGCATGCGCGCCATCGCGCCCAGCACGCTCGTCTCGTCGCCGGGCCGCGTGGCCACCGCGACGGCCAGGTCGCCGGCGGCGATGCGGCTCGCGATCGCGGCCGCGTAGGCCGGTTCCCCGCCGAGCTCCTTCATCAGGCCGCGGTGGATGACGACCACCAGCGCGCCCAGCGCCGCGCACAGCGCCGCCAGCAGCGCCGCGCCGCGCGCCAGGCCGCGTTCGAACGCGTGCTCGATGTCGTCGACGTAGACGCCGGAACTGAGGTTCCAGTCCCACGGCGCGAAGTGCGCGACGCGCATCAGCTTCGGCTCCTCGACGGTGCTGCCCGGACGCGGGTAGGCGTAGCGCACGAAGCCCGCGCTGCCTTCGCGCCCGATGCGCGCGACTTCCTCGAACACGTGGACGCCGTTGCCGTCCCGGTAGCCGGCGAGGTTCTTGCCCGTCATGTTGGCCAGGAAGGGATGCATCACCACGTTGGCGCGCGAGTCGGTGACGGTCAGGTAGCCGTCCTTGCCGTAGCGGAAATGGCGCAGCCGCTCGAGCGCCTGCGCCCGCGCCTGCTCCGGCGTCAGCAAGCCTTTCGCGGCCATGCCGGCATACTCTTCCACGATGCTCATCGCGGCGTCGACGATGTTGGTGAGGTCGGCGCGGCGCTCGTCGATGCGCACGACGCGTTGCTCCCAGGCGCCGTAGCCGGCCAGCGCGGCCATGCACAGCAGGGCCAGCACGGAGGGAATCCACAATCTGCGGGAAAACGTCAGGGCTTTCATCACATCCTTCATGGTTGTCGGTACCGACGAAGTATGTGACGCGCCCGGCCGGCCGGCCAATTAGTTCGGGACGCGCACGGCGATAAGCGGCGGCGAGGGGCGCCGCCGCCGGCCCGGGACGCTACAGGGTCTTGACGAACGCGCGCACGCCGCCCAGCAGCATCTCGATCGACATCGCGGTCAGGATCAGGCCCATCAGCCGCTCGAAGGCGGTCATGACCTGCGGGCCGAGCACCTTCAGCAGGCGTTCGGCGCCGAGGAACACGGCCAGCCAGACGATGCCCACGGCGGCCAGCGCGGCCACGTGCACCATCACCTCCTCGACGTTCTGCGAGGTGAACAGCAGCACCGTCGCCAGCGCCGACGGGCCGGCCAGCGCGGGGATCGCCAGCGGCACGATGAACGGTTCGCCGTGCTCGCTGCGTCCCAGCACGCCGTCCGGGTGCGGGAAGATCATGCGGATCGCGATCAGCAGCAGGATCACGCTGCCGCCGATGCGCAGCGAGATGTCGGTGAGCTGCAGGGCGTTCAGGAAGTGGCGCCCGAAGAACATGAACAGCAGCAGCAGCAGGAAGGCGATCGCGCACTCGCGGATCACGATGCGCGGGCGCCGGGCCGGCGCGGTTTCCTTCAGGGCGGCGACGAACAGGGGGACGTTGCCGAACGGGTCGGTAACGAGCAGCAGCAGGATGAAGGTCTGAAAAAAGCTCTGGGTCATGGATTCTCGCCGTGGGATCGCGGTTGGGCTGTTCTAACCAGCAATCTTAACCGATCCACCATCCCGGCGGCGAGGTCCGGCGGCGGGCGGGCGCCGCCTGCCGCTCAGAAGGTTTCCCAGGCCTCCTGCGCCGCCACCGGTTCCGTGCGCGCACGCGCGCCGCGCACCGCCGGCAGCGCCTTGCGCGCCGGCGCCGGCGCCGCCGTCCGCGCGGCCACGGCCGGCGGCGCGTCCTTCAGCTTGAACACGCGCACGGCCCCGCTCAGGTCCGCGGCCTGGCGCTGCATCGTCTCCGACGCGGCGGCGGCTTCCTCGACCAGCGAGGCGTTCTGCTGCGTGGTCTGGTCCATCTGGCTGATCGCCTCGTTGATCTGTTCGATGCCCAGCGTCTGCTCGCGGGTGGCGGCGCTGATCTCGCCCATGATGTCGGCCACGCGGCGGATGCTCTCGACGATTTCCTGCATCGTCGTGCCGGCCTGGCCGACCAGCGTGCTGCCCGCCTCGACGTTCGACACCGAGGCGTCGATCAGGACCTTGATTTCCTTGGCCGCGGCGGCCGAGCGCTGCGCCAGGTTGCGCACCTCGCCCGCGACGACCGCGAAGCCGCGGCCCTGCTCGCCGGCGCGCGCCGCCTCGACGGCGGCGTTCAGCGCCAGGATATTGGTCTGGAACGCGATGCCGTCGATGACGCTGATGATGTCGACGATCTTCTTCGACGACGCGTCGATCGCGCCCATCGTGTCGATCACCTTGCCGACCACGTTGCCGCCGCGCGCCGCCACGTCGCTGGCCGAGCCGGCCAGCTGGTTGGCCTGGCGCGCATTGTCCGAGGTCTGCTTGACGGTCGAGGTCAGTTCTTCCATCGACGACGCCGTTTCTTCCAGCGAGCTGGCCTGCTGCTCGGTGCGCGACGACAGTTCGGTATTGCCGGAGGCGATCTCGTCGGCGGCGCCTGCGATCTGGCCGGCGCCCTGGATGACGCGCGTGACCAGGTCGCGCAACTCGTCGTTCATGTCGCGCAGCGCTTCGAGCAGCTGGCCGGCCTCGTCGCGGCCGGTGACGACGATGTCGGCGGTCAGGTCGCCCTTCGAGACGCGGCGCGCGATGTCGATCGCCTCGCGCAGCGGGGCGACGATGCTACGGCTCAGCAGCAGGCCGGCGCCGGCGACGAACAGCACCAGCAGCGCCGTCAGTACGCCCTGCAGGCGCAGGCTCATCGCCGCCGCTTCCTCGATCCGTCCGGCTTCCTTGTCGATCGCCTTGCGCTGCATGTCGACCAGGTCGCGCAGCAGGCCCTGGTACTGGTTCGAGGCCGGGACGAACTTCTCGTCCATGATGCGGCCGGCCGTCTCGTTGTCGCCCGCTTCCTTGGCCTTGGTGAGCGCCGCCTTCTGCTTGTTGTAGTAGTCGCGCGCATCCGAGATCTGCTTGAGCAGCTGCGCTTCCTGCGGCGACGTCAGCAGCGTGCCGACCTGCTTGAGCAGTTCGCCCGCCTCCTTCGAGCCCTTGGCCGAGTCCTCGGCGAAGAACTGGACCAGGCCGTTGTCGCTGCTTTTCGCGATCGCCAGCGTGCGGCGCGAGCCGCCGTAGATCGTGCGATACCAGTCCGAGACGAGCCGTTCCTTGGCGAGCGGAACGCTCATCAATTCCCGCGTCGAATGGGTCATTTTATTTAGCTGGAACAAACCGATGCCCGTAATGACGATGGCGAACAGCAGGATGAGCAAAAAAACCAGGCCGATTTTCTTGCCGATATTGAAATTCTTCATGAACACGATGATGACTCCGGGGTACCGAATGGAAATTCTGATTTTGCGTAATTGCAGCAGTATAGTTTGATGTTTCCCGTAGGCAAATTAACTTTGTCGATTGCGTCCTTAATACAACACCGTCATGCCACCCACATAAATCGCAGATATAATTCCTGGAAGAAAGTTTCATTAGGGAATTAAATAACGAGACGGACGGCGCACGCCGAGGCCGCACATTCCTTCAATCCACGACATGGAAAGCACATGACCGATTCCACCCAATCCGGCCCGCGGCGGGATTTCCTGCTGAAGTCCCTGGCCGGGGCCGCCGCCGCCGTACCGCTCGCCGCTCGCGCCCAGCCCGCGCCCGCCACGCCGCCGGTGCCAGCCGTGCCGGCGGCGGCGCCCGATGCCCCGCCCGCCGGCTACACCTGGCTGCGTCCCGCCGAACAGGTCTTCGTCGAAGCCCTCGTCAACCACATGTGCCCGGCCGACGGCCTCGGCCCCAACGGCGTCGACCTGGGCCTCAACACGTATTTCGACCGTGCGCTCGGCGGCAACTGGGGCCAGGGCGACCGGCTCTACCTGCAGGGCCCGTTCCGCCAGGGCAGCGCCAACCAGGGCTACCAGCTCGGCATGACGCCCGCCGCGCTGTTTCGCGCCGGCACCGAGGGCGTGGCCGCCTACCTGCAGGCGACCTACCAGAAAAGCTTCGACGCCCTGCCGGCCGACACCCGCGAACAGGTGCTGAAGGACCTGCAGGCCGGCAAGATCGCATTGCCGAACGGCGTGCCGGCGAAGACGTATTTCGCGCAGTTGCTGCAGATGTTCTACGAAGGCATGTTCGCCGACCCGATCTACGGCGGCAACCGCGACAAGATGGGCTGGAAGCTGATCGGCTACCCGGGCGTGAACACGACCAACAAGCTCAATATCGTGAAATTCCGCAACAAGCCGTACCGGCCTGCTCCCCTCGGCATTGCCGACCTCAGCTGACGAAAGCGAACCATGAAGACAATGAAGGAAGTGGATGTGGTGCTGGTCGGCGCCGGCTGGACCGGCGGCATCCTGGCCAAGGAATTCGCCGAGGCCGGCATGACCGTGGTGTGCCTGGAGCGCGGCGGCCCGCAGAACGCGGCCGACGATTTCACCGTGCCGCGCATGCGCGACGAACTGGCGGTGGGCCAGCGTTTCTCGATGATGGTCAATCCCGTCGACCATACCGAGACGATCCGCAACGACGGCAAGCAGACCGCCCTGCCCTACCGCCGCCTGGGTTCCTACCTGGTCGGCACCGGCGTGGGCGGCGCCAGCACCCACTGGAACGGCCACACCTGGCGCTGGACCGACGACGATTTCCAGATCCGCTCGCGCTACGAGCAGCGCTACGGCAAGGGCTACATCCCGGCCGACATGACGATCCAGGACTGGGGCGTCACCTATGCGGAACTGGAAAAGTACTACGACAAGTTCGAGAAGACCGCGGGCATTTCCGGCCAGGCCGGCAACCTGAAGGGCAAGCGGGTCGCGGGGGGCAATCCGTTCGAGGCGCCGCGCAGCGGCGACTACCCGCTGCCGCCGATCGACAACGGCCACGCCGGCGACCTGTTCGCGGCCACGGCGAAGGGTCTCGGCTACCACCCGTTCCCGCGCCCGACCGCCTGCGCCTCGCGCGCCTACACCAACCCGGACGGCGCCAAGTTCGGCGAGTGCCAGTACTGCGGCCATTGCGAGCGCTTCGGCTGCGAGGCCAACGCCAAGGGCGGCGCCCACATGACGGTGATCCCGGCCGCGCTGCGCCAGCCGACCTTCACGCTGCGCACCAATGCCTGGGTCACGAAGATCGAGCGCGACGCGTCCGGCAGGAAAGCCACCGGCGTCACCTACACCGATACCATCACCGGCGAGGAAGCGTTCCAGCCGGGCCGCATCGTGGTGCTGTGCGCGTTCGGCCTGAACAACGTGCACCTGATGCTGACCTCGGGCATCGGCCAGCCCTACGACCCGGCCAGCGGCAAGGGCCTGATCGGCAAGAACTACTGTTACCAGACCGGCGCCGGCGCCCTGCTGTTCTTCGAGGACCAGCAGTTCCACCCCTACATGGCGACCGGCGGCAGCAGCATGCTGATCGACGACTTCCACGCCAACTGGCAGTTCGACCGCGCGCCGTTCGGCTTCGTCGGCGGCTCGATCATCGGCACCGCGATGTACGGCGGCCGCCCGATCCAGTGGCATCCGGTGCCGGCCGGCACGCCGGGCTGGGGCAGCAAGTGGAAGGAAGAGACGGCCAAGTGGTACGACCGCACGATGAACATCGTGGCCGCCGGCAGCGTGATGCCGAACCGCGGCAACTACCTCGACCTGGACCCGACCTACCGCAACCGCCTCGGCGCGCCGCTGATGCGCATGACCTTCGACTACAAGGACAACGAGAAGAAGCTGTCCGCGCATTCGGCCGAGGTCATCAACCGGATCGCCGAGGCCATGCGCCCGACACGGCTGAACAAGGCCAGCGCGCGCGAATCGTGGAACGCCACGGTCTACCAGAGCACCCACAACACCGGCGGCACCATCATGGGCACCAACCCGGGCAACTCGGTGACCAACAAGTACGGCCAGGTGTGGGACGTCGACAACCTGTTCATCATGGGCGCCTCGCTGTTCCCGCACAACTCGGCCTACAACCCGACCGGTCCCGTCGGCGCCATCGCCTACATGGCGGCCGACGCCATCAAGACCACCTACGTCAAGCACCCTGGAAAACTCATCGATGCATAAGTTCGTTCTCGCGCTGGCCCTCGCGGCCGGTACCGCCCACGCGCAACCCGCCGACGAGGTCGGCCGCAAGACCTTCGAGACCTGCGCCGCCTGCCATTCGTTCAAGGAAGGCGACAACGGCACCGGCCCGTCGCTGCACGCCATCGTCGGCCGCAAGGCCGGCACCGTCGAGGGCTTCCGCTATTCCGGCCCGCTCAAGCGCAGCAACATCGTCTGGGACGAGGCCAGCCTGACCGCGTTCCTGCGCGATCCCCAGCAGGCCGTGCCGGGCAACCGCATGCCGTTCTCGGGGATCGAGGACGAGGCGGCGCTCAAGGCGGTGGTGCGCTACCTGCAGGCGCAAGCCAAGTAACCCGGGCCGGTCGTCCCGCGCGGGACGCCGCGCCCGCAAGCAAAAAAAATGGCGCCTCGCGGCGCCATTTTTCATCGGGCGGCCCGCGGGCCGCGCGCTCACTTCTGCTCGAACTTCTTCAGCCAAGCCGACAGCTGGTGCGGACGCAGGCCGTCGTAGTCCTCGAACGGCTGGTGGATCCACGGGTTGTGCGGCAGGTCGTCCATGTGGTAGTCCGGCACGAACGACGAGGTGCCCTTGACCCAGATGACGGCCGAGCGCACTTCGGTGACGTCCGGGTAGTTCGCCTGCAGGTGCTCGCGCACCTTGGCCAGCGTGACGCCGGAATCGGCCAGGTCGTCGACCAGCAGGATGCGGCCGGCCAGCGGACCCTTGGTCATCGTCATGTACTTGGCGATGTCCAGGTTGCCCTGCTTGGTGCCCGCTTCCTCGCGGTAGGAGCTGGTCGACAGGATCGCCAGCGGCACGTCGAAGATGCGCGAGATGACGTCGCCCGGACGCACGCCGCCGCGCGCCAGGCACAGCACCATGTCGAACTTCCAGTTCGATTCGTAGACCTTCAGCGCCAGGCGCTCGACCAGGCGATTGTAGTCATCCCAGGAAACCCACAGGTCCTTGTCGGTCGATGCAGGAGTATTCATCGTTCAGTAATCCCTCTTGTTCTCTTATGCCGCGAACGGATGGCGCAGCACGATGGTTTCTTCGCGGTCCGGGCCGGTCGACACCATGTCCACCGGGATGCCGACCAGTTCTTCGATGCGCTTGATGTAGGCGCGGGCGTTGGCCGGCAGCTCGTCCATCGACTTGGCGCCGACGGTGCTTTCCTTCCAGCCCGGCATTTCCTCGTACACCGGCACGCAGGCCGCCGCTTCCTCGGCGCCGACCGGGAAGATGTCCACGGCGCGGCCGTCGATCTGGTAGCCGGTGCAGAGCTTGAGCGACTCGATGCCGTCCAGCACGTCCAGCTTGGTCAGGCACATGCCCGACACGCCGTTGATCTGCACCGAGCGGCGCAGCAGCGCGGCGTCGAACCAGCCGCAGCGGCGGGCGCGGCCCGTCACGGTGCCGAACTCGTGGCCCACGCGCGACAGGTGCTCGCCCACGCCGGCGTCGGTCGGCAGTTCCGACGGGAACGGGCCCGAACCCACGCGGGTGGTGTAGGCCTTGGTGATGCCCATGATGTAGTGCAGCATGCCCGGACCGACGCCCGAACCGGCGGCGGCATTGCCGGCCACGCAGTTCGACGAGGTGACGAACGGGTAGGTGCCGTGGTCGACGTCGAGCAGCGAGCCCTGCGCGCCTTCGAACAGCAGGTTGCCGCCGGCCTTGTGCGCGGCGTACAGGCTCGAGGAGACGTCGCCGACCATCGGACGCAGGCGCGGGACCAGGGCCATCGCGTCGTCGAAGGTCTGCTGGAAGTCGATCGCTTCGGCGCCCAGGTAGCCGGTCAGCACGAAGTTGTGGTAGTCCAGGTTCTCGCGCAGCTTCTCGGCGAAGCGGGTCTCGTTGAGCATGTCGGCGATGCGGATCGCGCGGCGCGCGACCTTGTCTTCGTAGGCCGGGCCGATGCCCTTGCCGGTCGTGCCGATCTTGTTCTCGCCGCGCTTGGCTTCGCGGGCCTTGTCGATGGCGACGTGGTACGGCAGGATGACCGGGCAGGCCTCGGAGATCTTCAGGCGCGAGGCGACTTCGACGCCGGCGGCCTGCAGCTTGTCGATCTCGCGCATCACGTCCGGCACCGAGACGACGACGCCGTTGCCGATGTAGCAGGCCACGCCTTCGCGCATGATGCCCGACGGGATCAGTTGCAGCGCGGTTTTCTGGCCCTTGATGACCAGCGTGTGGCCGGCGTTGTGGCCGCCCTGGAAACGCACCACGCCGGCGGCGTGGTCGGTCAGCCAGTCGACGATCTTACCCTTGCCCTCATCGCCCCATTGGGTGCCGATGACAACGACGTTCTTAGCAGTATTTGACATCACTTAACCTAAGTTTTTGAGAATCCAATTTCCTTGTTCGAGGACGAGCACGCGGTCGCACTCGAACTCATCCTGTACATTGTCGTGACCCGGCATGGACTGGATCACCACTTCGCCGGCCTTGCGCAATTCGGCGATTTTCTCGCGCAGTTCGGGCGTGTTGCCCCACGGCGCACGAATGGAGTGCTTGCGCTCGGCGACCGGCAGCAGCCGCGCCAGTTCGCGCAGGTCGAGCGAGAAGCCGGTCGCCGGACGCGCGCGGCCGAAGGCTTCGCCGACGTGGTCGTAGCGCCCGCCGCGCGCCACCGCGTTCGGCAGGCCCGGCACGTACAGCGCGAACATCGCGCCGCTCTCGTACTGGTAGCCGCGCAGGTCGGCCAGGTCGATCGCGATCTTCGCGCGGCCGATGGCCGACGCCGCCAGCGCGGCGAGTTCGGCCAGCGCGCGCGTGATGCCGGGCATTGCCGGCAGCAATTCCTTGGCCCAGGCCAGCACCTCGATGTCGCCGTACAGGTTCGGCAGCGCCAGCAGGGCGTCGCGGGTGGCCGGCGCGTAGTCGCGCGTGGCTTCCTCCAGGCCCGGGATGTCCTTCGAGCGCAGCAGCCCGTACAGCAGCTGCTCGTCGCGCTTGGCCAGCAGGTCGTCGTCCAGCAGCGCGCGCAGCACGCCGACGTGGGACAGGTCCAGGCGCGGCTCGTCGAAGCCGGCCAGGCGCAGCGAGGCGAGCGCCAGTTCCTGGATCTCGGCGTCGGCCTCGAGGCCGGCATGGCCGTAGATCTCGGCGCCGATCTGCAGCGGCTCGCGGGTGGCGTGCAGGCCGGACGGCTGCGTGTGCAGCACGCTGCCGCAATAGCACAGGCGCGTCACCGTGTCGCGGTTGAGCAGGTGGGCGTCGATGCGGGCGACCTGGGTGGTCATGTCGGCGCGCAGGCCGAGCAGGCGGCCGCTCATCGAGTCGACCAGCTTGAAGGTCTTGCTGTCGGTATCCTGCCCCGCCCCGGCCAGCAGCGAGTCGACGTATTCGAGCATGGGCGGCATCACAAGTTCGTAGCCATAGGTACGGAACGTGTCGAGCATGAGGCGGCGCAGCTCTTCGATCTTGCGCGCTTCGGACGGCAAGACGTCGGCGATATTCTCGGGCAGAAGCCAGGTAGGCATGGGCAAAGCGATAGGGAGTTATTAAATGTCGGGCAACATCGAGCGCGGCTTTGCACGCGTTCCTTGCGCCGAATCGACGATTTTAACCGAAAACCGGGCTCGGTTGGCAGTCAAGATGTCTGGAGCGAATGATAACGTTGTCGATGTCCCACGGGAAATTGGGGAAATAGCGACAACGGATGCACGGGAACAGGACAGGTTTGCGGCGAAAACCGGGGCAGAGTCCTTGAAAAGCGACACCGGACTCCGCCCCCGCGCGCCACACCGGTCATTTCCCGGCGCCCGGCCCCTTGAAATACTTGAAGAACTCGGAGTTCGCATCCAGCACCAGGATGTCGCTCTTGCCCTTGAAGGTGGCCTTGTACGCTTCCATCGAGCGATAGAAGCGGTAGAACTCGGGGTTCTTGCCGAACGAGGCCGCGTAGATCTGCGACGCCTTCGCGTCGCCGTCGCCGCGGATGGTCTCGGCGTCGCGCTGCGCCTCGGCCAGGATGGTCGCGCGCTGGCGTTCGGCATCGCCGCGGATCTGCTGGCCCTCGGCCGCGGCGCCCGCGCGCACCTCATTGGCCACGCGCATGCGCTCGGCCTTCATGCGTTCGATCACCGCCGCGCTCACCTGGTCCGGGAAGTCGATGCGCTTGAGGCGCACGTCGACGACTTCCACGCCCAGCACGCGCGCTTCCTTGGCCACGCGCTCGCGCACCGCCGCGCCCAGCGCGCCGCGCTGGCCCGACACCACGTCGGCCACGCTGCGGGTGGCGGTTTCCGCCGCCAGCGCGGTGCGCACGATCTGCGTCATCTTCTCGCCGCCGCGCTCGGCGCCGGCACGCTCGGCGCCGGCATTGGTCTCGACCAGGTAGCGGCGCGGATCGACGATCTTCCACTTGACGAAGGCGTCGACCAGCAATTCCTTCTTCTCGGCGGTCGCGTAGCGCTCGCCGTCCGGGGTGTCCAGCGTCTGCAGGCGCTTGTCGAGCCAGACCACGTTCTGCAGCGGCGCCGGCAGCTTGAAGTACAGGCCCGGCTCCTTGATCGTCTCGCGCAGTTCGCCCATCGCGTAGACGACGGCGTAGCGGTGCTGGTCGACCACGAACATCGACGAGGACGCCAGCACCACGGCCACGACCAGCGCGACCAGACTCGTTATCACACGGCTCATCAGCGGCTCTCCCGTTCGCGCGAATGCTCGCGGCTGCGCAGGTCGCGGTGCTGCGGCTGGGCCGGCGCGGCCTCCTGCTGCGGTTGCGCCTGCTGCGGCTGCGGCTGCTGTTGTGGCGCCGGCTGGGCCGCCGCGGTCGGCTGCCCCTGCTGCGCCGGTTGCGCCTGCTGTGCCGCCTGCTGCTGGCCCTGCGGCTGCGCCATCACCGGACCGGACTTGCTGCCGATCGCCGCCTCGTTGGCGGTCGACTGCGACAGCATCTTGTCGAGCGGCAGGTAGAGCTGGTTGGTGCCGGTCTTGGCGTCGATCAGGATCTTGCTGGTGCTGGAATAGATCTGCTGCATCGTGTCCATGTACATGCGGTCGCGCGTGACCTGCGGCGCCTTGGCGTACTCGGCCAGGATCCGGTCGAAGCGCGCGGCCACGCCGGTGGCGCGGTTCTCGACCTCGGCGCGGTAGGACTCGGCGCCTTCGAGCATGTCGGCGGCGCGGGTCTTCGCCTTCGGGATGATGTCGTCGGCATAGGCCTGCGCCTCGGCGCGCACGCGGGCGCGCTCTTCCTGCGCCTTGGCGATCTCGTCGAAG
Source organism: uncultured Massilia sp. (assembly GCF_913773735.1). Taxonomy (GTDB): domain Bacteria; phylum Pseudomonadota; class Gammaproteobacteria; order Burkholderiales; family Burkholderiaceae_D; genus Telluria. The sequence goes on from NZ_CAJYEB010000018.1 coordinate 53,813, forward strand.
GCCGGCGCCACCTGGTCGGGCGGCTGCACCGACTGCATGGTCACGCCGACGATCTCGGCGCCCAGGCCGTAGCTGTTGGCGATCTGCTGGATGCCGCGGCGCGCCTCGGCGGCCAGCGGTTCGCGGCCCTCGGCCAGCACGGCGTCCATCTTCGCCTTGCCGACCAGTTCGCGCACCACCGTCTCGGCGGCGTCGCGCACGGTCTCGACCTGGTCGCGGTTGTTGAACACCCAGGCGACCGGGTTGGTGATCTTGTACTGCACGGAGAACTGGACGTCGACGAGGTTCTCGTCGGCGGTCAGCATCAGCGCCTCGTTCGGCTGCTTGTTGCGCACGTTGGCGCGGTAGCCGATCTCGGTGGTCTGCACCTGGGCGACGTTGACGGTCTCGTGGGCCTGGAACGGGGCCGGCCAGCGCCAGTTGAAACCGGGCTGCGTCGTGTGCGACAGCTTGCCGAAGGTGGTGACGATGCCGACCTGCCCTTCCTGCACGATGAAGGCGCCGCTGGCGAGCCAGATCAGGGCGGCGATGGCGCCCACCACGGTCACGGTCAGGCCGGCGCCGCGCGCATCGGGACGGAAGCCGTCGCCGCCGCCATTGCCGCGCTTGTTGCCGAGCAGGCGGTTCAGGCGCTGGTTGAAGTCGCGCCACAGCTGGTCGAGGTCGGGCGGGCCGTCGTTGTTGTTCTGGTTGTTCGGGCGGCGGCCTTCCTGGGCCTTGCGCTCGCCCTCGGGCTTGTGGCCCCAGCGCGGGTCGTTCAGCGACAGCTTGACGCCGGCCGCGAGCACGGAAAGCCGGGTACGCGGGGGCGTGCCCGGGGAAACCCGGCGCCGGCCGGACGACAGCCCGGCGCCAAGACGTCTGATCAGGGATACGAGCATAGGCTAGTGTGGTCGGGATAGTGCGGACATCTCGTCACCCGGCTGGATCGCCGGATGGGCGGCCTGGCCGGGAGGCGCATCGAGCGCGATGTCGAGGCCGCGCGGGTCGAACTCCGGTTCGTCCGCGGGCGCGGGGCCGGCGCTGGCCGCCTCGACGATGGCGTCGCGCAGCAGGTCGAGTCCGGCGCCGGTATGGGCGCTGATGAAGACGCGGCTGATCTTGCCATATTCATCACGTTCCACGCCCGGCTCCAGGCCGGCCGCGTCGATCTTGTTCCAGACCAGGATCTGCGGCACGTGGTCGGCGCCGATCTCGCGCAGCACCTCGTTGACCTGCTCGATCTGCTCCATGCGCACCGGCGAGGCGCCGTCGACGACGTGCAGCAGCAGGTCGGCGTGGATGGTTTCCTCGAGCGTGGCGCGGAACGCGGCCACCAGCTGGTGCGGCAGTTCGCGCACGAAACCGACGGTATCGGACACGACCACGTTGCCGACCTCCTCGCCCAGGTAGACCCGGCGCGAGGTGGTGTCGAGCGTCGCGAACAGCTGGTTCGCCACGTAGACGCCGGCCTTGGTGAGCGTATTGAACAGCGTCGACTTGCCGGCGTTGGTGTAGCCGACCAGCGATACGGAGAAAGTCTTGTTGCGGCCGCGCGAGCGGCGCTGGGTCTCGTGCTGCTTGCGCAGCTTGGACAGGCGCGCGCGCAGCATCTTGACGCGCTCGCCGATCAGGCGGCGGTCGGTCTCGAGCTGGGTTTCGCCGGGACCGCGCAGGCCGATACCGCCCTTCTGGCGCTCCAGGTGGGTCCAGCCGCGGATCAGGCGGGTGGCCAGGTGCTGCAGCTGGGCCAGTTCGACCTGCAGCTTGCCCTCGTGGCTCTGGGCGCGCTGGGCGAAGATGTCGAGGATCAGGCTGGTGCGGTCGACCACGCGCACGCCCAGGCGGCGCTCGAGGTTGCGCTGCTGGGCGGGCGACAGGGCGTGGTTGAAGATGACGATGTCGATCTTGTCGGCCAGGCATGCCTGGGCGATCTCGTCGGCCTTGCCGCTGCCGACGAAATAGGCGGGATCGGGACTGTTGCGCTTGGCGGTGATGGTGGCGGCCGGCGTCGCTCCCGCGGAGCGCGCCAGCAGCGCCAGTTCTTCCAGGCTGGCCTTGAAGTCGCCAGTGCCGAAGTCGATACCGACCAATGCCGCGCGCATGACGGAGGCGTCAGCCATCGACCTCACTCGGCGTCTTGCTCAAGGTTGAGGTTGACGGCGCGTGCCGGGACGACGGTGGAGATAGCGTGCTTGTAGACCATCTGGGTGACCGTGTTACGCAGCAGGACTACGTACTGGTCGAAGGACTCGATGTGTCCCTGGAGCTTGATCCCGTTGACCAGATAGATCGAGACGGGTACGTGTTCCTTGCGCAAGGCGTTCAGGAATGGGTCTTGTAACAATTGCCCTTTGTTGCTCATAACAGCTCCGTGATGTTGTTGTCGTATAAAAATTGTGGCGGGATGCCGGTTTTCAAGTGGGTGCGCCAACATTCTCACGTTGTGAATGTCGGCCGCAGGCTACTGTAACCTGTTTTGGTGTTTTTTGTCGTACTGCTATGGTTAGGTTTGGCTTAAACCGACCCGCGATTTCGGGTACGCAGGGTGGACGGCGTTGCCGTCCACGCGTCCAGGCGGCGCATGCGCGGCCATTGCGCGGTCAGCCTGCGCGTGGATGGCACTTGCGCGACCGGCGTGCGCCGCCTGGACGCGTGGACGGGGAACCCGTCCACCCTACTCGTCCTTGGCGAAGGGATTCTTCCCGCTGCGCAGCTCGATCCGCAGCGGCGTGCCGACCAGGTTGAAGGTGTCGCGGAAGTGCTTTTCCAGGTAGCGCTTGTACGGCTCGGTGACGCCGTCGAGCGCATTGCCGTGGATGACGATGATCGGCGGATTCTGGCCGCCCTGGTGGGCATAGCGCATTTTCGGACGGGTGCCGCCCTTGCGCTTGGGCTCCTGCTTCTCGACCGCTTCCTGCAGCGCGCGCGTCAGGCGCGGCGTCGACAGCTTGGCGGTGGCCGCGGCGTAGGCCGTGTCGATCGACTTCATCAGGTGGTTGATGCCGGTGCCCTTCAGCGCCGAGATGAACTTGGTCTCGGCGAAGCCCAGGAAGTCGAGCTTGCGGTCCATGTCGTTCTTGACCTGGTCGCGCTGGTCGCTGGTCAGGCCGTCCCACTTGTTCACCGCGATCACCAGCGCGCGGCCGGTTTCCAGGATGAAGCCGGCGATGTGCGCGTCCTGCTCCGAGATGTCCTGCTGGGCGTCGAGCATCAGCACGACCACGTTGGCTTCCGAGACCGATTGCAGGGTCTTGACGACCGAGAACTTCTCGATCGCCTCGAACACCTTGCCGCGGCGGCGGATGCCGGCGGTGTCGATCAGCGTGTAGTGGCGGCCGCCCTTCTCGAACGGCACTTCGATCGAATCGCGCGTGGTGCCCGGCATGTCGAAGGCGATCACGCGCTGCTCGCCGACCAGCGTGTTGATCAGCGTGGACTTGCCCACGTTGGGGCGGCCCACCAGCGCGATCTTGACGCCGTGGTCGGCCGGCGCCAGCTCTTCCTCTTCCTCGGGACGCGCCTGCAGCGCCTGGTCGATCGCCTCGTTGACGAGATCGAGCGTGCCGTCGCCGTGGGCGGCCGAGATCACGTACGGGTCGCCCATGCCCAGTTCATAGAACTCGGCGGTGACCGAGGTGTACTTCATGCCCTCGCTCTTGTTCACCACCAGCATGACCTTGCGGCCCGACTTGCGCAGGAAGTCGGTGATGGTCTTGTCGTGCGGCGTCAGGCCCTGGCGGCCGTCGACGATGAACATGACCACGTCGGCTTCCGCCACGGCCTGGCGCGTCTGCAGCGCCATCTCGTGCATGATGCCTTCCTTGGCCACCGGCTCGAAGCCGCCGGTATCGATGACCAGGAAGGGGCGTTCGCCCATCCGGCCCTCGCCGTAGTGACGGTCACGTGTCAGGCCCGGCAGATCCGCCACGAGCGCGTCGCGCGAGCGGGTCATGCGATTGAAAAGGGTCGACTTCCCGACGTTCGGGCGACCTACGAGTGCGATTACCGGCTTCATTGAAATATCATTCGACCGCGATGGCGGTCACTGTTCCGTTTTGTGTTTGAAAAATCAGGTGCGATCCCGCCACCAGCGGGCTCGCCACGATGGCGCTGCCGTCGGTCGCGGCGCGGGCCAGGAAGGCACCGTCCTCGCGCGACAGGAAATGCACGTAGCCCTGGTAGTCGCCGACGGCGACGGCGCGGCCGTACGACACCGGCGTGGACAGGCGGCGGAAGGCCAGCTTGTCGTTCTTCCAGGCGCTGGTGCCGGTGTCGCGGGCGTAGGCCGACAGCGCGCCCTTGTCGTCCGGGACGAACACGAAGCGCTGGTCGACGGCCACGCCGACTTCCGACGAGGTGTCGCGGGTCCAGCGCGCACTGCCGGTCAGCAGGTCGAAGCAGCCGGCGCGGCCCTGGTAGGACACCGCGCAGACGTCGCCGTCGATGATGACCGGCGCGCCGCCGATGTCGGTCACGCGTTCCAGCTCGGTCGCGCCGCGGGCGACGCCCACTTCGATCTCCCAGCGCGGCGCGCCGGTCGCCAGCAGCAGCGACAGCAGCTTGCCGCCCGGCTGGGCGATGATCACGTCCTTGTCGTGCACGACCATGCCCGGCGCCAGGCGCAGGGTCAACGGCGGCGCGGCGCGCTGCACGGTCCACTTCTTCTGGCCCGAGGCGGCGTCGTAGCCGACGATGCGGTTGTCGATGGTGCGCGCGACCACGATGCCCTGGCCGACGGCCGGCGCCGACAGGATCTCGCTCGACAGCTGGGCCTTCCACAGCGGCTTGCCGTCCATGTCGAAGGCCAGCAGCATGCCCTTGGCGCCGCCGACGGCGATCACGTTGCCGTCGGTGCCGACGCCGGCGGTCAGGTCCATGCCGGCCTTCACGCGCCACAGCTGGCGGCCGCTCTCGGCCTCGGCGCGCACGATCTCGCCGCCGCCGCCGGCGACGACCACGGTATTGCCGGCCAGCGCCGGCGTGAACTGGTAGTGCTGCGACTTGCCGACGTCCAGCTTCCAGGCGGTGCGCACGGCCATCGACCCCTTCAGGTCGACCAGCGGCGCGGGCTGGTTGCCCTTCGGCTTGGAGGCGAACGGGTTCAGCGAATTCAAGGTGGAGCAGCCCGTCATCAGGGCAAGGACACCGACACCAACGAGCTTGCGGGAAATGCGCATGTTCTTTTTTACCTTGTTCTTGAAAATACTACGCTCCCGCCTTGGCGGGAGCCCATGCCCTCATCCGTCGCCCCGGCCCCGGCCGGCCGCCCTGGCCGGAGCGACGGTGTGTGCTTATGCCGGCTTGACGCTGGCCGCCGGCGCCGGGGCGCCGCCGATCGCATCGAGCTTGACCTGGGTGATCTGGCGGCCCGGATGGTTCTTGTCCATCTTGTCCAGCGCCGCCTGGTAGGCGGCGCGCGCCTCGGCCGTCTTGTTCTGGGCGACCAGCACGTCGCCCTTGCGGTCCTGCACCTCGGCGGCGAACTGCGGCAGGAACGCGGCGTTCAGCACGGCCAGCGCCTGGTCGTAGGCCTTCTCGTCGAGCAGCACGCCGGACAGGCGCAGGCGCGCCACCGACTTGTACTCGTCGTTGCCGTGGTCGACCACCCATTGCAGCTGCGCCTTGGCGGTCTTGAGGTCGTTGGCGTCGAACGCCGACTTGGCGGCGGCCAGCGCGGCCATCTGGGCGTAGGCGGTCGCGCCGAACTTGCCCTCGACGTCGGCGGCGATGCGCTGCACCTTGGCGTTGTCGCTGGCCTGCGCGGCCTCGACCAGGCTGTCGTACAGGCCGGAGGCCTCGGCCGACTGCTTGGCCTGGTGCGAGCCCCAGAAATTCCAGCCGGCGTAGCCGGCCAGCGCGATGATCAGTACCCAGGTGATCAGGTTGCCGAAACGGCTCCAGAAGGCCTTGAAGTTGGCTATCTGTTCCTGTTCTTCGAGATCGTATGCCATTGTCGTTCTTGTCTGTTGGATGGATGGGGCCGCGGCGGCGGATTACGGGTGGTAGTGCACGTGGTCGTGGTCGTGATCGTGGTCGTGCCCGCCCACGATCTGGTCGACCAGGTAGTCGACGGCGGCGTCGAAGGCCACGCTCTCCTGCTGTCCTTCGGCTTCGCGCAGCGACTTGACGGCGACGACGCCGTTGCTCACTTCGTCCTCGCCGATGATGACGGCGAAGGCGGCGCCCGAGCCGTCGGCCTTCTTCATCTGGCTCTTGAAGCTGCCGGCGCCGGCCGGGGTGGCGCAGTGCAGGACCACGTCCAGGCCGGCGTCGCGGATGCGCTCGGCCAGGATGAAGGCGCGCAGGCGCGCTTGCTCGCCCTGGTGCACCATGTAGACGTCGCACTGGGCCGGCTCGGCCGGCTCGCCCTGCGCCTTCATCAGCTCGACCAGGCGCTCGATGCCCATCGCGAAGCCGATGCCCGGCGTCGGCTTGCCGCCGAAGGTCTCGATCAGCGGATCGTAGCGGCCGCCGGCGCAGACGGTGCCCTGCGCGCCCAGCGCATCGGTGACCCACTCGAACACGGTGCGGTTGTAGTAGTCCAGGCCGCGCACCAGGCGCGGGTTGACGGTGTACTGGACGTTGTTGGCGTCCAGGATGGCCTTCAGGCCATCGAAGTGCGCCAGCGATTCCTCGCCCAGGTAGGACAGCAGCTGCGGCGCGGCGTTCACCAGGTCCTGCATCGCCGGGTTCTTGGTATCGAGGATGCGCAGCGGGTTGGCGTGCAGGCGGCGCTTGGCCTCGGCGTCCAGCACGTCGGCGTTCGCCTCGAAATAGGCGATCAGGTCGGCGCGGTGGCGCTGGCGCTCGTCGGCATTGCCGATCGAGTTCAGTTCCAGGCGGATGCCGTCCAGGCCCAGGTCGTCCCACAGGCGGCGGCACAGCATGATCAGCTCGGCATCGATGTCCGGGCCCGAGAAGCCGATGGCTTCGGCGCCGAACTGGAAGAACTGGCGGTAGCGGCCGCGCTGCGGACGCTCGTGGCGGAACATCGGCCCCTTGTACCACAGGCGCTTCGGGCCGTCGTAGGCGAGGTTGTGCTCGACCACGGCGCGCACGACGCCGGCCGTGCCTTCCGGACGCAGCGTGAGCAGGTCGCCGTTCATCGAATCGGTGAAGGAATACATTTCCTTCTCGACGATGTCGGTGACGGCGCCGATGGCGCGCGCGAAGAGGCCGGTTTCCTCGACGATCGGGGTGACGATCTTCTGGTAGCCGTAGCTCTTGAGGACCGACTCCGCGGTGTTCTCGAACAGTTCCCACAGCGGCGCGTCGGCCGGGAGGATGTCGTTCATGCCTTTGATGGCAACAATCTTTTCTTTTTTGTCGGACATGTCAATTTGCCTTGCAACGCGTGGTGGGCACGGGGTGCCCACCCTACGTTATGGTGATAATCTCGTAGGGCGGGCATTTGAGGCCAAAAGGCCTCAAATGAAACGTGCCCACCATTGCGTCACGATACCGTGGCCTCGCGGCCGTAATTTTTCTGCACGTAATCCAGCACGATCGTCTTGAACTCATCCACGATCCGCTCACCGCGCAGTGTAGCGACCTTTTCGCCATCCACAAAGACCGGGGCCGCCGGCGACTCGCCCGTGCCCGGCAGCGAAATGCCGATGTTGGCGTGCTTCGATTCGCCCGGACCGTTGACGATGCAGCCCATCACGGCCACGTTCATCGCCTCCACGCCCGGATATTCCTGCTTCCAGGTCGGCATCTGCTCGCGCAGGAAGGTCTGGATGTCGTCGGCCAGTTCCTGGAACACGGTCGACGTGGTGCGGCCGCAGCCCGGGCAGGCGATCACCATCGGGGTGAACTTGCGCAGGCCCATGGTCTGGAGGATCTCCTGGCCGACCACGACTTCCTTCGTGCGGTCGCCGCCCGGTTCCGGCGTGAGCGAGATGCGGATCGTGTCGCCGATGCCTTCCTGCAGCAGCACCGACAGCGCGGCCGTCGAGGCGACGATGCCCTTGCTGCCCATGCCCGCCTCGGTCAGGCCCAGGTGCAGCGCGTAGTCGCAGCGCTTGCCCAGCTCGCGGTACACGGCGATCAGGTCCTGCACGCCCGACACCTTGCACGACAGGACGATCTTCTCGCGCGCCAGGCCGATTTCCTCGGCGCGCTGGGCGTTCTCGATCGCCGACGTGATCAGGGCTTCGTACATCACGGCCTGGGCGCTCCACGGCTGGGCGCGCGCGGCGTTCTCGTCCATGATGCGGGCCAGCAGCGCCTGGTCCAGGCTGCCCCAGTTGACGCCGATGCGCACCGGCTTGTCGTAGCGGATCGCGGTCTCGATCATCTGGGCGAACTGGCTGTCGCGCTTGGCGCCCTTGCCCACGTTGCCGGGATTGATGCGGTACTTCGACAGCGCCTGCGCGCACTCGGGATAGTCGCGCAGCAGCAGGTGGCCGTTGTAGTGGAAGTCGCCGACCAGCGGCACGTCCACGCCCATGCGGTCGAGCTGTTCGCGGATGGCCGGCACGGCGGCCGCCGCTTCCGGGGTGTTGACCGTGATGCGCACGATCTCGGAGCCGGCGCGCGCCAGCTCCTTGACCTGGATGGCGGTGCCGATGGCGTCGGCCGTGTCGGTATTCGTCATCGACTGCACGACCACCGGCGCGTCGCCCCCGATCGTCACCGCGTGCGCGCCGTGGCGCACGACCACGCCGCGGCTCGGCCGGCGCGCCAGCGGGCCCGAGGCGATGGGATCGACGGACATGTTCGAAAAAGTCATGGTGCCTTGTTTCCGTTCCGGTTCAGCTTATTGGAGATTCACGCGCGCCAGCGTCTTGCCCGGCACCGGCGGCAGCGCCACGTTGGCGCCGCGCAGCGTGGCCGTCACGCCGGTCGGGTTGCCGACGACGACGCGCACCGGCTGGTCGACGTTGACGGTCTCGGTGCTGCCGCCCTTGACCAGGCGCGAGATCAGCGCCGCGCCGCCCTTGGCCGGCCGTACTTCGATCCACGAATCCTCGCGCACGTTCAGCACCAGCGCGTTCGCGCCGGACGCCGGCACGGGGGCGGCCGCGGCCGGCGCGGCGGCGACCGGGGCGACCGGGGCATTACCCAGCGTCGCGGCCGGATTGGCCGGCGCGACCGGGGCCGTCGCCGGCGGCGCGCCGGCGGCCGTGGTCGACGGCACGTTGACGACCGGACCCGGCGCCGCGGTGGCCGCCGTGCCCGCCGCCGCAGTCGTCGGGGCGGCCGCCGGCGCGGCGTCGGTCGCGGACGCGCCCGGCACCGAGATCAGCGGCACGGACGGGTTCTGCAGGGTTTCGACGGCGTGGCCATCGGGTACGCCGGTCGTGACGGCCGGGGTACCCGGCGCGGCCACGGTATTGCCGTCGGCATGCTGGCCGAGCGGCACCAGGCCGAACTGCCAGGCCGCCGCGGCGGCCGCGACGACGACCACGGCGCCGGCGATCCAGCCCAGCGGCAGCGACGAGCGCTTGCCGTGGCTGGGGAATTTCGATTCGGAGAACGACGCCGGGGCCGGACGCCGTGCGGCCGTGGCCGCGCTGGTGTCGGCCGGGGCCGGCGATTCCATCTCGATCTGGGCCACCAGCGGGGCCGGATCCAGTTTCATCAGCTTGGCGTAGGCACGCACGAAGCCGCGCGTTACCGCCGGGCTGGGCAGCGAAGCGTAGTCGCCCGCTTCCAGCGCCACCACCTGGCGCACCGCCAGCTTCAGCTGGTCGGCGACCTGCTCGACCGACCAGCCCATCGCTTCGCGCTGGGCGGCCAGGGTCTGGCCAGGAATCTTGTTCGGGTTGTCGGGCGTCGCCGGCTGATCTGCACGCTCGGAACTCATTGTCGTTGTCTCACTCGCTTAAAATGCACCGCGCTCGAACGCCGCGTATTCGGGCGAGCCGGGGAAACGCTTGCGCAGCTGGGCGGCCATGGACGCTTCCATGGTGCGGTCTCCCAGCATGCGCTTGACCCGGATGGCCAGCCACAACACGTCGGCCGGCAGCGCATCGAGCTTCGCTGCCTCCGTCAGGCGGTTGATGAAAAACCCGGCGCGGGTATAGTCGCGCCGCTCGAAATACACCCGCGCCAGCCCGGCGCTGACGGCCGGCAGGTCGGGATCGTAACGCAGCGCATCGAGCAGGTAGCGCTCGGCCGCGTCGACGTTCCTGAGCTTCAGGGCACAGTTGCCCGCGTTGACCATGGCCTTGGACGGAGACGTGTACGCCGGATTCTGCAGCGCGCTCTCGAAATACGCCATGGCGTCCTGCGGCCGGTTGCCGGCATCGCACAGGAACAGCCCGTAGTTGTTGGCCAGGTCCGGATTGCGCGGCGCCAGGCGCAGCGCGTGCCGGAAGTTCTCGTCGGCCAGCGCGGTCTCGCCCATCGCGGAGTAGACCAGCGCGCGCACCCCGTAGGCGTCGGCATAGTCGGGGTCGGCGGCGATCGCCTGCTTGACCTCGTCCAGCGCGATGTCGTACTTGTGGTCCTGGAAGTAGCCGACGGCCAGCTCCAGGCGGATCCGGGCACGCTTTTCCGCGGCGGTCTGGTCGGACGCCGTCTTCAGTTCCCGCACGGGGCCCTCGCCGCTGCCGGCACAGGCCGACAGGAGGGCGAGCAGCAGCGCGCAGGGGGCGAGACGTCCGGCCAGCCCCGTCATCAGGACGCGATCTCCACGATCTTGCCGAAGTTGGCGCCGAATTTCTGCTGGTATTCCGCCATCTTGCTCATGCGCTCGTTGACGCGGGTGCGGTCCTTGACCTCGCCGGCCAGCTGGCCGCAGGCGGCGTCGATGTCGTCGCCGCGCGTCTTGCGGATGGTGGTCACGATGCCGGCATCCATCAGCACCTGGGCGAACGCCTTGATGCGCGGGTTCTTCGAGCGCAGCAGGCCCGATTCCGGGAACGGGTTGAACGGGATCAGGTTGAACTTGCAGTTCACGCCCACTTCCGGGTCGTTGACCAGCGCGATCAGCTCGCGCGCATGCTCGTCGCTGTCGTTGACGCCGTCGAGCATGCAGTACTCGAAGGTGATGAAGTCGCGCGGCGCGAATGCGAGGTAGCGCTTGCAGGCTGCCATCAGCTCGCGCAGCGGGTATTTCTTGTTCAGCGGCACCAGGCCGTCGCGCAGCGGATCGTTCGACGCGTGCACCGACACGGCCAGCGCCACCGGGCATTCCTGGCTCAGCTTGTCCATCATCGGCACCACGCCCGAGGTCGACAGGGTCACGCGGCGGCGCGACAGGCCGTACGCGTTATCGTCGAGCATCAGCTTGAGGGCGGTGACGGTCGGCTCGAAGTTCAGCAGCGGCTCGCCCATGCCCATCATGACGACGTTGGTGATCTGGCGCTCGCCCTTCGGGCCGCCTTCGATGCCTTTCGTCTTGCGCAGCTCGAACTCGGCCATCCACAGCTGGCCGATGATCTCGGCCACGGTGAGGTTGCGGTTGAAGCCCTGCTTGCCGGTCGAGCAGAAGCGGCAGTTGACGGCGCAGCCGGCCTGGGTGGAAATGCACAGCGTGCCGCGCGTCTCTTCCGGGATGAACACGGTCTCGACGGCGTTGCCGTTGCCCACGTCGACCAGCCATTTGCGGGTGCCGTCGGACGAGGTGTGGTCGCTGATGATCGCCGGGGCGCGGACCTCGGCGCGGGTCTTGAGTTTTTCGCGCAGCGACTTGGCCAGGTCGGTCATGTCGTCGAAGTTCGCGACCCCGAACTGGTGGATCCAGCGCTGCAATTGCTTGGCCCGGAACGGCTTCTCCCCCAACTCGGCGCAATAAGCCACGAGTTGCGCGGGATCAAAGTCCAGCAGGTTGGTGAGAGTTGCCATAATGATTCCTGAACCTTCCAAAATAAATCCCGCCCGCCGGGGCCTGCCGCACAGCGGCAGGCAGACACGAGCGAGCGGGGATACGACGTATGTTAACGCAGCGTGAGCCGGGTCAACGAAAAAAATTAACGCGAGTAGACGTTCAGCGCCGGGAAGTAGTAGGCGATTTCGACGGCGGCGGTTTCGGCAGCGTCCGAACCGTGCACGGCGTTGGCGTCGATCGAGTCGGCGAAGTCGGCGCGGATGGTGCCGGCGTCGGCCTTCTTCGGATCGGTCGCGCCCATCAGTTCGCGGTTCTTGGCAATCGCGCCTTCGCCTTCCAGCACCTGGATCATGACCGGGCCCGAGACCATGAAGTCGACCAGGGCGCCGAAGAACGGACGCTCCTTGTGGACCGCGTAGAAGCCTTCGGCTTCGGCGCGCGACAGCTGTGCCATGCGGGCAGCGACGATCTTCAGGCCGGCGCCTTCGAAGCGGCTGTAGATTTGGCCGATCACGTTCTTGGCGACGGCGTCAGGTTTGATGATCGACAGGGTGCGTTCGATTGCCATGTAAAACTCCAATAAAAAGAAAGGTTTAAATCGAGAAGTTGACTCAATCAACCCTCGATTTTAGCACAGATCGACGCGTCCACCGATATTGCACCGCCGCCGGCCGAAGTGTTACAGTCATGATGTCAATATCCTGTCCGGCGCGCCCGCTTGCCACGTCCGCACCGCCTGCGCCGCCTGCGCCGCCAATGAGCGACCATGGGACGGAGCGACAGCTTGACGGCGCCGGCTTAGGCGATGCTTAAAAAGCCATGCCGACTGTTGATTCAAAGGATTTTTCCCCTATATTGGGGGTGAACGGCATTTTTCACACTACGGAGGGCACCATGATCCCCAGCCTGCAGAAAACCTACGATACCTCGGCCATCCAGGCCTCGCGCAACCGCGTCATGCGCAACACCTACTGGCTGCTCGCGCTGTCGATGGTACCGACCGTGCTGGGCGCCTTCGTCGGCATCCAGTTCCACATGCCCGCCTTCACCGGCGCCATGGGCATGCTGCTGTTCTTCGCGATCGCGTTCGGTTTCATCTTCGCCATCGAGAAGACCAAGAACTCGGCGGCCGGCATCCCGGTGCTGCTCGGCTTCACGTTCTTCATGGGCCTGATGCTGACCCCGCTGCTGCGCCACACGCTGGGCTTTTCCAACGGCGGCACGCTGCTGATGGGCGCGTTCGGCGGCACCGCGGCCGTGTTCGCCGTCATGGCCACCATCGCCACCGTCTCCAAGCGCGACTTCTCGGGCATGGGCAGCTGGCTGTTCGCCGGTACCATCGTGGTGCTGCTGGCCATGGTGGCCAATATGTTCCTGCAGATCCCGGCCCTGCACCTGGCCCTGCTGGTGATGATCGTGGGTATCTTCTCGGCCTGGCTGCTGTTCGACGTGCAGCGCATCGTGCGCGGCGGCGAAACCAACTACATCAGCGCCACGCTGTCGATCTACCTGAACATCTACAACATCTTCACCGCCCTGCTGCAGCTGCTGGGCATCGGCTTCGGCAACCGCGACTGAGCCGGCGCCCCACCCTGCACTTCCGGAACGACAGGAGAGCCGGCCGAGCGCCGGCTTTTTTGCGGCCATGCCCGGCATGCATACCAAAGTGCCATTGTCAGATTCCCAGCGTCATGCGTAGAATACGCGCTTGCCCCCATCGGCGCTGCCCATCACCCGCTCCATGCCCCGTAGCCTGATCCACGTATTGCTGTCGCTGCTGCTGCTCGTTTCGCAGCAGTTCTCGGTGGCGCACGGCTATACGCACTGGAACGAGGTCGGCGAGCGCATCGCCCAGGCGCAGCGCGCCGCGGCGTCCGACGACGGCGGCAAGCCCGCCAAGCCGGCATTGCACGACCTGTGCGGCCAGTGCCAGGCCAGCGCCCAGATCGCCTTCGCGCTGCCCGCCACCACGCGCCAGTTCGTCCCCATCGCGCTGGCCTACGCCGTCCCGTCCCTGCCGGCCACGCCGGGCATCTGCCTGCTGGCCGACTGCCCGTTCCAGCCGCGCGGCCCGCCCCGGGCCGGATAACGCGTTTCACCCCTTTGCTGCATCCCGCCTGCCGCCGGCCCGCCCGCGGCGGCGCGGACCGTTATCCATTCGCCCGAGGTTTTACACATGATGAAGATTCAACGTACGCTGCTGTCCAGCGCGATCCTGCTCGCCTTCCACCCGGCCATCCACGCCCAGACGGCGTCCACCACCGCCGCCGCCGGCGCCCAGCCCCAGCAGGTCGTGGTCACCGCCTCGCCCTTTCGCAACAGCGAGAGCGACCAGATCCTGACCCCGGCCAAGGTGCTGGCCGGCGACGAGCTGCGCGACAAGGTCGGCAGCTCGATCGGCGAGACGCTGTCGCAGGAACTGGGCGTCTCGGCCTCGGCCTTCGGCGCCGGCGCCTCGCGCCCGATCATCCGCGGCATGGAAGGCTCGCGCGTGAAGATGCTGGAAAACGGCATGGCCACGTCCGACGTGTCCGGCCTGTCGAACGACCACGCGGTGGCGTCCGAAGGCGCGGTCGCGCACCAGATCGAGATCCTGCGCGGCCCCGCCGCCCTGCTGTACGGCTCGGGCGCGATCGGCGGCCTCGTCAACGTCGTCAACGAACGCATCCCGACCGAGCTGGAAGCCAGGCCGACCGGCCAGGTCGAGACGCGCTACAGCACGGTCGACAACGGCCGCAACGTGTCCGGTACCGCCGACACGTCGGTCGGCCAGCACGTCGCCCTGCACGTCGACGGCAACTGGCGCGAGACGAACGACTACAAGATCCCCGACACGCGCGTGCTGGGCGACGCCAGCACCGCGATGGACCGCCTGCCGCATTCCGACACCCGCGAGCGCAACGTCGGCATCGGCGGTTCCTGGATCGACGACTGGGGCTATGCCGGCATCTCGGCCTCGCACCTGACGAACCTGTACGGCATCCCCAGCGACGAAGGTTCGCGCATCGACCAGAAGCAGGACCGCTACGACTTCGACAGCCTGGTCAAGAAGCCCCTGACCGGCTTCGAGGCGTTCCGCTTCAAGGCCGGCTATACCGACTACCGGCACGCCGAACTGGGCGAGGACGGCCCGGAAGTGCTGTTCAACAACCGCTCGCTGGAGACGCGCGCCGAGCTGACGCACGCGCCGGTCGCCGGCCTGCACGGCACCTTCGGCTTCCAGACCGAGAACACCCATTTCTCGGCGCTCAGCGCGGAAGGCGGCGCGGACACGGTGCCGCTGACGCATTCGAAGAGCGCGGCCGCGTTCCTGGTCGAGGAAGCGAACGCCGGCCCGGTCAAGCTGTCCGGCGGCCTGCGCTACGAGTCGGTCGACCGCGAACCGGTCGGCAACAGGAAGCGCACCTTCGACCTGACCTCGGGCTCGTTCGGTGCGGCCTGGCCGTTCATGCCGGGCTACAGCGCCGGCGCCACCCTGTCGTACGCGCAGCGCGCCCCGGCCATCGAGGAACTGTATTCGGGCGGTCCGCACGACGCCACCGCCACCTTCGACATCGGCAATCCCGACTTCGCCAAGGAGACCTCGCGCAACATCGAGCTGTCGCTGCAGAAGACGACGGGCCTGCTGCGCTGGAAGGCGAACGTCTACCGCAACAACGTCGACAACTTCATCTACGGCCGCATCAGCGACGACCTGGTCGACGAGGAAGGCAACCCGGGCGGCGAATTCCGCACCCGCACCTTCGAGCAGGCGGCGGCCCACATCCGCGGCGCCGAGGCCGAGCTGACCTGGAACCAGACCGGCGCCGGCTGGAACGGCCGCCTGTTCGCCGACAGTTCGCGCGGCAAGCTCGACGCCGGCGGCAACCTGCCGCTGCAGCCGGCCGACCGCGTCGGCGCCAGCGTCGGCTACCGCGAAGGCGCCTGGCGCGGCGGCCTGTCGCTGGTCCACGCGCGCGGCCAGGACCGCCTGGCCGCATCCGAGACGACGGCCACGCCGGGCTACAACCAGCTCGACGCCAACCTGTCGTACACGCAGCGCGTGGCCGGCACCGACGTCACCTGGTTCCTGCTGGCGAAGAACCTGTTGAACGAGGACATCCGCCTGTCGACCTCGGTGCTGAAGGACATCGCCCCGCTGCCGGGCCGCAACATCGTGGTCGGCGTGCGCACGAAGTTCTGACGCCGCCGGCATGCCGGCGTCCCGTGCGCCGGCATGCCGGGGAGTTTGCTATCTTGGCATCGACGTCATGTTCATCATGCGTTTGATGCCAGGCGTTTGGATGAGCATCATCATTTTTCTCGCGCCAATCTACATGGCCGGCTGGAAAGTGTATTTTTTTTCATGCCCGTTCCTGGACCGGGGTTTGCGCATAAAATGGGAGCTTTCAGACCACGGAAGCCTCCACCATGGAAGCAGCGGCCTGCGACTTTCAACTGCTCGACAGCGCCGGCGCCATCCGCGCCGGCTACCACGTCCATGACTGGTCCTCGTCCGTGCTCGGCGCGCCGGAACACTGGTGCGCGCCGCTGCGCCACGCGGCCAGCCTGATCCTCGAATCCGAATTCCCCATGTACCTGGCCTGGGGGCCGCGCCTGACCCTGCTCTACAACGCCGCCTTCGCCGCGTTGCTCGACGCGCGCCATCCGGGCGTGCTCGGCATGCCGCTGGCCGAGGTCTGGCCCGAGCTGTGGCCGGGCATGAAGCCACTGGTCGAGCGGGCGCTCGGCGGCCACGCCACCTACGGCGAGGACGTGCCGACGACGATGGCGCGCGACGGCCGCCAGGTCGAGGGCTGGTTCACGATCGCCTATTCCCCGCTGCGCGACGACGACGGCCGCGTGCGCGGCGTGCTGTGCGTCACCAGCGAGACCACCCAGCGCGTGCAGCTCGAGCGCCGCCATGCGGTGCAGCTGCAGGTGGTCGACAGCCTGCGCCGCCTGCACCACCCGGCCGACATCGTCGAATGCGCCTGCACGCTGCTCGGCAAGCACCTCGACCTGTCCAGCACCTGCTACGTCGAGGCCGACGAGGGCGACGGCAGCTTCGAGGTCGTGCACGACTGGATCCACGACGCCGGCGTGGCGCTGGCCGGCCGGCGCGCGCGCCTGGACGACTTCGGCCCGCAGGCGCTGGCGCTGCTGCGCACCGGTTCGCCGCTGGCGGTGCGCGACGTCGTGCTCGACCGGCGCATGCAGGAACGCGGCGCGCGCTACGCCGCCGCCGGGGTGCGCGCCATCCTGGTGCTGCCCAAGGTGCGCCGCGGCCAGCTGCTGGGCGCCCTCGTCGGCCACGCGCCCGAGGCGCGCGACTGGGACGAGGAAACCCAGCGCCTGGCCACCGACATCGCCGAACGCAGCTGGGAAGCGCTGGACCGCGTGCGCGCCGAGCAGGCGCTGCGCGACGCCGTGGCGCGCCAGACGACGCTGCTGGACATGAACGAGTTCCGGCTCGAGATGTCCGACATGCTGCGCCGCCTCGACTGCCCGGCGCAGATCTTCCTGCGCACGGCGGCCATGCTGGGGCGCTTCCTGCAGGTCAGCCGGGTGCTGTACGGCGACTACGACGCCGACAAGCAGCTCGTGACCTTCCATTCCAACTACACCGACGGCATGGTGGCCGAACTGAACGGCACCTTCCCCGCCGCGCTGTTCGGCGCCGCCAACTTCGCGTCGCTGGTCCAGGGCACTTGGGTGTCGAGCGACATGCAGCGCGATCCGCGCACGGGCGGGCCGGACACGTGGCCGCACTTCGCCGCGCTGCAGATCCGCTCCGGCGTGGCCGTGCCGCTGCACCGCAGCGGCGCCATCACGTCCTGCCTGTTCATCAACGACAACCTGCCGCGCGTCTGGAGCGCCGACATCGTGCGCCTGATCGAGGACGTGGCCGAACGCGCGCTCAGCGCCGTCGAGCGCGTGCGCGCCGAGGACGCGCTGCGCCTGGCCGACCGCCGCAAGGACGAGTTCCTGGCGATGCTGGCGCACGAGCTGCGCAACCCGCTGGCGCCGATCGCCGCGGCGGCCCAGCTGCTCGGCATGGGCACGCCGGACGCCGGACGCGTGGAGCGCACCAGCGCCATCATCGCGCGCCAGGTCGAGCACATGACGGGCCTGATCGACGACCTGCTGGACGTCTCGCGCGTCACCCGCGGCCTGGTCGTGCTGGCGCGCGACGCCATCGACCTGCGCCGCGTGGTGGCCGACGCCGTCGAGCAGGTGCGCCCGCTGATCGAGGCGCGCCGCCACGTGCTCACGCTGCACCTGGACGAGTCGCCCGAGCCGGCCGTCGTGCAGGGCGACTACAAGCGCCTCGTGCAGGTGCTGGCCAACCTGCTCAACAACGCCGCCAAGTACACGCAGGAAGGCGGCCGCCTGGCGGTGACGATGAGCGTGGGCGCCGACCAGGTGCTGGCGAGCGTGTCCGACAACGGCATCGGCATCGCGGCCGACCTGCTGCCGACGGTGTTCGACCTGTTCTCGCAGGCCGAGCGCACGCCGGACCGCGCCCAGGGCGGCCTGGGCCTCGGCCTGGCGCTGGTGAAGAGCCTGGTGGAGCTGCACGGCGGGATGGTGACGGCGGCCAGCGAGGGCCGCAACATGGGCAGCGAGTTCACGCTGCGCCTGCCGCGCCTGCGCACGGCCGCGGCGGCCGGCAACGGCGCCGCCTTGCCCGGCGCCGCGGCGCCAGGCGGCACGCGCCGCCTCGAACTGATGCTGGTGGACGACAACGTCGATGCCGCCACCACGCTGGCGCTGCTACTGGAAGCGGCCGGCCACGCGGTGACGGTGCTGCACAACCCGTCCGACGCCCTGGCGCAGGCCGAGTCGCGCCGCTTCGACGTGTTCCTGCTCGACATCGGCCTGCCCGGCATGAGCGGCTACGAACTGGCGCGCCGCCTGCGCAAGCTGCCCGGCGCCATGCATGCGACGCTGGCGGCGATCACCGGCTACGGCCAGCAGTCCGACCAGGCCAGCGCCATGTACGCGGGCTTCGACGCCTATTTCGTCAAGCCGGTGGACGCGGACAGGTTGTTCGCCCTGCTGGAGCGGGTGGCGGCGTAGCAGTAGTCATCGGGTGGTCGAACGCGTGGACGGGGAACCCGTCCACCCTGCGCGCGCGGTGTCGGTGGGGTGGACGGCGCTGCCGTCCACCCCACCGGCGTATCGATTACGCCGCGTCCGCCTGCGGCGCCTGTTCCACCGCCGCGAACTCGCGCGGCACGAAATCGTCCAGCAGCTCGAACACGCCGATCGATTCCACGTGCGACGTGTGCGGGAACATGTTCGCCACGCCCGCCCTGGTCATCGCATAGCCGGCGCGGTGCGTCAGGATGCCGGCGTCGCGCGCCAGCGTCGACGGGCTGCACGAGACGTAGACGATGCGCCTGGGCATCAGTTCGGGATGCGTCTGGCGCAGCTCGGCCAGCGCCAGGGACAGCGCCACGGCGCCGTCGCGCGGCGGGTCGACCAGCATGCGGTCGAACTTGCCCAGCGCGACCAGGTCGTCCTTCGTCACCTCGAACAGGTTGCGGGTGTAGAACGTGGTCTTGTCCGACAGGCCGTTGGCGCGGGCGTTGTCCAGCGCGCGCGTGGTCAGCGCCGTGCTGCCCTCGATGCCGACCACTTCGCGCGCCTGCGTCGCCAGCGGCAGCGTGAAGTTGCCCAGGCCGCAGAACAGGTCGGCGACGCGGTCGGTCTTCTCCACCTCCAGCAGGCGCAGCGCCTTGGCCACCAGGATGCGGTTGATCTGGTGGTTCACCTGTGTGAAGTCGGTCGGCTTGAACGGCATCCGGATGCCGAATTCCGGCAGCGTGTAGTACAGCTCCCGGTAGCGGGGGTCCTGCGGCGCCGGGTAATACGGCGCCGCCGTGTCCGGCCCCTTCGGCTGCAGCCACCACTGGATGTTCCACCGGTCGGCGAAGGCCTTCACCAGCACCTCGTCGGCCGGGCTCAGCGGCGCCATGATGCGCAGCACCAGCACGGTCGCCTCCTCGCCGACGGCGACCTCGATCTGCGGCATCTGCTGGTAGATCGACAGCGCGCCGACCAGCTCGCGCAGCGGCACCAGCATCCTCGACAGGTGGTCCGGCAGGATCTCGCAGCTGGTCATGTCGGCCACGTAGGACGAATGGCGCTCGTGGAAGCCGACCAGCACGGTGCCCTTCTTGGCGACGTAGCGGACCGACAGGCGCGCGCGGTAGCGGTAGTCCCAGGTCGGGCCGTACAGCGGGCGCATGATGTTCTCGGCCCTGGTCTTGCCGATGTGCCACAGGTTATCTTCGAGCACGCGCTGCTTCATCGCGACCTGGGCCGACGGCTCCAGGTGCTGCATCGAGCAGCCGCCGCAGTGCCAGAAATGCGGACACTTCGGCTCGACGCGCATGCTGGACGCCTTTTGCAGCGTGACCATGCGGCCCGATTCCCAGTTCTTCTTCTTGCGCAGGGTCTCGAAGCTGACGCGCTCGCCCGGCAGCGCGCCTTCGACGAAGATCACCTTGCCCGGCGTGCCGTCCTCGTTCTCCAGGTGGCCGACGCCGCGCGCGTCCATGTCGAGGGATTTGATGTTGATGAAGGTTTCTTGCATGGTCATGAAGAAGGGAATCGGAGTCGATCGCAATCGGTGAGACGGCCTGCGCCCCCGGCACGTCGCCGCCGTGCGGACGGGGCCCATGTCGTTCGACGAAGCCGGGAGGCGAACGCCGCGACTGCGAGGAGCGAATTGGGCCCCCGCCTGCGCGGAGGTCGCTTTCCGGCCATGCCGGGAAGTCGTTTCCGGCAATGCCGGCAACGACAGTGCATGGGCCACCAGGAATTCAAAAAGACAAACGGGCCATTCGCGGCCCGGCGGGCATCATAGCAAGGAATCGCGCACGACGCCACGGGCAGCCATGGCACGCTTGAGCTTGACGAGGGCTTCCTGCTGGATCTGGCGCACCCGCTCGCGCGTCACGCCCATCTCCTCGGCCAGCGTCTCGAGCGTGGCCGGGTCGTCGTTGTCGAGGCCGAAGCGGCGCATCACCACCACGCGCTGCTTGTCCGGCAGCTTCTGCAGCCAGTCGCGCACCAGCAGCGCCATCTCGTGCTGCTCGGCGCGCGTGTCGGGGCTGACGTCGCCCTCGTCGGGCAGCATGTCCATCAGGCTGCTTTGCGGGTCGTTGTCGAGCGGGGCGTCGAGCGAGGTCGCGTGTTCGGACAGCGCCAGGATGTCCTGCACCTCCTCCACCGGGCGCCCGACCAGGCTGGCGATATCCTCGGCGCTGGCTTCCTTGCCGTCGTGGTGCTGGGCTTCCAGGTGGTACTTGGCGCGCAGCACCTGGTTCAGCTCGCGCACCATGTGCACCGGCAGGCGCACCGTGCGCGCCTGGTTCATGATCGCGCGCTCGATGCTCTGGCGGATCCACCAGGTCGCGTAGGTGGAGAAACGGAAGCCGCGTTCCGGCTCGAACTTGTCGATCGCGCGCATCAGGCCGATATTGCCTTCCTCGATCAGGTCGAGCAGCACGACGCCGCGGTTGATGTAGTGCTTGGCGATCGAGACGACCAGGCGCAGGTTGTGCTCGATCATCTTCTGGCGCGCCGCGAAGTCGCCGGACTTGGCCAGCGTGGCGTAGTGCACTTCCTGCTCCGGGCCCAGCAGCGGCTTGGCGCCGATGCGGTTCAGGTAATGCTGGGTCGTGTCGGTCGAGAGCTCGGCCTGCAGCACGTTGCGCAGCTCGTCGGCCGCGCCGCCGTCGCCATCGGCCCCGGGCAGCACGTCGGCGCGCCCGGCCCCGTCCGCGAAGTCGCCGCCCTCCAGCGCCTCGTCCGGGACGTCGTCCGGCAAGTTGTCCGGCGGGTCTGCATCGAGGGGATCGGGGGGAGGCGTCATCGGGGTTCCCTAGCGGCTGGGCAGGAACCTGGCCGGGTCGACCGGCTTGCCCTGCTGGCGGATCTCGAAATGGAGTTTGACCGTGTCGGTGTCCGAACTGCCCATTTCGGCGATTACCTGGCCCTTGGTCACGTTCTGACCTTCCTTGACCACGATCGCGCGATTGTGCGCGTACGCCGACAGCAGGCTGTTGCTGTGCTTGACGATGACCAGATTACCATATCCGCGGATGCCGCTGCCCGCGTACATCACCTTGCCGGAACCGGCGGCCATCACTTGCTGGCCGAGCTTGCCCGCGATGTCGATGCCCTTGTTCTTGCCTTCGTCGAACGTGGCGACGATGCGGCCGTCCGACGGCCACATCCAGCTCAGCTTCTCGTCGTCGTTGGCGGTGACCGTGCTGCCGGCCACGATGCCGCTGGCGGCCACCTTCTCGGCCTTCGGATTGTCTTCCTTCTGCGCGCTGGCCAGGTTCGACTCGCTGTACGGCTTCTTGTCGCCGCGCGGCTCGGTCTTCTTGGGCGGCGCGGCCGGGCGCTCGGCGCCCGGCATGGAGATCGGCGCCGTCACCACGGCGCTGGAGCCGCGTTCCGGCGGCGCCACCTTCAGCACCTGGCCGACCTTGATGTCGTCCGGATCGGCCAGGTTGTTCCACGCCACCAGGTCGCGGTAGTTCTGGCCATGGTCGAGGGCGATGCGCAGCAGCGTGTCGCCACGGCGCACGGTATAGCTGCCGGCGGCGTCCTGGCGCTCCTCGGCCGGCGGCGGCGTGGCCGGACGCGGGCGCGAGAGGGGGATGGACGAGGTCGGACGGTCGATCACGGGAGCGACGCGAGTCTCGGTACTGCAGGCGGACAGCAGGCCGAAGCACATCAAGAACAGGGCTGAGCGGGACGTTGGTTTCATTCTCTCTTAATTCTATTGCAACATTCTGGCATTCAGACGATGCCTGGCCGCAGTGGCACGAAATGGCAGCTTTCCAGCGTTTCGCTGGTCCATTCCGACTTTCCTGTGCGAATAATACGCTGCAGGTGCTGGACCTGCGCGCCAACGGGCGCCACCAGCCGGGCGCCGATGGCCATCTGCTCGAGCAGTGCGCGCGGCACGTCGAGTCCGGCCGCCGCGAGGATGATGCCGTCGAACGGTGCTGCCTGCGGGAGCCCTAGCATACCATCTCCGTACTGCAAGCGCAGATTGGCGATACGCAACGGTCTCAGGTTAGCCTTGGCCAGCTCGTGCAATGGCTTGATGCGCTCGATCGAATACACCTCCTTCGCCACGCAGGCCAGTACCGCCGCCTGGTAGCCGCAGCCGGTGCCGATCTCGAGCACGCGCTGCAGCGGCTTGCCGCTACCCTTGAGCAGCTCGATCATGCGCGCCACGATGTACGGCTGGGAAATCGTCTGGTTGTGCCCGATCGGCAGCGACACGTCGGTGTACGCCTGGGCCGACAGCGCCTGTTCGATGAACAGGTGGCGCGGGATGGTTTCCAGCGCCGCCAGCACCTGCGGATCCTTGACGCCCTGGCGCGCCACGCGCGCGGCCATGGCGCGGCGCGGCGCCTCGGTCGCCATCAGGTCGGAGCGGGCCAGCGTCTGTTGCGGCTGGGACGGCCCGGCGGGCGCGGGCACCCCGTGGGCACCATGGGCGCCGCTGCGCGCCGCCGTGGCCTGGCTGTTGGAGCGGGCATTCTGGGTCGCGGTCTGCGGCGTCGCCACCGGAGCCGGCGCAGCGGGCTTTCGCGTGCCAGTGCCCGTGACGGACGACAACGGCAGGGGGAAGTTGCTGCGCTTTTCGCTCATCCCAGGCCTCGCCGCAGCAGGTCCAGCTGTTCGCGGTGGGTCAGGTCGACCTGCAGCGGCGTGATCGAGACCTGGCCGCTGGCAGTGGCGTGGAAATCGGTGCCCTCGCCGGCATCGCGGCAGGCGCCCGGGGCGCCGATCCAGAAGATCTCGCGGCCGCGCGGGTCCTTGCCGCGGATGACGGGCTCGGCATGGTGGCGGCGGCCCAGCCGCGTCGGCACCAGTGCGCCCATGCGCTCGTACGGCAGGTTCGGGATATTGACGTTCAACAGGAACGGGGCGTCGTCGAGGTCGAAACGGCGCAGCACGATGTCGCGCGCGACCCTGGCCGCCGACTCGACCTCGGCCCAGCCGGAATGCACCTGGGAAAAGGCGATCGCCGGGATGCCGAACAGGTAGGCCTCGGTCGCGGCCGCCACCGTGCCCGAGTACAGGGTGTCGTCGCCCATGTTCTGGCCGTTGTTGATGCCCGAGACGACCAGGTCGGGGAGCGCGTCGAGCATCGCCGTCAGGGCGATGTGCACGCAGTCGGTCGGGGTGCCGTTGACGAAATAAAAACCGTTGCCGGCCTTCGTCACCGACAGCGGGCGGTCCAGCGACAGCGAGTTGGACGCGCCCGAGCGGTTGCTGTCGGGCGCCACCACCGTGATGTCGGCGACCGGCGCGAGCGCATCGGCCAGGGCCTGGATGCCGGGAGCGAGGTAGCCGTCGTCGTTACTGATAAGGATACGCATGCACGCGATTTTACCCGAAGCAATGGCTAGATCGACCGATCCGGCTGCACATTTATTGTCCACGCGGCCCATGCGCCGGCCTCGTGCGCGCGTCGTGCCGGCGCCGGACTTGCCGCGTTCCTGCTCCGTACTTGCCTCGTAATTGCCTCGTAATTGCCTCGCACTTGCCTCGCAATTGCCCGTACTCGCCACGGACTCGCCCGTACTTGCCCCGTCCTTGCCCCGTACCCGCCACGGACTTGCCTCGGACATGCCATGGACCCGCCCCCGTGCCCGCGCCGTGCCGGCCCCCGGCCGGCTCCCGCGCCTGGCCGCCGGGCCGCGTTCAGCCCGGCACCAGCGGCCGCCCCCCCGCCGCCCGGATCAGGGCGCCTTCGAGCGAATGCACCTCGTCCTGGGTGAAGGCCAGCAGCGCATCCTTGTCCCCTTCCTGCAGATAGACCTGCTTGATCATGGCGGCGCCGCGCCGCCGTAGCGGATCCGCGACACTCGGGCGCAGCACGCTGTTGCGCAGGCTGTCGGCCAGCGCGCGCGCCTCGCGCGGGCTGCGGCTGTCGATCAGCTCTTGCAAACGCGACAATTTATCATCGAGCACGTCGCCACCCTCCCCGCCCGGGCCATCCTCGCCCGAGCGGTCCCCGCCGTGCCGCTCGGACGGGTCGCCGCCGCCGCGGCGCGTGCCGGCGTGCCCGCGCTTTCCCTCTTCCATCGCGTGCAGGCCGGCCTCCAGGGCGATCACGTGCTGTTCGATGCGGCGCGCCGCTTCCAGCTCGCCCTGCTGCCCGAGATAGAGCTCGGCCAGCCGGGCCAGCTCGCGCACCATGGCCGGGGCCGCCTGGTCGGCGGCGCGCCGGCGCAGCGCCTCGGCGGCCTGCACCAGCCGCACCTCGGCCAGGGGGCGCCAGGGGAATTGCCCCGGTTCCAGCCATTCGAGCAGCGCCTCGATGCCGCGCAGGGGGCCGAGGCGGTCGCCCTGGCCCGGCTGGGCGCGGCCGGCCGGCGGTGCCGCGCCGAGGATGGCCGATTGCGGCAGTTGCACTTCGTCGAAATAGCTGTCGAGCGAGAGGCCGGCCAGGCCGTAGGCCTCGCCCAGCAGCTTTTCGAGGATCGCCTGGTAGCCGCGCAGGCCCTGGCGCACGTCGCCCAGGCGCCAGCGCCGCCGGCCCTCGGCGGCCGCGTCGACCGGGGCCGGCAGCGGATACACCAGCAGCGGACGCTGTTCGTCCTCGTGGCTGCAGCGGTAGTCGAGCGCGCGCGCGACCACGCCCTGCAGGCCGTCGAGGCTGCGCGGGTCGGGCGTGAACAGGCCGACCAGCCGGTCGGGCAGCAGCGCGGTGCAGACGCTGGTGGCCGCCGAGCGGCCGCTGCGGCAGTCGACCAGCACGTGGGCGAAGCGGCGCGCGAGGTGCGCGGCGAAGGCGCGGAACAGGGCCGGGCAGGCACAGAACAGGGCGTCCCAGTCGAAGCGGTCGACGCGCTCGCCGTAGCTGTCGTCGAAGCGGCCGGCGCGCATCAGGTACAGCGGCCGGCTGTCGTCGATGCGCTCGATGTGGTCGTCCCAGTCGAGGCTGCCGAGCACGCGCGCGGCCAGCGCCTCGGCGTCGGCGTCCGGCGCGCGGGCGGGCGCGCGCAGGCGCTCGCGGCAGGCCTCGAACAGCTCGAGCACGCCGGCGCGCCGCATCGCGGGCGGCTGGCCGGGGAAATAGTGGTGCAATCCTGGCGATTCGAGGTCCCAGTCGATCATCAGGACCGGTGTCTGTGCGTGCTCGCGCCCGGCCAGCAACCAGGCGGCATGCGCCAGGGCCAGGCTGCGCACTGGGGCGCTGTCATAGGAATAGAACGTCGTCACCTCGCCGGCCGCTGCGGCCGGTCTTGCGGCGATGCGGTTGGTTTCCATAGGGCTCCTCATTTTTTTGGAAAGTCAGGATCCTGCAGCTCACGCCACGGTGGTGGGACATCGGGGAGCACGAATTGGTTGCAGTCATGCCCGGGCGGCGTGCATTTTTTCAGGTACTGGTAATGGGCGACGATGCGCCTGACCATCTTGTCGATGTCCGGCAGGAAGTCCGGGTTCGACTTGAGGTCGGCCGTGGCCATCGTGAAGCGCGAGAAGTCGACGTAGAACGAGGCGTCGCTGACCTGCGGCGGCAGCCGGTCCGGATGCTGCGTCATGATCACCGGTATGATCAGGCGGCTAGGCAACGGATACCAGGTGCCGCGCTCCGCCTCGAGCAGGCGCATGGCCGCGTATTCGCGGCGCGTGTAGGCGTGCGCTTCGTATTTCGGCGTGTAGATCAGGATCATGCAGACGCTTTCGCACATCGCGCGGGCGATCTTGCGGTCGAGGTCGTCTCCTCCTCCGAGCTGTTCGGTATCGACGAACAATTCGTCTTCGTTGTCGAAATAGGGTTCGAGGTAGCAGCGCAGCGCATCGGCCAGCGTGGTCTTGAACCGCTGCATGAGCTCGTGCCGGCCATGGGCATAGCTGAAGAAACAGCCGTAACGAATGGTCATCGCTCCCCCTTCTTGTCGTCGTGCCGCCGTAGGTTCCGGGACCTGGAGACTCTAACAAGCCACCCGCCCTGCATGTTGCGGGAGCGCAGGGGTCGGCACCCGCAGCCGGGGTCAAGAGGCGCCGACCCCGGCTTTCTTGCCGCGACGCCAGCAACAGGCATAATCGAACATTTACGCGCAGAAATAACAGGAGGAGACATGAAAGCCATCGTCTGCAAGGCATGGGGTCCGCCCGCCAGCCTGGTGCTGGAAGACTTGCCGGACCCGGTGCCCGGCCCCGGCCAGGTCGTGGTCGCGGTGCATGCCGCCGGCGTCAATTTTCCGGACGTACTGACCGTCCAGGGCAAGTACCAGGTCAGGCCACCCCTGCCCTTCACGCCCGGCATGGAATTCGCCGGCGTCGTGCGCGCGGTCGGTCCGGACGTCGCCGGGCACGCCCCCGGCGACCGGGTGATCGGCTTCACCCGCACCGGCGCCTTCGCCGACCTGGCGCTGGCGCCCGTCGACACGCTGGTGCCGATGCCGGACGGCATGGACTTCGACGTCGCCGCCTCGGTCACGCTCACCTACGGCACCTCGCACCATGCGCTGGTCGACCGCGGCGCCCTGCGCGCGGGAGAGACGCTGCTGGTGCTGGGCGCGGCCGGCGGGGTCGGGCTGGCGGCGGTCGAGATCGGCAAGGCGCTGGGCGCGCGCGTGATCGCCGCGGCGTCCAGCGCCGACAAGCTGGCAGTCTGCCGCGCGCACGGCGCCGACGTCCTGATCGACTACGGCCGCGAGGACCTGCGCGAGGCGATCCGCGCCGCCACCGGCGGCAAGGGACCGGACGTGATCTACGACCCGGTCGGCGGCATCTACAGCGAACCGGCGCTGCGCGCGATCGCCTGGCGCGGGCGCCACCTGGTGGTCGGCTTCGCCAACGGGGCGATCCCGCAGGTGCCGTGGAACGTGGCGCTGCTCAAGGGCGCGTCGATCGTCGGCGTGTTCTGGGGAGACTTCCAGCGCAAGGAGCCGCAGGCGAACGCGGCGGCGATGCGCACGATGCTGGACTGGATGATGGAAGGCCGGCTGCGACCGCTGGTGTCGAAGCGCTATGCGCTGGAAGACACGGCGCGGGCGCTGGAAGACATGGCGGCGCGCAAGGTGACCGGCAAGGTCGTGATCGAACCCTAGATGTAGGGTGGGCAGCTCCACCTGTGTGGCGAGCGCCGCCACGACGCCCGCGCTGCCCACGCGTGACGCCAGCATCATGTTGGCGCCATGCCCGCACGGGACAACCGCAGCGCTGAACAACCGCAGCGCCAACGGAACGCGGACGTCACGCGTGGGCAGCTCAGGCGTAGCGTGACGGCGGCCCGTGGGGTGGAGCTGCCCACCCTACGCCTACGCCTACGGCACGGCCCCGCCTTGCAGCCAGCGCCCCGCCACCGCCACGATCGCCTCGTTCAGCGCCCGCGTCAGCGGCGTGGTGATGTTCCAGTGCTGCCAGTACAGCGGCACGTCCAGCGCGGTGCCGGGCGCCACCTCGGCCAGCGTCCCGCCGGCGAGCTGGCCGCGCACCTGGATCTCGGGCGCCATGCCGTAGCCGTGGCCCGCGGCCAGGAAGACGACGAAGCCCTCGGCGCTCGGGAACAGGTGGTGCGGGACGGCGTCCGGCAAGCCCAGCGCGCGCAGGTAGCGCTGGTGCAGCGTGTCGCCGCGGTCGTACACCAGCGCGGGCGCGCGCAGCACGGCCTCGGCCGTCAGGCCGGCCGGGAACCAGCGCGCGAGGAAGGCCGGCGCCGCCACGCAGCGGTAGCGCATGACGCCCAGCGGCACCGCCGACGTCCCGGCGGCCGTCTCGGGCGCACTGGTGACGCAGCCGGCCACGCGTCCCTCGCGCAGGTGGCGCAGCGTGCGGTCCTGGTCGTCGATCAGCACGTCGACCAGGCAGGATGGCGCCGCCAGGATGCCCGCCAGCGCTTCCGGCAGCCAGGTGGCGGCGCTGTCGGCGTTCACCGCCAGCGCCAGCGCCGGCAGGCGCGCGCCGCGCGCTGCGTCCGGTTCCAGGCCCACCTCGAGCAAACGCACCTGGCGGTAATGGGCGACCAGGCGCTGGCCGCGCGGCGTCGCCCGCGGCGGCTGGGCGCGTACCAGCAGCAGTTCGCCGGCCTGCTCCTCGAGCGCGCGCAGGCGGTGCGAGACGGCCGGCTGGCTGATCGACAGCGCGGCCGCGGCCCGCTCGAAGCTGCCGTGCTCGATGACGGCGTCGAGCGCCGCCAGCGCCTTGTAGTCCAGTTCCATGCCATCAAATCCGCGAATGAATCATCAACAAGATTCATTATACTTATCCGAACCGACGCTCTATGCTGGCAGCCTTGCACTGCCACATGAGAAAACCATGACGCCACACAAGGAAATCCACCAGGTCACGCTGGAACTGGACGACGCCGCCTACACCATCAGCCGCCTCGATCCTGGCGCCCCGATGCCATCCTGGGCCGACGGCCCCGGCTTCGTGACGATCAGCCGCTCGGCGCACGAACTGTCGATCGTCTGCCGCGCCACACGGGTGCCGCCCGGCACGGCGCAGGAAGACGGCTGGTGCTGCCTGCGCTTCGTCGGCCCGTTCGCCTTCGGCGCCACCGGCATCGTGCTGTCCGTGGTGCGGCCGCTGTCCGAGGGCGGGCTGGGGGTGTTCGTCGTCTCCACGTTCGACGGCGACCACCTGCTGCTCAAGCAGGCCGACCTGCCCCGCGCCCGCGAATTGCTGGCCGGCGCCGGCCACGTGCTGGTCCCGGCATGAGCCGTCCGTCGACGCTGTTGTTCCTGCCGGGCGCGCTCGGCCGGACCGAGGCCTGGCAGCCGGTGGCGGACGCGCTGGCCTTCACGGCGCAGCATGTCCACCTGTCCTGGCCGGGTTTCGGCGGGACGGCGCCGGATGCGTCCATCCGCGGCATCGACGACCTGGCCGGACGCGTGGCGGCCGCCATCGACCGCCCTAGCGCCCTGCTGGCCCAGTCGATGGGCGGCGTGGTCGCCGTGCTGGCGGCGCTGCAGCGGCCGGAACTGGTGACGCATCTGGTCTTGAGCGCCACCTCGGGCGGCATGGACCTGGCGCCGCTCGGCGCGCAGGACTGGCGTCCGATGGTGCGCGCCAGCCATCCGGACCTGCCGGACTGGTTCCTGCGCAGCACCGACGACCTGACGGCGCGCTTGCCGGCGCTGCGCATGCCGGTGCTGCTGCTGTGGGGCGATGCCGATCCGATCAGTCCGGTCGCGGCGGGCGAGCGGCTGCAGGCGCTGCTGCCGGATGCGCGGCTGCACGTGCTGGCCGGCGCCGGCCACGACCTGGTCGAGACCCGCGCGGCGGAGGTGGCGCGACTGGTCGACGCACACCTCGCGCCGGGGTGAAGACGCGCGGGAGCGCGGGCGTCAGGCGGAATCCGGGCCGTTCTTGAAGAACGCGATCACGTCCGCCTGCACCCGCGTGCGCCGGAAGGGCGGCAGGCTCTGCCAGATGCGGCGGCCGTAGGACTTGCTGATCACGCGCGGGTCGCACAGCATCAGCACGCCGCGGTCGTCGACGTCGCGGATCAGGCGGCCGGCGCCCTGCTTCAGGTTGATGATGGCTTCCGGCAGGGTGTGGTGGGCAAAGCCGTTCATGCCCTTCTTTTCCATCACCTCGATGCGCGCGGCCAGCACCGGGTCGTCGGGCGGCGCGAACGGCAGCTTGTCGATGATGACCAGCGACAGCGCCTCGCCGCGCACGTCCACGCCTTCCCAGAAGCTCTGGCTGCCGACCAGCACGGCGTTGCCGGCGTTGCGGAAGGAATCCAGCAGCTCGGTACGGCCGCGCTCGCCCTGCACGAACAGCGGGAATTCCAGGCCGCGCTCGGCGAATTCGGCGCGCAGGCGCTCGGCCACGCGGTTGACGGCGCGGATGGTGGTGCACAGGAAGAAGGTGCGTCCGCCGGCGGCCTCGATCACCGGCAGCGCCATGTCGACCACGGCGTCCGTGTAGCCCATCGTGTTCGGTTCCGGCAGGCCGGTCGGCACGTACAGGATGCCCTGCTCCTGGTAGTTGAAGGGGCTGGGCCAGGTGCGCGCCGGCTCGCCCGTCATGCCGAGCTGGGCCGAGAAATGCTTGAAGTCGTTCTTCACGGCCAGCGTGGCCGAGGTGAAGATCCAGCTGCGCGGCGTGCCGGCGCGCTGGCCGGCGAAGATCGGCGCGACCGACAGCGGCGTCTTGTGCAGTTGCAGCGAGGAGGCGAACGCCTCGACCCACAGCACGGCGTCGTCGCCCTCGATTTCCTTGCTCTTCTTCGGCTCGGATTTCCAGGCCTTGTACTGTTCCAGCAGCTCGACGGCGCGCACGCGGCACTGTTCCAGCGTCTCGGCGCGCTCGGCGTTGTCTTCCAGTACGTCGATCAGGCCCTCGAGTTCTTCCTTCAGCTTGTCCAGCGCCGGGAAGAAACCGGAATCCGGCAGGATCTGCGGCAGCGACAGGCGCATGCTGTCCTGCGGGAAGGTCAGGCGCAGGTCGCGCGCGGCCTTCTCGACCACGGTGACGACCTTGGCCCAGTCGACGCCGGCGCGCGCATGTGCCAGGCCTTCGGCCAGCACGTCGCGGCACAGCTCCAGCACCTGCGAGGTCGAGACGGTGGTGCCGAAGAACAGCGTCGCCACTTCGGGCAGCTGGTGCGCCTCGTCGAAGATGATGGTGTTGGCGGACGGCAGCAGCTCGGCCATGCCGCCTTCCTTCAGCGCCACGTCGGCGAAGAACAGGTGGTGGTTGACGACCACCACGTCGGCCTGCTGGGCCTCGCGGCGCGCCTTCATCACGAAGCAGTCCTGGTAGTACTGGCATTCCTGGCCCACGCAGTTCTCGCGGGTGGACGTCACCAGGTTCCAGACCGACGCCGTTTCCGGCACCTTGGCCAGCTCGGCCTTGTCGCCGGAATTGCTCATCTTCACGAAACGCGAGATCTCGCGCAGGTGGCCGACGTCGTCGCGCGAGGTCAGGCGCCCGTTCTGCAGCGTGCGTTCCAGGTGGTAGTGGCAGACGTAGTTCGAGCGGCCCTTGAGCAGCGCCACCGAGACCGGCGCGCGCAGCGCGGCGCGCACGTTCGGGATGTCGCGCGAGAACAACTGGTCCTGCAGGTTCTTGGTGCCGGTGGAGACGATGGTCTTGCCGCCCCACAGCAGCGCCGGCACCAGGTAGGCGAAGGTCTTGCCCGTGCCGGTGCCGGCCTCGGCGATCAGGGTGCCCTGCTTGCCGATGGCGTCGGCGATCGCCTTGGCCATCTCGGTCTGCGACTGGCGCGGGCGGAAGCTGCCGACGGCGGGCGCGAGCGGGCCGCCCGCGCCGAAGATGCGGTCGACTTCGTCGTCGTATTTGCCGGGAGGCTGCGCCGGCGCGCCAGCGGTGGCGTCGGCCGGGAGGGACTCGTCGGCGGACGAGCCGGGTACGGGAAGATGATCGGTCAAAATGGACTGCGCAATTCGGTCAGGCCGGAACGTCCGGCACCAGCTGCATTTTCAGCAACGTGATGTGGTCCTTCAGCTGCAGCTTGCGCTTCTTGAGGCGGCGCAGCTGCAATTGGTCGGTGTGACCGTCGCGGGTCAGCATGTCTATGACAGCGTCGAGGTCGCGATGTTCCACGTCGAGTTCAATAATGCGGCGCTGGATCTCCTGGACGTCGATCATGTGTTTTCCGAACAATGGCTAAAGGCTGGGATGGGAAGGATGCGGCCGCGGACTGGGCGGCGCGATTCGTTACGGCTTGCAACACAGGTGCAAGTCGGTGCATAGTTTAATCTACACTGCCCTTGCCGCCAACAAAGATCGGCAAGGCGGTTATCGGAAAGCCACGCTGATTGCCCCGCTATCGCCCCGCCGTCACACGCCGTTGATATTTTATGAGCTCCTACAAGATCGAAGCGGGCACCGCGCAACACCTGGGCAACCGCCCGCAACAGAACGACCGGGTCGCGCTCATGACCGGCGCCCGCGCGCCCGGCTACGTGCTGGCCGTGCTGTCGGACGGCATCGCCGGCGCCGCCGCCTCCGAGCAGGTCCTGCACACGGCGCGCCAGGTCTTCGACGAATTCAAGCCGGGCGACCGCCCGAGCATCGAGCGCCTGCAGCAACTCTTGCGCGAGATCGTCGCCGAGACCCACCTCGTCATCCACATGAACGCGTTCACGACGAAGACGCAGGCCCAGGCCAGCTTCGTCGGCCTGGTATTGACGCCGCACGGCGAGGCCGTGTGGGCGCACGTGGGCGATTCGCGCCTGTACCATTTCCAGGATGGCAAATGCCTGGCGCGTACCAGCGATGCCGCCTACGTCGAGCACCTGGTGTCGAGCGACCGCCTGCCGCCGGATGCGGCCAAGAACCACCGCAAGTCCAAGCTCCTGCTCAATGTGCTGGGCAATAGCCGCAAGGATCCCTTCATCACGTTCGGCCAGCGCACCGACCTGGCGGCCGGTGCCGTGTTCCTGCTGTGCTCGGACGGCCTGTGGCATTTCTTCACCGACGCCGAACTGGGCGCGGCCACCGCCAGGGCGACGCCGCGCCAGGCGGCGGAAATGCTGATCGGCAAGGCGGGAGAACGCTCGCAAGGCAAAGGGGGCAATTGCACGATGGCGATCGTCAAGCTGGTGAAGCCGGCGCTGTGATGGCGGTGGCCTGGTGCGCTCGGGGAGCGCACCCTACGCGCCGTTCAACACCGGGGTCGGCGCCCTGGAACATCGACACCGGGCGCCGACCCCGGCGCGTCATTTCCGCGCCGCCGCCGATTGCGCATCCTGCGCCGCCCTGGCCTTGGCTTCCTCGGCATCCTTGGCCGCCTTGGCGGCCCGTTCGGCCTTGCGCTCGGCCACGCGTTGCTGGCGCCGCGCGGATTCGGCCTGGCGCTCCGCGAGCGCGCGCACGTTGGCGGCGCGCTGGCCGGCTTCCTGCGCTTCCTTTTGCTGCTCCGCCTTCAGGCGCGCATCCCGTTCGGCGATGCGCGCCGGCACGGTCGACGTGCGCGGGGCCGGCGCCGGCTTGGCGGCCGGCGTTGGCTTCGGCGGTTCGGCGGCCAGCTTCGCTTCCTGTTCCTGGTAGCGCTTCTCGGCCTCGGCCAGCTGGCGGTCGCGCTCGTCGACGATGGCCTGGCGCTTGAAGCGCTGGGCCTGCACCTCGATCGCGCGCTGGGCCGCCAGCGCCGTGCGGCGGCGTTCCCTGGCGTCGTTCAGGCAGTCGTTCACGAAGAACTTGGCGTAGCAGACGCGTTCGCGTTCGGTGTAGCGGGCCTCGATCGCGGCGCGCTCGCGCGCGACCGCCGCGAGCTGCTGGTCGGCCTGGGCCACCGAGGTCACGGGCGGCGGCGGCGTCTCGCGCGGCACGACCTCGTTGCCGGCGCAGGCGGCCAGCAGGATGCACAGCAGCGCGCCGGAGGCGCCGCGGCGGACAGCGGAATGGATGGTCATCGAATCCTCTTGGTGGGCTTTTGCCGGATGCTTCATGTGCAACCTCATGTGCAACCTCATGTGCAACCTCATGCCAGCGACGCGGCGGCGCCGCGGCGCTCGGCCAGCATGTATTCGCGCGATTGCATCTCGATGATACGCGAGACGGTACGGTGGAACTCGTTCGCCATCGCACCCTCGGTGTACAGCTGCTCCGGTTCGACCTCGGCCGACATGATCAGCTTGACCTTGTGGTCGTAGAACACGTCGACCAGCCACGTGAAGCGGCGCGCCTCCGACGACATCGACGCCGACATGCGCGGCACGGCGGACAGGATCACCGTGTGGAACTGGCTGGCGATCTCGAGGTAGTCGTTCTGCGAGCGCGGCCCGCCGCACAGGGTGGCGAAGTCGAACCAGATCACGCCGCCCGCGCGCCGCAGCGCCCGGATCTCGCGCCGCTCGATGTGTACGCGCGGATCCTGGTCGGCGGTGTCGGCGACCTTGGCGTAGGCGTCGCGCAGCGCCTTGTCGGCCGCGGCGTTCAGCGGCGTGTAGTAGGCCTGCACCTGTTCCAGCGCGCGGTGGCGGTAGTCGACGCCGGCGTCGACGTTCATCACGTCCAGCTTGTCCTTCAGCAGCGCGATGGTCGGCAGCATGCGGTCGCGGTGCAGGCCGTCGGGATAGAGCTTGTCCGGGTCGTAGTTCGACGTCATCACGAACGAGACGCCGTTCTCGAACAGCGCGGACAGCAGGTTGTACATGATCATCGCGTCGGCCACGTCGCTGACGTGGAATTCGTCGAAGCAGATCAGGCGGTATTTTTTGGCGATGCGCCTGGCGACCTCGATCAGCGGGTCCGCCACGCCCTTGAGCTCGTCGAGCTGGCGGTGCACGTCGCGCATGAATTCGTGGAAGTGCAGGCGCGTCTTGCGCACCACCGGCACCACCGAATAGAAGCTGTCCATGAGGAAGGACTTGCCGCGCCCGACGCCACCCCACATGTAGACGCCGCGCGGCACCTCGGGGCGGTTGAACAGGCGGCGGAGCGTGGACGAGCGCTGCGACTTGTACTCGACCCAGTCGTCGTAGGCCGCCTGCAGGCGGTCGACGGCGCGCTGCTGCGCGGGGTCGGGCTTGAAACCGCGCTCGGTCAGCGCGTGCTGGTAGTACTCTTGGACATTCATGAAAGTAGGGTGGACGGCCATGCCGTCCACGCGGTGATTGTTGGCGGCCGAGGGAACGGGCACGACATCGGAGCCGTCACGTATCAACGCGTGGACGGCCGAGCCGTCCACCCTACCGGTCCTGCAATGACTGCTTAGAAGTTCAGCGAACGCTTGTCGACCGCGAGCGCGGCTTCCTTGGTCGCTTCCGACAGCGTCGGGTGCGCGTGGCAGATGCGCGCGATGTCCTCGGCGGAGGCCTTGAACTCCATCGCGACGACGGCTTCCGAGATCAGTTCCGAAGCGACCGGGCCGACGATGTGCACGCCCAGGATCTCGTCGGTCGACGCGTCGGCGATCACCTTGACCATGCCGGTCGTGTCGCCCAGCGCGCGCGCGGCCGTTGGCCATGAACGGGAAGGTGCCGGCCTTGTAGGCGACGCCGTCCTTCTTGAGCTGCTCTTCGGTGCGGCCGACCCAGGCGATTTCCGGCGAGGTGTAGATGACCCACGGGATCGTGTTGAAGTTGACGTGGCCGTGCTGGCCGGCGATGCGCTCGGCGACCGCGACGCCCTCTTCCTCCGCCTTGTGCGCCAGCATCGGGCCGCGCACGACGTCGCCCACCGCCCAGATGCCCGGGACCTTGGTGCGGCATTCGTCGTCGACGGCGATGAAGCCGCGCTCGTCCAGCTCCAGGCCGACCTTGTCGAAGCCCAGGCCGTTGGTGTTCGGCACGCGGCCGATCGAGACGATCAGGCGGTCGAAGGTCGCGGTCTGCGCGGCGCCGGTGCTGTCGGCGTATTCGACGGTGACGTTGTTCTCGCCCTTGGTGATCGCGCCGATCTTCACGCCCAGGTTGATCGCCAGGCCCTGCTTGGCGAAGGCCTTCTGCGCTTCCTTGGCGATCTGCTGGTCGACCGCGCCCAGGAACGCCGGCAGGCCTTCCAGCACGGTGACCTTGGCGCCCAGGCGGCGCCACACCGAACCCATTTCCAGGCCGATCACGCCGGCGCCGATCACGCCCAGCGAGGCCGGGACGGCGTCGATGGCCAGCGCGCCGGTGTTCGACAGCACGATCTTCTCGTCGAACGGCGCGCCCGGCAGTTCGCGCGGATTGGAGCCGGTGGCGACGATCACGTTCTTCGCGCTGATGGTGTCGGTGGTCGGGCCGGTCACGCTGATGGTGAAGCCCTCGCCTTCCTTGCCCGCGAACGTGCCGCGGCCGTGGAAGAAGGTGACCTTGTTCTTCTTGAACAGGTAGACGACGCCGTCGTTGTTGGCCTTGACGACGCCATCCTTGCGCTTGAGCATCTGCGCCAGGTCCAGCTCCAGGCCCGACACGTTGATGCCGTGTTCCTTGAACGCATGGCCGGCGTGCTCGAAGTGCTCCGACGACTGCAGCAGCGCCTTCGACGGGATGCAGCCGACGTTGGTGCAGGTGCCGCCCAGGGCCGGGCCGCCCTTGGCGTTGACGGCCTCGTCGATGCAGGCGGTCTTGAAGCCCAGCTGGGCCGCGCGGATGGCGGCCACGTAGCCGCCGGGACCGCCGCCGATCACGACGACGTCGAATTGTTTTTCAGTGCTCATCAATCGATTCCTTGTGTTCCCGATCGCCGCGGGGCGGGCACGGCGTGCCTGCCCCGCGCGGGTATTCAATCATTCTTCTGGTACGAAGATCCACAACAACAGGTAAATCACCAGCCCGAAGCCGAACGTCAGCGTGAACAGCGTGAACACCAGCCGCCACACCCAGGCATCCACGCCCGACACCGGCGCCAGCCCGCCGCACACGCCGCCAAGCCAGCGGTCGGTGCGCGAGCGGCGCAGGTTGTTGAGCTCGGACGCGAAGCTGCCGTCGGACGCGGTGGCCTTGTTCAGGTTCACCGCGTTCGCCGACGCCAGGACCTTCGCCTTGGCCCGTTCGAATTCGGCGTCGCTGAGGGCGCCGGCTTGGTGCAGTTCGTGCAAACGCTTGATTTCATCGGAGATCATGGTACTCCTCCCATCAGTCGAACAACAAACGCACCGGCCCGCGCCCCGCGGGCGGTGGATTACAGGTCGAGCAGCAGGCGTGCCGGATCTTCCAGCGCATCCTTCATGGCCACCAGGCCCAGCACGGCTTCGCGGCCGTCGATGATGCGGTGGTCGTAGGACATCGCCAGGTAGTTCATCGGGCGGATGACGATCTGGCCGTTCTCGACGACGGCGCGGTCCTTGGTCGCGTGCACGCCCAGGATCGCCGACTGCGGCGGGTTGATGATCGGGGTCGACAGCATCGAGCCGAACACGCCGCCGTTCGAGATCGAGAAGGTACCGCCGGTCAGGTCTTCCAGCGTCAGCTTGCCGTCCTTGGCTTTCTGGCCGAATTCGCCGATCTTCTTCTCGATCTCGGCGATGGTCATCTGGTCGGCGTTGCGCAGGATCGGCACGACCAGGCCGCGCGGCGAGCCGACGGCGATGCCGATGTCGAAGTAGCCGTGGTAGATGATGTCGTTGCCGTCGACCGAGGCGTTCAGGATCGGGTACTTCTTCAGCGCGGCGACGGCGGCCTTGACGAAGAAGGACATGAAGCCCAGCTTGACGCCGTGTTCCTTCTCGAACTTGTCCTTGTACTTGTTACGCAGTTCCATGACCGGGGCCATGTTGACTTCGTTGAACGTGGTCAGGATCGCGTTGGTCGACTGCGACTGCAGCAGGCGCTCGGCGATGCGGGCGCGCAGGCGGCTCATCGGCACGCGCTCTTCCGGACGGTCGCCCAGGTTCGGGGCCGGTGCGGCGACTTGCTGCAGGGCCGGCTTGGCGGCTTGCGGCGCCAGCGGGGCCGGGGCGGCCGGCGCAGGCGCTGCGCCCCTGCTGGCGACGGCGGCCAGGGCGTCGCCCTTGGTCACGCGGCCGTCGCGGCCGGTGCCGGTGGCATCCGCGGTGCTCATGTTGTTGTCGGCCAGGATCTTGGCGGCGGCCGGCATGGCGACGTCGGACTTGCTGCCGCCGGTGGCGCCGGCCTGCGGTGCCGGGGCGGCGGCCGGGGCGTTGTCGACCGGAGCGGCGGTGATGGCGATCGGGCTGGTCTGGGCCGAGGCTTCGGTATCGATGATGGCGATGACTTCGCCCGACACCACGGTGCCGCCGTCGCCCTTGATGATTTGCACGATCACGCCGGCGCTCGGCGCCGGCAGTTCCAGGACCACCTTGTCGGTCTCGATGTCGATCAGGTTCTCGTCGCGCGAGACGGACTCGCCGACCTTTTTATGCCACGACAGCAGGGTCGCTTCCGCGACCGATTCCGACAACTGGGGGACCTTGACTTCGATTTGTGCCATTTAAAAAACTCCAATATGGTGAACGACTTATTCTGTGCGAAAGCCCCGCGCCGGGCGGCGCGGGGCGCTTCCAGCGCTGCTTACTTCGTGAGGACGAAACCCTTCAGCTTGGCGAACGCGGTGTCCAGCAGTTCCTTCTGCTGCGCCACGTGCTTGTCGCTGTAGCCGACGGCCGGGGCTGCCGAAGCCGGACGGCCGGCGTACGCCAGGCGCTGGCCCGCTTCCATGCTTTCGAAGATGTTGTGCTGGATCTGGAACCACGGACCCTGGTTCTGCGGCTCGTCCTGCGCCCACACGACTTCGGTGGCGTTCGGGAACTTCTTCAGTTCGGCGCCGAAGGCCTTGTGCGGGAACGGATACAGCTGCTCGATGCGGATGATCGCGACGTCGCTCACGTTGCGCGTCTTGCGGGTGTTGACCAGGTCGTAGTAGACCTTGCCCGAGCAGACGATCACGCGCTTGACCTTGTTGGCGTCGATCTTGTCGTCCAGTTCCGGGATCACGGTCTGGAAGCCGCCCGACGCCAGGTCGGTCAGCGGCGAGCCCGCATCCTTGTTGCGCAGCAGCGACTTCGGCGTGAAGATGATCAGCGGCTTGCGGAACTGGCGCACCATCTGGCGGCGCAGCAGGTGGAAGATCTGCGCGGCGGTGGTCGGCTGCACGACCTGCATGTTGTGGTCGGCCGACAGTTGCAGGAAGCGCTCGATGCGGGCCGACGAGTGTTCCGGACCCTGGCCTTCGTAGCCGTGCGGCAGCATCATGACCAGGCCCGAGGCACGGCCCCACTTCACTTCGCCCGAGGCGATGAACTGGTCGATGACGA
This sequence comes from uncultured Massilia sp., assembly GCF_913773735.1. Classification (GTDB taxonomy): domain Bacteria; phylum Pseudomonadota; class Gammaproteobacteria; order Burkholderiales; family Burkholderiaceae_D; genus Telluria. Next base: position 93,238 of record NZ_CAJYEB010000018.1, read on the forward strand.
CCTGCGCGCCGTTGGCGAAGTCGCCGAACTGGCCTTCCCAGATAGTCAGCGTGTTCGGTTCGGCGGTCGAGTAGCCGTATTCGAAGCCCAGCACCGCTTCTTCCGACAGCACGGAGTCGATCACGGTGAACTGCGCCTGGTTGTCCTGGACGTTGGCCAGCGGCAGGTAGATGCCCTGGTCCCAGCGCTCGCGGTTCTGGTCGTGCAGCACGGCGTGGCGGTGCACGAAGGTGCCGCGGCCGGCATCCTGGCCCGACAGGCGGATGGCGTAGCCGGAAGCGACCAGCGAGGCGTAGGCCAGGTGCTCGCCCATGCCCCAGTCGAGGTTCATCTCGCCGCGGCCCATGGTGGCGCGGTCGGCCAGGACCTTCTCGACCAGCGAGTGCAGCTTGAAGTTTTCCGGCACCGTGGTGATGCGCTGGGCCAGGCGTTTCAGCTCGGTCAGCGGCACGGCGGTATCGGCGGCGTCGGTCCACTTCTTGTTCAGGAACGGCGCCCAGTCGACGGCGTACTTGTTCTTGAAGTCGGTCAGGACCGGATCGGTGGTGGTCTTGCCTTCGTCCATGGCGGCGCGGTAGGCCGCGACCAGCTGGTCGCCGCCGTCGGCGGCGATGGTGCCCTGGGCGGCCAGCTTGTCCGCGTACATCCTGCGGGTGCCCGGGTGCTTGGCGATCTTCTTGTACATCAGCGGCTGGGTCAGGGCCGGGGTGTCCTGCTCGTTGTGGCCCAGCTTGCGGTAGCAGATGATGTCGACGACGACGTCCTTGTGGAACTCGGTGCGGTAGTCCATCGCGATCTGCGTGGCCAGCACGACGGCTTCCGGATCGTCCGCGTTCACGTGCAGGACCGGGGCTTCGATCATCTTGACGACGTCGGTGCAGTACAGCGTGGAACGGGCGTCGCGCGGGTCGGAGGTGGTGAAGCCGATCTGGTTGTTGATGACCAGGTGGACGGTGCCGCCGGTGCCGTAGCCGCGGGTCTGGGCCAGGTTCAGGGTTTCCATGACCACGCCCTGGCCGGCGAACGCGGCGTCGCCGTGCACCAGGATCGGCAGGACTTCCTTGCCCTGGCGGTCGCCGCGGCGTTCCATGCGCGCCTTGACCGAACCCTCGACGACCGGGTTGACGATTTCCAGGTGCGACGGGTTGAACGCCAGCGACAGGTGGACCGGGCCGCCCGGGGTCGAGATGTCGCTCGAGAAGCCCTGGTGGTATTTCACGTCGCCCGACGGCAGGTCGTCGGCGTGCTTGCCTTCGAATTCCTCGAACAGGTCGGACGGGGCCTTGCCCAGCGTGTTGACCAGGACGTTCAGGCGGCCGCGGTGGGCCATGCCGATGACGATTTCCTGGACGCCCTGCTCGCCCGCGCGCTGGATGACTTCATCCATCGAGGCGATGAAGGACTCGCCGCCCTCCAGCGAGAAGCGCTTGGCGCCGACGTACTTGGTGTGGAGGTAGCGCTCGAGGCCTTCGGCCGCGGTCAGGCGCTCCAGGATGTGCTTTTTCTTTTCCGCGGTGAAGGTCGGGGTCGAGCGGATCGACTCCAGCTTCTCCTGCAGCCAGCGCTTCTCGGCCGGGTCGCCCACGTACATGAACTCGGCGCCGATCGAGCGGCAGTAGGTGTCGCGCAGCATGTTCAGCAGGTCGCGCAGCGATGCGGTCTCCTGGCCGAAGTAGGTGTTGCTGATGTTGAACTTGGTGTCAAGGTCGGCTTCCGAGAAACCGTAGAAAGACGGGTCCAGCTCCGGGATCGGCGGACGTTCCTGGCGCTGCAGCGGGTCCAGGTTGGCCCAGCGCGAACCGAGGAAGCGGTAGGCGGCGATCAGCTGGGTGACGGCGACGCGCTTGCGGCCGAGTTCGGCGTCCGGCGAGGCGATCACGGTGCGCATCGGGCCCTGCTTGGCGCGCTCGGCGAAGGAGGCGATCACGGAGGAGTGGACGACGTCCGGCTTTTCGGTACCGTCGACGGCCGGCATGTGCTGCATGGCGTCGAAGTAAGCGCGCCAGTTGTCCGGCACGGAGCCCGGATTGTTCAGGTACGCTTCGTACAACTCTTCCACGTACGGCGCGTTACCGCCGAACAAGTAGGAGTTGGCGTTATATTGTTGCATCATTCTTGCTCACCTTTCTTCGCGTTTCGCGAGGTTGGGGCGGGTTAATCTAACCTTCCGCGACACGGCCTGACCGGTTAGCGGATCGCACTTACTTCACATCAAGTTGTGGGGGAAGGACTCTTCGAGACATTCGAGGCACATCAATGCAGCGGACTGCCAATTTGCGCACGGTATTGTAACGCAAGGATCAAAAACCGGCAGACCCGGCAAGCGATATTTTATTTGGCGTGCATCCCTTTCTTTACATAAATTTACACCTTGTAACAGCCACTCGGACAATGTCGAGTTGACCCCGTAAATGATAATCGTTATCATTTAATGATGCACCCGACCGGATCCTCCCCTTCTGCCGCGCCGTCCGGCGCCCAGGCCGCGCCCGCCCTGCCCGGCGCGCGCCGCGCCCTGTTCCTGCGCCAGCTGCACCAGTGGCACTGGATCAGTTCGGCCATCTGCCTGATGGCCATGCTGCTGTTCAGCTTTACCGGATTCACGTTGAACCACGCGTCCCAGATCGAGGCCAGGCCCGAGGTCGTGCGCCTGAAGGCGCAGCTGCCGGCGGACCTGGCGGCGCAGCTGGCCGGCTATGCCGCCGGCCACGCCGACGCCAGGGTGCCGCTGCCGGCGCCGCTGGCCGACTGGGCGGAGCGCACGTTTCCCGTGCAGGTGCGCGGCGTGCGCGCCGAATGGAGCGAGGACGACGCCTACGTGCCCCTGCCGCGCCCGGGCGGCGACGCCTGGCTGCGCATCGGCGCCGACGGCCAGGCCGAATACGAAAGGACCGACCGCGGCTGGATCTCGTGGCTGAACGACATGCACAAGGGCCGCAACGCCGGGACCGTGTGGAGCTGGTTCATCGACCTCTTCGCGATCGCCTGCCTGGTCTTTTGCCTCACCGGCTTCCTGATCATGAAATACCACGCCGCCAACCGTCCCTCGACCTGGCCGGTGATCGGCCTGGGGATCGTGCTGCCGGCCGTGATCGCCCTGCTATTCGTCCACTGAATATCCGTCATTCGCCAACCCATTGTCCCGAAAGGCCTTATGAAACTGTCCCACTCGCTCGCCCTGACCCTGCCGCTCGCATCCGGCTGGGCGGTCGCCGCCGACCTGTCCGTCAAGTTCGAGCTGCCGCAACTGAACGTGGCCGAGTACCACAAGCCCTACGTCGCGATCTGGATCGAGCGTCCGGACCAGACTGTGGCTTCCACCCTTTCCGTGCTGTACGACGTCAAGAAGAACAACCATGCCGGCGAAAAGTGGGTCAAGGACCTGCGCACCTGGTGGCGCAAGGCCGGCCGCGACGCCAAGCTGCCGATCGACGGCGTCAGCGGCGCCACCCGCGCCGCCGGCACCCACACGCTGAACTTCGGGCCGGCCATCACGGGCCTGGACAAGCTGCCGGCCGGCGACTACAAGCTGGTCGTCGAAGCCGCGCGCGAAGGCGGCGGCCGCGAGCTGGTGCGCGTGCCGTTCGCCTGGAACGGCAAGGGCAAGGCCAGCGGCGAAGCCGCCGGCAAGGAAGAACTGGGCAAGGTCGCGATCGCGATCCAATAAGGAGACAGGCATGCGCAATCACAAGACGATCCAGCGGCTGGCCATCGCCGTGGCCCTGGCAGGCGCCGCCTGCGCCGCCCAGGCCCACCGCCCGTGGATGATCCCGAACACCAGCATCATCGAGACCGACCGCGAAGCCTGGGTCACGATCGACGGCGCCATCTCGGAAGGCCTGTTCGAGAACGACTTCGTGCCGCTCAGGATGGACGGCCTGACGGTCACGGGCCCGGACGGCAATACCGCGCCGGCCCCGGCCGCCGTCACCGGCAAGCACCGGGCCTCGGTCGACATCCTGCTGCCCGTCGACGGCACCTACCGCATCACGCTGGGCGCGACCAACGTCATGGGGTCGTACAAGCTGAACGGCGAAACCAAGCGCTTCCGCGGCGGCGACGGCCCGCCGGCCGGCGCCACCGACGTCAAGACGACCACGATGGTCCAGCGCCAGGACACGTTCGTCACCCGCAACAAGTCGAGCGACGGCGCCCTCAAGCCGACCAATGCCGGCCTGGAGATGGTCGCGCTGACCAACCCGACCGAGCTGCGCGCCGGCGAGCGGGCGACGTTCCGCTTCCAGCTGGACGGCAAGCCGCTGGCCAACTTCCCGTTCTCGCTCATCCCGGGCGGCGTCAAGTACCGCGGCACGCTGAACGAGGTACGCCTCGCCACCGACGCCAACGGCGAAGCCAGCTTCACGCTGCCGGCGCCGAACATGTACTGGCTCAGCGCCGCCTACCCGGCCAATGCCCCGCGCGGCCCGGGCGTGGAACAGCCGGCCAGGCGCTACAGCTATTCGGCGACCTTCGAGATCCTGCCGGAGTAAGCGTTGGCAGAGCGCGCCGTCCTGGTCCCCCTCGACATCGACCCCGCCCTGCCCGGCCCGGGCAGCCGCGCGTGCGCGCTCGCCGGCACGGCGATGGGCACCGCCTGGTCGGCCCGCTTCCTGGTCCCCCCGCACGCCCCGGCGGGACTGGAGGGCGGCCTGCGCGCGCTGCTGCAGGCCGAACTCGACCTGGTCGTGGCCCAGATGAGCCACTGGAAGCCGGATTCGCTGCTGGCGCGCTTCAACGCGGCGCCGGCCGGCAGCTGGCACGATCTGCCGCCCGAATTCTTCGCCGTGATCGACTACGCGCTGCAGGTGCGCGATGCCAGCGGCGGCGCCTACGATCCGGCCGCTGGCGCCCTGGTCAACCTGTGGGGCTTCGGTCCCGTCCGGCGCTACGACGCGGCGGGCTTCTACGCGCCCGCGGCCGACGCGGTCGCCGCCATCGTGGCGCGCCGCGGCGCCGCCAGCGTCGAACTGGACCGCGCGGGGCGCCGCCTGTTCCAGCCCGGCGGCGCGCTGCTCGACCTGTCGTCGGTGGCCAAGGGCTTTGCCGTCGACCGCCTCGCCCTGTGCCTGGAACGGCACGGCCTGCGCCACTACCTGGTGGAGGCCGGCGGCGAACTGCGCGGCGCGGGCGCCCGCAACGACGGCCAGCCCTGGTGGGTCGAGGTCGAGGGCGTGCCCGATGCCGACGGCAGCACGGTGGCGCAGGCGGTGGTCGCGCTGCATGGCCTGGCGATCGCCACCTCGGGCGACTACCGCCAGTACTTTCACCAGCCCCAGGGCCGGCGCGTCGCGCACACGCTCGATCCGCGCAGCGGCTGGCCGGTCGACAACGGCGTCGCCTCGGTGACGGTGCTGGCGCCCACCTGCATGGCCGCCGACGCGCTGTCCACCACCCTCGCCGTGCTGGGGCCGCAGGCCGGCATCGCCTTCGCCGACGCGCGCGGCCTGGCCGCGCGCTACCTGGTGCGCGAGGCCGGCGGCCTGCGCGAGACCGTGTCCGGCGCCTGGACGGCATTACTGGAATGATAGCGGCATGAGTGTCACGATCGAACCCCTGCGCTGGGGCGGCGCCCTGGCCCTGAGCGGCGGCTGGCTGGCCATGTGCGCCGGCATCTGGCGTGCCGAGCGCGCCCGGCGCCGCGCGTCGGCCGCGCCGGCCGACTGGCTGGTGGTGTATGCCAGCCAGACCGGCAACGCCGAATTCCTGGCCCGGCGCAGCGCCGAGCTGCTCGCCACCGGCGGCCTGGCGGCGCGCGCCGCCTGCATCTCGACGCTGGACGCGGCCGCGCTGGCCGGCGCGACGCGGGTGCTGTTCATCGCCAGCACCTACGGCGAAGGCGACGCCCCCGACACCGCGGCGCCGTTCGCCGGCCGCCTGATGGCGGCAAACGCCGACTTGCGCCACCTGCACTACGCGGTGCTGGCGCTGGGCGACACCAGCTACGCCAACTACTGCGGCTTCGGCCGCGCCCTCGACGCCTGGCTCGCGGCCCAGGGCGCGACGCGCCTGTTCGAACGCATCGACGTCGACCGCGGCGACGCGCACGCGCTGGCCGACTGGCAGCACCACGTGGGCCGCCTGGCCGGCACCGCCGACGCCCCCGACTGGGAAGCGCCGGCCTACCGCGACTGGCGCATCGGCGAACGCACCCTGCTCAACCCGGGCAGCGCCGGCGCCCCGTTGTTCCGGCTGGCGCTGCTGCCGGCCGACGGCGCGCTGCCGGGCTGGGAAGCGGGCGACCTGGCGCAGGTCGGCGCGCCGGCCGACCCCGACCATCCGCGCGAATACTCGATCGCCTCGCTGCCTTCCGAGGGCCGGCTGGAATTGCTGGTGCGCCTGCAGCGGCGCGCGGACGGTACCCCGGGCGTGGCCTCGGGCTGGCTGTGCGAGGGCGCCGGCGGCGCCGACGTCGTCCGCCTGCGCATCCGCGCGCACGAGCGCTTCCGCCTCGGCGCCAATGCGCGCCGGCCCCTGATCGCGATCGGCAACGGCAGCGGCCTGGCCGGCCTGCGCGCGCTGGTCAAGGCGCGCATCAACGCGGGCATGCACGACAACTGGCTGCTGTTCGGCGAACGCAACGCGGCGCACGACTTCCTGCTGCGCGAGGAATTGCAGGGCTGGGCCGGCTCGGGCTGGCTCGCGCGCCTGGACCTGGCGTTCTCGCGCGACCGGCCGGAACGGCCCTACGTGCAGGACGTGCTGCGCGAGCGGGCCGCGCTGGTGGCCGACTGGATCGCGCGCGGCGCCGCCGTCTACGTGTGCGGCAGCCTGCAGGGCATGGCGGGCGGGGTGCACGAGGCGCTCGCGGCGATCCTGGGCGCGGATGTGCTGGATGGGCTGGCGGCCGAAGGGCGTTACCGGCGCGACGTCTACTGACCGGGTCCGTCGAGGCGCACTATCGTAGGGTGGGCAGCTCCACCCACGGACTGCGACCACGCTGCTGTAATGCTGCCCACGCGTAACGCCTGCATGACACGCGGCCGGGCCAACGCGATGCAGGCGTCACGCGTGGGCAGCGCTGGCGCAGCGTGGTTGCAGATGGCGCGGTGGAGCTGCCCACCCTACGCACCTACGAACCGTCATGTAGCGGCGAGGGTCACTTACCGGCTGCCGCCTGCTGCGTCGCGCGCAGCGCCTGCGCCGCGTCGATCTCGGCGCCCCACGGATCCTTCTGCGCCAGCGCCTTGCCGTCGGCGCCGAAGTCCATGATCGCATCCCTGGCGGCGTCGTAGCGCGGCCACGACGGCAGGCGGCGGCCGTTCGGGTCGCCCTGCCTGGCGAAGTTCACCAGGTAGGCGCTCATCGTCTTGCCCATGCGGATGTCGCGGCGCGTGGCCTTGTCGGCGTACTTGACGTCGGCGGTGGCGAAGAAGAACGGGATGTCGGTGGCGTGGCGCGCGCCCGGTTCGCCGACCGACTCGGCCACGTAGGAGAAGCGGTAGGCGTACACCGGCACGCCCTGGCGCGCCAGCGTCGCCGCCAGGCTGCGCGCGCCGGCCACCATGAAGCCGGTCTTGCCGCCGATGTCGGCGCTGGTGGCGCCGATCAGCACCGGCACTTTCGCGAACCGGCCCGCGCGGAAGGCGGCGGCGGAATCGACGGCGACCTGGCCGTCGACGAAGGCGCCGATATAGGTCGGCGCGCCCATCACGTTGCGGCTGGCCAGGTTCAGGCCGTCGACGACGGCGTCGGCCGGCAGCGCGCGCAGCTTCTCGAGCGCCTGCGGGTCGTCGGCCGCGATGCCCTTGGCCGCGGCGAAGGCCGTGCCGGTCTGCTCGGCCGCGGCCAGGCCCGGATCCTTGGTCGCGCCGTCGCCGCCGGACAGGATCGCCGCCTTGGCGAACAGGCCCTGCGCCTGCGGCGACGTGAGCAGCGTGTTGACCGACATGCCGCCGGCCGACTCGCCGATGATGGTGACGTTGGCCGCGTCGCCGCCGAACGCGCCGGCGTTGCGCTGCACCCATTTCAGGCCCGCGACCTGGTCCATGAAGCCGTAGTTGCCGAGCGGCTCCTGGCCGGCCTCCCGGGTCAGCTGCGGATGGGCGAAGAAGCCGAAGCGTCCCAGCCGGTAGTTGAAGCTGACCACGACCGCGCCCTGCTTCGCCAGCGCCGCGCCGGAATAGGTCGGCGGCGAGGAACCGCCGTTGACGAAGCCGCCGCCGTAGATCCAGACGATCACGGGCAGCTTGCCGCCCGCCCTGGCCCTGGCCGGCTTCCAGACGTTCACGAACAGGCAGTCCTCGGCGGGCGCCGTGCCCAGCGGCGCGGCGTCGCTGGGGAACGGCAGCTGCATGCAGTCGGCGCCGTAGGCGGAGGCGTCGCGCACCCCGTCCCAGGGCGCGGCCGGCTGCGGCGCGCGCCAGCGCAGCGCGCCGACCGGCGGCGCCGCGAACGGCATCCCCTTCCAGCTCGCCACGCCGCCCGCGACGCGGCCCGCCACCTGGCCGGAATCGATGGCGACCACCGGGCCGTCGGCGGCGCCCGCATGGGCGGCGAACAGCAGGGCGAGCGCGGGAAGCGCGGACAGCGGCGAAGGGGATCGGTGCATGGAAAAGTCTCCTGTTAGCGGTATCGGTATCGGAACACCGATGCTATGCAAGGCTTGGCAAACCGTCAATGGGCATCCAGCGCGGATACATTCCGTAATAAAACGGTCGTGCGGAAAAATGCTATGCTTCGACCCCGCCGCCTCGGCCATGCAGACCGGGGGGCTCACGACACACGTCAATACAACAGGAGTGAGACAATGCATCCGAAGTACCTTTCCCTGATCGTCGCCCTCGCGCTGGGCGCGGCATCGCTGGACGCGGCCGCCTCCGGCTACCGTTTCGGCTCGCAGAGCGTGTCGGCGCAGGGCAGCGCCGAATCGAACGGCGCCGAAGCGGCCGACGCCTCGACCATCTTCGCCAACCCGGCCGGCCTGTCGCGCCTCGAGGGCCGCCAGTTCATGGGCGGCATCACCGCCCTGGTGCCGCACTCGACCTACCAGGACAGCGGCTCGACCCGCTTCACCCGCACCCCGACCGGCGGCAAGGCCTCGCAGGACGACTACGCGCCCAGCGCCGTCGCCGCGCCGTCGCTGTACTACAGCCAGAAGATCGACGAGCGCTGGAGCGCCGGCGTCGGCGTGTTCGTGCCCTACGGCACCAAGCTGGACTACGACTGGGACTGGTCGGGCCGCTACGCCCTCACCAACATCAAGCTGGAAGCCGTGACCATCAACCCGTCGGTGTCGTTCAAGGTCGACGAGCACCACGCGTTCGGCTTCGGCGTCGACGCCGAATTCATGAAGGCGCGCCTGGGCCAGGGCGTGGACGTGCCGGGCACCATCGCCGCCGCCCAGGCCACCGGCACCGGCGCCATGCTGGCGCGCCAGATCGCCGCGCTGGGCGGCAACCCGGCCCTGCTGGCGCGCGCCGGCGACGCGCATGCCGGCGTCGAGGGCAAGGACTGGGGCTACGGCTTCAACCTGGGCTACCTGTACTCGCCGAACGAGAGCACGCGCTTCGGCATCGCCTACCGCTCGTCGATCAAGCACGAGCTCAAGGGCGGCGCCGTGTGGGACTTCTCGACCGTCACCACCGACCCGGTGGTGAACCAGGTGCTGCAGGCCGCCGCGCACCGCAGCAACTCGGCCGCCCGCGTCGAGCTGCGCACGCCGGAGACCCTGTCGATCAACGCCTTCCACCAGTTCGACGCGAAGTGGGCCGGCATGGCCGACGTGACCTGGTCGCGCACCTCGCGCATGGAAAACATCGACATCCAGTTCATCGGCACCACCGAGGGCGACGAGACCATCCGCCAGCAGTGGAAGAACACGGTGCGCGTGTCCCTGGGCGCGAACTACAAGCTCAACGAGAACGTGACCCTGCGCGGCGGCATCGCCCACGACGACGCCCCGGTGCGCAGCGACACCCTGCGCCACGCCGCGCTGCCGGACGCCGACCGCATGCAGCTGTCCTTCGGCGCCAACTGGAAGCTGACCCCGAACTCCTCGCTGGACCTGGCCTACAGCTACCTGGACTTCAAGGACGCCAACGGCAACTACACCAACAACTGCAACCCGACGGCGACGAGCTGCACCGGCAACGGCGAGACGACCCGCGGGACCTGGAAGACGCATATGCAGCTGCTGGGACTGGCCTACAACTACAAGTTCTGAGCAGTCGGCGCAGCACGGTGGGCGCGTTGCATTCGAGGCCCCGGCCTCGAATGCCCACCCTGCGCCCACGATACGCAGGGTGGGCACCCCGTGCCTACCCTCGCCGCGCGCATGCCGCCGCCCCGCTCTCCGCCGGGCCATTGACCCGCCTTTGACCCGCCGACCACGCATCCCCCTCCTGCACTACCCGCCTTGATCCCCTCCCGCTTTCGCACGCGGATTTGATCCATTCGTTCCCTCATCCCCCGGCGCAACGCCAGACTGCAAGCCGGTTCCGCCCATTTTCGTCATCCGGCGCGACAAATATTTCCATGAATAAATGACCCGCCAACCAGGGCCGCACGGTTGAATGTGCTTGATCATTGTTTAACTTTGGTTCCGGTTATCATGAGCTTCGATTTCATCAAATTCATTACCGTCCTGGGGAGGAATGGCGCATGATTGATCAGACTTGGCGGTTCGACGGGCGCGTCCTCGGTCACGAAGACGCCCACGACGACGACCTGGACACGCTGCGCCAGGACATCGAGGTGCGCCTCGCCCAGCTGCTGGATGGCGGCCGCGCCGACCTGCCCAGCCTGGCCATGCGCGCCGGCACCCTCGGCGCCGGCAAGCGCATGCGGCCGCTGCTGCTAATGCTGGTGGCGCGCGACCTCGGCTGCGACGCGCCGGGCCTGGTCGACGTCGCCTGCGCCGTCGAGATGGTCCACGCCGCCTCCCTGATCCTGGACGACATGCCGTGCATGGACGATGCCCGCCTGCGCCGCGGCCGGCCCGCCATCCACGTCGAGTACGGCGAGGACGTCGCGATCCTGGCCGCGGTGGCCCTGCTCAGCCGCGCCTTCTGCATCCTCGGCTCGGCGCACGGCATCCCGGCCGACGTGCGTTCGCGCCTCGTCTGCACGCTGGGCGAGACGGTCGGCGCCCAGGGCCTGGTGCGCGGCCAGTTCCTCGACCTGCACGGCGGTGCGCGTTCGGCCGGCGACATCGCCGTCACCAACGAGCTCAAGACCGGCGTGCTGCTCGGCGCGGCCGTCGACATGGCGGCCACCGTGGCCCAGGCCGGCGAGGCCACCGCGCAGTCGCTGCGCGCCTTCGCGCTGGCCGCCGGCCAGGCGTTCCAGATCCGCGACGACTTCCAGGACGGCCCCGGCAACGACAGCGCCGTCACCGGCAAGGACACCGGCAAGGACGTCGGCAAGGCCACCTTCGTCAACACCCTGGGCGCCGACGAGGCGCGCCGGCGCCTGCTGGCGCACCTGCTGGAGGCCGAGCGCCACCTGCAGGACGCCGTCGGCGCGCGCCAGGGCACGCGGCGCTTCGTGCGCGCGCTGTTCGGCAAGGCGCTGGCGCCGGCGCCCGCGCTGGAGCTGGGCGCGCGTCCCCGTGCCGACGCCGCCGGCGTCCACGCGCGCGCCTGACGCGGCCACGCGGCGCACGGCGACAGGAGACCCGGCAATGGCGCACTTCGGTGTCGTGGCCCCCGCCTTCTACAGCCACTACAAGGCCATGCAGGCGCTGGCCGGCGCGCTGGCCGCGCGCGGGCACCGCGTCACCTTCCTGCACCGGCCGGATGCCGCCGCCTACCTCGACGATGCGCGCCTCGGCTTTCATGCCGTCGGCGCCGCCACCCATCCGCCCGGCTCGCTGGACGCCGTCGCGCGCCGCGCCGCCAATCCCGGCGGCCCGCTGCGCCTGCGCCGCGTGATCGCCGACATGGCCGACGGCACCGACATGCTGTGCCGCGCGCTGCCGCCCGCCATCGAGGCGCTCGGCATCGACGCCATCCTGGCCGACCAGATGGAGGCGGCCGGCGGCCTGGTGGCGGCCGGCATGGGCTTGCCATTCGTGTCGGTGGCCAACGCGCTACCGGTCAACCGCGAACCGGGCATCCCGCTGCCCGTGATGCCGTTCGCCTGGGAAGACAGCGAACGCGCGCGCCGCATCGTCGACGGCAGCACCCGCGTGTACGACTGGATGATGGGACCGCACGGCCGCGTCGTCGCCGCCCATGCGCGCCGCTTCGGCCTGGCCGCGCCCGGCCGCGCCGCCATGGGCCTGCACGACTGCCTGTCGCCGCTGGCCCAGGTCAGCCAGACCGTGCGCGAATTCGACTTCCCGCGCCGCGAACTGCCCGCCCACTTCCACCACGTCGGCCCGCTGCGTCCGCTCGCGGCCGCCGGCAGCGCCGAGGGCGCCGATCCCTACGCCGCCGCGATGCCCGACATCGCGCCCGGCCGGCCCTTCGTGTTCGCCTCGCTCGGCACCATGCAGGGCGGCCGCTACGCCGTGTTCGAGCGCATCGCGCGCGCCTGCCGGCGCCTCGACGCGCAGCTGCTGGTGGCCCACTGCGGCGGCCTGGACGCGCGCCAGGAACAGGCGCTGCGCCGCGCCGGCGCCACCTGGGTATGCGCGTTCGCGCCCCAGCGCGCCGTGCTGGAGCGGGCCGACGCCGTGGTCTCGCACGCCGGCGTCAACACGGTGCTGGACGCCATCGCCGCGCAAACGCCGATCCTCGCCCTGCCGATCGCCTTCGACCATCCGGGCATGGCGGCGCGCATGCTGCACGCGGGCGTCGGCCTGCACGCCTCCTACCGCTTCGCCGGCAGCGGCACCATCGCGCGCCTGCTGCGCCGCCTGCTCGACGATCCCGGCTTCGCGCCGCGCCTGCAGGCCCTGTCCGGCGCCGTCGCGCGCGCCGGGGGCACGGCGCGCGCGGCCGACATCGTCGAGCAGGCGCTCGGCCTGCGCCCCGCCGCCGCGCCCGCGCACGCCATCCCCGCAGGCGCCGCATGAACGCGCCCGCGCACGACCTGATCCTGGCCGGCGGCGGCCTGGCCAATGCGCTGATCGCCTGGCGCCTGCGCCAGCGCCGCCCCGGCCTGCGCGTCCTGCTACTGGAACAGGACGAACACGTCGGCGGCAACCATACCTGGTCCTTCCACGACAGCGACCTCGGCGACGCCGAGCGCGCCTGGACCGCCCCGCTGGTGTCGCACCGCTGGCCGCGCTACGACGTCGCGTTCCCGCAGCTGCGGCGCACGCTCGACGGCGGCTATGCCAGCATCGCCTCGCAGGATTTCGCGCGCGTCGTCGAACCGGCCCTGGGCGCGGCGCTGCGGACCGGGGCGCGCGTGCGCGACGTCGGCCCGACGGCGGTGACGCTGGAGGACGGCTCGCGGCTGACCGCGCGCGCCGTGATCGACGGGCGCGGCATGCGCGCCAGCAGCGCGCTGGCGCTCGGCTGGCAGACCTTCCTGGGCCAGGAGCTGGAACTGGCCGCGCCGCACGGGCTGGACGCCCCGGTCATCATGGACGCCGCGGTCGCCCAGCAGGGCGGCTACCGCTTCGTCTACCTGCTGCCGTTCGACACGCACCGCATCCTGGTCGAGGACACGCACTACGTCGACCGCGCCGCCATCGATGCCGGCACGCTGCGCGCCAACATCGCCGCCTATGCGGATGCGCGCGGCTGGCGCATCGCGTCCGTGCTGCGCGAGGAACGGGGCGCGCTGCCGATCGTGCTGGCGGGCGACTTCGAACGCTACTGGGACGGCATCGCCGGCCAGCCCTGCGCCGGCCTGCGCGCCGGCCTGTTCCACGCGACGACCGGCTACTCGCTGCCGCACGCGGTGCGCCTGGCCGACGCCGTCTGCGCGCTGCCGGACCTGGACGCGCCCGCGCTGTTCGCCGCGATCCGCGCCGTGGCGCGGGGCGAGTGGCGGCGCCAGCGCTTCTTCCGGCTGCTCAACCGCATGCTGTTCCTGGCCGGCAGCCCCGACCTGCGCTGGCGCGTGATGCAGCGCTTCTACCGCCTGCCCGCGCCCTTGATCGCGAACTTCTACGCCGGCCGCCTGGGCCTCGCCGACAAGGCGCGCCTGTTGTCCGGCAAGCCACCCGTGCCGGTGGGCCAGGCCCTGGCCGCCGCATGCAAGATCCACCCCCACCAGATCAGGAATCACGAATGAACCAGGTAAAACAGGCAGTGGTCGTGGGCGCCGGCTTCGGCGGCCTGGCGCTGGCGATCCGGCTGCAGGCCGGCGGCGTGCAGACCACCCTGCTCGAAAAACGCGACAAGCCGGGCGGCCGCGCCTACGTCTACGAAGACCAGGGCTTCGTGTTCGACGCCGGCCCGACCGTCATCACCGACCCTTCCGCCATCGAGGAACTGTTCGCGCTGGCGGGCAAGCGCATGGGTGACTACGTCGAGATGCTGCCCGTGTCGCCGTTCTACCGCCTGTGCTGGGAAGACGGCAGCCACTTCGACTACGCCAACGACCAGGACGCGCTGGACCGCCAGATCCATGCGCGCAATCCCGCCGACGTGGCCGGCTACCGCCGCTTCCTCGATTATTCGAAGGCGGTGTTCGAGGAGGGCTACCTCAAGCTCGGCGCCGTGCCCTTCCTGTCCTTCCGCGACATGGTCGCCGCCGGCCCGCAGCTGGCGCGCCTGCAGGCCTGGCGCAGCGTGTACAGCCTGGTGGCGCGCTTCATCCAGGACGAGCACCTGCGCCAGGCCTTCTCGTTCCACTCGCTGCTGGTGGGCGGCAACCCGTTCGCGACCTCGTCGATCTACACGCTGATCCATGCGCTCGAGCGCAAGTGGGGCGTGTGGTTCCCGCGCGGCGGCACCGGCGCCCTGGTGCGCGGCATGGTCAAGCTGTTCGAGGACATCGGCGGACGGATCGAACTGAACGCGCCGGTCGCGCAGATCGAGGCGAACGGCACCCGCGTGACCGGCGTGCGCCTGGAAGACGGGCGCCGCTTCGCGGCCGACGCGGTGGCGTCGAACGCCGACGTGGTGCACACCTACGCCGCGCTGCTCGGCCAGCACCCGCGCGGCGCCGCCGAGGGCAAGGCCCTGGCCGGCAAGCGCTTCTCGAATTCGCTGTTCGTGCTGTACTTCGGCCTCGACCACCACCACCGCCAGCTGCAGCACCACACCGTGTGCTTCGGGCCGCGCTACCGCGAGCTGATCGCCGACATCTTCCAGGGCGACGCGCTGGCCGACGACTTCTCGCTGTACCTGCACGCCCCCTGCGTCACCGACCCCTCGCTGGCGCCGCCGGGCTGCGGCAGCCACTACGTGCTGGCGCCCGTGCCGCACCTGGGCAATGCGCCGATCGACTGGGAAGTCGAGGGGCCGCTGTACCGCGACCGCATCTTCGACTACCTGGAACGGCGCTACATGCCGGGCCTGCGCAGCCAGCTGGTCACCAGCCGCATCTTCACGCCGCACGACTTCCGCGACACCCTGAACGCGCACCTCGGCTCGGCGTTCTCGCTGGAGCCGATCCTCACGCAGAGCGCCTGGTTCCGCCCGCACAACCGCGACGCCGAGCTGCACAACCTGTACCTGGTCGGCGCCGGCACGCACCCGGGCGCCGGCGTGCCGGGCGTGATCGGCTCGGCCAAGGCGACGGCGGGCCTGATGCTGGAAGGGGTGGCGGCATGAGCGCCGCGGCCGACGCCTCCCTGCTCGACCACGCGACGCAGACCATCGCGGTGGGCTCCAAGAGCTTCGCCGCCGCGGCGCGCCTGTTCGACCCGGCCACGCGGCGCAGCGTGCTGATGCTGTATGCCTGGTGCCGCCACTGCGACGACGTCGTCGACGGCCAGGAACTGGGGTTCAACGCAGCCCCGTCGCCCACGCACGACGCGGCGCGCCAGCTGGCCCTGCTCGACGAATGGACGCGGCGCGCCTACGCGGGCGAAGCGATGACGGATCCCGCCTTCGCGGCATTCCAGGAAGTGGCGACGCGCCACGCGATCGCCCCCGAGCACGCCTTCGACCACCTGGCCGGCTTCGGCATGGACGTGCAGGAAACGCATTACGAGACCATCGAGGACACGCTGCGCTACTGCTACCACGTGGCCGGCGTGGTCGGCCTGATGATGGCGACGATCATGGGCGCGCGCGATCCGCGCGTGCTGGACCGCGCCTGCGACCTGGGCATCGCGTTCCAGCTGACGAACATCGCGCGCGACATCGTCGAGGATGCGCGCGTGGGCCGCTGCTACGTGCCGGCCGCGTGGCTGCGCGAGGCCGGCATCCCGCGCGCCGAGCTCGCGCTGCCGCGCCACCGCGAGGCGCTGGCGCGGGTGGCCGCGCGCCTGGTCGACCATGCCGAGCCCTACTACGCATCCGCCGCGCACGGCATCGCCGCCCTGCCGCTGCGCTCGGCGTGGGCGATCGCCACGGCGCGCAACGTCTACCGCCAGATCGGCATCGAGGTCAAGCGGCGCGGCGCGCGCGCCTGGGACGAGCGCGCCGGCACCACGCGCGCCGCCAAGTTGCGTCTGCTGGCCAAAGGCGGCGTGCAGGCGCTGGGTTCGCGGATCCGGACGACGCCGCCGCCGCCGCGCGCTAGCCTGTGGCAGCGTCCCCGGCATCCCCGGCGCCCGGATGACGGCGCGGCGCCCCCCCGTGCAGCGCATGCAGCTGGCGCTTGAGCTTGTCGACGGGCGGCGCGTACAGGAAGCCGAACGACACCGTGCCCTCCTTGCCGTGGACGGCATGGTGCATGCGGTGCGCCTGGTACAGGCGCTTCAGGTAGCCGCTTTTGGGCACGTAGCGGAACGGCCAGCGCTGGTGCACCAGGCCGTCGTGGGCGACGAAGTACAGCAGGCCGTAGGCCGTCATGCCGGCGCCGATCCATTCGAGCGGGTGGCGGCCCTCGGTGCCCAGCCAGATGAGCAGGATGGCGATGCCGGCGAACACGACGGCGTACAGGTCGTTCTTCTCGAACCACCCGGTGCGCGGCTCGTGGTGCGAGCGATGCCAGCCCCAGCCGAAGCCGTGCATGACGTACTTGTGCGCGACGATGGAAAACACTTCCATCAGCACGACGGTGACGACGACGATGAGCGCATTGGACAACATGGGCGGCCGGTTCCGGTAGCAATCGAGATGGTTCCAGCCTACCACACGCACCCGGCCGCACGGCTGGGGCAACCCCACGATCGATGAGAAAGGACACTTCATGCAAGCTTCTACCAGGCCGTTCCTGCGCGCCCTCCTGCCCTTGACCCTGCTGGCCGCCGCGGCCGGCGCGGCCGCCGCGACCGTCGAGGTGCACGTGACCGGCGTCATGGCCGGCAAGGGCAAGGTGAACGTCGCCGTATGCGACCGCGAACGCTTCCTCAAGCAGTGCGCCTACAGCGCCTCGGCCCCGGCGCGCGAGGGCGACAACGTGGTCCGGATCGCGGACGTGCCGGCCGGCAACTGGGCCGTGCTGGCCTACCAGGACGAGAACGCCAACGACGAGCTCGACCGCAACATCGTCGGCATTCCCAAGGAAAACTACGGTTTCAGCCGCGACGCCCGCGGCCGCTTCGGCCCGCCGGGCTTCGACGACGCGGCCATCGAGGTGCGCGGCGAGGTGACGCAGGCGGCGGTGAAGCTGCGCTGAACGCCCGGCTCAGGACGTGCCGCGCCTGAACTGGGCGGCCGGCAACGGATGCCGCCGCTCTTCCGGCCGGGTCAGCACGCGGATCGCCACCTCGAACGGCACGCCCATGGCGGCCAGCTCGCGCGCCGCCGGGCGGCCGCGGGCGATCGCCTCGTGGATCGTGGCATCGATCAGCAGGGCCATCTTGTAGTCGGTTCGTCGTTCCATCCCGCGATTCTACCGGATGCCCGTCGGGCGGCCGGCGGGGCTCAGCACGCCGGCGTGCGGCGGCGCTGCGGCCCGAGTTCCTTCTTGAGGAAGCCGGCGACGTGCGGGTCGGCGCTGAAGCTGAGCTTCTCGTAGAAGCCCGCGCTGCCGCCGGTGGGCTGCAGCAGCACGCGCGGGATGCCCATGTCCATGCAGTGGCGCTCGATCTGCTGCATGAACCAGCCGCCCAGGCCGCGGCCGCGGTGCGGCTTCAGGAGGATGAGGTCGGACACGTAGCAAAACTGCGGCGGCGCCAGTTCCAGGCGCGCGATGCCGATCGTGCGCGACCCGGTCTGGACGACGGCCCAGCGTACCAGGCCGCCAGGCTGGGCCGGACGGCCGGCATCCTGCCCGTCGACGTTCCATCCGGCATCGCGGCGGAACGCTTTCAGGGTCTTGGGCGCAATCGTGTCCGGCAACAGGCGAAACGAGATCGAAGCGTGCATGGCATTCCTTGGTCCGGCGTGCCAGCTTAAGACAGCGGCCCCGCACCGGCCAGCACCGGCATGTAACGTTTCAAGTCACAATGTAAATGCATGTATCGGCAGGCGCCGCGCCCGGCGTTCCGGCCGGTCAGGCAATGTGCTTTCCGCCTTGCCGGCCGTGCATTAGAATCGGCGCATGCTTACCCAGATCGCTCCCAATTTGTGGCACATGCAATCCGGCATGAAGGCGGCCGGGCTGTCCTTCACCTCGCGCATGACGGTGATCCGCTTCGCCGACGGCCGCCTGTGGATCCACTCGCCGGTGCGCTTCGACGAGACCGTCCGTGCCCAGCTGGCGCAGCTCGGCACGGTCGCCTGGATCGTGGCGCCGAACCGGGCGCACCACCTGTACGTCAAGCACTGCAAGCGCATGTTCCCGGACGCCGCCGTCTACGGCGCGCCGGGCCTGGCCGCCAAGCGCCCCGACATCGCGGGCCTGCGCACGCTGGGCGACAGCGTCGAGCCGGAATGGGCCGACGAGCTCGAACAGGCCTGGTTCCACGGCCAGCCCTTCGTCAACGAAGTGCTGTGGTTCCACAAGGCCTCCGGCACGCTGGTCGCCTGCGACATCCTGCAGTGCTGGAGCGGGCCGCTGGACTGGCGGGTGGCCCTGTATGCGCGCCTGACCGGCGTGCGCAAGCGCTTCGACGTGCCGCGCACGGTACGCCTGGTCACGCGCGACAAGGGCGCCGCCGCCGCCAGCGCGCGCGCCGTGCTGCGCTGGCCGTTCACGCGCGTGATCGTGGCGCACGACGCCATCGTCGAGCACGACGCCCACGCCCTGGTGGCGCGCGCCTTCGCCCGCTTCGGGGCCTGACCCGCCGTCGCCGGAGACCTCTCTTGCGCTTCTCGATCGGCCACCGCCTGTTCGCCTCGGTCCTGCTGGCGATCCTCGCGGTGGCGGCCGGCGCCGTGTTCCTGCTGCGCCAGAACGTGCTGGCCGGCTTCGGCGACTATGCCGCGGCCATCGAACTCGACCGCCTGGAAGAACTGTCGGCGGCGCTCGCGACGCGCTACCGCGCCACGCGTGGCTGGACCTTCATCCCCGCCGACGGCCGGCGCGACTGGATCGCGGGCGAGCTGGAACGCCTGCAGCAGGCGCGCGACCAGGTGGCGCCGGTATCGCCGGTGGCGGCGGTGGCGCCCGTAGCGCCGGTCGCGCCGGTCGCGCCGGCGGCACCGGCGGCGGAGGTGGCGGCGGTAGCGCCGGTGGCGCCGGTGGCGCCGGTGGCGCCGGTGGCGCCGGCGGCTCCGGCGGCTCCGGCAGCGCCGGCGGCGCCCGTCGTCCCCGCCGCCCCGGCGCGCGCCGCCGGCTGGACGGCCCTCCTCGCGCCACCGGCCCCACCGGCCCCGCCCGCGGCGCCGCTGCCGCCGCTGCCGCCGCCGCGCCTGCCGCCGTCGCACCCGCCGTCGCCCTCGCCGTCCGGCGGCGCCCCCGCGCCGCCCCTCCCGGACGACGCGCTGCCGCTGGCGCGCCGCATCACCCTCTTCGATGCCGACGGCGCCTGGCTGGCCGGCCGCCGCGCCGCCGCGGCGGCCATGCCGGCGCCGGCGCGCCGCGCCATCGAGGTCGACGGCCGCACCGTCGGCTGGCTGGCGGTGGCGCGCAGCCCCCGCCCCGACGACGCCATGGCCTACGCCTTCCTGGAGCAGCTGGGCAAGAGCCTGTGGCTGATCGTGGCCGGCGCCGTGGCGCTGTCCGCGCTTGCCGCGATGCTGCTGGCGCGCCATTTCCGCCGTCCGATCCTCGCGCTCGAGCATGGCGCGCGCCGCCTGGCCGACGGCCGCTTCGACGTGCGCCTGGCGGCCGGGCGCAGCGACGAACTGGGCAACCTGGCGCGCCACTTCAATGCGCTGGCGCAGCGCCTGGCCGGCGCCGAGGAAGCGCGCCGCCAGTGGGTGGCCGACACCTCGCACGAACTGCGCACGCCGCTGGCCGTGCTGCGCGCCCAGCTCGAGGCGCTGCAGGACGGCGTGCGCGCCGCCACCCCGGCCAATGTCGACGCCATGCTGCGCCAGGTGCTGGCCCTGAACAAGCTGATCGACGAGCTGTATGCGCTGGCGCGCGCCGACGTCGGCGCCCTCGACTGCGCGCTGGTCCCGCTCGACCTGTGGACGCTGGCCACGGAGCGCGCCGCGGCCTTCGGCGAGCGCCTGCGCGGCGCCGGCCTGGCGCTGGAGATCGGCCCCGCGCCGTCCGACGCCGTGGTGCTGGCCGACCCGGACCGCATGCGCCAGGTGCTCGACAACCTGTTCGAGAACAGCCTGCGCTACACGGCCGCGGGCGGGCGCGTGCACCTGCATGCGCACGTGGCGGCAGCCGAGCAGGCCCTGCAGGTGCATCTCGACGACAGCGCCCCGGGCGTGCCGGACGGCGCGCTGGAACGCCTGGCCGACCGCTTCTACCGGGTCGACGCCTCGCGCAGCCGCGCCCACGGCGGCGCCGGCCTGGGCCTGGCGCTGTGCCGGCGCCTGCTCGATGCGCAGGGTGCCGGCCTGCGCTTCGCGCATTCGCCGCTGCGCGGCCTGCGCGCCACCATCGTCATGCCGCTGGCACGCCGGATCGAGGAGTCCGCATGAGCGCCACCCCGCCACGCATCGCCATCGTCGAGGACGAGCCGGAACTCGCCGGCCTGGTGGCCGACTACGCGCGCGCCGCCGGCTACCTGCCGCAGCCGTTCGACGACGGCGCCGTGGCGCTGGAAGCGATCCGGTCCGATCCGCCGGCGCTGGTGGTGCTGGACCTGATGCTGCCGGGCCTGGACGGGCTGGCCGTGTGCGGCGCGCTGCGCGCCGGGTCGGACATCCCGGTGATCATGACGACGGCGCGGGTGGAAGAGATCGACCGCCTGCTCGGCCTGGAAGCGGGCGCCGACGACTACCTGTGCAAGCCGTTCAGTCCGCGCGAGCTGATGGCGCGCATCAAGGCGATCCTGCGCCGCAGCGGCCACGCGCCGGCGGCGCCGCTGCTGGCGGTCGACGCGGCGGCGCGCCGCATCGCCGTCCAGGGCCGCGCGCTCGACCTGACGCCGACCGAGTACGGCATCCTGGCAGCGCTGGCGCGCCGTCCCGGGCAGGTGTTCTCGCGCGCCCAGCTGCTCGACCTGGCGCGCGCCGGCGGCGCCGGCATGGACGTGGCGGACCGCACGATCGACAGCCACGTGAAGAACCTGCGGCGCAAGCTGGACGCGGCGCTGCCGGGGGTGGAGGCGATCCGCTCGATCTACGGCGTCGGGTACCGGTTCGAGCTGTGAACCGCGGCCCGCCGCCGCCTTCATTTTTCCTCCACATTCCGCATGCACGATGTCTCCATGGCGCGCCGCACCGCGCGCGCCGCGCAACGAGGAGAATCCGATGAAACGCCCTGTCACGATCCTGGCGGCCCTGGCCGCCGCCCTGCCCCTGCTGTCGGCCGCCGCCGGCGCCGACGACCACGTCCACGTGCGCATCCATTGCACGGGCAAGAGCGACAAGTGCCCCGCCCCGCCGCCACCACCGCCGGCGCCGGCCGCACCGCCGGCTCCGGCCGCACCGCCGGCGCCCGGCGTGGCCCCGTTCGGCCCGCCGGCGCCTCCGGCCCCGCCCGCGCCGCCGCCCGTTCCACCGGTACCCGGCGTGGCATCCATCGCCCCGCCCGTCCCGCCGGCGCGGCCGCCGGTGCCACCGGTGCCGCCCGTGCCGCCGGCGCCCCGCATTCCCGCCGTGCCCGCCGCCGCGCATGCCGCCTGCGCCACCAAGGCGGCCGGCAGCGCGCTCGTCTGGCAGCTGGGCAAGGGCGAAACGATGCGCGGCGAGTGCGTGCGACAGGACGGCAGGATGGTCTTCCGGCTGCGCAGCTACGCGCTCGACGCCTGACTCGACGCGGCCGGCGCCAGGCGGTATGCTGGCCGCATGCAGCCATCCCCCGTCATCGATCCGCGCCCCGTCCCGCCCCGCGAACCGCAGCTGGAAGACTGCTGCGGCACCGGCTGCGTGCACTGCGTGTTCGACATGTACCAGCTCGCGCTGGACAACTACGCGCTGGCGCTCGCGGCGTGGGAGGCGCGGCATCCGGCGCAGGCCGGCGCGCGGGACGCGGGCGACTCCGGCTGAAACGCTGGCGTTGGCAGCCAGACCGTCGCCCGGCCCGGCCGGCTACCGGCGCGGCTAGTGTGCGGCGCGCTTCACGACGAGGTTCTCGATCCTGGTGGATGCCGGGTTGCCATACAGCGTGGCCAGCACGTCCCAGACATTATCCGGCGCGGTCGTATTGCCGAACACGTCGAAGTGGATCGCCAGGCCCAGGGCGTGGCCGAACTCGTGATTGACGATCTCCTGCGTCACATTGCAGTGGTGGTTACCCAGGTTCATGAACACGGGATTCGTGATGGCGTTCCGGCTGTCCGGGACGATCGTGCTGCCGAACCCGGCGGCGTTCGACACGTTCGCGCAATAGCTGTTGTAGTCGGTGCTGCCGGGTGGGACCCAGGCATTGTTGTAGCCGACCTGGATCACGTTGGCGGCGGCGGGAAGCACGCTGGTCGCCTCGAGCACGAGATAGGCGCCCAGCCTGGCATTGTAGGTCTTGATGGCCGCATTGACCTTGTCGGCCAGGTCCTGTTCCACTGCGTTGCCCGGCGCGGGGATATGGACGAGCAGGGGCTGGGCCGGCGTGTTCGGCCATCGCCAGGTGCCCGCCGGGCGCTGGTTGGAGACGGGACGGCCGTCGGGACCGATGTCGAAGCCGGCATTGCTGAAATTGATATCGGCGACGATCCGGGCGTCGGTCAAGGTGGCCGGCGCGGTCTGGCCGGCCGGCGCGCCGGGAGCGGCGCCGCTGCCGTCGCCCCCGCCACCGCAAGCCGACAGCACGGCGGCGGCAAACACGGCATGACCAAGGCGTTTCAAGGATGTATTCATGACCATTCGTTCATAGGTTGGATAAACCGGGGAGGATCGCCTCCCCGTCCACGCAGGCATGCCGGACGGCTGCCCGGGTGTCCCGGGCAGTGCCGTGCGGCGCCTTCGCCCTCCCATAACGGTGGCCGGCGGATTTTTCGAGGTTTTTTTGCGCCGGGTGCCGGGCGCAGTCGAGCTGAGCTGAGCTGAGCTGAGCTGAGTTGAGTTGCGCTGCGCTGCGCTCAGCGCAGCACCGGCGCCGCCACGGTCAGCCCCAGCGTCGCGTAGCGCTCCGGACCGCCGCGCCCCAGGCGCCGGCCGACGCCCGCGTCCAGCGCCAGCCGGTCCGGGATGACATCCAGGTGCAGCCCGGCCTGGGCATGGCTGTGCGCGCGCTGCGCGCCGTATGCTTCCAGCGTCAGGGTCAACGGTCCCGCCGCAGCCCATTCCGTGCCCACCGCCCACAGCGCGCCGCCGCGGCGCGTGGCCTGCGGACGCGACCAGCCGGCATTCAGGTGCACCAGCACGCGGTCGTCCAGCAGCGACAGCGACAGCGGCGCCAGTACCGCCAGGTCGCCGGACAGGCCGTGGCCCTGGCGGTACTGGTCGGCGATGGTCAGGCCGAGGCCCCAGCCGTTCTTTTCCAGCGGCCGCAGGATGGTCTTGGCCTGCAGCATGTGCGAGCGGTAGGCGCCGGCGCCGTCCGGGCCGATCCGGCCCGCGCCCACGCCCAGTTCCCAGCCACCGACGCGGCAGGCCGGCATCGCCCAGTATTCGGTCTGGTCCTGCGGGCGTTGCGTCCACGCTTCAAGCTGGCAATTGCCCGGATCGGCGATGGTCGCATCGTCGGTGACCATGGGACGGCCGGCGTATGCGGCCTGGCAGGCGCACAGGGCGGCAGCGGCGGCGGCGGCGAACGCGCGCAGGAAGAGAACTGGTGTCATCGCTGGTTCCTGGAAATCGGGGGGCCGGAAGCGCGGGCGGGACGCCCTGCGGACAGCGCGTGCGACCGCCGGGCACGCAAAAGTGGCGCAAGAATAAGGGCGCGCGTCGACGGGTGTCAAGACACTCCCCCGGCGCATGCCTGCTGTGTTCCATGGCGAACGATCCGGGCCAGCGTCTTTCCTTAGAATCGGCCTATCGGCGTAGGCTTCCTGGAGACGATGATGTTCGACATGGATCTTCCTTGGTGGGAATTTATCGCGCGCGGCGCGCTGGTCTACCTGGCCCTGCTGGTGATGGTGCGGCTGTCCGGGCGGCGCACGATCAGCCAGCTGACGCCCTTCGACCTGCTGGTGGTGATGCTGCTGTCGGAAGCGGTGTCGAACGGCATGTCCGGCGGCGACAATTCCGTCGGCGGCGGCCTGATCATCGCCGCGACACTGATCGTGCTCAATGCCGGCATCGGCATGCTGTCGGCCTGCAGCCGCACGATGGAATCGGTGTTCGACGGCGACGCCGTCCTGATCGGTCGCGACGGCGTATTTTTCGACAACGTGTGCAAGCGCAACCGCGTCGGCGGCTCGGACATCGAGCAGTCGTTGCGCCAGGCCGACTGCGCGCGCCACGAAATGCAATGCGCCTTCCTCGAAGCGGACGGCAGCATCACGATCCTGAAGCGGCCCCTGTCCGGCGCGCCCTCGCGCACCTGAACGATTATCTCGAGCACTCTCCAGCAGGCATTATCTCAGCCGTATGGTGTGCGCCTCCCCCGACGCCCGGTGCTAGCGTGTCGGCAGCATCCCAGGACGGGGTGCTGCGCAGGGTCATGTTCAACAGGAGGTCATCCATGAAACGTGTTCTACCCATCCTTGCCCTGGCGGGGGCGGCGGCGCTGGCCGCGCCGGCATCCGCCCGGCCCGACGACGCGACGTACCGGGCCGTCAGCAGCGGGGCACTGGAAGTCCCGCCCAACGCCTCGCCGGGCACCAGCCTCGTCACCATCGAGATTCCCGGCCGGCAGTTGCTGGTCGACATGCCGTTCCGCGACCTGCTCGGCACCACGAGCGCCGCCCACCTCCACTGCTGCACCCCGGATGCGTTCGGCGGCGTGGCCCCGGCGGCGCTGCCGTTCGCCGGCTTCCCGACGGGCGTGCAGGCGGGCGAGTATGCCGCCGCCTTCAACCTGGGCGATACCGCCACCTACGCGCCGGCCTTCCTGGCGGCCAACGGCGGCACCGCGCAGGGTGCCTCCTCGGCCCTCCTCGCGGCCATCGACGGCAACCGGGCCTACGTCAACATCCATACCGACGCCTATCCGGACGGCGAGATCCGCGGCTTCCTGGTGGCGGCGCCGGTACCCGAGCCGGCCGAGTGGACGATGCTGGGTGCCGGCGTGGCGGGGCTGCTGTTGCTGGGGCGCGGGCGCCGGCGCCGGCGGCAGTGGCAGTGTCAGTGTCAGTGTCAGGACGAGCGGAACGTGCCGGGCTAGCCCGGCAGCGCCGCGCCCGGGCGCGCGGCAAGCAGGCTGGCCCAGGCCGGGACCGCCGCTTGCCAGAACGCGGCCAGCGACCCGGCCCGGATGTCTCCCAGGCCAAGGAAGCCGGCCGCCTGCGCCAGCGCCGCCACCGCGTCCGCCGCGCCGCCCGTGGTCGGCACGGCGGGCGCCCCGGTCTGCTTGGACAGCTTCTCGCCGTCGGCATTGCGCACCACCGGCACGTGCAGGTAGCGCGGCGTCGGCACGCCGAGCAGCGTCTGCAGCCAGATCTGGCGCGGCGTCGAATCGAGCAGGTCGGCGCCGCGCACGACGTCGGTCACGCCCTGGTCGGCATCGTCGACCACGACGGCGAGCTGGTAGGCCCAGAAGCCGTCGGCGCGCAGCAGCACGAAGTCGCCGGACTCGCGCGCCAGGTGTTGCGTGACCGGGCCGGCGAAGCGGTCGACGAAGGCGATGGCGTCCGCGCCCGGCTCCGGCACGCGCAGGCGCAGGCTGCGCGCGCTGCGTCCCGGCGCGAGGCCGTCGCGGCAAGTGCCGGGATAGATCGCCGCGCCGTCGGGCGCGACGCCCAGGCGCGAATCGGCGATCTCGCGGCGGTTGCAGCCGCAGCCATACACGTGCCGCCCCAGGCGCTCGCTGGCGGCCCGGTACAGGTGCTTGCGCCGGCTCTGCCAGACGACCTCGCCGTCCGGATGCATGCCCAGCCAGGCCAGCTGCGCCAGGATCCGTTCGGCCGCGCCGGGCACGGCGCGCCCTTCGTCGACGTCTTCGATGCGCACCAGCCAGGTGCCGCGGTAGACGCGCGCGTCGAGGTAGCTGGCCAGTGCCGCCACCAGCGAGCCGGCATGCAGCACGCCGGTGGGAGATGGCGCGAACCGGCCGACGTAGCCGGAAGACGGTGCGAAAGGACGGACGGTGTCGCTCACTGCGGTGGCGCGCTGCTGCGCGTAGGGTCGTGGGAAAGGCGCCACCTTAGCATATCGGGATGGCCTGCGCGTGCCGGCGGCGGCGCTGCTATCATGGGGCCTGACCGTTCACCCGTGCGTCCACCATGTGCGTCAATTACCGCCCTCCGCTGCCCGAGCAACTCGACATGGTGCTCGGCGTCCTCGTCGACCTGTACCGCGACTGGGACTGGCCGACGGAAACCTGGAAGGACTACCCCGCCCCGATCCTGCGCGCCGGCGCCGGCGGCGCACGCGAACTGTGCCTGGCCAGCTACGGCATGGTGCCGCGCCGTCACATCCCGCCCGGCGTGAAGGTGTTCGACACGATGAATGCGCGCGCCGAGTCGCTGGCCGAGAAGCGTTCCTACGCGCCGGCCTGGCGCCGCGCCCAGCTGTGCGCCGTGCCGATGCAATGCTTCTACGAGCCGAACTACGAAAGCGGCCGCGCCGAGCGCTTCGGCATCGGCATGCGCGACGACGCGCTGTTCTACGTGGCGGGACTGTGGCGCGCATGGGCCGAGGCCGACGGCCAGGTGGCGGCCTCGTTCACGCAGATCACGATCAATGCGGACGAGCATCCGCTGATGCGCCGCTTCCACAAGCCGGGCGAGGAAAAGCGCTCGCTGGTGGTGCTGCCGCCGCACGAGGTCGACGACTGGCTGCATTGCCGCAACCCGGAGGAGGCGCGCAGCTTCCTGCGCCCCTTCCCGGCCGAGTCGATGAAGGCATGGCCGGCGCCGAAGGCACCGAAGACGCCCAGGGTGGAAGAACGGGGGCCGGTGACGGGATCGCTGTTCTGATCGGGCCAGCGCCTGGTGGGAACGGGGTCCCCGTCGAGCGGCACCGCAAGCATCGTCGGGTGGGCATGCGAGGCCGTAGGCCCCGCATGCCCACCACGTACACTGCCGGCCTTACTTGGCCCCGGCCGCTCCCGCCTCGGCCGCCTTCACGAGGCCGGTGACCTGGTTCGCGATCTCGTTCGGCACGGCGATCGACAGCTGGTAATGCACGATCTCGAAGCCCTTGGCGGTCTTGCGGATCACGCCGCTGGCCATGCAGTGGCCGAGGTTCTCGGTGTCGAGCAATTCGTCGAACCAGATCACCTTGCCGTCCGGGCTGGCGTACACATTGCGCTGCGTCGCGCGGAAGGTCCACGCCGATGTCTTGCCCTGGAAATAGCCTTTCGCCCATTCCTTGAACGCATCGCGCTTCCACAGCTCGCTGCGGTCGGTGCCGATGTAGACGCCGTCGGCGGCGATCTTGTCGAAGTAATCCATGCGCGCATGGGCGGCGTCGTCGTGCCAGGCGTCGACGAAGGCGTTGACCTGCTTGGCCAGCGCCGGATCGACCGACGCGGCCGGCGCGGCCTGGGCCGTCGGGAACATGGAAGCCAGCAACAGGCAACAGGCAAGGAAGAACGATTTCATGGTGGGTCCTTTCTGTGAGGGGACGTGTCATGCGAATTGCATGAGCGAAATGTAACGAAATGTGCAATCGGCGATCTCGCGCTGCCGCTAGTGTACATTTGTTAACTCCGTCATGACATGCGCCGCTCATGAAAATTGCCGCCTTCACAAGCCTGCTGATGTTGGGCGCCGCCTCCGCCGCCGAGCCGGTGCCGGGAACCGCGTCCGGCGCGATGCGGCTGCGCCTGTCCGACGACGCCATCCGCACGGCGGTGCGCGAGACGCTGGCGGATAGCCCGGCGCCCGCGCCCGCAGGCAAGGAGTCGGCGCTGCGCGGCGAAACCGCGCGCTACGGCGCATTCGCGCGCCAGGTCGGGGAGGCGCGCACGCCGTCCTGCTGGACCCCGGACGGCCTGAAGCACCAGCCGCCGCGCATCGGCCCGGTGGCACTGGGCGGCGTGCTGGCCCTGCCCTTCCTCGGCGCGGCCATCCTGCGCGGCAAATGCACGCCATGAAGCACGCGCAACGGGAAGCATTGCGGCGCCTGCTGGCGGCCGCGCTGGCGGCAAGCGTGTGCGCGCAGGCCGGCGCGGGCGACTGGGTGGCCCCTTTGGCGCCGGCGGGGCAGCCGCAGCCGCCGCAGTCGCCCCAGCAGCAGGAGCAGGAGCAGGAGCAGCAGCGGCAGGACCGGACAAGCGCCCGTCCCGGCGCCGACGCCATCCGCGCGGCCGTGCGCGCCACGCTGGCCGAGCAGCCCGGCAATCCGCGCCTGCACGAGGCCGACACCTTGCGCGCCAACCGCTACGATGCGTTCGCGCGCCAGGTCGAGGACGCCACCGTGCCGGACTGCCTGCATGCGGACGGGCTGAAGCGCCAGCCGACGTTCTTCCTCAGCGGCGTGCTGGCCCTGTCCTTCATTCCCATCGCCTGGCTCCGCGGCAAGTGCCAGTGAACGTGGTTCAGTCCCGCGCCAGCGCGGCCAGCAGCGCGTCCGTGCTGCGCACGCGTCCCATCAGCGGGAACAGGTGCTCGACGGCGAACCGGTGCACGCCATCGCCGATCGACGACATCGCATCCTCGACGAACACCAGGTCGTAGCCGAGGTCGTGCGCGACGCGGGCCGTCGACTCGACGCCGATGTTCGTGGCGATGCCGGTCAACACGATGTCCTTGATGCCGCGGCGGCGCAGGATCTGGTCCAGTTCGGTCGCATGGAAGGCGCCCCACTGGCGCTTGGTGACGAGGAAATCGCCCGGCTGCATGCCGGCTTCCGGCACGATGTCGCTCGGGTTGGGGGAAACGACCTTCAGGCCCGGCAGGGCGCGGTCGGCCGCGTGCGGCTGCAGTTCGCCGACGCTGACGCGCACGTAGACGATGGTGGCGCCGGCCGCGCGCCAAGCATCGGCCAGGCGCGCGGAATTGGCGACGACCTGGGTCGCGGGATACGGCGCCAGTTCGCGCGCCGTGTTGCCATGCTGGAGGTCGATCAGGACCAGGGCGGTGGTGTGGGGATGCAGGTTGGTCATGGGAATAAGAGAAGGCAGGGTCAGTTATGCGAGACTATCCTCGCATAAAAAGATAGTAGAGGACGGTCTCGCATAAGTCAACGCCACGACGGGCTGGCCTATAATGCAAGTCCCATCTAACCACCCTGCTCCATGACGGCATCGTCTTCCGAACCGGCCCGCGGCGCGGCGCCCAAGCGCCAGCGCGGCCATGCGCGCGTGGCCGCGATCCTGCAGGCGGCGGCCGCCCTGTTCCTCGACAAGGGCTACGATGCGGTGACGATGACGGAGATCGGCGCCGCATCGAGCACGGCGGTCGGCTCGCTGTACCGCTTCTTCCCCTCCAAGGAAGCCGTGGCCGACGCGCTGCTGCGCAGCTATGCGGACGGCCTGGCCGACGGGCTGGCGGCGCTGCGCGGCCGCGCGCACGGGCTTGCGCCGGCCGCCCTGGGCGATGCGCTGGTCGACGTCATGCTGGAACTGCGCGCGCAGCGCAGCGTGGCGCTGGCGCTGGTCGACGCGCGCCGGCTGGAGGCGAGCCGGCAGCAATTGCGCGCAGCGATGCTGGCCGACCTGGGCAGCCTGCTGGCCGTGGCCCTGCCGGCCCTGCCCGCCGCCCGGCGTGCGCCGATGGCGCTGGCGCTGCTGCACCTGCTCAAGGGCGTGGGCCAGGTGCCGCCGGGCGCCGCCATGGAAGCGCCGCTGCTGGACGAATACCGGCGGCTGGTGCGGGCTTACCTGGCGGCGGCCTGAATCACCCCTGCATGCCGTCAAGCGCAGGGCCGTCGCCCCGGCGCAGGCCGGGGGTCCCATGTTCGGGCGCTGCCGCAATGCCTGCACGATCGGGTCCCGGCCCTGCGCCGGGACGAGGGTCTTGTGGCCAACCAGAGGATGCGGGTCAATCCGGCAGCTTCGCGATCACCTTGATCTCGAACTGGAAGCCGTACAGCCAGGTCACGCCGATCCCCGTCAGCGCCGGATGCGGGGCCGCGCCCCAGTGCGCCATCACGATCGGCCAGGCCGCCTCGAAGTTCGTCTCCGGGTCGACCATGAAGATGGTAACGTCGACCACGTCGTCGAAGCTGCAGCCGGCGCTGGCCAGGATGGCGTTCAGGTTGGCGAAGGCGCGGCGCACCTGCGCTTCCAGTCCCGGCTCGGGCGAACCATCCTCGCGGCTGCCGACCTGTCCGGAGACGAACAGGAAGCCGTTCGACCGGATCGCCGGCGAATAGCGGTTCTTTTCATACAGTGCCTGGCGTCCAGGCGGAAAGACGGCGTCGCGCTTGCTCATGCATTGCTCCTCGATGGGTGGACATGCCTGCACTGTAATCTTTCGCATTTCGAAGATAAACGAGCAAATCCATCCTTCACTGTTTGTATAATCCAAACAATCTAGGAGACGGGCAATGGATCGATTCGATGCGATGCGCGCGTTCGCGCGCGTGGTGGAAACCGGCAGCTTCACCCAGGCCGCGCGCACGCTGGACATGAGCAAGACCAGCGTCACGCAGCTGGTGCAGCAGCTGGAGGCGCGGCTGCGCGTGAAGCTGCTGCACCGCACGACGCGCAAGGTCAACGTCACGCCCGACGGCGCCGTCTACTACGAGCGCGTGCTGCGTATCCTGGCCGACATGAGCGATGCCGAGACCAACCTGCCCAGCGCCTCGACGCTGCCGCGCGGCCGGCTGCGCGTGGACGTGCCCAGTCCGCTGGCCAGCATGCTGCTGGTGCCGGCGCTGCCCGGTTTCCATGCGCAATACCCCGACATCCAGCTCGAGCTGGGCGTGAGCGACCGGCCCGTCGACGTCATCGGGGAAAACGTCGATTGCGTGCTGCGCGGCGGCGTGCTGGCCGACCAGTCGCTGGTGGCGCGCCACGTCGGCGACCTGCAACTGGGCGTGTATGCCGCACCTAGCTACCTGGCACGCGCGGGCCTGCCCGCCCATCCGCGCGACCTGGAGGCGGCGCCGCACCAGGTGGTGGGGTTTCGCTGGTCGAGCACGGGCCGCAACGTGCCGGTCACGATGACGCGCGGCGACGAGACGGTGCGCGTCGCGGGGCGCTACGTGCTCGGGATCGACGAAGGCAATGCGTACCTGGCGGCCGGGGTGGCGGGACTGGGCGTGCTGTGGCTGCCCGACTACATGGCGCAGGCCCATGCGGCGCGTGGCGACCTGGTGCGGCTGTTCGCCGACTGGCGCCTGGCGCCGATGCCGATGCACCTCGCCTGGCCGCCGAGCCGCCACGTCAGCCCGAGGCTGCGCGTCTTCGCCGACTGGGTCGCCGCGCTGATGGCGCGGCATGCGCCCGTGATGGACGAGGTCAGGCGCGCCGCGCGGCCCTGAGGTCGCGCACGTCGGGATGCTCCCGCTCGCCGCGCGGCAGGCCGACGGCGACGGCGAACGGCACCAGGAACGGATACAGGCTCCAGACGATCCTGCCCTCGACGCGCACGCTGAGCGCGGCGTACAGCGGCGGCAGCGCCATCAGCACGAGCAGGCTCTTCAGGGGCCGCAGGCGCGCCGGCGCGCGCCGCATGCCGGCCAGCGCCAGCGGCAGCACGAGGCCCGCGCAGCCGGCCAGCGACAGCAGGCCGCGCCAGTCCTCGAGCAGGTTCATCAATGTGCCCAGGTTCGGCACCCAGCCGTAGTGCGGCAGGCCCGGCACCAGCCACCAGCGCACGGCCAGCAGCCAGGCAAGCGCGCCGGCGAGCGCGGCCAGGCCCTGGCGGCGGTCGACCTGGCGCAGCGCGACCAGCCAGCCGAGCAGCAGGATGTTTTCCTCGCGGATGGCGGTCGCGGCCAGCGCGGCGGCCAGCGCGAGCCGCGGCTTGGCCAGCAGGACGGCGAACACGAACAGGGCGCGCATGCAGATCGCGCCCGGGTCGACCAGCAGGTAGGGCGCGTACCAGAAGGTCGGCAGCGAGACGAGCACCAGCAGGCCGGCGGCCAGCGCGCGCTGGGTGCCGAAGCCCAGGCGACGCACGGTGGCCGCCGCCAGGCAGGCGGTGGCGGTGGTGAAGATCCAGTTCAGGAAGGCGAAGGTCTGGCGCACGTCGCCGGGCAGGAGCGCGGCCAGGGCCGGCACGGCGATGCGATACGGGAAAGGGGCACGCAGCTCGGTGGCGGGAATCTCGCCGCGCAGCCAGCGCGCGGTATCGAAATAGGCCAGCGAATCCTCGACCGTGCCGCCCCAGCGCCACATCATGAGCATCAGCGCGACGAAGGCGAAGCCGCCGATGACGAAAACCCAGTTGAAGCGGCGCGGGATCCGGTAGATGTTGCCGGAGGTGTGTTTCATGAAGACGAAAGCTGGTTGACAGGCGGCCCAGCATAGCCAAATGTTGTCGCGGCGTCCACCCGCACGGGTCAGGCCGGACTCGCGCCCGCGCCCGGAATCGTGGATAATTCCGGCCATGAACGATACTACCCAACTCCCACCCCTGCCCGACCGCCTGTCCATCGACCCGAAGAGCCCCCACCACGACGCGGAAATCTTCAAGCACCCGGTCGGCATCCGTTTCAACGGCAAGGAACGCAACGACGTCGAGGAATACTGCATCAGCGAAGGCTGGATCAAGGTCGCCGCCGGCAAGGTGCTCGACCGCAAGGGCCGGCCGATGCTCATCAAGATCAAGGGCACCGTCGAGCCGTACTACCAGCAATAACTTTCCTTCATCCCCCAACGAACGGCCGCCGGAGCGATCCCGCGGCCGTTCTCGTTTGCGCAACCTCAAACCGGGGTCAGAGCCGGGCTCTGACCCCGGTTTGAGGTGGGTTCATCTTTTTGGTGGTTTGGCGGAAGACGGACGTTACTTTTGGCGCAAAACAAAAAAGCGGGCCGCAGCCCGCTTCTTTGTTTGCCGTTTTCAGCCTGCGATCAACGCTTGTCGATGCCCGGCACGTCGCGGACTTCCGAGCCGACGAACAGCTGGCGCGGACGGCCGATCTTCTGTTCCGGATCGGCGATCATCTCGTTCCACTGGGCGATCCAGCCGATGGTGCGTGCCATCGCGAAGATGCCGGTGAACAGCGAGACCGGGATGCCCAGCGCGGACTGCACGATGCCCGAGTAGAAGTCGACGTTCGGGTACAGCTTGCGCGACACGAAGTATTCGTCGTTCAGGGCGATCTTTTCCAGTTCCATCGCCAGCTTGAACAGCGGATCGTCCTGCAGGCCCAGTTCGGCCAGCACTTCGTGGCAGGTTTCGCGCATCAGCTTGGCGCGCGGGTCGAAGTTCTTGTAGACGCGGTGACCGAAGCCCATCAGCTTGACGCCCGAGTTCTTGTCCTTGACCTTCTCGATGAAGGCCGGGATGTTCTCGACGCTGCCGATTTCCTTCAGCATGTTCAGTGCGGCTTCGTTCGCGCCGCCGTGTGCCGGGCCCCACAGGCAGGCGATGCCGGCGGCGATGCAGGCGAACGGGTTGGCGCCCGACGAACCGGCCAGGCGGACGGTCGAGGTCGATGCGTTCTGCTCGTGGTCGGCGTGCAGGATCAGGATGCGGTCCAGCGCGCGCACCAGCACGTCGTTGACCTTGTACTCTTCGCACGGGTTGCCGAACATCATGTGCATGAAGTTCGCGCTGTACGACAGGTCGTTGCGCGGGTACATGAACGGCTGGCCGATCGAGTACTTGTACGCCATGGCGACCAGGGTCGGCAGCTTGGCGATCAGGCGGATCGCCGAGATCTCGCGCTGCTTGGCATCGTTGATGTCGAGCGAGTCGTGGTAGAACGACGCCAGTGCGCCGACGGTACCCACCAGCACCGACATCGGGTGCGCGTCGCGACGGAAGCCGCGGAAGAAGAACTGCATCTGTTCGTGGATCATCGTGTGACGGGTCACGGTGGTCTCGAACTCGGCCTTCTGTTCGGCGTTCGGCAGTTCGCCGTTCAGCAGCAGGTAGCAGGTTTCCAGGAAGTCGCACTCGACGGCCAGCTGCTCGATCGGGTAGCCGCGGTACAGCAGTTCGCCCTTGTCGCCATCGATGTAGGTGATGGCCGACTGGCAGGCGGCGGTCGACATGAAGCCCGGATCGTAGGTGAACTTGCCGGTCTGGCCGTACAGCTTGCGGATGTCGACGACGTCCGGGCCGATCGTGCCCTTGTAGATCGGCATGTCGACCGACGGGCTGCCGTCCGAGAACGACAGGGTGGCTTTGGTATCAGAGATGTTCATGGCACTTCCTTATCTTGGAGGTGGGTCTACATAACAAAAAAACGAAGCTCGGATTCGTTTTACGCTTGCCGCAAGCGCGCCAGCAATGCGCGCACGTGCGGGAGGTCGACTTCGCCTTCGGGCTCGGCGCGCCCCAGCAGCAGGTCCATCAGCGGATTGTCCGCCAGGTCCAGCAAACGGGTCAGCGCATCGACTTCCTCGTCCGTCAATCCCTCTTCGTGCGCATCCAGGAAGCGCGTGAGGATCAGGTCGTTTTCGAGCAGGCCACGGCGGGCGCGCCAGCGCAGGCGCGCACGGTTGGCGGGGTCGGATTGATGCGTGTTCACACTGGAGTCCGTTGTTTGGTCGACACTATACTCCGGCTGCCGGTTCGCGACAGTACGGTAGTTTTACTGTATTTATAGCAACAATTAAGGCGCGATACCGCCGCAATATACCCTTTTCGGCGATAACGCGCCGTAAGGTGGACGGCTCCGCCGTCCACGCGTTCGGCAGGCGCATACCGGTCACGGCATGGTCATGCTCGCACCGGCCGAACGCGTGGACGGGAAACCCGTCCACCCTACGCAGGCATCCGCCTCAGATTGCCCGGCGGACCAGCAATTCCTTGATCTTGCCGATCGCCTTGTTCGGATTCAGGCCCTTCGGGCACACGTCCGTGCAATTCATGATCGAGTGGCAGCGGAACAGGCGGTACGGGTCTTCCAGGTTGTCCAGGCGCTCGTTGGTGGCTTCGTCGCGCGAGTCGGCGATGAAGCGGTAGGCCTGCAGCAGGCCGGCCGGACCGACGAACTTGTCCGGGTTCCACCAGAACGACGGGCACGAGGTCGAGCAGCACGCGCACAGGATGCACTCGTACACGCCGTCCAGTTCCTCGCGCTCTTCCGGCGACTGCAGGCGCTCCTTCTCCGGCGGGATCGAGTCGTTGATCAGGAACGGCTTGATCGAGTGGTACTGCTTGAAGAAGTTGGTCATGTCGACGATCAGGTCGCGCACCACCGGCAGGCCCGGCAGCGGACGCAGCACGATCGGCTGGGTCAGCTCGTTCAGGTTGGTGGTGCAGGCCAGGCCGTTCTTGCCGTTGATGTTCATCGCGTCCGAACCGCACACGCCTTCGCGGCAGGAGCGGCGCAGCGCCAGCGAGTCGTCGACGTCGGACTTGATGCGCTGCAGGGCGTCGAGCAGCATCTTGTCGGTGTCTTTCAGCTCGACGGTGATGTCTTGCATGTAAGGCTTCGAATCCTTGTCCGGATCGTAGCGGTAGATCTTCAGTTGGACTGTGCGTGCCATTGTTTTACCTATTCAGTTGGACGGGCTCCCGTCCAGGAAAAATTTGCGTCTTGATCAGAACGTACGGGGCTTCGGCTTGAAGGTATCGACCGTCAGCGGCTTGGTCACGACCGGCTTGTAGTCGAGACGGTTGCCTTCCGAGAAGAACAGCGTGTGCTTCATCCAGTTTTCGTCGTCGCGCTGCTCGTAGTCGCTGTGGGCGTGGGCGCCGCGCGATTCCTTGCGCGCCGCGGCCGAGACGACGGTCGCCTTCGCCACTTCGATCAGGTTGTCCAGCTCGATCGCTTCGATGCGGGCGGTGTTGAACACCTTCGACTTGTCCTTGAACGACACGTGCTTGCGGCGCTCGTCCAGCGCCATGATTTCCTTGACGCCTTCGTCCATCAGCGCCTGGGTGCGGAACACGCCGCAGTGCTTCTGCATGGTCGAGCGGATCGCGTTGGCGACGTCCTGCACCTTCTCGCCGCCGGTCGAGTTCTCGAGGGCGTTCAGGCGGCCCAGCGCGTAGTCGGCGAAGTCCTTCGGCAGCGCGCGGTTGCCCTGCGCCTTCAGGTTCTGGCCGACGATGTGGTTGCCGGCCGCGCGGCCGAACACCACCAGGTCGAGCAGCGAATTGGTGCCCAGGCGGTTGGCGCCGTGCACCGAGACGCACGAGCATTCGCCGATCGCGTACAGGCCATTGACGATCTTCTGCGAGCCGGTGCCGTCCGGGACCACGACCTGGCCGTGGATATTGGTCGGGATGCCGCCCATCTGGTAGTGGATGGTCGGGACGACGGGGATCGGTTCCTTGGTCGCGTCGACGTTGGCGAACTTGTGGCCGATCTCCAGGATCGACGGCAGGCGCTTGCGGATCGTGTCCGCGCCGATGTGGCGCAGGTCCAGCAGCACGTGGTCCTTGTTCGGGCCGACGCCGCGGCCTTCCTTGATCTCCTGGTCCATCGAGCGCGAGACGAAGTCGCGCGGCGCCAGGTCCTTCAGCGTGGGCGCGTAGCGCTCCATGAAGCGTTCGCCGTTCGAGTTGATCAGGATGCCGCCCTCGCCGCGCACGCCCTCGGTGATCAGGACGCCCGCGCCGGCCACGCCGGTCGGGTGGAACTGCCAGAACTCCATGTCCTGCAGCGGGATGCCGGCGCGCGCCGCCATGCCCAGGCCGTCGCCGGTGTTGATGAAGGCATTGGTCGAGGCGGCGAAGATGCGGCCCGCGCCGCCGGTGGCGAACACGGTGGTCTTGGCTTGCAGCATCATGACGTCGCCGGTTTCCATTTCCAGCGCCATCACGCCCAGCACGTCGCCGTCGGCGTTGCGCACCAGGTCCAGCGCCTGCCATTCGACGAAGAAGTGGGTGCGCGAGCGGACGTTACGCTGGTACAGCGTGTGCAGCAGCGCGTGGCCGGTACGGTCGGCGGCGGCGCAGGCGCGCTGCACCGGCTTCTCGCCGAAGTTGGCGGTGTGGCCGCCGAACGGACGCTGGTAGATGGTGCCGTCCGGATTCCGGTCGAACGGCATGCCGAAGTGTTCCAGCTCGTACACGACCTTCGGGGCTTCGCGGCACATGAATTCGATCGCGTCCTGGTCGCCCAGGTAGTCCGAGCCCTTGACGGTGTCGAACATGTGCCAGTACCAGTCGTCCTCGCTCATGTTGCCCAGCGAGGCGCCGATGCCGCCCTGCGCGGCCACGGTGTGCGAACGGGTCGGGAAGACCTTGGACAGCACGGCCACGTTCAGGCCGGCTTCGGACAGTTGCAGCGCGGCGCGCAGGCCGGAACCGCCGGCGCCGACGATGACCACATCGAAGTGGCGGGTGGGAATTGCGGAATTGAATGCTGCCACGATTTATACGCTCCAGAGAATTTGCACAGTCCAGGCGGCGCAGGCGAGCAGCCAGAGCACCGTGGCGATCTGCAGGGTCAGGCGGATGCCGACCGGTTTGACGTAGTCCATCCAGATGTCACGCACGCCGACCCACACGTGGTAGAACAGGCAGAAGAAGGTGACCATCGAAAAGAGCTTGAACCACTGGCGGGCGAACAGCGCGGCCCAGCCTTCGTAGGTGAAGTTCTGGCCGGTCAGGAAGGAAACCAGCAGGACGACGGTGAAGATCACCATCACGATCGCGGTGACGCGCTGGGCCAGCCAGTCGCGCATGCCGTAGTGGGCGCCGACGACCAGGCGGCGCTGTCCGATGTTCTTGGGGGTTGCCATGATTTAAAACACTCCAAACAGTTTGAGAGCCACCAGCACGGTCAGGGCCAGGCTGACGACCAGTACCCAGCGTGCGGTCTTCTGCGAGCTGACCTTGTCCAGGGCCAGGTGGTTGTCCATGAACAGGTGGCGGATGCCGGCGCAGAAATGGTGCAGGTAGGCCCACGACAGGCCCAGCAGGATCAGCTTGACCAGCGGATGGCTGGCGATGCCGGCGAAGTGCGCGAACGACATCTCCGAGCGGATGCTCTGCTCGAACAGGTAGAGCAGGAACGGCAGGAACAGGAACAGGCCGAGACCGCTGACGCGATGCAGGATCGAGACGATTGCCGACGGCGGCTGCTTGTAGTAACCGCGATACGTAATGTCGCCGAAATCGACGTTACGAATCACCGGCCGGCCCTTTTTCTGGGCCTCTCTGACGGCTTCGGACATTTGGAACACCTCCCTTGCTACTTTAAGTTATCAAACCC
The DNA here is from genome assembly GCF_913773735.1 of uncultured Massilia sp. Classification (GTDB taxonomy): domain Bacteria; phylum Pseudomonadota; class Gammaproteobacteria; order Burkholderiales; family Burkholderiaceae_D; genus Telluria. Next base: position 131,865 of record NZ_CAJYEB010000018.1, read on the forward strand.
GCTGTTTGGCCGATTTTGTGACCTGCTCCAATCTCCATCGCGTGGGGGCGCCGGATCTCGGGGAGAACGCGCCGACCGGGCTACCTCGTCGCTTTCCCAAAACCAACTCATTGTAATCGCTACACTTCATTCCTGCACCAAGCTTAGACCTGGCGCAAAACCTCTTTATGACAATTCGTTCTGATAGTGATGCTGCGCAGTCAAGTACAAACCACGGCGCAGTTCGACCGCCTTGTCACCATAAGTATATGAGGTCCGGTCCACGCACAGCAGCGGCGTGCCTTCCGGCACCTTCAGGTAGTGCGCGGCGCCGGCATCGGCCGCCACGGCACGGATCTTCTCGGACGCGCGGATCATGCGCGTGCCGAACTCGGATTCGAACAGGCCGTACATCGGCCCCTTGTACTCGGCCAGGCGCTCCGCCGTCAGGCCCTTGAACAGCTGCCCCGGCAGCCACAGCTCTTCCAGGATCGTCGGCACGCCGCCGAAGGTCATCAGGCGCTTGATGTAGACGACGGCGTCGCCCGACTTCAGGTCGAGCAGGCGCGCCACCTCGGCGGCCGCGCGGATGCGCTTGACCTCGAGGTAGTCGTGGCCCGGCTGGGGCGGCACGCCCTCGTCGGGCATCAGCTTGAGGAAACGGAAATGGGCGCGCGCCTCGTTGTGGCTGGCCACGAAGGTGCCCTTGCCCTGGCGCCGCACGACCAGGTTCTCGGCCGCGAGCTCGTCGATGGCCTTGCGCACCGTGCCCTGGCTGACCTTGTAGCGGCCGGCCAGCTCGACTTCGGACGGAATCAGCTCGCCCGGCTTCCACTCGCCCGACTGCAGGCTCTGGGTGATCAGGGCCTTGATCTGCTGGTACAGCGGGGAAAAGGTGGGCGACATCCCCGCCTGGGGCGCACCCGCCGGCGGAGACGCCGCGCCGCCGACAGCGTTGCCGGCGCCGCCGGCGGGCGCGCCACTGCTGTTCGGATTGGACGGAGCTTGGTTCATAGACCGCGATTTTTTCATAAATCCCCTGCCTCGTCCAGTGTGGAGAAGGCAAGATTATGTGTCTTATATAAGACATATGATAGCAATTGACAGATAGAATTGCATAGGACTACACTCGCGGTCGATCGGGCGTGGGCGCGCCTCGCCAAGTGTCGCGTCGCACTCCGTTTCGCGGTAGGCCCTTTTGGTATGATGTCGGTTTCGCCAAACTGGCGTATCCTCGGCGTCGCCCGTTTTTATTCCCACTTTTGGAGATTCATCATGGCTAAAACCCCAATGCGCGTTGCCGTTACCGGCGCGGCCGGCCAGATCGGCTATTCCCTGCTGTTCCGCATCGCCAACGGCGACATGCTGGGCAAGGACCAGCCGGTCATTCTGCAGCTGCTGGAAATCGACAACGAGAAGGCACAGAAGGCGCTGAAGGGCGTCATGATGGAAATCGACGACTGCGCGTTCCCGCTGCTGGCCGGCATGACCGCCCACAGCGACCCGATGACCGCCTTCAAGGACGCCGACGTGGCCCTGCTGGTCGGCGCCCGTCCGCGCGGCCCGGGCATGGAGCGCAAGGACCTGCTGGAAGCCAACGCCCAGATCTTCACCGTGCAGGGCAAGGCGCTGGACGCCGTCGCGTCGCGTAACGTGAAGGTGCTGGTGGTCGGCAACCCGGCCAACACCAACGCCTACATCGCCATGAAGTCGGCCCCGAACCTGCCGGCCAAGAACTTCACCGCCATGCTGCGCCTGGACCACAACCGCGCGCTGTCGCAAGTGGCCGCCAAGGCCGGCAAGGCCGTCGGCGACATCGAGAAGATGGTCGTCTGGGGCAACCACTCGCCGACCATGTACGCCGACTACCGCTTCGCCACCGCGAACGGCGAATCGCTGAAGGACCTGATCAACGACCAGGAATGGAACGCCAACACCTTCCTGCCGACCGTCGGCAAGCGCGGCGCCGCCATCATCGAAGCGCGCGGCGCCTCGTCGGCCGCCTCGGCCGCCAACGCCGCCATCGACCACGTGCGCGACTGGGTGCTGGGCACCGGCGGCAAGTGGACCACGATGGGCGTGCCGTCGGACGGTTCGTACGGCATCCCGGAAGGCGTCGTGTTCGGCTTCCCGGTGACCACCGAGAACGGCGAGTACACCATCGTGCAGGGCCTGGACATCGACCAGTTCTCGCAGGAGCGCATCAACGTCACGCTGAACGAGCTGAACGAAGAGCGCGCCGGCGTGGCGCACCTGCTGGGCTGATCACTTCGCTTGCGGTGATGGTGGGCACGTTTCATTCGAGGCCCCCGGCCTCGAATGCCCACCCTACGACGCCACCGTCATCATCGAAGCGGATATCCGTAGGGTGGGCACCCCGTGCCCACCATGCAGACCGTGGCCGCATCGATTCGCCACGATCGAACTTTCATCAAGACCAGACATGCACCCTTCCGAGGTTTTATTCCAGGGCCGCCGCCAGCCTCTCTTCCTCCCCGCCTGCGACCACTACGCCGGCAGCGAGAAGCTGATGCGCAAGTCGATGGCCCTGCAACAAGAGCTTGGCCCGGTATTCGACATCACCTTCGATTGCGAGGACGGCGCCAGCGCCGGCAACGAGCGCGCCCACGCGGAACTCGTCGCCACCCTGCTGCAGGACGAAGGCAACCGCCACGGGCGCATCGGCGCCCGCCTGCACGACGCCGGCAGCCCGCACTTCGCGCAGGACGTCGAGATCATCGTGGGCAGCGCCGCGCGCCAGCTGGCCTACGTGGTGCTGCCCAAGCCGAACGGCCTCGAGGACGTGCTGCGCGCCCAGGACGCCATCAACCGCGCGGCCGACAAGGCCGGCCGCCCGTTCCTGCCGCTGCACGTGCTGGTCGAGACCCACGGCGCGCTGCACGAGGCGTTCGACATCGCCGCGCTGGCCCAGGTCGAGTGCCTGTCCTTCGGCATCATGGATTTCGTCTCCAGCCACTACGGCGCGATCCCGGGCGCCGCCATGCGCACCCCGGGGCAGTTCACGCACCCGCTGGTCGTGCGCGCGAAGCTGGAAATGGTTGCTGCATGTCATGCCCATGACAAAGTCGCCTCCCATAATGTGACCACCGACATCAAGGACAGCGCCGTCGTGGCCAACGACGCCACCCGCGCCGCCGGCGAGTTCGGTTTCACCCGCATGTGGAGCATCCATCCCGACCAGATCAAGCCGATCGTCAAGGCGTTCACCCCGCGCATGTCGGAAGTGAACGAGGCGACCACCATCCTGGTCGAGGCGATGGCGGCGGACTGGGGGCCGATCGCCCAGCATGGCCGCTTGCACGACCGCGCCAGCTACCGATATTATTGGACGGTGTTGCAGCGCGCGAAACTGGCCGGCCTGGCGCTGCCCGATGCCGCAGCGGCACTCGTCAATCAACCGGAATCCATCTGATGGCCATCACCCTCCAACAACTCGTCGCCACCTGCGCGCTCGCGGCCGTCGCCGTCTCCGTGCCGGCCTCCGCCGCCACCGAGAAAGAAGCCCACCCGAAAGCCGCCAAGGTCCTGAAGGACAAGGAAAAGGCCCACGCCAAGACCGCCAGGAAGAAGAAAAAGGAAGAGCCGGCGCCCGTCGTCGCCGACGAGCCGGAACCGGACATCACGGACACGACCGTGGCCGAGTACTCGTGCGAACTGAACAACAAGGTCACGATCTACACGAACGACAAGGACGACGGCCACATCGCGCTGCGCTGGAAGAACCGCCTGCACCGCCTGGACCGTGTCGGCACGACCACCGGCGCGCTGCGCTTCGAGAACCCGAAGTTCGGCCTGATCTGGATCGGCATCCCGTCGAAAGGCATCCTGCTCGACTCGAAGCTGAACCGCCAGCTGGCCAACGAATGCAAGAAGCCGGAATTGCCGACCGCGCAGATGGCGGTTGCCCCGGTCGAAAAGAAAGAAGGCTGATGCCGGTCCGCCGGCTTGCCGAAGCGTTGTCGCAACAACAAAATCCCCACTGAAGGAGAAGGTTTCTTATGTCTCACAATACGCTTAACACCCTCAAGGAGTTCCCGCTCCTGGGCGGCCAGACCGGCCAGTTCTACTCGCTGCCGGCCCTGGCCGAGTCGCTGGGCGTGAACCTGTCGCGCCTGCCGGTGTCGATCCGCATCGTCCTGGAATCCGTGCTGCGCAACTGCGACGGCAAGAAGGTCACCGAAGAACACGTCAAGCAACTGGCGAACTGGGGTCCGACCGCCCAGCGCACCGACGAGATCCCGTTCGTCGTCGCCCGCGTGGTGCTGCAGGACTTCACCGGCGTGCCGCTGCTGGCCGACCTGGCCGCGATGCGCAACGTCGCCTCCAAGACCGGCGCCGACCCGAAGAAGATCGAGCCGCTGGTGCCGGTCGACCTGGTCGTCGACCACTCGGTCACCATCGACCACTTCCGTACCCCGGACTCGCTCGACCTGAACATGAAGATCGAGTTCCAGCGCAATAACGAGCGCTACCAGTTCATGAAGTGGGGCATGCAGGCGTTCGACACCTTCGGCGTCGTGCCCCCGGGCTTCGGCATCGTCCACCAGGTCAACCTGGAATACCTGGCGCGCGGCGTCATGAAGAACGGCGGCATGTACTACCCGGACACCCTGGTGGGCACCGACTCGCACACCACCATGATCAACGGCGTCGGCGTCGTGGGCTGGGGCGTGGGCGGCATCGAGGCGGAAGCCGGCATGCTGGGCCAGCCGGTCTACTTCCTGACCCCGGACGTCATCGGCGTCAACCTGACCGGCGCGCTGCGCGAAGGCTGCACCGCGACCGACCTGGTCCTGACCATCACCGAACTGCTGCGCAAGGAAAAGGTCGTCGGCAAGTTCGTCGAGTTCTTCGGCGAAGGCACCCGTTCGCTGTCGACCACCGACCGCGCCACCATCGGCAACATGGCCCCGGAATATGGCGCGACCATGGGCTTCTTCCCGGTCGACGAAAAGACCGTCGACTACTTCCGCGGCACCGGCCGCACCGAGGAAGAGCTGGCCGCCTTCGAGAACTACTTCAAGGCCCAGCAGCTGTTCGGCGTGCCGCAGGAAGGCGAGATCGACTACACCCGCGTCGTGCACCTGGACCTGTCGACCGTCACCCCGTCGCTGGCCGGTCCGAAGCGTCCGCAGGACCGCATCGAGCTGGGCAACATGAAGTCGACCTTCACCGACCTGTTCTCCAAGCCGACCACCGCCAACGGCTTCAACAAGTCCGCCGACGACCTGAACAAGGTCTACGAGACCAGCAACGGCGTGCGCGTGAAGAACGGCGACATCCTGATCGCCGCGATCACCTCGTGCACCAACACCTCGAACCCGAGCGTGCTGCTGGCCGCCGGCCTGCTGGCCAAGAAGGCCGTCGAGAAGGGCCTGACCGTCGCCCCGCACATCAAGTCCTCGCTGGCGCCGGGATCGCGCGTGGTCACCGAGTACCTGACCGCCGCCGGCCTGCTGCCGTACCTGGACAAGCTGGGCTTCGGCGTGACCGCCTACGGCTGCACCACCTGCATCGGCAACGCCGGCGACCTGACCCCGGAACTGAACGCGACGATCACCCAGAACGACATCATCGCCGCCGCCGTCCTGTCGGGCAACCGTAACTTCGAGGCGCGCATCCACCCGAACATCCGCTCGAACTTCCTGGCCTCGCCGCCGCTGGTCGTCGCCTACGCGATCGCCGGCAACGTCAACAAGGACCTGATGACCGAACCGGTCGGCAAGGGCGCCGACGGCGTCGACGTCTACCTGGGCGACATCTGGCCGACCTCGCAGGAAGTGCAGGACCTGATGAAGTTCGCGATGAACTCGGACGTCTTCAAGGCCAACTACGCCGACGTCAAGGGCAATCCGGGCGCGCTGTGGGAAGCCGTGTCGTCGGTGTCGGGCCAGGTCTACGACTGGCCGGAGTCGACCTACATCGCCGAGCCGCCGTTCTTCGCCGACTTCGAGATGACCCCGAAGGCCGCCTCGGCCGGCATCGCCAGCGCGCGCGCGCTGGGCGTGTTCGGCGACTCGATCACCACCGACCACATCTCGCCGGCGGGTTCGATCAAGGAAGACGGTCCGGCCGGCAAGTGGCTGAAGGACCACGGCGTCATCAAGGCCGACTTCAACTCCTACGGCTCGCGCCGCGGCAACCACGAGATCATGATGCGCGGCACCTTCGCCAACGTCCGCATCAAGAACAAGATGATCCCGCCGAAGGCCGACGGTTCCGCGGTCGAGGGCGGCATCACCATCCACCAGCCGAGCGGCGAACAGCTGTCGATCTACGACGCGGCCATGAAGTACATCGCGGAAGGCACCCCGACGATGATCTTCGCGGGCGAAGAGTACGGCACCGGCTCCTCGCGCGACTGGGCCGCCAAGGGCACCCAGCTGCTGGGCGTGAAGGCCGTGATCGCCCGTTCGTTCGAGCGCATCCACCGCTCGAACCTGGTCGGCATGGGCGTGCTGCCGCTGCAGTTCCTGGGCGACGACAGCGTCGAATCGCTGGGCATCACCGGCGCCGAGACCTACGACCTGGAAGGCCTGGAAGGCGAGATCCGTCCGCAGATGCAGGCCGTGCTGGTGATCCACCGCGCCGACGGCTCGGTCAAGAAGACCTCGGTCCTGCTGCGCATCGACACCCCGATCGAAGTCGACTACTACAAGCATGGCGGCATCCTGCCGTTCGTGCTGCGCCAGCTGCTGGCAGCGTAATATTCCCGCTTGAAAGCGGAAAGGCCGGAACCCTCGCGGGTTCCGGCCTTTTTTACGTGCCCGGCGCTTCCCCGGCAGGGTGGACGGGTCTCCCATCCACGCGTTCAGGCAGCACCGGCATGATCGTTGCGTCGGATACGGCGTCGTCCGTGTTTTCGACGGATCGGATGTCGCGTATCACCGCGTGGACGGCAAAGCCGTCCACCCTACGTGGGCTGAACGCCGGGGTCAGAGCCCACCCGCAAAACCGGGCTCCGACCCCTCCCTCACATTTCCGCCCATTGCCGCAACAGGTTGTGGTAATGCCCCGTCAACCCGACCAGGGCCGGCGTATCGCCGTGCTGCGCGCGCAATTCCTGGATGTTGGCGTCGAGCTCGTACAGCATCGTGCGCCGCCAGGAATCGCGCACCATGCTCTGCACCCACAGGAAGGAGGCGACGCGTTCGCCGCGCGTCACCGGCTGTACCTCGTGGATGCTGGTCGACGGGTACACGATCGCGTCGCCGGCCGGCAGCTTCACCTCGTGGGTGCCGTAGGTGTCGATCACGGTCAGCTCGCCGCCGTCGTAGTCGTCCGGATCGCTCAGGAACACCGTGCAGGACACGTCCGAGCGCACCGGCGCGGCGCCGCGGTTGGCGCGCACGGCGCCGTCCACGTGGGGGCCATAGTGCTCGCCGCCGGCATAGCTGTTGAAGTAAGGCGGCAGGATGCGCAGCGGCAGCGCCGCGGCGAAGAACAGCGGGTGGTTCATCAGCGCCGCGCTGACCACCTGCCCCAGCTCGAGCGCCGCCGGCGAGCCTTCCGCCAGCTGGCGGTTGCGCTTGACCTGCGCGCCCTGCGCGCCGACGCTGGCGCGGCCGTCGATCCACTCGCTGTCGCGCATCCGCGCGCGCAGACTCTCCACCTGCTCCGGGGTCAATACGCCCGGGATATGCAACATCATGATCGCTTCCTTCGCCCTGAAATATAAATGATAACCATTCGCATTATGGGCTGCATTTTACCATTTTGCAAGTATGGTCTTTCGCCCGGCGGCCCCGGCTCTTGCCGGCTTGTCACAGGCATGTGGCCGAATCAACTACAATAGCGGGGATAAGGGTTTATCATGACCCTCCGGACTGTCGGTCCGCCATCCCGTTTTCGCATTCAATCATTACCGAAGAGACTCCCCAAGCGCTATGCGTCGCCCCTCCAAAGACTCACTCAAACTATCGGCAGAAAGCCAGCGTCTCGTCAGCCTCAGCCACGCCATCGTGCAGGCCGCCAGCCGCGTTGAAGAACGGACCTGGGAACGCAACCTCGACACGCAGTTGCAGAAGCTGCTCAAGACCAACCACCAGGACAGCATCGACGCCGCCCTCAACGTCCTGTTCAAGGGCGACCTCGCGGTGTACGACGTGCTGATGGATGGCGTCGAAGCCGTCAGCGAATCCTCGACCATGACCGAGCAGGGCGCCGACGGCGCCGACATCGGCTGGCAGGCCCTGCTGGTCGCCGCGCCGGTCCTGGCCTGGACGCGATTCTCGATTCCGTCGGGCACGATCCCGAACGACATCCTGGCCACGCTGAACGCCCACTTCTCGGCCCACCTGCTGGCCGCCGACACCAAGGTCGCCATCGCCCCGACGCTGTACTCGATCGACCAGTTGCCGCGCACCCATGCCGAGACGTATTCCCTGACCCACAAGCTGGCCCAGGCCGCGCACAAGGGCGGCAACGTCAAGCCGGCCGCGCCGGGTCCGGACACCTCGCAGTTCCTGGCCGATACGCGCTACCTGATCGCCGCCGTGGTCGCGCCGGTCGGCGCGCCGCTGTTCCGCTGGCAGGAGCCGCAGCACCATGTGAATTTCGAAGCCGAACGCGAGCACGCGCTGGAGCAGTGGCGCGCCCAGGCCGGTCCGAACATCGCGCGCCTGCTGCCGGGCTGCGGCGTCGAGCTGCTGTTGCCGGAAGCCTATTACATCGCCTGCCGCGAAGCCGACAAGGACATCCGCCCGGTATCGATCCGCGCCGCCGTGCACTACCTGACGAATACGCTGGCGGTGGAACCGAACGACCTGCGCGCCGTCGTGGCCGGCTTCGGCGACGAAGCCAGCGACAACCAGGTCGACGAATACCGCGTCGGCTTCACGCTGCGCCAGTCCTCCGACGTGGTGTACGGCATCGTCTGGCCGCTGTACGGCCAGGAAGACGAGGAAGGCACGCCGATCGAAGGCGGCGCGGGCGCGGACCGCCCGCTGGCGCCGATCGAGGACATCGTCCAGCACCTGAACGAGGTCGGCATCAAGCACGTCAAGCGCATCGGCGAACGCTACGTCGCCGAATACTGCGACGACTGCGGCGCGCCGCTGTTCGCCGATCCGAGCGGCGAGCTGGTGCATGCGGAAATGCCGGAAGATACGCCGGCGGGGAACGAGCACTTCCACTAAGCCGCATTGGTGCCGCTGACGCGGCATGAAACGACGTCGTCCCGGCGCAGGCCGGGACCCAATTTGCACGCATTTCGATTGCGCGTAAAACTTGGACCCCGGCCTGCGCCGGGGCGACGGATTTATGCCTGCGTCCGCTCCGCCAGGTACGCGTGGATCTGCGACACCACCGCAGCCCCCTCCCCCGCCGCCGCCGCCACCCGCTTGGTCGAGCCGGCGCGCACGTCTCCCACGGCGAACACGCCGTCCACGCTGGTTTCGAGCGCGCGCCGCGCATGCGAGCCGCACGCGTCCACGCCCGTCCGCACGAACCCCTTGTCGTCCAGGCCGACGCCGCATTCGCGCAGCCAGTCGCTGTTGGGGTCGGCGCCGATGAACAGGAACAGGTGGTGCGTGTCGAACACGACCGGCGCGCCGCCGTTGCGGCTGCGGCAGCGCACGCGGTTCAGGCCGGCGTCGTCGCCTTCCAGCGCGGCCAGCTCCAGGTGCGTGTGCAGCTCGATGTTGGGCGCGGCCGCGATGCGCTCGATCAGGTAGCTCGACATCGTCGCTTCCAGGCCCGGCCCGCGCACCATCAGGTGCACGGTTTCCGCGTGCGCCGACAGGAACACGGCGGCCTGGCCGGCCGAGTTGCCGCCGCCGACCAGCACCACCGTCTGCTTGCGGCACAGCTTGCCTTCGACGGGCGAGGCCCAGTAGTAGACCCCGCGGCCCTCGTAGCGCGCGAGGTCGGGCAGGTCCGGCTTGCGGTAGCGCGCGCCGGACGCGAGCACCACGGTGCGGGCGCGCAGGCAGCTGCCGTCGTCGAGCTCCACCTTCAGCGGACGCTCGCCGCACAGCAGGCGCATCGCCGGCGCGGGGATGGCGACCTCGGCGCCGAACTTGATCGCCTGCACGTAGGAGCGCCCCGCCAGCGCGCGGCCCGAGATCCCGGTCGGAAAACCCAGGAAGTTCTCGATGCGCGCGCTGGCGCCGGCCTGGCCGCCGTAGGCGCGCTGTTCCAGCACCATCACGCTCAGGCCCTCCGAGGCGGCGTACACGGCCGTGGCCAGGCCCGCAGGACCCGCGCCGACCACCAGCACGTCGTGCACGGCCTCGCGGTCCAGGCGCGGCAGCGTGCCGAGGAAGCGGCCGAGTTCGGCCAGGCTGGGATTCTTCAGCACGAAGCCGTCCGGCATCGCCACCAGCGGCCAGTCGCCGTCGTTGCGCCAGTGCTCGCGCACCAGCTGCGCGGCCTCCTGGTCGCGCGCCGGATCGCGCCGGGTGTACGGATAGGCGTTACGGGACAGGAAGTTCTCGAGTTCGAACGTGCCCGCATGGGCCGGCGGGCCGATCAGGATCGGGCCGCCCGGGTCGTTGTCGATCAGGCCCACGCGGCGCAGGATGAAGGCACGCATCACGCGCTCGCCCAGGTCGGCTTCGGCCATCAGCAGCGCGCGCAGCGATTCCGGATCGAGCACCAGCGCGCGCAACTCGCCCTCGGCCACGCCGTCGGCCAGCGGCGGGCGCCCGGACAGCTGCGCGACCTCGCCGCTGAACTGGCCCGGCTGGTAGACGTTGACCTCGACCCGCTTGCCGAGCGCATCGGTGCGGCTGCAGCACAGCGCGCCCTCCAGCACCAGCACCATGCCGGGCGAATCGACCAGCGCGCGGAACACGGTCTCGCCGTCGTGCCAGCGGCGCTCGACGGCGAAACGGCGCACGCGCCGGATGTCGTCGGCGCCCAGGACCGGATAGATCTGGTGGCCGCGCGTGGCCAGGTCGACCTGGGAGCGCGGTGCGGAGTCGGCCAGCAGGGCCTCGGGGATGAAGTCGGTGGCGTGGTCGGTCATGCGCGGGGCCTCGTGGAATGATGATGGACATGCATCCCGAATGGTAAACCATGTGCCCCCCGCGCTCTCCTATACCTTAAGACAGGTTTCGCTCAGCGCCGCCCGATCGCCGCCGCCACGCGCCTGCTGAACTCGGCCGTATTGCCGGCATGCCAGCGCCACACGACGACCAGGTCCTGCTCGGGCGACACGACGATGTCGTTGTTGCCCGCGCCCAGCGCCGCATACGCGGTGGCCGGCATGCCCGGCAGGTTCTTGCCGCGCGTGTTCAGCCAGAACAGGTAGCCGTAGTCCGGGCCGTGGGCGCTGGGCGCCAGCGCCGCCTTCACGTAGTCCGGCGGCAGGATCTGGCGTCCGGCCCAGTTGCCGCCGCGCAGCCACAGGTAGCCGAAGCGCGCCATGTCCCAGGCATCGATCCACATGCCGCCGCCCCAGCGCGTGCCGCCGCTGACCGATGGCAGGAGCTTGCCGTCCAGCTCGACGTAGCTGTTGTGGTAAGGAATCCATTTCCAGCCGTTCGAGGCGCCGATCGGGTCCATCACTTCCTGCCGGAACACCTCGGGCACGCTCTTGCCGAACACGCGCAGCAGCGACAGCGCGAAGCGGTTGATGCGCACGTCGTTGTACTCGTAGCGGCCGCCCGGGGCGTCCAGCGTGCGCGGCTTGCGCTCGCCGGCGCCGAAGGCCGCGCGCCCGACGAAGTCGGCGTTCTTGCCCCACAGGCTGCCTTCCCACTCGGATTCCTGCTGCAGGTGCTGCTTCCAGGTGATGGCGGCGTTGTGCGCCGACGCGTAGCCGCCGTCCTGCACCGTGCGCCCGACCGGCGCGTCGAGGTCGGCGATCCGGCCGTCGCGCACGGCCACGCCGGCGACCGTCGCCAGCATGCTCTTGGCCACGGAATAGGTCGGGTCGACGAATTGCGTGTCGCCGAACTCGGCCACGACGTAACCCTTGTAGATGACGATGCCGTTGGTTGCCGCGCGCCGCGTCGGCAGCGAGCCGAGCGGCTGGCCGAAGGTCTGCTGCTGGTCGGAGAAGTCGCGCGCGCGTTCGGTCTCGTGCGCCTGCGCCCAGGCGACCGCCTCGGCCAGGCGCGCCGGATCCATGCCCAGCGCGGCCGGCGCCCTGCGTTCCCATGCGTTGGCCGGCGGAAAGTACGGCCCGGCCGCCCGCGCCGGCAGGGCGCCGGGACCGGCCAGCGCGACGGCCAGCGCGCCCGCCAGCAGACGGCGGCGCGCCGGCCTCATGGCGTGTCTTGCCGTTGCGGCTCGTCCGGCCAGCGGGAATACGGCATGCGCACCAGGCTGGCATTGGTGTAGCGCTTCTCGGCCGTGACCTCGGCACCGATCCAGTCGGGCTTGTCGAAGGCTTCGTCCTCGGCGTCCAGCTCGATCTCGGCCACGACCAGGCCCGCGTTCAGGCCCAGGAACTCGTCGACTTCCCAGACGTGGCCGGCGTGCGCGATGCGGTGCCGTATCTTCTCGACCAGCGGCTGCTCGCACAGGCCGTCGAGCAGTTCGACGGCGTCCGCCACGGGAATCTCGTACTCCCATTCGCCGCGGCGGATGCCCGTGCTTTTCCCCTTGACGGTGATGACGGCGCGCTCGCCCTCGATGCGCACGCGCACGGTGCGCACCGCATCGGACACCAGGTAGCCCTGGCGCATCAGGGTCGGCGTGCCCAGCCCGCGCCAGCCGTCGTTGGCCGGCAGGAACTTGCGTTCGATCTCGACGCCCATCGTGTCAGTCGTCCAGCGACAGCAGGATCGGCTGCAGCATCGCCGCGCCCAGCGCGCTGCTCCTGGCGCCGTTCCAGCCGACGTAGGCGTCCGGCAGGTCGGCATTGTCCTTGAACGGCATTTCCAGCGTCAGCGACAGGCATTTGAAGGTATGGCCGATGTACTTCGAGGCCAGCGTCAGCAGTTCCTCGTTGTACTTGCTGGCCGCGTAGCCGTAGGTCTTCTGGAAGTCCGGGCTGCACGCCATGTAGCGTTCGATGAAGGCGTTCTGCGACGCCAGGCGCTCCGGCGTGAAGTCGGCCAGCATCTCGCTGCCGGCCACGAAGTTGTAGGGCAGCGCTTCGTCGCCGTGGATGTCGAAGAACATGTCGACGCCGGTCTCGTGGATCTTTTCCTTCACGCACAGCACTTCCGGGCTGCGCTCGGCCGACGGCGTCATCCATTCGCGATTCAGGTTGGCGCCGGCCGCGTTGGTGCGCAGGTTGCCGCGGTAGGCGCCGTCCGGGTTCATGTTCGGGACGATGTAGAACACGCAGCGCTGCAGCAGCTTGCGCGCCACCGGGTTGGCGTCGTCGAGCAGCGCGTCCATCATGCCTTCGACGAACCATTCGGCCATCGTCTCGCCCGGGTGCTGGCGCGCGATCACCCAGATCTTCTTTTCGGCCTGCGGGTTGCCGATCACGACCAGGTTCATGTCGCGGCCGTCGACGGTGCTGCCGATGTCGTGCACGCGCGCGACCGGGTTCTCGGCCACCTCGCCCAGCAGGCGCAGGTGGCGCTCCCAGGTGTACGGCTCGAAGTAGGCGTAGTAGACGCTGTCGCGCTCCGGCGTGTGGTTGATCGTCATGACCTGGCCGTCGAAGCTGGTCGGCACGCGGAACCAGTTCTCGGTGTCGTAGCTGGCGACCGCCTGGTAGCCGTCGAAGCCCTTCGGATAGGTCGCCTGCCCGGCGTTCAGGAAGCGCATCGTGCAGGCCTGGCCACGCGCGCCCTGCAGGCGGAAGTGGAACCACTGGTGGATGTCGGCGTGGGAATCCTTGCGCAGCTTCAGGTCGATCCTTGCCGGGCTGGAGGCGTCGACGACGTCGATCGCGCCGGAGTCGAAGAGCTGGCTGATTTTGATGGGCATGGCTGATCCTTTGGAACCGTTCGAAAAGGGGATGATAGCCGATGCCCGGCCGCCGGCGCATGCCCGGGCCCCGGCGGAGCGGACTCAGTCGTCGAGGTCGATCAGTTCGGGCGCGTAGGCCAGCAGGATCTGGCGCATCAGCTCGACGTTGCTGCGGTCGAGGACGACGGTGAGGTCCGGCTTGCGGTCCAGGTTGAACGTCATGCTGATCTTGCCCGGCAGGACCTTGCAATTGACCGTGAAGGCGCGCGGGTTGGCCGGGCTGTCCCAGTCCCACTGGGTGATCTGCGGGCCGTGCGGCGGCGGCTGCAGTTGCGGATCCTGGTTGACCGGCAGGTTCTTGAGCAGGAAGAACACGATCGACGCCGGCATGATCATGCAGACGTCGCCAGAGCCGTGGTTCGCGAACTTGACCAGCAGCAGATTGCCGACCCGGTCGCAGGACATGGACATGCTCTTGACTTGACGAATGACCGCAGATTTCACGACGAGTTCCTATGTAAATGGGTGGTTGAAAGCCCGGCGATTCTACCGCATCCCATATCGGAAATGTGTGAAAGAAAAGCAAAACGGGGAGCCCGCAGGCTCCCCGTACCGTCCCTCGAGCGGACCGGGCGGCGCCGCCGCCCCGCCGCGCCCGGCATCACTGCTTGTTGCCCTTCGACGAGCTGCGCGACGACGAACTATTGGCCGACTGGCGGTTGCCGTGGCTCATGCTGCCGGCACGGCGCGCCTCTTCCGAGGTGAACTCGTGGGCGGTGCCCTTCTCGTGCGCCGCCTTGCCGCCCTGGCTGGCGATCTGGCGCTGGCGCTCCGGATCCATCGATGCGAAACCGCGATTCTTGGTGCCGCTGCTCTGCTTGTTGCCCTGGTTGTTCGATGCCATGGTAAGTCTCTCCTCTTCGCGATAAAAACCGCCGCGTCCTGCGGCAGGCCTGCCAATGTCGCCGGTAGCACCGTTGAGCATCGGACGGAAAACATCTTAGGCATGCGGGATGGCTGAGACTATAGGAGCATTTCAGATGACTTTGTAGGATTACGCGATACAGAAAATGCACTGGCGAAATTCTACTTCCGGTAATAAACACTCGTCAGTATTCGTCCTACATATACCCGCTGCGTCTTCCTATACTGGATTCGCCCACCGGCGCGCATCATTCCCTTGTGAAGCGGGCACGGCCCGCATCGATCCAGCACGCAAGGAGACGATCATGGACGCGAACCAGCGCAGCAGCATCAACAACCAGACGGACAACGGCGCCAACGACAAGGACACCCCGGGCGCGACCGGCAAGACGGCCGGCAGCAACCAGCCGCTCGACCATACCTACCCGCAGGGCCTGGGCGCCCACCAGGGCAACCAGCAGCGCGACATCATGGGCAGCCAGGGCCGCGCCGGCCAGGACCTCGTCGGCGGCGCCTACGACCGCAGCAAGGGCGACGACGGCACCGCGATCCCGGGTGGCTCGATGGAAACCCAGATCAACGGCGGTTCCGGCACCGTACAGGGCGTCACCGACAGCCACGACCGCCAGATGCAGCAGAAATCCGGCGCCTATGGCCTGCTCGACCAGCCGGTGGGCCGGCGCGACCGGCACGAGGGCGTGGACCTGCAGCAGGACATCGAACGCGGCCACCGGCAATCGTCGACCAGCGGCGGCGGCATGCAGGGTCCGCGTGCCGGCACGCCGGCGCAGTCGCCGCAGGGATCGATGGGCAACCGCCAGTCGCAAGACCGCCCGCGCCGCTTCGTCTCGGACGGCGGCGGCATGCCGGGACCGGACAGCTGGAAGCGGGAAGGCAACCGCAGCGGCGACCAGGCCGGCCAGGAAGCCCAGCGCGGCAATACCCAGCTCGACGTGTCCGGCTCGCGCTCGATGGCGAACCAGCATTCGGACGTCGGCGGCGTGCATGCGTCGAACGACGTGGCCGGCGGCCTGCCGCGCTCGCCGGGCAAGCCGGGCGCCGGCAGCGTCGACCGCGCCGGCTCGCAGACCGGCCCCGACGGCGCCGAACACGGCCCGGACGTGCACAAGTCGAACGACGCCGCCGGCGGCTACCCGCGCAGCCCGGGCTACGCCAACAAGCTGAACGGCGACGAGAACATGGACGACGACACCGGCTTCAAGCGCAAGCCCTGACCCGGACGCGCCGGGCTTGATCCAGGTTCAAGCCCGTCGCGCTCGCCTGAACCAGCCGGGGCAGGCGCGGTCGAACCGCGCATGAAAGCCATCTTCCTCGACATGGACGGCGCGCTGGCCGAGGGCCTGCCCGCCGCCGCCGCCACGCCTCCGGACGCGTTCCCGAACGCACTCCGGAATGCATCTCCTGCCGCATCCCCTGCCGCATCCCCTGGCGCACCCTCCGGAGCGCCGCCCTGCGACATCGCGCGCCGCCTCATGCTGTGCCACGGCGCCGGCGCGGCGCTGCGCCTGCTGGCGCGGCTCGACTACCGCCTGTTCATCGTGGGCACCCTCGACGGCATCGCCTTCGGGCGCCTTGCCGCAGCCGCCACGGAAGGCATCGCCGACCGCCTGCACGACCTGCTGTTCCGCGAGCGGCTGGCGCTGGACGGCCTGTACTATTGCCCGCACCACCCGGACGGCAGCGTGGCCGCCTACGCCGTCGACTGCCACTGCCGCAAGCCGCGGCCCGGCCTGCTGCTCGAGGCGTCCCGCGAGCACGGCATCGACCTGCGCGCCTCGTGGATGGTCGGTGCCACGCTGCACGACGTCGAAGCGGGCAACCGGGCCGGCTGCCGCACCATCCTGCTGGACAACGGCAAGGAAACCGAATGGCGGCTGGGCCCGCGCCGCATCCCGACGCGCATGGCGCCCGACCTGTACGCGGCCGCCGTGCTGATCGCCAGCCATGGAGAGCTGGCGTGAATGGTGCCGGCGCGCGCGGCGGCGACCTCGCCGGCCGCTGGGCGACCGCGCGCCGCATCCTGTGCGTGCGCCTCGATTCCCTGGCCGGCGTACTGCTGAGTACGCCAGCCATGCGGGCCCTGCACGGCGCCGCGCCGGGGCGCAGCCTGACGCTGCTCGGCCCGCCGGCGGGCGTGGCCGCCCTGCCCTTCATCCCGGAACTCGACGACGCCATCGCGGCGCGCCTGCCGTGGCCGCCGGACGAGGCGCTGGCCACGACGCTGGCCGCGCGCCGCTTCGACGCCGCCATCGTCTTCGGCGCCTGCCTGCAGGATGCGCGGCCGGCGGCCCGCCTGTGCCGCCGCGCCGGCATCCCGCTGTGCCTGGCGTATCGTCGCGACGATGGGCGCGACTATGGGCACGGAGATGGACGCGGGGACACCCGCTACATGCCGCACCACTGGATTCCCGATCCCGAGCCGACACCGATGGTGCGCCACGAGGTGCAGCGCCAGCTGGCGCTGGCGCGCCATGCCGGCTGCGCGAGCGCGGACCAGCGGCTGTCGTTCGCGCCGCGCCAGCGCGACGTGGACGCCGTGCGCGGCCGCCTGCGCGCGGCCGGCGTCGATCCCGGTCGCCCATGGCTGCTGCTGCATCCCGGCGCGGGCGCTCCCGCGCGCGCGTATCCGCCCGCGCATTGGGCGCGGCTGCTGCGGCTGCTGGCGCGGGCGCCCGGATGGCCGCTGGTGCTGGCCGGCAGCGCCGCGCAAACGCCGCAGGTGGACGGCATCGCGCGCGCGGCCGGCGTGCCAGCGCTGTCGCTGGCGGGACGGCTGGGCCTGGGCGAACTGGGCGCCGCGCTGCAACTGGCCACGCTCGCCATCGCCAGCCACGGCGCCCCGGCCCACATCGCCGCGGCCGTCGGCACGCCGCTGGTCGACCTGTATGCGCTGACCGAACCGCACACGACGCCATGGGCGGTGCCGAACCGGGTGCTGTTCGCCGACGTGCCCTGCCGCTTCTGCCGCAGCCGCGCCTGTCCGGCCGGTCACCATGGCTGCCTCGATGGCGTCGCGCCGGAACGGGTGGCGCGAGCGGCGCTGGAACTGCTCAACCTTACGTAAATGTAATGTTCCCGTCTGGTTTCCGACAGGCATTTTCCTTCACAATGGCGATGTCTTTATCACGCATCGCTCCAGCCAGTCGTCCTCGCAGTTCCAGACGCGCGGCCGCCGCATCCGGCCGATCCGGCGTCAGCCTCCTGCCAGCCCCATGCCCTTCGGCGCCTGCCTGTCCGCGATGTCCGTTTACGAAAGTTGAATATGAAAAAAGTCCTCATCCTCGGCGTCAACGGCTTCATCGGCCACCACCTGTCCAAGCGCATCCTCGAGACCACCGACTGGGAAGTCTATGGCATGGACATGAACGCCGACCGCATCGCCGGGCTGA
>NZ_CAJYEB010000019.1 GCF_913773735.1 uncultured Massilia sp.
GTGCACAGCGGTAACGCTTCGAGTACGGCAATCACGTCGTCGAACGCCAGAGCCTGCATTGCTGCCTCCCCATGAGTTACCTCGACAATGGGTGAGACTGCCAGCGCAGCGGATGGTTCGCACAATGAACGCGAACAGCGCCAAAAAAAACGGCCCCGCAGGGCCGTTTCGCGATGCCGGACGGTGTCGCCGCCCGCGTCAGCGGAAGCTCAGCGTGCCCGTCAGGTCGCCCGGGCCCCGCGCCCCGCGCTGCGCGAACGCGGCGTCGCGCGCGGCCAGGCTGTCCAGCAGCGGCAGGCCGTGCAGGCGCGTGATGAAGCGCATGATCGACGTGGTGTCGTAGAAGTTGTGGTCGACGGCGCCCTTCTTCGCATGCGGCGACACGACGATCGCCGGGATGCGCGAACCGGGGCCCCAGCGATCGCCCTTGGGCGGCGCCACGTGGTCCCACCAGCCGCCGTTCTCGTCGAAGGTGATGACGACGACCATGTCCTTCCACTGCGGCGACTTTTTCAGGTGCTCGATCACGTTGGCGACGTGCGCATCGCCCGACTCGACGTCGGAATAGCCCGCGTGCAGGTTCAGGTTGCCCTGCGGCTTGTAGAACGCCACGGCCGGCAGCTTGCCGGCGACGGCGTCGGCGATGAACTTGTTCGAGATCGGGCTGTCGCCCAGGCCGCCGTCGCGCAGGTGCTGCCTGCGCGCCTCGGTGCCCGGCGCGAATTGCCGGAAGTAGTTGAACGGCTGGTGGTGGAACTGGAAGTTCGGGCGCGCGCCTTCGCCGCGGCCGTCCAGCGCCGCCTGCCAGGCGCCGCCGTACCAGGCCCAGTCGACGCCCTTCCTGCTCAGCAGGTCGCCGATGGTGTCGTAGGTCTGCGGCGGCAGCGTCGACGGATCCTGCGGGTCGGCCAGTTGCGCGTCGCCGCCCGGGGCCGGACGCACCCAGCTCGGCTGGTACGGCGGCGCCATCGTGTTGACCGCATAGCCGTCCGGCGTGATCGCGCCGTTGTTGACGAACTTCGGCTTGCCCTCCAGCGCCGACTTCGGCGAGTCCGGCGCCAGCGCCAGGCGCGTGCCATGCGGGCCATCGTCGAGCACGGCGATCTTGCGCTTGGCCGGGGTCTGGGCCGCGTTGAAGTATTCCGGCACGCGGCCGCTGATCAGGAACTGGTGGTTCAGGTAGGAACCGCCGAAGGCCGCCATGAAGAAGTTGTCGCACAGCGTGTACTCGCGCGCGATCTGCCACAGGCCCAGGTTCTTCGACGTCTCGCCGTAGCGGCCCATCACCAGCGCGCCGCTGTCGCCCCAGGCGACGAAGCCGTCGTTCTTGCCGCCGTTGATCTGCATCTGGTTGTGATAGAAGGCGTGCACCAGGTCGCGCGTGATGATCCCTTCCGGCAGCGGCTTGCCCTCGGCATCGGCCAGCCTGAACGGCGCGTTCGGCAGGTGCTGGATGTCGTCTTCCTTGATGGCGTAGTCCTTGCCGCCCAGGTTCTGGCGCGCCGGCACCATGCCGCCCCAGATCTTCGGCAGTTCCGCCAGCGGCGTGCCGTCGCGGTCCTTCTGCACGGCGGCGGCGGCCGGCACGGCCGACAGCGGCTGGGCCAGGCCCGGGAAGTCGGCGAACAGGTTGTTGAAGCTGCGGTTTTCGAGGTAGATCACGACCACGTTCTTGACATGCGCCTTGAGCTTGGCGTCGAGCGAGCCGGCGGCCGGCTTCGCCGCGGCCTTCGCCGGCGCTTTTTCCGCGGCCTGCGCCGCGCCGCTCGCCAGGCCCACCGCGGCGGCGGCCTGGAAGATGCGGCGGCGCGACGGGCTGGCGGGCTGGTCGCCGCCATTGTCCTTGCCTTGATGTGGGAATCGGTCCTGGTCGTGGTCTTGCACTGGCATCTCCTGTCGTGGCCGAGCGGGCCCTAAAACGACGATTATCGGAGCTTTTTTCTCGTTGGAAAAGAAAAAATCGCCGTCAATACGGGGCTTGCCTGCTTCGCCATTGACATCCTGTTACGCATTCACGCCATTCCTTGACATCGATTTACCGCCGCCTACGCCGGTTAACGGGTGCGCGCCCCACAATCGTTCCGACACGAACGAAAGGACGACCATGAGAATGACGATGCGCTGGAAATTGACGCGCGGTGCGGCCGCCGCCGTCGCCCTGTCGCTGGCCTGCCTGCCCGGCGCCCGCGCAGTCACCGCAGCCACCGCGCCGCAGGCGCCGCAAGCCCAGGCCGGACCGGCGCCGATCGCGCTGCCCGATGCGCAGGTCGAGAAGCTGCTGGCGGCGTATGCCCTGATCAAGCACAACTACGTCGGCCAGACCGACGACGAGGCGCTGTTCGAAGGCGCGCTGTCCGGCATGCTGGCCTCGCTCGACCCGCATTCGCGCTACCTGGACAAGGAGGCGATGCTCGACATGCAGCGCGCGGATGCCGGCGAATACGTGGGCATCGGCATCGAGGTCGAGGACGACCGCGACCAGTTGCGCGTCGTGGCCGTCGCCGAGGGCTCGCCGGCCGAACGCGCCGGCATCGCGGGCGGCGACGTCATCGCCTCGGTCGACGGCGTCGCCACCATCGGCCAGGCGCGCGAGGACGTGGCGCGGCGCATGCGCGGCACGCCCGGCAGCACGGTGACGGTCGGCGTCGTCCATGGCGGCAGGCAGCGCGTGTTGCGCATCGCGCGCGCGGCGCTGCACGACGCGACCGTGCGCACGCGCATGGCGGCGCCCGGACTGGCCTGGATCCGCATCACCGAATTCGGCGGCGCCACCGGCGCCGACCTGGCCGCGGCCCTGGCGGGCCTGGACGGCAAGGCGCCGCCGCGCGCCGTCGTGCTCGACCTGCGCAACGATCCGGGCGGCCTGGTGGCGGCCGCCGTCGCCGTCGCCGGCGCCTTCCTGCCGCCGGGCAGCGTGGTGTTCACGGCGCGCGGCCGCGAAGGCGGGGGCACCGCCACCGTCACCGCCGACCCGCGCTACTACCGTGCGCCGAACGAGGCCGACGTGCTGGCCGGCCTGCCCGCCTGGACCCGCACCGTGCCGCTCGCCGTGCTGGTCAACGGCGCCTCCGCCTCGTCGGCGGAACTCGTCGCCGGCGCCTTGCAGGACCACGGCCGCGCCACCGTCATCGGCACGCAGACCTTCGGCAAGGGTTCGATCCAGTCGGTGATTCCGCTGGGCGCCGACGACGGCATCAAGTTCACCGTCGCACGCTACTTCACGCCGGGCGGCCACGCGATCCAGGCGCAGGGCGTGACGCCCGACATCGTGGTCGCGCCCACGGCCGGCGCCGACGCGGGACTGCTGGTGCGCGAAGCCGACCTGGCCCGGCACCTGCCGGCGGCCACCGCTGCGGTCCCGGCGCCGGGATCGGCAACGGCAACGGCAACGGCGACGGCAACGGCAGCGGCAACGGCCGAGCCGCAGGCGCCGCGCAGCCCGGTCGAATCGACGCGCACCTTCGGCACCGGCGACGACAAGGCCCTGCAGGCCGCCGTCGCCCTGTTCGCGCCGGCGCCGCGGCGCACGCCGACGCTGGCCGGACTGCTGGGCAAGTGGAGCGCCCGCCTGAAGCCGGGCCTCGCGGGAACGGCCAGCGCGCCATGAGGTCGGGAGCGTACCGGCATCACACGAGTGTCACAATGCGGTCAAACGGATGTCACATTCAGGCGTCAGAATATGCCTCGCTCCTAGGGAAAAGAGCGAAGGCGGATCTTCCGCCCTACCGGCGCCGGCGGTCGGGAAACATACCGGCACCAATTCCCGCTGGCGTGGTCAGCACGCCGCCTTCGCGCGCAGCCGCCGCTTGACGTGCCGGCCGGCGCGCGGCACCGCGTCCAGCGCCCGCATCGCCAGCACGCCGTCGATGAAGCCCAGCAGCCCGGCTTCCTGCGGCACGCGATCGCGCAGTTGCGCCACCAGTTCGCGCGCCACGAAGGCGTCGTTGATCTCGCCCAGCTCGTCCTGCATGTCCGCCAGCAGGTCGTGGCGGCGCGTCGCGCGCTTGCCGTGTTCCAGCGCGGCGAAGAACTCGCGCGCGTAGCGTTCCTTCTTGGCCGCGATGCGCACCTTGTGCAGGGCTTCCGGCTGCGCCAGGTCGTAGCCGCGGGCGCGCTTGCGCACGCGCGCGGACGCGTGCTGCACCAGTTGCGGCGCCGACTTGCGTACCTTCTGCGCCAGCGGATCGGGCGGCAGGCCCGCGTCCTGCGGCAGGCCGGCCGGCCGCCAGCCCTTGCCGGCGATCCAGCCGCCGAGCGCCAGCATCATGCCCGTGTAGCGCGGGCTGGCGATCGCCGCGCGCACCCTGGCGCGGTGGCGCTCGGCTTCCTCGCGCGCGGCGGCTTGCACGCGTGCCAGCGCCGGCTGGTGCGCCTCCGTCAGCGGCAGGGACGGCAGCACGGCGGCGAGGAACACGTCCCAGTTGCGCGCGTCGCCCAGTTCGCCCGCCAGCCAGTCGATGTCGCCGGCCAGCGGCTCGGGCAGCTGGAGCATGCCGCGCACCATTGCCAGCGCGGCGCGCATGCGGCGCAGGCCCACGCGCATCTGGTGCAGGCCCTCGACGCTGCCCGCCTGCACCGCGGGCACGTTGGCCTGCATTTGCTGCAGGCAGTTGCCGACGATCGCGCCCAGCGCGTCGCCCAGGCTGGCCCGGCGCTCCAGGCCGACCGGCATGGCCTTGACGGCCTGCGGCTTGTCCTCGCCCGCCAGCGCATAGCCGCGCTCGGCCTTGCTGACGTTCTCGATGCGCACCGGGAGCGCCTGGTGCACCTGCTGCGCCAGTTCGTACAGGCGCGCCGGGTCGCCATCCTTGACCTCGAGTTCCAGTTCGCGCACCTGCGCCGTGCGCTCGCCGTGCTGCAGCTCGCCCACGTCGAGCGCGACCTCGACGTGGGTGCCGTCCGGCAGCGCCAGCATCCAGCTGGTGCGCTTGGTGCGGTTCACGAACACCGGTTCTTCCGCCAGGTGCAGGCCGCCGTTGCGGCGCGCCAGGTCGGGCAGGACGGCGTCGAGCTGCTCGACGAAGAGGGCGAGGTCGGGCGCCTCCGAGGCGACCTCCGCTTCCAGCTCGGTGCGCTGGTGCATGCCGGCCAGCGCGCTGCCGCCCCCCTTGAGCGTCTGCACGTGGCGCGCGCCGGCGCTGCGCACGCGCAGGGCGTAGCCATGCTTCCACAGGTCGAAGGCGCCAGTGTCGAAATAGCGGTCGACGTGTTCCTCGTCGTGCGGCCTGGACACCGCGTTGGCGCGCAGCGCCGGGGTCTTCTTGATCTGGGCGGCACTGGCCGCGTCGACGGCCAGCTTGATCTCGTATTCCATGATTCCTCCTGTCTCCAGACGCCACTGTAGCGCATCCCTCGCGCGTCACGATACACGGCAGGGCCCGGCATGGACGGTGCCGCGGAACCGCCATCCACCATTCTTGGCCGCGGCGAGGTCATGGGTTTGCGCTGACGCAAACGCCTGACGCGATGAATCGGGCGCTGCCGCATCGACGGACCTACCGGGGCGACTCCTCTCCTGATATGCTGATGAGCAACATCGACCCATCCCCCCCTATCGAGGAGGCGCCATGAACTTCATCCTGCTGGAACCCGGCGATCCGGGCATCGTCGGCGCCGAGGACGACCGCAGCGGCACGCTGGCCGACGGCCTGGCGGTCGGCCCGTGCATCGAACTGGTATCGCTGCACCAGGGCATGAAGCAACAGATCACGACGGACGTCAGCAATGCCGCCCGCACGTCGGGCCGCCCGATCATTACCGAGTACACCTGCGTCAAGCACATCGACGGCCTGTCGCTCACGTTCTACGACCATTGCCTGCGCGCCAAGCCGCTCGGCCAGGGCGCGCAACAGCCGACCCGGCTCCACCTCTGCCGCACCCGGGGCACGGTGGCGGAAATCGTCATGACGATCGCGCTGCGCGATGCGCTCATCGGCGAAATCCAGATGCAGGCGACGTCCGACGGCGTGCCGACGGAACAGTTCAAGCTGCACTTCACGGAGATCCTGTGGACCTATGCGGCGCAGCGCGACGGCGCCAGGACGGCCACGCCGCCATCGACGGGCTGGAGCGTCGCGCGCAATCGCCCGATCGCGGCGTTCACGCATTAAGGGAGGGGATCGGACAGATGGCCATCCTCTACCAGACCACGAACATGGCCGACGCCACGTTGCGAGTCGCCCTCGTCCCGCGCGCCGACGCGGACCTGCTGGTGCATCGCGTCGCCACGCCGGGGTTGGCGCACGGCGACGCCCACTGGTTCATCACCCGTAGCAGATCCGACGCGATATCCCTGGTCCATTTCACGAGCCTCGGCATGGCCCAGTTGACAGTCTGCTTCGTCGCCAGCCATGGCGAAGCGGGCTGGCAGAAGCCGCGCCCGCATTCCATCAGGCTCTAGCAGCCTGCACGGGCGTCAATCGAACTTGCTGAAGTCCGGCTTGCGCTTTTCGAAGAACGCCGTGAACGCTTCCTTGGCCTCGCCACCCGTCAGCATCGCGCCGAAGCGCTCGTTCTCCACCGCGATGGTGTCCGCCACCAGCGCGGCGCGCGCGCGCTTCATCAGCGCCTTGGTCGTGCGGATCGAGGCGGCCGGCAGCCTGACCAGCTTGGCGGCCTGGCCCTGCGCGAAGGCCAGCAGTTCGGCGGCCGGCAGCACCTTCGCCACGATGCCCATCTCGAACGCTTCCTGGGCCGGGAAGGCTTCGCCCAGCATCAGCTTCTCGGCCGCGCGCGTGTAGCCGGCCGCCTGCGGCACCAGCAGCGACGAGGCGAATTCCGGGCACAGGCCCAGCTGCGCGAACGGCATCGAGAATTTCGCGTTGTCGGCCGCGTAGACCAGGTCGCAGTGCATCAGCATCGTGGTGCCGATGCCGACGGCCATGCCGGCGACGGCGGCCACCACCGGCTTGGTGCAGCCTTCGAGCGCGCGCATGAACTGGAATACCGGGCGGTCTTCCGTCATCGAACCGGCGCCGACGTTGTTCAGGAAGTCGTCCAGGTCGTTGCCGGCGGTGAAGATCTCCGGCTTGCCGACGATCAGGATGGCGCGCACGCCGCTGTCGCCCTCGGCGTCGCGCAGGGCGTTCGCCATCGTCGTGTACATGGCGCCGGTGATGGCGTTCTTGCGCTCGGGGCGGTTGAAGGCGATGGTCAGGATGCCGTCGGATGTGGTGGTCAGGATTTCCATCTGGGTCTCCGGTTGTTCGTTGTGGTGCGTCCGGTGAACGCGTGGACGGCGGCGCCAGCCAGGCGCCCGCCCACCCTACGAAAAAGGGTGGGTACGGCGAACCGTACCCACCCTTCCATTGGCTAAGCGACGATCACACGCGCTCGATGATGCCCGCCGCGCCCATGCCGGCGCCGACGCACATGGTCACCATGCCGTACTTCAGGTTGTTGCGGCGCAGGGCGTGCACGACGGTCGCGGCGCGGATCGCGCCGGTCGCGCCCAGCGGGTGGCCCAGGGCGATCGCGCCGCCCATCGGGTTGACCTTGCTGGTGTCCAGGTCCAGGTCGCGGATCACGGCCAGCGCCTGGGCGGCGAAGGCTTCGTTCAGCTCGATCCAGTCCAGCTGGTCCTGGGTGATGCCGGCGGCGGCCAGGGCCGCGGGGATCGCGAACTTCGGACCGATGCCCATGATCTCCGGCGGCACGCCGCGCACGGCGAACGAGGAGAACTTGGCCAGCGGGGTCAGGTTGTGTTCCTTCAGGATCTTCTCGCTGACGACCAGCAGCGCGCCCGCGCCATCCGACATCTGCGACGAGGTCGCGGCGGTGACGCTGCCCTTGGCGGCGAACACGGGCTTGAGCTTGGCCATCGCTTCCAGGCTGGCGTCGGCGCGCGGGCCTTCGTCGTGCTCGACCAGGCGACGCTTGACGTCGACCTCGCCGGTGGCCAGGTTCGGCGTGCGGGTCACGGCCTCGACCGGGGTGATCTCGTCCTTGAAGTACCCTGCCTGCTGGGCGGCGACCGCCTTGCGGTGCGATTCCAGGCCGAACGCGTCCTGGTCTTCGCGCGAGATCTTCCACTGCGTCGCGACCTTCTCGGCGGTCAGGCCCATGCCGTAGGCCAGGCCGACGTTCTCGTCCTCGAACACGCGCATGTTGATCGACGGGTGGTGGCCCATCATCGGCACCATCGACATCGATTCGACGCCGCCGGCGATCATCACGTCGGCTTCGCCCACGCGGATGCGGTCCGCGGCCATCGCCAGGGCGGTGATGCCCGAGGCGCAGTAGCGGTTGACGGTCACGCCGCCGATGGTGTTCGGCAGGCCGGCCATCACGACGGCCTGGCGCGCGATGTTGAAGCCCTGCTCCGCTTCCGGGAACGAGCAGCCGATGATGGCGTCGACGATCAGTTTCGGATCGAGGTTCGGCACCTGGCCCATGGCGCCCTGGATCGCGGCGATCAGGAGGTCGTCCGGACGGGTCTTGTTGAACACGCCGCGCGGCGCCTTGCCGATCGGGGTGCGGGTCGCTGCGACGATGTATGCGTCTTGAAGTTGTTTGCTCATGTCATTAGTCCTTTTAATCCGCGGCGATCAGTTGCGCACCGGCTTACCGGTCTGCATCATGCCCATGATCCGTTCCTGGGTCTTCGGATTGTTCAGCAGCGAAACGAACGCCTTGCGCTCCATGTCCAGCAACCACTGCTCGGACACCACGCTGCCCTGGTCGACGTCGCCGCCGCTCACGATCTCGGCGATGGTGTCGCCCAGGTGGTAGTCGTAGGCGGAGATGAAGCCGCCGTCGCGCATATTGACCATCTGGCCGCGGATCGTCGCCCAGCCGTAGCGGCCGGTGACCGTGACCGGGCGGCGCGCCGGGGCGCGGTAGCCGGCATCGAACATGGCGCGCGCGGTGACCTTCGCCACGTGCAGCAGTTCGTACGGGTTGAACACGATGACGTCGTCTTCCTTCAGGTAGCCCATGGCCTTCGCTTCCAGCGCCGACTTCGACACTTGCGCGGTGGCCGCGTTCATGAAGCCGGTCTTCAGGAATTGCAGGATGTCGTTGCCCTTGGCTTCGTTGGCCGCGCGCAGCGCCGCTTCCTTCAGGCCGCCGCCGGCCGGCACCAGGCCGACGCCCACTTCGACCAGGCCGATGTAGGACTCGATCGAGGCCACGCGCTTGCTTGCGTGCAGCGCCATCTCGCAGCCGCCGCCCAGGGCCAGGCCGGCCACCGCCGCCACGACCGGGATGTTCGAATACTTCATGGCCATGAAGGTGTCCTGCAGTTCCTTCACGATCGGGTCCATCGCCTTGGCGCCGCCCGCCATGAAGGCCGGCAGGGCCGATTGCAGGTCGGCGCCGGCCGAGAACGCGCCGCCTTCGGCCGCGTCGGTATTCCAGATCACGACACCCTTGTAGCCCTTCTCGGCTTCCGCCAGGGCGCGCTGGATGCCCTTGATGACGCCGTCGCCGATCACGTGCATCTTGGTCTTGAGCGAGATGACCAGCACCTCGTCGTCCGCGTGCCACAGGCGCACGGAGTCGTCCTCGAACACGGTGGTGCCAAAGGTCTTCGGATCGGCACCGCCCAGGCCCACGACCGGGGCGCGGAACTGCTGGCGCTGGTACACCGGCAGGTCGGACAGCGGCACGTAGGCGTTCTTCGACACCGAGTACGAGCCTTCCGGCGTGTGCACGCCCTTCTCCGAGACGGGCGCGCCGAACACCCAGTCCGGCAGCGGTGCGTTGCTCAATGCCTTGCCGGCGTCGATGTCTTCCTTGACCCACTGGGCGATCTGGGTCCAGCCGGCGGCCTGCCAGGTCTCGAACGGACCGACGCTCCAGCCGAAGCCCCAGCGCATCGCGAAGTCGACGTCGCGCGCGTTGTCGGCGATCGACTCCAGGTGGAAGGCGATGTAGTGGAAGGCGTCGCGGAAGATCGCCCACAGGAACTGTGCCTGCGGGTTGCTCGATTCGCGCATCGCCTTGAACTTCTTGACCGGGTCCTTCTCTTTCAGGATGCGGCCGACGATGTCGGCGGCCTTGGCGCCGCCCGGCACGTATTCGCCGGTGGCGAAGTCCAGGCGCAGGATGTCCTTGCCGACCTTTTTATAAAAGCCGGCGCCGGTCTTCTGGCCCAGCGCGCCCTTCTCGACCAGCTTGGCCAGCACGTCCGGGGTTTTATACACGCCGAAGAACGGATCGTCCTTCAGGTTGTCCTGCATGGTCTTGATCACATGGCCCATCGTGTCCAGGCCGACCACGTCCGCGGTGCGGAAAGTGCCCGACTTGGCGCGGCCCAGCTTGGCGCCGGTCAGGTCGTCGACCACGTCGACGGACAGGCCGAACTTCTCGGCTTCGACGATGGTGGCCAGCATGCCGAAGATGCCGACGCGGTTGGCGATGAAGTTCGGGGTGTCCTTGGCGCGCACGACGCCCTTGCCCAGGGTCGAGGTCAGGAAGGTCTCGAGCTGGTCGAGGATTTCCGGCCTGGTGGCGGCGGTCGGGATCAGCTCGACCAGGTGCATGTAGCGCGGCGGGTTGAAGAAGTGCACGCCGCAGAAGCGCGACTTCAGTTCGGCGTCGAAGCCTTCCGCCAGCTTCTCGATCGACAGGCCCGAGGTGTTCGAGGCGAAGATCGCGTTCGGACCGATGTGCGGCGCGACCTTCTTGTACAGGTCGTGCTTCCAGTCCATGCGCTCGGCGATGGCTTCGATGATCAGGTCGCAGCCGGCCAGCACGTCGAGGTTGTCCTCGTAGTTGGCCACTTCGATCAGCGCGGCGTCGTCCTTGTTGCCCAGCGGGGCCGGCGACAGCTTTTTCAGGTTCTCGATGGCCTTCAGGACGATGCCGTTCTTGTTCCCCTCTTTGGCCGGCAGGTCGAACAGCACGACCGGCACCTTGGCGTTGACGCAGTGCGCGGCGATCTGCGCGCCCATCACGCCGGCGCCCAGCACGGCGACTTTCTTGACGATGAAGTTGGACATATCAATATTCCTAGTTGGAGCGTCGTCCCTGCGAAGGCAGGAACCCAATCGATGCGATGCGCTACGAAATCGGATCCCGGCCTGCGCCGGGACGACGGGTCAATGAAGCAAGCGTATGCGTTGGTACGTGATGGTCGTGCTCAGAACAGGTCCGCGTCCAGCGCCAGCAGGTTCGATGCGCCCGAGCGCGCCTGGCGGATCAGCATCGCGGTTTCCGGGTACAGGCGGGCGAAGTAGAAGCGCGCGGTGGCCAGCTTCGACTCGTAGAACTTGTCGCCCGAATCCTTCTTCTCCAGCGCGATCTTGGCCATCTGCGCGAAGAAGTAGGAGAACACCAGGTGGCCGGCCACGCGCAGGTAGGGCACGGCGGCGGCACCGACCTCGTCCTGGTTCTGGAAGGCCTTCATGCCGATTTCCATGGTCAGCTTGGTGACCTTCTCGCCCAGTTCGCCCAGCGGGGTCACGAACTCGGACAGGTTCTCGTCCAGGCCGTTGTCTTCCACGAAGGCCTTGATCTTCTCGCCGAAGGCGCGCAGCTTGGCGCCGTTGTCCATCAGGATCTTGCGGCCCAGCAGGTCCAGCGACTGCACGGTGTTCGTGCCTTCGTAGATCATGTTGATGCGGGCGTCGCGCACGTACTGCTCCATGCCCCACTCGCTGATGTAGCCGTGGCCGCCGTACACCTGCAGCGCTTCCGACGTGGCGATCCAGCCGTTGTCGGTGATGAAGGCCTTGACGATCGGGGTCAAGAGCGCGACTTCGCCGGCGGCTTCCTTGCGCACTTCCTCGTCCGGGTGGTTCAGCTCGCGGTCGATCTGCAGCGCCACGTACGAGGTCAGCGCGCGCGCGCCTTCGGCGTAGGCCTTGGCGGTCAGCAGCATGCGCCGCACGTCCGGGTGCACGATGATCGGGTCGGCCGGCTTGTCCGGCGCCTTCGGGCCCGACAGGCTGCGCATCTGGATGCGGTCCTTGGCGTAGGCCAGCGCGTTCTGGTAGGCGACTTCGGTCAGGCCCAGCGACTGCATGCCCACGCCCAGGCGGGCGGCGTTCATGAACACGAACATCGCCTGCAGGCCCTTGTGCGGCTGGCCGATCAGGGTGCCGACGGCGCCGTCCAGGTTCATCTGGCAGGTGGCGTTGCCGTGGATGCCCATCTTTTCCTCGATGGCGCCGCAGAAGATCGGGTTGCGCTCGCCCAGCGAACCGTCGGCGTTCGGCAGGAACTTCGGCACCAGGAACAGCGAGATGCCCTTCGAGCCTTCCGGCGCGTCCGGCAGGCGCGCCAGCACCAGGTGGACGATGTTCTCGGCCATGTCGTGGTCGCCGGCCGAGATGAAGATCTTCGAGCCGGTGATCTTGTAGGTGCCGTCGGCCTGCGGTTCGGCCTTCGAGCGCAGCAGGCCCAGGTCGGTGCCGCAGTGGGCTTCGGTCAGGCACATGGTGCCGGTCCATTCGCCCGAGACCAGCTTCGGCAGGTAGAACTTCTTCTGGTCGTCGGTGCCGTGCTCCTTCAGGCACTCGTAGGCGCCGTGCGACAGGCCCGGGTACATCGACCAGGCCTGGTTCGACGAGTTCAGCATCTCGTAGAAGGAGTTGTTCAGCGAGACCGGCAGGCCCTGGCCGCCGTATTCCGGATCGCAGGCCAGCGCCGCCCAGCCGCCGTCGACGTACTGCTTGTAGGCTTCCTTGAAGCCCTTCGGCGTGGTCACGGTCTTGCCGGCGGCGTCGTAATGGCAGCCCTCGCGGTCGCCGCTGTGGTTCAGCGGGAACAGGACTTCCTGCGTGAACTTCGCGCCCTCTTCCAGGACCTGGTTGATGATGTCGGCATCGATCTCCTGGTAGGCAGGCAGGTTCTTGAACTCTTCGGTGACGTTGAGGAATTCATGCAGGACGAACTGCATATCCCGAAGTGGCGCGACGTACTGACCCATGGTCTATCTCCTGACGAGGTGAATATTGGTTTACTTGAGCGCGGAAGCTTCCGGCTGACTGCACTGCTTGCTGTTGGGGTTGCGGTAATCTTCGATCAGGCGCGCGAAGCCGCGGTGCGCGCGCTCGACGGTGCCCGGCAGGCGCAGGAAGCGCGCGTCGTGGTGCACCGCCAGCACCAGCCCGTACATCTCGTAGACGAGCTGGCGGGCGTCGGTGCCGGGCTTCAGGTCGCCGCAGTCGATGGCCTGCTGGGCGCCGCGCACCAGCGCTTCCTGCCAGGCGCGCACCATGGCCACCAGCGCCTCGCGGATCGGGCCCGGGCGGTCGTCGTACTCGACGGCGCCGCTGATGTAGATGCAGCCCGACGCGATCTCGACCGAGACGCGCTTGAGCCAGCGGTTGAACATCGCTTCGAGGCGCGGCAGGCCGCGGGCTTCCTTGATGCTGGGAAAAAACACTTCCTGCTCGAAGCGGCCGTGGTAGAGCCTGAGCACTTCGATCTGCAGGTCTTCGCGCGAACCGAAGTGCGCGAACACGCCCGACTTGCTCATGTTCATCCGGTCGGCCAGCAAGCCGATGGTCAGGCCCTCGAGGCCGTCTCGGCTGGCGAGCTCGAGCGCGACGTCGAGAATCGCCGCTCGCGTCATCTCGCCCTTGCGCATGCTCATGGATTTGGCTGGAGTGTTAATAATGCTACCCGTACGTGAATCGAAAAAATCCGAACGCTCGTACTATTATCTACCAGCCTTGAAATGTCAAACGGGAAGTTTAGAGGCGCCGTTCTAGAGACCGGCGCGGCGCGAAGGCCGCCGGCGGGCGGCGGCCCCGCTCAATAGTCGCCGTCGCCGCCGACGCGGCCGATGGCCCGGCGGTCGCGCTTGGTGGGGCGGCCCTTGATGGTGCTGCCCGGTTCGGGGAACAGGCGGCGCGCCTCCTGGTCGTTGGCGCGCTTGACGACGCTGTCCTCGGTCTCGCGGTACAGCGCCTGCGCCACCGGCGCCGGGCCGCGCTTGTCGGACAGGTCCAGCACCACCACTTCCCAGCGCGTCGAGCCATTATCCACGAAGATCTTTTCGCCCACCTTCACGGAACGGGCCGGCTTGACGGGTTCGCCGCCGATGCGCACCCGGCCGCGCTCGACCGCGTCCGCCGCCAGCGAGCGCGTCTTGAAGAAGCGCGCCGCCCACAGCCATTTGTCGATCCGTACGTTATCGGTTTCCATCATCGTCCTGCTTGCTCATGTGACCGTCAATGGGTTAAGCATAACCGATGGCGAAGATGCGCATCGTCAGCCGATACAGCAGATAGGCCATTTCATGGCCGCAACGGCGTAGCCATCCCAGTTGCCGCAGGTCGTCCATGCAGACCCCCACGCCGTCGGCGATGCCGCGCTCGACCTGGCGCGCCAGCGTGGCCGCGAACTCCGCGTCGCGCACGACGACGTTGGCTTCCTGGTTGACGAACAGCGACAGGCCGTCGCAATTGCTGGACCCGACCGTGGCCCAGTCGTGGTCGACCACCGCGACCTTGGCGTGCAGCTGGGTCTTGCGGTATTCGACGATGCGCACGCCGGCGGCCAGCAGTTGCGGATAGAACGACGAGGCCACCGCATCCTGCATGCGGAACTCGCCCACGCCGATCAGCAGGCTCACGTCGACGCCGCGCTGCGCGGCCCGGCACAATGCCTCGCGGAACTTGCGGCCGGGCGCGAAGTACGGCGTGGCCATCAGCACCCGCTTGCGCGACTGCCCGATCGCCTGCAGGTAGGCACGCATGATCGTGCGGCGGTTGCGCAGGTTGTCGCGCACGACGAAGCCGGCGCGCATCGGTCCGTCTCCCTGCGACGGCGGCGGCTTGCGCAACTCGCGGTACAGGTTGATGCGGCCGACGATCGGCAGGTGGCCGGCGCGCAACCACTGGGCCTGCGCCTCGCGATGGATCTCGTCCACCAGCGGCCCGCGCACGCTGACGGCGAAATCCCAGCGCGGCGCCGGCAGCGGCGCATGCGGGGCGTAGTCGTGCAGGCCGTCGTCGTTGGTATTGATGCCGCCGACGAAGGCCAGCGCGCGGTCGATCACGGCGATCTTGCGGTGGCTGCGCGCGGTGCCGCGCTTGAACCACGGATTGAACATGCGGTAGTGCACGCAGTCGGCCGCGAACGCCTCGCGCAGGCGGCAGGCGGCGCGGTTGCCGGTGCCGAACCAGTCGGCCAGCACGCGCACCTTGACGCCGCGCCGCGCCGCGCGCACCAGCGCGTCGGTGACGGCGCGGGCCTGGTCGTCCTCGGCATAGATATAGGTCTCGTACAGGATCTCGGTGGCGGCCGCGTCGATGGCGGCCAGCAGCGCCGGGAAATACGTGCTGCCGCTTTCGAGCAGGGTGACGTCGTTGTTCGCTACGTACGCAACGGCGCGCATGGCTATGCCAGCTGCAGGCTGGCCAGGATCGGTGCGTGGTCCGACAGTTTCGCCCATTGCGGGCCGTGCAGCACTTCGGCGTGCTCGACCTTGAAGCCGCGCACGTAGATGCGGTCGAGCCGGAACCAGGGCAGCGCGGCCGGGAAGGTACGCGCCGGCACCAGGCGCCGCTCGCGGCCCGCCATATTGCGCACCAGGTCGCCGATGCGCGACGGCTTGGCCAGTTCGTCGAACACCTCGACCACGCCCAGCTTCACGCGCAGGCAATCGCTCAGCGTATTGCGCCAGTCGTTGAAGTCGCCGGCGATGATGACGGGTTCGTCGTCCCGGGCGGAATCCTTGACCGCGCTGATCAGGGCATCGGTCTGGCGCCGGCGGCTGCCTTCGAACAGGCCCAGGTGCACCACGTAGCAATGGACCTTGCCGGCGGCCGTCTCCAGCACGCAATGCAGGATGCCGCGCTGCTCGTACGCGTGGTCGGACACGTCGTGGTTGTGCTGGTTCTCGATGGGGAAGCTGGACAGCAGCGCATTGCCGTGGTGGCCGTGGTCGTAGACCGCGTTCATGCCGTAGGCGGAGTGCAGCAGCACTTCCCCGGCAAAGAATTCGTGCTGGGATTTCTCGGGCCAGTGGTGATGAGGGCTGCGCACTTTCTCGCCATAGCGCGCCTGGTAGCGGTCATGCCGCCCCTGCACTTCCTGCAGGAACACGACATCCGCCTCGAAGGCGCCGATGGCCTTCTTGAGCGCTACCACGCGGGGCGTACTGCGCAGGGATGAAACGCCCTTGTGGATGTTGTAGGTCGCAACACGGATTTTCATGGGAACATTGTAACCCCATCAGTCCGTGTTCTCCCGCGGGGTAGCGCAATCGTGCGTCGCCCGGACGCGCGGGGCGGAGAGGAAGCTCAGTTCGCTGCCGGCAGCAGGCCGGCGCCCGGCAGCGTCTCCGCGGGCGGGACGACGGGGTCGCGATAGACGGGATTGGTCCGCAGCGGCCCCATCAAGCGCAAGCCGTTCAGCAGTTCGATGCACAGGACGTCATTGTCGACGCCGACGCTCTTGACCTTCTCTTCGGATGCACGTTCGCTCATCTGGTTTCTCCCTATCCTTTGTTGGACTTTCAAAACG
Organism: uncultured Massilia sp.; assembly: GCF_913773735.1. Taxonomy (GTDB): domain Bacteria; phylum Pseudomonadota; class Gammaproteobacteria; order Burkholderiales; family Burkholderiaceae_D; genus Telluria. The sequence continues at coordinate 16,423 of NZ_CAJYEB010000019.1, forward strand.
AAAATTCGCCATCGGCGATCAATTGACCTTAAACAAATCGTTTCTACCTGTCAAACAAACGAATGTACCGTGCCCGCCATAATTGACAGAATTTAATTTCGAACACGCAAGCAGAGTCCGCTATCTGCTAGGCAGGTAGACAGCGATCGGCTCAGCAAATTCCCTCGCCCGCTGGACGCCTGTGATGCATATCCAACACCCTGTCGAGTACTTGTTTCTCGATAGCACCGAAATCGGCGCTGCCGCGCTGGCGAGGCCTGGGCAGGTCCACGCGCAGGTCCAGCGCCACGCGGCCATCCTCGACCAGCAGGATGCGGTCGGCCAGCACCACCGCTTCCGGCACGTCGTGCGTGACCAGCACGGCGGTGAAGCCGCGCTCGTGCCACAGCGCCTCGAGCAGTTGCTGCATCCCGATGCGGGTCAGCGCATCGAGGGCGCCCAACGGTTCGTCGAGCAGCAGCAACTGCGGCCGGTGCACCAGCGCGCGCGCCAGGGCCACGCGCTGGCGCTGGCCGCCGGACAGCACGGCCGGCCAGTCGTGCGCGCGCTCGCACAGGCCGACGCCGGCCAGCGCAAGCTGCGCGGCCGCATCGCCATCGGCCAGGCCCAGCGCGACATTGCGCAGCACGCTTTTCCAGGGCAGCAGGCGCGCCTCCTGGAACATCATGCGCACTTCGGGACGCGCGCCGCCGCCGCCGATCTTGACCTGGCCGCCGTCCGGCGCCTCCAGCCCGGCGATGGCGCGCAGCAGCGTGCTCTTGCCGCAGCCGCTGCGACCGACCACGGCGACGAATTCGCCCGGCGCGACCTTCAGGTCGATGCCGTCCAGGACGGTGCGTCCCGCATGGCGCTTGACCAGGCGGCGCAGGGCCAGGTGGGCGCCGCGCGGCGGCGTCGCGCCGGTGGCCTGCGCATGCGCCTCGCCGACGCGGGCGTCTTCGACAGGGTTCAGTTTCATGGATGCCTCGCTTATCGGTACGCCGGATTCCAGCGCAGGAAATGGCGCTCCAGGCCGCGCGCCGCCAGGTCGGCCGCCTTGCCCAGCAACGCATACAACAGCACGCCGACCAGCACGACATCGGTCTGCAGGAATTCGCGCGCATTCATCGTCATGTAGCCGATGCCGGACTGGGCCGAAATGGTTTCGGCGACGATCAGCAGCACCCACACGAGGCCCAGCGAAAAGCGCACCCCGACCAGGATCGAGGGCAGCGCGCCCGGCAGGATCACGTCGCGGTACAGCGCCCAGCCGCGCAGGCCGTAGCTGCGCGCCATCTCGACCAGGCCGGCGTCCACCGAACGGATGCCGTGGAAGGTATTCAGGTAGATGGGGAAGAACACGCCGACCGACAGCAGGAACAGCTTGGCCGCCTCGTCGATGCCGAACCACAGGATCACCAGCGGGATCAACGCCAGTGGCGGGATGTTGCGCACCATCTGCACGGTGGTGTCCAGGAGCAGGGCCGCGCGCCGGCTGCCGCCGTTGAGCAGGCCCAGGACCAGCCCCAGCGCGCCGCCCAGGCCGAAGCCGGCCAGCGCGCGCCACAGGCTCACGCGCAGGTGCGTCCACAGCTCGCCCGATTCGGCCAGCGCCAGGGCCGCCTGCGCCACCGCCGACGGCGCGGGCAGGATGCGGCTGGACAGCCAGCCGGCCTGCGCCGCCACCTGCCAGCCGGCGACCAGCAGCACCGGCAGCGCCCAGGGCGCGAGCGGCGCCAGTACGGCCGCCGCGCGGCCGGATGCCGGCGCCGGCCGGGCACGCGCCGGCTTGCGCACGCGCGGCGCCGCCTGTGTCGTTGCGCCCGTCATCACGCCACCTTCTTCGGCACGATGTCGCTGGCCATCACCTCGCCGAACGGCCCGGTGATCGACACCTCACCCTGCGCCTTCCCTTTTCCCAGCAGCGGGAACACCAGTTCGGCGAAGCGGTACGACTCTTCCAGGTGCGGATAGCCGGACAGGATGAAGGTCTCGATGCCGAGGTCGGCATATTCGCGCATGCGCGCGGCCACCGTCTGCGGATCGCCCACCAGTGCCGTGCCGGCGCCGCCGCGCACCAGCCCCACGCCGGCCCACAGGTTGGGCGACACTTCGAGCTTGTCGCGCCGCCCGCCGTGCAGCGCGGCCATGCGCTGCTGTCCCACCGAATCCATCCTGGCGAACGCGGCCTGCGCCCTGGCGATGACATCGTCGTCCAGGTGCTTGATCAGCTCGTCGGCGGCGCGCCAGGCTTCCTCGTTCGTCTCGCGCACGATCACGTGCAGGCGGATCCCGAAACGCAGCGTGCGGCCGTGGCGCGCGGCGCGCGCGCGGATGTCGGCGATCTTGTCGGCCACCGCCGCCGGCGGCTCGCCCCAGGTCAGGTAGACGTCCATCTGCTCGGCCGCCAGCGCGTGCGCCGCCTCCGACGAGCCGCCGAAGTACAGCGGCGGATGGGGCTTCTGCACCGGCGGGTACAGCGTGCGCGCGCCTTTCACGGTCAGGTGGGCGCCCGCGAAGTCGAACCCCTTGTCGCCGCCCTCGCCCGCCATCGCGGCGCGCCAGATACGGATGAATTCGTCGGAAATGTCGTAGCGCGTGGCGTGGTCGGCGAACAGGCCGTCGGCTTCCAGCTCGCCCTGGTCGCCGCCGGTGACCACGTTGATCAGGAGGCGTCCGTTCGACAGCCGGTCGAAGGTGGAGGCCATGCGCACCGACAGGCCCGGCGTGGACAGGCCCGGGCGGATCGCGACGAGGAATTTCAGCCTGCTGGTCGCATGGATCAGCGACGAGGCCACGATCCATGGGTCCTCGCAGGAGCGGCCGGTGGGCAGCAACACGCCGTCGTAGCCGAGCGTGTCGGCCGCCACCGCGACCTGGCGCAGGTAGTCGGCATCGACCGCGCGCGCGCCGCGGCTGGTGCCGAGGTAGCGGCTGTCGCCGTGGGTGGGCAGGAACCAGAAGACGTTCGGCGTGCTCAGGGTCGTCATCGCATTAGTCCTTCGCGAGCAATTGGTTGAGGAGTTGCGCCGGCGGCTGCGCATCGCGCACGGCGATCGGCCTGGGGATCAGTTTCAGGCCATGGAAGGCGTCGGCGATCTTCTGCTGCGCGGCCAGCACGTCCGGCGTGACGGGCCTGACGCCGTAGGCATAGCGCGAGGCCGCCAGCGCCACCGCCTCGAGCGGCAAACCGGTCTGGCCGGCGAGGATCGCCGCCACTTCGCGCGGATGCGCCTTGCCCCAGGCATCGACCTGCGCCAGTTCGTCGACGAGGATGCGCACGACGTCGCCGTGCTGCAGGGCGAAGGAACGCGCGGCCAGGTAGAACTGGTGGTTCGCCACCAGCCCGGTGCCGTCGGCCAGCACGCGCGCGCCGACCTGCGTCTGGGCCGCGGCCAGGAACGGGTCCCAGATCGCCCAGGCATCGACGGCGCCGCGCTCGAAGGCGGCGCGCGCCTCGGCCGGCGGCAGGTAGACCGGCTGGATCTGGCCGTAGCCGACACCGGCTTTTTCCAGCGCCTTGACCAGCAGGTAATGCACGTTCGAGCCCTTGTTCAGCGCGACCTTCCTGCCTTTCAGCTCGGCCAGGCCACGCAGCGGCGACCCCTGCGGCACGACGATCGCTTCCGAGGCCGGCGACGGCGGCTCGTTGCCGACGTAGACCAGGTCCGCGCCGGCAGCCTGGGCGAAGATCGGCGGGGCCTCGCCCACGGTGCCGAAATCGATGCTGCCCACGTTCAGGCCCTCGAGCAGCGCCGGGCCGGCGGGGAACTCGGTCCAGCGCACGCTGACGTCCTGCGCGGCCAGGCGCTTCTCCAGCGTGCCGCGGCCCTTGAGCAGGGTCAGCGTGCCGTATTTCTGGTAGCCGATACGGACCTCGCGCAGGCCGCCGGCCGCCATGGCGCGCGGCATGCCGCCGGCGACGGTGGCGAAGGTGGAAAGCGTGGCGGCATACAACAGGCCGAGCGTGCGGCGCCGCTGGCGCGCGTGGTGCGGATGGTCGCTCATGGGCGGATCCTTTCTTGGCGTGGTGGTGGGTCAGGCGGGGATGGAGACGGCGAGGTGCGCGCCGGCAGGCCTGGCGGCCTGCACCGCCCGGTGCTGCGCCAGCTGCTGCAGTTCGTGCACGAGCTGCGCGACGCCGGCGTCGATGCGCGCGCCGATGGCCGGCGCCGGCAGCAGGCCGCGCTCGGGGTCCCAGGGCAGTTGCGCGGAGGTGGCGTAGATGCTCGGCAGGACGTGGCGCGGTGCCAGCGAGGCCAGCACGGGGCGCAGCGCATAGTCCAGCGCCAGCATGTGCGACTGGCTGCCGCCGGTGGCCAGCGGCAGCACCAGCTTGCCAACCAGGCCGTCCTGCGGCAGCAGGTCGAGGAAGGTCTTCAGGATCCCGCTGAACGAGGCTTTATAGACGGGGGTGCCGACGACCACGGCATCGGCCTGGGCCACCTGCGCCAGCGCATGGGCCAGCGCGGGATCGTGCAAGTCGGCGCGCAGCAGCGCCACGGCCGGCAATTCGCGCACCTGCAGCGCCTGCGTCCGGTGGCCCGGCAGCGCCAGGCGCTCGCCGACCAGTTGCAGCAGGCGCCAGGTCGTCGACGGCGCGGAGGGGCTTCCGCCCAGCAATAAGACATTCATGTTCGGTCCGGGATCGATGAGGGTCGATCAAGACTACCGCCGGCGCGCGCGCGCCGGAACGAATGCTTTCATGCTTCGATATGTCGTTTTCCTTAAAAGGTTTCGCGCATATCGATGTGCGGCGCCGCGGCCAGGCCGCTCACTCGTAGCGCAGCGCCTCGGCCGGATGCACGCGCGCCGCCGACCAGCTCGGATACAGCGTGGCGACGAAGGCCAGCAGCACGGCCGTGCCGCCGATGCGCGCGACGTCGCTCCACAGCAGCTCGGACGGGATCTCGCTGATGAAATAGATGCTCTTGTCGAGGAAGTGCACGCCGAACACGCGCTCGATGAAGGGCACGATGACGTCGATGTTCAGGGCGACGGCGACCCCGAGCCCGACGCCGATCAGCGTGCCGAGCAGGCCGACCAGCGTGCCCTGTACCATGAAGATGCGCATGATCGCGCCGGGCGACGCGCCCAGCGTGCGCAGGATGGCGACCTCGGCCTGCTTGTCGCGCACCGTCATGACCAGCGTCGACACCAGGTTGAAGGCGGCCACCGCGATGATCATCGCCAGGATGATGAACATCATGCGCTTCTGCGACTGCACGGCGGCGAACCAGATGGCGTTCACCTGGGTCCAGTCGCGCATGTACAGGTTGCCCGCCAGTTGCTGCTTGAGTTCGCGCGCCACGCGCGGCGCCTGGTACAGGTCGTCCAGGCGCAGGCGCAGGCCGGACGGTGCCGTCATGCCCTGCAGCTGCTCGGCGTCCTGCAGGTGCACGAAGGCCAGGCTGGAATCGAACTGCTGGTGGCCCGCCTCGAAGATGCCCGCCACCGTGAAGGCGTGCGGCCGCGGCAGCAGGCCGGACACGGCGCCCTGCCCGGCCTGGCCAGGCGCGGCCGGTGCGGCCGTCAGCAGCGTCAGGCGGTCGCCCACCTTCACGCCGAGCGATTGCGCCAGCACGGTGCCCAGCACGATGTTGGCGGAACCGGGGCGCAGCGCGGCGAAGCTGCCCGCGCGCACCTGGCCGGTCACGTCCGACACCTGCGGCTCCAGCTCGGGCAGCACGCCGCGGATCACGGCCGGCTTCATGGTGTCGTCCTGCACCAGCATGCCCTGGGTCTCGACGAAGGGCGCGACGCCGCGCACCTCGGGATTGCGGCGGGCCTGCTGCGCCTGCGCCTGCCAGTCCGGCATCGCGCCGCGGCCGTCGAACACCTCGACGTGGGCCAGCACCGACAGCATGCGCGCGGTGACTTCCTTCTCGAAGCCGTTCATCACCGACAGCACGACCACCAGCGCCGCCACGCCCAGCGCGATGCCGGCCACCGAGATCAGCGAGATGAAGGAGATGAAGCTGTTGCGGCTGCTGCGCTTGCCGGCGCGGGTATAGCGCAGGCCGATCAGCCATTCGTAGGGGGCGTTGCGAAAGAGGTTCAAGGAAGCTCCGGATAATGACGCGGCAACTGCAGGATGGCTTCGGCGTTGGAGGACGAGAAGCAGCGGTCGGCGGCCTCCAGCAGGGGCAGCCAGGCATGGCGGACGTGCTCGCGCGGCGCCAGCACGATGGGGATGTCGCGCGGGACGCAGACCGAGAACACGTGCTCGGTATTGTGGGTGACGCCGGGCGCGTAGCGGTGGCGCCAGGTGGCGTAGATCTCGTAGACGTTCGACAGGTGCCAGTCGCGCAGCGCGATGGCCTCGCCGTCGACGACGATGCCGGTTTCCTCGAACAGTTCGCGCGCGGCCGTCTCGAGCAGCGGCTCGTCCGGCGCATCGAGCGAGCCCGTGACCGACTGCCAGAAACCGGGGCGGTCGGCGCGCTCGATCAGGAGCACTTCCAGGTCGGCGGTGTGGATGACGACCAGGACGGATTCGGGGATCTTGTGGGGCATCCGGATATTTTACCGTAGCCCGCAAAAACGACGTCCCCGCACGGGCGGGGACGTTCATGCACGCAGGGTGCGCACGGGGTGCGCATCCTGCGACGTTGCGGGCAACGGGCCTTACGCGACCTTCGGCTGCTCGTTGCGCAGGCGGATGTGCAGTTCCTTCAGCTGCTTCTCGTCGACTTCCGACGGCGCGTTGGTCAAGAGGTCCTGCGCGCGCTGGGTCTTCGGGAAGGCGATCACGTCGCGGATCGACTCGGAGCCGGTCATCAGCGTGATCAGGCGGTCCAGGCCGAACGCCAGGCCGCCGTGCGGCGGGGCGCCGTACTGCAGCGCGTCGAGCAGGAAGCCGAACTTCAACTGCGCTTCCTCGGCATCGATCTTCAGGGCGCGGAACACCTTGCTCTGGACTTCCTCGCGGTGGATACGGATCGAGCCGCCGCCCAGTTCCCAGCCGTTCAGGACCATGTCGTAGGCCTTGGCGACGCAGGCGCCCGGGTTGGTCTCGAGCATGTCCTCGTGGCCGTCCTTCGGCGCGGTGAACGGGTGGTGGGTGGCGTTCCAGCGGTCGCCTTCCTCGTCGTACTCGAACATCGGGAAGTCGATGACCCACAGCGGCGCCCAGCGGTCTTCGAACAGGCCGGCCTTCTTGCCGAATTCCGAGTGGCCGATCTTCACGCGCAGCGCGCCGATGGCGTCGTTGACGACCTTGGCCTTGTCCGCGCCGAAGAAGATCAGGTCGCCGTCCTCGGCGCCGGTCAGTTCCAGCACCTTGGCCAGCACCTCGTCGGAGATGTTCTTGACGATCGGCGACTGCAGGCCATCGCGGCCCTTGGCCTTCTCGTTGACCTTGATGTAGGCCAGGCCCTTGGCGCCGTAGATCGCGACGAACTGGGTGTAGGCGTCGATTTCCGAACGGGGCATCGAGCCGCCCTGCGGCACGCGCAGGCCGACCACGCGGCCGTTCGGCAGGTTGGCGGCGCTGTTGAAGACCTTGAACTCGACGGTCTTCATCAGCTCGGTCAGTTCGGTGAACTGCAGCTTGACGCGCATGTCCGGCTTGTCCGAACCGTACAGGCCCATCGCGGTGGCGAAGTCCATGACCGGGAACGGGTTCGGCAGGTCGACGCCGGCGGCGTTCTTGAAGACGGTGCGCATCATGTCTTCGAACAGGTCGCGGATTTCCTGCTCGGTCAGGAACGAGGTCTCGCAGTCGATCTGGGTGAATTCCGGCTGGCGGTCGGCGCGCAGGTCCTCGTCGCGGAAGCACTTGGTGATCTGGTAGTAGCGGTCGAAGTTCGACACCATCAGGAGCTGCTTGAACAGCTGCGGCGACTGCGGCAGCGCGAAGAAGTTGCCCGGGTTGACGCGCGACGGCACCAGGTAGTCGCGCGCGCCTTCCGGGGTCGACTTGGTCAGCATCGGGGTCTCGATGTCGATGAAGCCCAGGTTGTCCAGGTACTTGCGCACTTCCATCGAGACTTTATAACGCAGGCGCAGGTTGTGCTGCATCTGCTGGCGGCGCAGGTCGAGCACGCGGTGCGTCAGGCGGGTGGTTTCCGACAGGTTGTCGTCGTCCAGCTGGAACGGCACCGGCACCGACGGGTTCAGCACTTCCAGTTGCGAGGTGTTGATCTCGATCTTGCCCGACTTCAGGTTGGCGTTGGCGGTGCCTTCCAGGCGGTTCACGACGGTGCCGGTGATGCGCAGGCAGTACTCGTTGCGGACGTGCTCGGCGGCCTTGAAGACGTCGGCATTGTCGGGGTGGCAGACCACCTGCACGAGGCCTTCGCGGTCGCGCAGGTCGATGAAGATCACGCCGCCGTGGTCGCGGCGACGGTGCACCCAGCCGCACAGGCTGACGGTTTGGCCCAGCAGCTCTTCGGTCACGAGGCCGCAGTAGTGAGTACGCATGGAGGACATAATTTTTCGATCCTGGTTGGTTGATTCGGTGGCCTGCGCTTCGTCGCAGGCCTGGATGCTTGCTGCCTTGTTTCTTGTTCAGTCCACGGCGGCGAGGGCCGCGGCCTGGCTCGCCTGGGCGCTGGTGGGCGGCGGCGCCACCACGCCCATCGAGACGATGTATTTCAATGCCTCGTCGACGGTCATGTCCAGCTCGACGGTCCGGCTGCGTTCCATCATCAGGAAGAAGCCGGAGGTCGGGTTCGGCGTCGTCGGCACGTACACGCTGACGTAGTCGCCGGCCAGGTGGTTCGCCACGTCGCCGCCCGGCACGCCGGTCAGGAAGGCGATCGTGTACGCGTTTTCGTGCGGGTACGGGATCAGCACGGCCTTGCGGAAAGCGTTGCCCGAGGACGAGAACAGCGTGTCCGACACCTGCTTGACGCTGCCGTAGATCGAGTTCACGACCGGGATGCGGTGCAGCACGCGTTCCCACATGCGCACGACCCACTTGCCGACCAGGTTGTTGGTCAGCAGGCCGGTCAGGAACACGATCGCCAGCGTGATGATCGCGCCCAGGCCGGGAATGTGCGTGTGCGGCTGCCACTCCTTCGGCACCAGGACGAGCGACTGGTCGAGCGTGCCGATCACGAGGTTCAGCACCCATGCGGTGATCGCCAGGGGAACCAGCACCAGCAGGCCGGTAATGAAATATTTACGCATCGTCGTTCGTCCGGATGGTCAGGGGCGCCGGCCGGGAAGGCCGGCGGTGGTCAGTTGCCGCCGTCCTTCGACGGCGCCGCCGCGGGCGCCGCCGGGGCGGCCGGCGTGCTGGATGCGGCCGGCGCCGCGGCCGGGGCGGCGTCGCCATTGTTCGTCGCCGCGCCGGCGGCCGGCGCCGTGCCGGTGGCCGGGGCGGTGCCGCCACGGAAGTCGGTCACGTACCAGCCGGTGCCCTTGAGCTGGAAACCGGCGGCCGTCACCTGCTTCTTGAACGCGGACTTGCCGCACGACGGGCACACGGTCAGGACCGGATCGGAGATCTTTTGCAGTACATCCTTGGCAAAACCGCATTCATCGCAGCGGTAGGCGTAAATCGGCATTCTGAATACTCCGCAAAAATCATCAAAACCCTGAATTATAAAGCTTTTGCGGACGATGTTGACCTTTGCCGGCCCGGCAACCCAAGCCGGGCACCGCGGCAAGGCCGTCGTGCTTGCTGCATTTCGACAACAGTGTTGTTTTTCTTCAGCGCACGGTTGAGTTCCGTTTGCCGAATTTCAACTTAACTGTTTAAATAGCATCCCTCAGCAGCGATCACGGCGGGCTTGCCTCGCCGGGCTACTGGAAAGAAACAGAAGTTTGCGCGACCGGCATGCCGGCTCGCCGCCAAGCCATACAAGAACGACTTCAAATCGGGCCCGCGTTTGCGGGCCTTTTCTTTTGGCGGGACGATTACGACTTGCGCCGCCACACCATCCAGCGCTCCTTGCCCGCGAATACCGGAATCGAATCCTCCACCGCCTCGTCCGCGACGCAGTCGAACCCCGCGGCCAGCAAGCCCTCCAGCTCGTCGCGCTTGACTCCGAACGGCGGCCCCTTGGGCGCGTCGTCGAAGAAAAAGTAACCGGCCAGCAGTCCCCCGGGCGCCAGCAGCGCTTCCCAGCGCCGCGCCACGTCCGGCCGGCGCTGGCGCGGCAGGGCGCACAGGAAGGCTTGTTCGTAGACCAGGTCGAGCGGCAGCGGCGGTGCATAGGCAAAGAAATCGGCCTCGACGACGCGGCCGGCCCACGGCCCCGCCAGCGCCTGCGCCTGCGCCACCGCGACCGGGGAAAAATCGATGGCCGTCGCGTCCCAGCCGGCTTCGCACATCAGCGCCAGTTCGCGCGCCGAGCCGGCGCCGGGCACCAGCGCCGCCAGCGGCCGCGCGGCGCCGGCGACGAAGCGCCGCAACTGCGCCGGCGCCCCGCCCCGCTCCCATGGCGTGAACGCCTTGTCGAAGCGCTCGTCCCAGAAGCGCGGCGACGCCGGGTCGCGGCTGGAGAATTCCGGTACCGGGGCGCCGGCCATCAGAGCAGGCCGCGGCCGAAGATCTCGATGCCGGCCGCGACCACGGCGGCGGCCCCGACCACGCACGCCAGGAACACCAGCAGGCGGTTGGTGCGGCGCTGCTCGATCAGGAGCGCGGCCATCAGCTCGCCCTGGTCCGCGAGCGGATGGGCCTTGTTCTCCAGCACCTGGTGCACCAGGCGCGGCAGTTGCGGGATGACCTTGGCGTAGTGCGGCGCCTCGTTGCGCAGGCGCTCGACCAGGCCGCGCCAGCCGACCTGCTCGGCCATCCAGCGCTCCAGGTAGGGCTTGGCCGTCTTCCACAGGTCGAGGTCGGGGTCGAGCTGGCGGCCCAGGCCCTCGATGTTGAGCATGGTCTTTTGCAGCAGCACGAGTTGCGGCTGCACCTCGACGTTGAAGCGGCGCGAGGTCTGGAACAGGCGCAGCAGCACCTGGCCGAACGAGATGTCCTTCAGCGGCCGGTCGAAGATCGGTTCGCAGGTGGCGCGCACGGCCGCTTCCAGCTCGTCCACGCGGGTGTCGCGCGGCGCCCAGCCCGATTCGATGTGGGCCTCGGCCACGCGCTTGTAGTCGCGCCGGAAGAAGGCCAGGAAGTTCTGCGACAGGTAATCCTTGTCGAAGTCGTTCAGCGTGCCGACGATGCCGAAGTCCAGGGCGATGTAGCGGCCGAAGGTCTCCGGCTCCACCGAGACCAGGATGTTCCCCGGGTGCATGTCGGCATGGAAGAAGCCGTCGCGGAACACCTGGGTGAAGAAGATTTCCACGCCATCGCTCGACAGCTTTTTCAGGTCGACCCCGGCCGCGACCAGGCGGTCGGTCTGCGAGATCGGGATGCCGTTCATGCGCTCCATCACGATCACGCTGCTGGAGCAGTAATCCCAGTACATTTCCGGCACCAGCAGCAGGGTCGAGCCGGCGAAGTTGCGGCGCAGCTGGCTGGCCTGGGCCGCTTCGCGCATCAGGTCCAGTTCGTCGTGCAGGTATTTGTCGAACTCGGCGACGACCTCGCGCGGCTTCAGGCGGCGGCTGTCCGGCCACACCTTCTCGACCAGGCCGGCGGCCATCTGCATCAGCGCCAGGTCTTCGTCGATCGTGCTCTTCATGCCCGGGCGCAGCACCTTCACCGCCACCTGCTTGCCGTTCTTCAGCGTGGCGAAGTGCACCTGGGCGATCGAGGCGGAGGCCACCGGCGTGTGCTCGAAGTGGGCGAACAGCTGGTCCGGATGGGCGCCCAGCGAGCGCGTGATCTGGGCCACGGCCAGCTCGGACGGGAATGGCGGCACGCGGTCCTGCAGCAGTGCCAGCTCGGCCACGATATCGGGCGGCATCAGGTCGGGACGGGTCGACAGCACCTGGCCGAACTTCACGAAGATCGGCCCCAGTTCTTCCAGCGCCAGGCGCAGGCGGATCGCGCGCGGCGAGGTGATGCGGCGCCAGAAAAAGACCGTGCTGATGAGGCGTGCAGTGCGTGGGACATGCAGGCCGGACATCGCGATTTCATCGAGGCCGTACTTGGTGGCCACGGTGAAGATTTTGAGCAGGCGCAGGAATTTCAGGATCATCAGTGTTCCGATTTCGGTTCCGGTAAGGCCGGGACGGCAGGTACGGCGGAGGGTGCCGGCCGTTGCGCCAGCTTCTGTTCCAGCCTGGCGATGCGCTTGGCGCTGCGCTCGACGTCGTCGCGCAGGCGGTTGACGTCGTCGGCGAAGGTGGCCAGCGCGGCGGGGCGCACCAGCACGCGGCGTTCCTCCAGCAGGAACTCGGCGACGTTCTCCGCCAGGCGCTTGCCCGCCGTGGCCGCGCCCTCGGCGGCGCGGCGCGCGGCACCGGCCACGCGCACGGCGCCGATCGGGCCGAGGAGGCGCTCGAGGTCGTGCTCGGCATCCCAGCGCAGGCCCTTCGACAATTGCGAGATGGTGTTCGCGAACTCGGCGTCGCCGTCGATGCGGACGTAGGAAAACGCGCGGTCGCGGTTCTGCAGGATCAACGGCACGTCGCTCAGCTTGACGTGGATGGTCACGGCGGGCACGTCGTCCGCGCCGGCCGCTTCCAGCATGCCGTCGGCCGCCACGCGCATGCACAGGCGCACGGCGCCGGTGTCGATGCACGCGGTCCTGCCGGCATGGCGCCGCAACGCGTCGCGCGCCCAGGCTTCCTGCGCCAGCAGATGGTTGATCGTCGCCACGGCCGGCGCCGCCAGGCCGCCACGCGGCATCGGGAAAGAAGGGTTCGGTGCCATCATGAAATGAATTTACAAAAGAAAACCGCCCGGCAAGCGGGCGGTGACGATCTTACCAGTTCGCCAAGGCACGAGCCCCGGCGACACGGACTTATTTTCAGGCAATCTGCTGGATACCCGCCAACACCCAGCCGCCATTGCCGTTCAGCGGCTTCGACAGGTTCCACACCTCGACGTACGGCTCGGCCGGACCGTTCGGGGCATTGCGGATCATGCCGTTGAACTGCACGCTCGCCAGGTAGTCGTGGGCCTGGGTCTCGATGCCCAGCAGCTGCGCGTCGATCGACACGACTTCGGTGAAGTCGGGCTGGCCGCCGCGTTCCTGGATCTGCAGTTGCAGTTCGGCCAGCACTTCCGGCGACGTGAACTCGCGCAGGTCGTTGACGTCGCCGCGGTCCCAGGCTGCCTGCATGCGGATGAACGAGGCCTTGGCGTGGCGCAGGAACGATTCGGTGTCGAAGCCGGCCGGCACGCCCCATTGCTGGTGCTGGGCGCTGTTCTTGTCCAGCGACAGGCCGGCCGAGGCGCCACCCATCGGGTAGCCCGGCTGGTTGTAGCCGCCGCCCTGGTAGCCGCCACCGTTCAGGCCGGAGCCGATTTCCGGCGTGGCGCCGGCCGCCTGCGGCTGCTGGCCGAACTGCGACGGGAAGCTGGAATTCGCCGGGGTGTTCTTGCGGCGGAACATGCGCACGATGAACATCACGGCCAGCGCCAGCAGCGCGATCATGAGGATCGAGGACAGGATGCTGGCCATGGCGCCGCCGATGCCCAGGTGCGAGAACAGGGCGCCCAGGCCGAGGCCCAGCAGCGCGCCGCCCAGCACGTTCTTCCACATGCTCGGGCGCTTGGGCGCGGCCGCGGCGGCGCCTGCCGGCACCGGCTGGTTCGGTTGCACCTGGCGCGGCTGCTGCGCGGGCGCGGGGGCCGGCGCCGGGGCCGGCGCGCGCATCTGGCGCACGGACTGCGACTGGCGGCCGAACGAGCGGCCGCCACCGACCGGGCGGGCGAAGGCTTCGGCGACCATCGAGAACGCGGTCACGGCGATCAGTGTGCTGGCCAGGAATTTTTTCATGGTCATCCCCTCAGAGTTTGATACCGGTGTGCAAAGCGGCCACACCCGCCGTCAGGTTGAAATACTGGACCCGCTCCAGTCCCGCATCCTGCATCATCGACTTCAGGGTTTCCTGGTCGGGATGCATGCGGATCGATTCGGCCAGGTAGCGGTAGCTTTCGGCGTCGCCGGCGATGCGCTGGCCCAGCCACGGCAGCACCGAGAACGAATACACGTCGTAGGGCTTCTGCAGCGGCGCCGCCACCTTGGAAAATTCCAGCACGAGCAGCTTGCCGCCCGGCTTGAGCACGCGGCGCATTTCCGCCAGCGCCTGGTCCTTGTGCGTCATGTTGCGCAGGCCGAAGGCCACGCTGACGCGGTCGAAGTAATTGTCCGGGAACGGCAGTTTTTCCGCGTCACACAACAAGGTGGGGGTGACCAGGCCCTTGTTCAATAGACGGTCGCGGCCGACGCGCAGCATCGACTCGTTGATGTCGGTGAGCCAGACCTCGCCGCTGGGCCCCGCCTGCCTGGCGAACGCCTTCGACAGGTCGCCCGTGCCGCCGGCGATGTCGAGCACCTTGAAGCCCGGGCGAATGCCGGCCTGGGCGATGGTGAACGCCTTCCACGCGCGGTGCAGGCCGGCGGACATGAGGTCGTTCATCACGTCGTACTTGGACGCGACCGAGTGGAATACCTTGGCGACTTCGTGGACCTTCTCGTCCTCGGAAACGGTCTTGTAGCCGAAATGGGTGGTGTTGGTCATGGTAGCGGGGCGTATGGTGTTGCCGCATTATACAAGCGAGGGGGTGCGCGCTGGCTTAATCGTGCCTTATCGTCAATGCGACGACACGAACGCGGCGCCGGGAAACGCGGGCGGCAGCGCGAAGCTGGCGCGCATGCGCGCCGCCTCGGCCGCCGGCGTCGTGCCGAACAGCCGCCGGAACTCGCGGCTGAACTGGGACGGGCTGGTGTAGCCGACGGCGCGGCAGGCCGCCTCCGCGGTGAGGTCCTGGCGCACCATCAGCAGGCGCGCCTGGTGCAGGCGCGTCGACTTCAGGTACTGCATCGGCGAGGTCTGCGTGATCGCCCGGAAGTGGCTGTGGAAGGCGGGCACGCTCATGCCGGCCTCGCGCGCCAGTTCCGGCAGGCTGAGCGCGTCCGCATAGCCGGCGTGGATGCGCCGCAGCGCCCGGCCGATCTTGCCGTACTGCCCCTTCAGCGCCAGCGCCTCGCGCAGCGGCGCGCCCTGGGCGCCGGTCAGCACCCGGAAGTACAGCTCGCGCAGCAGGCCGGGGCCCAGCACCGCCGCCTCCAGCGGCCGGCCCAGCGCCTCGAGCAGGCGCAGCACGGACGCGCGCAGGTCCGCGTCCATCGGACTCGACATCATGCTTTGCGGCGCCGCCACGCGCCCGCCCGCCGCGTGGCGGTCGATCTGCAGCGTCAGCTCGGCCGCCAGCGCGAAATCCAGGTGCACATAGATCGCCAGCAGCGGATGCGCGGGCGTCGCGTCCGTCTCCATGTCGAACGGCACCGGCACCGACACGGCCAGGTAGTGCTGCGCATCGTAGACGTACACGCGGTCGCCGAAATGGCCGCGCTTGCGGCCCTGGCACACGATCACGATGCCCGGGTCGTACAGCACCGGCGTGCGCGCCAGCGCCCGGTCGGAGCGCAGGAGGCGCACGCCGGGCAGCGCCGTCAGGTTGTAGCCTTCGCGCGGCGCGAGCGCGCGCAGCAGGGCGACCATGCGGTGCTGGGCGGATGCGGGAGCGTTCATAGTTTTAGGCAAGAAAAACAGCGGATACGTGCTTACCGGGACGAGTCGCCAAGAATACCATGCACCCCAGTTCATTCATCGGAGGAACCCCATGGCAAGCAGCAAACTCCTGCTGATCACCGGCGCCAGCAGCGGATTCGGCCAGGCGCTGGCCCGCGAGGCGCTGGCGGCCGGCCACCGCGTGGTGGGCACGGTGCGCAGCGAACAGGCGCGGCGCGATCTCGAAGCCCTGTCGCCGGACCGGGCCCGTGCCCGCCTGCTCGACGTGACGCAGTTCGACGCCATCGACGGCGTCGTCGCGGACATCGAGGCGAACGTCGGCCCGATCGACGTCCTCGTCAACAATGCCGGCTACGGGCACGAAGGCATCCTGGAAGAGTCGCCGCTGTCCGACATGCGCCGCCAGTTCGACGTGAACGTGTTCGGCGCGGTGGCGATGACGAAGGCCGTGCTGCCGTTCATGCGCGCGCGCCGCCGCGGCCACATCCTGAACATCACGTCGATGGGCGGCTACATCACCATGCCCGGCATCGCCTACTACTGCGGCAGCAAGTTCGCGCTGGAAGGCATCTCGGATACGCTGGCCAAGGAAGTGGCGCCGTTCGGCATCGCCGTCACCGCGGTGGCGCCGGGGTCGTTCCGCACCGACTGGGCCGGCCGCTCGATGCAGCGCGCGCCGCGCTCGATCCCGGACTACGACGCCGGCTTCGATCCGGTACGCCAGGCGCGCGTGGAAAAAAGCGGCAGGCAGCCGGGCGACCCGGCGAAGGCGGCGCGCGCGATGCTGGCCGCGATCGCCGCGCCGCAGCCGCCCACGCACCTGCTGCTCGGCAGCGACGCGCTGCAGCTCGTGCGCGCCAGGCTGGCGGCGCTGGCGGCCGAGATCGACGCCTGGGAGCACGTCACGGTGTCGACCGACGGGTAGTTGACGGTTGGTTGACGGCTAATTGCCGGGACAGGCATGCGCGCGGCGGCATGCAGCGCTTATCATCGGCTGACGACGACTGCCGACGATTGCCGACGCCCCGCACGATGCCACCAGCTGCCCGCTCCACCGCCACGCGCTGCGCGTACGCGCTGTGCATGGCGGGCGCCGCCTTCCATCACGCGCGCACCCTCGCCGCACACGGCCCATGGTGGGACTACGGCGGCATCCATCCCTTCTACGCTGCCTTCCGGACCTCGCTGACCTTCCTGGACACGCTGGCCGTCGCCCTGCTCTTCCTGCGTCCCCGGGCCGGGCTGGCACTGACGGCCGTCATCATCGTGGCCGACGTGCTCGTCAATGCCAGCGTGGCCATCATCTACGGGATCGACTGGCTGGCCTTCGGCGCCCAGGCGCTGTTCCTCGTGTTCGTGCTGGCGACGATCGGCCCGCCTGGCGCGGCCTGGGGCCGCGTTTTTTTATTGCTGAGTAGGCAAGCCGCCACACTATCGGCCAAGTTCGCGCGCGATTGCAAATTGTGCATCACATTTTCAAGAACTCTGCCTATAATGATTTTCGCTGCAGCACAGTGATACGCCGGACCTGGACCGTAGCGCACTGGCGAAGCGGCGCATTTGTTCAAAAATCCTTGAGAGAGATAGACATGGCGACTGGCACCGTAAAATGGTTCAACGACGCGAAGGGCTTCGGCTTCATCAAACCCGATGATGGTGGCGACGATCTGTTCGCGCACTTTTCGGCAATCAACACCGCCGGCTTCAAGTCGCTGGCCGAGAACCAGCGCGTGATGTTCGACGTCACCACCGGTCCGAAGGGCAAGCAGGCTGCCAACATCCAGCCGCAATAATCCTTCCGCAGGGGACCGCCTCCCCCATCCGGTTTGCCAACCGGTTACAGAAAGAGCGCCACGGGTGACCGGCGGCGCTCTTTTCATTGTCGTGAACACGTGGGTGAAGGATTCACGAATCGGGGACTGGCAATCTACCCGTCCCAAGAAAGCGAAAAGCCCCGACGACACTCGCCGAGGCGCAGACGCCGACCGGGCGCTCCCAGTCCACTTCTACGTAAAAGTATGGCAACCTGGGGGGGGGGGAAACCCACAATCGTGAATGATGCGACGGTCAGTGGCAACCGCAGCCGCCGCTGCCGCACCCGCCGCCGCCTTTCTTCATGCCCGGGATCTCGGGAATGGGATCGCGGCCGGTGTCGTCCTTGAAGCCGGCGGCGTGCAGGCGGCCCATGTAGTCGCTCCACAGCTGGTCCTGTTCCTTGCCGAGCTTGTACAGGTAGTCCCAGGTGAAGATGCCGGACTCGTGGCCGTCGCTGAAGATCGGCTTGATGCCATAGTTGCCGACCGGCTCGACGGCGTCGATGATGACGTTGCGCTTGCCGAGCTGGAGGACTTCCTGGCCGGGGCCGTGGCCCTGCACTTCGGCCGAGGGCGAGTAGACGCGCAGCAGTTCGATCGGCAGCACGAAGGCGGCGCCGTCGTCGAAGGCGATGTCGACGGTGCGGGATTGTTGGTGGACGGTGAATTCGGTGGGGATGGGCATGATATCGGGAATCTAAAGACCTGGAACGTCGCCCCGGCGAAGGCCGGGGCCCGATGTTTGCGCATACCGGTGACGCATGCGAAATTGGGTCCCCGCCTGCTCGGGGACGACGGCTTTGCGTGTAACGTCTACGCGTATTCTAGCCGCTTGCGAACCGGCGCGTGATCGCGTCCGCCAATTGCGGCAGCAGCGCCTTGCGGCGCGCCAGCACCGCGGCCGGCGTCTCGCGCACCGCCTGCGCCCACACCGGCGCCGGGAAGTGGGCGTCGTCGGCGTAGCGCGGGATCACGTGCCAGTGCAGGTGCGGCACCACGTTGCCCAGGCTCGCCACGTTGACCTTCAGCGGCGCCATGACCTCGCGCACGGCCAGCTCCAGCTTCCAGACGGCGTCGTTCAGCAGCAGGCGGTCGGCGTCGGGCAAGTCGCTCGTCTCGCGCACGTGGTCCTTCCAGATCACGCGCGCGAAGCCGGGGTAGCCGGCATCGTCGACGAGGATGACGGCGAACCGGTCGTTCTCGAACACGGCCGGGGAGGGGGACGCCGCGGCCAGCGCGCACAGCTCGCAACCGGCGACGCGCGTCATACCAGCACCCGCTCGATCCCGCCGTCGTTGGCGTTGGCCACGTAGTTCGGCAGCCAGTTTTCGCCCAGCAGGTGGCGCGCCATCTCGACCACGATGTAGTCGGCGGTGGTGCCCGAATCGTCGTTGTAGCGCGACAGGCCCTGCAGGCAGGACGGGCAGCTCGTCAGGATCTTGACGTCGCCCTTGAAGCCGTCCGCGCGCAGCTTGTCGGCCCCCTTCTCCATTTCCTGCTCCTTCCTGAAGCGCACCTGGGTGGAGATGTCCGGACGCGATACCGCGAACGTGCCCGACTCGCCGCAGCAGCGGTCGTTCTTCTCGATCTTCACGTTGTCGACGGTCTGCACCAGCGCATTGACGGTCTTGGTCGCGTCCTGCAGCTTCATCGGCGTGTGGCAGGGGTCGTGGTACATGTAGCGGGTGCCGCTCACGCCTTCCAGCCTGACGCCCTTCTCCAGCAGGTATTCGTGGATGTCCATGATGCGGCAGCCCGGGAAGATCTTCTCGAACTCGTAGGTCGCCAGCTGGTCGTAGCAGGTGCCGCAGGACACGAGGACCGTCTTGATGTCGAGGTAGTTCAGCGTGTTGGCCATGCGGTGGAACAGCACGCGGTTATCCGTCATCATCTTGTCGGCCTTGTCGTACTGCCCGGCGCCGCGCTGCGGATAGCCGCAGCACAGGTAGCCCGGCGGCAGCACGGTCTGCACGCCCACTTCCCACAGCATCGCCTGCGTGGCCAGGCCCACCTGCGAGAACAGGCGCTCGGAGCCGCAGCCCGGGAAGTAGAACACGGCCTCGGTGTCGGCATTGGTCGCCTTCGGGTTGCGGATGATCGGGATGACCTTGTCGTCCTCGATGTCCAGCAGCGCGCGCGCCGTCTTCTTGGGCAGGTTGCCCGGCATTTTCTTGTTGACGAAGTGGATCACCTGCTCGCGCACCGGCGCCTTGCCGGTGGTCGGGGGCGGCGCCTTGGTCTGCTCCTTCGCCACCGTCTTGAGCAGGCTGGCGCCCATGCGCTGGGCCTTGTAGCCCAGGTCGACCATCGCCTTGCGCGTGGCGTTGATGGTGGTCGGGTCGGTCGCGTTCAGGAAGAACATGGCCGCGCGGTTGGCCGGCTTGAAGCTGCGCTTGTCCATCTTGCGCAGCAGGTTGCGCATGTTCATCGACACGTCGCCGAAGTCGATGTTGACCGGGCACGGCGTCACGCACTTGTGGCACACGGTGCAGTGGTCGGACACGTCCTCGAACTCTTCCCAGTGCTTGATCGACACGCCGCGGCGGGTCTGTTCCTCGTACAGGAAGGCCTCGATCAGCGCGGACGTGGCGAGGATCTTGTCGCGCGGCGAGTACAGCAGGTTCGCCTGCGGCACGTGCGTCGTGCACACCGGCTTGCACTTCCCGCAGCGCAGGCAGTCCTTGATGCTGGCCGCGATCTCGCCGATGTCGCTCTGCTGCATGATCAGCGATTCGTGGCCCATCAGGCCGAACGACGGCGTGTAGGCATTGCGCAGGTCGGCGAACGCCGTATCGGTATTGAGCAGCTTGCCCTTGTTGAAGCGGCCTTCCGGATCGACGCGCTGCTTGTACTCGCGGAACTCGCTGATCTCGGAGTCGAGCAGGAATTCCAGCTTGGTGATGCCGATGCCGTGCTCGCCCGAGATCACGCCGTCCAGCGAACGGGCCAGCTTCATGATGCGCTCGACGGCCTTGTGCGCGTCCTGCAGCATCGCGTAGTCGTCCGAGTTCACCGGCAGGTTGGTGTGCACGTTGCCGTCGCCCGCGTGCATGTGCAGGGCGACGAACACGCGCGAACGCAGCACCCGCTTGTGGATCGCGCCCGCCTCGTCGAGGACCGGCTTGTAGGCCGCGCCGTTGAAGATCTGGCGCAGCGGCGCGCGGATCTCGCTCTTCCACGAGACGCGCACGGTATGGTCCTGCACCACGTCGAACAGGGTGGCGTCCGGCTGGCGCTGCAGGCGCTCGTCGATCCTGTCGAGCAGGCCGTCCAGGCCGAACTCGGCCAGCGCGCCGCGCACGTCGCGCAGCAGCTGGTCGAGGTTGGCCATGATCCAGCCCCAGCGCGCGGCCACGCGGCCCAGCAGCTCGTCGGCCTGCTGCGGACGGTCGCCCAGCAACTCGTCGCGCGACACGCCTTCGCCGCCGGCATCCTCGCTCTTGGCCAGTTCCAGGTCGCCCGCCGCGAACCAGGCGTGCAGTTCCTCGACCAGCTGCAGCTTGTTCTTGATCGACAGCTCGACGTTGATGCGCTCGATGCCGTCGGTGTACTCGCCCATGCGCCCCAGGGGGATGACCACGTCCTCGTTGATCTTGAAGGCGTTGGTGTGGCGCGCGATGGCCGCGGTGCGGGCGCGGTCGAGCCAGAACTTCTTGCGCGCCTCCGGGCTGACGGCGATGAAGCCCTCGCCCACCCGGGTATTCGCCAGGCGCACGACTTCCGACGCGGCCAGGGCGACGGCGTTCTCGTCGTCGCCGACGATGTCGCCGAACAGCGCCATCTTCGGCAGCACGCCGCGCTTGGACTTGGTGGCGTAGCCGACCGCGCGCAGGTAGCGCTCGTCCAGGTGCTCCAGGCCCGCCAGGCGCAGCGTGGCGAACTCCGGCCTGCCGCTCCTGGGCAGGCTGTCGAGGTAGTCCTTGATCTCGACGATCGAGGGAATCGCGTCGCGCGCCTGGCCGAAGAATTCCAGCGCCACGGTGCGCGTGAACTTCGGCATCTTGTGCAGGATCCAGCGCGCCGACGTGATCAGGCCGTCGGTGCCTTCCTTCTGGATCCCGGGCAGGCCGGCCAGGAACTTGTCGGTGACGTCCTTGCCGAGGCCCTCCTTGCGGAAGCGCCGGCCCTCGATGTGCAGCATCTCGGTGCGGAACGGTTCCCCCTTCGGGGCGCCCTTGGCCGACGGGTGCGTCCATTCCAGCCTGAACGAGGCCACCGGGGCGTCGTGGATCTTGCCCAGGTTGTGGTCGACGCGGGTGACGTCGAGCCAGTCGCCGTTCGGGTCGACCATGCGCCAGGACGCGAGATTGTCGAGCGCCGTGCCCCACAGGACGGCCTTCTTACCGCCCGCGTTCATGGCGACGTTGCCGCCCACGCAGGAGGCGTGCGCCGAGGTCGGATCGACGGCGAACACGAAGCCCGCCTGCTCGGCCGCCTGCGACACGCGCTGGGTGACGACGCCGGCGCCGGTGTGGATGGTCGCGTAGTCGCGGTCCACGCCCGGCAGGCGCGTCATCTCCACCGGCCCCATCTGGATCAGTTTTTCGGTATTGATCACGGCCGACAGCGGCGACAGCGGAATCGCGCCGCCGGTGTAGCCGGTGCCGCCGCCGCGCGGGATGATGGTCAGTCCGAGTTCGATGCAGCCCTTGACCAGGCCGGCCATCTCGTCCTCGCTGTCCGGCACCAGCACGAGGAACGGATACTCGACGCGCCAGTCGGTGGCGTCGGTCACGTGCGAGGTGCGGTGCATGCCGTCGAAGCGGATGTTGCGCTTGTCGGTGTACTGGCCCAGCACCTTCACGGCGCGCTTGCGCAGGTCGTAGGTGGCGCGGAATTCGAGGCCGAAGTCGTCGACGGCCTTGCGCGCCGCCGCCAGCAGCTTCTCGACGGCGCTGCTGCGCGCGGCCAGCACGGCCTGGTCACCGGCATCGCCGGCATCGAACGACAGGCGCCGCTTCTCGACTTCGCCCAGGCGGTGGTGCAGGGCGTCGATCAGCTTTTCGCGGCGCTTCGGGTTGTCCAGCAGGTCGTCCTGCAGGTAGGGATTGCGGCGCACGACCCAGATGTCGCCCAGCACCTCGTACAGCATGCGTGCCGACCGCCCGGTCTGGCGCGCGCCGCGCAGTTCGTCGAGCAGCGCCCACGACGACTCGCCCAGCAGCCGGATCACGATCTCGCGATCGGAAAACGACGTGTAGTTATAAGGGATTTCGCGCAGGCGGACCGGCGAATTTTCTTCGAGCAGGGCGTGGATATTGGCAGGAGCGTTCATGGGGGATCGGCTGTCAGATCGACTCTAATGCGTCGCGGTGGACAACCATTCTAGCTTATTGCGATGCACCACGCTGGGGACAAGGTATTTTTTGCAACGCCTGTAAAGCAAAAAACTACGGAGAAAACGGTTTTCGTGCAAATTTCCGCTGGGTAAACAAAAAAATGGGCAACGAAAAGACGGCCTGCTCAAGAAATGGTCATCTTATCCATGGCGGGTGGGTGCGCGCCGCGACGGCACGCCGGGAGCGGCGCCCCCGAAGGCCGACAGCTGGCCCTGCCCCCGCTCATCCGAATATCCGGCTGGTGGTATCGCCGATCCACTTCCACCACCCGTCGGGCACGTACAGCAGCGTCGCCGTCATGAACACGTAGCGCCCGAACTTGCCGATCGCCATGTAGATCACGCTCGGCCAGAACGGCAGGTGCAGCCAGCCCGCCAGCGTGCACAGCGGGTCGCCGATGCCCGGCACCCAGGACAGCAGCATGGTCTTCGCGCCGTAGCGCGCTAGCCAATGGAACCAGCGCGACTTGCGCTCCTTGGCGAACGCCACCTTGGCGCGGTAGCCGATCCAGTAGTCGACGATGCCGCCCAGCGTGTTGCCGACGGTGGCGACCAGGATCGCCGGCCAGAACATGGCCGGGTTGGCCTTGACGACGGCGAACACGGCCGGCTCCGAGCCGAGCGGCAGCAGGGTGGCGGAAATGAAGGCGATGATGAATACCGACGTGAGCCCCACCGCGGGAGCGGCCAGCAATGCCAGGAGCCAGAGGACGGCGGATTCGATCATCGAAAAGATTGTGGGCAATGGAATGGATGGGGTCCATTATAATGAGGAGCACCCCACCGTCACGACACGGTACGCCAGGCCCTACCCGGTCCCGCGTTCCGTACTGCAATCCTCGGTTATCCGCCATCCAG
This sequence comes from uncultured Massilia sp., assembly GCF_913773735.1. Classification (GTDB taxonomy): domain Bacteria; phylum Pseudomonadota; class Gammaproteobacteria; order Burkholderiales; family Burkholderiaceae_D; genus Telluria. The sequence continues at coordinate 39,964 of NZ_CAJYEB010000019.1, forward strand.
GAAGTTCAGCGTCGCCCCGGAATCCAGCTTATTCGTATCCGCCAATGACTACCGACTACCTCAAGAAAATCCTCACCGCGCGCGTCTACGACGTGGCGGAAGAGACCCCGCTCGAACTGGCCCCGACCCTGTCGCAGCGCATGGGCAACCGCATTTACTTCAAGCGCGAGGACATGCAGAGCGTGTTCAGCTTCAAGCTGCGCGGGGCCTACAACAAGATGGCGAATCTCTCGTCCGAGCAGCTCAAGCGCGGCGTCATTTGCGCGTCGGCCGGCAACCATGCCCAGGGCGTGGCGCTGTCCGCCAGCCGCCTCGGCTGCCGCGCGCTGGTCGTCATGCCGACCACGACGCCGCCGGTCAAGATCAATGCGGTCAAGGCGCGCGGCGGCGCCAACGTCGAGATCGTGCTGCACGGCGACTCCTACACCGACGCCTACAACCACGCCCTGACGCTGGAGCGCGAGCAGAAGCTCACCTTCGTGCACCCGTTCGACGATCCGGACGTGATCGCCGGCCAGGGCACCATCGGCATGGAAATCCTGCGCCAGCATTCCGGCCCGATCCACGCGATCTTCGTGGCGATCGGCGGCGGCGGCCTGGTGGCCGGCGTGGGCGCCTACGTCAAGGCGGTGCGTCCGGACATCAAGGTCATCGGCGTGCAGACCATCGATTCCGACGCGATGGCGAAAAGCCTGAAGGCCGGCGAACGCGTCACCCTCCCCGACGTCGGCTTGTTTTCCGACGGCACCGCGGTGCGCCTGGTCGGCGAGGAAACCTTCCGCCTGGCGCAGGAAGTCGTCGACGAGATCATCATCGTCGACACCGATGCGATCTGCGCGGCCATCCAGGACGTGTTCCAGGATACCCGCAGCATCCTCGAGCCGGCCGGCGCGCTGGCCGTGGCCGGCGCCAAGGCCTACGTCGAACGCTCGCAGATGGCGCGCGCGCCGGTGAAGAACGAAACCCTGGTCGCGGTGGCCTGCGGCGCCAACATGAACTTCGACCGCCTGCGCTTCGTGGCCGAGCGCGCCGAGGTCGGCGAGGCGCGCGAAGCCGTGTTCGCCGTGACGATTCCCGAACAGCGCGGCAGCTTCAAGCGCTTCTGCGGCCTGGTCGGCCCGCGCAACGTCACCGAATTCATCTACCGCATCAGCGACGAGCGCCAGGCCCACGTCTTCGTCGGCGTGCAGATCGGCAGCCGCAGCGAATCGGGCACGGTCGCGCGCACCTTCGAGGAACACGGTTTCCGTACCCTCGACCTGACGCACGACGAACTGGCCAAGCAGCACGTGCGCCACCTGGTCGGCGGCAAGAGCCCGCTGGCGCACGACGAACTGCTGTACCGCTTCGAGTTCCCGGAACGCCCGGGCGCGCTGATGCGTTTCCTGGACAGCATGGCGCCGAACTGGAACATCTCGCTGTTCCACTACCGCAACCAGGGCGGCGACGTGGGCCGCATCCTGGTCGGCCTGCAGGTGCCCGGCGGGGAGATGGACGAGTTCCGGCAGTTCCTGGCGACGCTGGGGTACCGGCATTGGGACGAGAGCGCGAACCCGGTGTACAAATTGTTCTTGTAAGCGTCGGCGGTGGTGCGCACGGGGTGCGCACCCTACGACCTTGCGCCAAAACAAACCGGGGTCAGAGCCCGGCTCTGACCCCGGTTTGTTTTGGCGCAAAGCGGACCGGACATGCGCCCTATGGCTGAAAGGTGTACGATACGCGGCTTTGCCGCCGCCGGAACGGCATCGGAATACTGTCCGGCGCTTCGAGAGACACCATGAACAATACCCCCGATCAATCGCCGCTTGGCAAAACCTCGGCCTACCAGACCGAGTACACGCCCGAGCTGCTGTTTCCGATCCCGCGCCAGCAAAAGCGTGACGAACTCGGCCTTTCCGGCACCCTGCCCTTCTTCGGCGTGGACATCTGGAATGCCTACGAACTGTCGTGGCTGAACATGCGCGGCAAGCCGCAGGTGGCGATCGCGACCTTCAGCGCGCCCGCGGATTCGCCCAATATCGTCGAATCGAAATCGTTCAAGCTGTACCTGAATTCCTTCAACCAGACCCGCCTGGCGAACACCGACGCCCTGCTGGCCCTGCTGCGCGACGACCTGTCGAACGCCTTCGGCGCGCCGGTGCACGTGACCCTGACCCTGCCGGAAGACTTCGACAAGCTGAAGATGGGCGAACTGGACGGCCTGCTGCTGGACCGCCTCGACGTCGAGATCGACACCTACAGCCCGTCGCCACAATTGCTCAAGGCCAACCACAACGAGGCGGCCGTCGAGGAGACGCTGGTGTCGCACCTGCTGAAGTCGAATTGCCTCGTCACCGGCCAGCCGGACTGGGGCAGCGTGCAGATCCGCTACGCCGGCCCGCAGATCGACCAGGAAAGCCTGCTCAAGTACCTGATTGGTTTCCGGGAACACAACGAATTCCACGAGCAATGTGTCGAGCGCATCTTCACGGACATCCTGCGCCAATGCAAGCCGCACAAGCTGGCGGTGTATGCCCGCTACACCCGGCGCGGCGGGCTCGACATCAATCCCTGGCGCGCCAACTTCAGCACCGGCAAGCCGTCCAACCTGCGCACCGCGCGCCAGTGATCATCATCCCGACGGGTGATTTTCCGGCGACCGTCCCCATCTAGTGTCCGTTTCAGGCGACACGCCGCCGCCCCCGGCGGCGCGCATCGTCGATGCTCGATATGCAAGGATACAGCCAGAAAAATCGCAGGATCAGCCCCGGGACAGACGTTTCGTGCGTCAAACCCGGGATTTCATAACGGAAATTGCGTACACCCGAACGTGGCTTTCCCGACACCTTTCCGACGCTTCGCGGCGGGGAAGGAACAGGCGCCCGGCCGGGTGCGAAATCGAATTACACGGCCATGAAACCGGCCTATAATTCCCGCTCGCAAGCCCTGTGGGGCACCGCACTAGAAGCGTGTCATGACTAATTTAAGCAAAATCCTCTCGCTCGAAAACGTTCAGCTCGATCTGGAAGTGTCGAGCAAGAAACGCGCCTTCGAACAGGCCGGCCTGATTTTCGAGAACAATTGCGGCATCGCCCGCTCGACCGTCTCGGACAACCTGTTCGCGCGCGAGCGCCTCGGTTCCACCGGCCTCGGCCACGGCGTCGCCGTGCCGCACGGCCGCATCAAGGGCAGCAAGAGCCTGAAGTCGCCGCTGGCCGCCTTCGTGCGCCTGGTCGAGCCGATCCCGTTCGAATCGCCGGACGGGCAGCCGGTCAAGCTGCTGTTCTTCCTCCTGATCCCGGACCACGTGACCCAGCAGCACCTGGAGATCCTGTCCGAGATCGCCGAGCTGTTCTCGGACGAGGCGGTCCGCACGGCGCTGGCCACCGACCCGGACCCGAAATCGGTCCACGAACGCATCATCAACTGGCAACCGAGCCTGCAGGCACTGGGCTGAGCCCGACCCGCTGCGCCCTCCCTGCCCCATCCGATCATGCCCATGCTGCAGACACCGCTGACCATCCAGAGGCTGTACGACGACAATCGCGATACGCTGCAACTGGGCTGGTTCGCCGGCTTTCCCGGCGGCGAGCGGCTGATCTCGGGCGACGCCGTCTCGGCGGCCGACCAGGTCGGCCACCTGAACCTGATCCACCCGGGCCGCATCCAGGTGTTCGGGCACCAGGAACTGAATTACTACCAGCGCCTGAAATCCGGCTCGCGCAGCCACGTGATCGGCGAACTGATCGCGGGCGAGCCGCCCGCGCTGATCATCGCCCAAGGCCTCGACACGCCGCCGGACATCCTCGCCATCTGCGACGAAAAGAACATCCCGCTGTTCTCGACGCCGCTGCCGGCCGCCCAGGTGATCGACTTCCTGCGCGTCTACTTGTCCAAGAAACTGGCGCAGCGCGTGATCATGCACGGCGTGTTCATGGACGTGCTGGGCGTGGGCGTCCTGATCACCGGCGACTCGGGCCTGGGCAAGAGCGAACTGGGCCTGGAACTGATCTCGCGCTCGCACGGGCTGGTGGCCGACGACGCCGTCGAATTCTCGCGCATCGCCCCCAACATGATCGAGGGCCGCTGCCCGCCGCTGCTGCAGAACCTGCTCGAAGTGCGCGGCCTGGGCCTGCTCGACATCAAGGCCATCTTCGGCGAGACGGCGGTGCGCCGCAAGATGCGCCTGAAGCTGATCGTCCACCTGGTCAAGCGCGGCGCGCTCGACGAGGAAGTCGAACGCCTGCCCTTCCACTTCCCCACCGAGGACGTGCTGGGCCTGCCGATCCGCAAGGTCGTGATCCCGGTCGCGGCCGGCCGCAACATCGCGGTGCTGCTGGAGGCCGCCGTGCGCAACACGATCCTGCAACTGCGCGGGATCGACACGCTGCAGGAGTTCATGGAGCGTCAACGGCAAGCGATGAGCAGCGACTGACCCGCGCCGGTGCTATCATCCCCCGCATGCGCATCCTACTCATCACCGGTATCTCGGGCTCCGGCAAATCGGTCGCCCTGAACGTCCTCGAAGACGCAGGCTATTACTGCGTCGACAATCTGCCCCCGGCCCTGCTGCCGCACCTGGTCAAGACCGTCGACGGCGACGACAGCCAGCGCATCGCCGTGGCCGTCGACGCGCGCAGCGCGCGCTCGCTGGCGGAGCTGCCGACCACGGTCGCCCAGCTGCGCGCCGAAGGCCACCTCGTCAAGGTGATCTTCCTGACGTCCAGCACGCATTCGCTGGTCGCGCGCTTCTCGGAAACGCGGCGCAGCCATCCGCTGTCGCACGAGCTGCGCCCGAACGAGAATCCGGCCGCGCGCCGCACGCTGATCGAATGCATCCTGGAAGAGCGCGAGCGCCTGCTGCCGATCGAGAAGCTGGGCCACGTGATCGACACGTCGGAGCTGTCCGCCAACAAGCTGCGCGCCTGGGTCAAGGAACTGGCCGAGGTCGAATACGCGCCGCTGACGCTGTTCTTCGAATCCTTCGCCTTCAAGCACGGCGTGCCGCTCGACGCCGACTTCGTGTTCGACGTGCGCGCCGTGCCGAATCCCTACTACGACCTGGCGCTGCGTCCGCTGAACGGCAAGGACGCGCCCGTCATCGCCTTCCTCGACGCGCAGCCGCAGGCGATCGAGCTGCTGTCCGACATCCGCGCCTTCGTCGCCAAGTGGCTGCCCTCGTTCAAGCGCGACAACCGCAGCTACCTGACGGTGGCGGTCGGCTGCACGGGCGGCCAGCACCGCTCCGTCTACATGGCCGAACGCCTGGGCGCCTACTTCGCCGATACCGAACGGGTCGTCATCCGCCATAGGGAGCAGCCTTAGGGGTCAGAGCCCGGTTTTTCCTTTCGGGCTCTGACCCCGATTTTCCCCCGCGGCCCATCAAAGATGCCGCAACGGATGCGCCCACGCCGGCCACACCGGCTCGAAGAAGCGCGCCACCATCGCCGTCGTCACCTCGTCCAGCGCGGGCGGATTCCAGCGCGGCGCATTGTCCTTGTCGATGACCAGCGCGCGCACGCCTTCCAGCACTTCGCCGTGCTCGAAATTGCGGCGCACCAGCGAACGCTCCATGCGCAGGCAGTCGGCCACGCCGAGCGCCTGCGCGCGTTCCAGCAGCGCGTGGGTCACGCACATCATCAGGGGCGAGCGCTGGCGCATCATGGCCAGCGCCTGCTGCGCGAACGGGTCCGCATCGGCCGCCAGCGCGGCCATCGTGTCCGCCACGGTGGCCGCGCCGAAGTGCGCGTCGATGCGCGCGCGCTGCGCTTCCAGTGCGCTGGGGCCGGCCTGGTCCGCGAACGGGGCGGCGAAGGCGCGCAGCGCGTCCGCCAGTGCCGCGCCCGGCGTGGAGGCGACCAGCGCATGCAGCGCCGCCATCTGCGCGCCCGGCACGAACAGGTCGGCCAGGCCCAGGTACAGGGCGTCGGCGGCGCCGACCGTGGCGCCCGTCAGGCCCAGGTAGTAGCCCAGGCGGCCCGGCGCATGCGACAGGAAGTGGCTGCCGCCGACGTCCGGGAACAGGCCGATGTTCACCTCGGGCATGGCCATCCTGGTGCGCTCGGTCACGATGCGCAGGCCGCAGCCGGGACCGCCCTGGGCGATGCCCATGCCGCCGCCCATCACCACGCCGTCCATCAGCGCGATATACGGTTTCGGATAGAAGTGGATCAGGTGGTTGAGCGCGTATTCCTCGGTGAAGAAATCCTCGAGCAGCGCGCTGCCGCCCATCGGGGTCGCGTTGCCGACTTCGTGGAAGAAGCGGATGTCGCCGCCGGCGCACAGCGCCTTCTCGCTGCTGCTCCGGATGACGACGGCGGCGACGGCGGGATCGTCGCGCCAGGCCGCCAGCGTCGCGGTCAGCGCGCGCACCATCGGCAGCGACAGCGAGTTCAGCGCCTTCGGGCGGTCCAGGGTGATGATGCCGGTGCCGTCGGCGAGGCGGGTCAGTACGTGTTCGCTCATGTCTCTCGTCGTTCGAATGTTCGGAGCGACATTTTAACGCCTGCCCAATCATCAAAAAGGGCGCCGATGCGCCCTTTGTTCACGATGCTGCTGCCGGCTCAGGCCGTGGCAGGTTCAGCGTCTCCGCCCGCATCCGGCATGCGCTTCGGCGAGGTATGGGTGAAGTCCTGCATCATCTGCTTGTACTTCATGACCTGGCGGTCGAGCCGGTCCATCAGCATGTCGATCGCGGCGTACAGGTCGTGCGCGGCGCTGGCGACGTGGAGGATCTTGCCCGCGACACGCAGGTTGATCTCGGCCTTCTGGCGCTTTTCCTTCTCGGTAAGGTTGTCGATGCAGAGGATGACGTGGGAGTCGATGACTTGGTCGAAATGACGGGTGATGCGTTCGAGCTTGTTCTGTACGTATTCTCGGATTGCCGGGGTAACATCGAGATGATGTCCGCTGATAGTGAGATTCATACACACTCCTTTGAAGATGCGCTGCCGGCCATGCGCGCCTCGGCGCACGAGGCAGCGGTGTGACAAGAACTTGCTACGTGGTCTTTCTTCGTTCTACAAGGATTTGCGAAGGCTGACGGGCGGGATCTTCAGGGCCTCGCGGTACTTGGCGACGGTGCGCCGCGCGATGACCATTCCCTGTTCCCCCAACATGTCCGCAATCTTGCTGTCGGATAAAGGGTTCTTGGGGTCTTCTGCTCCTGTAAGTTGCACGATGAGAGCCCGGATCGCCGTCGAGGATGCTTCTCCTCCCGCCTCGGTGGCAACATGACTCCCGAAGAAATACTTCAACTCGAACATGCCGTGCGGGGTCAGCATGTATTTCTGAGTTGTGACTCGAGAAATTGTGCTCTCGTGTAGACCTAGTGTATCAGCTATCTCGCGCAAAACAAGGGGCCGCATGGCAACCGCGCCATGGGAGAAAAAATTGCGCTGGCGGTCCACGATCGCCTGCGCCACGCGCAGGATCGTGTCGAAGCGCTGGCGCATGTTCTTGATGAGCCACTTGGCTTCCTGCAACTGCGCATTCATCTGCGTCTCGGACTTGCCCTGCTTGAGCGCCTGCGCATACAGGCTGTTCACGCGCAGGCGCGGCATCACGTCCGGGTTCAGCTGCACGCTCCAGCCGTCCTTGGCGCGGCGCACGATCACGTCCGGCACCACGAAGTCGGACACGTCCGAGGCGAACGCCGCGCCCGGGTGCGGATTGCACTGGCGGATCACGGCCTGGGCCTCGCGCAGGTCTTCGTCGTCGCAGTCCAGCGCCTTTTTCAGCTTGTTGAACTCGCGCTGCGCGAACCAGGTCAGGTACTTCTCGACGATGACCAGCGCCATGCGCCGCGTCACCATCGGCACGCCGGGCAGGCGCCGGATCTGCAGCGCCAGGCACTCGGCCGCGCTGCGCGCGCCGACGCCGGCCGGATCGAGGCTCTGCACCAGCGCCAGCGCCGTGCGCAGCTCGTCGAACTCGATCCCGAGTTCTTCCGGCAGGCGCCCATGGATGTCGTCCAGCGATTCTTCCAGGTAGCCGTTGTCGTCCAGCGCATCGACGACCAGTTCGACCAGCGCGCAGTCGCGCGGCGCGATGCAGGTCATGCGCACCTGTTCCATCAGGTGCTCGCGCAGCGTGACGGGGCTCGCTTCCAGCTGCGGGCGGCCGTCCTCGTCCTCGCCGCCGCCGCTCCTGGGCGCGTCGTTCCAGTCCATCTCGCCGTCGCCGGCAGGCGCATCGTCGCCGCCCGCGCCTTCGCCGCCCTCGGCCTCGGCGCCCTGCGCGCCGGACGCGCCCTCCTCCCCGCCCGGCTGCTGCGCGGGCGCCTCGCCGGACGGCGCCGGCGCGTTATTGATGGCGCCGTCGGCCAGCAGGCGCACCGAGCGGTCGAGCGGATCGTCCAGGCGTTCGAGCAGCGGATTGTCGCTCAGGACCTGTTCGATTTCCTGGTGCAGTTCGAGCGTGGACAGCTGCAGCAGGCGGATCGATTGCTGGAGTTGCGGCGTGAGCGCGAGGTGCTGGGAAGTCTTGAGTTGCAGCGTCTGTTTCATGTCTACATCCGGAAGTGTTCACCCAGGTAGACGCGGCGCACGGACTCGTTGGCGATGATGTCGTCGGGACGGCCCGATGCCAGCACCGCGCCCTGGTTGATGATGTAGGCGCGGTCGCAGATGCCGAGCGTCTCGCGGACGTTGTGGTCGGTGATCAGGACGCCGATGCCGCGCTCCTTCAGGAAGCGCACGATGCGCTGGATCTCGATCACGGCGATCGGATCCACGCCGGCGAACGGCTCGTCCAGCAGCACGAAGCGCGGGTTGGTGGCCAGCGCGCGCGCGATCTCGACGCGGCGCCGTTCGCCGCCCGACAGCGACAGCGCCGGGTTCTCGCGCAGCTTCTCGATCTGCAGCTCGGTGAGCAGTTCGTCGAGGCGCTCCGCGATGCGCGTCTTGGTCAGCGGCTTGCCGTCCTCGCGCTGCAGTTCCAGCACGGCGCGGATGTTTTCCTCGACGGTCAGCTTGCGGAACACCGAGGCTTCCTGCGGCAGGTAGGACAGGCCCAGCAGCGCGCGCCGGTGGATCGGCAGGCTCGTCACGTCGTCGCCGTCGATGTCGATGCTGCCGGCATCCGACGTGACCAGGCCCACGATCATGTAGAACGAGGTGGTCTTGCCGGCGCCGTTCGGCCCCAGCAGGCCGACCACCTCGCCGCAGGCGACGTCGAGCGAGACGTCGCGCACGACCAGGCGCTTGCCGTAGCTCTTCTGCAGGCCCTTGACGACCAGGGTGCTGCCCGCGCGGGCGACGGGGGTGGTGTCTGCGCGCACCTCCATCACTGCTTCCCTGCCGCCGGTTGTGCGGCCGATTGTGCGGCCGGTTGTGCCGCGGACGCGGCCGGCGCATTGGCTGCCGGCTGGGCGCGGCGCGGCGCCAGCGTGATGCTGCCGCGGCCCTGGCCCTTGACGTCGGCGCCGCTCGGGTCGTTGCGGCCCACCAGCACTTCGCGGCGGCTGTCGTAGGAGATGAACTCGCTGTCCATCGCCTGCGTGACCTTCTGGCCCTCGAGCTGCTTGATGACGGCCTTCGAGAACAGCTTGACCAGGTCGGCGCGCTCGTCGTACTCGATGCGCTGGGCCTGGCCCTCGGCCCACAGGTCGGGGCCGCCGTCGCGCTTCTGGCGGAAGGTGGCGATCTTGCCCGGCGCGGCGGTCAGGATGAAGGTGCGGAAGCCATCCGGCGCCTCCTTGACCTCGGCGCGGTCGGATTTCAGGATCATCGTGCCGCGGGTGATCACGACGTCGCCGACGGCGACGTAGTTCTGCGTCACCTGGTCGACGTGGGAGTCCTTGAAGTCGATCGTGATCGGCTTGAGCGCGTCCGCCTTCTCGGCCGAGGCGGCCAGCGGCACCAGCAGGAAGATGGCGGCGGCGAGTAATTTGTTCATGGTTGTCCTCAGTAAGAGTGGCGTCAGCGCGCCTGGCGCGGCGGATAGGTCGCCCGTCCCTGGCCGAACCGGGCCTGCTGGGTCGCGTTGTTGACCGTCGCGCCGACGGCGTCGATCGTCGCGCTGCCCAGCGTCATCTGCACCGGCTTGTCGGTCCTGGCGATCTCGTCGTCCGTCAGGATCGTCATCGCCTCGGTGCGGATGTGCAGCGCCTGGCTGGTGCCGCTGGCCGGGCGCCGGATGTCGACGTTGCCGGTCAACTCGATGCGGTTCTGGTTCTGGTCGACCAGCGCGTGGTTCGCGGTGGTGGTCATCGGCGGCTTGTCGACCGCCAGGCTCTGCACCACCGGCTTCTCGATCTCGGAGCTGTTGTCGGCCGGGCGGTGGGTCAGGCGCTCGCCCGAGATCACGTAGCGCGGCTTGCCGTCCACCGACATGCGCACGAAGCTGAAGTTGTCGACGATGTAGTCCGGATCGTTGTTCAGGTTGACGCGCGCGTCGTCGGCCTGCCCCTCCATCACCTGCACCAGCCAGAAGCTGCCGAACGCGCAGAACACGGCGAGCAGCATCAGGCCGAGCAGGCGCCAGCGGTGGGCGGTGCGCTTGTACGGGGCGCGGGCCATGGCGCTCATCCGAAATACGGCGCGAGCGCCCGTTCGTAGGTGCCCTGGGCGCGCATCACCATGTCGCACACCTCGCGCACGGCGCCGCGCCCGCCCGGGTTGCGCGTCACGTAGTGGGCGCGGTGCTGCACTTCCGGATGGCCGCTCGGCACCGTGACGGCGAAGCCCACGCGCGTGAGCAGCGGCAGGTCGATCACGTCGTCGCCGATGTAGCCGCACTCCTCGGCCGCGACGCCGGTCTGCGCGAGCAGTTTGGCGAACGCCAGGCGCTTGTCGTGCTGGCCCTGGAACACGTGGGTGATCCCGAGGTCGGCCGCGCGCCTGACCACGATCGGCGACGTGCGCGCGCTGATGATGGCGGTGCGCACGCCGGTGCGGTTGAGCAGCTGGATGCCGAGGCCGTCCAGCACGAAGAAGGTCTTGGCGACCTCGCCGTCCGGGCCGTAGGTCAGGCTGCCGTCGGTGAGCACGCCGTCGACGTCGAAGATCATGACTTTCACGCGCGCCGCGCGTTCCATGTGGGCCAGTGGCGTCATCAGATCACCTTGGCGCGCGTGAGGTCGTGGATGTGCAGCGCGCCCACCAGCCGGTCGTCGGCATCCGTCACCAGCATCTGGTTGATGCGGAATTCCTCCATCACGGCGACGGCGTCGACGGCCAGCTGGTCCGGCTGGATGCGGCGCGGATTCGCGTGCATCACGTCGCGGATCACGACCGCGGAAAAATCCTGGGCCTTGGCGATCAGGCGGCGCAGGTCGCCGTCGGTGAACACGCCGACCGGACGGCCGTCGGCATCCACCACGGCGGTCATGCCCATGCCCTTCTGCGAGATTTCCAGCAGCGCGTCGATCAGCAGCGTGTCCGGCGCGACCGCCGGCACGGCGTCGCCGCTGCGCATCACGTCGCGCACGCGGGTCAGCAGGCGCCGGCCCAGCGCGCCGCCCGGGTGCGACAGCGCGAAGTCTTCCGACTTGAAGCCGCGCAGTTCGAGCAGGGCCACGGCCAGCGCGTCGCCCAGCGCCAGCGTGACGGTGGTGCTGGCGGTGGGCGCCAGGTTCAGCGGGCAGGCTTCCTTGTCGACGGCGACGTCCAGGTGCACGTCGGCGGCCTGCGCCAGGCGCGACTCCGGCTTGCCGGTCATGGCGATCACGGGCACGCCCATGCGCTTGACGGCCGGGATCACGACGGCCAGCTCGCTGCTTTCGCCGGAATACGAGATGGCGATCATCACGTCCTGCGGCGTGACCATGCCGAGGTCGCCGTGCGCCGCCTCGGCCGGGTGCAGGAACAGCGCCGGCGTGCCGGTCGAGGCCAGCGTGGCCGCGATCTTGCGCCCGATGTGACCCGATTTGCCGATGCCGGAGACCACCACGCGGCCCTGGCAGGCCAGCATCAGCGCGATCGCGCGCGGCACGCTGTCGTCGGCGCCCAGGCGGGCCGACAGCTTGCGGATCGCCTCGCCCTCGATGTCCAGCGCCTCGCGGGCCAGTTCCAGGGCGGTGCGCGCCTGGGACTCGTCAAAACTTGTCAACATTATTTTTTCATGGGTTACACTCATAGACAAAGTATAGCCGAATTAGGAAAGCAAGAAACTTGCCAGTCGTAACATACAACACCCTTGACAGGCCCCGGCCTTTGACGACCGCATGACATCCGGCCTCGAACTCACCCTCCTGCTGCTGGGCAGCGCCGTCCTCGGCGTGGTCGCGTTCCGGATGCTGCACCTGCCGCCCATGCTGGGCTACCTGGCGGTGGGCGTGCTGATCGGCCCGAACGCCCTGAACCTGGCCGACAACGGCCCCACCACCCACGCGCTGGCCGAGTTCGGCGTCGTGTTCCTGATGTTCTCGATCGGCCTCGAATTCTCCCTCGGGCAGCTCAAGGCGATGCGCCGCCTGGTGTTCGGCCTCGGGCTGGCCCAGGTGGGGCTGACCATCGCCGCCACCATCGCGGTGTCGTTCCTGACGCGCTACCTGCCGCCGGCGCTGCACGTGGGCTGGCAGGCCGCGCTGGCGCTGGGCGGCGCGCTGGCCATGTCGTCCACGGCCATCGTGGTCAAGCTGCTGACCGAGCGCCTGGAGCTCGAAAGCGAGCACGGACGCCGCATCATCGGCATCCTGCTGTTCCAGGACCTGGCCGTGGTGCCGCTGCTGATCCTGATCCCCTCGCTGGCCAAGCCGGCCGAGGAACTGGCGATGACGCTGGCCTGGGCCGGCCTGAAGGCGGCCGCGGTGCTGGCGCTGCTGCTGTTCTTCGGCCAGAAGCTGATGCGCCAGTGGTTCACCGTCGTCGTCAAGCGCCGCTCGCAGGAACTGTTCATGCTGAACCTGCTGCTGGTGACGCTGGGCGCGGCCTGGATCACCGAGCACGCCGGCCTGTCGATGGCGCTGGGCGCCTTCGTCGCCGGCATGCTGATCTCCGAGACCCAGTACAAGCACCAGGTCGAGGAAGACATCAAGCCCTTCCGCGACGTGCTGCTCGGCCTGTTCTTCATCACCATCGGCATGCTGCTCAACCTGCAGCTGGTGCTGCAGCACTGGTGGATCGTGCTGCTGCTGCTGGTGGTGCCGGTGCTGCTCAAGTTCGCGCTGATCGCGCTGCTGGCCAAGGTCTTCGGCTCCTCCGACGGCATCGCCATGCGCACCGGCCTGGGCCTGGCGCAGGCCGGCGAGTTCGGCTTCGTGCTGCTGAACCTCGCGTCCGACTCGAAGCTGATCGACCCGTTCGTGATCCAGCTGGTGCTGGCCTCGATGGTGCTGTCGATGCTGGCCGCGCCCTTCATCATCGCCAACATGGACAAGCTGGCGATGCTGGTCGCGTCCAACGAATGGATGCTGCAGTCGCTGCAGCTGACGCAGCTGGCCAGCCGCACGATGAAGGCGCAGAAGCACGTGATCATCGCCGGCTTCGGGCGCAGCGGCCAGAGCCTGGCCACGCTGCTGTCCGAGGAAAAGCTGCCGTGGTACGCGCTCGACCTGGACCCGGAGCGGGTGCAGGAGGCGCGCAGCGCCGGCATCGACGTGTCGTACGGCGACTGCACGCGCCGCGAGGCGCTGATCGCGGCCGGCATCAACCGCGCCAGCGCCCTCGTCATCACCTTCGCCGACACGCGCCTGGCGCTGAAGGTGCTGCACCTGGTGCACGAGCTGGCGCCGGAACTGCAGGTCATCGTGCGCGCCCACGACGATACCGAACTCGACATGCTGAAGCAGGCCGGGGCCACCGAGGTCGTGCCGGAAGCGCTGGAGTCGAGCCTGATGCTGGCCTCGCACGCGCTGGTGGCGATGGGCGTGCCGCTGCGCCGCGTGGTGCACCGCGTGCAGGCCGCGCGCGACGAGCGCTACGCCTCGCTGCGCGGCTACTTCCACGGCGCCAGCGACGCCGCCGACGACGAGGCGGCCGGGATGCACCTGCACTCGGTGACGCTGAAGGACGATGCCGACGCGGTCGGCCGGCGCCTGATGGAGCTGGAACTGGAAGGCATGGGCGCCCAGGTCACGGCCGTGCGGCGCGGCGCCACGCGCTTCGCGCCCGATGCGCAGACCGAACTGCGGGCCGGCGACGTGGTGGTCCTGCGCGGCACGGGCGACGCCGTCAGCCGCGCCGAAGGGCGCCTGGCGCGGACGTAGGTGCGCTCCCCGAGCGCACCGGGCGTCGCCGCGTCTCCGCGTCGCAGATCCGGTTACGCGGCGGCGGCCACCGTGAACCGCGCCCGCACGTGGCGCGGCCGCTCGATCTCGTCGACGATGGCCACCGCCAGGTCGGCCACCGAGATGCCGGCGGGCCGCTCGCCGTCCATCAAGAGCGCATCGGCACCGACGCGATAGGCGCCGCTGCGCTCCCCCGGCGCCAGCATGGCCGGCGGGCTCAGGAAGGTCCAGTCGAGCGCGGTATTGGCCTGCAGCTCGGCCAGGGCGTCGCGCGCCGCCTGCGCGCCCGGCACGATGTTCGGCGGAACGTGGTCGGTGAATTGCGGCGTGTCGACCAGCTGCACGCCGGGCGCCACGAACAGGCTGCCGGCGCCGCCGACCACCAGCAGGCGGCGCACGCCCGCGGCCTCGACGCCGCGCGCGATCGCGCGGCTGCCTTCCATGAATTTCGCGTACAGCCCGGGAGCGTCCCAGCCCGGATTGAAGGCCGAGACCACGGCATCGTGGCCGCGCACGGCCTGCGCCACCGCGTCCGGGTCGGTGGCGTCGAGCGCGCGCGGCGCCAGCTGCGCGCGCGCTTCCAGACGGTCCGGGTTGCGCACCAGCGCAGTGACGTCGTGGCCGCGCGCCAGCAGTTCGGTCAGGACGGCGGCGCCGACGAATCCGGTGGCGCCGATCAGGGCGATCTTCATGTGTACTCCATGGCATGGTTGAAAGCACCCATGCTATTGGCTTCACGATCGCCCGATAAGTCCCCTAGAATGGCAAGGACCTTGAAGCGGGACTTAACGATGGATGAATTGAAACCACTGGCCATTTTTGCCGAGACCGTGGACGCCGGCTCCATGAGCGCGGCCGCGCGCCGGCTCGGCATGAGCGCCTCCGCGGTCAGCCAGGCGATCCGCGCGCTCGAGCGCCAGGGCGGCGTCACGCTGCTGCACCGTTCGACCCGCAAGCTGGCGCTGACCGAGGCGGGCCAGCGCTACTACCCGCACTGCCGGCGCATGCTGGAAGCGGCGCGCGCCGCGGCCGATGCGCTGCGCCAGGCGCGCGACGCGCCCACCGGCGAACTGCGGGTGGCGGCGCCGGTCGGCTTCGCGGGCCACATCGCGCAGGCGCTGGCGCCGCTGCTGGCGGACGCGCCGCTGCTGCGCCTGCGCCTGCTGCTCGACGACGCGATGATCGACCTGATCGGCGCGCGCATCGACGTCGCGCTCCGCGTCGGCCGCCTGGCCGACACCAACTGGATCGCGCGCCGCCTGTGCGACTTCGACAGCCTGCTGTGCGCCGCGCCGGCCTACCTGGAACGCCACGGCACGCCCGCCGGCCCGCGCGAGCTGGACGCGCACCAGTGGCTGGCGCTGGAGCGCGCCGGCCACGCCGGCGGCGCGCAGGCGGTGACGCTGGAACTGGAGCTGCGCGCGGAGGATGGACGGCGCGAGCGCGCGACGGCGCAGGCGCGCATCGTCAGCAACAACCAGGTCGCGCTGCAGCAGATGTGCGAACAGGGGCTGGGGATCGCGCGCCTGGCGCGCGTGGATGCCGAGCCGGCGCTGCGCCAGGGCCTCCTGGTGCCGGTGCTGCCGGCATGGCGCCCGGCCAGCCTGCCGGTGTGGGCGCTGACGCCGCGGCGCGACGGCGAGGAAGCCAAGGTGCGCGCGGCGCTGGCGCACCTGAAGCGCCACTTCGGCGCGGCGGGCGGCGATTGAACGCGTGGACGGGGGACCCGTCCACCCTGCATATCCGGGGGCGCGGTCGCCCGGTCACGGACTCGCGACCACCTGGTTGCGCCCGTTCTGCTTGGCCTGGTACAGCGCCTGGTCGGCCAGCATCACGAGCTGCTGCGCCACGCCCTCGATCGCGTGGTCGCGCTCGAAGTCGTCCAGCGTCGCCACCCCGATCGACACCGACACCGACAGCGCCTGCCCGTCCGGCAGCAGCACCGGCTCGTCGGCCACGCTGGCGCGGATGCGCTGGGCCACCAGGCTGGCGCTGCCGATGTCGGCGTCGATCAGCAGCGCCACGAATTCCTCGCCGCCGAAGCGGCCCAGCGCGTCCGACATGCGCAGCTCGGCCTTGATGCGCGCCGCGACCTCGCGCAGCACGTCGTCGCCGGCCAGGTGGCCGTAGGTGTCGTTGACCTGCTTGAAATGATCGACGTCGATGTACATGCACGAGATGCGGTAGGCCTGGCGCTGCGCGCGCGCGATTTCCTCGACCAGCCGCCGGTCCATGTAGCGGCGGTTGTAGACGCCGGTGAGCGCGTCGGTCAGGCCGATGTACTTCAGCATCTCGTTGCTGATCACGTTTTCCAGGCAGATCGCGATGATCGACCCCATGTGCTGGACCAGGTCGGTGCCCAGCACCGGCGTGAAGCGGCCGGGATCGCGGCTGCCCAGGTTCAGGCTGCCGATCAGGCGCTTGTTGCGCAGCAGCGGCACCAGCGCGACGCTGGCCAGTCCCGGCGGCGGATAGGGGAACAGGTGGCGCTGGGCGCGCGCGTCGAACGGGCACAGGCGCGGCGCCGGCGCCTGGCCGGACGCCAGGTCGTAGCCCAGTTCCTCCGGGCTTTCGTGGAACAGCAGGTCGGGCAGCACCTCGAAGTCGACGCCCAGCTTGAGCATCACGGTATAGATGTCGGCGCCGGTGTCGACCAGCGACAGCGTCACCGCGTCCAGGCGCGAGACCACGGGCAGCAGGCGGAAGATGGTGCCGACCAGTTCCTGGAAGCTGGCCGCGCCGACGATCTCCAGGTCGAAGGCCTGGTGCCGCATCATGATGGCGTGGTTGCTTTCGGCCTGGTCGATCAGGCTGGCGAGCTGGCGGCGCAGGGCCTCGTTCTCGGCGATGAGTTCGCGCACACTGGCGCCGCGCTCGTGCATTGGTTGTTCCCCTTCAGCAATTACCCTAACATTACGCCAAGTCCGGCGGCTTGCAAACGAAAACCGCCGCCGGCGTTGTCGCGACGTCAGATCCGCCTGCGACGGCTTTGCCGTCTTGTCAACTCAACCGTGCGGCGGCATGCCGTGCCAGGCCCGCAGCGCGGCCTCCAGGATCGGCGGCGACAGCATGTGCACGGCGCGCGGCACCAGTTCCAGCCGCACCGGCACGCCGAGCGCCTCCAGGCGCCGCGCGGCCTGCTCGCTGTGCGCGACCGGCATGATGCCGTCCATGCGCCCGTGCACGAGGCCGACCGCGGCCCCGGACTCCCAGCGCGCCGGCAGCGGCGCGAAGCGGCCGGCGATGGCCAGCACCTGGCCGGCCAGCCGCTCGCGCGCGCACGCCGCCAGCGCCATGATCGCGCCCTGCGAAAAGCCGGCCAGCACCGTTCGTTCCGGCTTGACGCCGTGCGCGCGCTGCAGCGCGCGCACCGTGGCGGCGAAGGCCGGCAGCGCGGCGTCGATGCGCGCCGGACGATTCTCTTCCGTGATGCCGTCCACCGAGAACCACTGGTGGCCGCGCGGCCCCAGGTCGTACGCGTGGGCCGCGGGCGGCGCCGCAATGCGCGCGTGCGGGTGCGCGGCGGCGATCCGCTCGCCCAGCGGCGCCATGTCGGCCGGCACGCCGCCCACGCCGTGCAGCAGGACGACCAGTTGCGGCGCGCGCGCGGGCTGCGATGCCATCAGAACGCCAGCTCGGCGTCCAGCTCCTGTCCGACGCGCAGCACGACACCGGCGCCGCGCACGACGATGCAGTTCATGCCCATGCACACGGCGCCTTCCATGCGCTGGTTGGCGCGGTAGGTCTGCAGGATGTCGAGCGGGTCCGGTCCCGGGATGCCGGTGGCCTGGTCGATCGACGGGATCGGGCAGCGCGCGCACGGCTTCACGGGCCGCACGGCGCAGTCCTGCGTGTGCAGCGCCTCCAGGAAGTCTTCCTCGAACGCCTCGAGGCCGTCCACCACCAGGTTCGGGCGGAAGCGGTCCATCGGCAGCGCGGCGCGGCCGGCGCCGGCCAGGCGCGCGTTCAGGTCGTCCAGCGAAGCCTGGCCGATCAGCAGCAGCGGATAGCCGTCGGCGAAGCGCGTCTGCGCCGGCACGCCGCCGGTCCACTTGACGCTGGTCGGACGCACGACGTCGCGGCGAAAGCGCACCAGCCGGCACGGCGCGCCCAGCGCATCGGAAAACCAGGCCGCGGCCGCATCGCCGCAGTCGGCGGCCGCCACGACGTCGTCCCAGATCTGCACCTCGCGCACCGGCGCCTGCTCGTCCCAGGCCAGCGGCAGGCACAGGTCGGGCATGCCCGGGCCGCTCACGCGCAGCGCGGCGCCGTCGGGGCGCGGCGCGAGCAGGGCCATGCGCGGATGCTCGCGCTGGGTGAGGAACTGGCCCTGGCCGGTCACCAGCATCCATTCGCGATCGTGCACGCCCTGCGCGGCCAGGCCGGATTCCAGCAGCGTCGCGGAGGCGACGGCCATGCCGGCGCAGGACTTGATCGGGTAGATGAGCAACTGGGTCAGGGTAGCCATGCTGGAAAGATCGCCGGTTCGGGGAGGGCCGACAGTATCGCACCAAACCGGCCGTCATGCCATCTCCCCGGAGGGTCACCTGCCGGCGGCGCTGGCGGCGAAGGCGGCCAGGTCGCGAGCGAAGCGGTCGGCTTCCTCGACGAAGGGCGCGTGGCCGGATCGGGGATACACGATGCTGCGCACGCGCGGATTGAGCTGGCGCGCCCGCGCGATGGCGGCGTGCGCCTTGACCAGCGCGTCGCGTTCGCCGTACAGCAGCAGCACCGGCACCCGGGCCTGGCGCAGCCCGGACAGGTCGACCGTCATCGACTGCACGGCCGCCTGCATGTCCCAGGACGCCATGGCGGCATTCGCCAGCAAACGCGCGAACAGCGCGGCCGCCGGGCGGCGCGCGAAGCACAGGGCCAGGAAGGCACGCTCGCCGTCCAGGTGGGTGGCGAGGTCGGGCGAGACCATGTCGCGGTAGACCTGCGGATGCGCCACGATCTGGTCGGCGGCCAGTTCGACGACCCCGTTCACGTAGACGGCCCCGCCGATGGCGCCGTCGCCGTAGGCGGCCAGGTAGTTCGAGATGACCGCGCCGCCCAGCGACCAGCCGACCAGCAGCGGCCGCCGCGCCCCGCTGGCGCGCAGCACGGCGTCGAGGTCGTCGGCCCAGCGCCGCCCTTCGCGGTAGGCGGCGGGGTCGGCCGGCTTGCCCGACAACCCATGGCCGCGCAGGTCGTAGCTGACGAGGCGGTAGCGCCGCAGCAGCGCGCTGTCCTGCTGGGCCTGCCAATTCAGGCGGCTGCCCAGCAGGCCATGGATGAACACGATGGCGGGACCGTCGGGATTGCCGGTTTCCTGGACCGCCAGCGCGACGCCGTCGGGGGCGGTCACGGTGTAGTGCCGGTCGGCCGCCTGGGCCAGGGTCCACAAGGCCAGCAGGCCCGCCAGCAGCAGGCCGCGCAGGCCGGCGCGGATGCGCGTGAAATGCATGATGATGCTCCTTCGATGATGGGATGTGCTAGTCTGGACCCTCACATCGATGTGAGACTCAAGCGAAATCCGTCACCGCCATGGACGCCTCCCCTTCCCTCCTGTCGATCGGCAAGCTGGCGCGCCTGACCGGCGCCAGCATCCGCTCGCTGCGCCACTACGACGAGCACGGCCTGCTGGCTTCCACCCGCGCCGCCAACGGCTACCGCCTGTTCGCGCCGGCCGCCGTCACCCGGGTGCGGCAGATCCAGCGCCTGATCGCCAGCGGCTTCGGCATCGCCGAGATCCGCGCCTTCCCCGATTGCATGCTGCTGGTCGAGGGCGCCGCGATGTGCCCGGAGACCACGCCGGCCCAGCGCCGGCGCCTGGAAGCCATCGAACGCCAGATCGCCGACCTCGAACGGCGCCGCGCGCGGCTGCTGGCGATGCTGGCCGAACCGGCCGCGCCGGACCGATTGCCAACCCGCTGAAACCGGCGTACACTCGCCGCGGTCGGCTGCCCCCACGGGCGGCCGGCACAAACGCTAGGGGTCCTGCGCCGTCACGGGCGCGGGTGAGACATACCCTCCGAACCTGATCTGGATAATGCCAGCGAAGGGAAGCTACAGAGTTCCGCGTGCCCGTACGCCGTTCGTCCGCACGCATCTTTGCACTCCTCCGAGCTGGATCGCCGATCTTCAGTGACCGATCTTCAGCAACAGGGAGTGCACTTGAACGCCGATCCGAAATTCCTCTCCGCCAGCGCCACGGCCGATGCCGCGGCCCTGCAACCCTTCCCCAACTCGCGCAAGGTCTACGTGACCGGCAGCCGGCCCGACATCCGCGTGCCGATGCGCGAGGTGCGCCAGGCCGACACCCCCGCCTCGTTCGGCGCCGAGCCGAACCCGCCGGTATGGGTCTACGACACCTCCGGCCCCTACACCGATCCGCAGGCGCGCATCGACATCCGCTCGGGCCTGGCGCCGCTACGCGCCGGCTGGATCGGCGAACGCGCCGACACCGAGGAGCTGCCCGGTCCGACGTCCGCCTACGGCATCGCGCGCCTGCACGACCCGAACCTGGCCGCGCTGCGCTTCGACCTGCGGCGCAAGCCGCGCCGCGCCGCGCCCGGCCGCAACGTCACCCAGATGCACTATGCGCGCCAGGGCATCGTCACGCCCGAGATGGAATTCGTCGCCATCCGCGAGAACCTGCGCCGCGCCGACTACCTGCGCGCGCTCGACGAGGCCGGCCCCACCGGCAAGCGCATGGCCGCGCTGCTGGGGCGCCAGCATCCGGGCCAGTCGTTCGGCGCCGCCGTCCCGCGCGAGATCACGCCGGAATTCGTGCGCGCCGAGATCGCGCGCGGCCGCGCCATCCTGCCGGCCAACATCAACCACCCGGAATCGGAACCGATGATCATCGGCCGCAACTTCCTCGTGAAGATCAACGCCAACATCGGCAACTCGGCCGTCACGTCGTCCATCGGCGAGGAAGTCGAGAAGATGACGTGGGCCACGCGCTGGGGCGGCGACACCGTGATGGACCTGTCCACGGGCAAGCACATCCACGAGACGCGCGAATGGATCATCCGCAACAGCCCGGTTCCGATCGGCACCGTGCCGCTGTACCAGGCGCTGGAGAAGGTGCACGGAAAAGCGGAGGAGCTGACCTGGGAGATCTACCGCGACACGCTGATCGAACAGGCGGAACAGGGCGTCGACTACTTCACCATCCACGCCGGCGTGCGCCTGCCCTTCGTGCCGCTGACGGCCAACAGGCTCACCGGCATCGTCTCGCGCGGCGGCTCGATCATGGCCAAGTGGTGCCTGGCGCACCACAGGGAATCCTTCCTGTACACGCATTTCGAGGAGATCTGCGAGATCATGAAGGCCTACGACGTCGCCTTCAGCCTGGGCGACGGCCTGCGTCCCGGCTCGATCTACGACGCCAACGACGAGGCCCAGCTGGCCGAACTGAAGACCCTCGGCGAGCTGACGCAGGTCGCCTGGCAGCACGACGTGCAGACCATGATCGAGGGGCCGGGCCACGTGCCGCTGCAGCTCATCAAGGAAAACATGGACCTGCAGCTGGCGCAGTGCCACGAGGCGCCGTTCTACACGCTGGGCCCGCTCACCACCGACATCGCGCCCGGCTACGACCACATCACCTCGGGCATCGGCGCGGCCAACATCGGCTGGTACGGCACCGCGATGCTGTGCTACGTGACGCCCAAGGAGCACCTGGGCCTGCCCGACAAGGACGACGTCAAGGACGGCATCGTCACCTACAAGATCGCGGCGCACGCGGCCGACCTGGCCAAGGGCCATCCGGGCGCGCAGATCCGCGACAACGCGCTGTCGAAGGCGCGCTTCGAATTCCGCTGGGAAGACCAGTTCAACCTCGGCCTCGACCCGGACAAGGCGCGCGAATTCCACGACGAGACGCTGCCCAAGGATTCCGCCAAGGTGGCGCATTTCTGTTCGATGTGCGGCCCGCATTTCTGCTCGATGAAGATCACCCAGGAAGTGCGCGACTACGCGGCCGGCCAGGGCCTGCGCGACAAGGACGCGCTGGCGCACGGCATGCAGGTGAAGGCGGTCGAGTTCATGCGCCGCGGCGCCGCGCTGTACCACAAGGAGTGAGCATGGCGCAGATCGAACTGAACGGCGCGCCCTACGTCCTGCCCGACGACGCCAGCCTGCATGCGCTGGTCGAGTCCCTCGGCCTGTCCGGGCAGGCGCTGGCGCTGGCCGTGAACCGCCGCGTGGTGCCGCGCGAGCGCTGGTCCGACACGCTGCTGCAGGCCCGCGACCGGGTCGACGTGGTGCGCGCGATCGGCGGCGGTTGAATTCCTTCCAAGATCGGAGACGACGATGACGAATACGATGCACGAAGACCGGCCCCTGACCATCGCCGGCAAACGCTACAACTCGCGCCTGCTGGTGGGCAGCGGCAAGTACCGCGACCTGGACCAGACCCGCGCGGCGACCGAGGCGGCCGGAGCGGAGATCATCACGGTGGCGATCCGCCGCGTGAACATCGGCCAGGACCCGGGCCAGCCCAACCTGCTCGACGCGGTGCCGCCCAGCCGCTACACGATCCTGCCGAACACCGCCGGCTGCTACACGGCCAAGGACGCCGTCTACACGCTGCAGCTGGCGCGCGAACTGCTGGACGGCCGCAAGCTGGTCAAGCTGGAGGTGCTGGGCGACGAGAAGACCCTGTTCCCCAACATGCCGGAGACGCTGCGCGCCGCCGAGGAGCTGGTGCGCGACGGCTTCGACGTGATGGTCTACTGCAGCGACGACCCGATCCAGGCGCGCATGCTGGAAGACATCGGCTGCGTGGCGATCATGCCGCTGGCGTCCCTGATCGGCTCCGGCATGGGCATCCTGAACCCGTGGAACCTGTCGCTGATCATCGAGCAGGCCAAGGTGCCGGTGCTGGTGGACGCCGGCGTGGGCACGGCGTCGGACGCCGCCGTCGCGATGGAACTGGGCTGCGACGGCGTGCTGATGAACAGCGCCATCGCCCTGGCGCGCGATCCGGTGCGCATGGCGCGCGCGATGCGCCTGGCCGTCGAGGGCGGGCGCGAAGCCTGGCTCGCCGGCCGCATGGCGCGCCGCTTCGCCGCATCGCCGTCCTCGCCGATGGCCGGGCGGGTGTGATGGCCGCACTGGCGCCTTCTTTGCGTCCGCCCGTGCGGCCCTGCGTGCTGGTGTTCGCCGGACTCGATCCGTCCGGCGGCGCCGGCATCCAGGCCGACATCGAGGCGATCGCGGCCCAGGGCGCGCACGCGCTGCCGGTCGTCACCGCGCTGACCGTGCAGGACAACGACCGCGTGCACGCCATCGAAGCGGTGAGCGACCTGGTGCTGCGGTGCCAGGCCGGCGCGCTGCTGGAGCGCATGGCGATCGGCGCCGTGAAGGTCGGCATTCCCGGCAACCTGGCGAACGCCCGGGCGATCGCCGACGTCGTGCGCCAGCTGCGCGAGACGCAGCCCGCGCTGCCCGTCGTGGTCGACCCGGTCCTGGCCAGCGGCCACGGCGACCGGCTCGCGGACGGCGATGCCGCGGCCATCCTCGCCCCGCTGCTGGCGGTGGCGACCGTGCTGGTGCCGAACCTGCCGGAAGCGGCGGCGCTGGGCGCGCGCCTGGCCGGTTGCCCGCACGTGCTGGTGACGGGCGGCCACGGCGGCGGCCACGAGGTCGTCAACCGCTGGACCAGCGCCGCGGGCGAGCGCGCCTGGCGCTGGCCGCGCCTGCCGGGCGAGTTCCACGGCAGCGGCTGCACGCTGGCGTCGAGCATCGCCGCCCGCCTGGCGCTGGGCGAACCGATGGCGCAGGCGCTCGAGAAAGGCCAGCGCTACTGCAACCAGGCGCTGGCCGACGCGTACGCGATCGCGCCGGGCCAGCGCATCCCGCGCCGCATCCATCCATGAAGGAGGCAAACCCATGATGCGAGGACTTTACCTGGTCACCCCCGACTGGGACGACACCGACCGCCTGCTTGACGCCACGGACCAGGCGCTGCGCGGCGGCGCGGCGCTCGTGCAGTACCGCCACAAGCATGCCGGCCCGGCCCTGCGGCGCGAGCAGGCGGGCGCCCTGCTGCGCCTGTGCCGCCGGCGCGGCCGGCCGCTGGTGATCAACGACCACGTGGCGCTGTGCCTGGAACTCGACGCCGACGGCGTCCACGTCGGCGCCACCGACGCGCCGCTGGCGGCGGCGCGCGCGGCGCTGGGGCCGGACAAGATCGTCGGCGCCTCGTGCTACGGCGACTTCGCCCTGGCCCAGGCCGCGGCGGACGCGCGCGCCAGCTACGTGGCGTTCGGCGGCTTCTATCCGTCGCTGGTCAAGCAGTATGCGGTGACGACGCCGCCGGGCATCGTCGCGCTGGCGCGCGAGCGGCTGGCGCTGCCGGTGGTCGTGATCGGCGGGATGACGGCGCAGAACGCGCGCGTGCTGGTGGAGAACGGGGCGGACATGGTGGCGGCGATCAGCAGCGTGTACCGGGCCGACGATCCGCAGGCGGCCGCGCGGGAGTTGGCGGCGCTGTTTTGAACATGCAAGATTGGGTCCCCGCCTGCGCGGGGACGACGCCGTACGACGGTTTTGCGTAGGGTGGACGGCTACGCCGTCCACGCGTCCAGTCGGCGTGTGGGCTACCGTGCGGCCTGCTCACGCTGGTCGAACGCGTGGACGGGAGACCCGTCCACCCTACGCAACTACCCGCGCGGCCTGCTTACGCTGGTCGAACGCGTGGACGGGAGACCCGTCCACCCTACATCACTTGCCCAGCTTGATCTGCGACGCATCCGCCGTCAGGTAGCCAACGGCGCCGCCGAACTTGTCCTTGTAGTTCGCGCGGATCAGCGGATCCAGCGTGCCCTTGACGATGTTGTGGATGCCGCCCCAGTCGCCCGGGTGCTGGAAGTTGCTCATGATGTAGGTCCAGCCGTTGATGTCGTCCACCGCATGCAGGCCGGTCGACTCGGCGCCCGACGGGGTCGACAGCACGCGCGCCAGCTGCTTCGTGTCGACGTTGTACGCCCACAGGAAGTTGTTGACGTGGTTGCCGCTGTCCTCGCCGATGAACAGGGTGCGCATCTTCTCCGAGAACTTCAGGTTGTCCGGGCTGGCGATCTTGTTCGGGTTGGCGGTATTGCCCAGCGCGTCGGCCGCGATGTCCTCGCCGATCAGCAGCGCCTTGATGTCGACCGGCATCCACTCGCTGTTGATGGCGTTGCCGGCGGTATCCTTCTGGCCGCCCTTCATGTTCAGCGCCATCACGGCGCCGGCGGTCAGCGCCTTCGGGATCGACACGCCGTTGCCCGGCACGTTCAGCGCATTACCGGCGACCATCGAGCCGTTGGCATTGGCCAGCGCCGAGTAGGCGACCTTGTCGCGCAGGTTGACGGTGGTGCCTTCCATCTTGGTGAAGCCCATCGAGCCGCCGACCAGCGCGGCGTAGCGGTGGGTTTCCAGGAAGGCCGCGGCCTTTTCCATGCCCGGCTTGAGCTTGATCCACTCGATGCGGCCGCTGGCGGCCACCTTGGTGTAGGTGGCGTCCTGCGGATCGGCGGTCTTGACGTCCATGATGTCGGCCGGCTTGACCGAGGCGGCCAGCGAACGGATCTCGGCGCTGGTGGCCGAGCCGAGCTTGATCCAGGTGAGCGGCGCCGCGGCGGCGGCCGGGTCCAGCGAGAAGCCGGCGCCGACCTTGGCGACGTACAGGGTGCCCGAGGACAGGTCCTTTTCCTTGTCGGCCACGAACACGAAGTAGCCGGCGTTGGTGGCGTCGTCGCCCATCAGCACGGTGCGGTTGTCGCCCATCACCTGCACCAGCTCGTGCGAGATGCGGCCCATGCAGTAGTGCTTCTTGATGCTGCCGGTGCCGTCCGGGTTGACGGTGATTTCCGGCAGGTGGCCGTAGTTGTACGGATTGGCCTTCGTTTCGTCGCCGTACAGGTTCTTGCTGTAGGCCTTGAACTGGGCGTCGCCGGCGGCGGTGAAGGCGTTCGGCTCGTACTCTTCGCTGGACAGGTGGGTGCCCCACGGCGACAGGCTGGCGCCGCAGGTGATCCACAGGCCGTTGACGCTCGAGGTGTCGACGTTGTGGTACTTCACCAGCGACAGCTTGCCGGTGGTCTTGTCCTGGTCCAGCGTCAGCACGGCGATCGGCGACGGCAGCTTGCCGTACATGTCGGTCTTGCCGTCCTGGGCCCAGGTGGTGTATTCGAATTGCACGACCGCGAACACGGTATTGCCCTTGACGCCGGCGACGCTGGCGTTCGGCACGGTCAGCAGCGAGGTGCCGTCCGGCGAATCCGAGAAGAACTGGCGCTCCTTGCCGGCCACGGTGGTGTCGACGATCGGCTTGTTGTTGATGTCGTAGTAGCCGCCGGCCAGGATGGTGCCGCCCTTGCCGTCCGGGACCATGTCGCCGGTGACGAAGAAGGTCTGGTAGGCCAGCTTGAAGTCGATCTTGCTGGTATCGCTGAAGTTGACGGTCATGCCGGAAGCGACGTAGGTCTTGGCCATCGAGGCGGCATCGGTCAGCGCCGGGGCGTTCATGCCGCTGAAGACGACGCTGGCGTAGGTCGGAGCCGGGGCGGTGGTCACCGGCGCCACGTCGTCGTCGCCGCCGCCGCAGCCTGCCAGCAGGGCGGTGATGCCGCCGGCGCCCAGGGGCAGCATCGGGGTGGCGCCGAACAGGCGTAGCATGCGGCGGCGGGACAGGTCGGTATTCGAGGTCATGCGTCAATCTCTCCAGATGATCGTGGGGGACCGCACCCGGCGGTGCGGCAATCCCGGCGAGGATAGAAGACGCGTATGTCAGCTTGATGACAGGAATTTAACGGCTGTGTGACATGCAGTCCGGTGCGCATGGTGCGCACGGGGTGCGCACCCTACGATCCCGTTTCCGCCGTGGGGTGCGCTCCCCGAGCGCACCATGCCCACCCGATCACAACAAACCGGCCAACCCCAGTAGGGTGCGCTCCCCGAGCGCACCATCCCGACGGATCACAACAACCCGGCAAGGCCCAGCAACGACAACGGCATCGTCACCCCGGCCACGATGGTCTGCACCGCGATGATCCCCGCCATCAGCGGCGCATCGCCGCCGAGCTGGCGCGCCATGATGTAGGAGGACGACGCCGTCGGCAGCGACTGGAACAGCAGCGCGGCCAGCGCCGCCGGGCCGTGCAGGCCGAAGGCGTGGCAGGCGGCCAGCGTCGCCAGCGGCATGCCGGCGAACTTGGCGACGGACGCCATGCCGACCGGCCCGATCCAGCGCCGCGCCGCCGAGAAGTCCAGCGCCGCGCCCACGCACAACAGGCCGAGCGGCAGCGACGCCTGCCCCAGCGCCTTGAACACCGGTTCGGCGAAGGCCGGCAAGCCGAGTCCCGTCGCGTGCAGCGCGATGCCGGCGACGCAGGCCAGCACCAGCGGATTGGCGGCCAGCTGGCGCGCCACGGCCTTGAACGACGGCTTGCCGTTCCTGCCGTAGCGGGCAAACACCAGCACGCACAGCACGTTCACCGTCGGCACGATCGCCGCATTGCCGACGGCCGCCAGCGCGATGCCCTGCGCGCCCCAGATGCCGGCGGCGGCCGACACGCCGACGTAGTTATTGAAGCGCACGCCGCCCTGGAACACGGAGGTGAAGGCGGGATCGTCGACGGCCAGCCGTTTGCGCAGGACGACGAGCAGCAGCGCCACCAGCACCGTCGAACAGACCAGCGCCGCCGCCATCGCGGCGACCGGCAGGCCATCCAGCTTGGCCGTCGCCAGGCCGTGCAGGAACAGCGCAGGCAGCAGCACGTAGTAGCCCAGCTTTTCCGCATGGGGCCAGAAGGCGTCGTCGATGAAGCGCGCATGGCGCAGCCAGGCACCCAGGGCGATCAACAGGGCGATGGGAATGAGGGCAAGCAGCAGGGTCGTCGTCATGCCGCAAGGATAACGGCATTATTCCATGAGTAAAAACGATATTAAATCGGTATCAACCCAAGTTTTTCTCATGGATGGCGGCGCCGCCCGCTTCCAGGCGGATCGCCTCGGCCAGCGCCTGCGCCAGGCGGCCGGCGCGGCGGTCCTCGCGTTCGAGCAGGACGACCTTGCGTTCCAGCTGGGGCGCGCCGAACGGCAGGCACACCAGTCCCGGCAGCGCGGCCCGCGTGCGCTCGGACAGCGGCACGACGGCCACGCCGAGGCGGGACGCCACCATGTGCACGATGGCCTGCAGGCTGTCCAGCTCCATGCTGGTCTGCACGTCCAGGCGCAGGCGCCGCAATTCGGCATCGATGGTGCGGCCGGCCCAGGCATGGCGGTCGAAGCGGATGAACGGGTGGTCGCGCAGCAGGGTCGCTGCATCGCTCCCGCCGAGTTCCGGCGGCGCGATCACCCAGAAGCCCTCGCGGTACAGGCCCGCATGCACGAGGCCCGCCGGATGCGGCTTGACGGGCTCCGTCGTGACGGCCGCATCGAGTTCGCCGGCATCGACGCGTGCCGCCAGCTCGGCCGACATGCCGGAATGGACCAGCACGCGCACGCGCGGATGGCGTTCGCGCAGCACGGCCAGCGCGGCCGGCAGGATGCCCGCCAGCGTCGTGTTGATGGCGCCGATGCGTAGGCGCCCGTGCAGCTCGCCGCCCTCGCCCAGCTCGCCGGCGATGCCATCGTACAGGTCGAGGATCTGTTGCGCACGCTCGACGGCGCGGCGGCCGGCATCGGTCAGCACCGGGATGCGCCTGGTCCGGTCGAACAGCACGGCATCGAACTCCTGCTCCAGCGCGCGCACGTGCAGGCTGACGGCGGACTGGGTCAGGTGGACGGCGTCGGCGGCGCGGGCGAAGGAGCCGTGTCTGGCGATGGCGAGCAGGGTGCGCAGGGCGCGGAGGGACATCGGTGCTGGACTCCTCGAGTTGAACGCCGGCTGCGCGCCGGCCTGCTACCGCTTCCTGCGCCGCGCCAGTCCCGCCACGGCCAGGCCGGCGGCCAGCATCGCGTAGCTGCCCGGTTCCGGCACCGCGCTGACGGTCCACGCGGCGCTGGCCAATCGGGTCGCGCTGAAGTCGAATCCCTGCGTGCCGCCGTTGACCGACACATAGGTCTCCCCTTCCATGTAGGGCGCGCCCATGTCGAACACGACGGGCTGCGTGATGTCGCGGTCCGGGAGGAAACGATTGTACAGCGAGCGAATGTCCGTGGAAGCATAGACGGAGATGCCGTCGTTGGCGATGCCCCATGTATCGATGGACGCGCCATGTCCCGCGTCCGCCGGGTTGCGCTTGATGACGTAGCTGGAACTCTGGTCGTTGGCCCACGAGAACGTGCGGCCGTTGATGGTGAGTTCGCCCCAGGAGACGGCCGTGTCCGTCGCATTCCCGTACACGACGGCATCCGGATTGGACGGAAACAGCGACAACGTACTGACGTCGACCGTCAGCGACATGGTGAATTGCTGCCCGATCAGCACGCCGCCGTTATGGAAATAATCGATGTAGTCGTCGCCGCGGGTAATCGTGCCGGTGCTGGTGAACGTGACGAACGGCAGCGTATCGGAATGCGCGGGGCCGGCTGGCATGGCGAGCGCGCCGGCCACGGCCAGCAGGGCGGGGAGGTGTTGCATGGCAATCTCCATGGTGGGTGCATGACGTGCCGTTGTAGCACCGGGCGCGGACGGGCCGCGCACCGATGGGAGCGCTTGTGGTGCGGGCGCGACGCGGCAGGAAAGACAAGCCAGCCCCCCCCCGGAATTACAACCCGCTGACACGAGCCTGGGCTATTGAATCTTCTATGAAAAATTTCGTCCGACGCATGTCCATAGCTGACATGCGATTTCGACTTGAACCGCCTTATACGAACGCGGTAGCTCTCATATCGAGGCAATCAACTTCGCGCCGCAAGCGGTGAGGTCGTTGTCATAGGCGTAAGACCGCCCCTGGTGTTTGGCGCCGGCACCGTCGGACTTGATAGGAAACTTCCCTTTGCATTGAGGACAGAAGGTGAGATCGTCGGCAAGCGCTGCTTCAGTCCCCATCACGATAGTGCCGGATGAAACAGAAATAACCTCACCGCCGTGGTCCGTCTTGTCATTCAATCGAATTACGCCACGCCCTTCATGCTTCATGTTCAATCACCTCCCGATGCTGATTGATGGCCGGTCCGCCACGGTGCGTTGCCTAAAGCAACGAACTTGCGCGAGCGCGACGTTTCGACATAATCAGCCGAGTCATTTCCCCGTTGGTTTATCCGCCTCCAACAGATGCCACTTCAACTCGGCACTCTCCAGTGGCAGCATCCAGTCGCGCTTGGGGTCGGGGAAAGATTGTCCTGCGGTCAGCCAGCGCTGTCGCCAGGCCTGATTGACTTCCTGTTCCAGCGGATGGCCAGGCGCAAGCCAAGGCTGCCAGGTTCCCGTGATCGGGCAGACCTTGTTTCCGCTACATTCCACGGGCGGGGCCAAGCGCGGGACGTGCCGGGACAACCTGAGCGCCGTGCGCGGCGCAACCATGCCGCCGTTGTTGTGGACGGTAAGCACGCGCTGCCAAACGATCCCGGCAATGGCACCCTTTCCCGTGCCGCTCGGGTAGCGCGGCTGTTCGAATGCCTCGCCCCTGCTGTAGAGGCCGGGTGGAACCGTGGCAAGGAAGGCGCGTACCTCGGCGGATTCCTTTGGCGCCATAGGTTGCCAGTAGCTGGCGAAAGGCGCCTGGGGCGCGTCGGTCGTTTCCGCTATAGGCCTAAAGGCATAGGCGCTGTCGAGGAAGTAGCGTCCCTTCCTGAGCGAGGCTTCGGTCGGTGCCGGAGCCTCGGACGCGGGCACGACGGCCATGGCCGTCGCGAGCAGGCTTTTGCGGGTTCCATCCCATGGCGGTAGTGGTGCCGGTGGCAGGGGCAGGATCTTGTCGAGGTTCGGGAAGCGGCGGTCGGGGTTGGACTCGAGTGCGTCACCAAGCATGTTGTAACGTTGGGCACGTGCCTTGTCGATGAACGGTACGAACATGTCTTCTAGTTTGCTAGGGTGGTCAAACTCGATAGCCAAGCTGTTTGCGCAGCTCTTGCAGCCGCCCTTCACGCCCTCGTGCAGGGCGCGCATCACGCGGTCGCGAGTTTGCTGAGTCGCCCTGCCAAGTTCCGAACCATCCGGTGCCCTGGGGACGTCATACATGTATTCCAGTTCTTCTGCGGCCGGGCCGTAGCCTTGGGCTAGCGCGCACTCGAACATCTTGATCGCAATCGGGATGTTGCCCCAGTAGCCCGGCTTCAGGTTGTCCGCGCCCGCGTCCATCTTCTCGCCCAGGAAGTGCATGGCATGCGGGCTACCCATCGCTGCCGCCTTCTGGAAAAAGGCGTAGGCTCGGTCGGGATCGCCGTTCACGCCCGTGGCGTTAAGATAGTAGGTGCCCATCCGGTCGTAGGCGGCCGGTACACCCAGTTCCATGGCCTCGGACACCAGGGCCACCGCCTCGGTCGCGCCATGTGGCGGATCGTGCTTTTCAATGTACAGACTGGCCAGGTTCAGCATCGCCTTCCAGTGATGCCGTTCGCCGGCCTGACGGGTCAACTGAACGACCTGCTTGTAGTCGGGCTCTTCGATGAGAACTGTGCGATCTTCTAACGCGCGCGCCTCCAGGAACCAGTCTTCGGCCTGGGCATCGATCGGTGGCCCCTTGCTCGCTTCGGTCTGGCATTCGAACGAGGCGATGTGCGGATTGAATGGCGGCAGGGGTTGCATGTGGGGGGGGACCTTGGTTTTGTCCATATCGCAGGCCATTAGGAAAGTGAGACTCATCAGGAAGGTTGCCAAATTGCGGCAACGCCGTAGGGGAAAAGCGGCAAGGGTGCGCATGGCTCAACCGAAGCGGATAGTCGAGCTTCGACCATCGTCCAGCGGGACGATAAAGCCCTCCATCAGCTTTTCCTTCGGAGCGGTTGAGGGCGATTTCTGTCTTTCCTTGTTCTTTTTCATTAGCTTTACCCAGTCCTTAAAGGTTTGTGCGACTTCCTGTCGGGTAGCGTTTCCGCCGTCATATAGTCCGCCGGTGAGCTGCGACCAGATCCGTTTTCGCAAGGCGGTTGCATGACGCAGGTCGTTCGTGGTGAGATTAATCTCACTGTCCACCGCCATGCTGCGCTGGTTCAGGTTGGCGCTGCCGAGCGTGAAAAAGCCGTCGTCGACCAGTAGCAGCTTGGAATGAATGTAGATTTCGCGGTAACGCCACTGGCGCCGCGCCTGGTTGAATTCGCAGGCGTTAAGCACGGCAACGCATACTCGCAGGCCGAATGTTTCCTTGAGGATCAGTTCGGAAGGCTTGTCAATGCTGTTTGCAGTCGGGATGACGTCCGTTAACGCTTGTGGCACGCTCGCGACCCTGTCAGCGACGTTTCTTAAGAACGGCTGCTTTGACGCTGTTCCCTGAGCCCTGGCCTTTTCCTTTTCATTCGCTTCCTCGATCATCTTGACCTGGGCGGTCATGCCGTCCTGCTGGCCCAAGGTTGCCAAGGTGTCGTACGTACGCGGAACCATCTCTGCACGTTCAGGCGCTGGGATGACCACGAACACATGCATAACCGGCAGGTCCTCAATGCCCTTTCCGATCTTTGCGCAACTGCGTTTCCACCCAGCGATGACTTTTTTTCGTATCGCTAGCAAGTGCTCGGCCCAGTCCTGGTACTGGAAATATTGGTTTTCCATGTACAGGTAGCCTGTCCCTCCAGCAGCCACCCGGGTCGCATTGAAGTAAATGTCTTTGATCGTAAAGTCGTCTTCTTCGGGCTGCGTCCTGACAATCTGCACCGTCGAGTCACCGGGTGCGGCTTTGCGCAACAAGGCGGACGGCGGCTTGTCGCACACGTATTGGTTGGCCTTCGTACCGCCACCCGCACGTGCCCATGCCCGCTCGAAATTCTCATGAAGCGGTATGAGTGCCCGACCGCCATCAATGCGGCAAGCGTAGTCACGGTACGGCTTCAAGGTCTCGAAGTCGAAGCTGCCGTCGACGCCCTGCGCATGCTCCTTCTTCGTCTTGGCCGCGCCTTGTTCGCGCAGCGGATTCTCGACGCCATGTTCGGGGGTGTCCCAGTAATCGGTCAGGGAGTTTAGGCCCATAACGTAACCGACGGCTTTCTTGCCGTCGTTATAGGCGAAGTCGATCAGGATCGGCTTTTGATGGTGGGTCCCGCAGTATGTCAGTAGTTTGCTCTCGACGGCATCGGGCTTTCTCGTCTCGTGGCCAAGCGAGTCTTCGATGCTGCTTGAATCGCCGTCGCGCGTGCGAATAGTGATGCCCTGCAGGCGTCCCGCAAATGCCGCTTTGTACCAGCTGCAGCAATACTCCTCCCTGGCCATGGCCGCCAGCCTGTCGCCCGAGAGGTTCCATTCCTTCTTGTGACGGTTATTCCGGGCATGCTCCTGTATCAGTTGCAGACTGCGCTTGGCATTGATTTGCTGGACTTCCACATCGCTTTCCTGAGTGCGCCAGGGCCTTGTCCCATGGGTGTGGCCCGGCATATGCTCTTGTATGAATCCGCCGCTGTGGCTATACCAGACCAACAGGCGGACCTGCACGCCCCGCTTTCCCGCGGCAATCAAAAGATCGCCATAGGTCTCGGCCCGCGGCCAGTTGTATCCATTTCGTACCAACTCCATTCCTGGGTCGAAACCCCAGCACACCAGGTCGATGCTGCCTTTCGCTTCCTGAATGTCCTTGGCGATGGCGGCGAAGCCTTCCTTGCCACAGATATGAAGGCTGAGCTTGTTATTGTGCGTAATGGGATGGGTGGCGTTTCCCTTCTTGTTCTTGTTCTCCGCAAACCACTGGATAGTGCTTGTCGCATTGCCGCTGACTTCGTCGATGTGAACCGTTTCGGTTCGCAGATAGTTTTCGGAGCCCATGAGATCCCCTGTTCAGTTCGCTGCCAATTCAGGAATGCGTGCGCCCGTCTGCCGATCCATCGAGCGAGCGTGCCCCCTGGTTCGACAACATCTGCTCACTGTGCAAGGCTTTGTCCTTGGGATCGAATTTCTCCCAAGCCTTGAGATCGAATTTTTCGCCGTTCGCCAGCTCGACCGTGTAGCCCGGTGTCCCGCCCGTATGCTCGATGGCGATACGTCCCAGGTCGTCGGTGATCCCTTCGTCGACCTGGCTGCCGTTCTTGTAAAGGGTGTAGGGGACGTTCGCGAACGGGCGGCCGCTTTCCGGATGGGTTTGCAGCATGAAGAGCAACTGCTTCGGATCTTCCGGCGTCTTCGGTTCCGCAATGGCGATCTTGTGCTCCGTCGATGGTTGCGGCCGATTCTGGGACGCGAGGGTTTCGAGGTTACCGTGGAAGAGCGCCGGCTTGGGTGCGAAGACCTGCATGCGGTCGGTGATTTCGACCATGCATTCGGGGCCATGCAACCGCACCCCTTTCTTCCCCTTCAGGTCGATCCAGTCGGTTTGGCTGATCAGGGAGAGGACCTTGTTGGCAATGACCTGGATGTCGTCGTCATGCGCCTGCACCGTGATCTTGCCGGAAGCTGCAACCAGCTTCATGCCGGCCTTGTGGACGAACAGGCGGAACGTTTGCCTGATGCTTGCGAACAGGCTGTCGCCCGTTGCGATCGAAAGGTTGCGCCCAGCCGTCAGCGCCGTGTGCTCGGCGCTGGCGATGTGGGTCGATTGTGCCGAGGTCGTCTCAATTCCCGCTGGGCTAGCAAGGACGAGGTGGGGCTGGGATAGCTCAGGAAACTCGTTGCCGGTGCCGCGTACCGCGTCATTTTGCGCCTTCAGCGAATCGGCGACGTCGTGCTGCTGTCCGCTTTCCTGCGCCAAGCCTTGCAGTGCGGCGGTCGCCTGGTCATCGTGCAGCTTGTGCGCCGCGTCCAGCCGGTTTGCCGTTTCGCCCATGTCCTTGATCGGCCCACGCCCGGCTTGCCGCGCTTCGGTCGTGATCAATAGTCCCTTGGCTGCGCGCGCCACGCCATGCCCGTCGGTGCGCAACTCCCAGCCTTCCCCGCGCGCGTCCTTGCGGCCCGCGTTGTCCTCGATGCGCGTGATGTGGCCGAGCGACAGTTGACTGCACTGGTGATCGCTTTTCAGCTGCGCCTGGATTCTATCTGGCGTGTCATCCAGCACGAGGTGGTTGCCGCGGACCCCGCCACCCAGTTCGCGGCTGCGCAGGCCGGCAAGCGTCTGCTGCTCCGGCAGGGACCACGGCGGCATGTGGGTTTGGTTGTAGAGCGCGCCGAGTATGAGCGGATGGTCGATATTCCCATTCGCGTAGACGACACCCACTTCCTCGCCGACGCGGGGCAAGCGGATCTGCCCGAACTGGTCGCCGGCGGCTGGCGTCATCACCCGGATCCACGGCGAGCTCATCTCATTGTAGTCACCCAGCCGGTCCCAGTGAAACTGCAGCTTGACGCGCCCATAGCCGTCGGTGTGGATGTCGGCGCCGGCCGGGCCGACGACAATGGCCGTGTGCAGCCCCATGTAGGTAGCCGGCTCGCTGTTGTAGTTGCGACCGGGACGCCAGCGAATGTCCTGGCGGATGCACCTCAAACGATTTTCGTAGCGCGAGGGTGCCCCCGGACCAGCCTGGTAATTGTTCGATACCTCGTGGTCGGCGGACAGGATCAGGTAATAACGGTCTCCAATGCCGCGGCGCGGTTCAGCGTCGTATCGGCGTGCGCGCGACTCGGCGCTGAAGTGGCCGCCGAGCTTGAACCTGCGACCGGGCAGCACGAAGCGCTCATTGCCCTTCGCCTCGAAATACTGCGTGTCCTTGTCCGCTTCATCCATACGGCGCGCCGCCAGTTGTTCACCGTCGGAGTACAAGCGAAAGCCGTAGGAGCCGGTGTCCTCGTAGACCTCGTAAGGGAAAATATCCCCTTGCTGGTTGAGGGAAGCGGCTTCAGCGCGTTGCACGCGAGGGTTCTTGTAGTCGAAAGTCGCCAGCGTGGCGCGGCCTGAGCCCAGGCGCCGGATTGCCGTCCATTCGTGAATGCCGTCGTCTTCGTGCGAGCCACCCTGGTCATGGAACGAAATGACGACCATTTCCTCATGGATGGGCGGGGCCATGAAGCTGTTATCCGAAATCATGAGCTGGTGACCATCAAACCTGTGCTCGTACCAATAGTAGAGGCCCAGTGCTTCCCAGCGCCGGTGCAGATGGTTGTAGTCGGTTTCGTTGTACTGGTTGGCGACGGTCAGCTTCGACTCGTCGATCGGGTACATCTGCCAGTCGGCCTGACGGTAGTGCCGCAGGGTTTCCTCGGTGATCTCCCGCACGTTCTTGTTATGGAACGAAACGCAGTTTTTGCTCAGGCGTGCGAACGCGAGCCAAGGCTCAAGCACCATCCGGTAGAAAGCAAAACCGCCGTCGCCGCGCAGGAAACGGAATTCAGTGATGTAGCCATTGAAGTAACGTAATGACCCGTCTTCCCGGACCAGGGAGATCGTCACCATCCGGGCCATCAGCGTTTTCAGCGGGATACGCGCGTCATCCGACAGTACTTCGACATCGAAGCGGAAGCACCGCGACACCTCCTCATGAGCGACCAACTTGTTCGGCAGCAGGATCGCGGGCGGACCATCGTTCAAGGGGAAATCGAGCCGCATGAGACGGTTGTGCTGGGATGCACCGCTGAATGCCGACCGTGCGGCACCCGCCACGACCTCCTGGGTTTCGCCCATTGATTGTCTCCCGTTGCCCGTGCGGCCTTGGCCGAAGTGGAAAAGACTCAGCGAACACGTTACCCGGAGGCTGCCAAAACGAATTTAACCAGTATCAACACATTTCCCTGCGCCATCTCTACAGTTTTCTGACGGCTTTCCTGGAGAAATCGGCAATGCTCAGAACCCGACGTGACACATTCAAACGCTTGCCACAAATAGGGTTTCCCGGCAATCTGCACGGATGGGCGAGTTCGTGAACGTCGGGCCGGCGTTGGTTCGCAGCCCCGTAACCTGGCTTCTTGGCAGGCCTTGCCCTGTACACTTCCGTGTGCAGGGCGCACTGGATAGCTGGACACATGCACTCGGGAACACTAGCCTCTCTGGCAGGATCCTGGCACGCTATGCAGGCAAATCAGGCAGGAGATACTTCGGCGGCTGGCATGTTCGCGCTTCTCATCTTCGCTAGCCGCGGCGATGAGTGCGGAGGATTGCCAACGGCTCGCGCATCAGAGCGGCATCCACCGATCGATGCATGCCGCGGTCAGCTACGTGATACGTGTGTTTCTCTACATGGCCTTGAAGCAGGCGCGCGTGACGCCGCACTGCGAATACGACGAGGCGCTACGCCGCGCGGCCGGCCTGG
Source organism: uncultured Massilia sp. (assembly GCF_913773735.1). Taxonomy (GTDB): domain Bacteria; phylum Pseudomonadota; class Gammaproteobacteria; order Burkholderiales; family Burkholderiaceae_D; genus Telluria. Next base: position 77,351 of record NZ_CAJYEB010000019.1, read on the forward strand.
GGGAGCGCAAGCGCGCCAAGCTATTGCAGAGAGCAGCCTCACGCTACAACGGCATCCTGGTCGGCCCCGAGGCATTGACGCCCGGCGCTTCGGAAAGGCGCGGCAGGAGGTGGGGTGGCGCCGCACTGGCGCCATAGGCATTTTCGTTTGCAGCCCTTCGGCATCGGCAATCAGTAGCGCAAACTCATCTGCGTTGCGCCGGTCCTGGTGCATGCCGCGCAGTTGCACGACGATGTGCCCGCACCGAAATCATGCCGGGACCGGCGCCCCTTCCGACAGTTTCAGGGAAACACTGCTTTCCGTCAGACGTTGAACAGGAAGTTCAACACATCCCCATCCTTGACGACATATTCCTTGCCTTCCGCGCGCATCTTGCCCGCTTCCTTGGCGCCGCCTTCGCCCTTGTAGGCGATGTAGTCATCGAAGGAAATGGTCTGCGCGCGGATGAAGCCGCGTTCGAAGTCGGTGTGGATCACGCCGGCCGCCTGCGGGGCGGTGGCGCCGATCGGCACGGTCCAGGCGCGCACTTCCTTCACGCCGGCGGTGAAGTAGGTCTGCAGGCCCAGCAGCTTGAAGGCGGCGCGGATCAGGCGGTCCAGGCCCGGCTCTTCCATGCCCAGGTCGCTCAGGAATTCCTGCTTGTCGGCGTCGTCCAGGTTGGCGATTTCCGCTTCGATGGCGGCCGAGATCGCGACGATCGGGGCGTTCTGCTTGTTGGCGAACTCGGTCAGCTGGTCCAGCAGCGGGTTGTCGGTGAAGCCGCTTTCCGACACGTTGGCCACGAACATGGCCGGCTTGGCCGTGATCAGGCACATCGGCTTGATCAGTTCCAGCTGGTCGGCGTCCAGGCCCAGCGTGCGCACCGGCTGGCCTTCGTTCAGGTGCGGCAGCATCTTCTCGATGATCGCGACCAGCTTGATCGCGTCCTTGTCGCCGGCGCGCGCCTTCTTCTGCTCGCGGTGCAGCACCTTCTCGGCGGTGCCCATGTCGGCCAGCGCCAGTTCGGTCTGGATGACTTCGATGTCGTCGATCGGGCTGACCTTGCCGGCCACGTGGATCACGTTCGGGTCTTCGAAGCAGCGCACCACGTTGACGATGGCGTCGGTTTCGCGGATGTGCGACAGGAACTGGTTGCCCAGGCCCTCGCCCTTCGACGCGCCGGCCACCAGGCCCGCGATGTCGACGAACTCGACGATGGCTTTCACGACGCGCTCCGGCTTGACGATGGCCGACAGTTGCTCGATGCGCGGATCCGGCACCTCGACGACGCCGACGTTCGGCTCGATGGTGCAGAACGGGTAGTTTTCAGCCGGGATGCCGGCCTTGGTCAGGGCGTTGAACAGGGTGGACTTGCCGACGTTGGGCAGGCCGACGATGCCGCATTTGAGACTCATGGGAAGCTTTCTGGGGTCGAATTTCGAAACCCCGTATTGTACCTCCGCTCGCTGCCGAAGATCGCAATCCGGCCGCAAATGCGGCGATTTGCCGGTCTTCGGCCCTGACGGCGTCGCTCAAAGGGGACGGATCCGCGCCGGATCGGGCCGCGCCACGAAGGCGGCGAAGTCGTCGCGCAGCCGTTCTCCCTCGTCCATCGCCCGGCGCCACGCCTGGATGCGGGCGTCGTGGTCCAGGCCGTAGAACTGGAAATCGCTGCGGTCGATGAGCTTTCCGCGCGGCATTTTTGCCAGGAAATCGCGGCTGGGCGCCACCACCAGCACATTGTCCAGCCAGCCGCGGTTCGGCCCGCGCGCGGCGCGGCGCCAGGGCATGGCCTTGTCCAGCCAGCCGGGCACGATGTGCTCCGAAAAATGCGGATACAGCACGATCGCGCCCGGTTCGCGCGCGGCGATGCGCCCGTAGGGCAGCGCCAGGTTGTAGTCGATGAGGCCGCCGTCCCAGTAGTGGCCCGGCGGCGCGCCGGCGATGTCGCGCACCGGTTTCATCAGCATCGGCAGCGTGCCCGAGGCCAGCAGGCTGGCGGCGAGATTCTCCTTGGTGAGCGGCGCGAACTGCGTTGCGAAACCGTCGAACGGCTGCGCCAGCCAGGCCGCGCCGGCGCGCACGTCGCCAATGACGACGCGGTCCATCAGCCGCGCCAGCCGGTCGCGCGAGAACAGGTTGTGCAGGGCCGCGGCCGCGAAGCCGCGCAGTTCGGCATGGCGGTGGCCGGGCGCGGCGAGCGCGCGCTTGCCGCGCACCGCCAGCACCTGCAGGCGGTAGTGCGGGTGGGCGACGATGTCGTCCTCGTGGCCGCGCACGAATTCGCCCAGCAGGCCCTGCACGACGGCGTCGATCTGCTCCTGGCCGGGCTTGGTGCTGGCATAGCGCTGGCCGCTGTACAGCGTGCCCAGGCGCCGGAACGCCTCCGCCGGGTCGCGCTGGCAGGCGGCCGCCATGCGCCAGGCGCCGATCGAGGAGCCGACCAGGATGCGTTCGCGCTGCGCGCCGGGGAACCAGTGGCCGAACAGCCACTGGTCGAGCGCGCGGAACACCAGGCCCTTGGGACCGCCGGCCGCGGCCGGGACGACGGCGATGTCCTGGGCGCGCAGGCCATGGGCGCGGATGTGGGCCAGGGCCGCCGGCCCGGCGTGGAACGTCAGTGCATGCATGGCGAAATTATCGCAGGAAGCGCGCGCTTGCGTTCGCGCAAGGGTCGAGGATTGAGCATTCGTAACAATGGTCCGGTTGACCACGCAACTGGAGTCCGTATGCCCGCCAGACATTGCGCCGCCTCATCACACCTGCTGCCGCTGCATCTGCTCGTACTGGTGCTGGCGCTGGCGGCGGCTTGCGGCCGCGTCTTGGCGCGCGACACCGGGACCGATCCCGCCGTGGTCGTCGACCGCCACGTGCGGCACTACGTGGTCGAACCCGACGGCGCCTACCAGCTCACCGTCGACGACGCCCGCACCATCGTCGAGGCGCGCGCCATCCAGGCGCACGGCCAGTACGCGATCGTCTACAACCAGACGCTGGACGAGATCGTGTCGATCGCCGCCTACACGCACAAGCCGGACGGGCGCCGCGTGGCGGTGCGTCCGGACCAGATCCGGGACCAGCAGGAGCCCGCCTCCGCCGACGCGCCGCTGTTCCAGGACACGCGCGTCAAGGTCGTCGTGTTTCCCGACGTCGCGGTCGGCGACCAGCTCGCCGTGCGCTACGTGCTCAGGCGCGCCACGCCGCTGTTCCCGGGCCACTTCGAGGACCTGTCGTCGGCGCCCTTCCACCTCCACCGGGACTTCTTGCTGGTCTACGACATGCCGCCGTCGATGGCGCTGCATGCCGACGCCGTCGGCTTCGTGCCGGTGCCCGGCGCCGGTCCGCCGGGCAAGCGGCGCTACCAGTGGCGCTACGTGAACGGCGACAACGCGCGCATCGAGGCCGATGCGGTCAGCTACCTCGACTACGGCAAGCGGCTGGCCGTCTCGACCTTTCCCGACTACCCCGCCTTCGCCGCCGCCTTCCGCCAGGGCGCCGCCGGCAAGGCCGCGCCCTCCCCGGCCATCGCCGCGCTGGCGCGCCAGCTCAGCGCCGGGCTGCCGGACACGCGCGCCCGCGTGCTGGCCCTGTCCGACTGGATCCGCCGCAACATCCGCTACGTCGCCGTCTACGTCGGCCCGGGCGGCGTGGTGCCGCACCCGGCGTCCGCCGTGCTCGACAACCGCTACGGCGACTGCAAGGACCACGCGGGCCTGCTCGAGGCCATGCTCGCCAGCATCGGCATCGACAGCACCGCCGCCCTCGTCAACAGCGGCAACGCCTACCGGCTGCCCGACGCGCCCACGCTGGGCGTGTTCAACCACATGATCACCTACGTTCCGGCGCTCGACCTGTTCCTCGACCCGACGGCCGAGGCGGTGGCGGCGGGCTACCTGCCGGCCACCGTGCTGGGCAAGCCGGTGCTGCTGCTCAAGACCGGCGGCTTCGCCATGACCCCGATGACGCAGCCGCAGAAGGTGCGCGCGCTGGCGACCGTGGAGATCGGCAAGGACGGGCGCGGCAGCTTTCGCGTCAGCCGCACGATGTCGGGCGCCATCGCGGAACCGTTCCGCAAGGCCGTGCGCGCCACCCGGCCGTTCGAGCGCGAGCAGTTCGTCCAGCGCATGCTGCAGGGCATGGGCCAGAAAGGATCGGGCATGTTCGATGCCGGCCTCGTCGACGGCAGCGGCGACGACTACAGCATGTCGGTGTCCGGCACCGGCGCCGGCTTCGTCGACCTGCCGGGGCCGAGCGCGCTGGCGACCACCTACGGCGCCTGGAGCGTGGTCGGCGACGCCGTCGACGGCATGCTGCAGGAACGCGAGCGGCGCCAGGACTACGTCTGCCCCGCGCTCGACACCGAGGACGAGACGCGCCTGCGCCTGCCGAAGGGCGTGCGCATCCTGGCGCTGCCGGCGTCGATGGGCGTGTTCGACGGCGGCATCTTCTACCGCGCCAGCTATGCGCGCCGGGGCAGCGCGGTGCTGGTCAAGCGGCGCCTGACCTTCCGCCACGGCCGCGCCACCTGCACGCCGGCCGACCACCGCGCGATGCGCCCGGCGCTGGAACGCATCCTGCGCGACCTGCGCAGCCAGATCGTCGTCAGCGGTCGATAGGACCCGGCCGGACGACATCGCCTGGTTCGCCTCGGCACCGTCTCCCGCCAAGGCCGGACTCCGGTGCCGTTGCCCGGCCGCGTCAGGAAGCGGGAGCCCGGCCTGCGCCGGAGCGACGCGCCGAAGGTGCGGATGCAAGCGCTTGCCCCGGCGCCCGCAACGCCGCCACCGCGGCGTCGCTCAACGCGAAGCGCAGGTCGACCCGGTCGCGCCCCGACCGGTAGCCGCCCGGCCAGCGCGCGATTTCCTCGAAGCCGCAGCGGCGGAAGAAGCCGGCCGTGTGCGGATGCGTATCGACGGTGACCCAGCGCGGACGCAGCTTGCGCCGCGCCATGTGCAGCAGGCGGTAGGTCAGCAGCGCGCGGCCGATGCCGGTGCCGTGGCAGTCGGCGCGCACCAGTCCGAACACCAGCGTGCCCAGGTCGTAGAACGGCGACAGCTCGTAGCCGCCGAAGCCGACCACCTCGCCCGCGCGCACGACGACGAACAGCGGGCCGTCCGGCGCGTCGAGGCAGGCGCGCAGCCAGGCTTCTTCCGATGCCGGGAAGTGGTCGGGCACGTTGGAGCGGAAGGCGGCGAGCACGGCCTTGCGGTCGCCGGGTCGGTAACGTCGGATGCGTATCGTCATGGCCATGCGGGCAGGCGAAAGGGTGGGCTGGGCGGCGCCCGATTGCCGATTGCCGATTGCCGACACCGGACGGGCAAGCCGAAAATAAAACCGAAATGATTAGGTGCGCGGCGCAAAGCCCTGTATATTGGATCTCGCACTATATCAAGTCGTCGTCATTGTTGGATCTCTCCCGTCTCGCCTTCCCGGGCATTCCTGTTTGATTCCTTTCGGTTACCCCCCTCTTGTTCGCCAGTGCGCACCGGCGGCTGTCCGCCATCACACACACTTAAAGGTATTAATCATGTCTATCCAAACCGGCACCGTAAAATGGTTCAACGATTCCAAGGGCTTCGGCTTCATCACGCCCGATGCGGGCGGCGCCGACCTGTTCGCGCACTTCAAGGACATCCAGTCGGATGGCTTCAAGAGCCTGGGTGAAAACCAGCGCGTCTCGTTCGAGCGCGCGTCGAGCCCCAAGGGCGACAAGGCCAGCAACATCCGCGGCATCTGAGCCTCGGGCCCGGTTCGCCGGGCCCGGCGCCACGCCCGGGTAGCGGCCGCTTCCAGCCGCCGTGCCCATTCCGAACAGCCCGCCATCGGCGGGCTGTTCGTCGTTGACGGCATGCGCGGCCGCCGCGTTCCGCGTGTAGCTTGTACACAATGGCAATGGCCCTTACATTATGGCCATGCAACCCGATGAAACCATCACCGTCGAAGACGCCGTGCAGGTGCTGGCCATGGTCGGCGACCTCAGCATGGGCCTGCCGCCGGACCACTCGATCCGCACGGCGCGCCTGGCCGCCCGGCTGGCCGAGGAAAACGGCGACGGCGCCCAGGCCTGCACCGGCACGCGCCTGGTCGCGCTGCTGCGCTGGTCCGGCAGCACGGCCACGGCCGTCGGGTTCGCGCACCTGCTGGGCGACGACGTCGCCGGACGCCATGCGATGGTCACGCGCACGCTGGGCGGCAGCGGCAACCTGACGTTCGCCAACGTGCTGCCGCTGGCGCAGATGCAGTGCGAAGTCGCGGGCGACATCGCGGCGCTGCTCGGCCTGCCGGGCGACGTCGAGGAAAGCCTGCGTCAACTGTTCGGCAGCCACCATCGCGGCGACATGCAGGATGCGCTGTTCTCGCCGAGCATCCCGCGCGCCGTGTTCCACGTGCGCCTGGCCGGTGACCTGGAGGTGCTGGCGCCGGCCCACGGCACGGCCGGCGCCCTGCGCCTGATCGGCGAGCGCGCCGGCGTCAAGTACCCGGCGTCGCTGGTGCAGCGCCTGCTGCCGCATGCGCAGGACTGGCTCGATGCGCTGGAAGAACCGGCGTGCGCGGCCGACTATGCGGGCCACGACCGCCGCGTCCCCCTGAGCATCGTCGCCGACGTGATCGAACTGAAGCTGCCCTGGCTGACCGGCTACGCGCGCCGCGTGGCGGCCCTGGTGCGCCGCGCCGCCGCGCTGGCGGGCATGCTGCCGCTCGAGGAACGGCCGCTGGCGCGCGCCGCCCTGCTGCACGGCATCGGGCGCGCGGCCGTGCCGAACGCGGTCTGGGAGCGCCCGGGCAAGCTGGACAAGGACGACTGGGACCGGGTGCGCAAGGTGCCGTTCTGGACGGCGCGCGCCGGCAACCAGGTGCCGGCGATCCACGCCGAGGCCACGCTCGGCTCCTGCGTCTACGAACGCCTGGACGGCAGCGGCTATTTCCGCAAGGCGCGCGCCGATGCGCTGGGCATGCAGGAACGCATGCTGGCCGCCGCCGCCGCCCACGTCGCGCTGTGTTCGCCGCGCCCGTGGCGGCCGGCGCACGGCGATGCCGCGGCCGCCACGCTGATGACGGCGCAGGCGGCGGCCGGGCGCTTCGACCGCCGCGCCGTGGAAGCGGTGATCGCGGCGGCGCGCGCGACGGCGCCGCCGGTGCCGCGGCGCGACGCCCGCTTCTCCGAGCGCGAGATCGAGGTGTTGCGCCACATCAGCCAGGGAGAAACCAGCCGCGAGGCGGCGCGCGCCCTGCGCATCAGCCCGGCCAGCGTGCGCATGCACGTGGACAGCCTCTTCGACAAGCTGGAATCGACGTCGCGGCCGGCAATGACCCTGAAGGCGCTGGCGCGCGGCCTGCTCTGAACCCGGCGCACGTCCCGGCCGGGTGCGCGCCGTGAGGCCGATGACCCGGCACGGCGCGCTCGGAAAGCGCCCCCTGCGGCACCGCTGGCGTGGACGGCACCGCCCGCCGGCGCGGATTCAATCCGTGTGCAGCTGCATCGTCGCCGCATTCATCTTGCCCTCGCAGACCATCGGCACGATGCGCAGCGCCTTGTCGATGGCTTCCTCGATCAGCGCCTGTTCCTCGCGGCGCGGGCGGTGCAGCACGAAGTCGGCCACCGCCTGCTGCAGGTTCAGCGTGCGCGGGTGGCCGATGCCCAGGCGCAGGCGCCAGTAGTCCTGGGTGCCGAGGGCGGAGGTGATGTCCTTCAAGCCGTTGTGGCCGCCGGACGAGCCGCCCCGCTTGAGCTTGGCGGCGCCGGGCGGCAGGTCGAGTTCGTCGTGCACGACGAGGATCTCTTCCGGCGCGATCTTGAAGAAGCGCGCCAGCGCACCCACCGACTGGCCCGAGCGGTTCATGTAGGTCAGCGGTTCCAGCAGCCAGGTGTCGTGTCCGCCCAGCACGGTCTTGGCGACCATCGCACTGAAGCGCGATTCGCGCTGCAGGCGGCAGTTGGGCAGCGAATTGGCGAGGTTGTCGACCAGCCAGAAGCCGGCATTGTGGCGGGTTTGTTCGTATTCCGGGCCGGGGTTGCCGAGGCCGACGATCAGGCGGATGTGCATAAGGGCGATAATCTGGAGCGTAAATCCAGATTATCGCGGAAAACGCCGGGGAGCCGGGCTGTTTCGCCAGCGTCGCGTCCGCCCGTCCGCCGCCCGTCCGCTGTCCGCCCTCCACCCGTGCGCCTTGCGGCGCGGCTTACTTGCTGGCCGCGACCGCTTCCAGGATCACCTTCGCGACGTCCGCCGGGCGCGACTGCTGCGGCACGTGGCTGGCCGCCAGCTCGGTGGTCTTCGCGCCGATCTTCTTCGCGAAGGCGCGTTCGAGGTCCGGCTGGATCATGCGGTCGTTCTTGCTGACGATGTACCAGCTCGGCCGGGTCTTCCAGGCCGCCGCGGTGGTCTTGTCGCCGAAGGCCTTCATGGCGATCGGACCCTGGGTCGCCGCCATCACGGCGGCCTGGGCGGCCGGAACGTCCTGGGCGAAATCCTGTCGCAGCGCGGCCGGCGGCAGGCTGGCGAAGCCGGCCTTGTCGACCGACAGTTTCGCGATGCCCGGCGGCACCGGCAGGTCCTTGCCCAGCTCGCCGGTCGCCTGGCCGGCGTCCGGGGCGAAGGCGGCCACATAGACGAGGCTGGCGACCTTGTCGTCGTTGCCCGCTTCCGTGATCACGGTGCCGCCCCAGGAGTGGCCGACCAGTACCACCTTGCCGGGCTGGTTGGCGATCGCGCGGCGCGCCGCGGCGACGTCGTCGGCCAGCGAGGTCAGGGGATTCTGCACGGCCGTCACCTGCACGCCCTTGGCCTGCAGCAGCGGGATGACCTTGGCCCAGTCGGAACCGTCGGCGAAGGCGCCGTGGACGATGACCACCGACGGCTGGCCGGCCGGCGCCGGCGCGGCGGCCAGGGCGTTGCCGCCGGCGGCGATGGCGGCGGTGGTGATGGCGGCGGCGGCAACGACGCGCAGGCCGTTGCGGAGGGTGTTCAGGGTGTGCGCTGCTTGCATGATGGTCTCCTTGCGAGGGTTGATCGGTGTCGATGGATGCAGTGTAGGGAGAGGGAGGCGGCGGCGGTATCGGTCGATCGACCGACCCGCCCTCCCCGGGCGTCTTGCCGGAGGCACACATCGCCGCTACAGTACCGGGATGCATACCGACCATACCGTCACCGTCGACGACGCCGTCCATGTCATCGCCATGGTGGGCGACCTCAGCATGGGCCAGCCCACCGACCAGTCGCTGCGCGCGGCGCGCCTGGCCGGGCGCGTGGCGCTGGCCGACGGCGCCGGCGCCGCCGGCTGCGCGCACGCGCGGCTGGTGTCGCTGCTGCGCTGGTCCGGCTGCACGGCGAACGCCGCCGGCTTCGCGACGCTGCTGGGCGACGACGTCGGCGGGCGCGACGCCATGCTGCGGCACATGCTGCCGCCCGACCACCCGCTGACCGTCGCGCGCGTGACGCCACTGGCGCGCATCCATTGCGAGGTGGCGGGCGACATCGCCCGCATGCTGGGGCTGGCGCCCGAGGTCGAGGCCGGCCTGCGCCATGTCTGGGAACTGTACGACGGCAGCGGCACGCCGGACGGCCTGCGCGCCGGCGCGGTGCCCGCCGTGGTCTACCGCACCAGCCTGGCGGGCGACCTGGAGATCCTGGCGCGCACCCACGGCGCCGACGAGGCGCTGCGCATGATCGCGCCGTGGCGCGACGTCAAGTATCCGGCCGCCCTGGTCGACACGGTGCTGCCGCACGCCCGCGACTGGCTCGCCGCGCTCGCGCACCCGGACGCCCCGGCGCACGATACCGATGCGCCGCCGGCGCGCCGCGTGTCCCTGACCATCGTGGCCGACCTGGTCGAACTCAAGCTGCCCTGGCTGGCCGGGCATGCGCGCCGCGTGGCCGAGCTGGCCGAACGCGCCGCCGCGCTGGCCGGCCTGGCCGAGGAACAGCGCGCCTGCATCGGTCGCGCCGCGCTGATCCACGGCATCGGGCGCGCCGCCGTGCCGAACGCGGTGTGGGAATGCGCGGGCAAGCCGGGCGGCGCGGACTGGGAACGGATCCGCCTGGCGCCGTACTGGACCGCGCGCGCCGCCGAGCAGGTGCCGGCGCTGCGCGCGGAGGCGCAACTGGCCTCGCGCATCTACGAACGCCTGGACGGCAGCGGGTATTTCCGCGGCCTGGAGGCGGACGCGCTGGCGCCGGCGCAGCGCCTGCTGGCGGCGGCGGGCGCCTATGTCGCCCTGTGCGCGCCGCGCCCCTGGCGCGCCGCCTGGCCGCAGGACGAGGCCGCGCGCCTGCTGCTGGCCGATGCGGCGGCGGGCCGCTTCGATGCGGATGCGGCCGGTTGCGTGATCGCGGCGGCGGGCGGCAGCGCGCCGCCGCCGGCCGCGCGCAAGGGCCTGCTGTCGGAGCGCGAGGCCGAGGTGCTGCGGCGCATCAGCCTGGGCGAAAGCAACAAGGAAGCGGCGCGCGTGCTGGGCATCAGCCCGTCGACGGTGCGCACGCACGTCGAAAGCATTTTCCGCAAGCTCGACTGTTCGACGCGGGCGGCCGCCACCCTCAAGGCGCTGACGCTCGGCCTGCTCTGAGCAGGCAACAAAAAACCCGCCGGATTCGCATCGCGGCGGGTTGTTCGTCAGCCTGCCCGGCAAGCCGGGCAGTGAGCGAGAAGAAATTACTCTGCAGCGGCTTCGGCCGAAGCGGCGCCAGCCGGCACCGACGAGGTGACGATGGTCAGGTTCTCGTGCGACACGGCGGTCACGCCTTCCGGCAGGGTCAGGTCGGCCAGGTGGACCGATGCGCCGGCTTCCAGGTTGCCCAGGTCGACGGTGATGAACTCCGGCAGCTGGCCCGGCAGGCAGGTGACGTCCAGTTCGTTCAGCACGTGCGAGATGATCGCACCGCCCAGCTTGACGGCCGGCGAGGTCTCGGCGTTGACGAAGTGCAGGGTGACCTTGGTGTGGATCTTCTGCGAAGCGTCGACGCGCTGGAAGTCAGCGTGCAGGACCAGTTGCTTGTAGGCGTGCATCTGGAAGTCGCGCAGCAGGACTTTCTGCACTTCGCCGTCCAGTTCCAGATCCAGGATCGAACCGTGGAAAGCTTCTTTCTTGAGCGCGTGGAACAACGCGTTGCCGTCCAGGGCGATCAGTTGCGGGGCAGCGGCGCCACCGTAGATGATGCCCGGGGTCTGGCCGGCGTTGCGCAGGCGGCGGCTCGCTCCGGTCCCCTGCTGAGTGCGGTTGAATGCAACAACTTTCATGTGAAACTCCAAGTGATGAGGTCCCGAATGCCGGCGCAGCGCCGGCCCGGTGGCCCGGGTGGTGGAGGTCCCCGCGACCAGGGACCTCCGCAAACAGAGCGCTTGCGCGCTCAAGAAATTCCGTACTGCTCGATGTGCCAACGGCGCGCCGGTATCACCTTGCGCGCCGTGGTAGTGGCACATCACATTGTCGGTGGGCTCCCCGAGCCTACCATGCCGACCGCTGTTAGTCGACGAACAGCGAGATGACCGAGTCGCCCTTGACGATGCGCTTGAAGGTCTCGGCCAGCAGCGGCGCGCAGGTCAGCTGGCGGATCTTGCCGCAAGCCTGGCCGGCCGCGCTCAGCGGGATCGTGTCGGTGACGACCAGTTCGTCCAGCGGCGAATTCGCGATGCGGTCGATCGCCGGGCCGGACAGCACCGGGTGCGTGCAATAGGCAACGACTTTCTTGGCGCCGCGTTCCTTCAGCACTTCGGCGGCCTTGCACAGCGTGCCCGCAGTGTCGACCATGTCGTCCATGATCACGCAGTTGCGGCCTTCGACCTCACCGATGATGTTCATGACTTCCGACACGTTCGCCTTCGGGCGACGCTTGTCGATGATCGCCAGGTCGCAGCCGAGGCGCTTGGCCAGCGCACGGGCGCGCACCACGCCGCCGACGTCCGGCGACACGACCAGCAGGTCGTCGTAGTTGCGCTTCTGCAGGTCGCCCAGCAGGATCGGCGAGGCGTAGATATTGTCGACCGGGATGTCGAAGAAGCCCTGGATCTGGTCGGCGTGCAGGTCCATGATCAGGACGCGCTCGACGCCGGCCTGCTGCAGCATGTTCGCGACCACCTTGGCCGAGATCGCCACGCGGGCGGAACGCGGACGGCGGTCCTGGCGGGCATAGCCGAAGTAAGGAATCGCCGCGGTGATGCGGCCTGCCGATGCGCGCTTGAGAGCGTCGACCATCAGCATGATTTCCATGAGGCTGTCGTTGGTGGGAGCGCAGGTCGATTGCAGAACGAAGACGTCCTTGCCGCGAACGTTCTCGTTGATTTCGACCATGACTTCGCCGTCGGAGAACTTCGAAACCACGGCTTTACCGAGAGGAATGCCGAGGCTTTTTGCGACCCCTTCTGCTAGCGCCGGATTGGCATTGCCGGTAAAAACCATCAGGTTTTCATAAGCCATGGGAGTTCCAGAAGAGTAGTGAATAGAACTTTTGAAAAGTCGCTAATGCAAGATCATTAACGCTTGAAGTACAAAAAAAATGGGCCGCTCGAGGCGGCTCCACTTCTCTGCCTGCTGGAGCATAAGGCATCAACAGCTCAGGCAATCAACTTTGGCAGGGGAACAAGGATTCGAACCTTGGTATGCCGGAATCAAAATCCGGTGCCTTAACCAGCTTGGCGATTCCCCTACACTGAAACTTGTCAGCTCGTCGCTGCACTCGATTATTATACCGTGCAATGCATCGACAGGCAAGATTTTATTCTACAACTCGTTGATTTGCAAGAGCGTTTTCATCGGATGTCTCGGCAGTGCCCTGGCTTTCCACGCCTTCCACCCCGCCGGTACCTGCTTCCGTACACGCTCGGCTTCTTGCTCGCTGGAAAACGCACAAAACACGCACGCTCCGGAACCAGTCATCCTGGCCGCTCCGTGCCGCCCCAACCAGTCGATCGCCTCCGCTACCGGAGGGAACAGGCGGGCCGCCACGTCCTGCAAATCATTTTTCCCGAAGCCAATCCAGTCTTGCGATCCGGTTTGCCCCCTTGGAAAGTCCGCTATTGTGATGGGTTTCGTGTCCCTTGTCAAATCGGTCGCGGTAAAAATCGCAACGGTCGGCACGGACACCCCCGGTTCGACGACGACGTACCACACGTCGGGCCCGTCCACCGCCTGCAACCGCTCGCCCACGCCCTCGGCGAACGCCGTCTCGCCGAACAGGAAGAACGGGATGTCGGCGCCCAGCGGCAGGCCCAGCGCCATCAGTTCGGCGTCCGTCAGTCCCGCCTGCCACAGGTGGTTGGCGGCCATCAATGCCGTGGCCGCGTCCGAGGAACCGCCGCCCAGGCCGCCGCCCATCGGCAGGCGCTTGTCGATGGCGACGTCGATGCCGGGCGGCAGCCGGCCATGGCGCCGCGCGTACTCGGCCTGCAGCGCGCGCAGGGCGCGCACGACCAGGTCCTGCGCTTCCGGCACGCCGGGCACGTCGGTGGTGCGCACGATGCGCGCGTCGGCGCGCAGGTCGAAGTGCAGCGTGTCGCCGTGGTCGATCAGCTGGAACACCGACTGCAGCAGGTGGTAGCCGTCCGGGCGGCGCCCCGTCACGTGCAGGAACAGGTTCAGCTTGGCCGGGGCCGGGCAGTCGTGCAGGAACGCCGCCATGGTCATTGCACCGGATCGACGACGATGTTCACCGACAGCTCCTCGCTGTCGGCCGTGGCCGCGCGGCCGGCGCGGATGATGCGCGGCATCGCCCCGCCGCTGCCCTTCGGCCCGTCCTGCCATTCGGCGAAGCGCAGGCGCCAGCCGTCGTCGGTGAACACATTGTTGTTGGCCGGCGAGGCGGCGAAGCGCTTGCCGGACGCGTCGGTCGCATAGCCCTGCAGCCAGTCGGCCAGGCCGTTCACGGGCAGCGACCAGCCGAGCGTGCGCCGCGTCAGGCTGTCGATGTCCTTCTCGGTGCGCGGTGCGTGGCCCGATTGCGTCAGGGTGGCCGCCTGCGGCGTCACGCTGATCTGCGCCAGGGTCGAGCCCAGCTGGGAATCGAGCGCGACGTCGATGCGGCCGGGCTGCTGCGTCCAGCGGAACAGCACGCTGACGTTCTGCGGCTGGCCGTCCTTCTGGTACGTCACGGACAGGCGGCCGCTGCGCTCGAGCGTGTCGCGGTAGGCGGCCGCGGCCGCGTTCGGGTTCGACAGCGGCGCGCCGCCGGTGGCGCAGCCGGCCAGCACGGCGGCCAGCAGCATGGCGGGAATGAAGCGGGAGGAACGGTACATCGGCAAAGACATCCTATGAATGACAACCGGCGGACAGTGCCGCCGGCCAAAGATGAAATATTATTTCAAAATACGCTACATTATGAAAGATCGCTTCACAGCGACACGTGCAGGCGCGCCAGCGTGGCCTTCAGCGCATCGTTCTTCGGATCCTTGTCGCGCGCTTCGCGCCAGAGCTTGCGCGCCTCGTCCTGCTGGCCCTTCTTCCACAGCACTTCGCCCAGGTGCACGGCGATCTCGGCATCGCTGCGCAGCGCATAGGCCTTGCGCAGCTGGGCCTCGGCCGCGTCCAGGTTACCCAGGCGATATTCCACCCAGCCCATGCTGTCCATGATGAAGGGGTCGTTGGGCGCCATGCCCAGCGCCTTCTCGATCAGCTGGCGGGCTTCCTTCAGGCGGATGTTGCGGTCGGCCAGCGAATAGCCGAGGGCATTGTAGGCATGGTGGTTGTCCGGCGTCGTGGCGATCACCTTGCGCAGCGATTTCTCCATGACGTCGACCTTGTTCACGCGCTCGGCGCTCAGGGCGAAGTCGTACAGGAAATCCATATTGTCGGGGAAGCGCTTGACGCCCTGCTCCATGACCTTGTACGACTCCTGCTCCTTGCCGGCATCGCGCAGGATCTGCGCCTCGACCAGCACGACCTGGGCCTGCTCGGCCTTGTCGCCCTGCAAGGTGGCCAGGTACTTGCGCGCGGCCGGCACGTCGCCGGCCTTGGCGATCAGCTGGGCGCGGCGCAGCTCGGCGCCGAACTGGATCTTGGGGTCGCCGCTGTCGAGGCGGTCGAGCCAGTCCTGGGCCGCCTTGTAGTCGCCGCGTTCCTCGGCGAGCTGGGACAGCATCAGCACGGCCTTGGCGCTGTCGCGCTCGTCGTCCGGCGCCTTTTCCATCACGTCGACGAAGCGCGTCAGGTAGCGCTCGGCGCCCTGCACGTCCTTCATCTGCGCCGACAGCACGCCCAGCGCGTACAGGGTGGCCGGATTGTCCGGCTTGGCCTTGTCGAGCAGGAGGAACTGCTGGCGCGCGGCCTCGAACTGGTTGTCGTTGACGAGCAGGCGCGCGTACGCCGCGCGCACCTCGCCGGCATCGGGGTGCGCCACCAGGAATTCCTTCAGCACGCCGGCCGCCTGGGCATCGTTGTCGCCCGTCTGCGCCAGCGTCAGCGCGGCGATTTCGGAATCGGGCTTGATCTTCAGGGCGGCGAACGCCTCGCGCCGGGCATCGTCCTTGGCGCCGCGCGCCAGCGCCGACTGGGCCAGCACGACGTGGGTTTCCATCATGTCCGGATACGGCGCGACCAGGCGCTCGACCATGGCGATGCCGGCCTGCTTGTCCTTGGCGCGCAGCAGCAGCTGCTGCATCTGGAACATCACCATGCCGCGCGCGCCCGGGGTCGCCTCGGCCAGGCGCTGCCTGAGGATTTTTTCTGCTTCGCCGAGGTTGTCGGACAGGATCACCAGCCCCAGATAGTACTGGCTGGCCTCCTCGGAGTTCGGCGAGTATTCGCGCCACAGGCGCACCGCGGCAAGCGCGTCCTCGGCCTGCTTGGCCGACAGCGCCATCTCGGCGGCGCGCTTGGCCAGGCGCGGATCCCTGGTCTGCTGGGCCAGGCTCAGCAGCGTGAGGTACGGGCCTTGCCAGTCGCCATTCTTGAACGCCATTTCCGCCTGCATCAGCTGCGTCATCATGGTGGGCGTCATGGCGACGTTGGGAACGTTTTCGTCCGACTTCGTGTCCTGCGCCTCGCCTGCGGCTGCCTTCCTCTGGGCCTCGGCGGCGGCAAGGGGCTGGTCGGATGGCGCCGCGGCGGCTTGCTGGCCTGCCGGCTGGTCGGATTGCTGCTTGGGCGCCACAGCACAGGCCGACAGTAGCGCGGAGAAGGTTACAATGGCGAAAGCGTTTTTCAAGGCAAGTCCCAATCGAATCGATGATCCGATTCTACGCCGAACGCCTGCCGCGCGTGCGCCGCTGCAACACGAATTTACATTGCATCCATCTTTCCTGACGCTTCATGCCTGAACTCCCGGAAGTCGAAGTTACCCGGCGCGGTGTCGCGCCGCACCTGGAAGACCGTATCGTCGAACACGTCGTGCTGCGCCGCGAGGGGTTGCGCTGGCCGTTCCCGCCCACGCTGCCGGCGCTGCTGGCCGGCCGCCGCATCCTCGGCACCGGGCGGCGCGGCAAGTACCTGTTGCTGAAGTTCGAGCACGGCACCCTGATCGTCCACCTCGGCATGTCCGGCCATTTGCGCGTGCTGCCCGAAGGCATCGAACTGAAGAAGCACGACCACTTCGACCTCGTCGTGCGCGGCCCCGAAGGCCGGCGCGTGCTGCGCCTGCACGACCCGCGCCGCTTCGGCGCCGTGCTCTGGCACGACAACGACGACGGCGAACTGGACGAGCACATCCTGCTGCGCGGCCTCGGCGTCGAACCGCTCGAGGACCAGTTTTCCGGCGAGCTGCTGTGGCGCGCCACGCGCAACCGCAATGCCCCGATCAAGCAGGTGCTGCTGGCCGGCGACATCGTCGTCGGCGTCGGCAATATCTACGCCTGCGAGAGCCTGTTTCGTGCCGGCATCAATCCGAAGACGCCGGCCGGGCGCATCAGCCGCGCCCGCTACGACAGGCTGGCCGAGGCGATCCGCGCGATCCTGGCCGCCGCGATCGTCCAGGGCGGCAGCACGCTGCGTGACTTTATTGCCGTAAATGGCCAGTCTGGCTATTTCCAGCAGACATATTTCGTCTATGATCGTGCTGGAGTGCCTTGCCGCAACTGTGGGGCGCCGGTACGCCAGATCAAGCAGGGCCAACGCTCCACCTTCTATTGCGCGACCTGCCAGCGCTGACCCGCCGGCACGCAGCGACGAACGAGACCATGCAGGACTTACAACGATATGGCGCCTGGCGCGCACGCGTCGCCCAGGCGCTGGAACGCTATCGCGGCTGGGCGCAGTCGGCCGGCCTGCTGGACGCGGCCGCGCAGCAGCGCCTGGCGCGCGCGCTGGCGCGGCTGGGCGACGACCGCCTGACGGTCGCCTTCGTGGCCGAGTTCTCGCGCGGCAAATCGGAACTGATCAACGCCCTGTTCTTCGCCGACTACGGCCGGCGCATCGTGCCGTCCAGCCCCGGGCGCACGACGATGTGCCCGACCGAGCTGGCCTGGGACCCGGCGCTGCCGCCCTGCATCCGCCTGCTGCCGATCGAGACGCGGCGCGCGCACCGCACCACCGCCGACTACCGCGACGACGCCGGCGCCTGGACGGTGCTGCCGCTCGACCTCGACGCGCCGGCGCGCATGACCGAGGCCTTCCTGCAGGTCAGCCTGACGCGGCGCGCGGATCCCGCGGAAGCGGCCGGCTACGGCCTGTACGACGGTGCCGACGCCGACCTGGCGGGCGCCGTGGGCGACGACGGCCTGGTCGAGATCCCGCGCTGGCGCCACGCGCTGATCAACTTCCCGCATCCGCTGCTGCAGCAGGGCCTGGTGATCGTCGACACGCCGGGCCTGAACGCGATCGGCACCGAGCCCGAACTGACGCTGAACCTGATCCCGAACGCGCATGCGGTGCTGTTCGTGCTGGCCGCCGAGACGGGCGTGACGAAGAGCGACATCGAGGTCTGGCGCACCCACGTGGGCGCGGGGCCGGGACCGGCCGCGGGCCGCATCGTCGTGCTCAACAAGATCGACGCGCTGTGGGACGAACTGCGCAGCGAGGCCGACAACGATGCCGCCATCGCGCGCCAGCGCCACGACGTCGCGCGCCTGCTGGGCGTGGCCGACGCGCAGGTGTTCCCGGTGTCGGCGCAGAAGGCGCTGGTGGGCCGGATCAACGGCGACGCGGCCCTGTTCGAGAAGAGCCGCGTGGGCCTGCTGGAAGCGGCGCTGTTCGGCGAACTGGTGCCGGCGCGCCAGGCGATCTTGCGCGGCCAGTTGCGCGACGACCTGGCGGCCGCGCGCGCGGCGGCCGAATCGCTGCTGGCCACGCGCGCGCGCGACCTGGTCGAGCAGATGCAGGAACTGCAAAGCCTGCGCGGCAAGAACCAGGGCGTGATCGCCCACATGATGCGCCGCGTCGAGCTGGAAAAGAAGGAATTCGACGCCAGCCTGTTCAAGCTGCAGGGCACGCGCGCCGTGTTCGCGACGCTGTCCAATGAACTCTACAGCCTGATCGGCATGGACGCCATGCAGCGCCAGGCCGATGCCGTGCGCGCGGCGATGGAAGCGGCGCGCTTCGGCACCGGCACGCGCGCGCCGGTGCGCGCCTTCTTCGCCGAGGTGCGCACCAGCCTCGCACTGGCCGACGCCAAGACGGAGGAAATCCGCGCCATGATCGAGACGATGGCGCGCCGCTTCTCGGCCGAGCACGGCCTCGCGCTGGCCCTGCCGGCGCCGCTGTCGCTGGAACGCTACCGGCGCGAGATCAACGCCGTCGAGGCCATCTACCTGAAGCGCTTCGGCACCGCGACCCTCCTGATCACCAGCCGCGCCGCGCTGCTCGAACGCTTCTTCGACACCATCGTCTCGCGCGTGCGGCACGCCCTGCGCGAGGCGAACGCCGACGCCGAAGCCTGGCTGCAGGTCCTGATGGCGCCGCTCGAATCGCGCATCCGCCAGCACCGCGAACAGCTGCGCCAGCGCCAGGCCTCGATCCAGCGCATCCACGACGCCACCGACAGCCTGGACCAGAAGATCGCCGCCTTCGACGACGCGCGCGGCGCGCTCGACGGCGTGCGCGCGCGCCTGGACGAACTGGCCGGCGGCGTCGATACCGAACTGCGCGGCGCCATCGACGCCGCCTCATTGGAAACCGAATGAAACGCACCACCGAATCCGAAATCCTGTCCGACCCGGGCTTTTCGCGCGCCGTCATCGACTGGCAGCGCGCCCACGGCCGCCACGCCCTGCCCTGGCAGAACACGCGCGACGCCTACCGCATCTGGCTGTCCGAGATCATGCTGCAGCAGACCCAGGTCGCCGCCGTGCTGGGCTATTACGCGCGCTTCCTGGAGCGCTTCCCGACCGTCTTCGCGCTGGCCGAGGCGCCGCAGGAAGACGTGATGGCCCACTGGGCCGGGCTGGGCTACTACACCCGCGCGCGCAACCTGCACGCCTGCGCCAAACGCATCGTGGCCGAGTACGACGGCGTCTTTCCGAGCGACCCGGCGCTGCTGGCCGACCTGCCCGGCATCGGCCGCTCGACCGCCGCCGCCATCGCCGCCTTTTCGGCGGGCACGCGCGCGGCCATCCTGGATGGCAACGTCAAGCGCGTGTTCGCGCGCGTGTTCGGCATCGACGAATACCCGGGCATCAAGCCGGTCGAGGACGCGCTGTGGCGCCGCGCCGACGCCCTGCTGCCGCAGGACGACGGCATCGAAGCCTATACCCAGGGCCTGATGGACCTGGGCGCGACGCTGTGCACGCGCGGCAAGCCGGACTGCGGCCGCTGCCCGCTGCAGGCGCGCTGCGTGGCCCACGCGACGGACCGCACGGCCGAGCTGCCGGTACGCAAGCCGAAGAAGGCGACGCCGGAAAAGCGCGCGCGCCTGCTGGTCGTGATCGACGCCGGCCAGGTGCTGCTGGAACAGCGCCCCGGCACGGGCATCTGGGGCGGGCTGCTGTCGCTGCCGGAAGTCGAGGGCCACGTGGCGCTGGACGACGAGGACGTTCCCGCCGACGCGCTCGGCGTGCCGGAAGCGGCGGCGCGCTTCGGCAGCGTCGACGACTGCGAGGCGCTGCTGCCGCTGCAGCACGTGTTCACCCACTACCGGCTGCACATCCACCCGTTCCGCATCGGCCTGCGCGCGCGCGCCGCCCTGCCCGCCGGCTGCCAGTGGCTGGCCCTGGCGGACGTCGACGCCGCCGCCTTGCCTGCGCCCGTCAAGAAGCTGCTGGGCCAGCTCGGCCAGCCCTCGCTGTTCGGCTGACGCGCGTGGACACCGGATCGCGATGACGCGCGCGCAACGGCTGCTGGCCCTGCTGCAGGCCCTGCGCGGCTACCGCTTCCCCGTCACCGGCGACGCTCTCGCCGGCGAGCTCGGGATCAGCCTGCGCACGCTGTACCGCGACATCGCCACCCTGCGCGCGCAGGGCGCGCGCATCGAGGGCGAGCCGGGCCTGGGCTATGTGCTGAAACCCGGCTTCCTGCTGCCGCCGCTGATGTTCACGCAAGAGCAGGTCGAGGCGCTGGTGCTGGGCGGGCGCTGGGTCGCGCAGCATGGCGACGAGCGCCTGGCGCAGGCGGCGCGCGAGGCGGTCGACAAGATCGCCGCGGTGCTGCCGGACGCCTCGCGCCGCACGCTCGACGACTCCGGCCTGCTGGTGGCGAGCGCGCGCGAGGCCGGGCCGCCCGGGCCGCACATGGCGCCGATCCGCGCCGCGATGCGCGAGGAATGCAAGCTGGTGCTGGACTACCGCGCCGAGGGCGGCGCCGCCACGCGGCGCGTGGTGTGGCCGGTCGCGCTGGGCTTCTTCGAGCGGGTGCGCATGCTGGTCGCCTGGTGCGAGCTGCGCGGGGGCTTTCGCCACTTCCGCCTGGACCGCATCGCCGCGCTCGCGGCGACGCCGGAGCGCTACCCGCGCCGGCGCCGCGCGCTGCTGCAGGAATGGCGCGTGCGCGAGAACATTCCCGACCGCCCCGCCCGCCACGCTGCTGACGGAAACTGACAGTCGCCCTGCCTACACTGGCCGCTTCGTCAACCACCGAAGGAGCACGCCATGCACACCCCGCACTACACCATCCTCTACGTCGCCGATCCCCAGGCCAGCGCGCGCCTGTACGCCGGCCTGCTGGGCGCCGAGGCGATCGACGCCATGCCCACGTTCGCGCTGTTCGCCCTGGAGGGCGGGCGCATGCTGGGCCTGTGGGCCAGGGACGCCGTGAAGCCGCCCGCCGACTTCCACGGCAGCGGCAGCGAGATCGCGCTGCGCGTGGACGGCGTGGCCGCGGTCGACGCGCTGCACGCGGACTGGCGCGCGCGCGGCCTGGACATCCTGCAGGCGCCGGCGGTGCTGGACTTCGGCTACACGTTCACGGCGGCCGATCCGGACGGCCACCGCTTGCGCGTGTTCGCACGCACCGAATGACCCATCGCCGTCGTTCCCGCGAACGCGGAATCGCCCACGCACCGGGTGGGTGGACGGGTTCCCACGCGGCGCCGGCATGTCGCACGACGCATCGAAAGAGGATTGGACGCGTGGACGGCGGCGCCGTCCACCCTACAACTCGTCGAGGGAGAAGATGCGCTTGTGCTCGCGGATGGCGTAGCGGTCGGTCATCCCGGCGATGTAGTCCGCGATCTTGCGCGCCTGCCTGGCGGGGTCGTCCGACGCCACCTGGTAGTCGAACGGCAGCAGCACCGGGTCGCTCATGAAGGCCTCGAACAGCTCGCGCACGATGCGGCTGGCCTTCACGCGCATGCGGTTGACCTTGTAGTGGCGGTACAGGTTGGCGTACAGGAAGCGCTTCAGGGCCGTGGTTTCCGTGCGCATCTGCGCCGAGAAGCGGATCAGGGGCGGGCCGGCGCGCACCGCGTCGATCGATTGCGGGTTCGCCTCGAGGATCAGCGCGGCCGAGGTCTGGACCAGGTCGGCCGTCATCGCCGTGATCATCAGGCGGATCGTCTCGTACAGCTCGCGCCGGCCCGGCAGGCCCGGGTACTGCGCCACCACCTGGCGGTGCAGGCGCGCGAACAGGTCCACCTCTTCCATCTGCTTCATCGTCAGCAGGCCGGAGCGCAGGCCGTCGTCGATGTCGTGGTTGTTGTACGCGATCTCGTCGGCGATATTGGTCAGCTGGGCTTCCAGGCTGGGCTGGGTGCGGTCGAGGAAGCGGCAGCCCAGGTCGCCGAGCTGGCGCGCATTCGCCAGGGAGCAGTGCTTCAGGATGCCTTCGCGCGTCTCGAAGGTCAGGTTCAGGCCGTCGAAGGCGCCGTAGTGCTCCTCGAGCTGGTCCACCACGCGCAGGCTCTGCAGGTTGTGCTCGAAGCCGCCGTAGTCCTGCATGCAGTCGTTCAGCACGTCCTGGCCGACGTGGCCGAAGGGCGTGTGGCCGAGGTCGTGGGCCAGCGCGGTGGCCTCGACCAGGTCCTCGTTCAGGCGCAGGCTGCGCGCCAGCGTGCGCGCGATCTGGGCCACCTCGATCGAGTGCGTCAGCCGGGTGCGGAACAGGTCGCCCTCGTGGTTCAGGAAGACCTGGGTCTTGTATTCGAGGCGGCGGAAGGCGGTCGAGTGGATGATGCGGTCGCGGTCGCGCTGGAACTCGCTGCGCGCGCCGGCCGTGCCTTCCGGATGACGACGCCCACGGCTTTTCGACGAGTGCGCCGCATAAGGTGCCAGGTGGGCGTCGAAATCGATCATCGCGGGTCCGCTCCCGTCGATGCCGCCAGCGTGGCCAGCAGCTGCTCGGGCGGCGCCGTCGTCACGCTCGGGCTGCCCAGCGGCTTGAGCAGGATGAACTTGATCGCCCCGCCCTCGTTCTTCTTGTCGACTTCCATCAGCTCGATCCAGCGCTGCGCGCCGAGGTCGGGCGCCACCACCGGCAGGCCGGCGGCCTGCGCCAGCCGGCGCACGCGCGCGACGCTGGCCGCGTCGACCAGGCCCAGGCGATGCGACAGGTCGGCCGCCATCACCATGCCGCAGCCGACCGCCTCGCCGTGCAGCCAGGCGCCGTAGCCCAGGCCGGCCTCGATGGCATGGCCGAAGGTGTGGCCGAAGTTCAGCACGGCGCGCAGGCCGCCCTCGCGCTCGTCGCGGCGCACGACGTCGGCCTTGATCTCGCAGGAACGCGCGATCGCATGGGCCAGCGCCGCGTGGTCGCGCGCCACCAGCTTGCCGACGTTCGCCTCGATCCAGTCGAAGAAGCCGGCGTCGAGGATGGCGCCGTGCTTGATGACCTCGGCCAGACCGGCCGACAGCTCGCGGGCCGGCAGCGTGTCGAGCGTGGCGGTGTCGGCGATCACGGCGCGCGGCTGGTAGAAGGCGCCGATCATGTTCTTGCCGAGCGGGTGGTTGATGCCGGTCTTGCCGCCCACCGAGGAATCGACCTGGGCCAGCAAGGTGGTCGGGATCTGCACGAAGGGCACGCCGCGCATGTAGCTGGACGCGGCGAAGCCGGTCAGGTCGCCGATCACGCCGCCGCCCAGCGCCACCAGCGTGGTCTTGCGGTCGCACTTGTTGGCCAGCAGCGCGTCGAACACGAGGTTCAGGCTCTGCCAGTTCTTGTGTTCCTCGCCGTCCGGCAGCACGATGGGGACGACGTCGCGTCCGCCCGCGCGCAGCGGCGCCGCGACCTTGTCGAGGTACAGCGGGGCGACGGTGGTGTTGGTGACGATCGCCACCTTGCCGCCGCCGGCGCCGATGTGGCGGTCCAGCAGCGCGCCGTCGTCCAGCAGCCCGCGGCCGATGACGATGGGATAGCTGCGCTCGCCGAGGTCGACGTTGAGGGTGGTGATGCGATGGGTGATGCTGGCCTGTTCGTTCATTCTGTGCCTTGCCTTGCGTGCGCGCGCCGCCTGCAGCGCCGCGATCTGGTCGAGTATCGTTTGTACCATCGATTGTACGTTAGGTCGGCCGGTATCGATGACGAGGTCGGCGATCTCGCGGTACAGGGGCTCGCGCTGGGCCGTCAGGTCTTCCAGCTTCCTCCTCGGGTCGGCCGTCTGCAGCAGCGGGCGGTTGCGGTCGTGCGCGGTGCGCTGCAGGATGCTGTTGACGCTGGCGCGCAGGTAGACCACGGTGCCGCGCTCGGCCAGCAGCGCGCGGCTGGCCGGATCGAGCACGGCGCCGCCGCCGGTGGCCAGCACCAGGCCGCGCTGCGCGGTCAGCTCGCGGATCACGTCGGCTTCGCGGCGGCGGAAACTGGCCTCGCCCTCGATCTCGAAGATCCATGGAATCGACGCGCCGGTGCGCGCCTCGATCTCGTGGTCCGAATCGACGAAGCTCATGTTCAGCCGCCGCGCCAGCAAGCGCCCGATGGTCGTCTTGCCGGCCCCCATCAGGCCGACGAGGAAGATATTGTTGTTCTTGCAGTCAGACACTATTCTCGATCGCTCAAATAAAAACGGCCAGGTTACCCTGGCCGTTCTGTTTCAATCCGTCATCTGTTACGAGCAGGTGAACGACAGTTTAAACGGAATAACGGTGGACGAGCCAGCGGGCGTCGTGACGACGACGTTGAAGGTCGCCTGTTTCGCCACGCACGGCACCACGCCGGCGGCGCCGCTCGAGATGCTGAACGTGTGCGTCGAACCCTGCGGGCCGCTGGCCGCGACGCCGGTCGGATCGTCGATGCCGGTGGCGCTGTGCGGCCGCACGCTCGGCACGGTGGCCGGCAGCACGGCGGCGGCGGTGCCGTTGAGCATGCTGGTGATGTCCACGCGCGAGCCGGCCGGCATCGGGTTCTTGTTGAGGTCGTTGAACTGCAGCGTGAACACCTTGGTGCCGTTCACGCTGATCGATCCCAGATCCACCGTGCCTGCCGTCAGCGGCGTGCTGCTGCGGTCCATGTACACGTATTCGACGTCGCTGCCGCTGAAGAAGATGCCGGTCTTGGCGTACACGGTGTTCTTGCCGTCGGTCGAGCTGGCGCAGACCGTGGCCAGGCCGGCGCGGGTGCTGTCCGGGCTGATCGCGTTGCACGGCGTGGCCGGCTTGCCGGCGACCGGGACGCGCGGGTTCTGCGCGCGGAAGTCGACCGAGCAGCCGCCGTTGACGGTGTTGCAGCCGCCCTTGTCGGCGGTGCCGACCGCGCCCATATTGGTCTGGAACACGACCGGGGTGCCGTCCGGGACCGGGTTGCCGAAGGCATCGGCCAGCAGCACCTGCAGGCGGGTCGCCGGCGTGCCCGGCGAGCTGTCCACGCTCCAGCCTTCGATGTTGAAGGAACCGGTGCTCAGCGAGAACGCGCTCTGCACCGGCAGGCCGGTGGTGACCACGATCGAGTCGGACATGGTCGAGATGTCGGCGCCGCCGTTGCTACCCGTACCAGGCAGCGTGGCCTGCACGCGGAACGACGTGGGCACGCTGCCCGAGTTGACGGTGGTGACCACGCTGCCTTCGGCGTCGGTGGTGTCGCTCGCCTTGTTGATCTTCACCGACGGCGTGGTGGTGCTGAAATTCACCTGCTTGCCGGCCAGCGCGTTGCCGAAGATGTCGACGACCTTGAAGGTCAGCGTGGCGGTCTCGGTGCGGCCGTTGCCGCCCTGGCCCTGGATCACGATCGACTGGTTGGTCGGCGATGCGCCGACGAACTGCACCGAGGCGGCGGCCGGCGGGGCGATGGTCAGCGTGGTGGAGACGGCGCGCGCGACGCCGTCGGCCGACACCGTGATGGTGTCGTTGTTGGCACAGCCCTTGTCGCGGTAGACCGTCTGCGCGGTGCCGTTGTTGGTGGCGACCGTCGCGGCCAGCGTCGCCTTGCCGGCGGTCACGCAAGCCGAGCTGAAGCTCACATTCACCTGCTGGTCGGTGTACTTGGCGGCACCCGCCATCAGGTCGACCGACAGCACGGTCGAGCCGTAGGCCTGCAGGCTGGTCGGCGATGCCGTCAGCGTGCCGAAGGTCAGCGTGGTGGCGCCCACCGAATAATTGCCGCTGGCGCTGACCGTGGTGTCGCCGACGGTGGTCGTGGCGGTGACGGTGCCGGCGCCGCCCGCGGCCAGGCTGGCCGCGCGCAGCGTGATGGTCGCCACGCCGTTGACGTCGGTCAGCGCGGTGGCGGCGGTGGGCGAGAAGACGCCGAGGTTGTTGTCGGTGGCGAAGGTGACGATCGCGTTGGCGACCGGCTTCTTGTCCTTGTCGAGCACCGTGGCGCGGGCCGTCAGCGGGGTCGCGCCGGTCAACGAATTGCTCGCCACGCCGCCGGCGTTGGCGAAGGCCAGCGTCATGCTCGGCGTGGTCGCCACCGGCGTCGTGGTGCCGCCGCCGGTGCCGGTGCCGGTGTTGCCGCTGCCGCCCGGCGCGCCCGGATTGCCGCCGCCGCCGCCGCAGGCCGCCAGCAGTGCGGCCATCGCCAGGGCGGCCAAGCGCACGCCGCGCGGGCCTGCGATCTGATGCTTGAAGTTGTTCATCTCTGCTCTTCGTCGTTGGTTATTGTTGTTGCGGATTCTGCACCCGGTCCGCCACGATCTTCGGGGTGATGAAGACCAGCAGCTCGGTCTTGCTGGTCGAGCGCGCGGTGGACTTGAACAGGTTGCCCACCACCGGCACGTCGCCCAGCAGCGGCACCTTGTTGACGTTGTTGGTCTCGCTCTGCTGGTAGATCCCGCCCAGCACCACCGTGCCGCCGTTCTCGACCATCACCTTGGTCTTCACGTGCTGCGTGTTGATGGCGAAGCCGGCCGCGGTGCTCTCGCCCTTCGAGTCCTTGGAGACGTCGACGTCCAGCACCACGTTGCCGTCCGGCGTGACCTGCGGCGTTACGGACAGGCGCAGGTTGGCCTTCTTGAACTCGACCGCGGTGGCGCCGCTGCTGGACGCCATCTGGTACGGCAGCTCGACGCCCTGCTCGATGACGGCGGGGACGTTGTCCTCGGTGACCACGCGCGGGCTGGAGATGATCTTGCCCTTGCCGTCCGCTTCCAGCGCCGACAGTTCCAGGTTCAGGAAGCGGTTGGCCGCCGAGGAGAACAGCGAGAAGGCGATGCTGGGGGCGTTGGTGCCGTTGATCGGCGCGGCCGGCAGGTTCACCAGCTGGGTATTGTTGTACCAGTTGGTGGTCGGCACGATCTGGCCGGTGGCCTCGCCCACGCCGGTGATGTTGCCGCCCACCGCCGCGCGCTGGTTGCCGCTGAGCTGGTAGCCGGCGTCGCCGCCGCGCAGGCCGCGCATGTCGGCGAAGCCCAGCTTGGCGCCCAGGTTGCGCGAGAAGCCGTCGTTGGCCTCGACCAGGCGCGCCTCCACCAGCACCTGCTTGGTGCGGATGTCGACCTTCTGGATCAGCTTGCGGATGTCCTCGATCTTGGACGCGATGTCGGTCACGAACAGCTGGTTGGTGCGCGGGTCGATGATCGCGCTGCCGCGGCGCGACAGCACGCGGTTGCGGCTGTCGGCGCTGGCGGCGCCGCTGGCGTCCAGGCCGAACACGTTGCGGAAGGCCTCGGCCTTCTGGTAGTTGAGCTGGAAGATCTCGGAGCGCAGCGGCTCCAGGTCGGAAATCTGCGCCTTCTGCTCCAGCTCCAGCTTTTCCTTGGTCAGCAGCTCTTCCTTGGGCGCGATCCACAGCACGTTGCCGTTCTTGCGCATGTCCAGGCCCTTGGCCTGCAGGATCACGTCGAGCGCCTGGTCCCAGGGCACGTCCTTCAGGCGCAGCGTCAGGTTGCCGGCGACCGAATCGCTGGTGATGATGTTCAGGCCCGAGATGTCGGCGATCGCCTGCAGCGCCGCACGCACCTCGACATTCTGGAAGTTGAACGACAGCTTCTCGCCGCGGTAGGACTGGCCGCCGCCGCCGCCGGCCGGCCGGTTCGGATCTTCCTTGACCGGCTTGACGTCGATGACGAGCTGGGTGTCGCTCTGGTACACCGTCTGTTCCCAGTTGCCCTGGGCGTCGATCAGCATGCGCACGTTCTCGCCCTGCGCCGTGGTGGTGATGCGCGAGACCGGCGTGCCGAAGTCGGTCACGTCCAGGCGCCGGCGCAGCGACGGCGGCAGGCCGGTGCCGAGGAAGTCGACCTGGATCTGCTGGCCGACCTGGCGTACGTCGACGGCGACCTGGCCGTTGGGCAGGTCGACCACGACGCGGCCCTCGCCGTTGCTGCCGCGGCGGAAATCGAGGTCGCGCAGCACGTGCCGCGGCGCGCGCGCGCCGGCGGCCGCGAGCGGCGCGGGCGCGGCCGCCGGCGCCGGGGCGATGCCGCCCGGCCCCTCGACCGTCACGACGACGGCGCGGCCGTCGATCGCGGTGGCGTAGTTCAGCGGGCGCTGCAGGTTCAGCACGAGGCGCGTGCGCGCGCCGGCCTGGACCACGTTGACGGTGCGCACGTCGCCCAGGTTGACGTCCTGGACGCTCTTGCCGGTGGCATTCGCGGTGGCGCCGAAGTCGAGCGCGATGCGGGCCGGATTGGTGATCGAGAAACCGATCGGCGGCCTGGCCGGCGCCTCCTTCATCGTCACCCTGAGCACGACGTTGCCGCCCTGCTGGTTGGCGCAGATCGATTCGATCGCATTGTCCTGGGCCCAGGCACCGCCCACGGCGAGCGCCAGCAGCAGGCCGCACGCGCGTTGCAGGAATCGGGTCATTTCTGGTTCTCCTTGGTTTGCAGCTCCAGCCTGGCCGGGCGTTCGACCCATTCGCCGGCGGCGTCCTGCACCACTTCACGGATATCGACGGCATCCTCGCCCACGCGGGTGACGATGCCGAAATTGGGACCGATGCGCTGGCCCGCGCGTACCTGGTACAGCGAGCGGTCGATCTGCAGCAGCGCATAGCCGGCGCCGCCCTTGCGCAGCGTGCCGACCATCTGCATGGTGTCCAGCGGGAAGGTCTCGAGCAGTTCGCGCGGACGCTGCAGGTCGGGCTGGTTCGGGTTGGGCGAGGTGGCCGCGGTGCGCGCCAGCTCGGCCAGCAGCTTGTTCTGGTCGAACGGATCGACGCTGCCGGCCGCCCCGTAGGCATAGGGGATGAAATCCTTGGGCTCGGCCAGCGGCTTGACGTTGGGGCGCGTGTCGCGCTGCACCTGGTCCATCCAGTCGCGCACCTCGCGCACGTCGCCGTCGCCGCAGCCGGCCAGCAGCAGGCCCGCGGCCACGGCCACGGCCACGGCCAGCGTGTTCACGCGCTTCATGTCGCACCTCCGGCGGCGGCGCCCTTCTTCTTGGCCTTGCGCGCCTTGGCCTGCGCCTCGAGCTCGTCCTGGTCGAGGTAGCGGAAGGTCTTGGCGACGGCGTCCAGCGACAGCGTGCCGTCCTTGGCGGTGGACAGCGACAGGTTGTTCAGCGTGACGATGCGCGGCATCCTGGCCATGTCGGCGGCGAAGTCGCCGATCTCGTGGTAGCGGCCGCTGACGCGGATGTCGATCGGCAGCTCGGCATAGTAATCCTTGACCACGACCTGGCCCGGCTTGAACAGCTCGAACTGCAGGCCACGGCCCAGGCCGGCCTGGTTGATGTCCGACAGCAGCGCGGCCATCTCGGCCTTGCTCGGCAACTGCTTTTCGAGGCGCTCGACGTAGCGGTTGACCTGCTGCTGCTGCGCCTGCAGCGCCTCCAGGTTGATCGCCTGGGCCAGCTTGACCTTGTAGTCGTCGCGCAGCTTCAGTTCCTGCGCGGCCAGCGTGTCCTGTTCCTCGAACTGGCCGCTCCAGTAGAAGTACCAGCCGAGGGCCAGCACGGCGACCATGGCGCCGGCCGCGCACAGCAGGCGCGGCGCCAGCGGCCACAGGCCGGGATGGCGGCCCTGCAGGCCTTCGAACTGGGCCGCCAGGTCGGCGCCGAATTGTTTCAGGTCGATGTTCATGACGATGCTCCGGGCGCGGCGGCCTGCTTGACGGCGCCCGCGCCGCCTTGCGCCGGCTTGGCGTTCTCGTCCTTCTCGCGGGCGCGCTTGATCGACACGCTCAGGTTGAATTCGACGACCTTGCGGCCGCTCTTGCTCTGGGCCAGCGGCACGGCGCGCACCTCGGTCAGGTCGGGCCGCTCCAGCCACGCCGAATTGCCGGACAGGTTGCGCAGCAGCTCGGCCACCCGCTCCTGCGACTGGGCCACGCCGTTCATCTGCACTTTCTGGCCGTCCTGCTTGAAGCTCTTCAGGTAGACGCCGTCCGGCATCTGGCGCACCAGCTCGTCGAGCAGGTAGACCGGCTGGTTGCGGTCGCCCTGCAGGTCCTCGACGGCCTGCTGGCGCGCCTTCAGCGCCTCGATCTCGGACTTCAGGCTGGCGATCTTGGAAATCTTCTTGTCCAGTTCCGCGTTGGCGTTCTTGAGCACCAGGTTGCGTTCGTTCTGGGTGGCGATCTGGCTGGCGTTGTAGCCGCCGACCGCCAGCACCAGCGCGGCGCCGGCCAGCGCGCCCAGCGCCATCAGCGCGACGAACGCGGCCTGTTTCTGCTTGCGCCTGGCTTCGCGGTGCGGCAGTAGGTTAATGCGGATCATCAGCCGAACCTCCGCAGCGCCAGCCCGCAGGCGACCAGGTAGCCGGGCGCCTCGTTGCGCAGCTGCTGCTCGCGCACGGCGGGGCCCAGCTGCATCCCGCGAAACGGCGCCACGACGGCGGTCGGGATGCGCGTGCGCCCGCCGATGATGTCGAGCAGGCCGGGCAGCAGGGCGCAGCCGCCGGCCAGGTAGATCTGGTCGATGCGCGTGTACGGCGTCGACGTGAAGAAGAACTGGATCGCGCGCGTCACTTCCAGCGCGGCGTTGTCCAGGAAGGGCGGCAGCAGGTCGCTGCGCCAGGCGTCCGGCAGGTCGCCGGCGCGCTTGCGCGCCTCGGCTTCCTCGAACGACAGGCCGAACGCGCGCACGATGTCCTGGGTCAGCTGGATGCCGCCGAACGGTTGCTCGCGCTCGTAGATGGTGTCGCCGTTCTGCAGCACCGAGACATGCGTGGCCTGGGCGCCGATCTGGAACAGGGCGACGATCCGGTCCCTGGCGACGTCGAGGGCGCGCAGGGCCGCGGCGCGCGCCGCATACGATTCGATGTCCATCACGGTCGCCGTCAGGCCGGCGGCCTCGGCGATCGCGACGCGGTCCTCGACCTTTTCGCGGCGCGCCGCGGCCAGCATCACTTCCATGTCGTCCGGCGAATTGGCGGCCGGGCCGATCACGTCGAAGTCTAGGCTTACCTCGTCCAGCGCGAACGGGATATACTGGCTCGCCTCGGATTCGACCTGCACCTCAAGCTGGTCCTCGCCCAGGCCGGCCGGCAGGATGATCTTCTTGGTGATCACGGCGGCCGGAGGCATGCCGAGCGCGACGTGCCTGGCCCTGGTGCCGCTTTTTTTCCAGACGCGCAGCACGGCGTCCGACACCGCCTCGATGTTCTCGATGTTGCCGTCGACGACGACGCCGCGCGCCAGCGGTTCGGACGCATAGCGCTCCAGGCGCAGTTCGCCCTTGCCGGCGTCGGCCAGTTCGACCAGGCGCACGCTGGACGTACCGATGTCGAGGCCGACGAGGGGCGGACTCGATTGTCCGAACAAGGAACCGAGGCTGATCACGAGCGCACTCCCATTTGACTCCTGCGTTCCCAGGGAACGGCTTCAACGCCCGCGGGGGGATTTATTGAGAAAACAGATATTTAGGGCACATATATCAGGCACCGCAGCAAATCGTAGCAATACTGATGTCCCCAGACAAGAAATTTCTATGTGGGAACAACCAATGGCAAAGGGAGAATGAGGCGGCCACGCGACACTGCAAAACAGCAATCTTGCCGCCGTTTTCACACCTGTTGTTGCCTTGTCTAGCGATGTTTCAGATCCAACCCTGACTTATAATGATCCCGATCAACAAAGTGAAACGTCTACCCGCATGAAAGCCTCTCCGAACGGAGCACCGTCCGCTCCGCCCTCCCGGCACAGCCCGAAGCGCATCCTCCTCACCGTCGTCGCCAGCCTGTTTGGCCTGGCCGTCTGCGGCGTGCTGGTAGTGGTGTTCGCCCTGGCGATGGCCTATCCGAACCTGCCCGCGCTGGACACGCTCACCGATTACCGGCCCAAGATGCCGTTGCGGATCTTCACGGCCGACAACGTGCTGATCGGCGAGTTCGGCGAGGAGCGCCGCACGCTGGTGCACTTCAAGGACATCCCGGACGTGATGAAGAAGGCCGTGCTGGCGATCGAGGACGACCGCTTCTACGAGCACGGCGGCGTCGACTACTGGGGCATCCTGCGCGCCGCGCTGCACAACGCCACCAGCGGCTCGCGCCAGGGCGCCTCGACCATCACCCAGCAGGTCGCGCGCAACTTCTTCCTGTCCAGCGAGCAGACCCTCAAGCGCAAGGCCTACGAGGCGCTGCTGGCCTGGAAGATCGAGAAGAACCTCACCAAGGACCAGATCCTCGAGGTCTACATGAACCAGATCTACCTGGGGCAGCGCGCGTTCGGCTTCTCGTCGGCGGCCCAGATCTACTTCGGCAAGGACCTGCGCGACATCAGCGTGGCCGAGGCCGCGATGCTGGCCGGCCTGCCCAAGGCGCCGTCGGCCTACAATCCCGTGGTGAACCCGAAGCGCGCGCGCCTGCGCCAGCAGTACATCCTGCAGCGCATGCACACGCTGGGCTACATCACCGACGCCCAGTACGCCCAGGCCAAGGACGAGGAACTCAAGATCAAGACCGACAGCACGGCGTTCGGCGTGCACGCCGAGTACGTGTCCGAGATGGCGCGCCAGCTGGTCTACGAGCAGTTCAAGGAAGACACCTACACGCGCGGCCTGAACGTGTTCACCACGATCACCAAGGCCGACCAGGACGCCGCCTACCTGGCGCTGCGCCGCGGCGTGATGGACTACGAGCGCCGCCACACCTACCGCGGCCCCGAAAAGTACATCGAGATCCCGCAGGCCAAGGCCGATGCCGACGAGGCCATCGAGGCCGAGCTGGCCGAGCATCCGGATTCGGACGACATCGTCGCCGCCATGGTGATGCAGGCGTCGCCGACGCTGGTGACGGCCGTGCTGGCCTCCGGCGAGGAGATCAAGATCACCGGCCCGGGCCTGGCGTTCGCGCGCGAATGGCTGTCGCCCAAGGCGGCCGAGACGCGCCGCCTGCGCCGCGGCGCCGTGATCCGCGTGAGCCAGGACGGCGGCTCGAGCTGGAGCATCACCCAGCTGCCGGACGTCGAATCCGCCTTCGTCGCGGTCGACCCGAACGACGGCCGGATCCGCGCGCTGGTGGGCGGCTTCGACTTCAACCGCAGCAAGTTCAACCACGTGACGCAGGCCTGGCGCCAGCCGGGCTCCTCGTTCAAGCCGTTCATCTACTCGGCGGCGCTGGAACGCGGCTTCTCGCCGGCCACGCTGGTCAACGACGCCCCGATCTCGTTCGCCGCCGGCACCACCGGCGGCCAGGCCTGGGAGCCGAAGAACTACGACGCCAAGTACGAGGGACCGATGACGCTGCGGCGCGGCCTGACCAAGTCGAAGAACATGATCTCGATCCGCGTGCTGAACCGCATCGGCGCGCGCTACGGCCAGGAATACGCGACCCGCTTCGGCTTCGACGCCGAGCGCAACCCGCCCTACCTGACGCTGGCGCTGGGCGCCGGCTCGACCAACCCGCTGCAGATGGCGGGCGCCTATTCCGTGTTCGCCAACGGCGGCTACCGCATCAGCCCCTACATCATCTCGAAGGTGACCGATGCGGACGGCAAGGTGCTGTCGGAAGCGCGTCCGGAACGCGCCGGCGTCGAGGCCAACCGCGTGATCGACCCGCGCAACGCCTGGCTGATGGACAGCATGCTGCGTGACGTGGCGCGCTACGGCACGGCGGCCAAGGCCCAGGCCACGCTCAAGCGCCCGGACATCGCCGGCAAGACCGGCACGACCAACGACTCGATCGACGCCTGGTTCGCCGGCTACCAGCCGAACCTGGTGGGCATCGCCTGGATCGGCTACGACCAGCCGCGCAACCTGGGCAACCGCGAGACCGGCGGCGGCCTGGCGCTGCCGATCTGGATCGGCTTCATGCAGAAGGCGCTGAAGGGCGAGCCGGTGGTCGACCGTCCGCCGCCGGACGGGCTGGTGCTGTACGGCGACGAGTACTACTACGCCGAGAACCCGCCGGGCACCGGCGTGCAGTCGCTCGACGTCGGCACCCAGCCGCCGGCCGAGCAGAAGGCGCGCGACGCGGTGCGCAACGAGTTGTTTTAAACGTCGGCGACTGGTGCTTCGTACAATGCCGGGATCGGTAGGGTGGACGGGTTTCCCGTCCACGCGTTCGAATCACGGTCGCGTCGACGCCGCCGCGCGTTGAACGCGTGGACGGCGGAGCCGTCCACCCTACTTGCCTCGTCCAGCCGCTCGCGCGCTCGCCGGTCGGTCAGACCAGCTTGATCGGCACCCCGGCCTGCTGCGTGGCGTAGGCGGACAGCGAGGCGAAGAACTCGCTGTCGTCGCGCGTGTTGCGCCACTCGTCGCCGACGCGCTTGTAGTGGAAGCCGCCGGCGCGCGCCGCGATCCACATCTCCTGCAGCGGCGCCTGGCTGTTGATGATGATTTTCGAACCGTTGTCGACGAACTCGATCTCCAGCACGTTGCCGCTGCGCTTGCACTCGACGTCGACGACGTCCCGCTCGAACAGCTCGTCGAACGCGCCTTCGATCTGGGCCAGGGTGGACTCGGCGAGGTCCAGGAATTCGGTTTCGGTCATGCTACACTCCAAGGTCTGCTAATCAAACCGTGATTCTAATCGTGAAGCCCCCATTTGCGCTCCCCGCCGGCATCGCCATGCTGCTGGCGCTGTCCGCCTGCGGCCAGACCGGTCCCCTGTACATGCCCCATACGCCGCCGCCGCGCCAGCACAAGGGGGCCACGCCCCCGGCGCCGCAGCCGGTGGTCGGCGCCGCCATCGGCACCGATACCTCGCCGCCGGCCCCGGCCGCCGGCGTCGTCGGGCCGTCCGCGGGCGCGAACGCCAACGATACCCAAGCCATCCAACCGCCGTCCCCCGCCACCCAACAGTAAACCATGTCGCACTTCGCCCTCCAGAACGGTGTCCTGCACGCCGAACGCGTCCCCCTGTCCGCCATCGCCGAGCAGTACGGCACCCCGACCTACGTCTACTCGAAAGCCCGGCTGCTCGAGAACTTCGCCGGCTACGCCGCCCCCTGCGCCGGCCGCGACGCGCTGGTCTGCTACGCGATGAAGGCCAATTCCAACCTGGCCATCCTCGACATCCTGGCGCGCCAGGGCGCGGGCTTCGACATCGTCTCGGGCGGCGAACTGCTGCGCGTGATCGCAGCCGGCGGCGATCCGGGCAAGGTGATCTTCTCGGGCGTCGGCAAGACCATGGCCGAGATCGGCCTGGCGCTGGAAAAGGGCATCCTGTGCTTCAACGTGGAGTCGATCCCGGAACTGCACCGCATCAACGAGGTCGCCGGCCGCATGGGCAAGCGCGCGCCGGTATCGCTGCGCGTGAACCCGAACGTCGACGCCAGGACCCATCCGTACATCGCCACCGGCCTGAAGGCGTCCAAGTTCGGCGTCGCCTTTGCCGACGCGCTCGCCACCTACCGCACGGCGGCGGCGCTGCCGCACCTGGACGTGGTCGGCATCGACTGCCACATCGGCTCGCAGCTGCTGGACGACGCGCCGCTGCTGGAGGCGCTGGACAAGGTGATCGAGCTGGTCGACACGCTGGCGGACGAGGGCATCCACATCCACCACGTGGACGTGGGCGGCGGCCTGGGCATCGACTACGGCACCGGCGAGGCGCCGCCGGTGCCCGCCAGCGCCTACGTCGAGCGCGTGTTCGCGCGCATCGACGCCTGGCGCGCCGCCAGGCACGGCGGCAAGCCGGTCAAGGTGATCTTCGAGCCGGGCCGCTCGATCGTCGGCGACACGGGCGTGCTCCTGATGGCGGTCGAGTTCGTGAAGCCGGGCGAGGAAAAGAATTTCTGCGTGATCGACGCCGCCATGAACGACATGGCGCGCCCCACGCTGTACCAGGCCTGGATGGACGTGCAGCCGGTCAAGCCGCGCCAGGGCACCCCGGTGACCTACGACCTAGTCGGCCCCGTGTGCGAATCGGGCGACTGGCTGGCGCGCGACCGCGCGCTGGTGGTCGAGCCGGGCGACGTGCTGGCCATGATGGCGGCCGGCGCCTACGGTTTCACCATGTCCTCGAACTACAACACGCGCGGCCGCGCGGCCGAGGTGCTGGTCGACGGCGACCAGGTCCACCTGATCCGCCGGCGCGAGGATCCGGCCGAGCTGTTCGCGCTCGAGTCGCTCGTGAAGTAACCCGCGCAGGATCGGACAAGTGCTTGCATGAGTGATAATATTCCCGGGATGCAATCCGGAGAATGCCCATGCCAGCGTCCGACCTGCCCGACTCCCCCGCCACCGCCCAGGTCGGCCGTAGCCGCCTGCTGCTCGGCCTGTCCCAGGGCCTGTGCCTCTACCTGCTGTACCGCGCCGTCAAGGAGCAGGCCTGGCCGGCCGATACGCCGCTGCTGTTCGCGCCGCTGATCCTGGTCGCCCTGTACCTGCCGCAGGTCGCGATCTCGGCGCTGGGCCACATGGAACGGCGCGCGCTGCTCGCCTGGCTGGGCGCCGCAGCGCTGGTGCTGGCGGCGCTGGGATGCTACGACGCCTGGCGCGGCGCCGACCTGCCGCTGACGCCGCTGACGCCGACGCGCGGCGCGCACGCCGGACCGCGGCGCTCGCCGATGCCCTCCGCCCTGCTGCTGTTCCAGGCAGCGGCCGGCCTCTTCATCGCGCACTCGCTGGTGCTGGCGGCGGCGCGCGACCGGCGCCGCATCGCCGCCTATCCCACCCATTTCGACCTCGCCTGGAAACTCGGTGTGCAGCTGGCGTTCAGCGCCATGTTCACCGGCGTGACCTGGCTGGTGCTGCTGCTGGGCGCGCAGCTGTTCGACCTCGTCAAGCTGGATTTCTTGAGCAGGCTGATGCGCGAGGAATGGTTCGCCATCCCCGTCAGCGCCTTCGCGTTCGCCTGCGCCATGCACCTGACCGACGTGCGTCCGGCGATCGTGCGCGGCATCCGCGGCCTGCTGCTGGTGCTACTGTCCTGGCTGCTGCCGGTCGCCGTGCTGCTGGTCGGCGGCTTCCTGCTGGCCCTGCCCGTCACGGGACTCGAACCGCTGTGGGGCACGCGGCGCGCGGCCTCGGTGCTGCTGTGCGCGAGCGCGGTCTTCGTCGTGCTGATCAACGCCGCCTGGCAACAGGGCGGCGACGGCCATGACGTCGCGCGCGTCGTGCGCCTGGCCACGCGCATTGCCGCCGTACTGCCGGCGCCGCTGGTGCTGCTCGCCGTCCATGCGCTGTTCCTGCGCGTGCGCGAACACGGCTGGACCGGCGACCGGGTGGCCGCGGCCGCCTGCATGCTGGTGGCCGCCTGCTATGCCGCCGGCTATTTCCGCGCCGCGCTGCGCCCCGGCTGGCTGCCGGCGCTGGGATGGGTGAACGTCGCCACCGCCTTCGTCGTCGTCGGCCTGCTGCTGGCCCTGAATTCGCCGCTGCTCGATCCGGCGCGCGTCGCGGTCGCCAGCCAGGTCGCGCGCCTGCACGCCGGCAAGACCCCGGTCGACCGGTTCGACTTCGCCTGGCTGCGCTTCGACGGCGCGCGCTTCGGACGCGCGGCGCTGGACCGCCTCGAGCGCGAGGCCGGGAGCAAGCCCGCCGGCCCGGACGCGGCGCGCCTGCGCGCGCGCATCGCCGCCGCGCGCAAGCTGGCCAGCCGCTGGGACGCGCGCGCGCCGGTTCCCTTGCCGGCGCCCGACCTGCTGGCCAACCTGCGCGTGCGCGGCGCGCAGGCCCTGCCCGCGGGCCTGCTGGACACGGACTGGGCGTCGAAGCCGTCGGCCTACCTGTATCCCGCGTGCCTGCGCGCCGCCGGCAGGCAGTGCGACGCCGTCGTGCTCGACCTGGGCAACGGCGGCCGTCCGGCGGTGCTGCTGGTGGATGGGGATGACGCCCGGGCCGTCGTGCTGGGCGCCGATGCGCAAGGGCGGTGGGACCTGCTCGGCACCGTCGCCTTCGATCCGGCGCCCTGCGCGGACCTGCTGGCAGGCCTGGCGGCGGGCCAGGTGCGTAGCGTGGCGCCCGTGCTGCAGGATATCGAGGTCGGCGGCATCCGCGGCCGCGTGGCGCGGCCACCGTTGCAGCAGGGATGCCGGCGCCAATGAGGAAGGGAGCGCGGGGCGCGCGGCGCGCAGCCGCCTAGTCGCGCCCGCGCGACCGGTCGTCCGGCCACGCCAGCGCCGCGCAGGCCGCCGTCTGCTCGCTCCAGCGCGCGCCCAGGTTCAGGCAACGGTCGACCGCCACGCCGTAACGCGTGCGCGAGACCCCGAGCACCATCAGGAGCACCAGGGCCAACAGCAGGACGATCGCACCGAACCTCTTCATGTCATGATTGTACCGATCCCGAGGTGCGGGTGGGAAGCCGCGTGCGGCTCCACCAGATGCGCAGGCCCAGCAGCACCAGCACGACGGCGCCCCAGACCATGGGTTGCTGCAGGTCGTTCTTGCCCGCCTTCATCCACCAGTAATGCAGGATCGCCAGCACCGCGATCGGATAGATCAGGCGGTGCAGCTGGGTCCAGCGCCGCCCGAGCCGGCGGATCATGCCCTGGGTGCTGGTGGTCGCCAGCGGGATCAGGAGCACGAAGGCGATGAAGCCGACCGTGATGAACGGGCGCTTGATCACGTCCTTCCACATCGCGGCGACGTCGAAGGCATGGTCGAACCAGAAGAACGTCAGGAAGTGCATGAAGGCGTAGAAGAAGGCGAACAGGCCGAGCATGCGGCGCAGGCGCACCAGCCAGTTCCAGCCGGTCCAGCGCCGCAGCGGCGTGACGGCGAGCGTGATGCACAGCAGGTACAGCGCCCAGTCGCCGCTGCCATGGGTCAGGAAGGCGACCGGGTCGACCGGCGTGCCCATGGCGACCGCCCAGGCCATGCGCAGGAAGGGCGCCAGCGCCAGCAGGAAGACCAGGACTTTGATCGCCGCCAGCTGTTTTGGTTTCGGAGTGAACGCCATGCGCTTCGCCCGTTCAGTAGAACTTGCGCAAGTCCATGCCGGTGTACAGCGAAGCGACCTCGTTGTAGCCGTTGAACATCAGGGTCTTGCGCTTGGGCGTGAACAGGCCGCCTTCGCCGATGCGGCGCTCGCTGGCCTGCGACCAGCGCGGGTGGTCGACGTTCGGGTTCACGTTCGAATAAAAGCCGTACTCGTCCGGCGCGATCGTGTTCCAGGCCGTGCGCGGCTGGTCGCGCACGAAGCGGATGCGCACGATCGACTTGGCCGACTTGAAGCCGTATTTCCAGGGCACCACCAGGCGCACCGGCGCGCCGTTCTGGTTGGCCAGGACCTGGCCGTACATGCCCACCGTCAGCAGCGCCAGCGGATGCATGGCCTCGTCCATGCGCAGGCCTTCCACGTAGGGCCACTCGATGATGCGGCTGCGGATGCCGGGCATCTGGCCGCGGTCGGCTAGCGAGGTGAATTCGATGTACTTGGCGTTGCCGGTCGGCTCGACCTGGCGGATCAGGTTCGACAGCGAATAGCCGATCCAGGGAATCACCATCGACCAGCCCTCGACGCAGCGCAGGCGGTAGATCCGTTCTTCCAGCGGCGCCAGCCTGGTCAGGCGGTCGATGTCGAGCGTCATCGGCTTCTTGACCTCGCCGTCGACCTGCACGGTCCAGGGACGGGTGCGCAGCGTGTGCGCATGCTCGGCCGGATCGCCCTTGTCGGTGCCGAACTCGTAGAAATTGTTGTAGTGGGTCGCGTCCTGGAGCGAGGTGAGCTTCTCGTCGGTCGACAGCGCGGCATTGCGGTTGGCGGCCAGCTTTTGCGCCGGCGCCGCCTGGGCCAGCGCTTCGCGGTTCAGCATTTCCCACAGCGAGGTGCCGGCCACGGCCGTCGCCGCGGCGCGCGCCAGAAAGGCGCGCCGGCCCTCGACGATCGATTGCGGCGTGATTTCGGAAGGAAACGGCAGGTCGATGCCGTTCGGATTACGTTTGATCAACATAACAGCTCCGGTTGGACACTTGGGCACTTTCGCGCCAGACATGTCAACCTTACACCATCCGTTGCAATCCGGCTGGACGCTTCACCTGCGGTTACAACATGTCATCCGCCTGTCATCCAGCCGCCCGCGTTCTCACAGCTTGCCGTAGGAGTGCAAGCCGGACAGGAACATGTTCACGCCCAGGAAGGCGAAGGTCGTCACCAGGAGGCCCACCAGCGCCCACCAGGCCGCGGCGCGCCCGCGCAGGCCGGACATCAGGCGCATGTGCAGCCAGGCCGCGTAGTTCAGCCAGACGATCAGCGCCCAGGTTTCCTTCGGGTCCCAGGACCAGTAGCCGCCCCAGGCCTCGGCCGCCCACAGCGCGCCCAGGAT
Organism: uncultured Massilia sp.; assembly: GCF_913773735.1. GTDB lineage: Bacteria > Pseudomonadota > Gammaproteobacteria > Burkholderiales > Burkholderiaceae_D > Telluria. The sequence continues at coordinate 117,577 of NZ_CAJYEB010000019.1, forward strand.
GGTGGCCACCGTGAAGAAGGCGAAGCCGACGGAAATGGCCTTGTACATCACGTCGTCCAGCACGTCCAGCGACGGCAGGCGGTCCACCAGGTAGCCATGCGACTTCAGCAGGTAGGCCGAGCCGACCATGGCCGCCAGCGCGAAGGTGCCGTAGCCGATGAAGTTGGCCGGCACGTGGATCTTCATCCACCAGCTCTGCAGCGCCGGCACCAGCGGCTGGATCTCGGCGGCGTCGCGCGCCACCGTGTACCACAGCAGGAAGCCGACGGCGGCCGAGATCACCAGCAGCACGAACGGGCCGAGCTGGCGCGTCGCGTAGCGCTGCTCGTAGTACAGGTAGAACAGCGCGGTGATCATCGCGAACAGGATGAACACCTCGTACAGGTTCGACACCGGGATGTGGCCGACGTCGGCGCCGACCAGGTAGGACTCGTACCAGCGCACCATCATGCCGGTGAAGCCGAGCACGACGGCGGCCCAGCACAGCTTGGAGCCGACGCTGCCGCCGAACGGCGAGCGGGTGGCGAGGCCGATCCAGTAGAACACGGTCGAGAACACGAACAGCGCGCTCATCCACAGGATGGCGGACTGGCTCGACAGCATGTACTTGAGGAAGAACCTGGTGTTGGCCGCGTCCAGCGTGCCGCCGTACAGCGAGATGGCCCACAGCGACAGCGCCGCCACCAGGGGCATCAGCCAGCGCACCGGCTTCCAGCCCCAGCCCAGCAGCGCGAACGTGGGCGCGGCCAGCAGCAGGATCGCCTCCTCGTACACGTCCATGTAGGCGCCGTAGCGGTGGAACGCGAACAGGGCCGCGGCCGCCAGGGCCGCGCCGAACAGCCAGTCGACGGCCGTCAGGCGCTTGAAGAAGCCGGGCGGCCGGGTGTAGCGCACCTGCGCGTCGGCCTGTTGTCCCTGCGATGCCTGCGAAATGTCCATGGTTTTCTCTCCTTGCCGAACCCGCCCAGCTTACGCCGATTGCGGCAACTTCGTTTTCAAATCGTCGAACTCGCGTTCGAAATCGAGGGTCTTGCGCTGCGTGCTCATCGCCATCAGCGCCTGCGCGCCATGGCCGTCCGCGCCGTCCTTCACCCACACCCAGATGCGGCGCTCGCGGATGTAGAACATCGCGAAGATGCCCAGGGTCAGCAGCAGGCACCCCAGGTAGACCACCTTCTTGCCCGGCGAGCGGGTGGCCTGCAGCACCGACGCCTTCACCTCGGTGAACTCGTCCAGCGCCAGGTAGACCGGGGCGCCGTACAGGAAGCTGTCGGACAGCGCATTGGTGGCCATCTGCAGGAAGCGGCCATGCACCTCGTTCGCCTCGACCGCCGGCGCGCCGGCGCGCGCGCGCGCGGCCTGCCACAGCTCCCACATGGCGCCGTTGAGCATCTTCATGAACACGTTCGCGGCCTTTTCCTGCTCCGCTTGCGGGATGCGCTCGAGGAATTGCGATACCGCCAGGTAGCCGCCGGTTTGGCCGCTGCCCTGCCCGCCTCCGGCAAAGATCGCCAGCGTCTTGCCCGCCGATTCGCGCAGCTGGGCGGCCAGGGCGGGATCGGCCTTGCCCTGCGGCAGGGCGCGCTCGGCATAGCGGCGCGCCGCCTCCTCGCGCAGGGCGGGGTCGGCCAGCGCGGCGCGCAGGCGCATCCACTCGCCCACGCCATGGGCATCGTCGGCCGGGATGCGCAGGAAGCTGAACGGCGCCGACGGGTCGGTGCGCACGCCGGCCAGGTAGACCTGGGCGCCGTCCAGCGTCACGGGCTGCATGTAGTTCAGGAACTCGCGCGCCTGGCCGGTCTGGTCGCGCAATTTGTACTGCACGCTGGGGCCGACGTTCTTGAGGTCCTTGTTGTTGGCGTTCTTGCCGGCCGAGCCGGAATGTTCGGACAGCGTGGCCTTCAACTGCTCGTCGAGCGATTCGCCCTTCTTGACCGCGCGCACATCGTCGCCGGCCCTGGTGTTCTCGACGTTGAACGGCCGGAAGCCGGTCCACTCGATCGCATACGTCGCGTTGCCGCTCTTGAGCTCGCTGGAACTGCCGACCTCCCCCGCGACCGGGAACGATGCGGCGCCGCTGCCGGTCATCGGCCAGCCCGTCAGCTTGAGCTTGCTGCCGCCATCCTCGAAGCTCGACTGGTACAGCGCCACGCCGCGGTAGATCAGCGGCTGGTTGACCTTGATGGTGCCGTCGAAGGTCTTGCCGGTCTCGTGGTCGCGGATCGTCACCTCGCTGGCGAACAGCTTCGGCATGCCGGTCGAGTAGAACTCGATGATGAACTTGTTCAGCTTGATGGTGAACGGCAGCTCCTGGATCATCACGCCATTGCCCTGCGGGACGATGGCGGTATTGCTGCTCTGCCCTTCCGGGATCATCGTATTGCCGCGGAACGAGGGATTGTTCAGGCCCAGGCGGTGGCGCGCCGGGATGTCGGCGATCAGGCCGCCGCCCATGAAGGGCGTCTTGCCCATGAACCATTGCTGGAAGCGGATGCCAAAGTCGGAATCCATCATGCCGCCGACCAGGATCACGATGATGGCCGTGTGCGCGAAGATGTAGCCGAACTTGTTGCCGGCGCCCTTCTTGGCGGCCACCAGCACGCCGCCGGGCTTGTCGACCAGCTTCACCTTGTAGCCGGCATTGTCCAGGCGCTGGGCGGTCTGGTGTGCCAGCGGCAGCGCGGCGCCCGGCGCCGTCCAGGCGAACTTGTGGTGGAAGTTGCGCAGCGACTCCTCGCGCACGCTCTCGCGCCAGCTGCGCATGTCGCGCAGCATCTTCGGCGCGTTGCGGGCGATGCACAGGCCCGTCGAGACGATCAGGATGGCCAGGCTGAGCAGGAACCACCAGGCCGAGTAGACGGCGTACAGGCCCAGCTTGTCGAAGATCTCGAACCAGAACGGGCCGAACTGGTTCATGTAGTTCGGCATCGGCTGGTTCTGCTGCATCACCGTGCCGATGACGGCGGCGATCGCGATGATCATCAGGAGGCTGATGGCGAAGCGCATCGACGACACCAGCTCGACCGCCTCCGCGAAGCCGCGGCGGCTTGATTTGATTTCAATTCCGGTGGTGCTCATCGCCCCTGCTTTCATTCACGTCAGAAACACTGCCGGGAGCATACAACAAAAAGGGCAGCCCGCTCACGCAGCCGCCCTGTTCTTGATGACTTCCGTCGGGAATTATCTGACGGACTTACTTCAGCCCGGCGATATAGTCGGAGACGGCCTTCATTTCCTCGTCCGACATGCGCTTGGCCAGCGTGCCCATCTGCGGGCTGTTGTTGCGGCCGCCCGCCTTGAACGCCTGCAGCTGGGCCAGCGTGTAGTCCTGGTGCTGGCCGGCCAGGCGCGGATACTGCGCCGGGATGCCCGAGCCGGTGGCGCCGTGGCAGCTGGCGCAGGCGGCCACGCCGCGCTCGGCGATGCCGCCGCGGTAGATCTTGCGGCCCAGTTCGACGGTCTCCTTGTTGCGCGCCGCGCCCTGCTTGGGCTTCTGCGTGGCCAGCCAGGCGGCGAGGTTGTTCTTTTCCTCTTCGCTGAGCATCTTGGCGTACAACGACATCACCGGCTGCACGCGGTTCGGCGTGGTGAAATCGACGAGCTGCTTGTGCAGGTAGGCCTGCGCCTGCCCCGCCAGCTTGGGATTAGCGACGATGGTCGAGTTGCCGGCGGCGCCGTGGCAGGAGGCGCAGGCCGGCAGGCCGCGCGCGGTGTCGCCCGTGTCGTACAGGCTGCCCCCCTTGGCGGGATCGATCTTCGGAACGGGATTCGCAGCCGGCGCCGCATCGGCGGCCAGTGCGGGCATGCCGCTCGTGCCGGCCAACGCCAGCGATGCGAGCAACAGGGACTTCATGATGGCCGTGTGGGCGGCCGGTAAGAACACACGATTCATTCAAGGCACTCCGAAAAAGTCGAAGATCATGTCGCAGGTACGATACTTGCCACAGCTTGCTCGGTGTCGTTCACTATGCGCGTCCTCCCCAGGCTCGCCGACGACAGGGAACTCCCTATTGTACAATAGCTTTCTTTCCAGACCGCTTCTTTCGTTGTCTTTTTCACCTTGGCGCGCCCGGCGCGCCTTACCGGATCCCCGTCCCATGTCCAAACTCTGGCAAGCCCGCTTCTTCACGACCGTCAACCAGTTGCGCGACCTGCCGCGCACCCAGGTACCGGAAATCGCCTTCGCCGGCCGGTCCAATGCGGGCAAATCGACGGCGATCAATATCCTGACCAACCAGAAGGGGCTGGCCTTCGCCTCCAAGACGCCGGGGCGCACGCAGCACATCAATTTCTTCTCGATCGGCGGCGCCCACGTGGCGATGCACCGCAAGGACCCGACCAAGGTCGAGGACATCCAGGCGCTGCTGGTCGACCTGCCCGGCTACGGCTACGCGGAAGTGTCGGGCGACGCCAAGCTGCACTGGCAGAAGCTGCTGGGCGACTACGTGCAGCGCCGCGACCAGCTGGCCGCCCTGGTGCTGATCATGGACTCGCGCCGCCCGTTCACCGAGCTGGACGTGCAGATGCTGGAATGGTTCGCCCCGACCGGCAAGCCGATCCACTGCATCCTGACCAAGGTGGACAAGCTCAACCGCAACGAATCGACCAACGCGCTGCGCCAGGCGCAGCAGGTGCTGGACAGCTACGTCGACGAGGACGGCAACGGCTTCCCGTTCACCGTGCAGCTGTTCTCGGCCCTCAAGCGCGTCGGCATCGAGGAGGCGAACGACAAGATCATCGAACTGCTCGGCCTGGATGGAGACGAGGCCGGACAGCATGACACCCAGGCCGACGGACCGGACGAGAATGCCGGCCGGGCCGACTAATCCGCAGGAGCTTCCCACATGCCGATCATCACCCCATCCGCCTACCCCGCCGTGCGCATGCGCCGCATGCGCCGCGACCCGTTCTCGCGCGCCCTGATGCGCGAGAACGTGGTCACCGCGTCCGACCTGATCTACCCGGTCTTCATCCTCGACGGCCAGAACCAGCGCCAGCAGGTGGCGTCGATGCCGGGCGTGGAGCGCGTCTCGGTCGACCTGCTGCTGAAGGTGGCCGAGGAAGCGGTGGCGCTGGGCATCCCGGTGCTGGCCCTGTTCCCCGTGATCGACGCCGCGCTCAAGACCTACGACGGCGTCGAGGCGACCAACCCGGACGGCCTGGTGCCGCGCGCCGTGCGCGAACTGAAGCGCCACTTCCCGCAGCTGGGCATCATGACCGACGTGGCGCTCGACCCGTACACGACGCACGGCCAGGACGGCCTGCCGGACGACAACGGCTACATCGTCAACGAAAAGACGATCCAGATGCTGATCCGCCAGGCGATGGCCCAGGCCGAAGCCGGCGTCGACATCGTGGCGCCGTCCGACATGATGGACGGCCGCATCGGCGCGATCCGCGCGGCGCTGGAAGAGCGCGAACTGATCCACACCCGCATCATGGCCTACTCGGCCAAGTACGCCTCGGGCTACTACGGCCCGTTCCGCGACGCGGTCGGCTCCGCCGCCAACCTGGGCAAGGCCGACAAGAACACCTACCAGATGGACCCGGCCAACGGCGACGAGGCCCTGCGCGAAGTGGCGCTGGACATCGCCGAGGGCGCCGACATGGTGATGGTCAAGCCGGGCATGCCCTACCTGGACGTGGTGCGCCGCGTGAAGGACGAATTCAAGGTGCCGACGTTCGCCTACCAGGTCAGCGGCGAGTACGCGATGCTGCAGGCGGCGTTCCAGAACGGCTGGCTCGATCCGGACAAGGTCATCATGGAAACCATGATGTCGTTCAAGCGCGCCGGCGCCGATGGCATGCTGACCTATTTCGCGATGGACGTGGCGCGGCGCCTGAAGGCCGCGGGCTGAATCGACGAATGGTGCGCACGGGGTGCGCACCCTACGGCCACGATCGGTTGCGTAGGGTGCGCTCCCCGAGCGCACCATGCCTCACCCAACAAAAAACCACGCCGCGGCGTGGTTTTTGTTCTTCAAGCCTCCACGAATTATCCCCGCGGCGGCGCCGTGTAATTCGGGAACATTTCCTTGTACAGGAAATCCATCAGCTGCTGGGTATCCTGCGGCCGCGCCGACAGTGTCACCACGCGGTTCAGGCGGTGCGAATCCCATTCGAAATCGCCGTTCTTTTCCTTGCGGATGATCTCGATCATCTTCTTGACGATCGCCGTCTCGATGTCGCGCTCGCTGCCGCGCTCCACCTTCACCGAGGTCAGCCAGCGCCGCTTGAAGTTCGGGTTCCAGCCGCGGAACTTCACGTCGGCCGAGGCGAAGGTCTGGTTGGTGACGCTGAACACGCCGCCCGTGTCGTTCGGATCCTGGCCGCCGCGGCCGTTGATGGCGGCGATGTTCGCCAGCGCGTTGCGGGTGCCGCGCGAGGCTTCGCTCTCCTCGGGCGCATTGACTTCGGTCGAGGCGCCGCGCGCCGCCTTGCGCGCCGCGATGTAGGCGGCCATGTCGACTTCCTTCGGCGGCTCCTTCGTCTCTTCCTTCGGCGGCGCCGGCGTCTCGGCGACCTTCACCGGTTTTTCGTCCGGCAGCGTGATCGTGTCCGGCAGGCGCTGGACCTTGGGCACGGTCGGCTTCGACGGCCGCACCGGCGCCGGCTTGGCGCTCTGCGCCGCCGGCTTCTGCGGTTGCGGCTTGGGCGTCGGGGTCGGCTTCGGCGTGGGCGGCAGCCACACGATGGCATTCTCGGCGCCCGCCCGGGACGGTGCGCTCTGCTTGTTGTCCGGCTGGTACAGCCAGATCGCGACCAGCAGCAGGTGCAGCAGGACGGTGGCGATCAATCCGGTGCGGTTCGGCCCCTGGCGGCCGTATGTGCTCACCCGCCGCCCGGGCAACGGCTGGCCGCAATGCGCACAGACATCGCTGTCATCGAGTGAGATATGGGAATGGTCACGCAAGATGAAGACTACTTTCCAGGGAGCAGCAAACAAGGGATCACGTGCCGCAGTCTACCTTGTTTGGTTTCTGTACGCACGCATCGTTGGACATCTGCAAACAGCTTATAAGTTCGCTGCTTTTACTGTTGTTACAGTATGTATCAGGAATTCCGGCGATATTTGCGGGATGTGAGGGGATTTTGCCCGGTAATCCGGGGTTTGGACGGTGCGGGCGGGCACATTGGGCGTGCCTGGATGGACAAATTGTAATGTAATTGCGGTGCGCACGGGGTGCGCACCCTACGACCCGGTTTGTCGCCGCCGCGGGCCGAAAACCGGGGTCAGCGCCCCTGGAAAAGCAACACCGGGCTCCGACCCCTCCTACCTAGGCGGCCTTGACCACGTCCAGCTGCGGCCGTTCCAGCCTGGCCAGTTCCTCGTCCGTCATCGGCCCGCTGTCGCTGAAGCGGTCGAGGTACAGGTAGATCACGGGCGTGATGTACAGCGTGATCACCTGCGAGAACACCAGGCCGCCGCATACGGCCAGGCCCAGCGGCTGGCGCAGCTCGGCGCCGGCGCCCAGGCCGAGGGCGATCGGCAGCGCGCCCATCAGTGCGGCCAGCGTCGTCATCATGATCGGGCGGAAGCGCAGGATGCACGCCTCGCGGATCGCCTGCTCCGGCTTCATCCCGCCGTTGCGCTGGGCGTCCAGCGCGAAGTCGATCATCATGATGGCGTTCTTCTTGACGATACCCACAAGCATCAGGATGCCGATGGTGGCGATGATCGTCAGGTCCATGTCGAACAGGCGCAGCGTCAGCAGCGCGCCCACGGCCGCCGACGGCAGGCCGGCCAGGATCGTGATCGGGTGGATGAAGCTCTCGTACAGCGCGCCCAGCAGCACGTAGATGACGCCGATCGCCGCGACGATCAGGATCAGCTGGCTCGACTGCGAGCTCTGGAACACGGCGGCGTCGCCGCCGTAGTTCGTGATGATGGACCCCGGCAGCTTCATCTCGCGGCCCATCTGCGCGATCGCCGCGGTGGCGTCGCCCAGCGAGGCGTCCGGCGCCAGGTTGAACGACAGCGTGATCGCCTGCAGCTGGCCCTGGTGGTTGACGGCCACCGGCCCGACCGTGCGCTTGACGCTGGCCACGCTCGACAGCTGCACCAGCTGGCCGGTCTTGCTGCGCACCGACAGGCGCGCCAGCGCGTCCTCGAATTCCCGGTCTTCCCTGGCCGTCTCCAGGATCACGTAGTAGCTGGCCGCGGTCGAGTAGATGGTCGAGACCTGGCGCTCGCCGAACGCCGCGTACAGCGCCGTGCGCACGTCGGACAGCTGCACGCCCATCGCGTTGGCCTTGTCGCGGTCGACGTCCAGCGTGGCCTGCAGGCCGCGTTCCTGCGAGTCGCTGGTGACATCGCGGAACATCGGGTCGTTGCGCATGCGCTCCAGGAAACCGTTGGCGTAGCCGCCGATGTTCTCGCCCGACACGCTCTGCAGCGTGTACTGGTAGCGGCTCTTGCTCTGGCGTCCGCCCAGCTGCAGGTTCTGCACCGGCGACAGGTAGACGGCGATGCCCGGGACCGCGCGCACGGCATGGCGCAACCGGTCGATCACGAGCGGCATCTTGTCGCGCTGCTCGCGCGGCTTGAGCACCAGGAACATGCGGCCGCCGTTGCCGCCGCCGCTGAACGCCGTCACGTCCTGCACGGCCGGGTCGGCGCGGATGATGTCGACCACGCGCGTCTGCAGCGTGACCATCGCGGACGAGGAGATGTCCTCGGCGGCCTCGGTGTTCACGCGGATCTGGCCCAGGTCTTCCTCGGGGAAGAAACCCTTCGGGATCGTCGTGTACAGCACGGCCGTCAGCACGAACGTGCCCAGCGCCGCCAGCAGCACCAGCGGGCGGTGCGCCAGCGCCAGGTCCAGCGTCTTTTCGTAGCCGTTGCGCACCTTCATGAAGCCGGCCTCGAAGTGGCGGCCGACGAAGCTCTTTTCGGCGTGCGGATCGTGGCCGTGGGCCGACAGCAGGCGCGAGGCCAGCATCGGCACCAGCGTCAGCGACACGACGGCCGAGACCAGCACCGCCAGGCCGACGATCACGGCGAATTCGTGGAACAGCAGGCCGATCACGCCCGGCATGAAGAAGATCGGAATGAACACGGCCACCAGCGAGACCGAGATCGAGATGATGGTGAAGCCCATCTCGCGCGAGCCGTCAAGCGCCGCGCGCATCGGCTTCTTGCCCATCTCCATGTGGCGCACGATATTCTCCAGCACCACGATGGCATCGTCGACGACCAGGCCCACGGCCAGCGTGATGCCCAGCAGCGAGACGTTGTCGATGCTGTAGCCGAGCCAGTACAGCAGCGACAATGCGCCCAGCAGCGAGATCGGCATCGTGATCGCGGGAATGAACGTGGCCGACAGGCGGTGCAGGAACAGGAAGATCACCAGCACCACCAGCACTACGGTCAGGCCCAGCGTGAAGTTGACGTCGTGGATCGCCTCGCGGATCGAGACCGAGCGGTCGTTGACCAGGTTGATCTTGATCGAGGCCGGCAGTTGCGACTGGAAGCGCGGCAGCAGGTTGCGCACGTGGTCGACGACGGCGACGGTGTTGGCGTCCGGCTGGCGCTGCACCAGCAGCACGATGGCGCGCTCGCCGTTGTAGGCGCCGAAGGCCTTGGTCGACTGGTAGCTGTCCTCGACGTCGGCGACGTCCTTCAGGCGCACCGGCTGGCCGTCGCGGGTGGCGACGATCAGGTCGGCGAAGTCGGCCGCCTTCATCATCTGCGGCGGCCCCTGGATGGTCAGCGTCTGCTGCGGGCCGTCCAGGATGCCCAGCGGCGCGTTGGAGTTGGCGGCGCGCAGCGCGGTGGCCAGCTCGTCCATCGTCAGGTTGCGCGCGTTCATCAGGTCGGTCTTGGCGCGCACGCGCACGGCGAACTTCTTGCCGCCGTTGACCTGCACCTGGGCCACGCCCGGCAAGGTCGAGATGGCCGGCGACACCAGGTTCTCGGCGTAGTCGTTCAGCTCCGACAGGTTCATCGAGGGCGAGGTCATCGTCATGAACAGCACCGGCGCGTCGGCCGGGTTGACCTTGCGGTAGGACGGCAGGTCCGTCATTTCCTGCGGCAGCTGGCGCTGGGCCGCCAGCAGCGCGGCCTGGACGTCGACGGCGGCGGCGTTGATGTCGATCGAGGTGTCGAATTCCAGCGTCAGCGAGGTATTGCCCTGGGTGCTGGTCGAGGTGATCAGGTTGATGCCGGGGATGGTCGAGAACTGCTTCTCGAGCGGCAGCGCCACCGACGAGGCCATCGTCTCGGGGCTGGCGCCGGCCAGGTTGGCGTTGACGTTGATGACCGGCGTGTTATAGCTGGGCAGCGCCGCGACCGGCATGTTCAGGTAGGCCAGCACGCCCACCAGGATCAGGCTGAGCGACAGCAGCACGACCATCACCGGCCGCCGGATGCACAATTCGGAAATGTTCATGCGTCAGCCCTGGTTGGCGGCGACGGTGGCCGCCTTCGGCTTGTCGCCGCGGTTGCCGCCTTCTGCGCCCTTGTCCATCTCCGCAGCCAGGCGCACCTTGCCGCCCGGACGGACGTTCTGCTTGCCGTCGGTGATCACGGATTCGCGGCCGGTCAGGCCGCTGACGGCCGCGTCCAGGCCGAAGGCGTGCAGGCGCTGCACGGGCACCTGGTGCGCCGAATAGGCGCGATGCGGGTCCTGGTCCAGCACGTAGACGAACGTGCCCTGGGCGTTCGTGATGATGGCGTTCTGCGGCACGACGATGGCGTCCTTGAGGGTCTGCACGGTCACCTTCGTGTTCACGTACTGGCCCGGCCACAGCGTGGTCTCGCGGTTGTCGAACTCGGCTTTCACCCGGATCGTGCCCGAGGTCGGGTCGACGGTGTTGTCGACGAAGCTGAGCACGCCCTTGACCGGCGCCAGGCCGGCGCCCGGCAGCGCCTGCACCTCGACCTTGCCGTGCCTGGTGGCCGCCAGCAGCGCCGGCAGGCTCGACTCCGGCAGCGTGAACGCGACCGTGATCGGGTCGAGCTGGGTGACGGTGGTCAGCGAGGTGCTCGGCTGCACCAGGCTGCCCGGATAGACGGCGATGCCGCCCACGCGGCCGGCCATCGGCGCGCGGATCGCGGTGTAGCTGGTGGCGACGCTGCTGGCGCGCGCGGCGGCGACGTCGGCCTGCAGCGTCGCCCTGGCCTGGTCGACCTGGGCGCGCAGCGTGTCGACGGCGCTCTGGGCGATGTACTTCTGGGCGAACAGGTCCTGGCTGCGCTGGTACTGGCGCTCGAGGTCGGCCAGCTGGGCGCGGTCGCGCTCGACCTGGGCCCGGGCCTTGTCGAGGTTGGCGCGGTCGGCGCGGTCGTCGAGCGAGAACAGCAGCTGGCCGGCCTGCACGAACTGGCCTTCCTTGATGTGCACCTCGCGGATCGTGGCGGTGGTCTGCGGATGCAGGTCGACGGTGCGGATCGGCGTGACGGTGCCGTTGGCCTGCTGCAGCACCGGCACGTCCTCGCGCCGCGGCGTCACCACGTTGACGACCGCCGGCGGCTGGCCGCCCTTGCCCTGCTGTCCGTCCTGCCCGTGCCGGGCGCTGGTGGCGCCCTCCCCGGCATGCGTGCCCGTTCCGTGGTTGACGTACCAGGCCCCGGCGCCGACGGCCAGGACCGCGGCGACGAGTACGATGTTCTTGTTTTTCACTTCCCACTCCCTGCGCCGCTGGTGCGGCTTCTTGTATGCGATGAGGATGCTTCCGGCTGTACCGACGCCGATCTCCGCGCGGATTGTCGCACACGGGGATGACGGCAATGTGTCGGAATGTTGTCGCTGCCGCGCCTGTTGCTTATTTGCCCGGGTAGTACTCCGGCAGCATCAGCGTCACTTCGAGCCCGCCTTCCGGGTGGTTGGCGAGCACGATGCTGCCACCGTGCTGCTCGGCGATGTTGCGCGCGATCGTCAGGCCCAGGCCGGTGCCGCCGGACTCGCGCGAGCGCGAGGTCTCGACGCGGTAGAACGGATCGAACACGCGCGCCAGCTCGCCGTCCGGGATGCCCTGGCCGGCGTCGCGGATGCGGATGCGCGCGGCGCCGTTGATGCGGTCCACCGTCACCTTGGCCGCATGGCCGTACTTGACGGCGTTGTCGATCAGGTTGACGAGGCAGCGGCGCAGGTCGAGCGGGCGGCCCAGCAGGGCCATGCCGGCGTGGCCGGCCAGGCTGACGCGCTGGTTGGCGTCGGCCGCGTCGGCGCAGACGGAGTCGAGCAGCGAATCCAGGTCGAGCATCTGCATGGTCTCGGTGGTGTCCATGCTGCGCGCCAGGTCCAGGCCTTCGCGGACCATGGCCTGCATCGCCGACAGGTCGCCGATCAGGCGCTCCTGCAGCTCCGGCTCGCTGACCTTTTCCAGGCGCAGGCGCATGCGGGTCAGCGGCGTCTGCAGGTCGTGGGTGATGGCGGCCAGCATCTGGGTGCGCTGGAAGATGTACTGGCGGATGCGCGCCTGCATCGCGTTGAACGCGGCGCTGGCCTGGCGGATCTCGTCGGCGCCGGTCAGGTCCAGCGGCGGGTGGTTGATGTCGTTGCCGAGGTCTTTCGCGGCCTGCGCCAGCTGCTTGAGCGGCCGCGTGGTCATGCGCGCCACCAGGTAGGCCAGGAAGCCGACGCTCAGCAGCAGCAGCAGGATCGTCAGCGTGTAGTCGGTGCGCAGCGGCGAGGTCACCGAGCGCGGCGGCAGCACCGACAGCATCAGTTCGTCGCCGTCGCGCAGGCGCACGCTGATGCTCTCGCAGGTGCCGCGCCATGTCAGGCGCATCATGCCGAACACGATCGACTGGTCGCGCGGGATGGCGCAGTCGGCCGGGCGCGTGATCAGCGAGCGCAGCACGTAGCGCTTGCCCATGCGCATGGCCAGCGCCTGGGTGAAGTCGCTTTGGGCGACGGCGTGCTCGCTGGGCTTGATGTCGACGTCCTCCAGGCGCATGCCGGGACGGTTGGCCACGTCGAGGTAGGACTTGCGCGCCGATTCCGGCACGATCTCGGTGGCCATGATGAGCTGCTCGGCGCGGTCGAGCGAATGCAGGTCGCGGTACTCGTCGATCACGCGCTGGCGCTCGACGTCGGCCAGCAGCTGGGTCAGCGTGGCCGTGACCAGGATGCCCAGCAGCAGGGTGGCGAACACGCGGCCCGTCATCGAGCCGAGGAACGCTCTCACGCGCCCGGCTCCACCGTCACCTGGCCGGCCAGCACGTAGCCGCCGTTGCGGACCGTCTTGATGATCTGGGGCATGCGCGCGTCCTCGCCCAGCTTCTGGCGCAGGCGGCTGATCTGGATGTCGATCGAGCGGTCGAACGGGTCGGCGTCGCGGCCCTGGGTGAGGTTGAGCAGCTGGTCGCGGTTGAGCACGCGGTTCGGGTGCTCGAGGAACACGCGCAGCAGGCGGAACTCGGCGCCCGACAGCATGATGATCACGCCCTGCGGATTGACCAGGTGGCGCGCCGTCAGGTCCAGCGTCCAGCCGGAGAACTTCATCTGCTGGACGTTCTCGGCCTGGGAATTCGGCGGCATCGCGTGGCTGCGGCGCAGCACGCTGCGGATGCGCGCCAGCAGCTCGCGCGGCTCGAAGGGCTTGGGCAGGTAGTCGTCGGCGCCCATCTCGAGGCCGAGGATGCGGTCGAGCGGCTCGTTGCGCGCGGTCAGCATGATCACCGGCAGCGTCGAATGGGCGCGCAGCTTGCGGCACAGCGTCAGGCCGTCGTCGCCGGGCAGGTTCAGGTCGAGCACGATCAGGTCGGGGCGCGCCTCGTCGAGGATCTTCCACATCGCATTGCCGTCGGCGGCGGCCAGCGCGCGGTAGCCGTTCGCTTCGAGGTAATCGGCCAGCAGCGAGCGGATATCGCGGTCGTCGTCGACGATGAGAATGGTAGAAGGCGTGTCCATCCCGTCATTATCCGTGCTTGCGCCACCCCTGAAAAGCGTCTTTGTATCGGCTTGTATATGAATGGCGCAAGGAAACAAATTGATACAAAGGCCGCGACAGCGGACACGCCACGCTTACATCTTTGCCCGATGATGGTCCCATGCCGCGACGGGAAGTGACCGATGTTCGGTACACGTTGCGCGCAGATTGTCGGCATGTTACGGGCACATCCGGTGACCGTTGCCGCGTTCAACCTGACTAGGAAAAAGAGATGACTACCGTTCGCAAACACTTCGCTACCGCACTCGCCGCCCTGTCGCTGGGCGCCGCAGCCATCGGCGCCCACGCCCAGACCGCCGCATCCACGACCGCCGCGGCGCCGGCGCAGGCCGGGCAGCACCAGGGCCATCGCCAGCATCCGAAGCGCACGCCCGAGCAGCGCGCCGAACTGCGCGCCAAGCGCGTGGCGAAACTGCACGACGCGTTGAAGATCACCCCGGCCCAGGAACAGGCCTGGAAGAGCTTCGTCGCTTCGATGCAGCCGCCGGCACGCCAGCCGGGCCAGCGCCCCGACCGCGCCGCCTGGGCCGGCCTGTCGGCGCCGGAACGCATGGCCAAGGCCATCGAGATGCAGAAACGCCGCACCGTCGCCATGGAGCAGCGCCTGGGCGCCCTGAACAGCTTCTATTCGGTGCTCACGCCGGACCAGAAGAAGACCTTCGACGACCAGGCCGGGCGCATGCAGCATCGCTGGCACCGCGGTCCCGGCGGCTGGCAGCGCGGCGCCGATACCGCGCGCGGCTGAGGCCGGCGCCCTCGCCGCCCGATGCCCGGGCGGCATGACGAACGGACACCCTCGGGTGTCCGTTTTTCGTTGTATGCGCCGCGTCCGCGCGCGGCGTCAAGATGGTCTTCGCAAGTGTTACCGGAGTTTACCGAGCGAGCCCAGGAACTTGCCCGTGTCCTGGTAGCCGATCACGCGGCTGTCGGGGATTTCGCGGCCGTCGGCGCCGAACAGGATGATGCCCGGCGGCCCGAACAGGCCGAATCGCTTGAGCATGGCGCGGTCGTCGGCATCGTTGGCGGTGACGTCGACCTGCAGCAGCACGGTGTCGCGCAGCCGCTCCTTGACGGCCGGATCGACGAAGGTCAGCTTTTCCATTTCCTTGCACGACACGCACCAGTCGGCGTAGAAGTCCAGCATGGCCGTCTTGCCGGCGTTCGCGGCCAGGGCGGCGTCGAGCTGGGCGACGGTCTTGATGCGGGCGAACGCCAACCCCTGGTGCGGCACGGCGCCGCCCGTGAAGCGTGCCAGCGGCGCCAGCGGGTCGCGCGCGCCGCTGACGGCGCCCACCAGCTGGGTGGCGCCGAGCACGGCGCACGCCGCGCCCAGCGCGAGCGCGGCCCAGTGCGCGCGGCCCGGCTGTCCACGGTGCTGCCCAGCGAGCAGGTAGAAGCCGTAGCCCAGCAGCAGCGCGGCCCACAGCAGCATCTGCGCCAGGCCCGGCAACACCGGCGCGACCATCCACAGGGCCATCGCCAGCATCAGCACGCCGAAGAAGCGCTTGACCGACTCCATCCACATGCCGGCGCGCGGCAGCAGCGAGCCGGCCGAGACGCCCACCAGCAGCAGCGGGATGCTCATGCCGAGCGCCATCGAGAACAGCGCGGCGCCGCCGACCAGCACGTTGCGCGTCTGGCTGATGTAGACCAGGGCGCCGGCCAGCGGCGCGGCCACGCAGGGCCCGACGATCAGCGCCGAGATCGCGCCCATGACGAACACGCCGGCCAGCTTGCCGGACGACTGGCGGCCCGAGGCGTCGGCCAGCCGGGTCTGCAGCGCGGCCGGCACCTGCAGCTGGTAGACGCCGAACATCGACAGGGCCATCGCCGCGATCAGCAGGGCGAACGCGCCCAGCACCCACGGGTTCTGCAGGGCGGCCGCCAGGCCTTCGCCCAGCAGGCCGGCGGCGACGCCCAGCAGCGTGTAGACGATGGCCATGCCCAGCGAGTACGCCAGCGACAGGATGAAGCCGCGGCCGCGGCGCACGTCCTTGCCCTCGCCGACGATGATCGACGACAGGATCGGCACCATCGGCAGCACGCAGGGCGTGAACGCCAGGCCGAGGCCGAGCAGGATGAAGGCGGGCACGATGGCCAGCAGGCGGCCGCCCTGCAGCAGGTTGCCGATGCCGGTCAGTTCGGACGGCGCCGCGGCGGGCGCCGGGGTGGCCGCCGCCGGTGGGTCCGCCTGCGGTTGCGGCTGGCCGGGCAGCGACATCGCGGGCGCGTCCGGCGCGGCGTTCGCGCCGATCGGCAGGCCGCCCGCGGGCGCGGCGCCGCCACCGGCGACCAGTTGCACGGCCGCGTCCTGCGGCGGATAGCACAGGCCCTTGTCGGCGCAGCCCTGGCCGGTGACGTTCAGCGTGAACGGGCCGCTGCCCTGGACCGGGATGCGGATCTCGACGCGCTTGTGGTAGGTCTCGACGTCCTTCTGGAAGGTCTCGTCGAACTTCACCTTGCCCGGCGGGATGGCCGGCTCGCCCAGCGTCGCGCCGCTGGCCGTGAACTTGAAGCGCTCGCGGTACATGTAGTAACCGTCGGCGATGGCGTAGCTGACGACGGCCGTGTTCGGGCCGTCCATGCGGGCGGACAGGCGGAAGGCCTGCTCGGGCGGCAGGAAATCGTCGTCGGCGCGGGCGGGCGACAGGACGCACAGCATGGCCAGCAGCGCGGCCAGCAGCGTCATGAGGGTTCGGAGCGGGATTCTGGACATGGATCGATGGGATAGGTTCTGCGCAGCAGCATGGTACACCGCCGGCCCCGCCCCTGCACGGCGGACCCGGCATTTTGCCGGGGACGAAAAAAAAGGCGCTGTTCGCGTTAATTAAGCGAACCATCCGCTGCGCTGGCAGTCTCACCCATTGTCGAGGTAACTCATGGGGAGGCAGCAATGCAGGCTCTGGCGTTCGACGACGTGCTTGCCGCACTCGAAGCGTTACCGCTGTGCACGCAGGATCTCTCACGCCTGCGCAGCTGGATCGCCTCCATCGCGGATCCCGGCGAATGCGTCGCCCTCATCGAACAGGCCGCCGGCCGGCCACCCTGTCCCCGTTGCCGCGCCACGCGCGTCCACCGCTGCGGCAGCGCCAGCGGCTTGCAGCGCTATCGCTGCTGCCGCTGCGGGCGCAGCTACAACGCCTTGAGCGGCACGCCGCTGGCGCGCCTGCGCCTCAAGGAAAAATGGCTGGCGTACCTGCAGTGCGTGCTGGAATCGCGTACCGTGCGCGACGCCGCGGCGGTCACCGGCGTGCACCGCACCACCAGTTTTCGGTGGCGTCACCGCTTCATTCCGGGCGCCATGCACGAACGTGCGCCGACGCTGTCGACCATCGTCGAGGCGGACG
>NZ_CAJYEB010000020.1 GCF_913773735.1 uncultured Massilia sp.
GATCAAACTCTTCAGTTTAATCTCTGTTTTGACACGTTAGTGTCATGTCGCTCACTCAAAATACTGACGATTTCTTCTTTCGAAGAAGTTCGTATTTTTTGTGAACATTTGATAATTTAAGCATTCAGCAGCCACCGAAGTGACTGCTGGCACCTTCATCAAACGCCCACACTTATCGACTGTTATTTGTTAAAGAGCTCGAATCTTGTGTTACCTTGCTGCGTTTCGCGAATCGTTCTGTTCGTCAGCAGCAGAGAAGCGAGATTATCCAGTGTTTCGTTTAACTCGTCAACTCTTCTTTTCTTCCGCTGTCGCTGCCGTGAAGCTGCGTCTGCGTCGGAGGAGCGAGACTATAGCAAACGGCCAGGAAGGACGCAAGGACCGCCGCAAGGAAAATCCGGCGCGCCTCAAGGCTGCGACGGCCCCGGCTGGCGCCGCAATTGCTCCGCATCGCGCAGCGGCGACGTGCCGAACAGGCGACGGTACTCGCGGCTGAATTGCGACGGGCTCTCGTAGCCGACCTCGTAGGCGACGCTGGCGGCTTCCACGTCCCCGCTCATCAGGCGCTTGCGCGCTTCCAGCAAGCGCACCTGCTTCTGGTATTGCAGGGGACTCATCACCGTCGCCGCCTTGAAGCGGCGGTGCAGCACCGATGGGCTCATGTGGACGGCGCGCGCCAGCGCGTCGATGCGCAGGGGTTCGTTGTAGTGCTGGCGGATCCAGTTGATGGCCTCCCCGACCGCGCGTTCGCGCTGGCCACCCGCGACGCCGCGCGCCAGCGTCGCCCCGCCCGGCGCCGTCACCAGGCGGTAGATCAGTTCCTGCTTGAGCAGGCGCCCCAGCACCGGCAGGTCGCGCGGATGGTCGAGCAGTTGCAGCAGGCGCGCGAAGGTCTCGAGCAGTGCGTCGTCCGCATGCTCCACCGTGACCGCCGGCGGATCGGGCTGCTGCGCCGGCAGCGCCAGCTGCATCTCGAGCACGAACGCCGCCACCTCCTTCGGATCGATGTCGATGCGGATGCCGAAGTACGGCGCCGCCGCGCTGGCCTGCGTGACCTGTCCCGACACCGGCATCGCGACACCTGCCTGCACATAGGCGCCCGGTCCGTAGCGCAGCACCTGGCTGCCGACCAGCATCTCCTTCGCCCCCTGCACCAGCAGGCAGGCGGACGGCGTCAGGATGCCGCGCCCGACCGGCGTCGGCCCGCAGCGGCGGATCAGCCACAGCCAGGGCAGGCCGGTCTCCAGGTCGAGCGCATCGCCGGGATGCGCCTGCAGCCGCTGCGCGACCAGGGCGCGCAGCCGCTCCAGCGCCGCGGGAGGATCAGAGCGGATTGTCATGGCCCATGGTCGCCTTGGGTTCCAGGTATTCCTCGAGGCCGAACACGCCGAACTCGCGGCCCAGGCCCGATTGCTTGAAGCCGCCGAACGGCGCTTCCGGCGCATCATACAGCCCATTGACGAACACGCGTCCGGCGACGATCTCCGCGGCCACGCGGTTGGCGCGCGCCAGGTCGCCGCCGAACACATAGGCTTGCAGGCCGTAGGGCGTGTCGTTGGCGATTGCGATCGCCTCGGCGTCGTCGCGGTAGGCGATGATGGACAGCACCGGGCCGAAGATCTCCTCGCGCGCGATGGTCATGTCGTTGCGCACGTCGCCGAACACGGTCGGGCGCACGAACCAGCCGCGTTCCAGGCCGTGCGGCCGCCCCGGCCCGCCCGCGAGCAGGGTGGCGCCTTCCTCGATCCCCTTGCGGATGTATGCCTGCACGCGTTCCCACTGCGTGCGCGAGACCATCGGCCCCACGTCCACCTGCGGATCGTGCGTGGCGCCGACCCGCAGCGCGCAGAACGCCTGCACCACCAGTTCCTGCGCCTCCTGCGCGCGGCTGGCCGGGACCAGCAGGCGGGTGCCGGCGATGCAGGCCTGGCCGCTGTTCATCACGGCGGCCATGGCGGCGAACGGCATCGCCCTGGCGAAGTCGGCGTCGTCGAGCAGGATGGTCGGCGACTTGCCGCCCAGCTCCAGCGTCACGCGCTTCATGGTATCGACGGCGCCGCGCGCGATGGACTTGCCGACCGCGGTCGAGCCGGTGAACGAGATCTTGGCGACGTCCGGATGGCGCACGATCTCGGCGCCGACGGTGTCGCCGCGGCCGGTGACGATGTTGAACACGCCCGGCGGCAGGCCGGCGCGGTGCAGCGCGCGGGTCATGACCTCGGTCTGGCGCGCGCTCATCTCGCTCGGCTTGATCACGGCGCTGCTGCCGGCGGCGATGGCCATGGCCAGCTTGCTGGCGATGAAGCCGGCATTCGCGTTCCACGGCGTGATCATGCCCACGACGCCGTGCGGCAGCATGGTCACGCGCGCCGCGCCGGCGCGGCGCTCGAACGGATAGTCGGCCAGGATCGTGCGGGCCGACGCGAACGACGCCGCGGCGCGGCGCGCGGTGCCGACCGCCATCGCCATGGTGCCGCCGTACTCGGCCACCATCGCCTCGACGATCTCCGGCTCCGCCGCGGCCACTTCCTCGTGCAGGCGCTGCAGCCAGGCCATGCGCTGCTCGCGGCCGGCGCGCGACGTGAGCGCGAACGCCCGCCTGGCCGCGGCGATCGCGCGCTGCGCGTCGACCGCGTCGGCCAGCACGACGGTCGTCGCTTCCCGCTCCGTGGCCGGATCGAGCAGCACCATGCGCTCCTGCCCGTGCGGCGCGACGAAGGCGCCGTCGATATAAATGGTATCGATGATGTTCATGATGGACTCCCTGCTGAAGATGGATGCCATGGTAGGCGCGCAGGGCATGCGGGCGGTAGCCGGATCCTGACGAAGGATTGCCCGATCCTGTCGATCGCGGCGGCAATGGGCAATGCTAGGCGCGCAGCAGTTGCGCGAACGCCTGCGCCGCCTTGCTGCGGTAGCGCTCGCGGTGGCGCAGCAGGAAGAAGCCGCGCGGCGGCAGCGCCAGCGGCGCCGTCGCCAGCAATCCCGCGGCGATGTAGGGCGCGGCGACCAGCTCCGACAAGCCGGCGGCGTAGCGTCCGGTCATCACCGCCGCCCGCACCGCCTCGTTCGACGGCAGCGTCAGCGCGACCTGCAGCGCCGCCACGTCGACGCCGTGCCGGGCCAGTGCCGCCTCGAACACCGAGCGGGTGCCGGAGCCGGATTCGCGCATGATCCATTCCGCGGCCTGCAGCTCGGCCACGGACAGCCGGCGCCGGCGTGCCCACGGATGCGCGGGCGCGACGACCACCGCCATGCTGTCCTGGCCGACCTCCTCGATCGCCAGCGCCTCGTCGACGACCGTTCCCTCGATCAGGCCGAGGTCCGCCGCGCCCTGGTGCACGGCCGCCGCCACCGTCTGCGTGTTGCCGACTTCGACGCCGACGTCGATCCGGGGGTAGGCGGCGCGAAAGCGCACCAGCAGCGGCGGCAGCCAGTAGCTGGCGATCGTCTGGCTGGCCTGCAGCGCCAGCGTGCCGCGCTGCAGGCCAGCCAGTTCGGCCAACGTGCGCTCGGCGCTGGCGGCGCGCGCCAGCGTCGCGCGCGCCTCGTCGAGGAAGACGCGGCCGGCGCCATTGACTTCGATGCGGCGCCCGATCCGGTCGAACAGCGGCGTGCCGTAGCGGTCCTCGAGCGCGCGGATCGATGCGCTGACGGCGGACGGGGTCAGGGCCAGCGCGTCGGCGGCCCGGGTCAGGTGCTGGCGTTCGGCCACGGCCACGAAGATGCGAAGCTGTTCGAGTGTCATTGTTCGATTTTATCAAACGATTCGTTAAAAATTTCAAGATGGACCGAACGATCCCGGCGCCGCGATACTGGCGGCTCCAACCAGGAGTCCACCATGAACAAGAACATTACCCCACTGATTCCCGGCATCGCCATGAGCGCGGCCGTCACCTTCGCCGCCTGGCTGCTGGAACTGGCCGAGATCGGCATCTTCGGCCGCGCCTGGCTCGAAAGCCTCGTGCTGGCCATCCTGCTGGGCAGCCTGGTTCGCACGTTCTCCACCGTGCCGGCGCGCTGCGAGCCCGGCATCCGCTTTTCCGGCAAGATCCTGCTCGAAGTGGCCGTCCTGCTGCTGGGCGCGTCGGTCAGCGCCGGCGCCATCCTGGAGCACGGCTTGCCGCTGCTGGGCGGCATCGCCCTGTGCGTCGTGCTGGCGATCGCGTTCAGCTACGGCGTCGGCAAGCTGCTGCGCCTGCCCCATCACATGGCCGTGCTGATTGCTTGTGGTAATTCTATCTGCGGTAACTCGGCGATCGCGGCCGTCGCCCCGGTCATCGATGCCGACGGCAAGGACGTCGCCTCCGCGATCGCCTTCACCGCCGTGCTGGGCGTGGCCGTCGTGCTGCTGCTGCCGCTGCTCGACCGTGCGTTCGGCCTGAGTCCGCTGCAATACGGCGTGTTTGCCGGGATGACGGTCTATGCCGTGCCGCAGGTGCTCGCCGCGGCGGCGCCCGTGTCGCAGGCCAGCCTGCACATCGGCACGCTCGTCAAGCTGGTGCGCGTGCTGATGCTCGGCCCGGTCGTGCTGGTCCTGTCGCTGCTCGGCCGCGGCGGCCAGGGCGAACGCCGCGCCTTGCCGCTGTCGCACCTGGTGCCGTGGTTCATCGTCGGCTTCCTGGTCCTGATGACGCTGCGTTCCTTCGACCTGGTGCCGCATGCGCTGCTGGCGCCGGCGCACGTCGGCGCGGGCTGGTTGACCAGCATGTCGATGGCCGCCCTGGGCCTGGGCGTCGATGCGCGCGCCGTGCTGCGCGCCGGTGGCCGGGTCAGCGCCGTCGTGGTCGTGTCGCTGGTCGGCCTGGGCCTGATCAGCTGGGGACTGATCACGGTGCTGGCGATCCACTGACACCCGGCGCGACCATCCATTTTCCAAACGGTTCCCGCCGTGGCGGCAGCATGTGATGCTTGTCTCGAGTACCACAAGTCGAACGGCGGTAACGCTAACAACTCGTTCAAAATAGCTGCAATATTCCGGATCGAACGTAGTAGTATGGTCGACAGACAAGGCACAGGCGTGGGGGCGGCAGCCTCCATCACCCAACCGACATAACAGTCCACGACGACGACGGCGGCGTACGCGACCGCCGCACGAGGACGCAGGAGACAGCATGCTGGAGATTGCCGCGGAACACGTGCGCCGTGTTCACTCGGTCGTCCTTGGGCGGCTCGAGTCAAGCCAGGCAGCGGGTTCCGCCCGGATGCCGCATGTCGAACCGGACCTGCCCGGCGCCCCCAACCGGATCACGCGATCGTGGATCCGCTGTCTCAACGACTACAAGCTCCACCCCGGCGCCTGCGCCGAGCCCGAAGTCGTGCCGTCGTCCGAACTGAAGGAACGCCAGGAGCGCCTGGCCGACCTGCAGGCCGTCGCCAAGGTCGAGATGGCCAACCTGTACCAGCAGCTGGCCGGTTCCGGCTACGCCATCATCCTCACCGACCGCGACGGCGTCCTGCTGAATTACTTCGGCGACCCCGCCTTCACCCACGCCGCCTCCAGGACGGGCCTGATGCCCGGCGCCCTGTGGAGCGAACGCGTGCAGGGCACCAACGGCATGGGCACCTGCCTGTTCGAGCGCCGGCCGCTCACCGTGCACCAGGACGAACACTATTTGTCGCGCAACATCGGCCTGTCCTGCGCGGCGGCGCCCATCTTCGACCACGAGGGCGAACTCGTCGGCGTGCTCGACGCGTCCGGCGAATCGCGCCTGGCCCAGCAGCACACGCTGGCCCTGGTCAGCATGTCGGTGCAGATGATCGAGAACCGCGTGTTCCTGCAGCGGTTCCGGCACGACTACATCATGCGCTTCCACAACCGCCCGGAATTCGTCGGCACGCTGAGCGAGGGCGCGATCGCCCTCAGCGTGACCGGCAAGGTGCTGGCCGCGACGCGCTGCGCGCTGTTCCAGCTCGGCCTGCGCGAACCCGGCGACGTCGTCGGGCGCGACATCGGGGAGCTGTTCAACGTCACGTTCTGCGGCCTGGTCGATTCCAGCGTGCGCAAGGCCTTCCACCCGGTGCCGGTCTTCGAGAGCCGCAGCGGCGCACGCTTCTTCGCCCTCATGTACCAGCCGGTCGCGGGCGGCGCCGGGCGGTCCCTGCCGCGCGGCGCGGCGCCGGCCGGTGCCGCGGCGGGCGGACGCGGCGCCGGCACCGCGCTCGACGCGCTGCAGTTCGGCGACCCCGCCATGGCCGCCGCCGTCGGGACGGCCAAGCGCGTCCTCGAGCGCAACGTCGCCATCCTGCTGCAGGGCGAGACCGGCACGGGCAAGGAACTGTTCGCGCGCGCGGCGCACCAGTCGAGCAGCCGCGCGGCGCGGCCCTTCGTGGCGATCAACTGCGCGTCGATCCCGGAAGCGCTGATCGAGAGCGAACTGTTCGGCTACCGCTCCGGCGCGTTCACCGGCGCCAGCAAGGACGGGCAGCGCGGCAAGCTGCTGCAGGCGCACGGCGGCACGCTGTTCCTCGACGAGATCGGCGACATGCCGTTCGCCCTGCAGGCGCGCCTGCTGCGCGTGCTGGAGGAACGCGAAGTGGTGCCGCTCGGCGGCGACACGCCCGTCAAGCTCGACATCCACCTGATCAGCGCCACCCACTGCGACCTGCCAAAAAAGATCGCCCTGGGCGAATTCCGCGAAGACCTGTACTACCGCCTGCAAGGCGTGACGATCGCGCTGCCGCCGCTGCGCGAGCGCGCCGACCGGCGCGCGCTGATCTGCCACGTGGCCGCCGAGGAAAGCGACGAGGACGCCCCGGTGGAACTCGACGAGCGCCTGCTGGCCCTGCTCGAGCGCCAGCGCTGGCCGGGTAACGTGCGCCAGCTGCGCCAGCTGCTGCGCACCATGATCGCCCTGCGCGAGACCGACCGCCTGACGGTGGACGACCTGCCGGCCGGCTACCGCGTCGACCTGCTGGCCGCGCCGGCGCTGACCGCGCCGGTCCCCGAGGCTGCCGCGCCGGCCGACGCGCCCGGCGGCGAGGACGCGGCCGGGCCGACACTCAATCCGCTCGAGAGCGCGGAACGGACCGCCCTGCTCCAGGAACTCGCACGACGCGACTGGAACCTGAGCAGCGTGGCACGCGCACTGGGCATCGCCCGCAACACCCTGTACCGCAAGCTGCAGCGCCTGAACATCGACCCCGCGAACAAGCCGGCGCTCCACTGAAAGCCGGATGCGCCGGGCGCCGCCATGCATGCACTCGCGCGTTCGCACTCGCGCATTTGCACTCACTCACCCGCGCAAGGGTCGCCCGCACGGCCGGCCCGCCCGGCGCCGTCGCACCTGCGCGCCGCTGCACCTGCGCGCCGTCGCCGGCACATGCCGGCTGGCGGCACGCATGCATCCCCGTTTCCCCCGTCCCTGGAGACCCGATGAGCACCGCACGCAACCGTCCCCTTCGCCTCCCGCGCCGCCTGGCGGCGCTCGCCACCCTGCTGCTCGCGGCCGCGCTGCCGCTGCAGGCGGGGGCGCAAGCGCCCGCCAGGCCGCCGGGCCCCGCCCTCGCCTACGTTCCGAACGAAGGCAGCGGCACGATCTCCGTCATCGACACGGCCACCGACCAGGTGGTCGCCGAGCTGCCCGGCGGTGCCAAGCCGCGCGGCCTCGCGGTCAGCCCGGACCGGCGCCGGCTGTACGTCAGCGACCAGCCGCATGACAGCCTGCAGGTAATCGATGTCGACAGGCGCAGGCTGGACACGGCCGTCGCGCTGGGAGAGTCGCCGGAAGGCGTGTCGATGTCGCCGGACGGCCGCTGGGTCGTGGCGGCCGTCGAGGGCAAGAACGAGATCGCGGTGACCGACACGCGCGGCGACGCCCTGGCCTTTTCCATCAAGGTGCGCGGCAGGAATCCGGAACACGCCGTGTTCAGCCCGGACGGGCGCCTGCTGCTCGTCAGCGCCGAAGACGGCGAAGCGGTCGACATCGTCGACTTCCCCGCGCGCAGGCAGGTGGCCCAGGTGGCCGTCGGTGCGCGCCCGCGCGGCATCGGCTTCCTGCCCGACGGCAGCCGCGCCTACGTCGCCGCCGAGAACGCGAACGAAGTGTTCGTCATCGACACCGTGAAGCGTGCCGTCGTCGCCCGCATCCCGGCCGGCCTGCGCGCCAACGGCATCGCCGTGCATCCGGGCGGCCGCGAAGTCTATGTCTCGAACGGCGGCGCCGCCAGCGTCTCGGTGATCGATACCGCCAGCAACCAGGTGGTGGCCACGATCCCCGTCGGCCAGCGGCCGTGGAACATGGCGCTGACGCCGGACGGCGCCAAGCTCTACGTCGCCAACGGGCGCTCGAACAGCGTCTCGGTGATCGACACGGCGCGCCGCCTCAAGCTGCGCGACGTCGCGGTCGGCAAGCTGCCCTGGGGCGTGGCGATCCGCTGAGTCGCGTTACCGAACGGTCTCGCCCGCGGCAGGACGGTCGCTCCGGACCGCGCCGGCCGCGTTGGCCGCGGCCCCCTCTTGCCTGGGCCGCGGTAACGCCTGCACATTGGACACCGGCCGGCGCCGGGACGACGTGCCGGCGCCAGGGCATGCCGGAATGCCGGAGGTCCCGTTCCGGTCCGCGCCCTCGGATGGCCCTCGTCACGCCATCCCGACGTCCACGCTGACGGCGCGCCGCACGCCCACGACCGCCGGCAGCACCGCCGGCCCGTCCAGCAGCGCGAGCACCAACCCGGCGGGATTGCGGCCGATCGACGCATGCAGGCCGGCGTAGGCGGCGGTCAGGCGCGGGTTCACGTCGAGCACCACGGCGCCCCGCGCGGTGAGCACGAAATCGACGCCGACATAGCCCCACAGGCTCGGGATGGCCGCCGCCACCTGCTGGGCCAGGCGCGCCAGCGTGCCGTCGTCGTCGGCCAGGCCGTTGACGATGCTGCCCATGAAATGGAAGCGGTTGTCGCGCATCGCCACGCGTTCCCGGTTGCAGGCCAGCACCTGGGCCACGCCATCGCAGCAGATCAGCGACAGGCTGCCCAGCTTGCCGGCGACGAAGGGCTGCAGCACATAGCCTTCGGCCGCGCTGGCGCGGATCCAGGCCAGCGCCGCGGCGCGGTCGCCGAACAGGCGTGTGTCCAGGCAGCCGGCGCCGTCGTCGGGCTTGACGACCCACGGGCCGCCGTCTTCGGGCAGGGCGGCGTGCGGACTGTAGGTGGCCACCGCCGCCACGCCGCCGTCGGCCAGCACGCGGGCCAGCCGCAGCTTGCTCGCCGCCACCTCGACGGCGCCGGGCGCGCTGCCCAGCAGCGTGCGTCCGCCGTGCAGGATGGCACGCGACAGGCAGGCGAGCACGCCATCCGATTCGCCCGCCAGCGGCCACACCGCATCGGCCGCCTGCAGGCCGGCGGCGAAACGGACGCCGAAGCGCCGCGTGCCGGGCGCGGTCGCCGGCGCCACCTGCTGGCGCAAGGCGCAGCCGCTTCCCTCGTCCACGTCCGTGCCGGCAGGCTGGCCATCGGCGACGACGCCGTCCGGGCCGCCGTGGCCAGCCATGCGTGCAGTACCGTATTCGGCACCGTATTTCGCAACGCCGGCTGCATCGCAGGCTGCATGACGGGCACCACCGCAGGCCGCAGCGCAGGCAGGGCCACATGCAATGCCGCAGGCACCGGCACGCGGTCCAGCCACATCCAGGCTGGCCGCCGTCACGACCTCGACGCCGGCCAGCGCCCCCAGGTCGGCCAGCAGCGCGCGCAGCAGCATGTCGCCCTGGCGCTGCAGCGATCGCGGCCGCGGCCTGGCCGGCTTCGCGCCGGCCGCGTCATGATCGAACACGAACACTTTCAAGCGCGCCATCGCTCGCCTCCGGCAGTTTGTCGCGTCCGCGTGCCCGCGCACCGGCCGTGTCAGCGGCCCGGATGCGCGACGCGAACCAGCGTGAGTGTCTCGTCGATCTCGGGCGCGGCCGGGGCGCGCGCGGCGGTCCTGGCCATGCCCGGCGCTGCGGCCGGCGGCGCGGCCGCCTTCCCCGGCGCAGCCGCGCCGGCCATCCTGGCATCGTCCTGGTTCGCCAGCGTGCTGCCCACCTGGTAGACGCCGCCCGGCACCGCTGCGCTGACGATGAAGGTATACGTCTTGTGCACGTACGGCGCGAAGCGCGCGCGCAGCGGGTCGTCCAGGTAGGGCCGGATACGGATCGCCTGCGCCGCCACGGCCTTGCCCTGGTAGTCGACGGCCTGCGCGCTCACCTGCGCCGCCCCGGCCAGCGCCATCCTGATGCGCTTGCGGAAATAGGCGGCAGAGCCGCCGGTCAGGCGCTGCATCTCGGCGATGTCGCGTTCGAGGAAGCCGAGCAGCACCGGGTTGCCATGCGCCTCGTCGAGCGCCGGGATGGCGTGCCGGTGCGCGCCGGACAGGAAATGCAGGGTGGCGCCGACCGTCCCCTTGCCCTCGGCGCGGCTGACGTCGAGCCGCACTTCGTCGCTGAAGCCCGGCTCGACGTTGCTCGCCTTGCGGAAGGCGTACACGAGCACGGCGGGCGGCTGGACGCGCGCCAGGTGGTCGGTCTCGAACAACAGGGTTTCCGCCTGCGACAGCGCCGTGGATGGCGCCTGCGCGCGGGCCGGCCCCGGCAGGACGCAGGCGAACGCGAATACGAATGCGAACGCGCAGCCGGCATGCCATATCGCCGCGCACGACGTCCGGCGCCGGCGCCACGGCACGGCCGTTCGCGGCAGCGGCAGCGGCAGCGGCAGCGGCAGCGGCAGGCCCATCATGGCGCCCTCGCCGGCGGCTGGCGCGGTGTCGCTCCCCTGGCGTCGAGCAGCGGCACGCCGTACTGCGCGAGGATGGCGTCGATCCTGTCCTGGTTCGCCGCGATCAGCTGGTCGATGCGCTGCCGGAATGCCTTGTCAGGGTGGCGCACCGCCATCGCGATCTCGAAATCGAGCTTCAGGCCCGGCCGCGAGGCCAGCGGCACCGCGACGATCGGCACCGAGCGCACCTGGCGCGCGAAATAGCCGGCGATCGGCCCCCAGACGAAGGCCACGTCGATCTTGCCGCCGGCCAGGTCGCGCTCGATGATTTCGCCCGGATACTGCTCGGCATCGCCGGACTGGATCTGGTACCACGCGACTTGTTCCATCAAGCGGTTCTGCAGCAGCCAGTCGGTGACCGGCGACGCCGTGAACACGCCGAGCCGCAGCGTGCGGCGCCGGGCGGGGTCGAGTGCGGCCAGGTCGTCCAGGTCGCGCACGTCGTCCAGGCCCCTGCCCTTCACGTACACCATCGCATAGCTGGAGTGGTAGTAGGGATGGGTGGTGGCGGCCATGTCGAATCCCGCCGGCACGCCGGTGACGAGGTCGCACTTGAAACGGTCGGTGTCCGCTTCCCTGGCGCGCAGGGTATTGCGGATGAAGCCGATGCGTTGCGGGAACCAGGTGGTTTCCAGTTTCCAGCCGAGTTCCTCGGCGAACAGCGCGGCGATGCGGTTCTCGAAGCCCGCCTGCGCGCGGTTCGAGAACGGCAGGTTGTTCGGATCCTGGCAGACGCGCAGTACCTTGTCCCGGCCCGGTCCCGCCGCCTCGTCCTGTTGCGCCATGCCCTGCTGCGCCATGCCCTGCTGCGCCAGCAACAGCAGGACGCCGGCGCAGGCGCCGCGCAGCAGGCCGCCGAGCGAGCGCAGCAGGCCGCCCGTGCGCGCAGGCGCGCTCATTTGCCGATCTCCTGCAGGCGCCCGGGCTGGATCGCCCCGTCCGAGCGCCCTTTCAGGTAGGCGTACAGGTTGTCGATGTTCTCGACCACCATCTTGCTGCCGTCGAAGTTGGGCATGCCCTTGTCGATCCGTCCCTTCAGGACGGTTTCCTTGAACTGGTCCTTGCTGAGCACTTTCAGGCTGGCCACCAGCGAGGGGCCGACCATGCCTTCCTGGGCGGCGCCGTGGCAGCGCTCGCACGCGAGGGCGCGCCAGGTGCGCCAGCCGCTCAGGGTGTGGGCGTCGACCTTGTTGCCGTCGCTGACCTGGTAGGGGGCGGCGTCGGCCGCCTGGGCCTGGGCGGGGGCGAAGCCCGGTATGCAGCAGGCGATGGCGCAGGCCGTCATGGCCCGCGCGGCGTTGACGAATGGTTTCATGGCGTTTCCTTGGTCACTCGGGGTTCCGCCGGCGACGGCGATCGGCGCCGCCGCCGGGCATGCCGGACGCGCCGCGGCGCCTCGATAGCGCCGGCGCGGTGTCCGGACGTCAGCGGTCCGGCAGCGCGAACACGGTCAGCACGCCGCCCAGCTCGGTGTACTTGGCGAGGTCCTTGTAGCCGCCGACCGCGCCCAGCCCCTCGGTGCCCTTGCTCAGCCCCGCCGCCAGGCCGATGCCGGCCCAGCCGCCGATCCCCGACAGTACGCCGACGTACTGCTTGCCCTTGTATTCCCAGGTGGTGACGTTGCCGATGATCCCCGACGGGGTCTTGAACTTCCACAGTTCCTTGCCGTCGAGGTCGACCGCCTTCAGGTAGCCTTCGAGGGTGCCGTAGAACACCACGTCGCCGGCGGTGGACAGCGCCCCGCTCCAGACCGAAAAGCGTTCCGGCTTGGTCCAGACCATCTTGCCGGCGCCGGCATCCCAGGCGATGAAGTTGCCCATGCCGCCATGGCTGTTCGGCGCCGCGTACATCGACAGGGTCGAGCCGACATAGGGCTGGCCGGCCGTGTACTCGATCTGGAACGGCTCGTAGTCCATGCAGACGTGGTTGGTCGGCACGTAGAACAGGCCGGTGCGCGGCGAGTAGCTGGCCGGCTGCTGGTCCTTGGTGCCCAGGGCCGACGGACACACGCCCTTGGTGTTCACGTCCGGGCCGTTCTTGTCGGTGCTGTACCTGGCCACGACCTGCGGGCGGCCGCTCTTCATGTCGACGTGGCTGGCCCAGTTCACGACCGGATCGTATTTTTCGGCGACCAGCAGCTCGCCGCTGACGCGGTCCATCGTGTAGGCGAAGCCGTTGCGGTCGAAGTGCACCAGCGCCTTGCGCGGCTTGCCCTTGACCTTGATGTCGGCCAGGATCATTTCGTTGACGCCGTCATAGTCCCACTCGTCGTGCGGCGTCATCTGGTAGACCCATTTCGCCACGCCGGTATCGAGGTCGCGCGCGAAGATCGTCATCGACCACTTGTTGTCGCCCGGGCGCTGGCGCGGGTTCCAGGTGCTCGGGTTGCCGGTGCCGTAGTAGACCAGGTTCGTTTCCGGATCGTAGCTGTACCAGCCCCAGGTGGTGCCGCCGCCGAGCTTCCACTGGTCGCCCTGCCAGGTCTTGAGCGAGGAATCCGGGCCCACCGGCGCCATCTTGCCGTCGGTCCAGGTCATGGTCTTGTTCGGGTCGACCAGCATTTCCTGGTCGGGTCCGGTGCTGTAGGCTTTCCAGAGCACCTTGCCGGTCTCGATGTCGTGGGCCGTGATGCGGCCACGCACGCCGAACTCACCGCCGCTGATGCCGGTCAGCACCTTGTCCTTGAAGATATGCGGGGTATTGGTGGTCGTCTCGCCGATCTTCGGATCGCCGACCTTGATCTTCCAGACCTCGTTGCCGGTCCTCGCGTCCAGCGCCACCAGCGTGGTGTCGGCCTGCTGCAGGAAGATCTTGCCGTTGGCGTAGGCCAGGCCGCGGTTGACGGTATCGCAGCACATCACGGGGATCACGGTCGGGTCCTGCTTCGGCTCGTACTTCCAGCGGATGCTCTGGTCTTCCAGCGACAGCGCGAACACCTTGTTCGGGAAGGGGCTGTGGATGTACAGCGTGTCGCCGATGACCAGCGGCCCGCCCTCGTGGCCGCGCAGCACGCCGGTCGAGAAGGACCAGGCCACCGCCAGGTTCCTGGCGTTCTTACTGTTGATCTGCTTGAGTTCGCTGTAGCGGCGGTTGCTCAGGTCGCCGGCCTGCATTGCCCAGTTCTTCGGATCCCTGCTCAGCCTTGCGGTGTCCGAGTCGGCCGCGTGGGCCAACTGACCCGTCGCCGTCGCCAGCAGCAGGCATGTTGCCCAACAGGCGAGTCTCGATTGAAATGCCATGGTGTAGTCTCCTTGTGGTTTTTATCCGGCCCGGCCACGCCGCGGTGCGCCGCGCCACGGTGCCACCGGCGGTCGTTGCATGGAGCGTGCCAATGGCCGCCCGGTGCGCCACGCCCTGCGTCGCCGAACGGCGCCGGGACGCCATGTTCAAGTCCGTAACAGGTGCTGCTGCGCCTGTATCGGTGGCGGCGCAACGTCCGCCGCCGGCGTCGACGCGTGGAACGCTCAGCGCTGCGGCACGGCGCAGGCCTTGTTGGCCCCGGTCTCGATGGCCTTGTACTTGCTGGCCATGTCCTTCACCGACGCGGCATCGCGGAACAGCCCGCCGCGCTCGCCGCCCAGCGACTGGTTGCGCAGCGCGACCGACATCGCCACGTAGTCGTCGTAGGGCAGCGCCCTGGCGATCCGGTCGATGACGCACGAGCACTTGTAGAGGAACTCGTACTTGCCGTCGTGCTTCTGCATGCATTCCAGCACGTACTCGACCCTGCCACTGGTGGGGAAGTCGTCGGCATGGGCCGCCAGTGCCGCGGCCAGGGGAAGCACCAGCAGCCAGCGCGATGCGTTCATTCCGGTTTCCATCCTGCGTCCTTGGTGGTTGACGCCAGCGCTCAATCCTTGAGCACCCCGCGCTGGCGGGCGATGTGGGTCGAAATGGCATCCATCAATGGCGGCGACAGCACGTCGTAGGGCGGCAGGCCCATCTCTTGCAGGCGTGCCCGCACCGCGCCCATGCGCTCGGGGCGCGCGCCCGACTCGATGATCGACGACACGAAGGCGGCGAACGTCGGCGGCGCCCAGCCCTGCTGCGGCGACAGTTCGGGGTGCACGAAGTCGAGGCCGTAGAACGCGTGGTCCTTGTTCTCGATGCGGCCGTACAGGTGCACGCCGCACACCGTGCAGGCATGGCGCTGGATGGTCGCGTCCGGGTCCACGACCGCGAGCTTGTCGCCGTTGGCCGTCACCGTGACCTTGTCGCGCGCGACCACGGCCACCTGGGAAAACAGCGAACCGTCCGGCTTCCAGCACTTGGTGCAGCCGCACACGTGGTTGTGCGCCACCTGCGCGCCCACGTCCACCGTCACCGTGTCGGTGGCGCAGCGGCAGGACAGCGTTCCGCCCGCGAAACCCGGCTGGGCCGGGGGAATGCCGGCATCGACCGCCGGGTGGATCTTGACTGCCTCGCTCATGTTCGCGTCTCCCTGTGGATTGGTTCGGACTGCACTGGCTGGCGTGGCCGGGCGGCGTCAGTAGAGGACCACCGACCGGATCGATTCGCCGCTCTTCATCAACGCGAAGCCATCGTTGATGCGCTCGAGCGGCAGGGTGTGGGTGATCAGGTCGTCGATGTTGATCTTGCCGTCCATGTACCAGTCGACGATCCGGGGCACGTCGGTGCGGCCGCGCGCGCCGCCGAAGGCGGATCCCTTCCACTGGCGTCCCGTCACCAGCTGGAACGGGCGGGTCGAGATCTCCTGGCCCGCCGCCGCGACGCCGATGATGAAGGACTGGCCCCAGCCCTTGTGGCAGCACTCGAGCGCCTGGCGCATGACCTGCACGTTGCCGATGCACTCGAAGGCATAGTCGGCGCCGCCGTCGGTCATCTGCACGATCTGGTCGACCAGGTCGTCGACCTCGTTCGGGTTGACGAAGTCGGTCATGCCAAACCGGCGGGCGATGTCGACGCGGCCGGGATTGATGTCGACGCCGATGATCCTGTCAGCGCCGACCATCCTCGCGCCCTGGATCACGTTCAGGCCGATCCCGCCCAGGCCGAACACGACCACGTTGGCGCCCGGCTCGACCCGGGCGGAAAACACCACGGCGCCCACGCCGGTTGTGACGCCGCAACCGATGTAGCAGGCCTTGTCGAACGGGGCGTCGGAGCGGATCTTCGCCAGGGCGATTTCCGGCACCACGACGTAGTTGGAAAAGGTGGAGGTGCCCATGTAGTGGTGGATGGGCTGGCCGTCGAGGGAGAAGCGCGAGGTCCCGTCCGGCATCAGGCCGCGGCCCTGGGTCGCGCGGATCTGCTGGCACAGGTTGGTCTTGCGCGACAGGCAGAACTTGCACTGGCGGCATTCGGGCGTGTACAGCGGGATCACGTGGTCGTCGCGCCGGACCGAGGTGACGCCAAGGCCCGTCTCGCGCACGATGCCGGCGCCTTCGTGGCCGAGGATGGCGGGGAAGAGGCCTTCCGGGTCGGCGCCGGACAAGGTGTAGTAATCGGTATGGCAGATGCCGGTCGCCTTGATCTCGACCAATACCTCGCCGGCGCGCGGCCCCTCGAGGTCGACGTCGGCGATCGTCAGCGGCGCTCCGGCCTTCCAGGCGATGGCGGCTCTTGTCTTCATGGTGTCTCCGGTGTCGGTGGTTCCGGAGATATCGCAAGGGCCGTGCCAGGGAGAGGGAAGCGAAGAATGGCCTGGGTTTGCTCCGCAGGCGTCACACATGCGGCACAACTGTTCCGCCGATTGTTCAGAATGCGACCTTGGCCATCATTCCAACGCGGGCGGAAGGGTACGCCAGGCGCACCCGGCCCTTTTATGCACGCCCAAACGCAAAAAGCCCGCTCCAGATCACTGGAGCGGGCTTTCGCTTAATAACTAGCCTGACGATAACCTACTTTCACACTGGTTGCAGCACTATCATCGGCGCAAAGTCGTTTCACGGTCCTGTTCGG
>NZ_CAJYEB010000021.1 GCF_913773735.1 uncultured Massilia sp.
TGACTATATCGAGATGTTCTACAATCCAAAGCGGCGGCACAGCTTCAGCAATGACCTGTCGCCGGTCGAGTATGAGAAGCAGTATTTTCAGCGGCTGTCGAGTGTCTAGAAAACTCGTGGCGATTCATCGACTATAGCGTGGGAAGCCATGTTTTTTACAAAAAAGGATGCTCACGTTGACGATCGCGCAGCTATCCTGGCCTGACTTACATTAACCGGCCTCCATAAAAGCCGGGGCGGTTCAGACTGCCATGAGGCGATCGCTTTCGGCGCAGTGTATGCGAGGATCCCGCTCCACAAGAACGCCAAATTCTGGAAGACGAATCGCTGCGGTGCGGATGCCTGCAACGTCATCCTGCACACGATGCGCAGGCTGGACTGGGCGATCCGAAAAAAATGGAGTGGCTACCACTGCCGCAGCCTTGTTGAAGTGAAGATGTGATGTTTCAAACTGCTGGGCGAACGTGTCATGGCACGTTACTTGGACAGTCCACGAAAGCGGTAGGAAGGTACCCGATCAAGGCTTTCAACCGACCGTCGCCGGCAAGCTGCCGATCAGCTTGCACCCGCATTCCGTCGTGCATCCCTCGACCGCAACGGGCACCCCGTCGACTGTAAGTGTGTCGTGGGCGGTAATGATTTTGTTTACACCGTGCGGTTTGCCACCGGGGTAGGGCTGCGGACAGTCAACTTTGTCACCCAGTCGGGCTATCGCTCTTCCCCCAATGTCGTGGTTGGGCGAACCACTAATCACTGTACCGCCATGATCGGTTTTGTCTCCGACTGTAATGATCTTTAATGACATTTGGCTCTCCAGTGGAATCGGTGACGTTAGGAGATCGGTGGGCCGTCCGGCTAATTGCGGTCGTTAGGCTAAGGGCGCCTCGAATAACTCGATTTTCGCGCTGCCACGTCAACCGCTCGGGCGCTGAACGTCCCAGCGCCGATGCGGCAATGAGCGCAATGAGTTTGCAGGGGCGTCCGAACTGGCGGCCGCAGGCCGCCAGCTTCGCGGTTAGAACGGCTCCAAGCCGCGCTCCTTCAGGAAAACGAGGGGCTTGAGGTTATAGCTGGCTGCCTTCAACTGCAAGACGAACGTGGTACGCACGATGCCCAAACAGCGCACCAGCTTGCCTCCCATTTGGGCCAGCGCTCCGAAAACATGCTCGACGCGGGCACGGGGTGTGGCGATCGCGCGATTACGTCGTTTCTGCGTTTCTGAAATGCCTTTGGTTGCATGGCCCCGGCGCTGGATGTGGACGCGCCAGCCGGCTTGCTTCAACCTCGCTTCCCGATCAATGCTGGGATAGCCTCGGTCGGCATAGATATCGCGGCTGGTATTGGCCGGATCGAGCAACTCCTCGAAGACCATGGTATCGGCCACGGCAGCGTGCGTGACGGCTATTTTGCGGATCAGCTTGTAGCGCTTGTCGACACTGGCGTGCAGTTTGTAGCCAAAGTGGTTCTTGCCATGCTTTTTGGTCCACTTGGCATCGACGTCCTTTTGCGCACGCTTGTGCGCCTTCCAGCCCAATGGCATCGTGCCTTCTTTGACCTTCTCGGCTTCCTCACGCTTGTTGCGCTGGACCGGAGCGTGCACGAGCGAAGCGTCGACAATCTGGCCGCAACGGGCCAGATACCCTTGCGACAGCAGTTGCTGCTGGACTTGCTCGAATACCTGATTGCCTACGCCGGCCTGGGCCAGGCGGTCACGGAACAGCCAGATTGTTTTCGCATCCGGAATGCTACTGCTGTCGGTCAGATCCAAGAAGCGCAGGAAGCTGCGGCGGTCCAGCAACTGATACTCCAGCGCGTCATCGGCCAGGTTGTAGAGCTGCTGCAGTACAAGAATCTTGATCATCAAAACCGTCGGATACGGCGGTCTGCCACCTTTGGCGCGCGATGGACGCGGGGCGGCTGTATCGACCCGTGCGGCCAGCGCGTCGAAATCCACGTGCTCGGCCAAGCCGACCAACGGATCGCCTATCTTTGACCGGCGATCTTCGCGCTCTTGCTCGGCAAACAGGCTGATTCGGGGCTTCATCATCACGCTACTCTTGGACTTGGTTTGGTGACAGAATTCTACCGAGCTACTGGCAGGTCAGCAGAGGTTTTTCGAGGTGACCTAAATGCCATGTTAGGCCGTTTTATTTGAAAACACACCCTTCAAAGGACATATATTGTGCCCCTGAGGAGAATGCCAAATCACAAACGGCCTTGAATTTGGCGCCAGCTTGCAAAGCGTTTAGCTTATTTTCCTGAGTCTCATCGGCAGCGGTGAGCCTCGCTAATTCCTGCGAGTTAGCGTGTGCGCCGACTTTTAAAATAGAATTGCCACTAAGCGATTGCTTAACATCAAGTGCCATACCTGAAATTAGAACCTTTTTCGTTGTCTCCATAAGATCTAGGGATGAGTATCCTTATTTTTCAAAACGTCCATAAAGTTTATTTAAATCAATAGCTTGGGGTGCCGACTCAGCCATTGTCATAGATCTGCAAACATAAGGGTTGCAGCTACAATGATTTTTTTGAACTGCACTATGATCTCCTTGAGGTTCCAAGGGAAAAAGCTTCAGCGAATCTCAGGCGCACTGAGCAGTCCAATGTAAAGTAGACCTCAATCTTGATTTCAAAAAATGGCGCATGAGGCGTAACCACGCTTTGTTAGATTCCTATCGCTGGCGGTATAGTTATCAAGTTTTACCTGTTCATAAACCCGTTAAACGAATATTTCGGGCGCCAATCGTTTGCCCGTGCTGGTTGCAAAAAACTGATGTTTATCACGAACCTTGATGTCGAGCAATCTCATCGAGGCTTCATAAAAATGTCTGCTTGGAAGGAACGTGGTTCATAGCTCACGTTAACTTGTCCCCACTTAAAGCGCCATGTTCGTGTCGCGGTTCTTCTATTGTCGGGAGGAGCTCCGACCTGCTTTTTAACGAGATCTGATAGCAGGCGATATTCGTCCATCATTAAATTTTCACTTACGTCATCCCACCCTTTCATAGGACTATCTAACCAGTGTAATCGCAGCCACTCAATCTTTCTCTCTCGCAAACTGATGACAACACCAAATCTCATGCAATTTGCCTCAGCTTCGAGGTAGTAGTAAGGCTCGCCTCTGTCGGTCTCCCGCTTCTCAATTAAGTCTTCTTCGGCGAGAGCCTTTAAATCATTATCGCACGCAGCGAGAATATTTCTCTCGCCTATATTAATTCGTCCTTCAATGAAATTAATCATGGGCTTGTTATCTCTCATAATTGGGCCTTTTTCCATACTCATACGGTTTTTTGCGATCATAGGCGCGCAATTGGCTGCAGTAGGTGCGGCTCCATGCGATAGGGAGCGGCGCATCCAGGACGAAGTCCGTGTGGATGAAGGTTTCGACGCCAGTAACGAAGCTGAGCGGGTGTGCTGCCCATCACAACCTTTCTGTCGAGCTGCCTCACCGAGGTACCATATAGATGTCCGCCTGATAGGCGCGTGGCTCATAGCTTACTTCAACTCGCCCCCAATTGAAGCGCCAGGTACGCTGTCTATTTTTTTTATGATCAGGTGGACTCCCGATCACTTTTTCTACGAAATTCGATAGCAAACGATACTCGTCTTTCATCGCTTTTTCACTTACGTCATCCCATCCCTTTACAGGACTGTCTAACCAGCTCAATCGTAGCCATTCTACCCTTTTCTCTCGCAACCTGATAAAAATCCCAAACCTCATGCCGTCAGCTGCAGCTTCGACGTAGTAGTAAGGCCTGCCTCCACCAGTTTCTCTCTTCTCAATTACAAATTTCTCAGCGAGAGCTTTTAATTCTTCGTCAGAGGCAGCGAGGATATTTTTATCGCCGATATTTATTTGTCCTTTGGCGAAATTAATCATGGGCTTGTCAACTCCATAATTGGGCCTTTTTCCATGCTCATGCGATCTTTTGCGGTGATGTAATATTGCGTTCCGCCACCTG
Source organism: uncultured Massilia sp. (assembly GCF_913773735.1). Lineage (GTDB taxonomy): Bacteria > Pseudomonadota > Gammaproteobacteria > Burkholderiales > Burkholderiaceae_D > Telluria. The sequence continues at coordinate 3,963 of NZ_CAJYEB010000021.1, forward strand.
ATCCGTATTGATCATTGGCTAGCGCGTAAGCTTTTCCGACGCAAAGATCTTCTTTCAGTGTGAATGCCTGTACCTTTTGCCTTGCGCCGAACTTGAATTGATCAGAATTTCCAGCATGCCCTACTTGTGTCGCTTCATGATATGCACTAACTGATTTCTTTGATGAAGCAAGAGTAGACGCATCAGCAAAGAACCCGCCTGGCTTGGTCCCATAAGGATACAGTGTATAGACAGTGGTCCCTTTCGGTAGGGTAACATTTGACCAACGGTCCTTATTAGGGTAAGCACGAGAACTTTGAAATCCTGCTGCCCCACGCGAAGGATTTCTCGTATTTCCACATGGCGTACCACTACATATAGGACAAGCTGCTTTCTTGCGCCTGTTGCGCAGACCCAACGGGTCAATCCAACCCGTCGGATTAGGCGCGTACTGATAGGCATTCATCCCGCCGAGCAGACCAATAGGATCTGCCGTTATGTAACGTGCGCCGTCCGGATCGTAGTACCGATGCCGGTTGTAATGCAGCCCCGTTTCTTCATCAAGGTACTGCCCCTGGAACCGGATCGGATTCCGTATCCCCGCCTTGCGTGCCGCCGCGCTGATCGCCTCCTTCGCTTGCCCCCACGCCTTGTACTGCGCCGACCACGCAACCTGGCCCTCGCAATCCGTCAGTTCTTGCGGCGTGCCCAAATGATCGCATTGATAGAAGGCGATCTCATCCTTACCGAACGGCTCGGCTTCCTGCTCGTACTCGCCGTTCCATAGCGGATCGAGCGCAATGTCGTACTTGCCGCCGTTGCCCGCCATCAGCGCTTTTACATCGGTGGTGGGCGCCAGTCGAAGCGCCCGGTTTCGGGTGGCTTGCACCAGCGGCACGAAGCTGTCGCGCTCGTACACGTAGTGCACCGTCCGTTCGCCCGCCGCATGGCCCCGGTGCACGCTACTTTCCAGCGCCAGCGTGTCGCCGTCCCAGCCGTACATGGTCCGGGCCGTCTCCCGGAGGGCAGTGCCTTCCATCGCCTGGCTGTGCTTGGCGATGCGCCGCCCCAGCGGATCGTAGGCAAAGGTAGTGACGCCACGCCAAGTCGTGGCGCGGGTCATCCGGTTGAACGCATCCCATGCATACTCGGACCGCTCGCCGTTCTGCACGCGTTCGACGAGGTTGCCGCGGTCATCGTAGCGGTACTTGGTACCGGCATATTCCTTGAGCAGGTTGTCCAGCAGCTTAGGCAGCTTAGGCGGCGGGTCGCGCCGGGTCATGGGTTCCTGCTGCACGCTATCGGCTGCCTGGATGTTGCCGGCCGGATCGAAGGCGAAGGTTTCATGACCCAACGCGCTGTTTGCCGCCAGTAGTCGTCCGATCGGATCGTAGCGGTAGTCGACGCGGCCGCGCCGGTTGTCTTCAAGGTTGATCAGCTGGCCGGCCGGGTCGTAGCGGTAGCGCCGCACGATCGCTGCTTGCATGCCGCCCTGGTCCTTCTGGCCGGCCTGCGCGATGGCGCCGAGCTGCTGCTCGATCAGGCGCCCAAGCGGGTCGTACTTCATGGTTTGCAGCAGGCCGTTAGCCTGGGTGCGGCCGGTTTCCTGGTACAGCGCGTCGCGTTCGAAGGAGACGAGGTCTTGCCCGTCGAGCAGCAGGCCGTGCACGTGGCCGGCGCCGTAGGTCAGCCAGTCGAGGCGGTGGCCGTCGGGGCGGACGGTAGCGCTACGTTCGTTGAGTTCGTCGTAGTAGTGGTGCCAGACCGCAGTGCCCCTGTCGGGATGGAACGGCCCCTGGTAGTGCTGGTGCTCGCGCACCAGGTTGCCGGCGGCGTCGTAGAACCATTGCAGCCGGGCGTGTTCGTTCTTCGCTTCCGCCAGCTGGCCGTTGGCGTTGTAAGCGAAGGTTTCGACCTGCTCCGCCTGGCCGGGGGCTGCGGCCCGGCGTTGCACGAGCCGGCCCATGGGATCGAAGTCGAGCCGGGTGGTTACGCCGGCTTCGATAGTTTCCGCCAGCACACCGCTGGCTTCGTCGTAGCGGTACTCGGTGGCCTTGCCGTCGAAGCCCTGCTCCTGCAGCAGGCGGCCGACCGGGTCGTACTGGAAGCGGTAGACGCTGCCGTTTTCGTTTTCCAGGGTGGACAGGCGGCCGAGTGCATCCCACCGGTAGTGCAGGCTGTGCCCGAGCGCGTCGGTGCGCTTCGCGATCATCCCGGCCGAGGTATAGCGGTAGGCGGTGGTGCGCTCGAGTGCGTCGGTGTGCGCCAGCAGCCGGCCTTCGGCATCATGGCGGAACTGCTCCTGGCTGCCGTCGGGGTGGATGACGGCTTCCAGCTGGCCGGGATGATTGCCGCTATCGGTGCCTTCGCTGTTTGCTTGCGTCAGCGTTGCAGCGTTGAGCGGGGTGTAGCGGTAGCGGGTGACGTTGCCGGCGGCGTCGATGCGCTTGACCAGGCGCTTGCGCTCGTCGTATTCCCACTGGCTGCTGTGTCCGGAACAGTCGGTATAGCTGGCGAGTTGGCCGTCCGGAGTGTAGGCGAGTTTCTTGGTGCCGCCCTTGGCGTCGGTGATTTCAACCGGCCGGCCGGCTTTGTCGTACGCATATTGGGTTTTGTTGCCGAGAGGGTCTGTTTCCTCGACCAGATGGCCTTGGGCATTGTAGTCGCGATTCCAGGTGCCGCCTTCGCCGTCGCGGATGCCGGTGACGCGGTGCTGGCCGTCATACTCGAAGTGGACCTGGCTGCCATCGACGCGGGTGTGCGTGAGCAGGTTGCCGTGGTCGTCGTAACGGTAATGCTCGCTGCTGCCGTCGGTATGGATGTGACGGACGACATTCTTGGCGTCGTCGCGGAAAAGCCATTCCTCGCGCCCGTCCGGATACACGATGCGGTAGGTGTAGCCGGCGATGTCGAAGTAGTAGCGGGTCTCGTGGCCAAGCGCATCAAGGACGTAGGTCAGGCGGATGTTCTTGTCCCACTCGAGCCGGGTGTCGTAGCTGCCGTCGTCGGCCCACTCGCGGATCGCCTTGGCGTGGGCGCCGCTGTCGATGCTGGTATCGTAGGCGAGGTTCATACCGCGCCCGGTGCGGTCGGTGTAGCGGGTGACGAGGTGACGGTCGTACTGGTAGTGCCAAGCGGCGCCGTTTTCGTCCTGGGCGCGGACCAGGTCGCCGTGCTCATCGTGGTCATAGGCGGCAAGCTGGCGCAGCAGCTTGCCATCCTTGATTTCCCAGATCGCCAGGATGCGGCCACTATTGGCGTCGATCTGGGTGCCGGCGTGGGCCAGGATGGTCTCGCCCTGCTTGCTGATGATGTCGCTGAGCACCGCTTCGCCGGCGTAGGGGCCAGTGGCGACGACGTGGTCGTAGCGCAGGCCGAGGGCGGCGCCGTCGCGGGCATGCAGTGCGATCAGCCGAAAATGCTCCTTGCCCAGGTCGGCTGCCTTGGCGCGCACGGTGTCGACCAACTCGTAGGTTTCGCGCCAAGGGCTGGGTTCGTCCTCCGGCAGCGGCTTGCCGAAGTCGAGCGTAAGCAGGGTGGCGCTCATGCGGGTGAGCGTGATCTGTTCGACCGGGTCGTGGTGCGACTGGCCAGTGCCGAGCCACGGATAGTGGTGACTGCGGCCGTCGGCGGCGTGGTAGACCAGGCCCGCCGGCTTGCCCTGGCCGACGACGTCGATGCGGGTGCTGTACGGGGTGAGCCAGCGCGGTCCGAGATTGCCGCGGTCATAGGCGGTCAGCTGGCTGCGGTAGGCGCGGCTCCATTCGATGGGGAGCGGCGCATCCAGAACGAAGTCAAGGTGGGTGAAGGTTTCGGCGCCGGTGGCAAAGCTGATCGAGTGCGCGGTGCCGCCTTTTGCGGGGCACAGCTTGCAGGCATTGGGGTCGCCCGTGGCCGGGTGCTGCCGGCCGGTGGCGCCCAGCTCGTGGCCGGGGTTGTTCTTCTTGTGGTCCGCGCCCTTGCTTGATGGGACCATCGCCGGATACCGCTTCTTGTGCTTGGTGACCGCGTCACGCAGCCGCATCAGTATCCACCGGATGCTCATCTGCGCCTTTTCATCGGCCAAGGCGGCGAGTTTGCTGCGAAACGCCCCCTTGAAGTCGGTCAGGTGACCGATGATGCCCGTCAGGCCCGCTATCGCGCTCTGTGGCAGCTGGCTGGCTGCCGCGGCGGCAGCATAGTTCGCGGCCTTCTTGTACTGCCGGGCAAGGGCGCCAAGCATGCGGCGCCAGCTGCTTTCCACTTTTGGGTCGTGCAGCTTTGCCTCAACTTCGGCCGGGGATGCCACCGCGAACAGCGGTTCCTTGCCGATGCAGCGATTGAGGATCTTGATCAGGTCGTCGGCAATGCCGTCGGCAGTATTGGCGCAATCGTCGAGGATGCCCGCCGGCTTGCCCATCGCGCCGTCGATAAAGGTTTCGATCTCGCCGGCCAGCCTGGCGTTGAGGTGCACGATCAGCACCTCGATCAGCGCGGGGCCGAGATCCTTGACGCCCAGCGCCAGCTTTTGCCGGACCAGGTGCAGCGCCGGCCGCAGGCTCATGCGCGCCGCGCTCATCGCCGGCGGCACCGGGACCACGCCGATCAGGTTGATGCCCAGGCTCACCCATTGCAGGAAATCGATTTCCTTCTTATTGATGTACTTCTGGATTACCTCCACCATGTCCATGATGGCGTCGATCAGCGCCATGATGTTGCCGATCACCGGAAGGCTGCCGGCCACGGTACTCAGGCGCTCCAGCGTGACGTAGTCGTAGCTAATCTTGCGCAGCCATTTGTCGAAGGCGGCGGCGCCGGCGCCGATGTCTCGCTTGTCTATTGTGTTGAGCGGGGCGACTGCGACTTCCGGCGCGCGTTCGGCGGGCTTGGACGGGGCTTGCGTGGGTTCGGTCATGGTGGCTTTTTATCTTTTTATATGACGGATTTTTTCGGGATCGAGAGCGGAACTTCCACGCCGATGCGCGGTAGCGATCCGGGCAAACCGAAGGTGGACGCGACGGCGGCGGCAGGCTTGCCGGTACTGAATGCGCCGTAGGTATCCAGGACCGTCGCGCCGCCCGGGAGCTTGCCCGCGACATTGGCCATGGCCGCCTGCCCTACCGGCGCCAGCAATGCTTGCGCGCCGCCTTTTGGCAGCGACTGCACCGCGCTGGCCGCTTGCTGCGCGGCTTGCGCAATCGCGCCGAACTTGCCGGCTGCGCCGTTGAGACTGCTTGCCGCAGTTTTGGCGCCGGCAAGCAGTCCGGGGTTCTGCCTCCTCGGTGCCGGCGCTGTCCGATCAGAGGCTGCCGCGGCATTGGCGCCAGTTTCGGGCGGCGCCACGGTCGGCCATTCGGTTGCCTGTCCGAAGTAACTGTCTTCATCCCACGGGTCGCGCGGGTCCTTGCCGTAGCTGACCGTGGCCATTCCCATCGGCAGGCCGGCCACGCTGGCAAAGCCGTTGCCATCAAGCCTCCCTTGATGGACGCCACCTTCGGCGTCGACGACGGTGTATTCGCCTTGCCGGATCCCTTGCTTCTTGCTGCCTTCCGAATTCACATACTGGTGGTACAGATCAAGCTGTCCCGGCGCCAGCTGCACGGGCTGCGGCAAGCTCGGCGTGCCTTCGCTCTTGCCGGGGACGAAGCTATGATGCGCCGCGTGTTGGACCCAGTTGCCGTTGGTGCCATGGACGATCCCGGATGCGTTCCAGCGGCTGAAGCTGGTGCCGCCGTTGATCACCACCTCTTCCTTTGCCGTGATCGTGATCCGGTTGGCGGTATGGGTGATGTTGAGCTTAGCCAGGATGTTGACGCTGTCCTTCAAGGCGGTGATGTCGATGTCGGCGCTGGCCGCCACCAGCTTCATGCCGGCCTTGTAGGCGAACATGCGCACCGCTTCCTTTACACTGACGAGCAGGCTCTTGCCCGCGCTCAGGCTGGCATGGCCGCCGCTGGTCAGGGCGGTGTGCTCCACGCTCATCAGGTGGGTGGAACCCTGCGTGCTGGTTTCGATGCCGGCGGGGCTGGCTAGAAGCAGATGGGGAGCCTGGAATTCCGGGAATTCGCCTTGCGCAGGTAGGCCCCCTTGGCCTTTGAGGGCATCGACCTGCGCCTTCAGCGCGGTAGCGACTTGGTCCTGGTCGCCCGGCTGGTGCGCGTGCGCCTGTTGGGCGACCTGCGACAGGCTGTCGTGCAACTCCTGGCCCTGCGCCATGCGCGCCAGCGTCTCCGCCATGTCGGTGATATGGGCGCGAGCGTTCGGCCGTCCTTCAGTGCTGAGCAGCAGGCCCTGCTGCGCGCGCACCGCACCAATGCCGTCGGTGCGCAGCTCGAAGCCTTGGCCGCGCGCGTCCTTACGGCCGGCATTGTCTTCGATGCGGTTGATATGGCCGAGGCTGAGCTGGCTGGCGAGATGGTCACTTTTCAGCTGTGCCTGGATCTGTTCCTTCGTGTCGTCCAGGATGAGGTGGTTGCCACGCCCACTCGCTTCGCCTGCCTGCAGCTCGCGGCTGCGCAGACCGCTCAAGGCCTGCTGCTCAGGCAACCGCCACGGCGGCATGTGGGTGTGGTTGTACAGCGCCCCAAGAATCAGTGGATGGTCGATGTTCCCGTTGACGAAGACCACGCCCACTTCCTCGCCCACCCGCGGGAGGCGGATATGCCCGAACTCGACGCCAGCGCCCGGCGACATCACACGCACCCAGGCCGAGCTGTTCTCGTCGCGCTTGCCCAGCCGGTCCCAGTGGAATTGGATCTTGACCCGCCCGTAGCCATCGGTATGAATCTCGGTGCCGGCCGGGCCAACCACGATGGCGGTCTGGATGCCGTGATAGACGCAGGGCTGGCTGTTGTAGTGGCGACCTGGGCGCCACTGGATGTCCTTGCGCACGCAGCGGAAAGTGTTTTCGTAATGCGATGGCGCGCCTGGCCCGGCCTGGTAGTTGTTGCTGGCCTCGTGGTCGACGGAGAGGATCAGGTAGTCGCGGTCGCGGATGCTGGGCTGGGCCGGCTCGCCGTGCTTGGGAACGCGCAGCTCGGCGCTGAAGTGGCCGCCGAGCTTGAAGCACCGCCCCGGCTGGGCGGTGCGGTCGTTGCCGCGCGCTTCGAAGGCTTGCGTGTTCGCGTCGTACTCCCCCATGCGCTGCTGTGCGAGCTGCTCGCCCTCGTCATGGGTGCGGAAACCGTACGCGCCCGTGTTCTCATAGATTTCGTAAGGGTAGACGTCACCCTGCTTGTTGAGCGACTCGGCAGTCGAGCGCTGCGCGACCGGGTTCTTGTAGTCGAAGCTGGCCAGGGTCGTCTGGCCGGAGCCGAGCCGGCGCACGGCACCCCATTCGCGGATGCCGTCGTCTTCGAGCGAGCCGGCCTGGTCACGGAATGGGATCTCGCCAGAGTCGTCGATCCCGGTCGGATCGATGGACTGGGCGAGCGTGCTCCGGTCGCTGAGAAAGAGCGTGTGCCCGTCGGCCCGGTGCTCGTAGTAATAGTGCAGTCCGATCTCCTCCCACCGCCGGTGCAGATGGTTGTAGTCGGTCTCGTCATACTGGTTGGCGCAGGTCAGCCGTGGATACTCGCCAACGATGACCGGATTCCAGTCGTTCTGACGGTAATGGGCAAAGGTGAGCTCGGTAATTTCGATGACGCTCTTGCCGAGGAACGAACGGTTGTCCTTGCGCAGCTTCGCGAATGCCAGCCAGGGTTCGAGCACCATATGGTAGAACGCGAAGCCACCATCGGTGCGAAGAAAACGGAATTCAGTGATGTAGCCGTTGAAATAGCGCAGCGATCCGTCCTCGCGCACGAGCGAGATCGTGACCATCCTGGCCATCATCGCCTTCAGGGGAATCTGCGCGTCGTCCGACAGGAGTTCGACCTCGAAGCGGAAGCACTGCGAGACTTCCTCGTGCGCATTGAGTCGATTCGGCAGGAGGATGCGATCCGGACCGTCGTTGCGGGGGAAGTCCAGGCGCATCAGGCGGTCGTGCTGCGCATCGTGACCGAACGCCGACAGCGCAGCTCCCACCGCAATCGCTTGGCTTCCGTCCATGTGTCGCCTCCGATGGTGTAATGCTGTCAAATTTCCATCGGCTAAGGTAACCAAGCGCTCTCAGACGGCCTTGATAATAAGCAAGAGACGGGCTCTGCTGTTGCCATGACAGGTAGCGACAGGGCGAACAACTTTCATTGTACGTACTGATTTTGCTCAGCTTGATTGATCGCAATGTGAACTGGTGGGCGCGTTCTACATTTTTCGTTTGATTGCTAGTGAGCCGACGGCAGTGCCGGTTCGTCCAGACACCTATTACTTTCTGCTGCCAACCAAAAACGGGCTCTACGAGAATGCGTTGAAGGCGCAGGCGATTGCGATCTATGCGCCGGATGGGATGCGCGAGCTGAAGATGGCACTCATCGCGTTCACGCAGTAAGATGGATGGCGACGCGCCATGCGTTTCATGCTATTGCTGGCTGCGCTACTCTGCACCGATAAGTCAATGCCGTTGAGTAGCGCTGACTACAATCTCTAAGCACTTCTCCACAGGTCGCTGGGCCTAACTGTCGAATCCCGTTCTGTGATAAACGCGTTCAACGAATAACTCTGGTCGCTTTTGCTGCCATTCCTTGAGCGCGAGGATGGTTAGGGGCTGCCGATGGCGCGTTGTGGAATACGGTGGTTGTACAGATTCAGATAATTCAGCAATGTAGCTGTAAATCGGCCCTGCTATCGAAATGGGTCTGCCGAAGCAACTCGTTGATGCGTCCGTTGAAACGTTCGACTATGCCGTAGGTTTGCGGGTGACGCGGCGGTGCCAGCCGATGCTCGGCAGGCAGGCCTGCGCAGGCGACGTCGAAAGCATGTTTGCCGCTGGGCTTCTTGTCTTTGTTGGTGAAGCGGCCGGTAAATTACGAGACGTTGTCGGTGAGGATCTTATTGATTTTGATAGGCGAGGCCAGCTTGAGCCGACGCAGAAAATTAATACCGCTTGCCTCAGTCATATCTCCATAGATATGCATGAAAACCCAGCGTGTTGCACGATCGATGGCAGCGAACAGATAGCGGCGCGAGGTCTCGTCCTGCATCTGTGGCAGTACTTGATATCGACGTGGATGAAGCCGGGTTCGTAGTCTTTGACAGCTTTCTTGGGCGCGATCTTCTCGCCTTCGGCAGTCGCAGTCAAGTCCGTCAGGCTGACATGCCTTCACGCTTTAGCAGGTGGGCAATGTCTGTTCGCGAGACGGCCCGGACTGTTCGCATTCGCCAAGCGGCGCGCGAAATTATGAGCTTGCGCGAGCATGTCAGCCAACGTGATATCGCCGTCGATGTAGCGTTGCTGCAGGTCGAGGTCATCAGTTTGCGCATGCATATCTTCGATCGCGAAATTGGCTCGCATTCGTACGACATGGTAGGCGCGTTCTTCGCGAGTTGTTTGATGAAGCTGCACTTGGACCTACCCTTTAAAGCGAAACTTCATCATCGGGCGTTGCTCGACGCTGCCAATTTTCCAGGAGTAAGTACCAACCAAACCGAAAAACGTTGGCGTCCCTGTCGCGTTGTGAGAGATCACTTCTGCATTTTTAGGGATCGTTACGTCCAGGGTGCCGTCGATTTTGATGCCGAGCTGCGATAACTCTTTCTTACTTTTCTCGTTAATTTCCGGCGAACTGATCGTGACGATGCCATCCTTGCCGGTCTTCACATTGACGATGCCGAGCAGGTCGAGCGCTTGTCCCTTGTTGCGTTTCGCTTCTAGCGTGAGATCGTACCGGCCATTTCCTTTATAGCTAATGGACCGCACATCAGGGTTTCGTGTCATCTTCGAAACCTCGCTTCCAAGGGACGCATCGTCTTTGGCGCTGAGCTTTCCCGTCTTTGCAAGCTGTAGCGCTGCCATCCCATGCACTGCAGTGCCTGCATACGAGAACGAGTAGCTCCCATCCGGCTGAAAGTTAGCTTTAGCTGCGAACTTTTCCGGGACCAGACAGCCAGCCAGGATCGTGGCAACAGCGGCAAGGGCGATAACGGAACTGCGATTCATCTGAACTCCAATAGAGACATAGTTGCCGTAGTGTAGCGTAACGTGACAAAATATTGCCCTAAAGGACTATTTTGTTATTTATAAGCGACCCAATGTCGCTCGCCTGGAAGCTGGAACATGCTTTGCCGAGGATCTGGATCCTGATGAGCATCGGACTGACCCGGCGCACCGCTGACTTAGCTACTTCCGCTTTTCGATGAGAACGAACTCCCGGACGAGGCTCCTCCATTCCGCATCGACGCAACCATGGCAGTAGCCCATTCGCGTGCTCCTGATACTGCTGCGCCGCCGGCAATACCGGACGCTATGTTCGGAATCTGCCAGGTGACAACAATAAGCGTTATCGAAAGGAGCGCAAATTCGAATGCCTTCGCCAAGCTATGACTGGTGTCGGCAGCGGCAGCGACCTGTGAAACGAAGGCCTTGGCGATACGCATACTAAGGGTCGTGACGGCGTCCATAAATACGGTGAGCAGCATGTGGTTGACAACCTTGCCGAACCAAGCGTCGAAGAACTTTGTCGTAGGTGGGAAGCCGATCACTTGTCTTAGGCCGAAGCAGGTTCTTGAGGGCTGCTTTGAACGCGGAAGCCGCAACTATAGTGAGTGGAACCGTGCGGGCAGAGTTATTCTTAGTATCAGTCGGCCTTGCCACGCGCGATCCAAGTTCATTTGGGCGGTGCGTAGGTTCAGAATCTCTGACTGGCGCATGCCTGTCTCGATGGCGATGCGCACAATCCAGCCAAGCATCGGATTGCTGTGCTGGTCGACAGCCTGCAGCGGACGTTTTTCTTCAGCCTAGCTAAGGCGGCGGTCACGGCCTTTTCCGGGACTTGGCTTGCGGATCGCGGACACAGGATTGTGAGTGAGGCCCAGGCCCCATTCCTGAATAGCGATGGTGAACAGGTTGCTGAGCAAGGCCAGCTCGATCCGCACCGTGTTGTTTGACTTGCCTGCGGCGATACGATGATCGCGATAGGATGCGACCAAGTCGCTGAGAGCGCTGCCATCGAGTACTTGCCGAGAAAGCCCGCCAGGTGCTCGGCCGTGATCTTCTCGCTGCGCTACGTGGTCGGCGTCTTGGTCGGTGTGACTTCCTTCAGATACCGCTGCAGCGCCTCTTTGACGGTCAGGCGCTCGGCGCCGGCCCGCGAGATGTACACCCCGCGAACCACTTATCTCCGGTGCTGCGCGCCTAGTCGTTGACGTCGCGTTTTGTTCGGAAAGCCTTGGAAGTGATGGGCCACTCCTGCTTGCGGATGATGGCTTTCCATGCGCCTGCGTCGATCTTAACGAATGTCGTCATTGAGCCTCTGTGATCGTAGGTGCACCTAAAATGTACCTATTGAAGATTCACAAAGACAAATGCCTTAGAGGAAGGTCATCTAAGGCACTGTTTTCAAAGCTAAATTTTGGTGCCGGCTGCAGGACTCGAACCCGCCACCTGATGATTACAAATCAACTGCTCTACCTGATGAGCTAAGCCGGCAATGTGGCGAGAATTATACCCTTATTTGATACGGGTCAACGTCGGCCGTCCGCCTTTTTTGGGCGGTTCGTTGTCGCCGTCCGGCTGCGACGGCGCTTCCGACGCGTTCGGCACCGCCGACAGCCCCGGCCCAGCGGCAGGTTCCACGGCAGGAGACGCCGGCGCCGGCGTCTCGGCCGCCGTCGTGCTCACGTCGAAGGCCATGCCCTGGCCGTTTTCGTTGGCGTAGATCGCCAGCACGTTGTGCACCGGGATGTACAGCTCGCGCGAGACGCCGTTGAAGCGGGCGCGGAAGGTGATGGCGTCGTTGTCCATCTTCAGGCCCGATGTGGCGCCGTAGCTGATGTTCAGGATGATCTCGCCCTTCTTGACGTATTCCATCGGGACGGTGGTCGCGGCGTCGACCTTGACGGCCAGGTAGGGCGTGTAGCCGCTGTCCGTGCACCATTCGTAGATGGCACGCAGCAGGTACGGCTTGGTGGAGATGTCGGGCATGTTCGGGATCGCAATGAAACGGAAGTCACAGGCAGTGTACTTCGATTCGCCGGCGGCGTCGAAGCAGGGCATGCAACGGTGTCCGGCGGCGCCAGCCGCCGGACGGGAAGATCAGCGGCGCATGACCTTTTCGGACGGGGTCAGCGCTTCGATGTAGGCCGGGCGCGAGAAGATGCGCTCGGCGTATTTCATCAGCGGGGCCGCGGTCTTCGACAGTTCGATGCCGTAGTGGTCCAGGCGCCACAGCAGCGGGGCGATGGCCACGTCCAGCATCGAGAATTCGTCGCCCAGCATGTACTTGTTCTTCAGGAACAGCGGCGCCAGCGTCGTCAGGCGGTCGCGGATTTCGGCGCGGGCCTTGTCGTGGCTCTTGTCGCCGACCTTGCTGCGCTCGTTTTCCAGCGTGTTCACGTGGACGAACAGCTCTTTTTCGAAGTTGAACAGCATCAGGCGGGCGCGGGCGCGCATCAGCGGGTCGGCCGGCATCAGTTGCGGGTGCGGGAAGCGTTCGTCGATGTACTCGTTGATGATGTTCGATTCGTACAGGATCAGTTCGCGCTCGACCAGGATCGGCACCTGGCCGTACGGGTTCATCGTGGAGATGTCTTCCGGCTTGTTGAACAGGTCGACGTCGCGCACCTCGAAGTCCATGCCCTTTTCGAACAGGACGAGGCGGCAGCGTTGGGAGAACGGGCACGTGGTGCCGGAATAGAGAACCATCATGGTTTATAGTTCCTTCAAGTAACAAAGGGGTGAGGCCACGCGGCCCACCCCAGAATAGACATTGCTCGCATTATAACCGGGCAACTGCGCCGGGCAACTGCGTAAGGCAACTGCGCCAGGCGCCGGCACGGGCAATCAGCTCACTTTACGCCTTTCCAATACGACTCGTTCAGGCGCCAGGCAAGGAACGCGAACAGCGACAGGAAGATCACCACGATCGCGCCGAGGCGCTTGCGCAGGTCGCGTGTCGGTTCGGCCATCCAGCTCATGTAGGCGACCAGGTCGGCGACCTGGGCATCGAATTCCTGCGTGGTCATCGTGCCCGGCGTCACCTGCTCGAAGCCGTCGAAGCGGTGCACGGTCTTGCCCTTCTCGTGCGGGTCCGCTTCCTCGACCATCTTGATGGTGCGCACGCCCTGCATTTCCCACAGCACGTGCGGCATCGCCACGTTCGGCACGACCAGGTTGTTCCAGCCGGTCGGGCGGGCGTCGTCCTTGTAGAACGAGCGCAGGTAGGTGTACAGGTAGTCGGCGCCGCTGCCGGCGCTGGACGCCTTGGCGCGCGCGATCACCGTCAGGTCCGGCGGCACGGCGCCGAACCACGCTTTCGCATCGGCCGGACGCATCGCGATATTCATCATGTCGCCCACTTTTTCGCCCGAGAACAGCAGGTTGTTCTTGATCTGGTCCTCGTTCAGGCCCAGGTCGCGCAGGCGGTTGTAGCGCATCGACGACGCCGAGTGGCAGTTCAGGCAGTAGTTGACGAACAGCTTGGCGCCGTTCTGCAGCGAGGCGATGTCGCTGCGCTCCGGCGCGCGGTCCAGCGCCACGCCGCCTTCGCTGGCGAACACGAGTCCCGGCAACAGCGCCAGGACCGCGAGCAATTTCTTCGAAAAGTTCATGGTTGTCCTTTGGCTAGTTTCCAGCATCAATGCGGGGTGAAGGTGACACGGGTCGGGACCGGCTTGAAGCGGCCCCAGGTGCTCCACCACGGCATCAGGAGGAAGAAGCTGAAGTACAACAGCGTGCAGGCCTGGGCCAGCAGCGTGAAGGCCGGCGTCGGCAACTGGGTGCCGAGATAACCCAGCACCAGAAAGGCGACGAAGAACACGCCGTACACGGTCTTGTGCCAGTTCGGACGGTAGCGGATCGAGCGCACCGGCGAATGGTCGAGCCAAGGCAGCAGGGCCAGGATCACGACGGCCGAGCCGAACAGCACCACGCCCCAGAACTTCGCGTCGAGCACCTGCGGCAGCATGCCGATCTCGAGCACGATGGCGAGCACGGTGATGCCGAGCTTGGTCTTCTGCGACAGGCGCGAGCGCAGCCAGATGAACACGACGTAGGCGGCCAGGCCGGCCATCACGACCCACATGAAGTCGGACGTGGTGGCGCGCAGCACCGAGTAGAACGGCGTGAAGTACCAGGTCGGGGCGATGTGCGGCGGGGTCTTGAGCGAGTCGGCCGGGATGAAGTTGTTGTACTCCAGGAAGTAGCCGCCCATTTCCGGCGCGAAAAACACGATGGCGCTGTAGATCAGCAGGAACATCGACACGCCGAACAGGTCCTTGGTCGTGTAGTACGGATGCGACGGGATGGCGTCGACGCCGTGGCCGTCCGGGCCCAGGTTTTCCTTGACCTCGATGCCGTCCGGGTTGTTCGAGCCGACTTCGTGCAGCGCGATCAGGTGGGCGGCCACCAGGCCCAGCAGCACCAGCGGGATCGCGATCACGTGGAAGGCGAAGAAGCGGTTCAGGGTGGCGTCCGACACCACGTAGTCGCCGCGGATCCACAGCGACAGGTCGTTGCCGATCACGGGAATCGCGCCGAACAGGTTGACGATCACCTGGGCGCCCCAGTACGACATCTGGCCCCAGGGCAGCAGGTAGCCGAAGAAGGCCTCGGCCATCAGGCACAGGAAGATCGCGAAGCCGAACAGCCAGATCAGCTCGCGCGGCTTGCGGTAGGAGCCGTACAGCAGGCCCCGGGTCATGTGCAGGTAGACGACGATGAAGAAGGCCGAGGCGCCGGTCGAGTGCATGTAGCGCACCAGCCAGCCCCAGGGCACTTCCTTCATGATGTACTCGACCGAGCCGAACGCAAGGTTGGCGTCAGGCTTGTAGTGCATCGTGAGGAAGATGCCGGTGACGATCTGCAGCACCAGCACCAGCATGGCCAGCGAGCCGAACAGGTACCAGACGTTGAAGTTCTTCGGTGCGTAGTACTTGCCCCACTGGTCGTTCCACAGCTTGGTCAGCGGGAAGCGGTCGTCGACCCAGGCCAGCGCCTTGTCGCCGGCCGGCGCGTCGGCCGGAAGCTTGGTTTCCTTGAACGCGCCCATGTTATGCCTCGCCTTTCTCGTCTTTGCCGATCACCATCTTGTTATCGGACAGATACATATAGGGGGGAACATCGAGGTTGGCCGGCGCCGGCTTGTTCTTGAAGACGCGGCCGGCCAGGTCGAAGGTGGAGCCGTGGCACGGGCACAGGAAGCCGCCGTGCCAGTCGTCCGGCAGGTTGGGCTGGGGGCCTTCGGTGAAGCGGGAGGAGGGCGAGCAGCCCAGGTGGGAGCAGATGCCCACCGTGACCAGCACTTCCTTGTGCTCGGGGCGCGCGCGGAATTCGTTCTTGGCGTACTCCGGCATGTCGATCTGGAACGACTTGTCGGACTTCGGATCGGCCACCAGATTGTCGTTCTTCGGCAGGCTGGCCATCATTTCCGGTGTCCGGCGCAGGATCCACACCGGCTTGCCGCGCCATTCCACCACTTTCATTTCGCCGGGCTTGACGTCGGAGATGTCCACTTCGACGGGAGCGCCGGCGGCCTTCGCTCGCTCGGACGGCTGTAGCGTGCTGACCAGTACCCCGGCCGTTGAAACACCGACAACCCCGCCCGCCGCGCATGTAGCCACGAGCAAGCCTCGCCGGCCCGTATCGACCTGCTTCTCATTACTCATACCAACTCCGTTCGTCAAATGCGAATGATGATTGCAACGAAAAATGTTGCAATGCAGTAAAAACCCTTCTGGTAACGAGCCATTATATGTGAACAGTTTTGCAAACTAAAGAATAACCCTTTGCATTACTAAGGCGCTGTTCACAATATGCATTTTCTTTAGAAACACTTTTGACAGTAGGGGATTGCTCTAGGGAGACACGACACAAGATTCCTGTATCATCGTCTTGGAAATACAACATTTTTAAAAGGACAAGGAGGGCCAGGATGGCGATGTTCGAAGAATTCAAGAAATTTGCCATGAAAGGCAACGTGGTCGACCTTGCCGTCGGCGTCATCATCGGCGGTGCCTTCGGCAAGATCGTCGACTCGCTGGTGCAGGACGTGATCATGCCGCCGATCGGCAAGCTGTTCGGCGGCCTGGACTTCGCCAGCTACTACATTCCGCTGAACGGCCAGGCCTACGGCCTGTCGCTGGCCGAAGCCAAGAAGGCCGGCGCCGTGCTGGCCTACGGCAACTTCATCACGATCCTGCTGAACTTCCTGATCCTGGCCTTTGTCATCTTCCAGATGGTGCGCCTGATGAACCGCCTGCGTCACTCCTTGCAGCGCGAGGAAGACGCCAAGCCGGCCGCCCCGCCCCCGCCGCCGCCCGAGGACATCCTCCTGCTGCGCGAGATCCGGGATTCCCTGAAAAAATAACCTGGATAACACCATGCGCCGCTACTGGCTGCTGTTCGCCCAGACCGTCACGATCGCGCTCGGCGTGCTCGCCGCACTCCTCGCGGTGCTCGCCGTCGTGCGGCCGGGGTGGCTGGAGCGTGCGCCGGCGCGCGTCACGGTCGGCGGCGCGGGGCAGCCGGTGCCGGTGCTGCAGGCGGCGGACGGCGCCGCACCCGGCAGCTTCCGCGAGGCGGCCGGGCGCGCGATGCCGGCGGTGGTCAACATCCTCACCAGCAAGGCGATGCGCGATGCGCACCCGCTGCTCAAGGACCCGTTCTTCCGCCGCTTCTTCGGCGACAAGCTGCCGCCGCAGGAGCAGATGGCCAGCCTGGGTTCCGGCGTGATCGTCAGCAGCGACGGCTACATCCTCACCAACTACCACGTGATCGAAGGCGCCGACGAGATCGAGGTCGGCCTGGCCGACGGCCGCAAGGCCGCCGCGACCATCGTCGGCACCGATCCCGAGACCGACCTGGCCGTGATCCGCATCCGCGCCGACCGCCTGCCGGTGATCGTGCTGGGCGATCCGGCCCGGGCGCGCGTGGGCGACGTGGTGCTGGCCATCGGCAATCCGTTCGGCGTCGGCCAGACGGTCACGCTGGGCATCATTTCCGCGCTGGGCCGCAACAACCTGCACATCAACCACTTCGAGAACTTCATCCAGACCGACGCCGCGATCAACTTCGGCAACTCGGGCGGCGCGCTGGTCGATACGCGCGGCAACCTGCTCGGCATCAATTCGGCGATCTATTCGCAGACCGGTGGCTCGGTGGGCATCGGCTTCGCGATCCCGGTCACCACGGCCAAGAGCGTGCTCGACGCCATCGTCAAGCACGGCCAGGTGGTGCGCGGCTGGATCGGCGTCGAATCCCAGGACATCACGCCGGAACTGGCGCGCAGCTTCGGCCTGGGGCGCGAGGAGGGCGCGATCATCGCCGGCGTCGTGCGCGGCAGCCCGGCCGACCGCGCCGGCGTGCGTCCGGGCGACATCCTGCTCGCCGTCGAGGGCAAGCGGGTCGCCAGCACCAACGACATGATGAACCTGATTGCCGACCTGCCGCCGGGCGGCAAGGCCACGCTGACCGTGATGCGCAAGAACCGCGAGGCGAAGCTCGACGTCACCGTCGGCCGGCGCCCGCGCCAGACTCCCTGAAACCCGTTGTACACGACACCGACGATATCCATGCACCTGCGCGACCTGACGCAATTCCTGACCGAGCTCCGCGAGAACAACACCCGTCCCTGGTTCATCATGAACAAGCCGCGCTACGACATCCTGCGCGTCGAGTTCCTCGATGTGCTCACCGAGCTGATCAAGGAGATCGGCAAGTTCGACCGGCAGATCCTCGCCTGCGACCCGAAGAAGGCGATGTTCCGCTTCCAGCGTGACACCCGCTTCTCCCACGACAAGACCCCGTACAAGACGCATTTCTCGGCCGGTATCGCGCCGGGCAACAAGCGCCGCCCCAGCGAGGGCGGCGGCCCGACCTATTATTTCCACATCGAGGCCGACGGCACGCTGCTGTTCGGCGCCGGCGAATACCTGCCGCCGCCGGCGCGGCTGAAGGCGATCCGCGAGCACGTGGTCAACGATGCGACAGGATTCTCCAAAATGTTGAAGAATAAACATCTGCGCGCGACCTATGGCGACCTGAATCCGGAAGACAAGCTGCAGCGCCCGCCCAAGGGCTTCGACCCCGCCCATCCGCTGGTCGACTACCTGAAGCTCAAGAGCTATTTCGTCTGGATCGAGACGAAGCTCGACATCAATGCCCCGGAAAAACTGGTGCCGCAGCTCGCGCAGGGATTCAAGGACGCCACCGCGCTGGTCACCTGGCTACGCGGGGTGCCGCAGGTTTTCGACGACGCGTAAATCAGGAGATTTGAACATGGCTTTGCAGCATGCAGTATCGGGGGAACGGATCGCGCTGCAGCGCGGCGAGGACGACATCGCGAACTTCACGTCGATTGCCCTGATCAAGACCGACCACATGGAACTGATCCGGCTGGTGCTGCCGACCGACAAGCCGATGCCCGAGCACAGCGTGGAAGGCGAGATCACGCTGCTGTGCCTGGAAGGGGAAATCGCCTTCGAGGCCCACGGCCGCACGACGATCCTGCATCCGAACGACATGGTCTACCTGGCCGGCGGCGAACCGCATTCGGTGCGCGCCGTCAAGGACGCGGTGGCCCTCTTGACCATCCTGCTGCATCCGGGCGACAACAGCGGCGGGCCGGTGCGCTAGGGGTCCGCGCCCGGTTTTTCTTTCGGGGCGCCGGCCCCGGTTTCCGGCCACGCCCCGTAGGGTGCGCACCCCGTGCGCACCCTGCACGGCCGCTGGCATCGCCGCGAACCGCTACGCCAGCTCGTTACGCGGATCCCGCTCCATCAGCTGCGCCACCATGTCCGGCGCCGCATCCCCGTCGAACAGCACGCCCGCCACCGCATTGGTGATCGGCATGTCCACGCCCATCCTGGCCGCCAGCTCGCGTACCGCCTTGGCGCAGGGCACGCCTTCGGCCACGTGGCCGAGTTCCCTGACGATCTGGTCGAGCGGCTTGCCCTGGGCCAGTGCCAGGCCGACGCGGCGGTTGCGCGACAGGTCGCCCGTGCAGGTCAGGATCAGGTCGCCCATGCCGGTCAGGCCCATGAAGGTGCCGGCCTGCGCGCCCAGGGCGGTGCCCAGGCGCGTGATCTCGGCCAGGCCGCGCGTGATCAGCGCCGCGCGCGCGTTCAGGCCCAGTCCCAGGCCGTCGGCCGTGCCGGTGGCGATCGCCAGGATGTTCTTCACCGCGCCGCCCACCTCGACGCCGACGAGGTCGTCGCAGGAATAGACGCGGATGTTATTGCCGTGCACCAGCGACACGACGCGCTCGCGCAAGGCGGCCGACGCCGACGCCACGGTCAGCGCGCACGGCAGGCCGCGCGCCACTTCCTGGGCGAACGAGGGGCCGGACAGCGCGGCGCCGGGCACGTCGTCGCCCAGCACCTCGTGCACCACCTGGTGCGGCAGCAGGCCGGTGCCGTATTCGAAACCCTTGCACAGCCAGACGACGTTCGGGATCGCGCGGCCCTTGAGCCGTTCCAGCAGCGGGCGCAGGCCGGCCACGGGGCAGGCCAGGATCAGCAGCGGTTCCGCGCCCGGCGCGGCCGCGGCGCCGGACGCGACGTGGGCCACGGCGGCGTCGAGGTCGGCGCTCACCCGCAGCGTGTCCGGGAACGGGAAGCCGGCCAGGTAATCGGTATTGTCGCGGGCGGCGCCGAGGCGCGCCATCTGGTCGGGATTGCGGCCCCACAGCAGCACGTCGTGGCGCGCCGCCAGCGCGATCGCGACGGCGGTGCCCCAGGCGCCGGCGCCCAGGACGGTGATCGGTTGGGAGGATTTGACTTCTTGCATGGGTCTCCTGGCTTAGATGCCCCAGATCTCGCTGGCCTTGACGTAGCCGCTGATGCCGTCGCGGTGGCGCACGCGCACCCATGGCCCGGCATCCGGGTCGACCAGCTCGAGCAGGACGTTCTTGTCGGCCGTCATGACGACGGGCGCATTGTCTTCCGGTGCGGAGCGTACCTTGGTGCCGGCCACGCGCACGATCACGTTGCGCTTCGCGGACAGGCCGCGCGCCTCGGTCCAGGCCATGTCGCCCGCGGCGTCGCGCACCTTGACCCATTCGCCGTAGCTGAGCACCACCTCGACCGGCATGCCGCTGGGCGCCACGTACAACCTGGCGCCCTTGGCCGACGGGGCATCGTACAGCACGACGGGGCGTGCGCCCACGGTCTTGAAATCGAAGGCATGGGCCGCGCACGAGACCAGCGACAGGATGCCGGCGGCAAGGAGACGGGAATGGCTGCGGATGGAGCGCATGGCTTGGCCTTTGGGAAAACGCGTCGCGCCGAAAGGCAGAAGAAAAAGGCGTCCGGCCCCGCCCCGGCAGGGCGGCGCGGGACGCCTCGGTGGGTATTACTGGACAGCCTGGGTGCCGGCGGCCTGCTCGGCCAGTGCCTGGCGGCGCTGCTGGTAGAACACTTCGAAGTTGATCTCGGCCAGGTGCACGGGCGGGAAGCCGGCACGGGTGATCACGTCGGCGATGTTGCTGCGCAGGTAAGGATAGATGATGTTCGGGCAGCCGATGCCCAGCAGCGGATCCATCTGGTCAGCCGGGATGTTGCGTGCTTCGAAGATGCCAGCCTGCTTGCCTTCGACCAGGAAAGCGACCTTGTCCTTGACCTTGGCGGTCACGGTGATGGTGACGGTCGATTCGTAGATGCCATCGGCGATGCCTTCGGCGCCGACGTCCAGCGAGACCTCGATGGTCGGGGCTTCCTGCTCCAGGAAGATCGCCGGGGAATTCGGTTGTTCCAGCGACAGGTCTTTCAGGTAGACACGCTGGATTTGGAATACGGGTTGCAGGTTTTCGTCAGCCATGGAACGCTTTCGTTTAATTGTGTGAAGAACGACGAACCTGTCGTTCAAGATGCTTGAGTATCAAGGCATCGGCAATTGTATCAAAACCAATTCGGATGCAATAGCGTTGCCGCGTGCGCCGGCAGGCCTGCCGGGCTGCGCGGCAAGCCAGCGGAAAGCGTGCGGGACGCCGTTTCCGGCGCCCCGGCGAGGCCGGAAAATCAGGCCGCTTCGCCCTTCAGGAGCGGGTCCAGGCGGCCCTGCTGGTCGAGTGCGTACAGGTCGTCGAAGCCGCCCACGTGGGTGTCGCCCACGTAGATCTGCGGCACGGTGCGGCGGCCGGTGCGCTGCATCATGATGGCGCGCTGTTCCGGATCGAGGTCGATGCGGATGCGTTCGATGTCGCTGACTCCCTTGGCTTCCAGCAGGCGCTCGGCGCGCACGCAGTAGGGGCAGCTTGCGGTGTGGTAGAGAACGACGTGGGCTGTCATGACATGATCCTTTCGGTTATTTGATCAGGGGCAAGCCAGCGGCCGTCCAGGCCGCGATGCCGCCTTCCAGGGTATAGATATCGTCGAACCCCGCCGCTTTCAACTGGCTGGCGGCCTTGGCGGCGCGATTGCCGCTCTGGTCGACGACGATCACGGTCTTGACCTTGGCCTTGTCCAGCTCCTTGAGGCGGTTGGCCAGGTCGGCCAGCGGAATGTGCTTCGCATCACGCAAGTGCCCGGCAGCAAATTCTTCGGGGCTGCGCACATCGACCACGGCGGTGCTTTTGCCGCGGTTGAGCATCTGGGTTGCCTGCGTCGGCGTGGCCTGGCGGCCGCGCGGGGCCAGGGACATCACCAGCAGGGCGCCGCCCGAGGCGACGGCGATGGCAACGGTAAAGAGATGGTCGAGGATGAAATTCACGAAGTTTCCGTTGGTTGAACTGAATTCCGGCATTATAAAATAGAAGTCGGATAGGGATTTCATGCACACTTTTTTATAGAAAAGACGCTTATGTACAAAATCGTATTCATGCGCCACGGCGAATCGACCTGGAACCTGGAAAACCGCTTCACCGGCTGGACCGACGTCGACTTGACCGAGAAGGGCGTCAAGGAAGCGAAACTGGCGGGCCAGCAGCTGCGCGACGCCGGCTTCACCTTCGACCTGGCCTACACCTCGGTGCTCAAGCGCGCGATCCGCACGCTGTGGCTGGCGATGGACGAGATGGACATGATGTGGCTGCCGGTCAAGAACGACTGGCGCCTGAACGAGCGTCACTACGGCGCCCTGCAGGGCCTGGACAAGGCCGAGACCGCCGCCAAGTTCGGCGACGAGCAGGTGCTGGTCTGGCGCCGCAGCTACGACACGCCGCCGCCGGCGCTGGAAGCGTCCGACGAGCGCACGTCGTTCGCCGATCCGCGCTATGCCGGCCTGGACAAGGCGCAGATCCCGCTGACCGAATGCCTGAAGGACACCGTGGCCCGCGTGATGCCGGCCTGGGACGAGGAGATCGCCCCGGCCATCCGCGCCGGCAAGAAGATCCTGATCTCGGCCCACGGCAACAGCCTGCGCGCCCTGATCAAGATGCTGGACAACATCAGCGACGCCGACATCGTCGGCCTGAACATCCCCAACGGCACCCCGCTGGTGTACGAGCTGGACGAGGACCTCAAGCCGATCCGCCACTACTACCTGGGCGACCAGGACGCGATCGCCGCCAAGATGGCCGCCGTCGCCAACCAAGGGAAGGCAAAGTAAGTCTTGCGCTTTTTCGTGAAGAAAGCCGCCGCCGGCAAGCTGCTGTGCGGCTTGTTGACCGGATTGTTGGCGGGCCTGCTGGCCGTCGGCGCCGCCCACGCGGCGCCGCGCCAGACCGAGCGCAGCAAGCAGAAGGCCGCCGCGGAAAAGTCGCGCGCGGCCATCCAGCAAAAGCTGAGCGTCCTCAAGAAGGACATCACCCGCACCGAAAGCGCCAAGGAAGACGCGGCCGACGAACTGGCCGCGTCGGAAGAGGCCATCTCGGACGCCAACCGCTCGCTGCGCGAGCTGTCCGAGGAACAGGCCGCGACCAATGCGCGGCTGCGCGATCTTTCCACCGAACAGGGCCGGCTGGCGGATACCATTTCCGGCCAAAAGGTGCAGCTGGCCAGGCTGCTGCGCGAACATTATGTCGCGGGTAACGAAGACCGCATCAAATTGCTGCTGTCGGGCGACAATCCGAACCGCATCAACCGCGACCTGCAGATGATGGCCTACGTGTCGCAGGCGCAGGCGAAGTTGTTGACGTCGCTGCGCGACAACCTGGCGGCGGTCGAGGCCAACCAGGCCCAGACCCAGAACGCCAAGGACGAGCTGGAAGAAATCGCCCAGGAGCAGCGCGACCAGAAGGCGCTGCTGGAAAAGGAAAAGGCCAAGCGCGCCACCCTGCTGGCCAACCTGTCGAGCAAGCTGAACGACCAGCGCAAGCAGGCCAGCCGCCTGGAACAGGACGAGCAGCGCATGACCGGCCTGGTCGACCAGCTGACGCGGTTGATCCGCGAACAGGAAATCGCCGCCGCGGCGGAGCGCAAGCGCCAGCAGGAACTGGCGGCGGCGCGCGCGCGGGCCGCCGCGGAAGCGAAGGCGAAGGCGCTGGCGCGGGCCAAGGCGCTGCAGGAAGAGCGCGCCCGCCTGGCGCGCGAGGCCGCCAGGACGGGCAAGCCGATGAAACCGCTGCCCGCGCCGGCGCCGGTGCGGGAAGAGCCGCAGGTGGCCGAGGCGCCCAAGGAAACGCCGCAGCGCGCGGCCGATACCGCCCTGGCCGCGGACCTGCCGAGCGGCGCGTTCGCCGGCCTCAAGGGCCGCCTGCCGGCGCCCATCTCCGGCAAGATCGCCGCCCGCTTCGGCGCCAAGCGCGGCGACGGTCCGGCCTGGCGCGGCATGTTCATCAAGGCGCCGGAAGGCACCGACGTGCGCGCCATCGCGGCCGGCCGCGTGGTATTTTCCAGCTGGATGCGCGGTTATGGCAATTTGATCATCATTAACCATGGTGGTGAATACCTGTCGATCTACGGGAACAGCCAGAGCCTCATGAAACGCGTGGGCGATTCGGTCCGGCCGGGCGAGGTGATCGCCAGCGCGGGCAATACCGGCGGCAACGAGGAATCGGGGCTATACTTCGAGCTCAGGCATCTCGGCAAGGCCTTCGACCCGGCGGGCTGGGTGAACTTCTAAAGCAGGACGACATGCGCAAGACACTCAAGAACTTCGGGCTGATCGGCATCGGGATGGCGGTCGGCGCCGTCGCGTCCGTGCAGTTTTCCGCGCACGCGCAGCAGGGTGCGGATGCGCCCCTGCCGCTGGACGAGCTGCGCCAGCTGGCCGAGGTCTACGGCCTGATCAAGAGCGACTACGTCGAAAAGGTCGACGACAAGAAGCTGCTGTCGGACGCCATCGCCGGCATGGTCGCCTCGCTCGACCCGCATTCCGTCTACCTGGACCAGCACGACTTCGCCGAGATGCAGGAAGAAGTGGCCGGCAAGTTCGTCGGCGTCGGCGTCGAGATCGCCATGGAAGACGGCTACGTGAAAATCGTCTCGCCGATCGAGGACACGCCGGCCTACCGCGCCGGCATCAAGGCCGGCGACCTGATCACGCGCATCGACAACGTCCCCGTCAAGGGCCTGTCGCTGGACGAGGCCATCAAGCGCATGCGCGGCGAGCCGCACAGCAAGGTGATGCTGACGATCGCCCGGCGCGGCGCCGACGCGCCCTGGGTGGTGCCGGTCGAGCGCCAGGAAATCCGCATGACCAGCGTCAAGGGCAAGTTCGTCGAACCGGGTTACGCCTGGCTGCGCATCAGCCAGTTCCAGGAAGAGACCGTCGAGGAAATGGCCGCCAAGGTCAGGGAACTGTATGCCCAGGACCCCGCCATCAAGGGCCTGGTGCTGGACCTGCGCAACGACCCCGGTGGCCTGCTGCCGGGCGCGATCGGCGTCTCGGCCGCCTTCCTGCCGCAGAACGAGGTCATCGTCTCGACCAAGGGGCAATTGCCCGAATCGAATACCACCTTCTACGGCCGCCGCGATTTCTATGCGGTCAAGCCGGGCACCGACCCGCTCGCCAAGCTGCCGGCGGCCCTCAAGAAGGTGCCGCTGGTGGTGCTGGTGAACACCGGGTCGGCATCGGCCTCCGAGATCGTCGCGGGCGCCCTGCAGGACTACAAGCGCGCCGTCGTGATGGGCAGCCAGACCTTCGGCAAGGGCTCGGTGCAGACCCTGCGCCAGCTCACCCCGGATACCGCCGTCAAGCTGACCACGGCACGCTACTACACGCCCAAGGGCCGCTCGATCCAGGCGCTGGGCATCGTGCCCGACCTCAAGGTCGACGAGACCGCCGAGGGCGACGGCCTGAACGCCCTGCGCGTGCGCGAGGCCGACCTCGACCACCACCTGGCCGGCGAGGGCGGCAAGGCCGCTGGCGCGGGCAAGGAGCGACGCGACGAGCTCGAGGAGGAGCAGCGCGCCTATGCCGCGCTGAAGAACGCCAAGCCGCTCGAGTTCGGCGGCAAGGACGATTTCCAGCTGGCCCAGGCCATCCGGCACTTCAAGGGCCTGCCGGTGCAGCTGGCCAGGGACGACGGCAATCAACCCGAGGACAAGCCGGCGCCGGCCAGGTTGCCCGGCACGGAGAGCAAGCCGCCCGAACTGAAGGAGGGGAGCGCTCCCCCGGCCGTGCCCGTACCGAAGAAATGAATGACCAGCAACTGTTGCGCTATTCGCGCCACATCCTGCTCGACGAGATCGGCATCGAGGGCCAGCAGCGCCTGCTCGGCGCGCACGCGCTGGTGATCGGCGCCGGCGGCCTGGGTTCGCCGGCCGCGCTGTACCTGGCGGCCGGCGGCGTCGGCCGCCTCACCCTCGTGGACGACGACGAGGTGGACCTGACGAACCTGCAGCGCCAGGTGATGCACACGACGGCGCGCATCGGCCTGCCGAAGGTCGCATCGGGGCGCGAGGCTTTGTTGCAGATCAATCCGGAAGTCGAGGTGGTCGCGCTGCGCGAACGGGCGCAGGGCGCGCGCCTGGCCGGGCTCGTGGCCGGCGCCGACGTCGTGCTCGACTGCAGCGACAACTTCGCCACGCGCCAGGCCGTCAACCGCGCCTGCGTCGGCGCCGGCGTGCCGCTGGTGGCGGGCGCCGCGATCCGCTTCGACGGCCAGATCTCGGTGTTCGACGTGCGCGATCCCGCGTCTCCCTGCTATGCCTGCCTGTTCCCCGAGGACAGCCGCTTCGAGGACGTGGCGTGCAGCACCATGGGCGTGTTCGCGCCGCTGGTCGGCATCGTCGGCACGATGCAGGCGGCCGAGGCGCTCAAGCTGCTGGCCGGCGTCGGCCGTTCGCTGGCCGGGCGCCTGCTGATGCTGGATGGGCGCGCGATGGAATGGACCGAGATCGCTGTCGCGCGCAACCCGTCGTGCCCGGTTTGCGGCGCACGCCACTAGGCCGGCATCAATACGAAGCGATGGGATGACGCCGGCCATCCCGCCGGTGTGGTCCGGAATGTCGCGCTGCCTTACAATTGGAGACGCTTCCCAAGTGGCTCCGTCCGCCGTTCGGCCTTATACTAGTCCGATTATTCCGACCGCATTTCACAGACTCTTATGCAGACTCTCATGCAGACCAATCCGCAGCGCATTTCGCAGCGTCCGGCACGGCAGCGCCGCCAGGGCGGCTTCACCCTGGTCGAGATCATGGTGGTCGTGGTCATCATCGGCATCCTCGGCGCGCTGGTCGTGCCCAAGCTGCTGGGCCGCACCGGCGAATCGCGCGTCACCGCCGCGCGCACCGACATCGCCACCCTGATGTCCGCGCTCAAGCTGTACAAGCTCGACAACCAGCGCTACCCCACCACCGAGCAGGGCCTGCAGTCGCTGATCCAGAAGCCCACCAGCGGCCCGGCCGCCAACGGCTGGAAGGACGGCGGCTACGTCGAGAAGCTCCCCAAGGACCCGTGGGGCAATGCCTACCAGTACCTGTCGCCTGGCCTGCACGGCGAGGTCGACGTGTTCTCGCTGGGCGCCGACGGCCAGCCCGGCGGCACCGGCGAAGATGCCGACGTCGGTTCCTGGGACAATCGATAAACCGGTATCCCGGCACGAGGAGCGGACCATCCGATGATCCTGCGCACGCGCGGCCTGCCGCGCCGGAGCGGCGGCTTCACCCTGGTGGAGATCATGGTCGTGATGGTCATCATCGGCATCACGCTGGGGATGGTATCGCTCAACGCGATCCCCAGCCCGCGCCAGGACCTGCAGAAGGACGCCCAGCGCCTGGCCCTGCTGCTGCAGCTGGCGCGCGACGAAGCCATCGTGCGCAACCGCCTCGTCACCTTCGAGGCCACGCCGGAGCGCTACCACTTCCTGGTGCGCACCGAGACGCGCTGGGACCCGATCGTCGGCGACGACCTGCTGCGCGAGCGCGAATTCAAGAATGCCCCGCTGACGCTGCTGCTCGACCCGACCAGCGCCGGCACCGTCAATCCCCTGCGCATCACCTTCGGCCGCGAACCGGTCGACAAGCCCTTCGTGCTGACGCTGGCCAGCGGCGGCGACAGCGTCGCCATCCGCGCCGACGGCATCGGGCACTTCACGGTCGAATGAACATGGCTCCGCTCCCGCGCCAGCGCCGTGCCCGCGGCTTCACCCTGCTCGAAGTGCTGGTAGCGCTGGTCATCGTCGGCACCGCGCTGGGCGCCGGCCTGCGCGCGGTGGGCAGCCTGACCGCCAACAGCAGCGGCCTGCGCACGTCGATGATGGCGACCTGGTCGGCCGAGAACCGCCTCGTGCAGATCCGCCTCGGCAAGGAATTCCCCGGCATCGGCAAGCGCAGCTACGATTGCCCGCAGGGCGACCTGGCCCTGGTGTGCACCGAAGAGGTGTTCGCCAGCCCGAACCCGCGCCTGCGCCGCGTCGAGGTGTCCGTGTTCGACATCGCCAATCCCAACCGCCGCATCGTCAAGCTGGTGCAGCTGGTGCTGCAGACGCGCCCGGGAACCTGAATCATGCACGCCTTCCCGCGCAGCCGCGCCTTCACCCTGGTGGAACTGCTGGTGGCGATCAGCATCCTGGCCATCGTCGCCGTGCTCGGCTGGCGCGGGCTGGACAGCATCGTGCGCGCGCGCAGCGCGCTGACGGAGCAGATGGAAACCACGCGCGGCATGCAGCTCGCCTTTGCCCAGATGCAGAGCGATTGCGAACGCATCGCCGGCCGCGACGTGGTCGAGCGCCGGCCGTTCCTGCAGGTCGGCAGCGACCGCTTCACGCTGGTGCGCCAGGTATTCACCGAGAACCAGCCGGCGCGCCTGCAGGTGGTGGCCTACCGCATCGTGGGCGGCGTGCTGCTGCGGCGCGAATCGCAGCCGACGCGCGACATGCTGCAGCTCGACGCCTTGTGGCAGGCCGCCGTCAGCGACGCCGACACCAGCGGCGCCGTCGCGCTCGAGGGCGGCGTGGCGGGCATGCAGGTGGCCACCTGGCAGAACAATGCCTGGCGCCAGGCCGGCGTCGATCCGGGCGCGAACGCCGGCGCCGCCGCACGCGAGCGAAACCCGATCGCCGACCAGCTCAATCTCGATCCCACCGGCCTGCAGGTGGCCCTGCAATTGCAGGGCGCGCAAGTGCCGATGGTGAAATCCTTCCTGCTGGGGGAACCGTGATGCGCCGCCATGCCATCCGGCTGCGCCAGCGCGGCGTCGCCGTGATCACGGCGCTGCTGTTGACCACGCTGGCCGTGTCCATCGTCGCCAGCCTGTTCTGGCAGCAGCAGGTGCAGGTGCGCACGATGGAAAACCAGCGCCTGCAACTGCAGACCAAGTGGATCCTGCGCGGCGCGCTCGACTGGGCCACGCTGGTGCTGGACACCTTCCGCGGCGCCAACTATACCGGCCTCGACCAGGCCTGGGCGACGCCCTTGGCCGATACGCGCCTGGACCAGTACATCGAGCGCGAACGCGTCCAGGGCGAAAATTTCGACGCCAGCCTGTCCGGTAACATTACCGACGCATCCTCGCGTTACAATTTGCGCAACCTGGCGGAGAATCGCGAGGTGGTCGGCGAACAGGTGGCGATCTTCCAGCGCCTGCTGGGCAACCTGCAGCTGGATTCCGGCCTGGCGCGGCGCGCGGCCGAGTTCGTGAAAGCGGGCCAGGTGTGGCAGGACACGGGCGACGACGGCAAGGACAAGCCGCCGTTGAACCAGGCCGACGGCGTGAGCGGCATGCCGGTCAAGCTGCTGCAGGTGGACGACCTGCTGGCCGTGCAGGGCTTCACGCCGGCGATCGTCGAGCGCCTGCGGCCGTTCGTGATCGTGCTGCCGGTGGCGACGCCGGTGAACGTGAATACGGCGCCGGCGGAAGTGCTGGCGGCGGTGGCGAACCTGCCGGTGTCGGTGGCGAACACCTTGCTGGTGCGGCGCAAGCAGGCGCCGTGGATCGACCCGGCATTTTTCGAGGAACAGACGCAGGCGCAGCGCCTGAGTCCCGACTTCAAAAAGGAATGGATAGGGGTCACGAGCAGCTGGTTCCTGGTCACCAGCCGGATCCGCCTGGACCGCGCCGGACTGGATGCGGAAGCCCTGATCCAGCGCCGTCCGATGATGGGCGCGGGCGGCGGCGGTTCCAGGGTCGTGTGGATCCGCCAATACTGACGGACTGACAGAACGAGAAAGCGAGACAGTTTGACTACTCTCTATATCCGGCATCCCGCCCGCGCGGAAGGCGAGCATGCGCTGAGCCGCTTCGCCGTGGTCGGCGACGGCGGCGCCATCGAGCAGCAGGGCGAAGGCCCGCTGCGCAACCTGGGCGACCTGGTCGGCGCGAGCCGCCGTGTCGTGCTGATCCTGGCCGCGGCCGACGTCTCGCTGCTGGCGGTGCAGGCGCCGCCGCTGTCGGGCGCGCGCCTGAAGGCGGCGCTGCCGGCCCTGGTCGAGGAACACATCCTGGGCGACCCGGAGGATGCCGTGCTGGCCGCCGCGCCCGAGCAGCCCGACGGCACCCGGCCGATCGCCGTGGCCGACCGCGACTGGCTGCAAGGCATCGTGCGCAGCCTGCTGGCGCAGGGCGCCCGCTCGGTGGCCGCCGTGCCCGCCCAGCTGTGCCTGCCGCTGGTGCCGGGCAGCGTGACGGCCGCCATCTCTGGCGTCGAGCTGACGCTGCGCCAGGGCCTGTTCCAGGGCTTCGGCCTGGCGCTGGACGCCAATCCGGCCACCGTGCTGCAGACCGCGCGCACCTTCGGCGGCGACGCGCCGCTGGCGCTGTACGTGCCGCGCGCCCAGCTCGGCGAGTACCAGGCGCTGCTGCAGGACGACGGCGCCGGCGTCACACTCGAGGCCGACGACTGGGCGCACTGGATCGCCGGCTCGAAAAGCACCGCGCTCGACCTGGTCTCGAGCCTGGGCGCCGCCGGCGTGCCGGCGCGCGACTGGCGCCGCTGGCGCTGGCCGATCCGGCTGGCCGGCCTGGCCGTCGCCGTCAACCTGATCGGCCTGAACGTCGACTGGCTGCGCCTGCGCCGCGAAGCCGACACCGTGCGCCAGTCGATGACCCAGACCTTCCGCGCGGCGTACCCGCGCGAGACCGCGATCCTCGATCCGGTGCTGCAGATGCGCCAGAACATCGCGCGCGCGCGCGCCAGCACGGGCGACGTCGCGCCCGACGAATTCACCTACCTCGCCGCCGCGTTCGGCGAAGCTGCCCGGTCCAGCGGACGCCAACCCGGCATTGCGTCAATCGAATACCGCGAACGCGCGCTGACCGTCAAAGTCAAACCCGAAACGGTCGACCCCGGCTTGCTCGCGCAACTGCGCACGGCGCTGGCCGCGCGCCACCTGAGCATCGAGGAAACGGCGGCGGGCAGCTGGACGGTCCGCGCCGGCGCCGCCACGGGATCCTCGGCAGCGGCCGCCACGCAAGGAGCAGCACGATGAGCATCGCCACCACCATCGCCCAGGTCCGCGAACGCGCCGCCACGCAATGGCTCGCCCGTACCGAACAGGAGCGCCGCTTCCTCGCGGTCGGCGGCGCCGTCGTGCTGCTGGCCATCCTGTATCTGCTGCTGGTCGACCCCGCCATCGAGGGGCGCGCCAGGCTCAACCGCTCGCTGCCGCAGCTGCGCCAGCAGGCCGCCGAGCTGCAGGCCATGGCGCAGGAAGCGAACAGCCTGGCGCGCGCGCCGGCGGTGCAGGTCGTGCCGCTCACGCGCGAGGCCGTCAACGCCAGCCTGGGCGGCCGCGGCCTGGCGCCGCAATCGCTGTCCGTGACCGGCGAATATATCAAGCTGCAGATGAATAACGTGGCGTTCGCCGGCCTGGTCGCCTGGCTGGACGAGCAGCGCCGCGCCAACCGGGTGCTGGTGCAGGACGCCGCCATCACCGCCCTGCCGACCGCGGGCCAGGTCGACGCCAGCCTCACGCTGCGCCAGAACACGGGCGCGGCCCAATGAGGCGCGCGCTGCTCTGGATCCTGCTGGCGCTGCTGGCGGTCGTGGTCACGATCCTGGTCTTTTTGCCCGCGGCATGGCTGGGACCGGTCGTCGAACGCCAGACCGGCGGCCGTTTGACTCTGGGGGATGCGCAGGGTACGCTGTGGCGCGGCTCAGCCTTCGTCGGCGGCGCGCCGGGCGAGGGCGGCGCGGTCACGCCGCTGCTGCCGGGACGCTTCGCCTGGCGCCTGTCGCCGCTGGTCCTGTTCGGCCAGGTGGACATGGAACTCGCCAACGACCAGGCGCTGGCGCAGCCGGTGCGCGTGTCCGGCAGCTGGTCGCAGTGGCAGGTCAGCGCCGGCGAACTGCTGTTGCCGGCCGAGGGCCTGAGCGGCCTGGGCGCGCCGCTGAACACGCTGGCGCCGTCGGGCGCGATCCGCCTGTCCTGGAACCTGCTGGACATCGCGCGCCAGGGCAGTGCGGTGGCGGTGAGCGGACGCACGGTCCTGACCATGAACGACATGGGGTCGCGCATGAGCCCGATCAAACCGCTGGGCAGCTACGAGATGGCGATGGACTGGCGCGGCCAGCAGGCGGACCTGACGCTGCGCACCGTGCGCGGCGCGCTGCTGCTGTCCGGCAGCGGCGCGCTGGAACACGGCCGCCTGCGCTTTTCCGGCCAGGCCGCGGCCGCCGAAGGATACGAAAACACGCTGGGCAACCTGCTCAACCTGCTGGGCCAGCGCCGAATGGTGAACGGCAAGAACATAATCGCACTCGAGTTCAGATAATGAAAAACACCCACCGTAGCAACAGCACTCCGCAAACCCCGGCGCTGCGCCGCATCGCCGCCAGCGTCATGCTGTGCTGCGCCGTCGCCACGGCGCTGCCGCCGGTGACCGCCTTCGCCCAGGACGGCGCCGCGCTCAACTTCGTCAACGCCGACATGGAGTCGGTGATCAAGGCGGTCGGCCACTACACGGGCATGACCTTCATCATCGACCCGCGCGTGAAAGGCACGCTGACGCTGGTGTCGGAAAAATCCCTCACCAAGGCCCAGGCCTTCGCGCTGCTCACCTCGGCGCTGCGCCTGCAGGGCTACGCGGTCGTCACCGGCGACGGCTTCGCCAAGGTGGTGCCGGAAGCGGAAGCCAAGCTGCAGGCCTCGCCGACCCAGGTCGGCAGCGGCGGGCGGCGCGTGCAGGGCGACCAGGTCGCGACCCAGGTCTACCGCCTGCAGCACGAGTCGGCGGCCAACCTGACGGCCGTGCTGCGTCCCCTGATCTCGCCCAACAACTCGATCATGGCCGACCCGGGCAACAACAGCCTGGTGGTCACCGACTACGCCGACAACCTGCGCCGCCTGAGCAAGATCATCGCCGCGCTCGACGCGCCGGCCACCAGCGACCTCGACGTGATCCCGATCCGCAACGGCATCGCCAGCGACGTCGCCACCCTCGTCACGCGCCTGATGGAACCGAGCCCGGGCGGCGATTCCGGCCGCGTCACCGTGCTGGCGGACCCGCGCACCAACGCGGTGATCGTGCGCGCGCCGTCGCTGGCGCGCGCCAACATGGCCAAGAGCCTGATCGCCAAGCTCGACCAGCCGACCACCGAAATGGGCAACATCCACGTGGTCTACCTGAAGAACGCCGACGCCAGCCGCGTGGCGCAGACGCTGCGCGCCGTGGTGTCGCAGGACGCGTCGGCGGTGCCGGTGCAGCAGCAGGGCACGGCGGGCGGCTCGATCCAGTCGGGCACCGCGGGCGGCAGCGGCAGCGGCGGCCTGGGTGGCGGCCAGACGAACCAGCAGAGCAGCGTCGGCGCCGGCGGCACCGGCAATACCTTCGGCCAGCAGAGCCAGGCCACGGCCAACGGCGCCGGCGGCGGCCAGGGTTCCGGCTTCATCCAGGCCGACGCCTCGACCAACAGCCTCATCATCACGGCGCCGGACGCCGTCTACCGCAATTTGCGCGGCGTCATCGACCAGCTCGACGTGCGCCGCGCCCAGGTGTATATCGAGGCGCTGGTGGTCGAGGTCACCTCGAGCAAGGCGTCCGAATTCGGCGTGCAGTGGATCGGCCTGTCGGGCGACAGCAGCAGCAAGTACCGCGTCGGCGGCGTGCAGTCGTTCAACGGCAGCGGCAGCAACAACATCATCAACCTGGCCGCCGCGGCGGCCGGCCTGGGGTCGGGCACCTCGACCGGCGGCACGGCGACGTCGCTGCCGCAGCTGAACGGCCTGTCGCTCGGCATCTTCCGCCAGATCAACGGCCAGCTGGGCCTGGGCGCGATCGCCACCGCCCTTGAAAACGGCGGCAATGCCAACATCTTGTCCACGCCGAACATGATCACGCTGGACAACGAGCTGGCGACGATCAAGGTAGGCCAGAACATCCCGATCCTGACCGGTTCGTTCACGACCGGCGCGAGCGGGGCCAGCAACCCGTTCCAGACCGTCGACCGCAAGGACGTCGGCCTGCTGCTGAAGGTGCGCCCGCAGATTTCCGAGGGCGGTACCATCAAGCTGGCCATCTACCACGAGAACTCCGGCATCGACCGTTCCGTGTCGTCGGATTCCGGCATCATCACGACGGTGCGCGCGATCGAGAGCAACGTGCTCGCGGACGACGGCCAGATCATCGTGCTCGGCGGCCTGATCTCGGACGACGAGTCCGACAACGAGGAAAAGGTGCGCGGCCTGGGCGACATCCCGGTGCTGGGCAACCTGTTCAAGTACCGCTCGCGCACGCGCGCCAAGCGCAACCTGATGGTCTTCCTGCGCCCGGTGGTGGTGCGCAGCAAGGAACAGAACACCAGCATCTCCATGGACCGCTACGACTACATGCGCGCCGCCGGCGGCCAGGCCCAGCCGGTCGACGACAGCGTCCTGGTCCGCAACCTGGGCGCGCCGATGCTGCCGCCGCTGACCAACGGCCAGCCGCCGGCGGGCGGCACGATGGCCGGCATGCCGCCGCCGGCGCCGGTCGCGCCGCGTCCGGGCCAGGCCACCGGTCCGGGCACCACCCAGCCGGGCCGGCCGGGCACGGGCCAGGCGGGCCAGGCGGACCAGTCGTTGCCGCCGGTCGGTAGCTTCCGTCCGGTGCAGCCGCAAGCAACCCAGCAACAATGATCGAGTCATCATGAACAACCTGCTGCCTTACGCATTCGCGCGCGACAACGTCGTGCTGGCGCGTTCCAACGGCGACCCGGCGCAGGCCGTCGAGGTGCTGGTGTCGAACGCCACGAAGCCGGCGGCGATCGCCGAGGTGTCGCGCCGCTTCGGCCGCGTCAGCCTGCGCCGCCTCGAACGCGCCGAGCTGGAATCGGCCATCGCGGCCGCCTACCAGTCGGCCGGCGGCGACGCCTCCCAGGTGGCGGACGAGTTCGACGCCGACCTCGACCTCACCAAGCTGCTGCAGGACGTGCCGGCCATCGAGGACCTGCTGGAATCGTCCGACGACGCGCCCGTCATCCGCATGATCAACGCGCTGCTGACGCAGTCGCTGCGCGAGGGCGCTTCCGACATCCACATCGAGCCCTTCGAGCAGACCTCGGTCGTGCGCTTTCGCATCGACGGCGCGCTGCGCGACATCGTGCGCCCGCGCAAGGCGATCCACGCCTCGCTGATCTCGCGCATCAAGATCATGTCGGCGCTCGACATCGCCGAGAAGCGCCTGCCGCAGGACGGCCGCATCACGCTGCGCATCGGCGGCAAGCCGGTCGACGTGCGCGTCTCCACGCTCCCGACCGGCCACGGCGAACGCGCCGTGCTGCGCTTGCTGGACAAGGAAGCCGGGCGCCTCGACCTGTCGCACCTGGGCATGGGCGCCGACCTGCTGCCGCAGTTCGACAAGCTGATCAACCAGCCGCACGGCATCGTGCTGGTCACCGGCCCGACCGGCTCGGGCAAGACCACCACGCTGTACGCGGCGCTGTCGCGCCTGAACGCCACCACCACCAACGTGATGACGGTCGAGGACCCGATCGAGTACGACCTGCCCGGCATCGGCCAGACCCAGGTCAACGCGCGCATCGACATGACCTTCGCCAAGGCGCTGCGCGCGATCCTGCGCCAGGATCCGGACGTCATCATGATCGGCGAGATCCGCGACCTCGAAACGGCCCAGATCGCCGTGCAGGCCTCGCTGACGGGCCACCTGGTGCTGGCCACGCTGCACACGAACGACGCCGCCTCGGCCGTGACCCGCCTGCTCGACATGGGCATCGAACCCTTCCTGCTGTCGTCGTCGCTCCTGGGCGTGATGGCGCAGCGCCTGGTGCGCAAGCTGTGCCCGCACTGCAAGCGCCAGGAAGGACCGGGCCAGTGGGTGGCGGTGGGCTGCGACCGCTGCGGCCACACGGGCTACCAGGGCCGCGTCGGCGTCTACGAACTGCTCGAGACCAACGAACGCATCCGCGCCCAGATCCACAACCAGGTGTCGGAAGCGGAAATCCGCGATGCGGCGCTGGCGTCGGGCATGCGCACGATGTACCAGGACGGCGAGCGCTGGGTGCAGACCGGCGTCACCACCGAGGCCGAACTGCTGCGCGTGGCGAAGGCGGACTGATCGATGCCAGCCTTCCGCTACGAAGCCGTCGACGCCGGCGGTATCACCCGCAAGGGCGTGCTGAATGCCGACAGCCCGCGCGCCGCGCGCGCCGACCTGCGCCTGCAGGGCCTGACGCCGCTGAGCGTCGACGCCATCGCGGCCCAGGTCGACGAGAGCGGGGCGGCGCGCGCGCGCAGCTTCGGCGAGCGCCTGTCCCAGGTCGAGCTGGCCCTGTTCACGCGCCAGCTGGCCAGCCTGCTGGAAGCCGGCCTGCCGCTGGAGCAGGCGTTCACGGCGCTGCTGGAACAGGCCGAGCGCGCCTACGTGCGCGACCTGGTCGCCTCGATCCGCTCCGAAGTGATGGGCGGCGCCTCGTTCTCCAGCGCGCTGGCGCGCCATCCGCGCGACTTCGCCGAGATCTACCGCGCGCTGGTCTCGTCGGGCGAACAGATCGGCCAGCTCGCGCGCGTGCTGTCGCGCCTGGCCGACTACATCGAGCGCCGCAACGCGCTGGTGCAGCGGGTGCGCCTCGCCTTCACCTACCCGGCCATCGTCACCGTGGTCGCGTTCGCGATCGTGATCTTCCTGCTCACCTACGTGGTGCCGCAGATCGTCTCGGTGTTCGCCAACACCAAGCAGAAACTGCCGTTCCTCACCATCATGATGCTGGGCGTGTCGAACTTTACGCGCGCCTACGGGATCTACGTCGCACTGCTCGCCGTCGCGGCATGGTTCGCGTGGCGGCGCGCGCTGCAGAACCCGGCGCTCAAGCGGCGCTGGCATGCCTGGCTGCTGACGGCGCCCGTGTACGGCAAGTTCGAGCGCAGCCTGAACACGACGCGCTTCGCCAGCACGCTGGCGATCACGACGGGTTCCGGCGTGCCCATCCTGCGCGCGCTGGAAACCAGCCGCGACACGCTGTCCAACGTGGCCATGAAGGAACTGGTCGAGGATGCGACGGCCAGCGTGCGCGAGGGCGTCAGCCTGGCGCGCGCGCTGTCGGCGCAGAAGCTGTTCCCGCCGATGCTGGTGCACATGATCCGCGCCGGCGAGATCACCGGCGAGCTGCCGGCCATGCTGGAGCGGGCGTCGAATTCGCAGCAGGCCGATTTCGAGCGGCGCGCGCTGACCATCGCCGGCCTGCTGGAGCCGGTGCTGATCCTGGCCATGGGCCTGGTCGTGCTCCTGATCGTGCTGGCGGTCCTGATGCCGATTATCGAAATTAACCAGCTGGTGCGCTGACAAGGAAACCATGAACAAGCGTTTGCCCATCCTCCTGAGCCTGCTCGGCGTGATCCTGCTGGCGGCCTCGCTCGCCTACTGGATCCTGCAGCTCTACCGGCCGCCCCAGCGCCCGCTCGCCGCCGTGCCGCAGCAGGCCATGCCGGACCCGGCCATCGACGCGGCCGCCACGCTGTTCGGCGGCCAGCTGGCCGTCGCCAGCGTCACCAACTACCAGCTGACGGGCATCGTCTTCGCCGGCCGCGACAGCGTCGCCATCCTGGTCGCCGACAATGCGCCGGCCAAGGCGCTCAAGCTGGGCAAGGAACTGGCGCCGGGCGTGACCCTGTCGGAAGTGCATCCGCGCTACGTGATGCTGTCCGATGGCGGCGTCATGAAGCGCGTCGACCTGCCGGCCGATGCCAGGACGGGCGCGTCGCTGGCCGGTGGCGGCGCGGCGCCGGCCCCGGTGCCGAACACGGCCGCGGGATCGGCCCCGATCATGCAGCCGAGCATCCCGCCGAACATGCCGCAGCCGGCCGTCACGCCCGCCGGCACGCCGGCGCCGGCCAGCGTCGCCCAGCCCAACCAGAGCTACGTGCCGGAACCGCCGATGTCGCCGGGCGCCGTGTCGCCACAGCGGCCCCAGCCGTCCCCCGCCAACGCGCAGGAATTCACGCCGCCGGGCGACGTCGGCGGGCGCGATACGCCGCGCAACGACAACGCGCCGGTGCAGATGCCGGCGCCGACCCAGCCGAGTCCGGTCACGCAATAACCGGCTGGCGCCGTCAGCGCCGCAATGCCGTGAACGCGGCGAATTCCCAGGAGCGGAAACCGACGAGCAGGGTGAAGCCGTCGCGCTCCTGCGCCGGCAGGCGCCGGTCGTTGCGGTGCAGGCGCGCCAGCTCGCCGGCCAGCTGGTGGATTTTTTCCGCGACCTCGCCGGCCGAGGCCAGCGACAGGCGCGCCGGCAGGCACATCAGCGTTTCGCCGGGGCCGTCGAAGCGGCCCTCGAAATAATCTCCCACCACGTGCTCGCGGAAGAAGCGCTGCACCGGCCCGTCCGGCAGCCAGCGGAAGGCGTTCGAGACGCGCAGCGCATAGCGGTTCAGCGGTTTCAGCTCGATCACGCGCAGCCGGTCGAGTTCCACCAGCAGGCCGATGCATTCGGCCTCGGTCAGGCGGTAGGTTTCGACGACCTGTTCCAGGCTCCAGTGCCCCAGGCAGCAGATCGCCACCAGCAGCAGGCGCGGATGGTTGGCCAGTGCGTTTTCCTGGGCCAGCGTCAGCGTGTCGGCCTGGGGCCGGCTGTCGGCCGCGCGCCGCAGCACGTCTTCCAGCGCGATGCCGGCCACCTGGCAGATCTGCGCCAGGCGCGACAGCGTCATGTCCTTCTGGCCGAACATGCGCTTGATGCTCGATTCGCTCATCGCGATGCGCTCGGCCAGCATCTTGTAGGTGATGCCGGCGGCGCGCAGTTCGGCGCGCAGGACGTCCAGCAGCATGTCGGGAGAGCTCATGGGACGGATCGGATCGGAAATGTGATGGTAAGCAATTTACCGAAGTCGGCCGCGGCATTCAACACCGGCGTCGCGCGCGGACGGCGGCAGCGACGGCGGCTACTCGTCCTCGGGCACCAGCGGCGCCTTCTTCAATGCGCGCTTGGCCTCCAGCCGCTCGCTGCCGGTGGTCTTGGCATGCGCGCCCGCCGCGCGCGCCTTGGCGAAACCCGCGAACGGGTTGCGCGGCTTGAGCGGCGGCGTCGGTTCGACGCGCAGGCGCATCTTCTGCCGGGTTGCCAGTGCCTTGTTTGCCATCGCTTGTCTCCATGAAAAAGGGCGCCGCGAAGGGCGCCCGGCGGGTGCGTCGTCTTACAGCACGTAGCGCGACAGGTCTTCGTTGACCGCCAGCGCATCCAGGCGGTCGTTGACGTAGGCCGCGTCGATGACCAGGGCCTGGCCCGACTTGTCGCTGGCCGAGTACGAGATTTCCTCGAGCAGCTTTTCCATCACCGTGTACAGGCGGCGCGCGCCGATGTTCTCGGTGCGCTCGTTGACCGAATAGGCGATCTCGGCCAGGCGATGGATGCCTTCGGGCGCGAACTCCAGCGTGACGCCCTCGGTGGCCAGCAGCGCCTCGTACTGCTTGGTGAGGCTGGCGTGGGTCGCCGTCAGGATGCTCTTGAAGTCCTCGATCGACAGCGATTCCAGTTCGACGCGGATCGGGAAGCGGCCCTGCAGTTCCGGGATCAGGTCCGACGGCTTCGACAGGTGGAACGCGCCCGAGGCGATGAACAGGATGTGGTCGGTCTTGATCATGCCGTACTTGGTGTTCACCGTCGTGCCCTCGACCAGCGGCAGCAGGTCGCGCTGCACGCCGGCGCGCGAGACGTCGGCGCCGCCGTGCTCGGAGCGCGAGGCGATCTTGTCGACCTCGTCCAGGAACACGATGCCGTTCTGCTCGACGTTGGCGATGGCCTTCTGCTTCATCTCGTCCTCGTTGACGAGCTTGGCGGCCTCTTCCTCGACCAGCAGCTTCATCGCTTCCTTGACCTTCATCTTGCGCGGCTTCTTGCGGCCCGCGCCGACGCCGGCGAACATCGACTTGATCTGCTCGGTCATCTCTTCCATGCCCGGCGGCGCCATGATTTCCATCTGCGGCGCCGCGTCGGCCACGTCGATCTCGATTTCCTTGTCGTCGAGCGCGCCTTCGCGCAGGCGCTTGCGGAAGGTCTGGCGCGTGGTGTCGCCGCCGTCCTTGGCCTCGGTGTTGCTGACGTTGAAGCCGAAGTCGCGCGCCGGCGGCACCAGGATGTCGATGACGCGGTCCTCGGCCGCATCCTCGGCGCGCTGGCGCACCTTCTTCATTTCGCTGGCGCGGGTCTGCTTGACGCCGATGTCGATCAGGTCGCGGATGATGGTGTCGACGTCGCGGCCGACGTAGCCGACCTCGGTGAACTTGGTCGCCTCGATCTTGATGAAGGGCGCGTCGGCCAGCTTGGCCAGGCGGCGCGCGATCTCGGTCTTGCCGACGCCGGTCGGACCGATCATCAGGATGTTCTTCGGCGTGATCTCGTGGCGCAGCGGTTCCTCGACCTGCTGGCGGCGCCAGCGGTTGCGCAGCGCGATCGCCACGGCGCGCTTGGCCTTGCCCTGGCCGACGACGTGCTTGTCGAGTTCCGAGACGATTTCGGACGGGGTCATGTTCATGATCTTGCTGAGTTGCATTGCTTGCCTTTCGCTGTCGGCGCTCAGTCGAGCGTCTCGATGATGTGCGACATATTCGTATAGATGCACAGTTCGCCGGCGATGGTGAGCGCCTTCTTGACGACGTCGGCGGGTGCCATGTCCGTGTTTTCCTGCAGCGCCTTGGCGGCCGACTGCGCATAGATGCCGCCCGAGCCGATCGCGCCGATGCCGTCTTCCGGTTCGAGCACGTCGCCGTTGCCGGTGATGATCAGGGTCTTTTCGCGGTCGGCCACCAGCAGCATGGCTTCCAGGCGGCGCAGCACGCGGTCGGTGCGCCAGTCCTTGGCCAG
Source organism: uncultured Massilia sp. (assembly GCF_913773735.1). Taxonomy (GTDB): domain Bacteria; phylum Pseudomonadota; class Gammaproteobacteria; order Burkholderiales; family Burkholderiaceae_D; genus Telluria. Next base: position 44,507 of record NZ_CAJYEB010000021.1, read on the forward strand.
TTCGACCGAGGCGCGCAGCAGGTTGCCCTGGTGTTTTTCCAGTTTCGCTTCGAAGCGGTCGAGCAGGGTGAAGGCATCGGCCGTGCCGCCGGCAAAGCCGCACAGCACCTTGTTCTGGTACAGCTTGCGCACCTTGCGCGCCGAGCCCTTCATGACGACGTTGCCCAGGGTGACTTGTCCGTCGCCACCGAGCGCGACCTGGTTGCCGCGCCGGACGCTGACGATCGTCGTGCCGTGAAATTGTTCCATATTTGCCTCGTGGTTGATCTGCCCACCGCAAGTGGGGATGTCGTACGAAATTGCAAGACAACACCGTGTCCGCTGGTCAAGTTTGCCCTGCGCTAGGCGGCCGGCATTCAGTAGCGGTGGGCATGCAGGCGCGCATGCTCGCCCGCGCCCAGCAGGCGCAGCAGCGCGGCCGCCAGGTGGTTCAGGTCGCGCAGTTCGATGCGCCTGGCCGCGCCGTCGTCGCGCTGCGCCAGGTTGCGCAGCCGCGCGGACAGGGCGGTCGCCGCCATGTAGTCGATGCGCGCCAGCCGCGAGCAGTCGAGCACCAGGGCGGCGTGGCGCCCGGCATGGTCGGCGATGGCGGCCAGCAGCGGGCCGGGATCGCCCGCGACGACGGCGGGCATCAGGAACCGGTCGCCGTCGACGCCGGGGGCGGCCGGCAGGTTGCGGGCGGCGCGGCGCGGCGCCTCGAACGACGGCGGCGAGATCTCGAAGGTGAGGCAGTAGTCCATGGCCGTCTCCTCGAAATCCTTTTCGCGGTTGGCCAGCAGCAGCAGTTCGAGCAGCAGCAGCCAGGGCGCCGCGCTGGACGAGCGGTCGCCGATCTGCAGCATCGGACGCAGCAGCGCGACCAGGTGGTCGGCGCCGGCCAGCACCAGTTCGCGGTCGTCCTTGCGCAGGTATTGCAGCGCTTGCAGCAGCAGGGCGCAGCCGTCCGGCGCGACCTGGGCGATCGCGTGGAATTCGATCCGCACCACGGGACTCGGCGACGGCGCCAGCACGCGCGCCAGCGCGGCGCCGGCGCGCGCATCGAGGCGGCCGGACAGCACGGCCGTCGGCGTCGTGCCGGAAAACGCCTTGGCGCCGGCCGCCGTGCCGGCGGCGCCGGCGGCCGGCGGCTGGTAGGGCGGCGGCGAGGTCTCGAAATGGCTGGCGTAGTCGATCGCGACGCTCTCGAAATCGTGCTCGCGTTCCAGCGCCTGGTACAGGTCGAACAGCATCCACCAGGGCTGGCGGTCGGTGCGCCCCGTCGCCGCCAGGCTGGCGCGCAGCGCGTGCTCGGCGTCGGCGAACTGGCCGTTGGCATACAGGATGGCCGCTTCCTCGACCGCCGGCGCGCTGGACGGCGTCGCCAGCGCGTCGGGCACGTCGTCAGGCGCCGGCGCCCCGCCGGCCGGCGCCGGCTGCGGCGCCGCGCCGCCGCCGGCAGTCGCGGCGGGCGTACGCCGGTGGCCGCCCCAGGCATCGTCGTCGAAGATGTCGGAGGTCATTTCCAGTTCGATCTCGTCGATCTTGGCGGCGGTGGCGCGCGCGATCTCGCGCTGGCGCTGGCGTTCGGCTTCCGTGTCGAGGCCGGTGCGGGTGGCGGGACCGGCAAGGACGCTGGCGGGATCGGCAAAGGGGCGTTCTTGCGACCGCGGGGCGGGCGCATCGTTCTGTTTCTTCAGGAAAGAGAAAAGCCCCACGTCATCCTCGTCCAGCAAGTCTCCGGAAACTACCTGTTGCGCGTGCAGCGACCCGCAGCGCCGGTCGAGACAGTAGCATGACGGCGCCAGCGGGGCATGGCGCACTCCTGCTCTGCGTCAAGCAATGCCGGGCCAGTGTTAGTTTAGCCCATAGGAAATTACTGGGGCGTACAAAACCCGGGGAGGGCGCGTTCCGTTTTCCGGCGTCCGAAAAACAAAAAGCATGCGGCGGGTGCCGCATGCTTTCGTGTTGCCGGCGCGTTGCCGGTCAACGTGTGTGGAGTGGGGGGAAACCCGGCGGTCAGTCACCGTAGAGTTTCTGCTTCAGTTCGCGGCGCTGCTGGGCTTCCAGCGACAGCGTCGCGGTGGGGCGGGCGATCAGGCGCGGAATGCCGATCGGCTCGCCGGTTTCCTCGCACCAGCCATACTCGCCGGATTCGATCGACGCCAGCGATTGCTGCACCTTCTTGAGCAGCTTGCGCTCGCGGTCGCGGGTACGCAGTTCGAGTGCGTGCTCTTCCTCGATGGTGGCGCGGTCGGCCGGATCGGGAACGAGTACCGTTTCGCGCAGGTGCTCGGTGGTCTCGCCGGCGTTCTTCAGCAATTCCTTCTCGAGTTCCTGCAGGCGGTTCTTGAAGAACGCCAGTTGCGCCGGGTTCATGTAGTCGTCGTCGCTCATGGCCCGAATTTCTTCTTCCGTCAGAAGGCGTTCTTCGGGCTGTGCCACGGTATTCGGTTTCGTTGTTTTCGTCATGACTTCACTTGCCTTCGATACGACAGAGTTTCCATTTATCAGCTGATCCAGCACCCGCCCGTTCTGGCGGCGCCGGCCGGCTGCCGTAACGGTATGGATTCTTCCATACCTGCCCCGCGTCTTCTGTGCGGACGGGGCGGTTCAGGGCGATTCGAACGGCCGGCGCGGCGGCTAACGCGGCGGTCGTCGAGGCCCTTGCCCGGTGCGCGGCGCGCAACCCTGCGGCACAGGCAGGATTGTCATTGAAGCACACCACAGAACCGGACTAGTTTATACCAAACATTGTTCCAATCCGCGAATAAACACGTCTTTTGGTAAATTTTTACCAATAAACACCATCTTGCTGCCCCGGACCTCGTTTTCCGCCCACTTTGCACCCAGGTCGCTGCCCATGATTTGATGCACGCCTTGGAAGACGACCTTGCGATCCGCGCCCTGCATCAGCAGCACGCCCTTGTAGCGCAACATGTTCGGACCGAAGACTTGCACCATGCTTCCCAGGAATTGGTCCAGGCGCTCGGGGTCGAACGGACGCTCGCTCTTGAACACGAAGGCGGCGATGTCGTCGGTATGGTGGGCGTGGTGGTGGTCATGGCCGTGGCCGCAGGCCGCCGTGTGCTCGTGGTCGTGTTCGCAGGCATGGCCATGCTCGTGGTCATGGTCGTGCCCGTGTTCGTGATCGTGCGCCTCGCCCGTGGACAGGAAGTCCGGATCCAGTTCCAGCTTGTCGTTCAGGTTGAAGCCGCGCAGGTCGAGCACGTCGGCGATGGGCGCGCAGCCGAAGTCCGAGGCGCCGATCGGCGCGCGCGGGTTGATGCGGCGGAGGCGGGCCTTCAGGGCCTCGACGGCGGCGGCGTCCACCAGGTCGGTCTTGGACAGCAGGATCTTGTCGGCGAAGCCGACCTGGCGCTGCGCTTCCTCGTGGCGGTCCAGCTGGTCCATCGCGTGGCGCGCGTCGACGACCGTCACCACCGCGTCGAGCAGGTAGTGGGCGCCGACTTCCTCGTCGACGAAGAAGGTCTGCGCCACCGGACCCGGGTTGGCCAGGCCGGTGGTCTCGATGACCACGCGGTCGAACTGCAGCTCGCCCGCGTCGCGCTTGCGCGCCAGGTTCGTCAGGGCCACGATCAGGTCGCCGCGCACGGTGCAGCAGATGCAGCCGTTGTTCATCTCGACGATCTGCTCGCCGGCGTCCCGCACGAGGATCTCGTTGTCGATGTTTTCCTGGCCGAACTCGTTCTCGATGACGGCGATGCGCAGGCCGTGCTCTTCCTGCAGGATACGGTTGAGCAGCGTGGTTTTGCCGGCGCCGAGGAAGCCGGTCAGGATGGTGCTGGGAATCAATTCCATATGTCGCGATCCAATCAGAATGGGCCCGCTGGGCGCCGGGAAATCGATGGATTATGCCGGAATTTACGAAATGTCACCACCGGACGCGCCGCAATGTGACAAGGCTCAATCCTTGCGTTTCGCGCGGGGATGGGCCTTGTCGTAGACGGCGGCCAGGTGCTGGAAATCCAATGCGGTATAGATCTGGGTGGAGGTGATGCTGGCGTGGCCCAGCAATTCCTGCACGGCGCGCAGGTCGCCCGAGGATTGCAGCAGGTGCGAGGCGAAGGAGTGGCGCAGCACGTGCGGATGCACGTGCACGGGCGCGCCCGCCTTCTGCGCATGCAGTTTCAGGCGCTGCTGCACGACGCGCGGGCTGATGCGGGTGCCGCGCGTGCTCAGGAACAGCGCCTGGCTGCCGTCGCCGGCCGGCGGCCGCACGGCCAGCCAGGCCTCCAGCGCCGCGCATGCCGCACCGCCCACCGGAACGCGGCGCATCTTGTTGCCCTTGCCGGTGACCACGACTTCGCGGGACGGCAGGTCCAGCCAGCCGAGCGAGGCCGCCGCGCCGTCGGCGGCCGCCACGTGGCGCAGGTCCAGGCCGGCCAGTTCGGACACCCGTAGGCCGCTCGAATACAGCAGTTCGAACATGGCGCGGTTGCACAGTTCGGCCGGTTCGAGGTGGGCGCGGGGGCCGCTTTCCATCAGTTGCACGGCATCGTCGACGGCCAGCGCCTTCGGCAGGCGCTTGGCGCGGCGCGGCGCGCGCACGCCGTCGGCGGGATTGGCGGCCAGCGCCACGTGGCGCGCCAGCCAGCCGTAGAAACCGCGCCAGCCGGACAGCTTGCGCGCGATCGACGTGGCCGTCTGGCCTTCGGCATGCAGGCGGGCGGCGAAGCGGCGGATGTCCGCGTGGACCAGGCGCGGCCAGTCGGTGTGGCCGGCCAGGCGGGCCAGTTCGGCCAGGTCGCGACCGTAGGCGGCGACCGTGTGGCGCGACAGCTTGCGCTGGGTGGCCAGTTCGGCGAGGTAGCGGCCGGTCCAGTCGTCGGCCGGCGCGTCCATGGCGGCGGGGGCATCCATGGCCGGGGCGTCCCTGTCAGGCGCGCAGCGGCGCCAGCGCGGTGCTGGCGGTCTCGGCGATGTGGACCAGGAAATCGGTCGCCATCGTCGCGCCGAAGCGCTCCGGGTCGTTCGAGCCCAGCACCAGCAGGCCGAAGGCGCTGCCGCTGGCGCGCAGCGGCAGCAGGGCGGTCGAGCGCACGTCCGCCGCGGCATCGAGCCAGCGCACCGACTCGAAATCGCGGTTGGGACCGCAGTAGGGCGCGCGCAGGCCGCTGGCGAACAGGCGCGCATCGTCGCTGACGCCGCTGGCGAACCAGGCGCCGGCATGTTCCGGGGCCACGTTCCACAGGCGCAGCGTGGCCTGCGGCACGATGAAATGCTTGACCAGGCCGTCGGCCACGGCGGACGGCATCGCGGTCGCATCGTGCGTGCGCAGCAATTGCTGGGTCCAGCCGTGGAAGCGGTTGGCGATCGCCGCGTTTTCCTCGGCATGGCGCACCAGTCCCGTCATGCGCAGTTCCAGCGCATGGTACTTGGCGCGCATGACTTCCATCTGGCGCTCCTGCAGCGAGACGGCGCGTCCGGTAAGCGGACTCGACAGCTTTACTTCCCCCAGCAGGGTGGCATGTTCTTCGAAAAACTGCGGATGGTCGGCCAGGTATTGGGCGACGGCGGCGGAATCCAGTGGAGCGGTCATTGCTGTATTGCGAACACGGCGTCGGGAAAAGAGGGTTCCCCATTTTACCCGAAGCACTGGCTGCCAGCGAAAAACCTGGCCGTTCAGAAACGGTGCCGCACGCCCAGCTGGAAGGCGCGCCCGTCCTCGCCCGGCGCGCGCGTGAAGCCGCCGGGCGCGCCCGCCGTCGCCGGACTGTATTGCGCCTCGTTGTCGTTCCTGATGAAGGAGGCCACCGCATAGAGGCCGGTACGCCTGGACAAGTCGTGGTAGTAGCCGAGCGCGAACAGGGTGGCGTCGCTGTCCGATGCCGTATGGTCGTCCTGGTGCGCGAGCGAGGCCACGATGCGTCCGGCGCCGCGCCGGTACTGCAGGCCGGCCTGCACGCTGGTGGCGTCCTGCTGGCTGTTGATGGCGATGTTGTCGACGAAGACGCCGCGCAGGAAGGCGGCGGTGGCCGCGCCCAGCGGCGCCACGCGCGGCGCGATCAGGCTGTCCCAGCCGGCGACATAGGACGGCAGCAGCGCCGAGTGGCGGTTGCGCTGGCCGTGCCAGCCGGCGAAGACTTTCCATGCCCCCAGGACGTAGGAGCCGCCGACGGTCGTCGTGCGCAGGCTGGGCCTGCCGTCCGGGTCGTAGGCGTGGTTGTGGCCGATGCCGACGTCCCAGCCGGCCGTCTTGTAGGTGAGCGCGGCGCTCCAGAACTTGTCGTACAGGCCCAGGTAGCCGGAGCCCTTGCCGGCGATCATCAGCGCCCCGCCCAGGCCGGATGGCAGCGCGACGCGGTACTGCAGGGCGCGCTGGGAGCGGATGTCGGCCCCCAGTGCCGTGAAGCCGGCCGTGCCGCCGGTGATGCTGCCCCAGGTGCCGCCGGTGCCGACCTCGAAGGCGTCGGCGGCGGCGAACACTTCGTAGCCGGGCGTGTACATCCTTCCCAGCAGGACGGCGCCGAGCGGCGTCACCAGCCCGACCATGGCGGTGCGGTCGAACAGCGCCCGCTCGGGATTCACGGCGGGACCGCCGGGCGGCTGCAGCGCCGCGCGCACGGCGGCCAGGATCGGGGCGGGCAGCGCATCCATGCCGCGCGTGAGGTAGGCGCCCTGGTTCTCGTTGACGAGCGTGGGCACCTGCAGGCCGGTATCGAGCTCGACGCGCGCTTCGAGGTTGAAGATCGCCTTCATGCCGCGGCCCAGTTCCTCGCTGCCCTTGATGCCCAGGCGCGAACCCTCGGCGCCGCCGCTGATGACCTTGGGCGGGGAGCCGCGCTGCCACATGAGGCCGGCGTCGGCGATGCCGTACAGCTGGACGCTGGTCTGGGCCGGCGCGGCGGCGGGAAGCAGGCAGGCGCAGGCGGCAAGCAGGATCTTGTTCATCGGGACTCCGGCGGATGGATGGCGGGATCCGGACGCCGCGCCTGGGCGGGCCGTCCGGGGTATCTACCCGTCCAGCATGGCCGCGCACGGCGGCACGCCGCTTACGCTTTCCCAACGCTGGTGCATCCACGGCCGGTTTCGCGGCGCGGCGCCGGCGCTGCCGCCGGCGCCGTTGCGCGGATCGCACGTGCCGGCCAGGCACGGAAGAACCCACCGGAAAACGACAAGGGCGGACCCGGTTGCCCGGGTCCGCCCTTGCGGATCGCTGGAGCGGGGCCAGGCCCCGCGCCGCAACGATTAGAACGAGTGGTTGATGCCGACGTCGTAGTAGTTGACGGTCGGGGTCGCCGACACGGCGCCGGTACGGACGTTCACGATGTCCTTCTTGCGCGATGCGTCGATGTACAGGTAGGTACGCTTCGACAGGCTGTATTCGTAGCCCAGCGACATCTGCTTGGTCTTGGCCGAGACGTTGTCGGTCTCGCGCTGGCCGTAACCGGCCAGGATCTTGCCCGGACCGACGGCGTAGGTCGCGCCCAGCACCAGGCCCTTGGTTTCCGGACGCAGCGTGTTGGTGTGGCCCTGGTCCTGCTTCGAGTAGGTGGCCATCAGCTTCAGTTCCGGGGTGGCGGCGATCGAGCCGGCAACCGACCAGATCTTGGTTTCGATGCCGTTGCGCTCGTAGGCGATCATCGCGGCGGCCGGACCGTTGTTGTAGGTACCAGCGACCGAGAACGGGTTGGTCGACGCTTGCGAGTTGGCTGCGTACGAGGTCGCACCAGCGCCCAGGCCGGCGATGGCCGGGCCGCCGTTGGCTTCTTTCGATGCCCACGATGCGTTGACCTGGAAGCCGTTCGAGACCGGCGAGTTGTAGAAGATCGCGTTCGAGACACGGTTCGAGTTGGCCGAGCCGGTGCCGTTGCCGTACACGCCATCCAGCGGCGCCGAGGTGAAGCCGGCGACCGAGATGTCGGTATAGAAGCCAGCCTGGTTCGGCAGGCCGTGCCACGGTTCGAACGAACCGACGATTTCCTGGAACGGGGTCAGGCCACGGCCCAGGCGGACCATACCGAAGTCACCCTGCAGGCCGACGCGGCTCTGGCCCTGGAACAGCGGACGGTTGCCGTTGTTCTCGGTGGTGCCGGTGTCCGGGTCGTAGCGCATTTCGATCTGGAACAGTGCTTTCAGGCCATTGCCCAGGTCTTCGGTGCCCTTGAAGCCCAGGGTGTTGGCAGCGCGCTTGCCGATGTTCAGGGTCTGGCCGGTGGCCTTGCTGACGCCAACGTCGATGTTGCCGTAGATCTGAACAGCGGTTTGTGCTTGGGCTACGCCGGCGAATGCGCCGAGCAGAGCGACTGCCAGGAGTGATTTTTTCATCTAGTTGTATCCTTATAAAATGAATCGCAGGAATCCACAGAGCATTGAGATTTTTTTTGGTTTCTGAATGCTCGGATGTGTGAACCTTAAATGCTTAACGCGTCAATCTTGTTCGATTGGTCAATTATGACTGTTTCACTTGGTGGAAAGCCAATAAATCCAATCGTGCTGTTGTTTTTTCGAAACGCGGGCGCGTGTGCACGGTCACAATCTTAAGTTTTGTTTAAGTTGCTGTCATGCATTATTTCACCGCGATGACATCCTGCCGTTTGTGCGAGCGCAAACGCTCCCCGAATCGCAACCGTGCCGCGCCAGCGCGGCCTTAGACTCTGCCCAGCGGTGCGCATGAGCGCCGGAATGGGCGTCAGATGAGCTCATCAGCAGATTTCTGTCCGCTTCTGCGCGCATTTTCTCGATGTCTCTTGTATCCAGATAAAGAACGATGGCAAATCGTGAAGAACTGGCCGTGATACGCGGCGCCCGCGCCGGCCGTGCCGAGTTCCAGCTGGCCCTGGGACGGCTGTACCTGTTCGGCAGCGCCGGCCTGCCGCGCAGCCTGCCGACGGCGTTGCACTGGCTGGACCGCGCCGCCCGGCAAGGCTGTGCCGAGGCCTGGGAACTCATCGGCAACCACATCCCGCTCGACCTGGCGCGCCAGAGCCCCCAGCCGGTGCGGCTGTGGTACGAGCGCGCCTACGACAACGGCCTGCGGCGCGCCGGACTCGTGTATGCCCAGCTGGTGCTGGACACGGACCAGGACGCGTCGGTCGCCGCCGAGCGCGGCAAGGCGCTGCGCGCCCTCGAGGATGCCGCCCATGCCGGCTTCCCGGAAGCGCAGTGGCTGCTGGCGCGCACGCACGGGGCGCCGGCGGCCGCGGAAGGGGGGCGCCCGGCCGCCACCGTCACCGTCCCCGCGGCCAGCCCGGCGGGGCGGCGCTGGCTGCGCGAGGCGGCCGACAGCGGCATGGAGCCGGCGCAGTTCGCCCAGCTGCAGCACGACTGGGACAGCGGCCGGCGCGATGCCTACCTCGCGCGCGCCCTGCCGCTGGCGCGCGCCGTGGCCGGTTCCGAGGCCGCCCACGGCCGCGCCGCCGCGCGGCTGGCGCCGGACGAGGTGCTGCTGCTGTCGCGCTGCGCGCAACTGCTCGCGGCCGACCCGGCCGGGCACGAGGTCGACGCGGCCGAATTGCTGCGCTTCTGGGAACTGGCGGCCGCCGAACAGGACCGCCATGCCCAGTTCGCCCTGGGGCTGTGGAGCGCGCGCATGCGCGTCGACGGCAAGCGCATCCCCGGCGGCGGCGGGGCGGCCAATTTCAAGAAGGCCGTGCGCTGGCTGACGCTGGCCGGGGAACAGGGGCTGGCCGAAGCCTGGTATGCGTTGTCACGCATCTATATCAAGCCAGAATTTTCCCAGCGCAACGTCGCGGAAGCGCAGAAATACCTGGAGCGGGCTGCCGGCATGGGCTATCGCGACGCCCAGCTCGAATGCGGCAATGCGGCCTGGCGGGCGCGCCGCGAAAACGAGAACAACGACGTGCGCGCGCTGTTCTGGCTGCAGCGCGCGGCCGCGCAGGGGTGTCCGCAGGCGGCAGCGGCAGTGCGCAAGATCGCGCCGCGCAGCCCCGGCGCCTGGATGCCGCTGGACACGCTGCTGGCGGGACGCGACTTGTCGGCCCATCCGCTGCTGGCGGCACGCCTGGAACTGGCGCAGGTGTTCGGCCTGAGCCGGGCCGAGGCATTGTTGCTGGACGTGCACGGTGCCGACCGCGGCCACTGCCTCGTGGTCGACATCCGCGCCAGCTACGGCCGCAGCCGGCGCCGCCTGCTGCCGGTCGAGACGGCGCAGGAACGCCAGGTGCTCGACCGCGTGCGCGCGCTGTTCGATGCCATCGATGGCGGTCCGGGCGGGCCCGAAGGGAATTACCGCCAGCGCCTGTACCGGCTGCGCAGCCTGCTGCCCGAGGCCGGCGCGGATGACGCCGACCCCGATTATTCGCTGGCGGCTTGAGGGCGGGGCGCCTGCACGCAGGCTACGCGCTGGCGTGCGCCGCTCTCTAATTAGGAGGGGCGCCTGCCAACAGGACGGGGCGCCCGAAACGGCGGGAGCGGGCGGCGCCGCGCCGTCAGAGATCGATCTCGCCTTCGAACACGGTGTCGGCCGGACCGCGCATCATGACCGGCTGGCCTTCGCCGGCCCAGTCGATGGTGAGTTGGCCGCCGCGCGCCTGCACCCGTACCGGCGCATCCAGCAGGCCGCGGCGGATGCCGGCCACGACGGCCGCGCAGGCGCCGGTGCCGCAGGCCAGGGTTTCGCCGGCGCCGCGCTCGAACACGCGCAGCTTCGCGTTGCGGCGGTCCAGCACCTGCAGGTAGCCGACGTTGACGCGTTTCGGGAAGCGCGGATGGTGCTCGATCTGCGGCCCGGTCTCCGCGACCGGCGCGGTCTCGACGTCGTCGACCACCTGCACGGCGTGCGGATTGCCCATCGAGACCACCGACACCAGCACGGTGTGTTCCTGGCCGCCGGTCCGCACGGTGAGCGGCCACAGCGTGTCGCGGCCTTCGGCCACGCCGTCCAGGCCGGTGGCGTCGAACGGGACGCGGGCCGGTTCGAGGACGGGCGCGCCCATGTCCACCGTCACGCTGCCGTCGTCTTCCAGGCGCGGCGTGATGATGCCGGCCATGGTCTGCACGCGGATGCTGCGCTTGTCCGTCAAGCCCTTGTCGCTGACGAAGCGCACGAACGCGCGCGAGCCGTTGCCGCACTGCTCGACCTCGCCGCCGTCGTTGTTGAAGATGCGGTAGCGGAAATCGCAACCCTCCTCGGTCGGGCGCTCGACGACCAGGATCTGGTCGGCGCCGATGCCGAAGCGGCGGTCGGCCAGGCGGCGCCACTGTTCCGGACCCAGCGCCAGCGGCGCGCGGGTGGCGTCCAGGACGATGAAGTCGTTGCCGGCGCCGTGCATCTTGGTGAACTTGAGTTTCATGGTGTTAGTCCTTATTCGTAGAACGAAGGTTCTCCAGGCGGCCGTGTCTTGAAACGTTTATGCGTCCAGAAATACTCGGAAGGGTGTTCGCGTACGCGATCCTCGATGAAGGCGTTCATCCGGCGCGTGGCGTCGACCATGTCCGTGCCCGGGTAGTTCTCCCATGCGGGATAGAACGTCACGCGGTAGCCCGCGTAGTCCGGCAGGAAGGTGGCCACGACCGGGATCACCTTGGCGCCGGTGGCGGCCGACAGGCGGGCGAGCGCCGTCAGCGTGGCGGCCGGGATGCCGAAGAAGGGGACGAAGGTGGCGTCCTTTTCGCCGAAGTCCATGTCCGGCAGCATGAAGTACGGCAGGCCGTCGCGCAGCGCGCGCAGGATCGGCTTGATGCCGTCGTCGCGGGTGAACAGGCGCACCGGCCCGAAGCGTTCGCGGCCGTAGCGCAGCAGGTCGTCGAAGGCCTTGTTCTTTTGCGGCGAATAGATCGTGGCGACCGGGATCACGCGCGCGGCCACGCCGGCCACGTCGAGGCAGACAAAATGCGGACACAGCAGGATGGTCGGGCCGCTTTCCATCTCGGCCTGGGGCACGCCCGGTTCGACGTGGATCAGGCGGCGCAGGCGCGGGATCGGTGCCCACCAGATCAGCGAGCGTTCCAGGATGCTGCGCGAATAGCCCTGGAAATGGCGCTTGGCGATGGCGACGCGCTCGGCTTCCGACAGTTCCGGCATGCACAGGCGCAGGTTGGTCAGCGCGATCTTGCGGCGCTTGGGGATGGCGTAGTACATCAGGCTGCCGACGGCGGTGCCGATGCGGCCGAGGATGGGCAGTGGCAGCCAGTGCAGCAGCCACAGCAGGGCGATCAGGAATCTCATGCAACGGTCTCGGCTTGCGGTGCGTCAACGCCCTGCGGGCGCTTGTAGCGGTTGTAGCTCCAGAAGTACTGGGCGGGACAAAGCGCGATCAATTGCTCCATCGCGCGGTTGATGCTGGCCGCCTGTTCGGCCTGGGTACCGCCCAGTGTGCCGTCGAAGGGCACGAAGCGGATCGCGTAGCCGCGTCCGCGCGGCAGGCGCTCGGCATATACCAGCAGGATGTCGGCCCGGCCGAGCTGGGCCAGCTTGGCCGGCAGCGTCATCGTGTAGGCGTCGCGGCCGAAGAACGGGGCCCACACGCCTTCGCCTTCCTGCGGCACCTGGTCGGGCAGCACGCCGACCGGCTGGCCGCCCTTGAGCGCCTTGACCAGCATGCGCACGCCGGACAGGTTGGCCGGCGCCAGGTGCATGTGCTGGCGCGCGCGCGCGCCTTCGACCAGCGGCTTCAGGGCGCTCTTGCGCGGCGGACGGTACATGACGGTCAGCTCGACGCGCAGCGACACCTGCTGGGCGGTCAGTTCGAAGCAGCCCAGGTGGGGCGTCAGGAACACGATGCCCTTCTTGCTGTCGAGCTGGCGCTGCACCAGTTCCCAGTTTTCCATCGTGACGTGGCGGGTGACGCGCGCCTGGTCGGCGCACCACACGAAGGGCAGCTCGACGATGGCCTTGCCGGACTCGGCAATGGCGGCGCGCAACTGGCCGGCATGGCCGGCGCGGGCGAGGTTCTCGCGCAGGCGCCGGCGGTAGGACGGCGAGGCGAGATAGACCAGCCAGCCGAGCGCCGCGCCCAGCGCGTGTAGCACGGGAAGCGGGAACATCGACAGGAAGCGGAACAAAAGAACGAGCATTATTGATTCAGGGTAGATGAGTGATGACTTGCTGTGCCAAAATTTTTTAAGGAGCGTAAAATACCACTTTGCGCAGTATCCGCGGAGTTAATGACAACTTGCGAAGCGGAATATAAATATCGCTAAAGCGTCGCAGGCCTTTGATGCTGCGGCTATTTTTTCAACAGTATCAGGAGCCTCAATGTCTTCCAACGACTTCCTCTTCACCTCCGAGTCCGTCTCGGAAGGCCATCCCGACAAGGTCGCCGACCAGATTTCCGACGCCATCCTCGACGCCATCCTGGAACAGGATCCGCGCGCGCGCGTGGCCGCCGAAACCCTGTGCAACACGGGCCTGGTGGTGCTGGCCGGGGAGATCACGACGCACGCAAACGTCGATTATATTCAAGTTGCGCGGAATACCATCAAGCGCATCGGTTACGACAACACCGATTTCGGCATCGACTACAAGGGTTGCGCCGTGATGGTCTGCTACGACAAGCAGTCGCCGGACATCGCCCAGGGCGTGGACGAAGGCGCGGGCCTGGACCTCGACCAGGGCGCCGGCGACCAGGGCCTGATGTTCGGCTACGCCTGCGACGAGACGCCGGAACTGATGCCGGCCGCGATCTACTACGCGCACCGCCTGGTCGAGCGCCAGTCGCAGCTGCGCAAGGACGGTCGCCTGCCGTGGCTGCGTCCGGACGCGAAATCCCAGGTCACGCTGCGCTACGTGAACGGCCGTCCGGTGTCGGTGAACACCGTCGTGCTGTCCACCCAGCACGCGCCGGAAGTCTCGCACAGCCAGATCGAGGAAGCCGTCATCGAGGAGATCATCAAGCCGGTGCTGCCGAAGGAATGGCTGCAGGACACCCGCTACCTGGTCAACCCGACCGGCCGCTTCGTCATCGGCGGCCCGCAGGGCGACTGCGGCCTGACCGGCCGCAAGATCATCGTCGACACCTACGGCGGCGCGGCCCCGCACGGCGGCGGCGCGTTCTCCGGCAAGGACCCGTCCAAGGTCGACCGCTCGGCCGCCTACGCCGCCCGCTACGTGGCCAAGAACGTCGTGGCCGCCGGCCTGGCGCGCCAGTGCCAGGTGCAGGTCAGCTACGCGATCGGCGTGGCCAAGCCGATCAACATCACGGTCTACACCGAAGGCACCGGCGTGATCCCGGACGACAAGATCGCCGAACTGGTGGCAGAGCACTTCGACCTGCGTCCGAAGGGCATCGTGCAGATGCTCGACCTGCTGCGCCCGATCTACCAGAAGAGCGCCGCCTACGGCCACTTCGGCCGCGAAGAGCCGGAATTCAGCTGGGAGCGCACCGACAAGGCGGCGCTGCTGCGCGCCGAAGCCGGGCTGGCGTAATGCATGGTGCGCCCGGGGAGCGCACCCTACGGTGCCGCACGAAGCCGTAGCGTGCGCACCCCCTGCGCACCCCGTGCGCACCATCTGCATGCCTTGCCGCGGTGTCCACTCCGCGCCGACCCGTGCTAAACTTATGAATTCCGAGGAGCGTTGCGACGAAAGTTTTCTCTTTCGCCAGGCTCGGATCATCAACACCGCGCTCACGTTACTTTTTTCTCTACTTGAAAGGAGGGCGTGATGAGCGCCGTACTCAATACCCCGACCAGCACCACCCAGGACTACCTCGTTGCCGACATCGGCCTCGCCTCGTGGGGCGAGAAGGAAATCCGCATCGCCGAAACCGAAATGCCGGGCCTGATGGCCATCCGCGAGGAATACGCGGCCGCCCAGCCCTTGAAGGGCGCGCGCATCGCCGGTTCGCTGCACATGACCATCCAGACCGCCGTGCTGATCCGCACGCTGGAAGCCCTGGGCGCCACCGTGCGCTGGGCATCGTGCAACATCTACTCGACCCAGGACCACGCCGCCGCCGCCATCGCCTCGGTCGGCACGCCGGTGTTCGCCATCAAGGGCGAAACCCTGGACGAGTACTGGGAATACACCCACCGCATCTTCGAGTGGAAGGATGGCCAGTACGCCAACATGATCCTCGACGACGGCGGCGACGCCACGCTGCTGCTGCACCTGGGCGTGCGCGCCGAGAAGGACATCTCGGTGCTGGACAAGCCGGGCTCGGAAGAAGAAATCTGCCTGTTCAACGCGATCAAGGGCCGCCTGGCCGCCGACCCGCAGTGGTACTCGAAGCGCCTGCCGGAAATCAAGGGCGTGACCGAGGAAACCACCACCGGCGTGCACCGCCTGTACCAGATGCATGCCGAAGGCAAGCTGGCCTTCCCGGCCATTAACGTCAACGACTCCGTCACCAAGTCGAAGTTCGACAACCTGTACGGCTGCCGCGAATCGCTGGTCGACGGCATCAAGCGCGCCACCGACGTGATGGTGGCCGGCAAGGTCGCCGTCGTCGCCGGCTACGGCGACGTGGGCAAGGGCTCGGCCCAGGCGCTGCGCGCGCTGTCGGCCCAGGTCTGGGTCACCGAGATCGACCCGATCTGCGCGCTGCAGGCGGCGATGGAAGGCTACCGCGTCGTGACGATGGACTACGCCGCCGAACACGGCGACATCTTCGTCACCTGCACCGGCAACTACCACGTCATCACCGAAGCGCACATGCTCAAGATGAAGGACCAGGCGATCGTCTGCAACATCGGCCACTTCGACAACGAGATCGAAGTCGCGGCGCTGAAGAAATACCAGTGGGAAAACATCAAGCCGCAGGTCGACCACGTCATCTTCCCGGATGGCAAGCGCATCATCCTGCTGGCCGAAGGCCGCCTGGTGAACCTGGGTTGCGGCACGGGCCACCCGTCCTACGTGATGAGCTCGTCGTTCGCGAACCAGACCATCGCCCAGATCGAGCTGTTCAGCAACACGGCCGCCTACCCGGTCGGCGTGTACACGCTGCCGAAAAAGCTGGACGAGAAGGTCGCGCGCCTGCAGCTGAAAAAGCTGAACGCCCAGCTGACCGAGCTGACCGAAGAGCAGGCCGCCTACATCTCGGTCAGCAAGGAAGGTCCGTACAAGCCGGAACATTACCGTTATTAATCTCTGGTAATCTCTTCCGTGACATGGCGTCCGGCAACAATGCGTTGCCCGGCGCCCCGGACCACCTTGCGCGGTCCGGTCCCGCTGCCCTGAGGTGGCGCCCGTCGGGTGCCGCGCCGGGGCCGGCCGGACCTGCTCGCCCTCACGAAAGACACCGACAATGCGCTTGCTCCTGACCTGGCTGATCAATGCCCTCGCCCTGATGGCCTTGCCCTACCTGATGCACTCCGTGACCGTCACCCATTTCGGCAGCGCCCTCGTGGCCGCGCTGGTCCTGGGCCTGGTCAATACCCTGATCCGTCCCGTGCTGGTCGTGCTGACGCTGCCGGTGACCCTGGTATCCCTCGGCCTGTTCATCCTGGTCATCAATGCATTGCTGTTCTGGCTGGTCGCGAACATCGTCGACGGCTTCCACGTGGCCGGATTCTGGTCGGCCTTCCTGGCCGCGATCCTGTACAGCGTGATTTCGTGGGCACTTTCCACCCTATTGCTCAAGAAAGACGATGGCAACCCCTGACATCAGCATCGAGTTCTTCCCGCCCAAGACGCCCGAGGGCGCGGAAAAACTGCGCGTCGCGCGGCACAAGCTGGCCGCGCTGCATCCCAAGTATTTTTCCGTGACCTTCGGCGCGGGCGGCAGTACCCAGCAGGGTACGCTGTCCACCGTCCTCGAGATCCAGGCCGAAGGCCACGAGGCGGCGCCGCACCTGTCCTGCGTCGGCGCCACGCGCGCGTCGATCCGCGCCATCCTGGACGAGTTCCGGGCCAAGGGCATCCGCCGCATCGTCGCCCTGCGCGGCGACTTGCCGAGCGGCTATGGCGGCGCCGGCGAACTGCGCTACGCCAGCGAACTGGTCGAATTCATCCGCGCGGAGACGGGCGACTGGTTCCACATCGAGGTGGCCGCGTACCCGGAAATGCATCCGCAGGCGCGTTCGCCGCAGGACGACCTGCAGGCCTTCGCGCGCAAGGTGCAAGCCGGCGCGAACGCCGCGATCACCCAGTATTTCTACAATCCGGACGCCTATTTCCAGTTCGTCGAGAATGCGCGCAGGATCGGCATCGACGTGCCGATCGTGGCCGGCATCATGCCGATCACCAACTTCACCCAGCTGATGCGTTTTTCCGACATGTGCGGCGCCGAGATCCCGCGCTGGATCCGCCTGAAGCTGGCCAGCTTCGGCGACGATTCCGCCTCGATCAAGGCGTTCGGCCTGGACGTGGTCAGCAGCCTGTGCGAGCGCCTGCTCGCCGGCGGCGCCCCGGGCCTGCATTTCTACAGCATGAACCAGGCCGCGGCCACCACCGCGATCTGGCAGCGCCTGCACGGCGCCTGAGCACGGCGCCTGAGCACGGCGCCACAGTACGGCGCCTGGGCACGGCGGCGGCGCCGGGCGCGCGTCAGGTGATTCGGCTCGCCTCGGTCACGACGACGTCCAGCGGCACGTCGTGCGGGGCGTGCGAGAACTGCGCCTGCTGGCTGCTGTAGGCGATGCCCAGCGTGTACGGGCGCGGCGCCGCTTCCAGCGTGCGGTCGTAGTAGCCGCCGCCGTAGCCCAGCCGGTATCCCTCGGCATTGAAGCCCAGGCAGGGCACCAGCAGGGCGGGCGGGCGCGCGACGAAGCGCAGCGCGGCGGGCACCTGCACCCCCATCTCGTCCGGGATCGTCGGTTCGCCCGGCGTCCAGGCGGTGAAGGCGAGCGGGGCGTCGCGCTCCATCACTACCGGCAGCGCCAGCTGCACGCCGGCCGCGTGCAGCTCCGCATAGGCGGCGCGCAGGTCCGGTTCGCCGGCCAGCGGCCAGTACACCCCGACCGCCGCGACCTGGCGCAGGCGCCACCAGGCGACGACCTGGGCGCCGATGCGCGCATCCCACTGGACCTTGATTGCCGGGTCCAGCCCCCCACGTGCTGTCCTGAGCGCCTTGCGCAATGCCGCCTTGGCTGCCTGCCTGAGGCTGGTTTCGCCCGCGTCCGCTTCTGGCAGGGCGTCGGGGCCGCGTGGTATTCTTGGTTCGCCGGTCATGGATGAAATGCAGCCTTTACTGAAAACTGGTTTGATGTTCTCACAGAAAACGTTCACCGGCACCGCCACGCTTGGCGCTGCCAGCTTCGCCGCCAGCCTCGCCATCAGCATCGCCGCCAGCCTGTTGGCGACGCCGGCGGGCGCCCGCGCCCAGTCCGCGCCGCCGGCGCCTGCCGCCGGTACGCCCGCCGCCGGTACGCCCGGCAACGTCGCCGTGCTCGTTCCGGCCGCGCCGTCGGATGCCCAGCGCGAGCAGGACGAGCTGTTCGCCCAGCTGCGCGAGGCCGCGCGCGTCAACAATGCCGACAAGGCGGCCGACCTGGCGGCGCGCCTGCCGGACTACGCCATTCCCTCGTATGTCGACTATTATCGGCTGAAACCGCGGTTGCGCGACGCCAGCAACCAGGAGGTGCTGGACTTCCTGAAGCGCTGGGACGGCAGCGCGATCGCCGACCGCATGCGCAACGACTGGCTGCTCGAGCTCGGCCGCAAGCGCGACTGGGCCAGCTTCGACCGCGAACTGCCGCTGTTCGTCAAGAACGACGATTACCAGGTCAAGTGCTATGCGCTGCTGTCGCGCGCCATGAAGGGCCAGAACGTGGCGGCGGCGGCGCGCGTCCTGCTCGACAATCCGCCGCTGTACGGCGAAGCCTGCGCGGCGCTGGTCGCCCAGCTGGCCCAGTCCGGGCAATTCTCGCGGGCCGACCTGCTGGCCCAGCTGCGCCTGGCCGGCGAGCAGCATGCGACGGGGCCGTCGCGCCGCACGGCCCTGCTGCTGGACGGCTCCGACACCCGTGCCGCCCAGGCCGTCGACCTGCCGGCGGTGGCGCTGGCGCGCGGCATCGGCAACACCCGCGTCGAGCACGAGATCTACCTGGTCGCCGTGGGGCGCATGGCGCGCACCAGCGTCAAGCTGGCCGCGGTGGCGCTGAACAAGAACGCGCCCAGGCTGTCGGCCGAGGAACGCGCGATCGGCTGGTCCAACGTCGCGCTGGGCGCATCGCTGAAGCTCGACCCGGATGCCTACGGCTACTGGCAGCGCGCGGCCGGCGCGCCGCTGTCCGCCTTCCAGGCCGAGTGGAAGACCCGCATCGCGCTGCGCCGCGGCGACTGGAAGATGGTGCGCGCGACGATCGAGGCGATGCCGGCCGAGCAGCAGGCGCAGTCGGCCTGGACCTACTGGCTCGGGCGCGCCCTGCTGGCGCAGGGCCGGCGCGAGGATGCGCAGGCGCTGTTCCGCCGCATCGGCGACCAGAACAGTTTCTATGGGCAACTGGCGATGGAAGAGATGGGCATGCAGGTCACGATCCCGCCCGCCGCCACGCCGCCCACGCCCGCCGAGCTGGCCCAGGTGGCTGCCAACCCCGGCTTCAGGCGTGCGCTGAAATTCTTCTCGATGCGCATGCGCTTCGAGGGCACGCGCGAATGGAACTGGACGCTGAACGGCTTCACCGAGCGCCAGCTGCTGGCCGCCGCCGAATACGCGCGCCAGAACGCCATCCTCGACCGCATGGTGAATACCTCGGAGCGCACGCGCACCGAGTTCGATTACACGCAGCGCTTCCCGGCCCCGCACGACGACATCCTGCATCCGGCCGCCCAGGGCCTGGGCCTGGACCACGCCTGGGTGTACGGCCTGATCCGTCAGGAATCGCGCTTCATCAGCGACGCGCGCTCCGGCGTCGGCGCGTCCGGCCTGATGCAGGTGATGCCGTCGACCGGCAAGTGGGTCGCCGAGAAGATCGGCCTGACGGACTACGCGCACGACATGCTGCACGACATCCGCACCAACATCACGCTGGGCACCAATTACCTGAGCATGGTGCTGGGCAATGCGGAAGGGTCGCAGGTGCTGGCGACGGCCGCCTACAACGCCGGCCCCGGCCGCGCGCGTACCTGGCGCGGCCTGCTGGACGCGCCGATGGAGGGCGCGATCTTCGTCGAAAGCATTCCCTTCGAGGAAACCCGCACTTATGTGCGCAACGTGATGTCCAACGCGACGAACTACGCGGCGCTGTTCGACAAGCGTCCCCAGTCGCTCAAGGCCCGGCTGGGAACGATCACGCCGCGCGGCAACGCCATCGGCCTGCCCTGAGCGAGGTCCCCATGCGCCCGTCGTCGGTAGTGTTGTTCGGAGGAACAGGATTCATCGGCGGCCACCTGGCGGCCCGGCTGGCCGAGCACGATCTCACCATCGTGGTGCCGACGCGCCACGAGGGACACGCGACGCGCCTGCTGCCGCTGCCGGGCGTCGACGTCGTCGCCGCGCGCGTGGGCGAGGGCGCGGAAGGCGACGCCGCGCTGCGCCGCCTGGTGGCCGGGCGCGATGCCGTCATCAACCTGGTCGGCATCCTGCACTCGCGCCGCGGCGACCCTTACGGTCCCGACTTCCGCCGGGTCCACGTCGACCTGCCGCGCCGCATCGTCGACGCCTGCGCGCGCGAGGGCGTGCCGCGCTACCTGCACATGAGCGCGCTGGGCGCCGACCCGCGCGGGCCGTCGATGTACCAGCGCTCCAAGGCCGACGGCGAGGCCGCGGCGCACGGCCGGCCCGAGGTGGCGGCGACGGTGTTCCGCCCCTCCGTCGTGTTCGGCCCCGACGACCAGTTCCTGAACATGTTCGCGCGTCTGCAGCGCCACCTGCCCGTGGTGCCGCTGGCCTGCGCCGGCGCGCGCTTCCAGCCGGTGTACGTCGGCGACGTGGCCGAGGCCTTCGTGCGCGCGCTGCTCGACCCGCACGCGGCCGGCAAGACCTACGAGCTGGGCGGGCCGCAGGCCTATACCCTGGCCGAACTGGTGCGCCTGGCCGGGCGCTGGTCCGGGCACGAGCGCCGCGTCGTCGCGCTGCCCGATGCGCTGGCGCGGCTGCAGGCGCGCCTGTTCGAACTGCTGCCCGGCACCCCGTTGATCACGCGCGACAACCTGGACTCGATGCGGGTCGACAATATCGTCCGCCCGGACACGCAGGCCTTGACAGCGGCGGCGCTGGGAATCAAAGTCACAGCGCTCGAGGCGGTGGCGCCGCAGATGCTGGCGCCGCGCGACCGCCTCGACGTCCTCGGCGCCCGTGCCGGCCGCTGACCACGTCTTCCTCATCCAACGGAACACCATGCAGACCATCGAACTCGATCCCACCCTGTCGCAAACCCTCGACAATGCCCGCGCCGCCGGCCTGACCCTGGTCATCGGCAACAAGAACTATTCGTCGTGGTCGATGCGACCCTGGGTGGCGGCCGTCGCCGCCGGGATCCCGTTCACCGAGGTGCGCGTGCTGCTCGACCAGCCCGACACCGCCGCCAACATCGCGCGCTATTCCGCCGCCGGACGCGTGCCGGTGCTGCTGGCCGGCGAGATGACGATCTGGGACAGCCTGGCGATCTGCGAATACCTGGCCGAGCAGTTCCCCGACAAGCACCTGTGGCCGCAGGACGCCGCGGCGCGCGCGCTGGCGCGTGCCGTCGTGTGCGAGATGCATTCCGGCTTCGTCGACCTGCGCAGCGCGATGTCGATGAACATCAAGGCGCGCCTGCCGGGCCGCGGCCGCACGCCGGGCGCCCAGGCCGACATCGGCCGCATCTGCGAGATCTGGGAGGAATGCCTGGCGCGCTTCGGCCACCACCGCTTCCTGTTCGGCGATTTCTCCATCGCCGACGCCTTCTTCGCGCCGGTCGTGATGCGCTTCAAGACCTATGGCGTCACCATGGCCCCGGCCCTGCAGGCCTATTGCGAGCGGGTGCAGGCGCATCCGGCGGTATCGCGCTGGGTGACCGAAGCGCTGGCGGAAACCGAGATCGCCGCCGCCCACGAAGACGAGCTGCCGGACTGATGGCGATGCGCGTGTACGTCGTCGGCGGCGCGGTCCGCGATGCGCTGCTCGGGCTGCCGGTGCAGGACCACGACTGGGTCGTCGTCGGCGCCACCCCGGAACAGATGCTGGCCCGGGGCTTCCGCCCGGTCGGCAAGGACTTCCCCGTGTTCCTGCATCCGCAGACGCAGGAGGAGTACGCGCTGGCGCGCACCGAGCGCAAGACGGCGCCGGGCTACCATGGCTTCGTGTTCCACACCGCGCCCGACGTCAGGCTCGAAGACGACCTGGTGCGGCGCGACCTCACCATCAATGCGATGGCGCGGGCCGAGGACGGCAGCATCGTCGACCCCTACGGCGGCCGCCGCGACCTGCGGGACCGCATCTTCCGCCACGTGTCCGACGCCTTCGCCGAGGACCCGGTGCGCATCCTGCGCCTGGCGCGTTTCGCCGCGCGCTTCGCCGAATTCCGCGTGGCCGGCGAGACGCTGGCCCTGATGCGCCGCATGGTGGACGAGGGCGAGGTCGACGCGCTGGTGCCGGAACGCGTCTGGCAGGAACTGGCGCGCGGCCTGATGGAGCGCACGCCTTCGCGCATGGTCGACGTGCTGCGCGATTGCGGCGCGCTGGCGCGCATCCTGCCCGAGCTGGACGCGGCCTGGGACGCGGCGCTGGCCGCGCGCATCGACCGCGCCGCCGCCCGCCCGCTGGCGCTGCCGGTGCGCTTCGCCGTGCTGCTGGCCGGCATGGACCAGGAGGCGATCGCCGCGCTATGCAAGCGCCTGCGCGTGCCGGCCGACTGCCGCGACCTGGCCGTCATGACGGCGCGCGAACTGGACGCCATCGGCCGCGCGCCGGCGCTCTCGGCGCAAGAGATCGTCGCGCTGCTCGAACGCAGCGACGGCTTCCGCAAGCCGGAGCGCTTCGCCCAGATGCTGCTGGCGGCCGAATGCGTCGAATGCGCCGCATCCGCCGCCCACGGGGCCTTCCTGCTGCGCGCCCTGGACGCGGCGCGCGCCGTGAACGCCGGCGAGGTGGCGGCGCGTTGCGCCGACAAGGCGGCAATTCCGGCGGCGGTGCGGGCGGCGCGGGTGGCCGCCGTCGCAGGTGTTGTATCGATGCAAGCGACGTCCGCACCGTAGCCCCCGCGCCAGCCGGAGCATGGCCGATCCGCTACAATGACGGCATTGGTGCAGTGCACAAAAACCGAGGCGAACATGCAGGACAATCCACTCCGGCGCTGGCTGACGAGCCTGCTGGCCAGGAAAGGCGGCAAGACCGTGCTGGTCAAGGCCTTGAGCAAGCGCGACCGCCGCCGCGTACTGCGCCATTTCCTTGCCCTCGACAAGGATGACCGCCTGCTGCGCTTCGGCAGCATGCTGCCGGACGAGCAGGTCACGGCCTACGTGAACAAGCTCGATTTCGCGCACGACATCGTGTTCGGCGTCTACAACACCAGGTTCCAGCTCGTCGGCGTCGGCCACCTGGCCTTCACGTCGAAGGAAGCGCACCCCGACAGCATCCACTACACCGACAAGGAAAAGGTGGCCGAGTTCGGCGTCTCCGTCTCGAAGTCGGCGCGCGGGCAGGGCGTGGGCACGCGCCTGTTCGAGCGCGCGGCCGTCCATTGCCGCAACGTCGACGTCGATACCCTCTACATGCAGTGCCTGTCGTCGAACCGCACGATGATGCACATCGCGAAAAAGGCCGGCATGGAGATCCACCGCGAATACGGCGAGGCCGACGCCCACCTCCACCTGCCGCCGCCCAGCCCGTCCAGCGTGCTGGCCGAGGCGCTGGAAGAGCAGATGGCCAAGATCGACTACACCGTCAAGTCGAACGCGCGCGCCGCGCTCAGGTTCCTGCTGCCCCGGCGCTGAGTCGCGGGCGCGCGGCGCCGTGCGCGGCCTCAGGCCAGCGCGGCGCCGGCCTCCATGTCGTCCATCAGTGCGGCGATCGCTGCCAGCGACGGTGGCGTCGCGCCCGCCGCCAGGCAGGCCGCGGCGCCGGCCGCCACCGCGAAGCGCAGGTGCGCCAGGCCGTCGCGCGCGGGGGCGTGCAGCATGCTCCAGGCCAGCGCGGCGATCGAGGCGTCGCCGGCGCCGACGGTGTCCACCGGATCGATGCGCGGCGCCGCCACCTGCCAGGCCGCGCCCTGCCAGTGCAGCGAGGCGCCCTGCGCGCCCCTGGTGTACAGGTAGCAGGCGTCCGGGTTCCAGGCGCGCAGCGTGGCGAACGCCGCATCGGCATCGTCCGTGCGCAGCAGGCCGATGAGGTCTTCTTCCGAGACTTTGACCACGTCGGCCAGCGCCGTCATGCGGCGCAGGGTCGGGTCGTAGGCCTCGTCCATGAGGGCGCGGAAGTTCGGGTCGTAGCTGATGCGCACCCCGTCGCGCTTGAGCGACTCGGCCAGCGCCACCAGCTTGCCGGCCAGCGGCTGGCGCGCCAGGCTGATGCCGCCGAAATGGGCCCAGCGGCAGTGCGCGCGCCAGCCGGCCGGCAGCCGGTCGGCGTCGAAGTGCAGGTCGGCGCTGTCGTCGCCGACGAAGAAATAGCTGGGCGGGTCGAGCCGGTGCACGATCGCCAGCAGCGGCGACTTGTCCAGGCGCTGGACGAAGCGCGCGTCCAGCCCGGCGTCCAGGCTGGCCTGCCACAGCTGCGCGCCGAACACGTCGCGGCTGATGGCGCCGGCGAAGGCGCTGGGCGTGCCCAGCTGCGCCATCGCGCGCGCCACGTTCCAGGTCGAGCCGCCGGTGACGCTGGTCCAGCGCGTCGCGGCCTGCTGGTCGTCGGCGGCGACGATCATGTCGGTCAGCGCCTCGCCGGCCGCCACGAACAGGGGGAATTCCGGGGCCGCCATCTCAATCCTCCAGCACGTTCAGCACCTCGTAGCAGGCGCCCATCGTGTGGTAGTCGACCTTGCCGGCCGGGCTCTTTTCGTCGCTCAGCTTGTCGTTGGCCGGGCCGAGGATGCGGTACCAGGCGCCGTGCTCGTGGTCGACGAAGTGCTCCCAGCTGTAGGCCCAGATGCGGTCGTACCAGTCCCAGTAGGCCGCTTCGCCGGTGCGCGCGCCCAGCAGGGCCGCCGCCGCCAGGCTCTCGGCCTGGACCCAGAAGTACTTGTCGGCGTCGCACACGCCGCCGTCCGGCGCGAAGCCGTAGACGATGCCGCCGTGCTGCGCATCCCAGGCATGCGACAGCGCCGCGTCGAACAGCTGCCGGGCGCGCGGCACCAGCCAGTCGGCCGGGCCCTGCAGGTGGTCCTGGTGGCGTTCCATGATCAGGAGCAGCTTGGCCCACTCGGTCAGGTGGCCCGGCTGGTAGCCCCAGGGGCGGAAGATGTTGGTCTTGTCGTCGCGGTTGTAGTCGGGATCGACCGACCAGTCGCTGCGGTAGTGTTCCCACACCAGGTTGCCGTACAGGGCGGCCTGGCGCACCGTGATGTTGCGCGCCAGCGTCTCGGCGCGGTGCAGGTAGCGCGCGTCGCCGGTCGCCTCGAAGGCGGCCAGCATCGCCTCGCAGGCATGCATGTTGGCGTTCTGGCCGCGGTAGCCGTCCACGCGCGACCAGTCGGCGCTGGCCTCGTCCGCGTACAGGCCGTGCTGCGGCTCCCAGAAGCGCCGTTCCATCAGGTCCCAGGTCTCTTCCAGCCAGGCGCGCGCGTCCCCGACGCCCGCCATCAGCGCATGGGCATAGGCCAGCAGCACGAAGGCCAGGCCGTAGCAGTGGTTGGTGGCGTCCAGCACCCTCTTGTCGCCCTGGTTCCAGTCGAGCATCCAGGCATAGCCGCCGGTGGCCTGGTCGCGGTGCGCCTCGCGCAGGAAGCGCAGCCCATGCAGCAGGCGCGTGCGGTCGGCCTCCTCGCCGAACTGGCGCCAGGCCATGGCGAAGTTGAACACGAAGCGCGTGCTGCTCACCAGGTGGCGGGTATGCGCGTCGTAGACCGTGCCGTCGTCCTTGTAGAAATGGTAGAAGCCGCCGCTCGGGTCGACGCAGCGCGGATCGTAGAAGCCGCGGGTATGGCGGATGTGCTGCAGCAGCACGGCGCGGGAATGGAAGTCGGGTAGCATCGTGGTCCTGGTTGGGGTTGGCCCGCGCCGCGGGAGGGCTTACCGGCGCGTGCGGAAGTCGTCGCAGACCGTGCTGGCGCGCACGATCAGTTCGACCGGGGAGACTTTTTCCACCGGCGGCTCCTGGGCGCCGCGCAGCAGCAGTTCGACGCCCAGCGCGCCCAGCTGCTTCTTGTCGATGCGCAGCGTGGTCAGCGGACGGTGGCCCAGCACGGCGCTGGAGATGTCGTCGAAGCCGACGATGGAGACGTCGTGCGGCACCGTGCGGCCGTTGGCCAGGCAGCAGCGCATCGCGACCAGCGCGGCCGCGTCGTTGTAGCAGAACACCGCGTCGGGCGGAAGGGGCAGGGCCAGCAGCGACTGCATCGCCTCGTAGGTGCCGGCCTCGAGGTCGAGGCCGTCGGGCAGGCACAGGTCCAGGCGCGGGTCGGCCAGGATGCCGGCCTCGAACAGCGCCTGGCGGTAGCCGCGGTTGCGCTCGCGCACGCTGTAGTGGCTGAGCGGTCCCGAGATCATCGCGATGCGTTCGCGGCCCAGTCCCAGCAGGTGCCTGGTCGCCAGGTAGCCGCCCATGTGGTTGTCCGGATTGACCGAGCTGTAGCCGCGCAGCTTCATGTCGATCAGCACCATCGGCTTGCCGCTGGCGCGCAGCGCCTCCAGCAGTTCCGGTTCGAAGAAGCCGGCGCAGACGATCGCGTCCGGCGCGTGCATGCGCAGCTGTTCGTTGACGCCGTCGGCCGGCCCCACCGCCATGAAGGACAGCACGATGCCCTGCTTGCGGCAGGCTTCCTCGGCGCCGTGCAGCACGGGCGAATAGAAGGGGCTGCTGGCGGCGGTGTTGTGCTGGCGGTGCAACAGGAAGGTGAGGCGGCGGATGCGCTTGCGGCGCAGCTTGCAGAAGTCGTAGCCGAGTTCGTGCGCCGCCGTCAGCACCATCTGGCGCGTGTGCTCGGTCAGGCCCGGCTCGTTCTTGAGGGCCCGCGAGATCGTGCCGGTCGAGACGCCGGCGTACTTGGCCAGGTCGCGGATCGTGACCGGCGAGGAACTGCTGCCCGTGGCAGCGGCGCGCGGGGATTCGGGGTTCACGCTGTCTCCGATGTCGTGTGCGGACGCCAGCGGCGTCATTTTTGGGATGAAGTCTTGCATACGACCATAGGCCGGTCAAACGCCGCCCTGCGGTGCCCGGCAAGTTTAGCCGGCTTTACTAAACAGCCGTTGGCGGATTATAGTAGCGTGATAAGAAATCGATTTCATGGCAATCCATGCCGGCGCCGGAGCGAACCGCCGCTGTTTAGCGGCGCTCGCTAAACTCGGCCGCGGCCGCCGGGCCGGGTTTGACCCTGTCCGTACCCGCTGGGCACAATGGATTTCCACTAAAAAAGCTGTCGCGCGCGGCCTCGACCCGGCCGCGGCGGCGAACCAGGAGACTGCATGGAACGCGTTTCACAGGCGGCGCCGCCGTCCGCAAGCCGGGCTGCGCCGGCCGGCAATACCTTTCCCCTCACCGTCGTCACCATCCTGTTCTTCATGTGGGGCCTGCTGACCTCGCTGAACGACGTCCTGATCCCGCACCTGAAGTCCGTCTACACGCTGAACTACGTGCAGGCGATGCTGGTGCAGTTCTGCTTCTTCGGCGCCTACT
>NZ_CAJYEB010000022.1 GCF_913773735.1 uncultured Massilia sp.
TGACTACATCGAGATGTTCTACAATCCGAAGCGGCGCCACAGCTTCAATGAACGGCTGTCGCCAGTCGAGTTTGAAAAGCGACATTTTTTACGGCTGCAGAGTATCTAGGAAAATGGTGGCGATTCAAGGTCGCATATGAAGCAGCGCAATTTCCAGAAGGCAGCGCATAGTGTGGCTTTCCCGCACTTGCGCAGCAATTTCCCAGCAACGTTTAATTGACTATGGTCAAGAGTATCTGATTCCCCATCCGATTCGGGGGATGCAATTGGTGCTTTGCACTTCCAGTCCACTGAAGTGCCTGCCATTGGTGCCGGTCGCTGACATGGCGTGATTCGTCGCAACGTCATGACGATCACGGCAGCAGAGTTTCTCAGCGTTGTCGCTGGCGCTGGGCTTCGTTGCACAAACTGGCGCGCCAGCGGCTTGGGCGCGGCCAGGTAAGCTGACGGTATGACTGCCCCTGCAAAACGGAAGTACCGCACCACGAACTGGAAAGACTACAACGCAGCGCTGAAGGCGCGTGACTCGCTGCTGATCTGGCTGGACAAGGACATGCGTTGGCACGGCAGTGCCAACGGCAAGCGGGGCCGCACTCCGAAGTACAGCGAAGCGGCGATCCAGTTCTGCCTGACCGTTAAGGTCTTGTTCAACCTGCCCTTGCGCCAGGCAATGGGCATGACGCAAAGTTTGCTCGAGTTGGCGAGGCTGAACTGGCGGGTTCCGGACTTCAGCACGGTCAGCCGGCGCCAGAAACATCTTTCGGTGACGATCGGAGCGCATGCGACGACAACGGGATTGCACCTGCTGGTCGACAGCACCGGCATCAAAATGCTGGGCGAAGGCGAGTGGAAGACGAAGAAGCATGGCGCCGATTACCACCGCCAATGGCGCAAGGTCCACCTTGGCATTGACGCGGCCACACTGGAAATCCAGGCCATCGAGGTGACCGACAACGCCACCGGCGATGCGCCGATACTGCCATGCCTGCTCGGCCAGATTTCGACCGAGGAGATGATCGCGAGGGTCAGTGGCGACGGGGCTTACGACACGAAAGGCTGTCACGAAGCGATTGCGCAACGTGGAGCGCAGGCGATCATCCCTGCTCGCAAGAACGCCAAGCCATGGAAGGACCAACGTCCTGGTGCCAAAGCCCGCAATGCCATTCTGGCGGCCACGCGCCGGCTTGGGCGCAAGATTTGGAATGTAATGGACGCCTCCCACCTGTACCTAGGGAACGATGACTGTGAGGAATGGCGCGAGGGATAGCGAAAAAAGTGGTGCAGCGATCACCGGCGTAGCCCTGTCGAGACCAAAATGCGTTGCTTCAAGCTGCTGGGCGAACGCGTCATGGCGCGTGATGTCGACCGCCAGGTCGCCGAGTTGCAAGTCCGTGCCGCCATCCTGAATCGCTTCACGCGCTTGGGTACGCCGACGACTGTGGCGGTGACCATGCCGTAATTCCGTCTAGGGTTTGGGGTACTACGAACTCCGCTGATTTATGCAAAGCCGTACCCAGGGAATGATAGGAAGCCGGGCGGCAAGTGATGTCGCATGCACGGCAATCGACGACAGTGAAGTATATTGCTTTACGGGAATTTATTATAGAATTCGGAACAATTGCGGCGATGCACTCCTGCGACACGATTTGTCTCAGCAGCCTTTAACCTGTCCAGAACGAAGGGGGGGCTCGCCCGCCAAATGAGTATTGATCGAGAGAAAAGATGATGAACTGTGCATGTGCATGCGCCACGGGAGGTGGTTGGATCAATGGACGCACCTTGAAACAGCATCTCGATAACCAGGCTGGCCACCCATTCGGGAAAATCGACCGCAAAGCGTGGATACCGATCTGCCCCTCCTGCCATGCGGGCTGGTTGAAGATCGACGAGCAGCACTCCCTTCCATTCCTCGACGCCAGTGGGCTGATGCGCACGGCCGCCAATGAGGAAGGCGATGCCGGCGTGCTGGACTTCGCCGGATTCCGTTTTACCACCGCCGCGCTGCGCAGTGCGATTGCCCTGCAGGCGCGCGAGTTCGCTACCCGCGAAGTCGAGGAGTACGGCGCCCGATTGCCGAAGACGCTGTTGGCGCAGCAGGCATCGGGGTTCTCGAAGATGGTTTGCTACTGGGGCGGCGGTGGGCGAGTATGGGGCAAGCTGAAGGCCGGCAATGGCGGCGATCCGGGCGCTGTGATCGCCGCCTGGCTCAATGCCGTCGCAGCAGGAAAGCTCGACGATGAAGAAGCGATCGGTCGTGGTTGCGCGATCGCCGGCCTCGGCGTGTCGTTCGCGAGCAAGCACCTGCGCATGCTGCAACCGCATCGGTTTGCAGTGCTGGACGAGGTCTTGTGCGAGGGCTTCGGCTTCGCACTCAATCGGAAGGGTTTTGCGTTCTTCCTGCGCGAACTGCGTTTGCTGCAGGCCTCGTTGCGGGAACGGTCGGGTATCGACATCAACGTGGCCACACTCGAAGCAGGCCTGTTCATGCTCGCGCGTCAGAACGTCCGCGCCCGTACCGAGGCCGCCTGACCACCTTCCATCGGCAGGCCACTGCACGCGCCTGCATAACCTCACACATTCACCATGCTCGACGTCGACCGAACCCGGCCTTTCATCATCCCGGCAGGCATGCTGCCCTATCTGACGGGGCCCGATCCGCTTCTCGCGCGTAGCGGCGGCGGCCGCGATCCGCTCGGACTGCAGCCCGTGTGGAGCGAGTTCGGGCGCCGTCTGGTGCCCTGTATCGCTTCGCCCGTGCAGCAGGTCGACGGCATCAAGGCAGTGACACTGATTCACTGGCTGGCCGACATGCCACCAGTGCGCCGCCTTCTCGGCATTGCGGGCGCAGAACGTGGGTTCTTCCGCCTGATGGAAGGCCTTGTCGAGTACTGGCTGCATGCGCACGGCCGCAGCGTTTGCTTCGGCAGCCAGAGCCTGGTCGGCGAAGGTGAACGCTTCGCTGTCACGACCGGCACGGGCAAGACGGTGGCGAACGGCCTGTACCAGTATTATCGAGGAACCTGTCGGCGCGCCGGTCTGCTGGAGCAAGACTGGCGCGCGTGCGCCGGGCTGCGTGTGCGCTTCGAACAGTGTTTCGATGCCACTGCGCTCGATGCCCTGGCAGCGGCCGTGCGGGGCTGCCTGAATGGCACACCGCTACTGCCCGGGCGCATCCTTGCCAACCGGGCGGTGGACGCGGCACTGGCCGCGGTTTTCGACGACGAAGCGATCAACGACCTGTTGCGCGCCGGGCTGTTCGGTGGCGAAGTGTACCGGGACCTGGCACGCACGTTCTCCGAAGTGCGCTCGCACGGCAATGGCGTGCCGTTCGGTACGCAACTGGCAGGCCTCGAACATGCCCCGCTGGCCGATGAACTCGATCGCATGCGACGCTGCGAGCCCTTCCTGCTCGTGCTGCAGGACGTGTTCGACCTGGCACGCGCGGCGCCCGGCCAGTCCGTGCAAAAACTGGCGTCCGGCCTGACGGAATTCCTCGAGGCGATGCGAGAACGTGCGGCCCGGTTCGTCACGCTCGCCAATGACATGCCGACCGCACGCATGCGGCAGATGCAGAGGCTGGCAACGGCGATGTGCAATGCCGTTGCCGCGGATGGCCTGGCCGATTTCGTGAAGGCCCTGATCGAGCACCACGGAATCTGCATGGCCGAACGCGGCCGTGAGCCTCTCGTGCTGATCGAGGCAGGCGTGATTGTGCTGCCCGTTGCCGGTGAGCGCGCTCCGGACGACGCGCGCGCTCGCCTGGAAACTGGATACCCATGGATGAATGACTATTACCTGAATACGGCGGCCAACCTGTACGGGCAACTGCATGGGGGGAGCGCATGAAGAAGCGGACCAGTCCCACACTGATGCGTGAAACGCTCGAGTCGATCCGCGACCGTTTCGTCGCGGACGAGCAGCGCATGGTGTTGTTCACCACATTCAATTTCGTGCCATCGTTTTTCGAAGCGAACGTGCTCCCCCTGCTGGCGGGCGAGGCAGCAGAAGACCTGAAGAACGCCCCCCAGTTGCGCTACGGACTGAACGAGGAGCTCAAGCGCTTGCGCTGCCTGGTCGTCTGCGACCACTCGACGCAGCCGCCGGCAAAAGGGAATCTGCGCTACGGCCTGATGCCTGTCGGGCTGCCGAACGGGCGTTTCCATCCCAAACTGATGCTGATGGCCGGCACGCTCAAGGAAACGGGGCGGGCAGGGATGTGGCTGGCGGTCGGCAGCGGCAATCTGTCGTTGTCGGGATGGGCCATCAACCGCGAGGTGGTCTGTGCCACGCCGGTCACCCCGCAGCACGCAGACGAACTGCTGCCGCTGCTTCGCTGGCTGACCGCCCAGGCTGACCGACGGCTCGGCGGCCGGGCGGCGGACGAGGAAGGCAGCCCACGCGCCATCCTTGACGAGCTCGTGGCCTGGCTGGACGATCCGCAACGCCTGTGCCCTGCGTGGCCGGGCGCGCCCACTCTGCACGTCGCGCCGCCGGCAGGCGGCGGACAGGGCCTCGCCGCCGCCGTTCGCGGGGCGCGCGAGTGGCAGTGCGCCACCGTCGTCTCGCCGTACTGGGGACAGGTCGACGCCCTGGTGCGCGAGTTGGGGGTGAGCGAGTGCCGCTTCGTTCCTTCGCTTGTTGCTGGACGTTATCGCTTTCCCGTGACAAGCATGGATCCGCAGGCCGAATGGAAGCGCGGCTTCGCCAGTTTCGGCGACGACCGCTACACGCATGCCAAGGTGCTGGTCCTGGAAGATGCCGAGGGCCGCGCAGTGCTGTGCGTCGGTTCAGCCAACTTCACGGGCGCCGCGCTTGGCCTGCCCGGTGGCTACGCCAACGTCGAGGCGGTGCTGCGCTATGAACTCGAGACCGCTCCGGCGCAGTGGGCGTCGCTGCCGTCCGTGGACGAAAGCCAGCTGGCGGACGAAGCCGCTGCCGAGGAGGAGTCGGCGCCGCCCCTGCCGCCATTCGAGGCCACACTCTACTATGACTGGAAGCGCAAGGGCTTCGGCGGCCGCATTGCGCCGGCCCCGGGCACCAGTCTGCCCGAGCTGGTTCTGCATGTCGGCGGACTGGATCGGCCGCTCGGTGACAATACCGGCGAGGCAGAAGAACTGTTCCTGCCCTTCGAATGCAGGCTGCCGGTACGTTCATTCGAGCTGTCCTGGCGCCGCGCCGACGGTAGCCGGGCTCGCTTCCACGGCCTGGTTGCCCAGGTCGGCGCCAACGACGATCAGCTGCAATATCGCCCGCGTCCTCGCCTGGAAGAGGTGCTTGCCTTCCTGCGCGACCTCGACCCCGGCGCGGGCGAGGAAGAGCTGCGTCGGCGTGGTGAGCGCGCGGGAGGTGGCAGTGGCGGCGATGGCGATGAAGAGGAACGCGAGCCGGTCTTCGACTACTTCGGGCTGTTCCAGGGCACCTGGAAGCTGCGTGCGTACTACAGGTCGGCCCGGCGCGCGATGCTGGGCGCAGTTGCCTTCGATCCTTCCTCGCGCTTCAGCGTGACGACTCTGTACCGCGCGATCGCGCTCCAGCGGGCGAACACGCCCGAAGAGCGCATCGCGCACTACGTGTACCTGTCCGAGGTTCGCGCGCTGATCGACTGGCTGCGCGCGCAGGGCGTCGAACCCGACCGGGAGGGCGAGCTTGCCGGGGTCGGCGACGAGATCGCCGGCATGCGCTCGATGCTGGCCGGAATGCTGGCCGATTCCCCTTCGTTTACAAGCATGTTCGGCGCCGATCCGGCGCCGGAAAAGGTCGAGGCGTTCCTCGACTGGTTCCACCAGGAGATCAAGGATGAAGGACAAGCCCGTGGCGGATGACGGTATCGTTCCCGAACGCCTCACGGCGGCCGCCGTGCGTTCATACATCGATTTCGACGGCCAAGCGGCGACCGGCAGCGAACCGAGTCTGCAGGCCCGGATTCAAAGCGAAGGTGTGGCCGGCCTGTGGGGTCTGTTGCAGCAGCAGGGCCATGCCTATCTGGGTGATGAAGTGGGGATGGGCAAGACGCGCCAGGCGATGGGCGTGATCGCGACCCAGTTCCTGCGCAATGCCGGGTCGCGCGTGGTCATCGTGTGTTCGAGCAAGACCGTGCAGTTGCAGTGGCAGAGCGAATGGGCGCAGTTCCTGGGCTCCTGTTATCGCCTGCTCGACGACCGCCTGCTGGCCAGCGCCGACGCGGCCCGCATCGAGGACCTGCACCTGCACGACAACCTGCGCAGTTTCCACGAAGCGCTGCGTACCGGCGAAGGCCGGATCCATCTGCTGCGCTATTCCTCGTTCAGCAGGCCGCTTCCGGTGGATGGCGACTCGCCTGCGCAGATGCTCTCGGCCTATGCCGAGCGTGTCGGGGTGGCCGGCGTGGCCGCGTTGACGGGTTCGGAACGCGCCCTGGTCGAGGCTCACGCCCGCCCCACGGACGACTGGAAGGAGGTACTCGGGCATGATCTCGGGCGTGCCTATTGCCAGCGCATTGCGGCGCTCCTCACCGAGGGCGCGCACCAGGACGAGCCCAGGAGTCCGCTCGATCTGGCCGTGTTCGATGAGGCGCAGTACCTGCGCCACGTCGACAACTATCAGAACGAGCACATCCGGCTGATCTTCGGGCGCAACGTCGAGCAGTGGCTGTTCGTCAGTGCGACGCCGCTGCATGCCAGCGAAGACGACATCCTCAGCCTCGACACTTATCTGTGCCGGCGGCCGGTGGCCGCACACGAGTTGCCGGCCACTCGTGTCGGCGCCTGCGGCTCCTGCGATGCGGTGCAGCGCTGCAGCCGCGCTGCCTGGCATCGGGCACGTGGCCACGACGTCGTACGTCTGCTGTCCGGCATGATGATCCGGCGCACCCGGACCCACGGCGATGCCGCAGGCAAGCGCTACGGCAAGATCGAATATCGCGATTACGAGGAGGTGCGCCACTCGGGCGCCGACGACCCCTTCATGGCGCTGACCATGGCGCTGGTACAGAAGCGCCTGGCCAGCGCACTGGCGGGGCGCAACAACCGTTTCCGGCAGGGCGAGTGCGCATCGTTCGAATCGCTGTCCTCCTCGCTGGGACGAAATGTCAGCGAACCCGAGCCCGAGTTCGAGCCGGGCAAGGACCATCGCCAGCGCAAGGAGGCCGACCCGGCTCCGGACCGCAACGCGATCGACCTGCTCAATGCCAGCTTCGGCAGGGCGATGCAGGTGAGCGGCGCCGGCCTGCCTCACGCAAAGCTGAACAGCGTTGCCGATGCGTTGTTCGCGCGCAGTCTGGCCGATGGCGGTGTCGACAAGACGCTGGTGTTCGTGCGCCGGATCGATACCGTCGAGGAGCTGCGCGATCTGCTGCACCTGAAATTCCAGGCTGACCTGGACGAGCGGATCGAGGCCTGGCGCGAGATGCTGGCTTCCCCCGCGTTTGCCGACCATGCCTCGCCCTGGGGGCGCACTTTCTGGGACCAGCAGGGCGATGACGACGAACCGCCGGCAGAAGCCGTGGAGGGCGATGCACCACCCGATTCGGGAGAAGGGGCGGGCAACACGGGCTATCGTAGCCAGGCTTCCCTGCCGTACTTCGAGGCACTGAAGCAACGCTCGATGGTCAAGGCACAGAATGGGTTGCTGGTTTCGTTCCGCGCCCGCCTGCTGCGCACCGACGACGCTTCGAGCAACCCGCTGCAGGGCTTCCTGGTGAAGCGCGCCTCCGGCACCTCGCCGCAGCGCCAGCACGAGCGCTGGGTACGTCTGCTGTGCGCGCTGTTCGGTAACGAAGAGGTGAGCCGCATGCGGGACGATCCGGCAAAGCGCTGGCTGCTCGCGGACACATCGGGCACGGATGACGACGCCTACAAGCTGGCATCGCTGCAGCGCTGCCTGCTGCAGTCGCTGCGTCAAACCGATATCCTGGTCGACCTGTACATCCTGCACAAGCATGCGGGGCGCACGCCCGACGGGAGCCAGTCGCTCGCCGACAAATTCCTGTGGCTGCTCGAACAGGGCGAGCACGGCATTCCGGGCAAAATCGCTTCATATCTCGCAAACCAGAAGGAGAAGCTGCGACGCTGGATCGACCATTTCGAACTGATCGTCGACAAGTGCTTCCGTGCCGGCGAGGCCGTGGGCTGGTTCGGCGTCCACGAGCGGGTAGCCCGTGTTTTCGATCGTGTCGCGCCGGTGGTGGGACGCTCGGGCCGTCTCAAGAACGAGCATGCGGTCCAGCAGTTCATGTTCCCCACGCATCCCAACATTCTGGTGTGTACCGACGTGCTCAAGGAAGGTGTGGACATGCACCTGTTCTGCGACCGGGTCGTCCACTACGGCGTGGCCTGGACGTCGGGCGACCTGGAGCAGCGCACCGGACGTGTCGACCGCCTCGGCAGCCTGATCGGGCGTCGCATCCGTGCACACAGGGAAACCGACGGGCAGCCCCTGCCCCGTCTGGGCGTGGAGTTCCCCTACCTGGACGGTACGCTGGACAGCTACCAGGTCAGGAACGTCATACGGGAGAAGATCGCCAGCGACCTGCGGCTCGACCTGGGCAAACGCAAGGACGAGATCCGGGAGCTCGACGCCGGCCGGCTGGCCGGCGACCTGTCCACGATCCGCAAGGCGGCGGCGCAAGGCAACCCGAACCGCGCTGTCTTCTTCCCCGACAGCGTCGACTTCGTGCGTCGCGAGGGAGGGGACGATGCGATCCGGCTCGGCCCGGGAATGCGGTACAAGGATACCGGCGACGCAGTCCGGCCGCGCACCGCGATCGACGATCGCTGCGAAGAAACCATTGTGCCGGTACCCGGCTCGGACATGCTGCTGGTGCGGCGCAGCGCCAGCGGCGCACATGCTCTCGTGCGCCGCTCGCTCGATCCGCAGTGCGGGGAAATGCTGCTGACCGAAGATTTCCTGGCGCCGCGCGGCGGCACGCAGGCGCCGCCACGGGTTGGCGAGGTGCTTGCGCTGGACGGCTGGCATGGTGTGCCGGCGCTCGACGTGCCGGCCTTCGCGTTCGACCCGGAGTGCAATACCACTACGATGCGCGTGGCGCGCCCCCTGGCTGCGGCGGGCAGCGAGGATCCGGTGCTGGTCGAGGCGCTCGGCGAGCAGTTCTGGCTGTTGCGCGTGCCGGTCCAGCGCGTGGAGGATTGCGCGGCAGGCAGGGGCGGAGTCGAACAGTGGATGGCAGAGCGCAACAGCGGACGCTTGTTGGGATTCCTGATGGAGGATGCCGGCATCGTCTGGTGTACCGCCCTGGTGCTGCGCTGTGGCGGCGCCGAACTGCAGCTGCTGGAACCGGCAGCGCGACGCCTGGCGCGCATGGCGGCCAACTGGCGTTCCCCGTCTGTCGCGTCGGGAACATTCGGATATCGCGCGTGGACGGCGTTCCCGTGCGTCGACGCAGGCCTGGCCTGGAAGGAAAACATGAAGCAGAACGATGTGATCAATTGTGGCAACGTACTGGCCGGCGTGCAGGCCTGGTTCGGTGAGGCGTTCGCGGCGGTGCTCGATGCACTCCAGCAGGCCGAGGGGGCAGCGCAACCGGATGGCCTCGAGGTGAGCCCGTTGGAGCTGTTGCCGGGAGGCCTGCTGCGCCTGCGTGCACAAGGGCGCGAGCGCTTCAGACTGCAGGCGTTCCTCGATCCGACCGGCGCCCGGGCCGGCAACGGTCAGGCAGGCATGCCCTGTATCTGGTGGGATTATCTCGCCAGTCCACGTTCAGTGGGGCCGAAGCCGGTGCTGCCCTGTCTGGACGTCGACGAATTGCCGCTCTCGCAGCCGGCCGGCTGGGATGGACGTGTAGTCAATGGCGTCGGAGCGTTTACCGGGGTCGACGACAGCAGCTACCGCTACCTGGCCTTCTGTCATGGTCCCGCCGACTGGGACCGCGCGCGGAACGACCTGATCCAGGCGTGGGCCGCAGTCCATGACAAGATGCGCCATGGCGGCAATTTCCAGCGCCAGTGGTGCCGTGACGCGCTGTGTGCCGCCGTCTAGAGCGAAAGGAAGCCCGCAATGAGTCAGACACTTCTGATGGTAAAGCTCGGGGAACTGCGGGGCGAAACGCTCCGTACGCCGAGCGGCCGAAAATCGTTTACCGTTTCGCGTCTTGCGAATGGCCACGTGACCGTCACGACTTCGAACGAGAGCGAAGTCCATGTCTCCTTTACCGGCATTCAGGCGGTCCTTGATTACCTCGCCCGACATGGGCACGGCCCGGAGCGTCCATGCCCAGTCAAGTCGAGCAACAGCAGTGCCGACGCCGGTCCATTGTGCCTGGCGGCGAGGGAAGGGAAAAGCCAGCGGAAGATTACCTACGTTCTTCCCTTGCTCGAGCGGCTCGGCCTGGTCGGCTTCGACCGTTCGGCGCGGGCAACGGCCGTTTTCCTCGTTAACCGGGCATGAATCGCTTCAGTCAGCGGGACTGGCCTGCCCGACCAGCCCGCGCAGCAGCTCGGCGTCGTTCGGACTGAGGCCTTCGCGCCCGGCAGCTTCTTCAATCGCCTGCGTGGCATTGGCCGCGTCCTCCACGGCCGCGGTCAGCGCCGCATGATCCAGGCGCGCGCCATGCCGCAGCAGCAGGGCCAGCATGTCCGCACGCAAGTCGATCAGGTCGGATTCGCACGAGTCGAGCGCGTACGGACGTGAAGTCAGCGCCGCGCGCACGGCAAGCGCGTCGCAAGCGTGCAGGTCGGCGCTGGTAGCAAGCAATGTTTCGATGGTCGTTTCGTCGAGCGAGGCCACGCCTGCGACCAGGGCCGCGCAGTCTCCGCTGTTCACGGGCACGCCATGATCGAGCAGCCAGCCGAGCGCTGCGACGGCCATGTTCGTTGCCGCAGCCTCCAGCGCGCAGGCGCCGTCGGCGCGCAGATCCGCGCCCTCGGCAAGCAGGAAGCCGAGCATGTCCGTGTTGTCGACGCCGGCAGCCTGCGCAAGGGCCACCCTCAGCATCTCGCCGTGTGACAGGCCGCCTTCCACCAGCCGCAGCAGGACGCGCTGGTAGTCAGCATTGCTGCGCTCCGGTGTCAGGTGCCCCGCCTCGCTCAGGAAGCGCAGGTGCACTCCCCGAGCGGGCGTCTATAGTGCAGCATGGCAGTCGGCGCGCGGGTCGGCGCCATTGCCCAACGCCAGCTGCACGCTGTCGCGATCCGCGTGGCGGCACGTCATCTCCAGAAAGAGGCTCCAGAATCTGGCGCGCCAGTGTTCGGTGCGCAGGCCATCGCGGCCGAACGTTTCGCGCAAGCCAGCCAGGCGGCCGGCAACGAAGGCGCCGAGCGGTGTATGGCAGCGCGTCATCCTGATCGATTGGATTTCCTGTAGGCACTATTTTTGGTAACATGAGATTTTGAACTCGACGGCAGCCAGCGGATCTGGCGTCATACAGGCGGACATGCCTCTACAGATCGAACACATCGATGCAATCGCACGCAAGAAGCAGCGTGCCGTGCTTTACCTCGAATTCCACCCCGGGCCAATCAAGGAGTGGCGCAACTACCGCCATGAGGATGACCTGCGGCGCGCTTCCGTACTGGCATGGTTCGACGCCCACGACGTCCCGTGGACCGCATGCGGACCGTTCGCCGACCTGCGCATCATGGCACCATGGCTGGGCCAGGTCTACATCGACGTGCCCTACGACGAGTCGCTGTCCGAGTACCGCGTAGTGCGCGACTATCTCGAGCATCCGGACGGGACGATGCGCCACGAGGGGGTGCGTTTCTACGCCATGCCGCTCGAGCATGCGATGCGCAATGCCGCGCATGACGAACCGGGCTTCTGGGAACGCTGGGCGGAGGAGTTCTGATGGCGACCAACCAGCAATCGCTGCTGCGCCAGTGGCACATGCTGCGCATGGTGCCGCGTGCGCCCGCGCGGATATCGGCAAAGGAGCTGTGCGAGCGTCTGTGCGCCGCCGACTTCCGCGTCACCGAACGCACGGTCCAGCGTGATCTGCGCGAGCTGTCAAGCGTATTTCCGGTCGAGGTCGACGAACGCGAGAAGCCGTTCGGCTGGAGCTGGCTGCGCGATGCGTCCAGTTTCGACCTGCCGGGACTGACCGTGCCGGAAGCCCTCACGCTGACGCTGGTCGAGCAGCACCTGCGGCACCACCTGCCGCCAGTCACGGTCGATGCGCTGCGTCCGCATTTCCGGACCGCTGCGCGCACCCTGTCGACGGTCGAGGACGATTCCCCATCCCGCGCTTGGCTGGACAAGGTTCGCAGCGTGCCGCCGCAGCAGCCGCTGCTGCCGCCCCGGATCGACGAAGAGTGCCAGCGCGTCGTCTACCTGGCCCTGCTGCAGGACCGGCAGCTGAGGCTGTATTACCGGAAGCGCGACGCAGCAGAGCCGACGATCTACGGCTGCGTGCACCCTCTGGCCGTGGTGCAGCGCGGTGGCCTGGTCTACCTGGTCTGCATGTTCTCCGACTATGACGACGTGCGCACCATCGCTCTGCACCGGGTCCAGCGGGCAGAGGCGCTGTACGAGCCCGTGCGCAGGAAAGCAGGCTTCGATATCGACGCCTATATCGCCTCCGGCCAGTTCGGCGTCATCGCAGGCGATCCGGTCAACCTGCGCGCAGTGTTCACGCGCGCGGCAGGTGAGCACCTGTTCGAGACGCCGCTCAGCGCCGACCAGGTGCTCACGAGCGACGCGGATGGGAAGCTGCACCTGGCCGCTACCGTGCCCAACACGCGCGCGCTGGTGTGGTGGCTGCTCGGATTCGGCGATGGCGTGGTAATCGAGGAGCCGGCGAGTCTGCGCGAAGAGCTTGCTGGTACCGCACGGCGGATGGTGGCGGCGTATGCATGACGGCTACTTCGGGCGTTGGTCCACTCCATTAAGGATCTACAACTCCTGAACGATGAGCCATTGTCAAGCCTGCTCTGCCGAATTCGGCGTCAAGTTCGCTGCCTACCGTTTTGAATTCCTCTGTGTACCGCTTCCCGCTCATACATTCTCCTTGTGTCCACCAATATGGCTCAGGCATGTCTACGATAGTCGTGGCGATTCAGTCGTACTTCATGGGAAACGCCGCGGACCGGCTCACCAGTTCGCGCAGCAGCGGCGTCACCGACAGGATGCCGCGCCGGCGCGGCAGCGCGGCGGTCACGGCGTACTCGACATGGACCGTGCCGGTCGTCGCCATCAGGTGCGGCAACCTTCGCGTCCAGCGCTCGCCGCATCAGAAGTGATAGCGCAGCGACGCGCCGCCCTGCGTGCGCGGCACGGTGGATACCAGCAGGCCCGTGGCGGTGCCGTAGGCGATGTCGCTGGCGAACCGATGCGGCTGCAGCGTGAAGAACACGGCGCCCTGCAGGCTGCCGACGTCGTAGGTTGCCTTCACGTCGTAGCGCACGAACGTGGGCATGTCGCGCCGCGCCAGCGGGCTGCCCATGTAGTAGGGGTTGCGCGCCGTGACGTACACGTCGCCGTTGACGGTCAACAGGCCGGGACCGAGGGCGCGGCGGTGCTGCGCGCCGCCTTTCCAGGTATGGGCCGGGACGGACAGCAGGGCGCCGGCGCCGGGCGCCGGATTGTCCAGCCGCGCGCGCAGGATCCGCCCGTAGCTCAGGTAGCCGCTCCAGGCGCGGTTGGCCTGGTAGCGCATGTCGACGTCGACGCCCCTCCGGGTCGTGCGGCCCGAGGCCACGTAGACGTCGGGCGCGGTGTTGACGATCTCGTCGTCGTTCGCGATGGCGTACACGGTGCCGGACAGCGTCAAGCCGTCGCCCAGGCGCGCGTCGAGTCCGGCGTCGTGCGAGCGGACCTTGCTCGGCGCGATGCCCGGATTGGTCCTGCCGCCCGGGGCGCCCAGCGGCCCCAGGCTGCCGCTGGCGCTGATCTGCTCGGCGGCCGGGGAACGGAAGCCCTGCGCGACGTTCGCGAACAGTGCGATGTCCGGCGTGGCGCTCCAGATCGCGCCGTACTTGGGCGTGACGACCCCGGCCCGGTAGCCCGTGCTGGCCGCCGGCAGCTTGAGGTTGGCGATGTCGTAGTCGAAGCGGTCGTA
Source organism: uncultured Massilia sp. (assembly GCF_913773735.1). Taxonomy (GTDB): domain Bacteria; phylum Pseudomonadota; class Gammaproteobacteria; order Burkholderiales; family Burkholderiaceae_D; genus Telluria. The sequence goes on from NZ_CAJYEB010000022.1 coordinate 13,988, forward strand.
GCGGATCCCGCCGTGCAGCTTCAGGTCCGGCAGCACGCGGTACTGGCCCTGGGCGAACGCGCCGTAGGTGAGCAGGTCGAGGTCCTGGCTGTTGATGTAGCGCGCCGTCGGCTGGTACGACTGGTACTGGCGGCGGTAGGCGATGCCCTGGTCCTTGCGCGCATCGAGGCCGACGGTGAGGATGCCGTCGGCGCCGGGCGTCCACGTGGTGCCCAGCCGCGCGCCGTAGATGTCGCGGTCGTCGTACCCGTAGGTATGCAGCACCGGGCTGGTCTGGATCGCGCGGCTGCGCTGGAAGTCCTCGGCGTAGGCGGTGGCGAACCAGCCCGTTGCGCCGGACGCCGGGCGGCGGTTGAACACGATCGTCCTGCGGTGCGCGTCGCCGAAGCCGGGCAGGCCGTACATGGTGGCATGCGGATCGAGTCCGGCTTGCAGCGCCGGCAGCGACAGGTAGCCGGCACCGGCGAATGCGGACGCGTAATGGCTGGCGCGCAGGCTGTAGACGCCGTCGCCGATCGTGGTGGACAGCTTCCAGAACAGGTTCGCGCGCCGGTTGCTGGCGCCGTGGCGAAAGCCGTCGCTGAGGTAGCGGTCGGCCACCAGCAACGAGCGCACTTTGCCGTGGTCGCCCGACAGCACCAGCGATGCGCGCCGCCCGCCGTAGCTCTCCAGCGTCAGCGCGGCGCTGGACGGCGTTTCCGCGCCGCCTTCGCGGGTCGCGATCGCCACCGCACCGGCGCGGTTCTGGTCGCCGAACAGGGCCGAGACCGGCCCCTTGATGACGTCGACCGTGCCGACCATGTCCGCCGTCATCCACTCGAGGAACGCCGGACCGTGGCCCGCGCCGCCCTGGCTGGACGGGATGTTCTGCGGCACGCCGTCGATGGTGATCGCGGTGTCGGCGCCGTGCGTGCCCTGGGTCGCGAAGCCGCGCATGCGAAAGCCGTTGCCGGTATCGCCCTGGTCGATGTTGTGGGCGACCACGCCGGGCACGCGCCGGAAGATGTTGGAGATGTCGCGTCCGACGTCCAGCGTGGCGATGTCCTGCGCCGTCACGGTGGTGACGCTGCCCGGCAGGGCGCGCGCGCCGGCGCCGGGGACCGTGCGCTCCTCGCTGTCCCTGCTGCCCTTGACTTCGACGACGTGCGGACTGCCGTCCGGCGGGGGATCGTCGTCGGCGTGGACGTGGCCGGCGGTGCAGGCGAGAAGCGCCGCCAGGGAAAGCGCGCGCATGCGCAGCGGCGCGACGGTGAAGCGGGTAGGGAATGGCATCGGTACTCCGGTGGATTGGATGGTTGAACGGTGAAGGGGACGCGCCCTTGGCGGGTGCGCACGCTAGTGCGCGCGCAGCCGGCGCAGGCGCGCGACTCCCGAGGCGAACGCCAGCAGCGCGAGGGCGCACAGCGCGGCGATGGCGCCCCACGGGCAGGCGGCATCGGCGGCCCGGGGCGCGAAGACCGGCCTGCGCGCGTAATCGGCCGCGCGGAACGGGCGCTCGCCGAACAGGTACGGGTAATAGAATTCGCGGATGCGGCGGTGGAAGGCGGCGATGCGGTCCTGGTAGGCCAGCTGCGCCGGCAGGTCGGTGCCGGCCAGGCGATGCAGGATCGCCTGGGCGCCGACGCCGGGGAGCAGCCAGCCGAGGCGCTCGCTCCAGGCCTGGCGCGCGGCGAGTCCCGCACGGTAGGCGCGCACCTGCGCCGCGACGCTCTCGTCGCCGAGCTGGTGGAAGGCGAAATACCATTTCCAGTGGAAACGGGACGGCAGCGGCGCCGTGTCGCGCCATTGCGGATGGCCGGCGAGGAACCTGCGCATCGTCTCCTCGCGCGGGACTTCCCACGCGCCGTGCACGGCCTGGCGCTGCGCCATCATGAGGTCCACGCCCTGGTGGACGGGCACGGCGCGCGTCAGCACCACGTTGGCCAGCGCGGGGAGCACCAGCGTCAGCACGGCCCAGGCGCCCACCAGGGCGCTCGCGTTGGCCACCGAGCGCCAGCCGCGCGTGGCGACGAGCAGCGCGATCCCCGTCCAGAACGCGAGATAGGCGGCCGTGGTGGCCAGCACGACGCCGGCGGCGGCCATGCCGGTCGACGCGGCCAGCATGCCGGCGCCGGCGGGCAGCGCGAGGCAGGCGAACACCAGCGCGCAGCGCAGCAGCACCCGCCGGCGCCACGCGCGCGCACCGTGCGGCAGCGCCAGCAGCATGCGCAGCCGACCGGCCTGCCGTTCGCCGGACAGGACGTCGTGCAGCAGCGCGATGACGAACAGCGGCGCCAGGTAGATCAGGACGAACGCGTAGTCGAACCGTCCCGCCAGCGCGAGCTCGGGATGGAAGGTCTCGCCGTCGTACAGCTGCGCCTGCAGGCCGAGCGCGCGCACGCGCAGTACGTAAGGCGCGACGTCGCGCATCCCGATGGCCAGGAAGGCGGCGTCGGACGGCGGGTCGGCCGTGGTGTAGAACGTGTAGTAGGCGGCCTCGCCGCCGTTGGGGCTGTCGGCATGCGCGCGCGCCACCGCCGCGACGTCCTGCTCGTTCAGGGGGCCGACCCGCGCGATCGTCTGGCGCTGGCGGGCGATCTCGTGCAATCCCGACCAGACGGCCAGCGACGCCAGCAGCGACAGCAGCAGGAGCGCCGCCGCCATGGGGCGCGAGCGCAGCAGCAGGCGCAGTTCGAAGGACAGGGCGCTCATCGCACGGCCCTCCCCAGGCGGGCCGCCAGCCACCAGGCCAGCGCGGCGGCCGCGCCGAGCCAGGCCAGCAGCACCAGGCCCGCCGGCAGCGCGGCGCGCAGCGTCTGCGCCAGCGGCGCCGGGACATGGCGGAATTCCGGGAACGTTTTCCAATGGGTCCGGGACACGCGGTTCTCCTTGTCGGGGTTGGTATCGTCCGCATAGCGCAGCGCCTGCGCCTGGAGACGGTTCAGTCCTTGCACGAGGTCGTAGCGATAGCGCTCGCCCTGTTCGAGGAAGCGGCGGTAGGCCGCGAGGTCGGTGCCCGCTACCGTCATCGACAGGCGGCGCAGGGCCAGCGCGGGACTGATCCAGCCGAAGGCGTCGACCACTGCGCTTTGCCGTTCCTGTCGGTCGAACGCGGCATTCGCGTAGCGGTCGAACAGCGCGCTCGACTGGCGTTCCCCTTCGATCCCGACCAGGCCCTTGTAGTTGACCGGCAGGTCCTCGATGCGCGCCACGCCGTAGCGCCGCAGCAGGGCGGCGCGGAAGGCGGCGAACTTCGGATCGTGCGGATCGTGCGCGTCGCCCAGGGCGCGGTAGTCGCGCTGCACGTTGATGTTGTCCTCGGCGCGGCTCGGCAGCACGACGGCGGCGTTCGCCACATCCGGCGCCCAGCGCGGCACCATGACGACGACGAGCGCCCACGCGGTCAGCAGGGCGAGCAGGGCGTCGCGGCCCCGCCGGCACAGCGTGGACACGGCGACCACCACCAGCGTCCACAACGCCAGCCAGCCGGCGTACGCGGCGCCGAGCAGCAGGACGGGCTGCCACGCCGCCTGGCCGCGCGCGGCCAGCCAGGCCAGGCCGAGCAGCGCCGGCGCCAGCGCGAGGCCCGCGAAGCCGGCCAGGGCGAGCCATTTGCCCAGCACGAGCTCGCGGCTGCGCACGCCCTGCGCGAGCAGCACGCGCAGCGTCCCGGACTCGCGCTCGCGCGCGACCCCGGCGTGGCCGAAGAACACGAGCAGCAGCGGCGTGAGCACCTGCAGCACGAAGGCCGGCGTGAGCTGTCCGAAGCGCAGCAGCAGGGAATGCTGGCGGACGTCGCCGAAGTTCGCGCTGTTCTGGCGGTGCCCTTCGAGGAACATCGTGTTGCCGGTGTAGCCGTCGATGCCGGAATCGAAGGCGGCCAGCGGATTGAGGGGACGGAACAGGAAGTGACCGAAGTGCACCATGCGGTGCGGATGGCGGTCCGGCTGCGCTTCGAACGCGTGGTTCGCCATGGCCTGGTAATGCGCGCGTTCGGCGGCCACGCCGCGCTGGTGCTCGTGGGCGCTCAGCACCGCGAACAGCGTCAGCACGATCAGCAGGAGCAGGCTCGAGACGGCGGCGCGGTCGCGGAACAGGCAGCGCCATTCGTCGCGTGCGATGCGGATGGCGACGTTCATGCGGCTTGCCCTCCGTAGCGGCGGTGCAGGGCGCGCACGTCGAAGCGGTCGGCGCCGGACGCCGCCACCTCCTCGACCAGGCGTCCGGCGTCGAGGAAGCCGATGCGGTCGGCGACGTCGGCGGCGCCCAGCAGGTCGTGCGTGACCATCAGCACGGCCACGCCCTGGCCGCGCAGCACGCCGAGGAGCCGGGTGAATTCCGCGCTCGCCTGCGGATCCAGTCCCGACGTGGGTTCGTCGAGCAGCAGCACGGGGACGCGCCGCGCCAGCGCCAGGCCGATCGCCACCTTCTGGCGCATGCCTTTCGAGAACCCGGCGACGCGGCGGTCGACCGCGTCCGCGGCCAGGCCGGCCGCCGCCAGCGCGGCGTCGATCGGCGCGTGCTGCGGCGCCTGGCCAGCCAGGGCGAGCAGGTAGGCGACGTTCTCGCGCGCCGTCAGGTGGTCGTACAGCGCGACGTTTTCCGGAATGTAGGCAAGCATCCGGCGCGCCTGCTCGGGATGCGCGGCGGGGTCGGCGCCGTGCACCCGGACCTGGCCGGCGGTCGGGGCGACGAAGCCCAGGAACAGGCTCAGCGTCGTGGTCTTGCCGGCGCCGTTCGCGCCCAGCAGCGCGTAGATCTCGCCGGCGCGCACGTGCAGGTCGAGGCCGTGCAGGATCGTCTTGCGGCCGTAGCCGGCGATGACGCCGGTCGCCGCGAGGACGGGGTCGGGCAGGGATGGGGTAGTCAAGGGGTTCTCCATGTCGAGGGTCGGTGGTCGGATGCGGATGGTGCCGTCGATGTCCCGCTGCGCTTCCCGCCGTCGGCCCCGGCGCCGGGACGCGCGACGGCGCCAGCCGTGCGCCGTGCGGCGGCGCGCGGGGCTGGACGAACGGCATGCGCCAGCGGGACGTGCGGCGTTCCCGCGCAGGCGCTCGGCGGCGGTCCGCATCCGCAAAGGAGCGGCACGAACGGGACCGGCGGCCGCCGGCCTGCGCGCGGCGCGCGTACGGGGATGCTGCCGGCGTCAGTGCCGGCGCACCGCGTGGAGGCGGGTCAGGAAAGCGGGGAGAGGGCGGCTGGCGGTCCCTGGCCGGGTGGCATCAGGTAGCCGGGCGCGACGACGAGGATGGGCGCTGGCGCACGCGCCAGCAGGTAGACGACCGCGAGAAAGACGACGAGCAGCAGGGGCGGCGTGGCGGGAACGTCCCCCAGCGCCGGCGCCGCGGCATGGCACGCCGCGCAGTGGTGCCGGACCTTGCCGTCCTCGTGACGGTGCGCCGCCGCCGCCAGGACCTGGAAGGTGAACAGGGCGATGCAGACCAGGACCGCGAGACGGGTCAGCCGCGACAGGGCGCGTGCAGGCGTGGCGGCTTGTTCGATGGCGAGATGCATGGCCTGGATCAGGAAACGATGAATGCGTGCACGACGGATGAAACGACTCCGGCCTGGACGACGGCCGCATCCGACGGCAGTGCGTGGCCGTCGGATCGCCCTAGATAATGCAAGGCATTTGCAATAATAGCGCATGTTCGGCGTGCTTCGCAATACACGGGCGCCGCCGATGCATGCCGTCCCGGCGCTGGCGGCGGCCGTGCCGCCAGCGAGGCGATTTCAACCAGCCGGGTCCCGGCCCCGCCGCTCGCCAGGCTTCAAGCCCGCCACGATGCGCGCCGCGTCCTTCGCGGGCGGCAACCCGAAGGCGCGCGCATATTCGCGGCTGAACTGGGTGGGACTTTCGTAGCCGACGTCATGCGCCGCCCTGGTGACGCTGTGGCCCGTCGCGATCAGGCGGGTCCGGGCCTGCAGCAGGCGGATCTGCTTCTGGTACTGCAGCGGACTGAGCGCGGTCACGGCCTTGAAGCGGCGATGGAACGCCGACACGCTCATCGCCGCCTCTGCGGCCAGTTCTTCCATGCGCAGCGGGCGCGCATAGTCGCGCCGGATGCGCTGGATGACCCGGTTGATCCGCGCCAGGCCGGTATCCGGCATGGCGATGTCGTGCAGCATCCAGCCCATCGGCCCCTGCAGGACCCGGTAGAGGATTTCGCGCTCGTAGGCCGGCGCGAGCGCGGGAATATCGGCCGGGCGCGTCATCAGGCGCAGCATGCGGACCCAGGCGTCCAGCAGCTCCGCGGTCACGGCGGCGACCGAGAACCCGGTCTCCCGGCGCTGCGCGGCGGCGGCATCGGGCAGGTCCGCGAACAGGCCGCCGATCACGGCCGGGGCGAGCGTGAGACTCACCGCCAGGTAGGGCGCGCCGCAGGCGCTGCCGCGCACGACGCCGGCCGCCGGCAGGTCGACGGACATGACGAAATAGGTGGCGGGATCGTAGTGCAGCGTCTGGCCGCCGACCGTCATCGACTTGCTGCCCTGCAGGATCAGGTTGACCATGGGTTCGTAGACGGCCGCCAGTTCATGTTCCGGCACCGCCCCCTGGACCATCGCGACGCGCGGGATGCCGGTTTCGGTGCGGCGGTTGTGCGCGTGGGCGGCCAGCCTGCGCAGTTCGTTCAAGGGGTCTTCCATGGCGTCATTGAACGTCGAAACCGCTCCCGCCGCAAGCACAAAGCAGGATTGGGCAGGATCGAGGGAGGATCAGGCGGGTCGGGGCAGTGCGCCAGACGTATCGTGTGGTCACTGAACGTCAATGGAGGCACACATGGGTATCATCGTCATCACCGGCGGCAGCCGCGGCATCGGCGCCAGCACGGCGCTCGCATCCGCGCGGCGCGGTCTGGGCATCATCCTCACCTACCACCGCGACGCGGATGCCGCGCAGGACGTGGTCCGGCGCATCGGCGACGCGGGCGGCAAGGCGGTGGCCCTCCAGCTGGACGTCGCCGACACCGGCGCCTTCGCCGCGTTCCGCGCGGCGGTGGAACGGGCGCTGCGCGCCACGTGGGGCGAGCGCCGGCTGGCCGGCCTGGTCAACAACGCCGGCTACGGCCTGTACAACCCGATCGAGACCGTCACCGAAGCCCAGTTCGACGGCCTGATGAACGTGCACCTGAAGGGCCCGTTCTTCCTGACCCAGGCGCTGTTGCCGCTGCTGGGCGAGGGGGCCGCCATCGTCAACCTGACCAGTGCGACCACGCGCGTGGCGACGCCGGGCGTGGCGCCCTACGCCACCTTCAAGGGCGGCCTGGAGGTGCTCACGCGCTACATGGCCAAGGAGTTCGGCGCACGCGGCATCCGCGTCAACTCGGTATCGCCGGGGCCCATCCGCACCGGACTGGGGGGCGGACTGAACGCCGAGTTCGAGGCGCTGCTGGCGTCGCAGACCGCGCTCGGGCGGGTCGGCGAACCGGACGAGGTGGCGCGCGTGATCGCCGCGCTGCTGACGGACGACGGCCGCTGGATCAACGGGCAGGACATCGAAGTCGCCGGCGGCTACGTCATCTGAGGAGGCATGCATGCTCGATCACATCTTCCTCACCGTCGGCGATACCGATCGCGCGATCGCCTTCTACGAACGCGTGCTTCCCATCCTGGGGATGACGAGCCGCCTGGACTATGACGGCAAGGCCGGCCCGGCCGGCCATCCCGACCTGAAGGGATTCGGCGGGCGCGGGCGCATGGACTTCTGGCTGCGACAGGGCGCTGCCGCGCCGGGCGCGGTGCACGTGGGTTTCGCCGCCACGTCCGCAGCGATGGTCGACGCGGCGTTCGCCGCGGCCGTGGCGGCCGGCGCGAGCGCGATCCATGCGCCGGGCCCGCAGCGTCACTACGATCCCCGCTACTACGCCGCACAGGTCAGGGACCCGGACGGTTACAGCCTCGAGTTCGTCTACAAGCGCTGGCAGCATGGGGCGTGACGCGATGGCTCATCGGAACGGGCGGCTGCGTAGCGTCGAACGCCTTCGACGTCGACGCCGCGCCGGTGCGGTCCGCGCCGACGCGGTGATCGACGGCCCGTCCAGCGGGCATCGCTTCGCCGGCCATGCGGGCGTCCGGCGCCATGTCGCGGGGTATGGCGTTGCCTCCGCTGGACTTCGGCGTCGCTGTCGACAAGCTGTTGTTCGGGTCCCGTTCCTTCCCGAGGCGTCGATGCGGATGAGGCATCACGGCAGCGTCTTCGCACTGCGCGATCCGTCCGGCCTGGCGGCCGAGCCGGTGTCGAGGCTGGTGCTGCCCGGTGCCGCGTGGCGTTCCAGGCATGCGAACACCAGCATGCCCGCCAGCATGGCGCCGCTGAAGATCCAGGCCTGCGGGCCCCCGGTGGCCAGCGAGGCCAGTGCCGGGCCGGGACAGAAGCCGGCGAGGCCCCAGCCCGCGCCGAATGCCAGCCCACCCAGCACCAGGCGGCGATCGATCGCCGTCGCGGTGGGCGTGCGCATGGGGTCGCCCAGCAGCGCGCGTTCGCGCCTGCCGCCCAGGCCGAAGCCGACCAGCCCGACCATGACGGCGCCGCCCATGACGAAGGCGAGCGAAGGATCCCAGTTGCCGGCCAGGTCGAGAAAGCCCTGGACCTTGGCCGGATCGGTCATTCCCGACAGGATCAGGCCGATCCCGAAGACCAGGCCGGCGAGCGCTGCACTGACGTTCTTCATGGTGCGTTTCCTCCTCAAGCGAGCGCGTGGCGCAGCACGAACACCGTCACGAAGCCGGCGAGCATGAACGACACCGTCGCCACCAGCGAGCGTGGCGAGCGGCGCGCCAGGCCGCACACGCCGTGGCCACTGGTGCAGCCGGACCCGTAGCGGGTACCGATGCCGACCAGCAGCCCGGCCGCCACCAGCATGCCGGTGCCGGCGTCGATCCGTGCCGGGGGCAGGGGCGCGAACAGGCCGTAGGCCAGCGGCGCCGCGACGAGTCCGGCCAGGAACGCCAGGCGCCAGCCGATGTCGCCGCGGACCGGGCGCAACAGGCCGCCGAGGATGCCGCTGATGCCGGCGATCCGCCCGTTCAACAGGAACAGGCCCGACGCGGCCAGGCCGATCAGCAGGCCGCCGCCCAGCGCCGTCCACGGCGTGAAGTGAATGGTGTCGATGTTCATCGTCGGCGACCTCAAGGCTTGTGGCAGAACTGTTGGTAAAGGACGTCCAGCACCGCCCGGGCTTCCTTGCTGGCCAGGCGGTAGTAGATCTGCTTGCCCTCGCGGCGCGTCTCGACCAGCTGTTCCTCGCGCAGCACGCCCAGTTGCTGGGACAGCGTGGGCTGCTGGATACCGAGCACGGATTCCAGTTCGCCGACGCGGAATTCTCCCTGCGTCAATTGGCACAGCAGCAGCAGGCGGTCGGGGTTACCGAGCGCTTTCAGCAGGGCGCAGGCACGGCTGGCCGCTGCCCGCATGTCCGGTAGTGCGAAGGTTTCCTGGTCCTGCGTCATCGCGCGCGCTCCATACGGTAGATCATGAATATATATTATATTATTTAACGATATATATTTCAATAGATTGATCGTGCCGCACGGTCGCTGGCGTGGTCGACGCGGCGCCAGCAATGCGCCCGTGGCGCCGCCTCCGCGCCGTTTCCGATCTGGTGCGCGGACAAGCACACCGTCGCTGGCGCCCGTATCGTGCCGTTCGCTCCCGCCATCCGCCATGTCGTCGCAATGCCGGCACGCCGCCGCCGCGCCGCGCTATCGTTCCGGTTCCACGACTACCGGAGAATTCGCAATGTCCACACCACGACGCCTGGCCGCCGCTTGTCTTGTCCCGCTGGCCGCCATCGGCTGCGCGTTGCAACCCGCGGCGCGCGGCGACGGCGATCCCGCCACGCGGATCGCCGGCGGCCTGCGCCAGCGGATCGCGATCGAGGGCGAGCCCGTGCCCACCTTCGACATCCAGGACCGCCTGCGCCGCTACCATGTCGCTAGCGTCAGCATCGCGGTGATCCGGCGCGGGAAGATCGACTGGGCCGGCGTCCATGCTGTGCCGGCGGCCGGGCCGGTCGACACCGGCACGCTGTACCAGGCCGCCTCGATCAGCAAGGGCCTGACCGGCGTGCTGGCGCAGCGGCTGGCGCGCGCCGGCACGCTGCAGCTCGACACACCCGTGGACGCCTGCCTCGCGCCGTGGCGCCTGCCGGCGGGGCGGCAGGACGCCGCACATCCGGTCACGCTGCGCCGGCTGCTCGACCATACGGCCGGCGTGACCGTGTCCGGCTTTCCCGGCTACCCCGCGGCCGGGCCGGTCGCCAGCGTGACGCAGATCCTCGACGGCGCGCCGCCGTCGCTGACGCCGGCGGTGGAGGTCCGCACGGTGCCGGGCAGCGCCTACGCCTATTCCGGCGGCGGCTACACCGTCGCGCAGGTCGCACTGGAGCACTGCGCGCATGCACCGTTCGCCCGGCTGATGCAGGACGAGGTGCTGCAGCCGCTGGGCATGCGCCGCAGCACCTTCGCCCAGCCGCTGCCGGCCGGCGAGGGCAATCGCGCGCGCGGCCACTATGCGGACGGCAGCGAGGTCGAAGGCGGTGCCCGCATCTATCCCGAACTGGCGGCGGCGGGCCTGTGGACGACGGCAAGCGACCTGGCGCGCTTCGCCATCGGCATCCGCCAGGCGTGGCAGGGGGCGAGCGACTTCCTGACCCGGGACGAGGCGAGCCAGTTCCTGCGGCCCGGCCTGGACAACTACGCCCAGGGCGTGTTCGTGGTGGGAGAAGGCGAGCACAAGCGCTTCATGCATTCCGGCGGCAACGCCGGCTTCAAGAGTACCTACGCGATGTACCTGCAGGAAGGCGATGGCGTGGTCGTGCTGACCGATGGCGACAACGGATCGTACCTGGGCGGCGAGATCGTCAAGGCGGTGGCGGCCGCCTACGGCTGGCCGGACTTCAAGCCGCGCGGCGTGCGGCGCGGGGTGCTGGACGCGACGGTGGCCGCGCGCTACGCGGGCGCCTGGCGGCTGGACCGGTTCGAGGGACGCTTCGCCAACCGCTACGAACTGCGCGCCGAGGGCGACGGCTGGGTGCTGGTCATGCCCGACATCGGACCGACGCGGCTGGTGCCGACCGGAAGCCGCACGCTGGTGGCGCCGGAAACGGGGGAGGAAGTGGAGCTGGCGACGCGGGACGGGCAGGACGTGGTCCTGATCGGCGCAAGGACGGCGCACCGCATCGCGGCGGCGCATTGAGCGCTTCATGCGATCGGCGGGTGCGGGTCGTCCCCGGCCGGCGTGGCGCAGGACCCTGACGAGGCATTACGTGCCATCTGGCGGCCTGCCGCGGGCAGTCGCTTCCCTCGCGCACGGATCCGCGCACGACGCCAGCGGCGCGCGTGCCGGAGCGGATTTCGCCGCGCCGCCGTTCGATCACCTCGCAGGCCGCGACCCCGGCCGGCCGCGCGTGCAAGCTCTGGCGGCGCAGGCGGTGGACGTGGATGTTCAGGTGGGCGACGTCCAGGCCCGGCATCGCCGCCAGTGCGCCGCTGCCGATCCAGCCCTGGCTGCCCGCGTCGAGGCCGCGGCGCGCGTCGTCCATGCGCAGGCGCCAGCGTCGGCAGGCAGTCATGGCGCCCGGGGCCCTCGTCCAGAATTGCCACGTAGATATTTTTGTGGCACTGTCTGGGACTGCGCGCGCGCCATGCGGCGTTTGCGCGGTTCCAGGACATCGAAATAACGGAGAACATCCATGCAGGGAAAACACCTGTTGTGCAGCCTCGCGGGCGCCACGCTCGCCGTCGGCATGACGTCCACCTCGATCGCGGCGGCGCCGGTAGCCCCTGCGCATGCGGCGCCGTCGGCCGCGGTGGCGAGCGTCTACAACCAGCCGCCGAAGGAAATCCTCGACGTGATGCGCGCGCCGGCCCCGCCGTCGCCGTCGCTCAGCCCGACCCGCGACCGGCTGATGCTGGTGACGATGGACGACTATCCGTCGATCGCCAAGGTGGCCGCGCCCTTCCTGCGCCTGGCCGGCGTGCGCATCGAGCCGGGCAACCACGCCCAGCACGATACCCCGGGAGGCTACGGCATCCCGCCGTGCGTCAGCGCGATCGACCTGGTGCAGGTCGCCGACGGCAGGCAGACCGCCGTCAAGCTGCCGGCCGGCGCCTGCCCGCGCCGTCCGGTCTGGAGCGCCGACGGCCAGCGCTTCGTGTTCGAGAACATCGCCACCGACGCGGTCGAGCTGTGGGTGGGCGACGCCAGGACCGGCGCCGTGCGCCGCCTGCCGGGCGTGCGCCTGAACCAGATGTTCGGCGACCAGGTGCAGTGGATGCCCGACCAGAAGACGCTGCTGGTCAAGCTGGTGCCCGCGCAGAAGGCGCCGCCGGTGGCGCCGCCGGGTTCCGACGGCCCCGGCATCCAGGAATCGCTGGGCGCGAAAGGACAGAGCAGCACCTACGAGAACCGCGACACGCTGCGCAACCGCCACGACGAAGCCCTGTTCGACTACTACGGCACCGCGCAGCTGGCGCTGGTCGACGCCGCCAGCGGCAGGATCACCCCGGTCGGCAAGCCGGGCATGTACGAAGAGATCGACGTCGCGCCGGATGGCCGCCACGCGGTGGTGACGGAGATCCGCCCGCCGTATTCCTATGTCACCACCTTCGACCGCTTCCCGAAGCAGGTCGACCTGTGGGACCTGAAGCAGGCCGCGCGCAAGGGGGCCGAGAAGGGCGCCAACAAGGGCGCCAACAAGGGCGCCAATCCGGTGGTGCGCACGATCGCCGCGCTGCCGCTGGCCGACCGCGTGCCGAACCGCGGCGTGCCCGTCGGTCCGCGCAACTTCACCTGGCGCCCGACCGAGCCCGCCACGCTGGTCTGGGCCGAGGCGCTGGACGGCGGCGACCCGAACGCCAAGGCGCCCGAGCGCGACAAGCTGATGATGCTGAAGGCGCCGTTCGATGCCGCGCCGGTGGAAATCGTGCGCACCGAGCAGCGTTACGCGGGCCTGGCCTGGAGCGACAGGGCGGACGTGGCCCTGCTGACCGACTACGACGTCAACCGCAAGTGGCGCCGCACCTGGCAACTGAACGTCGACGACGCGGCGCGGTCGCGCCGGCTGGTCTGGGACATGTCCACCGACGAGCAGTACGCCAACCCGGGTACGCCGGTGCGGCGCCAGCTGGCCAACGGCTTCCACGCGATCCGCGTCGACGGCGACAGCATCTGGCTGGCCGGCGCCGGTTCCTCGCCCGACGGCGACCGTCCCTTCCTCGACAAGTTCGACCTGGCATCGCAGCAGCCGCAGCGCCTGTTCCGCAGCAGCAAGACCTCGTACGAGCAATTCCTCGGCTTCGCCGGCAACGACACCGGCCGCCTGCTGACCTGGTACCAGTCGGCCACGGAGACGCCGAACGCCTTCGTGCGCACGCTGGGCGCGCCGGCCGCTGCCGCGCCGGGCGAGGCGACGGTCGCCTCGTCGGGCGTGGCGCTGACGCACCTGGTCGATCCGGTCCCGCAGGTGCGCGAGATCAAGAAGCGCCTGGTGAAGTACAAGCGCGCCGACGGCGTCGACCTGTCGTTCACGCTGTACACGCCGCCGGGCTACAAGGAGGGCACGCGCCTGCCGACGATCCTGAACGCCTATCCGCTCGACTACGCGGACGCGTCCAAGGCCGGCCAGACCACCGGTTCGCAGGCCACCTTCACGCGCCTGCGCCAGTACCGCCTGCTGCTGCTGTCGGGCTACGCCATCATCGACAGCGCCGCCTTCCCGATCGTGGGCGACCCGCGCAAGGCCTACGACACCTACACCGAGCAGCTGGTGGCCAATGCCAGGGCGGCCGTCGACGAGGCGGTGCGCCTGGGCGTGACCGACCCGGACCGCGTCGGCGTGACCGGCCACAGCCATGGCGCGCTGATGACGGCCAACCTGCTGGCCCACTCCGACCTGTTCCGCGCCGGCGCGGCCACCAGCGGTTCGTACAACAAGTCGCTGACGCCCTTCGGCTTCCAGAACGAGCGCCGCTCGGTGTGGGAAGCGCCGGACGTCTACACCAAGGCGTCCACGTTCTTCTACGCCGACAAGCTCAAGACGCCGCTGCTGATCGTGCACGGCGCCGACGACGCCAATCCGGGCACGACGCCGCTGCAGTCGACCAAGCTGTACGAGGCGATCCGCGGCAACGGCGGCGTCACGCGCCTGGTGATGCTGCCGCACGAGCCGCACTGGTACGCGGCGCGCGAGTCGAACGAGCAGCTGGTGTACGAGATGCTGCGCTGGTTCGACAAGTACGTGAAGAACGCGCCGGCGGGCACGCCGACGGCGAGCCGCTAGGACGCCCAGGGTCTTGCGCTCCAGAAAAAGCTCGCTCCGGCGAGCTTTTTTTGTGGGTACGCTTGCACCGCGCCATGCGTTTCATCCTCCTTGCATGATCCAGGCCAGGGGGCCGGCGCCGCGCCGGCGGATCATGGACACGGGCGCCGCCCGCGGGAACGCTGTCGCTCGTCCCGCAACCCTTCGCATGGAGCAGAACATGAAACAGCGCAACGACGCCGTCGCGACGGCAAGACGTTTCCTGTGCCAGTGGCCGCGCATCCTGGCGGGCGGCCTGGCGCTCGCCGCGGTGGCGGCGGCGGCGCAGTCCGACATCGCAGCCGCCACCGCCGGCGCGGCCGCGGCGGACGCCGGCCGGCCCGCCGCGGCCGCCCTGTACCGCGTGACCAGCCTCGGGCCGGGCGACATCGGGGTCGCCCTGAACGCCAAGGGCCAGGTCGCCTTCACGCACGCGGACCCGTTTGCCGGCGAGCCGACGCGCGCCTGGTTCTACGACGGCGCGCGCAAGCACGAGATCGGCACGCTGGGCGGCACCTTCGTCCGGACCCGCGGCCTGAACGACGCCGGCGAGGTGACGGGCGTCGGCGACACGCCGGCCGGCATCATCCGTTCCTTCGTCTGGAGCCGCCGGCACGGTACGGTGGACGTGGGCACGCTGCCCGGCATGCTCACGTCCTGGGAACCCGTCATCAACAACCGGGGCGTGGTCGCCGGGTACGCCGACGGCGGCACGCGTCCGCCCTGGGCACGCGCGTTCCGCTGGAGCGTGGCCGGCGGCATCGAGGACCTGGGCGTGCTGCTCGACGGCGACCCCGCCAGCTCCTACGCCACGGCGATCAACGATGCCGGCCTCATCGCCGGGACCGCCTGGGCGGGCGGCAGCGACTACCATGCCTTCGCCTGGACCCGCGCCGGCGGAATGGTCGACATCGACACGCTGGGCAACCACCACTCGACCCCGGTCGCGGTGGGCGCCGGCGGCGAGGTGGCCGGCAACCTGACCAATCCCCCCGATAACTACGGCAGCGTGTTCTGGTGGACGCGCCAGGGCGGCATGCGCGACCTCGGCGCCGCCGGCGGGCAGGGCACGAATATCTTCGGCATGAGCCGGGGCGGGCGGATCGCCGGCGTCATCATCTATCCCGACTTCAGCAACCACGCGATGACGTGGACGCGCGCGGGCGGCATGCGCGACCTCGGCACGCTGGGGGGCCATTCCTCGGCGGCCCAGGCCGCCAACGACCGGGGCCAGGTCGTCGGCGTCGCCCTGACGGCGGACGACCGCGCCCATGCGTTCGTCTGGAGCGAGAAGGACGGCATGGTCGACCTGAACACGCGCCTGGCGCGGGCGCCGGCCGGGCTGGAATTGATCACCGCCGTCGCGATCGCCGACAACGGCACGATCGTCGCGTCCTCGAACGCGGGATTGCTCGTGCTGACGCCGTTCACCGCGGGCCCGTGCGGCCACGTGGCCGGGCCGATCGCCGCCGCCGACATGGTCGCGCAGGGGGCGCCGCTGGACGCGTCGCTCGGGTTCGTCACCGACGATGCCGCGGCGCGCTACACTGTCGCCTGGTCCTGGGGCGACGGCACCGCCGAGCGCGTGCGCGGCGTGGGCACCCACGACGGCAGGGGCGGCGCGAGCGCGCGCCACGCCTATGCGGCGCCCGGCATCTACACGATCACGGCGGACGTGCGCGACCAGGCCGGCAACGGCGCCACGGTCGCGCGCAGGGTCGTGGTGCACGCGCCCGCGCCCGGCGCGGCGGCGGGCACGGGGACGGTGATGGTGCCGGCGACGCGGGGCCTGGGCGCGCCGCGGCCGGGCGGCGCGGCGCGGTTCCACTTCGTGACGCCGCCGCCGCAGCAGGCCAGGTCGGCGGGCGCCCGCGGGCGCTTCCTGTTCGACCTGCCGGGATTCGTGTTTGCCAGCGACGACGTCCGGGTGGCGGCGCAGGGGACGGGCGTCCAGTTGGCCGGTACCGGCAAACTCAACGGCGCAAGCGGCTACCGATTTACGGCTACGGCTACGGCGACGGCGGTGGCGGCGACGGCGGCGGCCACGGACCGCGGCGGCCGCGACGGCGCCGCGCGCTTCGGCATCAGGATCTGGCACACCGATCCGCTCACGGGCGCGGACGTCGTCGACCACGACAGCCTGGCCGGCGCCGGCGCGGCCGGACGCGCGCTGTCGGCCGGCCGGATCGTGCTGCAGTGACGGCGGCGCGGCCCGCTCCCGCGCTGCGCCTGTCGCATGACGGTCACAAACCTGTAATTTCCCGCGTCGTTTTGTAATGTTTTGCAAGGCGACGACGGGGCCGACCCGCCCGACTACCGGGGTACGGGCGGCCCATTGTAAAGAAATGTAAGCGCCGCCGGCCCGATCGGTAAGGCAAATCGAATGAAATCATCGACTTAGCGCATTGGCGCCCCATGCTGGCCGTACGTTCTCCCCGCTGCTAGGATGAAACATCGATAACTCAGGGGACATCCATGCAATGCATCGACCGCCAGCCGCCAGCGCCGTCTCCGGCGACGCCCGCCACGTCCACGGGGAGGCCGGCATGGCGGTGAGCATGGACAAGGCGCCGGGCCGCGCCGCCGACTCGCCCCGCGCCGTGATGGTGGGCATGGCCTTCGTCGCGCTGCTGTTCTTCATCCTCGGCTTCGTCACGTGGCTGAACGGCTCGCTGGTGCCGTTCCTGAAGATCGTCTGCGGCCTGAACAATTTCCAGGCCCTGTGGGTCACGTTCGCCTTCTACATCGCCTATACCGTGATGGCGCTGCCCTCCGCCGCCGTGCTGCGCCGCACCGGCTACAAGAAGGGCATGACGCTGGGCCTGGCCGTCATGGGTGCCGGCGCGCTGCTGTTCATCCCGGCCGCGCACACCACGCACTACGAACTGTTCCTGCTGGCCCTGTTCACGCTGGCCAGCGGCATGACCCTGATGCAGACGGCCATCAACCCTTACATCGTTTGCCTCGGGGCGCGCGACAGCGCCGCCATGCGCATCAGCATCATGGGGCTGTTCAACAAGGGCGCCGGCGTCGTCGTGCCGCTGGTGTTTTCCTCGCTGATGCTGGCCGATATCGACCGCTTCTCGCACACCGCCCTGGCGACGCTCGACCCGGCCGCGCGCGAGGGGATGCGCGCGCTGCTGGCGCAGCGCCTGGTGTTTCCGTATGCCTGCATGGCGATCGCGCTGTTCGCGATCATGGCGTTCATCCACGTCTCCAGCCTGCCCGACATCCCGCCCGAGGCCGATGCCGAGGGCGCGCGGGACGGCGGGCGCGGCGGCGTGCTGGGGTACCCGCAACTGGTGCTGGGCGCGCTGGCGCTGTTCGCCTACGTCGGCGTCGAGGTGATCGCCGGCGACACCATCGGCCTGTACGGCCACGAGCTCGACGTCGCCAACTTCGGCGTGCTGACCTCGTACACGATGGTCTGCATGGTGATCGGCTACCTGGTCGGCGTGGTGGCGATCCCGCGCTGGCTGTCGCAGCAGGGCGCGCTGGTGCTGTCCGCGCTGGCCGGGCTGGTGCTCACCGTCGGCGTGGCCACCGGCTCGATGCAGTCGAGCGGCATCGCCCGGGTGCTGCTCGGCTGGAGCGGCGTGCCGCTGGTGCCGGATACCGTGATGTGCCTGGCGCTGCTCGGCCTGGCCAATGCGATGGTGTGGCCGGCGATCTGGCCGCTGGCCCTGGAGGGGCTGGGACGCCATACCGCGAGCGGCGCCGCCATCCTGATCATGGCGATTTCCGGCGGCGCGATCCTGCCGCTGCTGTATGGCCGCCTGGCCGACGTGTCCGGCGCGCGCGGCGCCTACTGGCTGCTGCTGCCCTGTTATGCGCTGATCCTCTGGTACGCCGCGAGCGGCCACAGGAGACGCCGCTGGCGCCGCCCGGCACCCGGCGGCTGACGCGCGCCGCCACCCGCTTTCCACCCGCTTTCCACAATTTTCCCAGCAGGACTTGTCCACGGCGGCGCCGTGCGGCCCACCATTTTCAAAAAAACAGGAGCATTCGCATGTCCGTACCCAGCACCAGGAAAACCCTCATCAGCATGGCGGTCGCCGGCGCCTGCAGTTGCGCCGCCTGGCCGGCCCTGGCCCAGCAGGACGGCGCCGTCCCCGCCGCCGCGCCCGTCGCGCAGGCCGACCAGAACGCCATCCCCGAAGTGGTCGTCACCGCCACCCGCCACTCGACCTCGCTGCTCAAGACGCCGGTGGCGATGACCGCCGTCACCCAGGACGAACTGACGCGCAAGGGCATCACCGACATCCGCGGCCTGAGCGGGGAGGTGCCCAACCTGCAGCTGGGCAGCGCCACCGACGGCAGCTCGGGCGTGAAGATCTCGATGCGCGGGGTGAGCAGCAACGACTTCACCGAGATCGGCAACCCGGCCGTCAGCCTGCACGTGGACGGCATCTATACGCCGCGGCCCCAGTCGGCGCTGTCGCTGCTGTTCGACCTGGAACAGGTCGAGGTGCTGCGCGGCCCGCAGGGCACGCTGTTCGGCCGCAACGCCACCGGCGGCAGCATCAACATCATCCCGGCCAAGCCGGAATTCGGCTCGACCTACGGCCATGGCACCGTCACGCTCGGCAACGACGACCTGCGCCAGGTGACGGCCGCGCAGAACATCCCGGTCAGCGACAACTTCGCGATGCGCGCCACGATGATGGTGATCAAGCGCGACAGCTGGCTGAACCAGCAGCAGGATTTCTATGCCGCGAATTTCCCGCAGTTCGGCATCGTGCCGGCGCGCGACGCGTCCGGCAACGTCATCCCGGACGTCAACCAGCGCCACAACCGCAAGGTCGGCGCCGACGAGGCCTACGGCAACAAGGACGAGTGGGCGGCGCGCCTGCAGGGCCGCTGGCGCGTGACCGACGCCCTGCAATGGCTGGGCACCTACGAGCGCTACACCAACAAGGGCGCCGGCGACATCGCCCTCAAGGATTGCAGGATGGCCGCCGGCACGGCGTACGCCTGCCCGGGCAGCCAGTGGGACGTGAAGATCAACGTGCCTGGCGAACTCGACTGGAGCATCGACACCTGGCGCAGCCGCCTGACCTGGTCGCCGTCGGCCAGCACGACGGTCGAGTGGAACGCCTCGTACGCGGTACAGAAGCGGCGCCAGATCCGCGACGGCGACGCCGGCTACCAGCCGCTGGCCAGCGACATCGACATCTACGGCGGCATCCTGAACGACACGGCCACCTTCACCAATTCGTCCAAGTTCAAGACCACCGTCAACGAACTGCAGTTGCGCGGCGAACACGGCAGCCTGCGCTACGTGACCGGCCTGTTCTGGATGCACGAGAAGAACGCCATCGAATTCGGCGAGGACGACATCTCGTCGATGGTGCAGGTGCCGGGCCAGCCCTACTACTACCTGTACAGCCAGACCGACCGCCAGTCCGATTCCAGGGCGGCGTTCGGCCAGGTCGACTGGGCCTTCGCGCCGAAGTGGAACCTGACGGTGGGCGGGCGCATGACGCGCGACGTGCGCGAGGACAGGGACGGCAAGTTCTACGATTCGGGCACCGTCGGCGATCCGTACTCCTACTTCAACGGCCAGTACACGCCGGTGCCGGGGCGCTACTTCAACAGCGCCGACCTGAAGCCGGGCATGGGCGCCTACTACGGTGTCAAGGGCCTGAACCCGGCCATCGTCCCGGACGTCAGCAACAACCGCGACGCCTGGAACAAGTTCACCTGGCGCCTGGGCGTGAGCTACCAGCCCACCGCCACCGACTTCCTGTATTCCTCGCTGGCCACCGGCTACAAGGCCGGCGGCTTCAGCGACAAGCAGAACATCTGCGCGCGCGGCCTGAACGGCAACTGCGCCGACATGACGCCGGGCCCGCACTACACCTTCCTGCCGTGGAAGCCGGAAACGCTGACCAACTTCGAGATCGGCTACAAGGGCCGCATGCTGGACAACCGCCTGGCCGTGTCGGCCACCGCGTTCTACAGCCGCTACAAGGACATGCAGATGACCGGCGCGGTCCAGATGGGCAAGATCATCCCGGCGATTCCCTGCACGGCCGCCAACCCTGCCTGCGACGCGGCCGTCCTGTACGGCACCACCAATGCCGCGCGCGCGACGATCTCGGGCCTGGAACTGGAAGGCAAGTACCGGCCGTGGACGGGCGCCCAGCTGAACTTCGCCTATTCGCACCTGCGCGCCAAGGTGACGTCGTATCCGGACTACGTGCAGACCTGGCGCGACGTGCCCTGCGCGCCGTTCCGCGAGACCTATGGCGTGCCGGCCTGCGTGCGCTATACCGGGCCCAATCCGAACCTGGTCGGCAAGTTCCCCTACGACGTGGTCGGCAACGACCTGCCGAACGCGCCGCACAACACGCTGCGCCTGGAGGCGTCGCAGGACGTGATGCTGCCGAACGACTACATGCTCACGCCGCGCCTGTCCGCGCGCTGGCAGGACAAGATGTACTTCAGCATCCAGAACCTGGACAACCCGCACATCGGCAATATGCAGAAGGCCTATGCGACCTACGACGCCTCGGTGCGCCTGACGGCGCCCAGCGGCAAGTGGCATGCGGAGCTGTACGTCAACAACCTGAGCGACGTCTTCGCCAAGAACAATGCGCGCATCGTCGACCCGGGCTACGTGATCGGCCAGTACAACGACCCGCGCATGTTCGGCGTGCGCGTCGGCGCCGACTGGTAAGGCAAGCCACGGCATGATGCGGTACCCGGCCGCCGCCGGCGGCCGGCAAGCGGTTCTCGACGAGGAGGCGACGATGCGTGAGGTGAACGGGAAGGTGCGTGGATGGAAGGTGGAGGCGCTGGGCGCGGGACTGGCGCTGCTGGCCGGATGTGGCGACAACGGGCCAGGCGCCGCGGCGCCGCGGGCGAACCTGCTGGCCGCATCGGTGGCTGTGCAGGCGTCGCCCTGGCCGGTCTGGTCCGGCCTGGACTTCCCGTACGACGAGCCGCCGCTGGCGGCGGCGCCGGCGGTGACGTTCGGCGTGTCGCAACTGACGCAGGCGGCGGCGCAGACCACGTGGCGCGGGGCGCACACGCTGGCGCCCGGCAGCGTGCAGGACTACCGGATCGGCGTGTTCCTGCACGGCGACGTGTTCTACTGGCAGGCCGACGCCACGGCCACGATCGCCGCCAACGGCACCTTCACCGTCACGATCCCGCGCACGGTGGGCAATGCCGACCGCGCGGTGCTGATCCTGTATCCGGACGGCGCCAGTCCGCTGTCCGCGTCCAACTGCAACGCGGCGGCGGGCACGTGCAGCGGTCGCGTCACCAGCGCGACCAAGCTGTCGCTGCCGCTCGACCCGGCCACCTTGAGCGCCTACACGGCTTCCTACTTCCCCGCGGCCACCACTTCCGCCAACCCGCAGATCGCCGGCCTGCAGGCGCTGATGAACACCGACACCATCGACGGTGGCCCCTACGGCGCCGGGAAGCTGGTGCGCAGCTTCCGCGACATGGATTCGGCCTTCCTGTACGACCAGGCGCTGGCCGTGATCGCCTTCAGCCTGGCCGGCGACCAGGCCCATGCCGACCTGGTGCTCAACGCCATGGCCAGGCTGCAGGGGCCGTCCGGCGCCTGGGTGTTCGCCTACCTGACCGACGGCAGCGACGCCAATCCGGGCGTCGACATGCGCATCGCCGGCGCCAATGCCTGGCTGGGCATCGCGCTGAACACCTACCAGAAGGCGTTCGACAGCACCAGATACCTGGCCATGTCGAAGAAGCTGCACGACTACCTGCTGGGCGAGCTGGTGGGCATCACCGTCAACAACGCGGCGCGGCGCAGCCTGCGCTTCGCGCCCACCAACTACGTGGCGGGGCGCGCGGGCATCCATGCGCTGGAACACCAGCTCGACGCCTACGCCAGCATGCACCAGTACCACGCGCTGAACGGCGGCAGCCAGTACCTGGCGGCGGCCAACGACCTGCGCGCCATGGCGGAGAGCCTGTGGAACGGCAGCCGCTTCCTCGGCGGCTACGACGCCAACACGAATACCCTGAACACCAGCGAACGCTATCTCGACAATTATTCGTGGTCGGTGCTGGCGCTGGGGAACACGGGCAGCAGCGGCCAGAACTTCGCCGCCGCGCTGCCGGCCATGTGCGACTATGTCACGGCGACCGGCAGGCTGGATTACCCGTCGCGCAAGGTCACCGGCATCGTCGGCTTCTACGACGCGATCTACGACGGCGCGCCGTCGTCCGCGCCGTTCGTGTGGAGCGAGGGCAGCCTGGGTGCGATCATGGCCATGCGCCAGGGTGCGCCGGGCATGACCTGCGCCGGCAACACGGCCGACGACATGCTCGAATCGCTGAACTACATGGCCGGCAAGCTGCACGCCATGCCCTATGCGACGCGCAACGGCAACGCGGACTTCACCAGCTCGGGCAGCGTCGCCGGCACGGCCTGGCAGTACTTCGCCCTCCAGCGCAAGAACCCGTATGCGCATTTCTGAGGCCGCGCCGATGCTAAGATCGGGCCATCGCCATGATTGAAGGGAGCGCGCGGATGGGGCTGCGCCGGCTGTCGGGATACGTCTTGCACATCGCGTCGGCGCTGGCGCTGGTTCTGATTCTGGCGCTGGTGCAGGCGCCGGCGCCGGCGCGCGCCGGCACCCTCGTCATCGAGAGCTGGCGCGTGGACGACAAGGCGCTGTGGGAGCGGGTCCTGATTCCGGCGTTCCGGCGCACGCACCCGGACATCGAGGTGACCTTCGCGCCCACCGCGCCGACCGACTACGACGCCAGCCTGGCCGCGCGCCTGGCGGCCGGTGGCGGCGGCGACCTGGTGGCGTGCCGGCCCTTCGACGTCTCGCTGTCGCTGTACCGCAAGGGCTACCTCGAAAAGCTCGACGGCACGCCCGGCATGCAGAACTTCGCGCCGGGCGCGATGGTGGCCTGGCAGACCGACGACGGCAAGGACACCTTCTGCATGCCGGTCGCCTCGGTGATCCACGGCTTCTTGTACAACAAGGCGATCTTCCGCCGGCTCGACCTGCAACCGCCGCGCACGGTCGACGATTTCTTCGCCGTGCTGGAACTGTTGAAGAAGGCCGGCGTGACGCCGCTGGCGCTGGGCACGGCGGAGC
This sequence comes from uncultured Massilia sp., assembly GCF_913773735.1. Classification (GTDB taxonomy): domain Bacteria; phylum Pseudomonadota; class Gammaproteobacteria; order Burkholderiales; family Burkholderiaceae_D; genus Telluria. Next base: position 37,359 of record NZ_CAJYEB010000022.1, read on the forward strand.
GCTGGGAAGCCAGCCAGATCGTCTACACGAACATCGGCCCGAACTTCTGGCGCGGCGAGGAGGGACGGCATGCGCTGATCGCCGGGCGCATGAAGCTGACCGACGCGCCCTTCGTCGAGGCGCTGCGCTTCGAGGCGCGCCTGGGCGGCTACCTGGGCAAGGACGCCGCCACCCGGACCTACCGCGACAGCCAGGCGCTGTTCGCCGCCGGCCGGGCGGCCATCTATCCGACCGGGTCGTGGGACATCGCGCGCTTCGGGCAGGGCGGCCAGGCCCCCGGCCTGGAACTGGGCGCGTTCGCGCCGCCGGTGCGCAGGAACGGCGACGCCTGCTTCATCTCGGACCACATGGACCTGGGCATCGGCATCAACCGGCGCGCGAAGAACAAGGAAGACGCCTGGCGCTTCCTGGCCTGGGTCGGCTCGCAGGAATTCGCCGACCTTTATACCAACCGCCTGACCGGCTTCTTCACGCTGTCGAACCACCTGATCGCCGTGCGCGACCCGCTGGCCAAGCAGATGGCCGGCTGGCGCAACGACTGCGCGTCGACGATCCGCTTCAACGCCCAGGTGCTCAACCGCGGCCAGCCGAGCATGGAGAGCGAACTGTGGGACGTGAACGCGCAGGTAGTGAACGGCAGCCTGGCGCCGGAGCAGGCGGCCGCGCGGCTGCAGGCCGGCTTCGCCAGGTGGTACAAGCCGCAGCAACGATGATGTTTTCCTTGGAGAGAGACTTGGGTAATCCGAAACGATACGGTGGCGTCGCGCTCGCGGCGCTCCTGGCGCTGGCGCCGCTGGCGCAGGCGGGAATGCAGGACACGACGCCGGCAGGCCATGCGGCGCCCGGCGCCGCCACACACTACGCCGACGGCGCCAGGCTGCGCATGCGCTGGGAATTGCAGCGCAACCTGTTCGGCCCGCAGGCGCCGGGCGGGCGCTCGCAGGCGCACCTGGTGCTGACCAACGGCGATACCCGTCCGCTGCCGGCATCGGGCTGGTCGCTGTACTTCAATTGCATGGATGGCGTCGAGACGGGCGCACTGGCCAGCGGCCTGGTCATCGAGCAGGTCGCCGGCGGCCTGTTCCGCCTGCGGCCCGGCCCGGACTTCCGCGGCCTGGCGCCCGGCGCCACCCTCGACATCGTCTACTACCACCCGAACCTGGTGATCAAGCTGGGCAAGGCGCCGCTCGGCCCCTACCTGGTCTACGATGCGGCGCCCGGCGTGGGCACGGCCATCGGCGACTACCGGCTGCTGCCCATCACGCGGCCGGAACAGATGGACAAGGGCGACAGCGGCGAGAAGCCGGTGGTGACGCCGCAGGAGACCTATCGCAGCAATACCGGCACCGCCGTGCTGGCGGCGGCCGACGTGCCGCCGGTGCTGCCCACTCCGCTGCAGTGGCGACGCGGCGCCGGCACGCTGGCGCTGGCGGCGCGGCCCACGGTGTCCGCTCCTGCCGCGCTGGCGAACGAGGCGGCGCTGGCGCGCGCGCTGCTGGCGGCGAACCTGCCGGCCGCGCCGGCCACGGGCGGCCCGGCGCTGCGCCTGGCCGTGGGCAAGGTGGCCGGCCAGTCCTCGCCCGAAGCCTATTCGCTGTCGATCCGCGCCGAGGCGAACGCCGAAGCGGGCATCGACATCGTCGGCAACAGCGCGGCCGGCGTGGCCTACGGCCTGCAGACGCTGCGCGACCTGCTGCCGCTGCCGGGGGAGGGCGGTCCGGCGCCGGCGCTGGCGGAAATCGAGATCGTCGACGCCCCGCGCTTCGGCTACCGCGGCTTCCAGCTGGACGTCTCGCGCAATTTCCACACCAAGGAAACCGTGTTCAAGTGGCTCGACCTGATGGCGCGCTACAAGCTGAACCGCTTCCACTTCCACCTGACCGAGGACGAGGGCTGGCGCCTGGAAATCGCCGGCCTGCCGGAACTCACCAGCATCGGCGCGGTGCGCGGGCACAGCGACCGCCCCGGCGTGCGCCTGCAGCCGGCCTACGGTTCCGGCCCCGACCCGAAGGACCCGCACGGCAGCGGCTACTACAGCCGCGCCGACTACATCGAGATCCTGCGCTATGCGCACGCGCGCCACATCGAGGTGATTCCCGAACTCGAGATGCCGGGCCACGCGCGCGCCGCCGTGCAGGCGATGGAGGCGCGCTACCACCGCCTGAAGGCCGCCGGCGCCAGGGATGCCGGCAAGTACCTGCTGAACGACTTCGACGACCGCTCCGTGTACAAGTCGCCACAGCTGTACAACGACCACGTGATGAACCCGGGCCTGGATTCGACCTTCGCCTTTATCGACCACGTGGTCGCGCAGGTCGTCGCGCTGCACCGCGAGGCCGGCGTGCCGCTGCACACCATCCACATGGGCGGCGACGAACTGCCGACCGGCGCCTGGGAGCGCTCGCCCGCCGCGCAGGCGCGCATGGCGCGCGACAAGCTGGAGAGCACGGCCGACCTGTGGGATGATTTCTACGACCGCGTCGACGGCATCCTGCGCAAGCACGGCCTGTACACCTCGGGCTGGGAAGACATCGCGGTGCGCAAGACCACGCTGCACGGCCGTCCCAAGCAGATCCCCAACCCGCGCTTCGCGCAGCGCGGCTTCCATGCCTGGATCTGGAACAACACGGCGGGCGCCGAGGACTTCGCCTACCGCCTGGCCAATGCCGGCTACGACATCGTGCTGGCGCCCGTCACCAAGATGTACCTGGACATGGCCGCCAATCCGAATCCCGACGAGCCGGGCGTCAACTGGGGCGCCTACATCGAGCTGGCGGACGTCTACGACTTCATCCCGTTCGACTACCTGAAGAACGCCGACGCGGCCACGCGCAGCGGCAAGGACGGCCTGACCGACTACGGCAAGCGCCGCGTGCGCGGCCTGGAGGCGACGCTGTTCACCGAGACCGTGCGCGATCCGGCCCTGATCGACTACATGGTCATGCCGCGGCTGCTGGCGGTGGCGGAGCGCGCCTGGGCGCCGGATCCGGCCTGGGCCACCGAGGCCGATTCCGCCAGGGCGCGGGCACTGCACGACGCCGCCTGGTCGGGCTTCGCCAACGCGCTGGGCCGACGCGTGCTGCCGCGCCTGGACCTGGACGGCAGCCGGGTCGCCTACCGCATCGCCCCGCCGGGCCTGGTGGTCGACGGCGAGCGGGTGCTGGCCAACCATGCGCTGCCCGGCATGCGGCTGCGCTACACCAGCGACGGCACGCTGCCCACGGCCGCCAGCAAGCCGGTCGACGGGCCGATCCTCGAGCGCGGCACGATCCAGGTGGCGGCGTTCGACCGCAACGGCCGGCGCGGCCACGTGGCGCGCATCGAGCGGCCGTGAACGGGGATGGCCGGCGGCGTTCGCGCCACCCGCGATGGGTACGGGCGTCTTCGCTATAATCGGCATTTTCTGCGGGATACCGAGTGATCGCATCGATGGGAACACGTGCCTGGCTGTGCCTCGGCGGCTTGCGCCGCCGGCGGCGCCCGCGTGCCCCGTCCCGGGAGGGCCTCGCAACGGGGGCAGGGCAAGACGCGGCGCCGCAGCGCGGCCGTGTGCCTGCTGCAACGGCCTCCTGGCGCCGCGCCTGCCTGCTCGGCCTGTTGGCGGCGTGGGCCGGCAACGGCGCCGCGCTGGCGGGGGTGCAGATCGCGGCCAGCCAGGCGCTCTCCGTCAACCCTGCCAACTCCGCGAACGCCGCCAACGCCGCCAACGCCGCCAACGCCGCCAACGCCGCCGGCCCCGGCGCCCCGGCCGGCCTGCAGGTGCTGCACTGGTGGACGTCGAACAGCGAGCGCAAGGCGGCCGACCTGCTGGCCGCGCGCCTGGCCGAGGAGCGCATCGCCTGGCAGGACGCCGCGATTCCCGGCGGCGCCGGCATCGGCGCCGGCAAGGTCCTGAAGGGCAGGGTGCTGGCCGGCGACGCGCCCGAGGTCACGCAGATGATCGGCGCGTCGATCGCCGAATGGGCCGACATGGGCCTGCTGCTGGAACTCGACAACGTGGCGGCGGCGGGCAACTGGAACCGCTTCCTGTTCCCGACGATCCAGGACCTGGTCACGCACCGCCGGCACGTGATGGCCGTCCCGCTCGGCATCCACCGGGTCAACACGCTGTACTACGACCGCGCGCTGTTCGCGCGCCTCAAGCTGGCGCCGCCACGCACCTGGGCCGACTTCGAGGCGGTGGCGCTGCGCCTGCGCGCGGCCGGCGTGGAGCCGCTGGCGCAGAGCAGCGAAGCCTGGCAGGTCGCGGCGCTGTTCGAGAACCTGGTGCTGGCCGAGGGCGGGCCGGGCTTCTACCGCGAGCTGTTCGTGCGGCGCAGCCCGGCGGCGGCCGCCGACCGGCGCACGGCCGACGCGCTCGCGCGCCTGCGCACCGTCAAGGGCTGGATCGCCGGCCAGCTCGACGAGCGGCCGTGGCCCGCCGTCGTCGGCCAGTTCGCGCGGCGCCAGGCCGGCATGCTGATCATGGGCGACTGGGCCAAGGCCGAACTGGCCGAGTACGCGCTGCTGCCGGAGCGCGACTACGGCTGCGGCGCCGCGCCGGGCACCGGCCGCTGGCACCTGTACAGCGTGGACACGCTGGCCATGTTCGCCGGCGACTACCACGCGATGCCGGCCCAGGAACGGATGGCGCGCCTGCTCGTCACGCCGGCGCTGCAGGCCGACTTCAATGCCCTCAAGGGCGCCGTGCCGGTGCGCCGCGACGCCGATCCGGCGCGCATGGACGCCTGCGCGCGCGCCTCCTGGACCACCTTCGCCGGCGGCGCCGCCGTGCAGGCCCCCAGCATGGTGCACCGCATGGCCACCGACGAGGCCAGCCGCGACGCCGTGATCGCCGAGGTGCACCGCTTCTTCCTCGACGACCGGGTGCCGGTGGCCGCGGCCCAGCGGCGCCTGGGCGCATTATTCCGGTTGTTCAATCTCGCAAGTCAAGGAGCGCCAGGTGCGCAAGATACTGATCGTAGACGATGACAAGAAGACCCGCCTGCTGCTCAAGACCTACCTCGAAAAGAACCAGTACGAGGTGATCCTGTCGCACGACGGCGAAAGCTTCCTGGCCGAGCTGCATGCGCGCGCCGACCAGCTGTCGCTGGTGATCCTGGACGTGATGCTGCCCGACACCGACGGCTTCGCGCTGTGCAAGCAGGTGCGGCGCCGTTCCAACGTGCCGATCATCATGCTGACGGCCAGTTCGGACGAGACCGACCGCGTGGTCGGCCTGGAACTGGGCGCGGACGACTACATCGCCAAGCCCTACAGCCCGCGCGAGCTGCTGGCCCGGATCAAGGCGATCCTGCGCCGCACCGCGGCCGAGGCGCCGGCCGCGCGCTACTACCGCTTCGTCGGCTTCACGCTCGACACCATGGAGCGCAAGGTGGTCGACGCCGCCGGCAACCAGGTGCCGTTGACCGGGCTCGATTTCCAGCTGCTCAAGTACTTCATCGAGCATCCCGGCGTGGTGCTCGACCGCGGCCTGCTGTGCGAGGAGACGCGCGGGCGCGATGCCGGCCCGCTCGACCGTTCGCTGGACGTGCAGATCAGCCGCCTGCGCCTGCGCCTGAACGACGACGGCAAGCAGCCGGCCCTGATCAAGACCGTGCGTGGGGCGGGCTATGTGTTCTCGGCCGACGTCAGCGTGTCCGGTGCCTAGCCGCCTGGCGGGCCGGCTGCCGCGCTGGCTGCGGGCGCTGTGGCCGGCGTCGCTGCTCGGCAGGCTGACGCTGGTGATGGTGGCCGGCGTACTGGTCACGCAACTGGCGGCCAGCGCCATCTGGACCAGCCAGGTGCGCGCCAAGGCCGAGGTGGAGGCGCAGTCCGCGGCGCGCTACACGGCGCACAGCGCGGCCGGCGCGATCCGGTTCTTCCGCAGCCTGCCGCCGGCCTACCGCACCCTGATCATCCAGCAACTGCGCGAGATGGGGGGCACGCGCTTCTTCGTCAACCTTAACCACGCCTGGGTGCCGGTGGAGGAGATCGGCGCCAACCCGCTGGCGCGCAGCGTGCTGGCCACCGTGGGCGCCACGCTCAAGGCCGACCTGCCGAATTCGCCGGGCTTCCGGCTGGCGTTCGCCTGGCCCGAGCGCCTGGCGGTGGCCGAGCACGACGTGCGCCTGGAGGACCTGCCCAACGCCTGGGTGCAGCACGTGCTGCTGCTGCAGCCGGATCCGGCCCCGGTGCTGGTGATCCAGACCGAGATCGAGCCGGGCAACTGGCTGTACATGGCGGCGCTGATGCCGAATCCCTACTTCCTGAGCAATAACGATCCGTTTTCCTGGGACCGCCTGATGCCGCAGGTGCTGTCGCTGGCCGTGGTGCTGCTACTGTGCCTGCTGGTGGTGCGGTCGATCACGCGTCCGCTGGCGGCGCTGTCGGACGCCGCCAGCGCCTTCGGCCAGGGCCTCGACCACATCGAGGAGGGCGCGCGCCCGCTGCCGGAAACGGGCAGCCGCGAATTCATCAACACGGCGCGCGCCTTCAGCGCCATGCGCGAGCGCATCCAGCGCTACATCGAGGACCGCGAGCGCCTGTTCGTGTCGATCTCGCACGACCTGCGCACGCCGATCACGCGCCTCAAGCTGCGCTCCGAGCTGCTGGACGACGAAGCGCTGCGCAACGAGTTCGAGGAAGACCTGGACGAGCTGGACATGATGGTCAAGGGCGCCCTGCAGTGCGTGAAGGACAGCGACATCCACGAGAATCCCGCCGAGATCAAGCTCGACGCGCTGCTCGGGCGCATGGTGCGCAGCGCGCAACTGGCCGGCCACGCCGTCGCCTACCGGCCGGCCGGGATCACGGTGCGCGGCAAGCCGCTGGCCCTCAAGCGCGCGCTGGGCAACCTGCTGGACAATGCGCTGCATTACGGCGCGCGCGCCGAGATCAGCGTGACGGCCGAGCCGGACGCCGTGCTGGTATGCGTGCGCGACCACGGTCCCGGCGTGCCGGACGAGGCGCTGGCCAGCCTGTTCGATCCCTACGTGCGCCTGGCGCACGGGCGCGAACGGAACGACGGCGGCATGGGGCTGGGACTGGGCATCGCGCGCGGCGTGGTCGAGGCGCACGGCGGCAATCTGGCGCTGTCCAACCATCCGGAAGGCGGCCTGGTGGCGCTGGTGCGCCTGCCGGCCTGAGACAGCGCTATCATGGACGCCAGGCATGGCGGGGAGAGCGGCATGGACGGCGACGACGAGCGGTACCCGGGACCCTTGCGGGCATGCATCCGCGACGTCGGCGCCGCGCTGGCGCACTGCGCCGGATCGGAACCCGCGCTGCTCGCCGCGGTGGGCGACGCCATGCGCCGCCTGATCGCGCGCGACGACTGGCTGCCGGCCGCCTGCGCGCAGCCGCATCCGCAGTATTACCGGCAATACCTGCTGCACCTGGATCCGGCGCGCCGCTTCAGCGTCGTGAGTTTCGTCTGGGGGCCGGGCCAGGCCACGCCGGTGCACGACCACCTGGTGTGGGGCGTGATCGGCGTGCTGCGCGGGGCCGAGACGGTCGAGGACTTCGCGCTCGACGCCAGCGGACGCGCCGTGCCGGCCGGCGCGCCCGTGACGCTGGGCGTGGGCGACGTGGCCTGCGTCTCGCCGGCGCTCGGCGACGTGCACCGGGTGCGCAACGCTTTCGACGACCGGGTCTCGGTCAGCATCCACGTCTATGGCGGCGATATCGGCACCATCCGGCGCGCCGTCTACGACACCGGCGCGCCGGGGCGCAAGCCGTTCGTGTCCGGCTACGCCAACGCATCGGCGGCGCAGGCGCAGGCATCGACGGCGGCGCCGGGGCCGCGCGCGGACGACTGAAGGCGGCGGCCGTCAGGCCGGCAGCGCCGCCCCGAAGTCGACCAGGCCGGAACGCGCCGCCAGGTGCATCAGCTTGAAGTCGTTGTCGGCGTTGAGCTTCTGGCGGATCGAGGTCAGGTAGTTCAGCACCGTCTTCGGACTCAGGTGCATCACGGTGGCGATGTCCTGCACCGACTCGCCATGCACCAGCAGGCGCAGCAGTTCGAATTCGCGCGGCTTCAGGTCGTGCAGGGCTTCGTCGCCTTCGTCCGGCACGGCATCCTGCATGTCGCGCGACAGCACGCGGCGGCCGCGCATCACGTCGCGGATGCCTTCGATGACTTCCTCGGGTTCGCTGCGCTTGGTGAGGTAGCCGTGCGCGCCGGCCTTGAGCGCCTGGACCAGGTGGCCGGCGCCGTCGTGCATCGACAGCACCAGCACGCGCAGCGGCGGCAGCCGCGCCATCATGCCGGCGATGGCTTCCAGGCCGCTGCTGCCCTTCAGGCTCAGGTCGACGACGGCGACGTCGGGCCGCACGCGCTGGACCAGCGCGTTCGCCTCCTGCACCGTGGCGGCCTCGCCGACGACCTCGAAATCCGGCTCGGCGGACAGCAGGCGGCGGTAGCCGCTGCGCACGATGGCGTGGTCGTCGACCAGGAGGATGCGGATCATGACAGGGCTCCTGCGGTGGTGGCGCAGGGGTGCGCCGTGGCGGCGGGCAACGGGAACAGCGCGCGCAGGCACAGGCCCCCGGAGGGCGGCGCCAGCACCTGCAGTGCGCCGCCGGCCATGGCGACGCGCTCCTGCATGCCGAGCATGCCGCCATGCCAGCGCGGACCGTGCGGCAGGCCGCACCCGTCGTCGGCCACTTCCAGCGCGAGGTGGGCCGGACCCAGCGTCATGCGGATCGTGCAGTGGCGCGCGCCGCTGTGGCGCACGACATTGGTGACGGCTTCCTGCACCATCCGGTAGATCGCCAGCGCCAGCGCGTCGCCGGTATCGGGCAGTTGCGGCGGCAGGTCGAGCGCGAACGCGATCTCGGTGTGGCGGCCGTGCCAGCCCTGCACCAGCTCGCGCAGCGTCTGCGCCAGGCCGCTCGCGTGCAGGCCGTGCGGGCGCAGCGTCTCGAGCATGGCGCGCAGCTGCGCGCCGCAGGTGCGCAGGTCGCGCCGCAGGTCGCCGGCGCATTCGGCCACCGCGGCGGGCGGCAGGTGGGCGGCATTGCGTGCCAGGTGGGTGGCGGTGACGCTCAGCGCGGTCAGCGTCTGCCCCATCTCGTCGTGCAGCTCGCGCGCCAGCATGCGCCGCTCGTCCTCCTGCACGGCGATCAGCTGGCGCTCCAGGGCGCGCTGCGCTTCCCGCGCCGCGGCCAGCGCGCCGGCCAGGTGCGCGATGGCGCGCGCCACCCGGCCGAACTCGCGCAGCGCGAACGCCGGCAGGGCCGGGTCGGGTTCACCGCGCGCCAGGCGCTGCAGGCTGGCCTCGAGCTCGCGCACCGGCGCCAGCGCCCGGTCCGCGCACCACCAGGCGGCCAGCAGCGTTGCGCAGGAAAAGAACAGCAGGGTGCTCCAGATTTGCACAGTGTCCGCCAGGCGCTCGCCGATTTCGGAGCGCGGGTTCGGCGCGATGTACAGCACCTGGCCGCCGATGCGGATCTCCTGCTCGGCGCGCACGGGCGGCGCCAGGCCCAGCCAGGCCGGCAGCGGCGGCGGGGCGGGCACGAGGGGTGGCTGGCCGGCGGTACGGATGCTCAGGTGGCGCAGCCGGGCCGCCGCCAGGCGTTGCTCCAGCGTGGGCCCGCCCGCGGCGGGCGCGCCCGCCGCCAGCAGGACGTTGACCAGCCGCGCCGACGCCGCCACCTCGGCGTCGATGTCGCTGCGCAGCGACAGCAGCTGGATGACCGCCGTCATGGCGAGCAGGCCCGCCAGCAGCAGGCCGAGGGTGGCGATCAGGCGGCGGCGCAGGTCCATGGGTCTCCTCGTGGTCCGGTGTTTCCCTCCATGTTTGCAACTTCCATGCCAGTGCCGGCCGGCGCGCCCGCCGCGCACGTCGGGAAATTTTCCCTAGCGGCGCGGGCGGCCTCCTTGGAATAATCGTCCCGCCAGGGCAGTGCACCCGGTACCGACAAGACCATGGAGGAGACACCCATATGCGTCATCGCAAGAACATGGCCGGCAGCGGCGCGCGCCGGCGCCTCGTCCCGGGCGCGCTCGCCGCGGCCGTCGCGGCCGGCTGGCCGTTCGCACCCGCCTGGGCGCTGGAGGACGGCGCCGCAGCCCCGGTGGCCGCGGCACCCGCGGCGCCGGTCGCGCACACCGTGGAAATCGTCGGCATCACGCCGCTGCAGGGCCTGGGCGTGGCGCGCGACCGCATCCCGGCCAACGTCCAGTCGCTGGACGGCGCCGCGGCGACGGGGCCGGACAGCGCCAACCTGCCGGACGCCCTGAACCGCCGCCTGGGCGGCGTGTTCGTCAACGACATCCAGGGCAACCTGTTCCAGCCGGACGTCAACTACCGCGGCTTCACCGCGTCGCCCCTGCTGGGCACGCCGCAGGGCCTGTCCGTCTACCTGGACGGCGTGCGCCTGAACCAGCCGCTGGGCGACGTCGTCAGCTGGGACCTGATCCCGCGCGCGGCCATCGCCTCGGTCGACCTGATGCCCGGCTCGAACCCGGTGTTCGGCCTGAACACGCTGGGCGGCGCGCTCTCGATCCGCACCCGGGACGGCCTGCGCGATCCCGGCACGTCGGTGCAGGTGCTGGCCGGCCGCTACGACCGCCAGGAACTGGGTTTCGAGCACGGCGGCCACGACGCCCGCGGCTGGCACTGGTACGTGGCCGGCAACGGCTTTCGCGAGGATGGCTGGCGCGCCGCCTCGCCGACCCGGCTCGGCCAGCTGTTCGGCAAGCTCGGCTGGAAGGATGCGCGCACCGAGATCGCGCTGAGCGCCGCCGTCGCCTCGACCGATCTGACCGGCAACGGCATGCAGGAAGGACGCCTGCTGGCGCGCGACCGCGCCAGCGTCTACACGACGCCGGACCAGACCCGGAACCACGCGGTGCTGTTCAACCTGGCCGGCAGCCACCGGATCGGCGCCGACCTGCAACTGTCCGGCAATGCCTGGTTCCGGCGCATCCGCACCGCCACGCTGAACGGCGACATGAACGACGATGCCTTCGACCAGTCGGTCTACCAGCCGGGCGCGGCGGAACGGGCGGCGCTGGCGGCGGCCGGCTATACCGGCTTTCCGGCCAGCGGCGCGACGGCGGCCAACACGCCGTTCCCGTACTGGCGCTGCATCGCCAACGTGCTGCTCGACGACGAGCCGGCCGAGAAGTGCAATGGCATGCTCAACCGGACCAGCAGCCGCCAGCGCAACGCCGGCGCGAGCGGGCAGGCGACGCTGGCGGGCGCCGTCGGCGGCCGGCCCAACCAGTTGACGATCGGGGCCGGCTACGACGCCAGCCGGATCGACTTCGGCCAGTCGGCCCAGTTCGGCTACCTGAATCCGGACCGCAGCATCACCCCGGTCGACTTCTTCGCCGACGGCAGCGAGATCGACGACGACGGCACGCCCGTGGATGCGCGCGTCGACCTGTCCGGCCGCACCCGCACCGCCAGCGTGTTCCTGACCGACACGCTGAGCGTGAGCGACGGCCTGCACCTGACGCTGTCCGGCCGCTACAACCGCACCACCGTGCGCAACCGCGACCGCATCACCCCGGGCGGCGGCCCCGGCTCGCTCGACGGCGACCACCGCTTCAGCCGCTTCAACCCCGCCGTGGGCGCCACCTGGGACCTGGCGCCGGGCCTGAACCTGTACGCCGGCTACAACCAGGGCAGCCGCACGCCGACGGCGATCGAACTGGGCTGCGCCGACCCGGACAACCCGTGCAAGCTGCCGAACGCGATGGCGGGCGACCCGCCGCTGCGCCAGGTCGTCACCCGGACCTGGGAAGCGGGGCTGCGCGGCACGCTGGCGGGCCGGGTGCGCTGGAACGCCGGCGTGTTCCGCGCCGAGAACGTCGACGACATCCTGTTCGTGGCCGACAACGCGGCCGGCTTCGGCTACTTCCGCAACGTCGGCCGCACCCGCCGCCAGGGCCTGGAGCTGGGCGTGGACGGGCGCGCCGGCGCCGTCGCCTGGTCGGCCAGCTACACCTGGCTGGACGCCACCTTCCGCAGCGCCGAGGTGCTCAACGGCGCCGCCAACAGCAGCGCCGACGAGGACGGCAACATCGCGGTGCGCGCCGGCGACCGCATGCCGCTGGTGCCGCGCCAGGTGTTCAAGGCGCGCGCCGACTGGCGGCTCGCGCCGGCGTGGTCGGTGCAAGCGGGCATGCAGGCCGTGGCGGGGGCGACGGCGCGCGGCAACGAGAACGGACTGCACCGCCCCGACGGCACGTATTTCGTGGGCAGCGGCCGTTCCGCCGGCTATGCCGTGTTCGACATGGGCACGACCTGGGAAGCGACGCCGCGCCTGCGCGTCTTCGCCCAGGTCGACAACCTGTTCGACCGCCGCTACGCCACCGCCGCCCAGCTGAACGCCACCGGCCTGACGGCCGAGGGCCATTTCATCGCGCGGCCGTTCGCGGCGGCCGGCGACAATGCGAGCGTGGTCAATGCGACGTTTTATGCGCCGGGCGCCCCGCGCACGTTCTGGGTCGGCGCGCGCTACGCGTTCGATTAAGGCGCGGCCTCGCGCTCCGGCGCCGCGGCGCCGCGGTCCGCGGCGGCGGCGCGCTCGGGGAAGTGCAGCGTGAACGTGCTGCCCTTGCCCGGCGCGCTGGCGACCTCGGCGCGGCCGCCGTGCAGTTCGACGATCGAACGCACGACCGCCAGGCCCAGGCCGGTGCTGTCGGTGCTGCTGCGCGCCGGGTCGACGCGGTAGAAACGGTCGAACAGGAAGGGCAGGTGCTGCGCGGCGATGCCGGCGCCATCGTCGGCGACCGCAACGACCACGTGGCCGTCGCGGCGCTCGGCGAGCAGGCGCACGGTGCCGCCGCGCGGCGTGTAGCGCAGCGCGTTGGACAGCAGGTTCGACAGGGCGCGCCGTACCAGCAGCGGATCGGCCACCAGGTCGACGTCGCCGTGCGCCACCAGGGTCACGCCCTGTTCCTCGGCCGCGATGTCGTAGAACTCCAGCAGCTTGCGGAACTCCGCGCCGAGCGCCATGCGCTCCGTGCGCAGGTGCTGCTCGGCGTTGTCGGCGCGCGCCAGGAACAGCATGCTGGCGACCATGCGCGACAGGCGTCCGCCTTCCTCGACGACGACTTCGAGCGTCGCCTGGTACTCGGCCGGCGTGCGGGCGCGGGCCAGCGTCACGCTGGCCGCCGCCACCAGGTTGTTCACGGGGGAGCGGAATTCGTGGGCGATGTCCGACGAGAAGCGGGTCAGCTGGTCGAAGGACTGCTCGAGGCGGGCCAGCATGTCGTCGAAACTGCCGGCCAGCGCGCGCAGCTCGGCCGGCCAGTCGTCGCGGGCGATGCGCGCATGGAGTTTTTCCGCATTGATGCGGCCGATTTCCAGCGACATCGCGCGCACCGGCGCCAGGCCGCGGCGCGCCAGCAGCCAGGCCAGGGCGGCGGCGGCCACGATCGCGCTGGCGATCACGGCCGCCAGCTTGTGGCGGTAGGCGGTCAGCAGCCGGTCGTTGGCGCCGACGTCGAGCACCCCGCGCAGCACCGCGCCGCGCTCGCCCAGCGCGGGGCCGTTCACTTCGAGCGCTTCCGGGCCGCGGGTATCGACCGGCAGGTCGTGGACCAGGAAGGCATGGTCGTCGTCGGCCGCATCGATGCGCACGAACGTGCCCGGCCGGACCGGCGCCGCCAGCGCCGGCGCGAACGCGGCCAGGTTCGGCGACGAGGCCCGCACGGCGCGCGCGGGCGTGAGCAGCTGCCAGGCGAACGCCTGGTGCGCATCCTGGTATTCGCGCCACTCGTACTGCCACTGGCTCGGCGCGATGCGGCGCCCGACCAGGTATTCCAGCGTGTCGCGCTGGATCTGCAGGTTTTCCCGCAGCTCCGCCTCTTCCTTGGCGCGCAGCTGGCGCACCAGTTCCGAATACATCATCGCCGAGACGCCGAGCACGATCACGGTGATCGCCACGCCGACGAACACGCTCATGCGCAGCGTCAGCGACCAGGCGCCGCGCGCGTCAGTCGCGGACTTCGAGGACATAGCCGACGCCGCGCACGGTATGCAGCAGCTTGCGTGGATACGGATCGTCCAGCTTGGTGCGCAGGCGCCGCACCGCCACTTCGACCACATTGGTCTCGGAATCGAAATGCATGTCCCACACCTGTTCCGCGATCACCGTGCGCGACTGCACCTCGCCGGCGCGGCGCAACAGCAGCAGGAGCAGGGCGAATTCCTTCGGCGTCAGGTCGAGGCGCTCGCCGCCGCGGCTGGCCCGGTGCTTGAGCACGTCCACGGTCAGGTCGGCCATCTGGTAGACCATCTGTTCGACCGCGCCCGCGGCGCGGTCGTTGCGGCGCAGGATGACGCGGATGCGGGCCAGCAGCTCGCTGAAGGCGAAGGGCTTGACCAGGTAGTCCTCGGCGCCCAGGTCGAGGCCGCGCACGCGGTCGTCGATGGCGTCGCGCGCGGTCAGGAACAGCACCGGCACCTGGCGCCGGGCACGCCGGGCCGTCTCGAGGATGGTCCAGCCGTCCAGGCCGGGCAGCATCACGTCGAGGATGGCGAGATCGTAGTCGCCGGTCAGCAGCAGGTGCAGGCCGTCCGGGCCGTTGACGGCCACGTCGACCACCATCCCTTCTTCCTTCAGCCCCTGCGACAGGTAGGCTGCCGCGGTGGCCTGGTCTTCGACGAGGAGGAGTCTTGTCATGGGTTCTGGACTGCAGCGGCAGCGACGGTTGTTGGCGAATCCGCCATTGTGCCGCATTCCGCATGACGGGAGGCGGGCGCCAGCATTACATTTCCGTAAGCTTGGCGCCGCCGCGCCCCAAAAAAGGCGCTGTTCGCGTTAATTGCGTTTCCTGTCGAGCCGCTTGCCGAACTGGACCGCTGCCCGCAGCAGCAGCGCCGGCGTCGTCAACCGTTTGTCGTCCAGTATCCGCTGCCAGCCCGAGTAGTCGATCAGGTAGCGGCTGGCCACGCCGCGAAAGCGCAGTAGCCAGGTCTTGAAGCGGCTGTGCCAGCCGTTCACGTTCTGCAGGTGGATCGCGCCGCGTGTTTGGATGCCCGCCCGCAGGTTGACCGCTTCATGGGTGATGCCCGCCCTGGCGGCAAAGGTCTTGTAGGCTTGCGCCGCATCGCTGACCAGCAGGACGTCGGGCGCCAGCACGGGCCGCAGGCAGCGCTCCAGCTGCGCCGCCGTCACCGGCCCGCGCCCGGTATGGAAATCGAGCGTTTGTCCGCTGCGATCGCGCGCCACCAGCAGGCATGCATGGTCGCGGTTGATGCCGCGGCGCCTGGCGAACCCGCCGCGCTTGCGCGCCGGACGGTCCAGCGTGCGTGATCCCTTCTGCGATTCGAGCAGGTAAGTCTCGTCCGCCTCGACGATGGCCGACAGCGTCGGCGCGCGTTCGTGCATGGCGCCCGGAATGAAGCGGTGACGCCAGCGAAAACTAGTGGTGCGGTGCACGCCCGTCACTGCTGCGGCGTCGCGCACGGTACGCGATTTCAGCACGCACTGCAGGTACGCCAGCCATTTCTCCTTGAGGCGCAGGCGCGCCAGCGGTGTGCCACTCAAGGCGTTGTAGCTGCGCCCGCAGCGGCAGCAACGATAACGCTGCAAGCCGCTGGCGCTACCGCAGCGGTGGATGCGCGTGGCGTGGCAACGGGGACAGGGTGGTCGGCCGGCGGCCTGTTCGATGAGGGCGATGCATTCGCCGGGATCCGCGATGGAGGCGATCCAGCTGCGCAGGCGTGCAAGATCCCGCGTGCACAGCGGTAACGCCTTGATTGCGGCAAGCACGTCGTCGAACGCCAGAGCTGGCATCGCTGTCTCCCCATGAGTTACCTCGACAATGGGTGAGACTGCCAGCGCAGCGGATGGTTCGCACAACTAACGCGAACAGCGCCAAAAAAAACCGCGCCAGCGGCGCGGTTCGTCCCGTGCAGGATTTCAGCGGTGCCCGCGCCAGCGCGGACCGCCGCCGTAGTGGCCACCGTAGTGGCCGCCGCGATGGCCGTGGCCCCAGTTGCTCCAGCTGAAACCCAGGCCGATCGAGATCGGCGGATACCACGGGTCCACGTAGACGGGCGCCGGCGCATACACGGGCGGCGCCACGTAGACCGGCTGGGTGGCATAGGCGACCGGCGCCGGGCTGTAGCCGACCACGGGCGACGAGGTCACGACGCCGCCATTGGCGGACGACGCGCCGGTGCCCACCGGCACCGGGGTGACGGACACGACCTGCCAGCCGTCGGCATCCGGCGCCTGGGCGTAGGCGCGGCTGCCGTAGTTGGCGGGGCCGGGATAGGTGGTGGCGCAGCCGCCCAGGGCGGCAAGTGAAACGATGATGGCAAGCTTTTTCATGGCGGTTCTCCTCACCTGCTTACTATACGGATTTTGCGCTTGCGTGCGCGGCCAATTACAGGCTGTTACACCTGCGGGCACAACGGAAACGTCGCTGCCGTGCCCGCCGCCGGCGGATGTGGGAATTGGCGCATTTTACGGCAGGGCCGGGCTGCTATCGTGGCGGTCCCGTCATCGACCGTCCGCTACCCATGCCGCTGCGATTTTCCTCCCTGGCGCGCCTG
Source organism: uncultured Massilia sp. (assembly GCF_913773735.1). GTDB lineage: Bacteria > Pseudomonadota > Gammaproteobacteria > Burkholderiales > Burkholderiaceae_D > Telluria. The sequence goes on from NZ_CAJYEB010000022.1 coordinate 53,864, forward strand.
GCCGCCCTCGCGCTGTCGCTCCCGCTCGCCGTCGCCAACGCCAGCGCCGCGGCGGACGCCGCCCCGTTCCGCTTCGAGTCCGTGCGTTCGATTGACGCGATGCAGGACCTGGTGCGTGCGACCTTTCCGCAGGGCGCGCCGCGCGCCGGACTGCGCCGGGCCTTCGTCGAGGAGGGCGGCGCCAGCCTGCGCGAACACCCGTCCCGTGCCGGGACCGAGAAATACCTGTACGACATCAACCTGTGCCGCGTCTATGTGTGGCGCTGGAATGTCTCGGCCGACTACGACGCCGACGGCAGGCTGGTGCAGGCCTGGGTCAACGGCGAGCCGGTGCATGCGGCCGGCCCGCAAAGGACGGACCCGGCCGCGCTGCCGCATGGGCCGCGCGCCGCCGTCCTGCGCGTGGTGCGTCCGCGCCCGGAGGCGAGCCTGGGCGAGAAGGAACTGGTCTACCTGGCCTTCGATCTCGACGGCAATCCGGCCACCACCGCCGACCGCATCGCGACCGGCGGCGGCCCCTCGCAGCCGAACCCGGCGAACATGGGCCGGATGCACGTCTACGCCAACGTCGACCCTTGGCGCTCGATCTTCGATGCCGATGCGGCCGACCGCATCGTCGAGTACGCCGGCATGTGTCCGCCGGCGCGCCAGGAGCGTTAGCGGCAGCGTCATCGCGCGCGCGCCCGGCGCCACCACCGATCGTGGTGACGCCGGGCAGCCCTTGCCCGCTCAGCCGAAGATGCCCAGCGGCACCGCCTGCGCCATCGCCGCATAGCCGGCGTCGCTCGGGTGCAGGTGGTCGCCGCTGTCGTAGGCCGGCAGCAGGCGCGCCGGCCGGGACGGGTCGCGCAGCGCCCGTTCGACGTCGACGACGGCATCCCAGGCGCCCGCGTTGCGGATCCACGCATTGACGTGCTGGCGCACCGATTCGCGCGCCGCCGTGTAGTAGACGTGGCCTTCGAACGGCGGCAGCGTGGCGCCGATGGCGTCCACCCCACGCGCGCGGGCGCGGGCGATCAGCTGCAGGTAGCCGCCCGTGATGTCTTCCGGCGGGATCGGGTCCGACGACGGGCTGTAGCAGATGTCGTTGATGCCGATGAGGACCACCAGCCAGCGCACGCCGGCCGTGGCCAGCACGTCGCGGTCGAAGCGTTCCAGCCCGTCGTGTCCTGCCAGCCAGGCGTTGGCATAGTCGTTCAGCAACGAGTTGCCGCTGATGCCGCGGTTGACGACGCCGGGTATCGCGCTGCCCGGCAGCGATTCGGCCAGCAGGCGCCGCGCCAGCCAGTCCGGCCAGCGCCGGTTGGCATTGCCCGTGCTGCGCGCGCCGTCCGTCAGCGAATCACCGAACGCGACGATGGTGCCCCCGGCGCCGGCCACGTCGACCTCGCCCAGGAAGGGCCAGGACGCGATGCTGCGCGCGACCGGCAGGGCGGGCGTGGTCACGTGGTTGCCCGTGCTCGAGACATAGCCGGTCTGCAGCGCGAGGTCATGGGTGGTCGTGGCCGCCACGGTGCCGGGCAGGTACAGGCTGATGGCGAGGTCGGCCTGGGCGGGGAAGGCCAGGTCGACCGGGTCGGACACGGCCGGGCTGCCGGCGGGGATGGCGACGCCCGCGCGGCCGTTGAACGTCAGCGCGCGCGCACTGCCTGCGACGAGGTTGGCGCCGCTGGCGCGCACGCCGATGCCGGCCGCGCCGATGCGCAGCGGCGCGCTGCCCATCTCGTTGCTCAGGCGCACGCGGACGCGGCTGCCGCCGATGCTGGCGCGCACGACCAGGCGCAGGGTCTGGTCGGCGAAGCCGAGGGTGCTGGCGCTGGGCGGCGGGCCGGCCGGCGCCGTGCCCCAGGTGGCGCACCAGGCTTCGCGCGTGGCGGCGGCGGCGCCACGGAACGGCGGACAGAGCACGGCGGCGCCGAGCGCGCCGGCCAGCGCGGCGCCCTGGCGCAGGAAGGTGCGGCGCCGGGGCCGCTCCCTGTCGCGTACCACGTCGCGCACCGTATCGTGCACCACATCGCGCACCACATGGTTACCGCCCGCCTGCCCCGTTGCCATGGCTGCCTCCCGTGCGTGGATGGCCGGCGGACGATCCGCCATGCCTGTCCGCTCACTCTATTCGGGTAAAGGGAAGGGGGTGTTTCATGCACGCCGCAAGACGATTGATCGAGGTCTAACGCGCGCGTGATTCCAGCCAGGAAAGTCGCACGCGCCGGATGGCGCACCGCTCAGCCGAGGATGGCCAGCAACCCGTCCAGCCCGCTGAAGTTCAGCGCCACGCTCGCCTGGGCGCGCACGACGGGCTTGGCGCGGAACGCCACCGACAGGCCGGACACGCCCATCATGTTCAGGTCGTTGGCGCCGTCGCCCATCACGATTGCACGGCGCGTCGGGATGCCCAGTTCGGCGCAGGTGCGCTGCACGGTGCGCATCTTTTCCCCGGCGTCGACGATGCCGCCGGCCACGCGGCCGGTCAGCACGCCGCCCTCGGCCTCGAGCACGTTCGCATGCGTGTAGTCGAGCGCCAGGCGCGTGCGCAGGCGCTCGGTGAAGAAGGTGAAGCCGCCCGACACCAGCAGCGTCTTCAGGCCGGCCGCGCGCACCGCGTCCAGCATCGCCTCGCCGCCCGGCGAGATGCGCAGGCGCTCGTCGTAGACGCGGCCCAGCGCCTCGACCGGCAAGCCTTCCAGCAGCGCCACGCGGCGCTGCAGGCTTTCCGCGAAATCGAGCTCGCCGCGCATCGCGGCCTCGGTGATCGCGGAAACCTGGGGCTTCAGGCCCTGCATGTCGGCGATCTCGTCGATGCACTCGATGGTGATCAGCGTCGAATCCATGTCCATCGCCACCAGGCCGAAGTCGGCCAGGGTCAGGTGCGCGTCGACGAAGGCGGCGTCGACGCCGGCGGCGAAGGCGGCAGCGTCGACGGCGGCCTTCAGTTCGGGGGTGAAGTCGACGCCGTCGCAGCGCAGCGCGTGCGCATGCAGTTCGGTGGTGCGGGCGGGCGCCGCCAGCGCGGCGATGCGCGCCAGCGCGGCCTGGTCGACGCCGGGTCCTTGCAGGACGAGTTTCTTGGACATGGTGGTGAGCGCGTGGTGGGTGGGCGGATTAGGCCAGGAGTTGTTTGATGGTGTGCTTGACCTGGTTCACGCGCGCGGCCAGGTCCGGCATGGCGGCGGTGATGCGCAGCTTGTCCTGGCCGGCCAGCTTGACGTGGCGGTTCTTCTGGATCAGCGTAATGATCCGGATCGGGTCGATCGGCGGCTTTTCCATGAACTGCATGCTGGCCGCCTCGGCGTGGGCGTCGATCTTGACGATGCCGACGTGTCTGGCCAGCACGCGCAGGCGGTGCGTCTCGATCAGGGCCTTGACGGCGTCCGGCAGCTTGCCGAAGCGGTCGATCAGTTCTTCCTGCATGGCGTCGATGTCGGCCTGCGCCTCGCAGTTGGCGAGGCGCTTGTAGATCGACAGGCGCTCGTGCACGTCGCCGCAGAAGTCGGCCGGCAGCAGCGCCGGCACGTGCAGGTTGATCTCGGTGGTCGAGGACAGCGGCGCGCTCATGTCCGGCTCGCGCCCGGCCTTGAGCGCCTTGACCGCTTCGTTCAGCATGTCGGAGTACAGCTGGAAGCCGACCTCCAGCATCTCCCCCGACTGGCTCTCGCCCAGCACCTCGCCGGCGCCGCGGATCTCCAGGTCGTGCATGGCCAGGTAGAAGCCGCTGCCCAGTTCTTCCATCGCCTGGATCGCGTCGAGGCGGCGCTGCGCCTGCTTGGACAGGCCCATCGCGTCGTTCACCAGCAGGTAGGCATAGGCCTGGTGGTGCGAGCGGCCCACGCGCCCGCGCAGCTGGTGCAGCTGCGCCAGGCCGAACTTGTCGGCGCGGTGCATGATGATGGTGTTCGCGGTGGGCACGTCGATGCCGGTCTCGATGATCGTCGTGCACAGCAGGATGTTGAAGCGCTGGGCCACGAAGTCGCGCATCACCCGTTCGAGGTCGCGCTCGTGCATCTGGCCGTGCGCCACGCCGATGCGCGCCTCGGGCAGCAGCTCGCGCAGCATCGCCAGGCGGTTCTCGATCGTCTCGACCTCGTTGTGCAGGAAGTAGATCTGGCCGCCGCGCTTGAGTTCGCGCAGGCAGGCTTCGCGGATCACGGAGCCGTCCTCGCTGCGCACGAAGGTCTTGATGGCCAGGCGCTTCTGCGGCGCCGTGGCGATGACGGAAAAGTCGCGCAGGCCCTCCAGCGCCATGCCCAGCGTGCGCGGGATCGGCGTGGCGGTCAGCGTCAGCACGTCGACCTCGGCGCGCAGCGCCTTCAGCGCTTCCTTCTGGCGCACGCCGAAGCGGTGTTCCTCGTCGATGATGACGAGGCCCAGCCGGGTGAACTTGACGTCGGGCGACAGCAGCTTGTGGGTGCCGATCACGATGTCGACGGTGCCGTCGGCCATGCCCTTGATCGCGTTGTTGATCTCCTTGCCGGTCCGAAAACGCGACAGTTCCGCGATCTTCACGGGCCAGTCGGCGAAGCGGTCGCTGAACGTCTGCGCGTGCTGCTCGGCCAGCAGCGTGGTCGGCGCCAGGATCGCCACCTGCTTGCCGCCCATGACGGCGATGAAGGCGGCGCGCAGGGCGACTTCGGTCTTGCCGAAGCCGACGTCGCCGCATACCAGGCGGTCCATCGGGCGGCCCGAGGTCATGTCCTGGATGACGGCGGCGATGGCCGCGCGCTGGTCCGGCGTCTCGTCGAAGCCGAAGCTCTGCGCGAAGTTCTCGTAGTCGACGCTCGCGTATTCGAAGGCATGGCCCTGGCGCGCGGCGCGGCGCGCGTACAGGTTGAGCAGCTCGGCGGCGGTGTCGCGCACCTGCTCGGCCGCCTTCCTCTTGGCCTTGTCCCACTGGCCGGAACCGAGCGCGTGCAGCGGCGCGTCCTCGGGCGAGGCGCCGGAGTAGCGCGAGATCACGTGCAGCTGCGACACCGGCACATACAGTTTCGACTCTTTCGCGTATTCCAGGTGCAGGAACTCGGTCTCGCCTTCGCCCAGGTCCATGCTCATCAGGCCCATGTAGCGGCCGATGCCGTGGTTGATGTGCACGACCGGGTCGCCCACCTTCAGCTCGGACAGGTCGCGCACCATCGACTCGACCTGGGTCGTCGCTTCCTGCTTCTTGCGGCCGGCGCGCTTGCCGCCGCCAGCGTACAGCTCGGTCTCGGTGATGAACACCAGGCGCCCGCAGGACGCGTCCATCAGCTCGAAGCCGGCCTGCAGCGGGGCCACGCCCAGCAGCGCGCGCGCATCCGCCGCGCACACGCCGGCATAGCCCTCGACCGGCGCCAGTGCCAGCTTGTATTCGTTGAAGTACTGCTGCAGCGTCTCGCGCCGGCCGGCCGACTCGGCGCAGATCATCACCCTGGTGCCCGGCTCGGCGGCGGCGCGCGCGAGGTAGGCGCGCAGGTTCGCCAGCGGGTCGTCCAGGCGGCGGTTGACGGCCACGTCGGGCAGCGGCGCGGACAGCGCCGACGCCCCGGCCTGGGGATCGCGCGCGATGGCCCAGCGGCCGTGGCGCTTGGCGTGCGAGAAGAACTGCTCGGCGCCGAGGAAGATCTCCTTCGGCTCCAGCACCGGGCGTTCGCGGTCGCTCTTGAGGAACCGGTAGCGCGAGTCGGTGTCGACCCAGAAGCGCTGGATCGCCTCGTCGATGTCGCCCACCAGCGCCAGCGCGGCGTCGTCGGGCAGGTAGTCGAACAGCGTGGCCGTCGCGTCGAAGAACAGCGGCAGGTAGTATTCGATGCCGGCCGAGGCGATGCCGTTGCCGATGTCCTTGTAGATCGTCGAGCGGCTCGGGTCGCCCTCGAAGCGTTCGCGCCAGCGGCCGCGGAACGCGGTGCGCGCCGGCTCGTCCATCGGGAATTCGCGGCCCGGCAGCATGCGCACCTCCTTCACCGGATACAGCGAGCGCTGGGTGTCGGCGTCGAAGGTGCGGATGGTCTCGATCTCGTCGCCGAACAGGTCGATGCGGTAGGGCAGCGCGGAACCCATCGGGAACAGGTCGATCAGGCCGCCGCGCACCGAGTATTCGCCCGGCGACATCACCTGCGAGACGTGGCTGTAGCCGGCCAGCGTGAGCTGGGCCTTGAGCTTTGCCTCGTCCAGGCTTTCGCCCTGGCGGAAGAAGAAGGTGTAGGCGGCCAGGAAGGACGGCGGGGCCAGGCGCACCAGCGCCGTGGTGGCCGGCACCACCAGCACGTCGCAGTGGCCGTTGCGGATCTCGTGCAGCGTGGCCAGGCGCTCCGACACCAGGTCCTGGTGCGGCGAGAACGCGTCGTAGGGCAGGGTTTCCCAGTCCGGCAGCAGGTGGCAGGCCAGCTTGCCCTCGGCGAACCAGGGGATTTCCTCGAGCAGGCGCTGGCCGTCGCCGGCGCTGGCGACGACCACCGTCAGCATGCGCTTGTCCGCCTTCAGGGCCTGGGCGGCGAGGGCGAGGGCATAGGCGTCGCTCGAGCCGTGCAGGTGCGGCAGGGCGAAACGGGTTCCGGGTTTGGGGAGGTGCTTGTTGAGATCGAAAGGCATTGACGCGCGCTGTCCAGAATCGGGAAGACCGGGATCCATTATAGACGAACGGCGTGCCCGGGCGCGGGCGCGCGCGTGGCGCGGACCGGGCGGGGCGGGTCCGTTCAGGCGGCGTCGTCGCCGAGCCGTCCGAACACGTGCGCCTGCGCCGCCGGCAGCGTGGCCAGGCGGGCGTCGTCGGCCCCCAGCGCGCCGGCGTCGAACAGCAGGCGCAGCTTGGCGAGGCGGTCGGCCTGGCCCAGCGCCTCGGCCAGCGGCCGGGTGCCGGCGCGGCCGGCGCGCACGATGGCGCCGGCCACCGGCGCGGGCAGTTCCCAGTGCTGGGCGATGCGCGCCGACAGCGCGCGCGCGCCGTCCAGCGCCGCGGCGGCGAAGGCCACGTCCTGCGGTACGCCGGACGTGCCCAGGAAGCGGTCGAACAGGCGGAACGCGACCACCAGGCCGACGTCGTGCATCAATCCCGCCAGGTAGGCTTCGAACGGGTCGGCGCCCAGGCCCGGCGCCAGCAGCCCGGCGACGCGCGCGCAGCGCTCGGAATGGCGCCAGACCTGGGGCGCCACCCGGTTGGCGCAGGCCCCGGCGCGCATGCCGATCACCGGACGGAAGGCGGCGCGCGCGATCAGCATGCGCAGGCCGTTCTGGCCCAGCACCATGACGGCGGCGTCGATCGAGCGCACCGGGCTGGCCGGACGGTAGAAGGGGCTGTTGGCTTCGCGGATCGTCTCGGCCAGCAGCGCCGGGTCGCGCGCCACCTGGCGCGCCAGCTCGCCGCTGGACACGCCCTCGTCGCGCAGGCTGCGCAGCAGGCGCGGAATGACCTCGGGCACGCGCGGCACCATGTCGGCGGCGGCGCCGGGCGCCGTGGCCAGGCGCGCCACCGCGTCCAGCGCGCGCTGGCGCGCGGCGTCGGTCGGCTCGCCGGCGACGTCCTGGGTGAGCCAGCGCCAGAACGCGGCGTCCAGCACGCGCCGGGCGGCGCCGGCGGCGTCCTCATCGCCAGCGCCGATGGCGGCGCCGGCGCCACTGGCAGCGGCAGCGGCAGCGGACGCGGCAACGGCAGTAGCGGCGCCCGGCGCCGCCGCGGCGCCGCCGAACAGCCGCGCTAACCAGTTCTTCATCGTGGGCCAGGCCTCGCTGCAGTGGACATGCCCGCATTCTACCAAGGCGCCGGCCGGCCGATGCCACGAACGCCACGCGGCGGCAAGCGCTTGCGCGCCTGCCGCCGCGTGGCGTTCACGTCGCTACCGCTCAGCGGGTGCCGGGCGGGTTGGATGCCGGGGCGTTCGGGTCGGTGGTCTGCGTGCTGCCGGTGCCGACGGCCGAGGTGCCGGTCGGCGCCGAACTCGACGTGCCGGAGGCGCCATTGCCCGAGGTACCCATGGTGCCCGACTGGCTGGTGCCGGTGGCGCTGGAACCGGCATAGCCGTTGTTGTTCCAGCTCTGCGCGCTGCCCTGGCCGCTGCCGGTGGTGCCCATCGAGCTGCCCTCGGTGCCGGACGCGGAGCTGCCGCTCATCGTGTCGGTGCTGGTGTCGGTGGTGCTGCAGGCCGCGAGGCTGAACGCCATGATGCCGCCGATGAGAATGCCTTGATAGGTTTTCATGGTTCTCTCCTGTTGGTGGGTAAGACCATGATGGCGCCGATGGCGCGCAATCCAAATAGGATGAGTGCGGCAACGCTTGTAGGACCAGGCGGACGGACAGGCGCGACGCGGGGCGGTCGCCGCGCTTCCCGTCGCCCCGGCCTGCGCCGGGATGACGGGGAGGCGAGGCTCAGAACAGGCTGTTCGGCGCCGGCTGCTGCTGGGCGCCCGGCAACTGGCCCGGCGGCGCCGTGCCGTCGGCCGGGGCGGCGGGCGCGTTCGGGTCGACCTGCTGGTCGAGGTCGACACCGCTGAACGCCGGCGAGTCGGCGTATTCGGCGTACACCCAGTCGTCGTTCTCGCGCACCAGCCCTTCCGGTTCGGCGCGCACGGTTTCCGGCCGCCTGGCGACGGCCACGCGCATGTAGTCGATCCAGATCGGCAGCGCCAGCGTGGCGCCGAACTCGCGCCCGCCCAGCGAACGCGGGTCGTCGTAGCCCATCCACGCGACCGCCACCACGTTGCCGGCATACCCCGAGAACCAGCCGTCGACGGCGTCGCTGGTGGTGCCGGTCTTGCCGGCGATGTCGCCGCGGCCGAGCGCCTTGGTGGCGGCCGCGCCGGTGCCGTAGCGGGTCACGTCGCGCAGCATGCTGTCGGTGACGTAGGCGTTGCGCGCGTCCAGCACGCGGCTTTCCTCGGTGCGCGCGGGCGGCTTGGTTTCCTGGATCACCTTGCCGTTGGCATCCTCGATGCGCGCGATCAGGTAGGGCTGCACCGCGTAGCCGCCGTTGGCGAACACGGCGTAGGCGCCGGCCATCTGCAGGGGCGTCACCGCGCCCGTGCCCAGCGCCAGCGTGTAGTTCTTGGGCTGGCGGTTCAGGTCGAAGCCGAAGCGGCCCAGGTATTCGTGGGCGAACGGCACCGATACCGCGCGCAGCAGGCGCACCGACGGCACGTTCTTCGATTCGGCCAGCGCGCGCCGCATCGTGATCGGGCCGTCCCACTTGAAGTCGTCGTTCTGCGGCGACCAGGTCTTGCCGGCGTCCTCGCCCGCCATGTCGAGCGGCGCGTCGAGGATGCGCGTGGCCGGCGAGTAGCCCTTCTCGATGGCGGCCGAGTAGATGAACGGCTTCATGCCCGAACCGGGCTGGCGCCAGGCCTGCGTGACGTGGTTGAATTTCTGGAAGTTGTAGTCGAAGCCGCCCACCAGCGCGTGGTAGGCGCCGGTATCGGCGTCGATGGCGACGAAGGCCGCCGCCACCTGCGGCACCTGGGTGACCGACCAGCCGCCCTTGGCGTCGCGGGCGACGCGGATCACGGCGCCCGGCGCCAGCTTCAGTGCCTCCCTGGCGTTGGCGGCCAGGCCGGCGGCCGCGAACTTCAGGCCGGCGCCGGACAGGTCGACCACGTCGCCGTCGATGGTCTCGACGCGCACGCTCTTGCCGGAAACCTGCAGCACCACGGCCGGGATCAGGCCGTCGCTGACGGGGCGCCGGGCCAGCGCGTCGTTGATGGCGTCCTCGCGTTCCTGGGCGTCGGACGGCAGGTCGATGCGGCCTTCCGGGCCGCGCCAGCCGTGGCGCTGGTCGTAGGCGATGACGTTGCGGCGCACCGAGGCGTAGGCGGCGTCCTGTTCGTTCTTCAGGATGGTCGTGTAGACCTTGATGCCCTTGGTGTAGGCGTCTTCCTTGAACTGGCTGTAGACCACCTGGCGCGCGAGTTCCGCCACGTATTCGGCGTGCGAGTCGAATTCCTGGCCGCGCGTGTTCACGCGCAGCGGCTCGGCCATCGCGGCCTGGTACTGCGATTCGCTGATGTAGTCGAGCGCGCGCATGCGGCCCAGCACCTGGTGCTGGCGCTCGCGCGCCCGCTTCGGGTTCACCGCCGGGTTGTGGCGCGACGGGTTCTGCGGCAGGCCGGCCAGCATCGCCATCTCGGCGATCGACAGCTGGTCGAGGCGCTTGCCGAAATAGGTGCGCGCGGCGCTCGAGAAGCCGTAGGCGCGCTGCCCCAGGTAGATCTGGTTCATGTACAGCTCGAGGATCTCGTCCTTCGACAGCGCCGCCTCGATCTTGTAGGCGAGCGCGATCTCGTTGATCTTGCGCGACAGGCGCTTCTCGCGCGACAGGAAGAAGTTGCGCGCCACCTGCATCGTGATGGTGGAGGCGCCGCCCGAGCCGAAGCCGCCGCGCAGGTTGGCGCCGACGGCGCCGAGCAGGCGCCGGTAGTCGATCGCGCCGTGCTCGTAGAAGCGCGCGTCCTCGATCGCCAGCAGCGATTTCTTCATCAGCGCCGGGATCTTGTCGATGGGGACGAAATCGCGGTGCTCCTCGCCGAACTCGCCGATCAGGACGTTGTCGGCGCTGTAGATGCGCAGCGGGATCTTGGGCCGGTAGTCGGTGACGGCGTCGAGCGCGGGCACGTTCGGCATCACGCGCAGCATGACGTAGCCGACGGCGCCGGCCACGGCCAGCACGACGAGGACGAGGACGACGGCGAGCGCCGCGAGGAGGAAACCGCGCTGGCCGCGGTGGCGCGGGAGCGCCGGCTTGCTGGATTTTGCCAAAACTGGACTCTCTGGATGCGGCCCCACGGGCCGGGAAATGCCTGGGATTGCCCGCCAGGGACGGGTGGTGGGGGCGATTATAATCCGCTTTGCTTCCACTACGGCATGTGCGATAGTCTTGCTTCCAGGACTCGCGGCATTGTCCGTCGGGTCGCTTCCCACGATACCTCGACGCCACTCCCCGAAGGACATCCATGCCGTACGATCCCCAGCCTCCCGCCTTCAAGCCGTACATACCGGCGTCCGCGCACCTGCCCGAGATGACGCTGCGCGCGCTGGTGATGGGCACCGTGCTGGGCATGATCTTCGGGGCGTCCTCGCTGTACCTGGTGCTGAAGGTCGGCCTGACGGTGAGCGCGTCGATCCCGGTGGCCGTCATCGCCATCACCCTGTTCGGCATGGCCGGCAAGGCCGGGGGACGCGAATCGACGATCCTCGAGAACAGCATCACCCAGACGGCCGGCTCGGCCGGCGAGTCGCTGGCGTTCGGCCTGGGCGTGACCATGCCGGCCATCATGATCCTCGGCTTCGACCTGGAGATCTCGCGCGTGATGCTGGTGGGCGTGCTGGGCGGCCTGCTGGGCATCCTGATGATGATCCCGATGCGCCGCACGATGATCGTCGACCAGCACCGCGAGCTGAAGTACCCGGAGGGCACGGCCTGCGCCGAGGTGCTCAAGGCCGCCGCCACCGAGACCTCGCGCGCGGCCGCGGGCGAGGTGCGCGCCGCGGGGTCGGACGAGGCGCTGGCGGCGCGCCGGCGCGCCTTCATCATCTTCGGCGGCTTCGGGCTGGGGCTGCTCTACAAGATCCTGAACATCTCGCTGAAGCTGTGGAAGGACACCGTCAACTTCGTGTTCGGCGCGCCGCTCAAGGCCGGTTCGGCCGGGGCCGAGATTTCGCCGGAACTGCTGGGCGTGGGCTACATCATCGGTCCGCGCATCGCGCTGACGATGGCGGCCGGCGGGGTGCTGTCCTACCTTCTCCTGATCCCGATGATCAAGTTCTTCGGCGAGCAGCTGGCGGTGCCGCTGGCGCCGGGCACGATGCTGATCCGCGACATGGGACCGGACGACATCCGCAGCGCCTACGTGCTGTACATCGGCGCCGGCGCGGTCGCGGCGGGCGGGTTGATCAGCCTGGTGCGCTCGCTGCCGACGATCTGGAACGGCCTGAAGGGCGGGCTCGCCGGCCTCGGCAAGGCCAGCGGCGCCGACACGTCGCTGCGCACCGAGCAGGACATCCCGTTCAAGTGGGTGGCGATCGGCTGCCTGGGCATCATCGCCGCGATCACCTTCGCCACGCCGCTGCACATGAACCTGCTGGGCGCGCTGCTGATCCTCGTGTTCGGCTTCCTGTTCTCGACGGTGTCGTCGCGCCTGACCGGCGAAGTGGGTTCCTCGTCGAACCCGATCTCGGGCATGGCCGTGGCCACGCTGCTGTTCACCTGCCTGATCTTCCTCGTGATGGGCTGGACCGGCGGGCGCTACTACGTGACGGCGCTGTCGGTCGGCGCCATCGTCTGCATCGCCGCCAGCAACGCCGGCACCACCTCGCAGGACCTCAAGACCGGCTACCTGGTCGGCGCCACGCCGCGCCTGCAGCAGTACGCGATCCTGGCCGGCGCCTTCGCCTCGGCGCTGGTCCTGGGCCCGATCCTGCTCAAGCTGAACGACGCGGGCACCGTCTACGTGCCGGCCGCCCAGGTGGCGCCGGGGCTGCGCGTGGACGCCGCGGCGCTGACCCAGACCGCCCGGCTGCAGGGGCCGCAGGCGGCGTCCGACCAGGCCACCTACAAGGTCTGGCAGAAGACCGACGGCGCCGGCGGCCCGCCCGGCAAGTACCTGGTGCGCGCCGACGGTTCGCTGGCCTACCTGGTCGACCCGGGCATCAACGGCCAGTACCACACGCGCCCGGACGGCACCGAGGTCAAGAAATACGATGCGCCCAAGGCCGTCTTGATGTCCTACATCATCAAGGGCATCCTCGACCAGCAGCTGCCGTGGACGCTGGTGCTGTTCGGCGTGATGATCTCGGTGGTGCTGGAAATGGCCGGCATCCAGGCGCTGGCGTTCTCGGTGGGCGTGTACCTGCCGCTGTTGTCGACGCTGCCCATCGCGATCGGCGGCCTGATCCGCTGGCTGGTGGACCGCCGCAACGACAGGCTGCCGCAGTACGCGAACCTGGACGCGGAACAGCGCCAGGCCGCGGGCGACCGCAGCGCCGGCACGCTGCTGGCCTCCGGCTACATCGCCGGCGGCGCGCTGGCCGGCATCGTCATCGCCATCACGGCCGGCGTGCTGACGGACTTCGACAATGCGATGGGCCGGTGGGCGCAAGCCGCCAATCCCTTCTTTGCGGGGGTGGATGCGGACCTGCTGTCGATCCTGCCGTATGCGGCGATCTGCGTGCTGCTGTACTGGGTGGGGAGGGAGACCGCGAAACGGTAGCCTGGAAGCCGTCGCCCCGGCGCAGGCCGGGGTCCAAGTGTAACGCCAGCAGCAATCAGGCCCCGGCCTGCGCCGGGGCGACGAGGCGTACGCCGTTCAGACGAACGCCAGGTCGTGCTGCCTGATGGTGTCGTCGATCCAGTCGTCCACGTGGCCGAAGCGGTAGCCGAGCGCCCTGGCGCGCGTCGTGTCGAGCACCATCGGTCCCGGCAGGTCGAACGGCGACAGGCGGCCCGGCGCCGGCGGCGGCTGCACGCGGCGCATGGCGACGCGGGTGTCCAGCACGGCGCCGACGCGCTCGTACAGCCGGTACGCCGACAGCGCGCCGTCGCTGGCCGCGTTGACCGGGCCGGTGAAGTCCTGGAAGCCGGCCCAGGCCAGGAAGTCGGCGGCGGACTGCAGCGGCATGAACGACTGCACCGCGCCCGCGTCGGCGTACGCCAGCGTGCCGCCGACGCGCGCCAGTTCGACGTAATGGGCGAGGCGGCCGGTGAAGTCTTCGGGGCCGGCCAGCACGTGGGCCAGGCGCGGCACGACCAGCGGCAGCGAGCCGTCGCGCGCCAGGTAGGCCTCGGCCTGCACCTTGCCGGCGACGTAGCACTCGGTGGCGCGGCACGGGTCGTGCCACGGATAGGCGGTGTCGATCGGCTGGGCGGCGACGGCCAGGTCGTCTTCGCGGATCGGCCGGGCGGCGTCGACGCCGAGCGTGCGGTAGGCGTCGATGGTCGAGGTCATCACGTAGCGCCCGACCCGTCCGGCGAAGGTGCGCACGGCGATCGCCGCGTCCAGCGGGTTGTAGCACATCTGGTCGAACACGACGTCCCACGGGCCGGCCTGGGCGAAGGCCTTGCGCATCGCCGTCTCGTTGCGGCGGTCGACGCGGATGCGCGCGATGCGCGCGCCGAACGGATCGGGCGCGTAGCCGCGCGTGGCGATCGTCACGCGATGACCGGCGCGCAGCAGGCGCTGCACCAGCAGGCGTCCGATGAAGCGGGTGCCGCCGATCACCAGGATGGTCTTGGACATGCGTTTTCCTTGGGCTTGGCCGCCCGGCCATGGGGCGGGCTTGCACGGTCTTGGTGAATCCTGCTATTTTCCATGCCCGTTGCAAATCCTTCAAACAAGAAAAATATGGGTTTATGAATAAGAAAAACTTATGCATGGAGGCGGCGTGAAGCCGCTGCGCAGCCTCTCGGGCCTGCTCGATTTCGAGGCGGCGGCGCGCTGGGGCAGCTTCAAGCTGGCGGCGCAGGAGCTGCACAAGACGCCGGCCGCCGTCAGCCTGCAGGTCAAGCAACTCGAGGAAGCGCTGTGCTTCGCCCTGTTCGTGCGCCATCCGCGCCACATCGCGCTGACGGCCAAGGGCCAGGAACTGGCGATCGCCGTCGGCCGCATGCTGGGCGAGCTGCGCGCCAAGGTGGCGGCGCTGCAGCGCGGCGACGAGGAAGCGGTGCTGCGCATCTCGACCACGCACTCGTTCGCCATCAAGTGGCTGGTGCCGCGCATGCCGCGCTTCACCAAGCTGCACCCGGAACTGGAGCTGCGCCTCGATTCCAACGACGCCCAGGTCGACATCGAGGACGACGCCGTCGACGTGGCGATCCGCTACGGCCCGGTCAGGGACGGCGACCCGGCGCTGCTGTTCCGCGAGCGCCTGGTGCCGGTCTACAGCCCCGACCTGCTGGCGCCCGGCGAGCCGGAGCCGGGCCTGGCCGACCTGGGTCGGTTCCCGCTCCTGTGCGAGCGCACGCCGGAAGCCTGGCTGCAGCTGCTGCAGGAAAACCGGGCATTGAAGGGCAAGTACGATTTCTCCCGCGTGTTCACGCACTGGGGCGTGCTGGCGCAGGCGGCGGTGGCGGGGCAGGGGATCGCGCTGGTGCCGTACGGGATCGCGTTCCAGGACATCCTGGCCGGCAGCCTGCGCGTGCTGCCGTGCCGCAGCGCGCCGTTCGGCAACGGCTACCGGTTGCTGGTCAACCCGCACAAGGAGGGGATGACCAAGGTGCAGCACTTCCGCGACTGGATCCGCGCCGAGATGGAGGCGATGCGCAGGACGCTGCCGTGAGCGGAAACGACGACGGCGGCCCGCGGGCCGCCGTCGTGCACGTCGCGGGGAGGTTTACTTCACGCCGTGCATCAGCTTCTGGATCAGCGGCGCGATCAGGAACAGGATCACGCCCGAGCCGATCAGGGCCCAGAAGCCGAAGGTGTAGCCCGACAGCGCGGACGCCGTGGTCATGCCCGATTCGCCCGACACGTGGCTGGCGAAGATGCCCGACAGGTTGTTGCCGATGCCGGTGGACAGGAACCAGCCGCCCATGCCCAGGCCGACCAGGCGCGTCGGCGCCAGCTTGGTCACCATCGACAGGCCGATCGGCGACAGGCACAGTTCGCCGATCGACTGGATCACGTAGACCATGAACAGGGTCCAGAACGGGATCTTGCTGTCCGGGCCGACCAGGCTCGTCAGGGCGAACATCAGCAGCAGGAAGGCCAGGCCGTTGAACAGCAGGCCCAGGCCGAACTTGCGCGGGATCGACGGGTTCTTGCTGCCCATCCCGACCCACACGGCGGCGACGATCGGCGCGCACACGATGATGGCGATCGAGTTCACCGACTGGAACCAGCCGGTCGGGAAGATCCAGCCGCCGAAGTCGCGGCGCACGATGTTCTCGGCCAGGAAGGTGAACGAGCTGCCGGCCTGTTCGAAGAAGCACCAGAACATCACGTTGAAGAAGAAGATGATCAGCATGGCGATGGTCTTGTCGCGCGCGACCTTGCCGTTGCGGATGCCTTCGACCAGCAGCATCAGGGCCAGGCCGATGAACAGCACCGTCAGGATGATCTGCAGGGTGGCGGCGCCCAGCTTGAGCAGGAAGTACACCACGGGGATCACGAGCAGCGAGCCGATCACGACGCCCGCCAGGCGCGCCGGGCTGGCCAGCTCGCCGACCGGCGCGCCGATGCCCTTCAGGCCCTTGCGGCCGATCTGGAACCAGACCAGCGACAGCAGCATGCCGATGCCGGCGGCGAAGAACACGACCTTGTAGGCCGGCACGCCGGTGGAGCCGGCCATCGACTCGGCCAGCAGGCCGGTAAGGATCGGGGCGATGAACGCGCCGCTGTTGATGCCCATGTAGAAGATGGTGAAGCCGGAATCGCGGCGCTGGTCGCTGATGCCGTACAGCTGGCCGACCATGGTCGAGATGTTCGGCTTGAACATGCCGTTGCCGACGATGATGGTCGCAAGGCCCAGCTTGAACACGTCCTGGTTCGGGATCGTGATGGCGAACAGGCCGGCGGCCATGAAGGCCGCGCCGACCAGGATCGCGCGCTGGTAGCCGATCACGCGGTCGGCGATGTAGCCGCCGAAGACGGCGCCGGCATACACCAGCGCGAGGTAGGAACCGTAGGTGAGGTTGGCGTCGGCCTGGCCCACGCCGCTGCCGCCGTAGAACTGGGCGACGATGTAGAGCACGAGGGCCCAGCGGATGCCGTAGAACGCGAAGCGCTCCCAGAACTCGGTCATGAACAGCATCCACAGGGGCGCCGGGTGGCCCATGATCTGCCTGAATTCCGGGATCGCCTTGTCGCCGGTGGTTGAAGTCGCTGCACCGCTCATGCGGTTCCTCCCCAAATCGTTTTATAAGAATGGTCTCGTCGGCGTTATCCGTGCTGGGTAAGGACGGTTGGCCGATAGCGACGCATTTTAGTGGAAATCGACGCCGGTCTGGCAACTTTTTCCCGCTCATCCGTAAGAGTGCATGCGGCGCGCCGAAAGGGGACGCAAACTCGGCCCGGTTGTCGTATATTGGTGCGGCAGTAGCACCGATAGACAGTAGAAAAAAGGAATGCGAACCATGACTTACGACGTTGTCGATACCCTGATATCCCCGGAAGGCCGGCTCGAAGTGCTGTCGAAGGCGGAGGTGGCGAAGCTGCTCGACACCAGCCAGGGCGGCTTGTACCAGGTGTTCCGCCAGTGCGCGCTGGCCGTGCTGAACTCCGGCAGTTCGATCGACGACGGCAAGGAGCTGCTCGAACGCTACAAGGACTTCGACATCAAGGTGATCCAGCGCGAGCGCGGCATCAAGCTCGACATCCGCAGCGCGCCGGCCCATGCCTTCGTCGACGGCAAGATGATCAAGGGGATCCACGAGCACCTGTTCTCGGTCCTGCGCGACATCGTCTACGTGAGCTTCGAGGTCACCGACAACCCGCGCTTCGACCTGAACCGCCCCGAAGGCATCACCGACGCCGTCTTCCACATCCTGCGCAACGCCAACGTGATCCGGCCGCAGAACAACCCGAACCTGGTGGTGTGCTGGGGCGGGCACTCGATCAACTCGGTCGAGTACGACTACTCCAAGAAGGTCGGCTACCAGCTCGGCCTGCGCGAACTGGACATCTGCACCGGCTGCGGCCCCGGCGCCATGAAGGGCCCGATGAAGGGCGCCACCATCGGCCACTCCAAGCAGCGCCTGCAGAACGGTCGCTACCTGGGCATCTCGGAGCCGGGCATCATCGCCGCCGAGTCGCCCAACCCGATCGTCAACGACCTGGTGATCATGCCGGACATCGAGAAGCGCCTGGAGGCGTTCGTGCGCACCGGCCACGGCATCGTCGTGTTCCCGGGCGGCGCCGGCACGGCCGAGGAGATCCTGTACATCCTCGGCATCCTGCTCCATCCGGACAATGCCGAGCTGCCGTTCCCGCTGGTGTTCACCGGCCCCTCGACCTCGCGCGAATACTTCGAGCGCATCGACGGTTTCATCCGCGCCACCCTGGGCGAGGCGGCCACCAGGCGCTACAAGATCATCGTCGACGACCCGGCCGCCGTCGCGCAGGAGATGCACACCGGGATCCGCCAGGTGCGCGAGTTCCGCAAGGCGCGCAGCGACGCCTACTACTTCAACTGGGGCATCCGGATCGACCAGGAGTTCCAGCGCCCGTTCAAGCCGACCCACGAGAACATGCGCGCGCTGTCGCTGCACAAGGACCAGCCGGTGCACCTGCTGGCGGCCCAGCTGCGGCGCGCGTTCTCCGGGATCGTGGCCGGCAACGTCAAGGAAGAAGGCATCCGCGCGATCGAGAAGCACGGCAAGTTCGAGATCCACGGCGAGAGCGGGATGATGGCGCACCTGGACGAGCTGCTGCAGTCCTTCGTCGAGCAGAGCCGCATGAAGTTGCCGGGCAAGGTGTACGTGCCGTGTTACCGCGTGGTGCGGTGAGACGCCACGGGAACGCATGGTGGGAACGGCGTGCCCACCCTGCGCGCAGGACATGAAAAAAGGCGCCAGCGGCGCCTTTTTCGTCGGGTGCGCACCCCGTGCGCACCGCCGGCCCGCGAGGGTCAGTCTTCTTTGCGCAGGTGCGGGAACAGCAGCACGTCGCGGATGTTCGGCGAGTCGGTGATGATCATCATCAGGCGGTCGATGCCGATGCCGCAGCCGCCCGCCGGCGGCATGCCGTATTCCAGCGCGCGGATGTAGTCGGCGTCGTAGTACATCGCCTCGTCGTCGCCGGCTTCCTTGGCGTCGACCTGGGCCAGGAAGCGGGCCGACTGGTCTTCGGGGTCGTTCAGCTCGGAGAAGCCGTTGGCGATCTCGCGGCCCACCATGAACAGCTCGAAGCGCTCGGTGATGCCCTCGCGGGTGTCCGACGCGCGCGCCAGCGGCGACACTTCGACCGGGTAGTCGATGATGAAGGTCGGCTCCCACAGCTGCGCCTCGGCGGTTTCCTCGAACAGGGCCAGCTGCAGCGCGCCCAGGCCCACGTGGGCCAGCGGCTTGACGCCGAACTTCAGCAGTTCCTCGCGCAGGAAGGCGGGGTCGTTCAACTGCTGCTCGGTGTAGCCCGGCGCGTACTTGTCGATCGCCTGGACGATGGTCAGGCGCTGGAACGGCTTGCCCAGGTCCAGCGCGCGGCCGCCGTAGGTGAGTTCGGCGGTGCCGTGGGCGTCGACCGCGGCCTGGCGGATCACGGCTTCGGTGAAGTCCATGATCCACTGGTAGTCGGTGTAGGCCGCGTAGAATTCCATCATCGTGAATTCCGGGTTGTGACGGATCGACACGCCTTCGTTGCGGAAGTTGCGGTTGATCTCGAACACGCGGTCGAAGCCGCCGACGACCAGGCGCTTCAGGTACAGTTCCGGCGCGATGCGCAGGTACATCTGCATGTCAAGCGCATTGTGGTGGGTGATGAAGGGCTTGGCCGCGGCGCCGCCCGGGATCGGGTGCAGCATCGGGGTTTCCACCTCCATGAACTGGTGCTCCTGCATGAAGCGGCGGATCGAGGCCATGGCGGCGGTGCGCGCCTTGAACGTGCGGCGGGTTTCCTCGCTGACGATCAGGTCGACGTAGCGCTGGCGGTACTTGGTCTCCTGGTCCGCCAGGCCGTGGAACTTGTCCGGTAGCGGACGCAGCGCCTTGGTGATCAGGCGCAGCTTGCTCACCTTGACGGTCAGCTCGTCGGTCTTGGTCTTGAACAGGGTGCCCTCGACGCCCAGGATGTCGCCCAGGTCGTAGCTGCGCAGCGCTTCCATCGCTGCCTCGCCGGTATGGTCCAGCGTGACGTAGATCTGGATGCGGCCGTCGGCGCGCGGGCCGGACGCGTCCTGCAGCGTGGCGAAGGCCGCCTTCTTGCCGGCTTCGCGGCGCAGCATCATGCGGCCGGCCAGCACCACGGCCTGCGGCTCGGCTTCCAGTTCCTCGCGGCTCCAGCCGCCGAACTGCTCGACCAGGTCGGCCGCCTTGTGCTGCGGGACGAAGTCGTTCGGGAAGGGCTGGCCCTTTTCGCGCAACGCGGCCAGCTTGGCGCGGCGCTCGGCGATGATCTTGTTGTCGTCGGCGACCAGGTTCGCGTGCTCGTGCTGCGGGGTGCCTTGTTCTTGGTTGTCGGTGCTCATGGTGTCTATTTCAGGTTGTTCTGGTAATTACATGCTGGCGCACAGGGCATCAACGGACAGGTCGGCATAGTCGTTGACCACGCGCACGACGTTGTCGTACTCCGCGAACGCGGCGGCCGGCAGCGTGGTGGTGATGACGACGGCGCGCATGCCCGCGCGGCGCGCCGCTTCCACGCCCAGCGGCGCGTCCTCGAACACGATGCAGTCCGCGGGATCGACGCCGAGCCGTTCGGCCGCCTTCAGGAACACGTCCGGATGCGGCTTGCCGCGGGCGACGTCGGTCGCGCCCACCACGGTGTCGAAGCGGGCGCGCAGTTCCAGCTCGTCGAGCGTGAACGCGATGTTCAGCGGCGGGGCGGACGTCGCCACCGCCAGCTGCACGCCGCGACTGCGCGCCTGGGCGACCAGTTGGTCGAGGCCCTCGATGGTGCGGCGGTGCGGGCCGTACATCTCGCGGTACAGCGCATCCTTTTCCAGCGCCAGCGCGGCGATCTCCGCGTCCGTCACCTCGGGGCCGAGGCGCGCGCGCAGGATCTCGCGGCCCTGGGCGCCCGCGGTCTCGCGGAAGAACGCGTCGGCCTCGTACAGCCGGCCGCGACGCGCAAAGAATTCCAGCCACGACTTCGTGTGCCAGGCCATGTTGTCGACGATGGTGCCGTCCATGTCGAAGATGAATGCGCGCGCGGGTCTGCTCATCGTGCGGGTCGTCCTTGGTGGGTGGGGATCAAACGCCCTGCTTCAGCGACGCCGAGATGAAGTCGTCGAGGTCGCCGTCCAGCACGTTCTTGGTGTTGCCGGTCTCGAAGCCGGTACGCAGGTCCTTGATGCGCGACTGGTCCAGCACGTAGGAACGGATCTGGTGGCCCCAGCCGACGTCGGTCTTGGAGTCTTCCAGCTTCTGCTGCTCGCTCATGCGCTTGCGCAGTTCCAGTTCGTACAGCTTGGCGCGCAGCATGTCGAACGCCTCGGCCTTGTTGCGGTGCTGCGAGCGGTCGTTCTGGCACTGCACGACGATGCCCGACGGGGCGTGCGTCAGGCGCACGGCGGAGTCGGTCTTGTTGATGTGCTGGCCGCCCGCGCCCGAGGCGCGGTAGGTGTCGATGCGCACGTCCGCCGGGTTGATCTCGATCTCGATCGATTCGTCGACCTCCGGGTACACGAACAGCGACGTGAACGAGGTGTGGCGGCCGTTGGCGGAGTCGAACGGCGACTTGCGCACCAGGCGGTGCACGCCGGTCTCGGTGCGCAGGTGGCCGTAGGCGTACTCGCCCTCGACCTTGATGGTGGCGGTCTTGATGCCCGCGACCTCGCCCTCGGACATTTCCATGACCTCGGCCTTGAAGCCCTTGCGCTCGCAATAGCGCAGGTACTGGCGCATCAGCATCGAGGCCCAGTCCTGGGCTTCGGTGCCGCCGGCGCCGGCCTGGATGTCGATGAAGCAGTTGGCGTGGTCCATCGGGTTGCTGAACATGCGGCGGAATTCCATCGCCTCGATGACCTTCTTGATCTCCTCGGCGTCGCCTTCGACGGCCTCGATCGTGGCGTCATCGCCTTCTTCGCGCGCCATCTCGAACAGGTCGGACGCGTCGGCCAGGTCCGCGCGCGCCTTTTCCAGCGTCAGCACGACGCCTTCGAGGGCCTTCTTCTCGCGGCCCATGTCCTGCGCCCGCTTCTGGTCGTTCCAGATCGCGGGGTCTTCCATTTCCTGGTTGACCTGCTCTAGTTTCTCCGACTTCTTGTCGAAGTCAAAGATACCTCCGAAGTTCGGCTTCACGGCTGCTCAGGTCGTTCAGCAGGGCGGAGAGGGCATTGATGCGTTCAGCTTCCATGGTCGTAATGATCATTCCGGGTTGATTGAATCGAACCCTCGATTATACGCGAACGCGCGCCGATCCCCTATGCCACGGTGAGCGCCAGCCGTGTACGCCTTGCCGGCGGTCATGCTGCTCGCTTATGATCGGCCCCTGTTTCCCACCTTCCGCCCGCCGGTCCAGTCCATGAAGCCCATGTCCCCTTATCGTTTTTGCATTGCCCTGCTTCCCGCCGTCCTCGCGCTCCAGGGCGCCCGGGCCGCCGACCAGCCGCGGGCCGGCGCCAGCGCCACCCTGGCCCTGCTGGAGACGACCGACGTCCACCAGAACGTGCTCGGCTACGACTACTTCAAGCTGGCCGACGACCCGGCGCTGGGCCTGGACCGCACCGCCACGCTGATCGCCCGGGCGCGCAAGGATTTCGCCAACACCATGCTGTTCGATAACGGCGACACGATCCAGGGCACCGCCCTGGGCGACTACCAGGCGCTGGTCAAGCCGGTCGCCTGCGGCGAGCTGCTGGGCATCTACAAGGTCATGCAGCGGCTGGGCTACGACGGCGCCGGCATCGGCAACCACGATTTCAACTACGGCCTGCAGTTCCTCGGCCAGGTCACGGGCGAGAACTTCGACCAGGACGGCGTGAAGGGCAACCAGGGCAACCACGGCGGCAAAGGCGCGAAACGCTGCGCCGGTCCCGGCTTCCCGCAGGTGCTGGCCAACGTCTACAGCGTCAAGACGAAGCAGCCGCTGTTCGCGCCGTACGCCATCATCGACAAGCGCATCCGCGCCACCGGCGCCGACGGCAAGCCGGTCGAGGGCACCGTCAAGGTCGGCATCATCGGCTTCACGCCGCCGACCATCCTGTCCTGGGACAAGCGCTGGCTGGAGGGCCGCGTGTATACCGAGGGCCTGGTCGAGACAGCCAGGCGCTACGTCCCCGAGATGCGCGCGAAGGGGGCGGACGTCGTGGTCGCGATCTCGCACGGCGGCCTGGACGACGCGCCCTACTCGCCCACGATGGAAAACGGCAACTGGCACCTGGCGCAGGTGCCGGGCATCGACGCCATGCTGCTGGGCCACTCGCACCAGCTGTTCCCGAACCCGGCCAGCACGGTGGCGCAGTTCAACCTGCCGCACGTCGACAAGGTCGCGGGCCGCGTGTTCGGCGTGCCCACCGTGATGGCCAACCTGTGGGGCAAGAACTTGGGCGTCGTCAAGCTGGCGCTGCGCCACGACGGCAGGCGCTGGCTGGTGGACCAGGGCGCGAGCACGGTCGAGACGCGCGCCACCCAGCAGGCCGACAAGTCCTACGTGGCGGCCGATCCGGCGATCGCCCGGCTGGTGCAGGCCGAGCACGAGGCCACGATCCGCTACGTCAAGACGCCGGTCGGCACCACGTCCTTCCGCATGTCGACCTATTTCGCCGACGTCGGCGACGTCTCGGCGCTGCAGGTCGTCAACGCCGCCCAGGCCGACTACGTGCGCGCCTACGTCAAGGCCAACCTGCCGCAGTACGCGACGCTGCCGGTGCTGTCGGTGACGGCGCCGTTCAAGAGCGGCTTCGCCGGCCCGGCCGACTACACCGACGTGGCGCCGGGCAGCCTGGCGCTGAACAACGCGGCCGACCTGTACCTGTACCCGAACGCGCTGTACGCCGTGAAGGTCGACGGCGCCGGCCTCAAGGCCTGGCTGGAAAAGGCGGCGATGCGCTTCAACACGATCGATCCGGCCAGCACGGCGCCGCAGGAACTGGTCAATACCGGCTTCGCGGCCTTCAACTTCGATACCGTCACGGCACCCGAACTGCGCTACGAGATCGACGTCACGCAGCCGCCGGGCCGGCGCATCCGCAAGCTGACGCTGCGCGGCGCGCCGGTCGCGGACGACCAGGCATTCCTGGTCGCCACCAACAACTACCGCGCCAGCGGCGGCGGCAATTTCCCCGGCCTGGACGGCAGCCGCACGGTGCTGGCGTCGCCCGACGCCAGCCGCGACGTGCTGATCAACTACATCCGCGCGCGCAAGGAACTCGGCCGCGCGGCCGACGGCGCCCAGCGCAGCTGGCGCTTCACGCCGGTGCGCACGGCCGGTCCGGTGGTCTTCCATTCGGCGCCCGGCAAGCTGGCGCTGGCGCGCGAGGCGGGCCTGGACAACGTGGCCGAGCTGCGCGCCGACGACGGCCTGGGCAAGGGATTCGCCCTGTACGCGATCGACCTGTCGCGATGAGGCGCGGCGCGCTCGTGGTCGTGGCCACGGCTGCGGCGATGGCCGTGGCGCCGGCCGCCGGGTGGGCGGGCGCACACGACACGGCCGCGCCGGCCGGCGTGGCGTCGTACCTGCGCGGCCTGCAACTGCGCAACGGCCTCGGGATGCCGGCCGATGCGGCGGCGGCGCGCCGGGCGCTGGACGCGGCGGCGCGCGCCGGCGTGCCGGCCGCCATGTTCACGCTGGCGCAGATGCTGGCGGCGGGCGAGGGCGGGGCGCGCGACGAGGCGGCCGCGCGCATGTGGATCATGCGGGCGGCGGAGCTGGACTATCCGGAAGCCTTGCAGGAGCAGGCCATGCGCGAACCCGACTCGCGCCGCCAGGCCGACCTGCTGCGGGCGGCGGCGCATGCGCTGGAGCACCGGGCGCACGAGCGCCGCGGGCCGGGGTATTGACCGGCAGGGGTCAGTGGCGGGTCGGCTTGCTACCGGCCTGGATCTCGGACGCGGCGATGTCGGCCAGGTCGATCAGGCCCTGCACCTCGGCCGCGCGCAGCTTGCGCGGCTCGCGGTCGATCACGCACAGGCTGCCCAGCGGCTGGCCGGCCTTGTCGCGCAGCGGCACGCCGGCGTAGAAGCGGATGTGCGGTTCCTGCAGCACCAGGGGATTGTTGCGGAAGCGCTCGTCTTCCAGCGCGTCCTCGATGACGAACAGCTCGTTCTTCAGGATGGTGTGCGAGCAGAACGCCCAGTCGCGCGGCGTCTCGCGCGCCGCCAGGCCCACGCGCGCCTTGAACCACTGGCGCGTGGACGTCAGCAGCGACACCAGGGCGATCGGCGAACCGGTCACCATCGCCGCCAGGCGCACCACGCGGTCGAAGCGCGCCTCCTCGTCGGTGTCGACCAGGCCGGAGGCGGCGAGCGCGGCCAGGCGTGCCCGTTCGCTCGACAGTACCGGGTAGTTCGGCAAGGCGACCGGCTGGTATTCCTTGTCCGTGCTCGGATTCGGCGTATTGCGGCCGTGGTCGTCGCCATGCATCAGCCCTTGCACCAGGCTCAGGCGGGTCCGTCGATGTCCACCCGGGGTCTTCCAGGATTCGATCGCGCCGCTTTCCATCCAGATCTGCACGGTGCTGGTCGCCACGCCGAGCAGGCGCGCGACTTCGCTCGTGGTCAGGATCGGGTCGTCTTCTTTTAAGTTGCTCAACATAAACATCCTCGCATTCCGGGAGTATACCGGATTCCGGCACCAACATTCTCACCAACTATTGCGCGCCCGGCACCGCGGCCGCGCGCGCCGTGCCATGTGGTCGATTCTTCAACTGACATGTCCTCTTGTTCAATCGTGCTGCCCCAAGGAAATATTTATGCCAGAATCACCATCAATAATGTCAGTTCCGGGGAATTCCCGATACCTTTTCGAGAAGAATAGAGAAAAAAAGTGAGCAAACAGGTAGAAAAAGCAGGTATTGCGACAAAATTGACCATCGCTTTCGCGTTGCTGGTCGCGGTAACGCTCGGGTTGGCCGTGTTTTCCATCACCCGGGTCGACGCGATCGAGGCGGCGCTCGGCGCTGCCGAGCATCAGCGCGCCACCCAGCTGGAGCCGCTGTACGACGTGCGCGAGGCGCTCGACCAGACCGGCATCGCGGCGCGCAATGCCTACATCTTCAAGGACGAGGCAGCGGCGCTGCGCGAACTGGCGCTGGTCGACCGCCACGTCGAGGCCTACCGCGCCGGCCTCGCGCGGCTCGATCCGGTGCTCGGCGGCGATGCCCGCTACCGCCAGGTCAGGGAGGGACTGGATGCGATGGCGATCGAACTGCGCCGGCCGCGCGCCTACCGCGCCGCCGGCGACATGGATGGATACGGCGCCTTCCTGGTGAACGATTGCTCGCCGCTGCGGCGGCGCATCGTCGGCGACATCGATGTGCTGCTCAAGGCCCTGCAGGCCGACAGCACCAGCGCCAGCGCCGCCGCCGAAGCCACCGCGTCGGCGGCACGCTACACCATCGCCGGCCTGGCCGCGCTGTGCGTGCTGCTGGCCGCGGCCGTGGGCGTGGCCATCGTGCGCCACCTGCTGGGGCAGCTGGGCGGCGAGCCCGCCTACGCCGTCGGCGTCGCCCAGGCCATCGCGCGCGGCGAGCTGCAGCACTGCGTCGACGTGCGCCGCGCCGCGCCGTCCAGCCTGCTGGCGGCGATGCGCGAGATGCGCGACAGCCTGTCGGGCATCGTCGGCCAGGTGCGCAGCAGCACCGATGCGATCGCGTCGGCGTCGGCGGAGATCGCGTCCGGCAACATGGAACTGTCGCAGCGCACCGACGGCCAGGCGGCCGAGCTGGCGCGCGTGGCCGGCGCGATGACGCAGCTGCTGGCGTCGGTGCGCAGCAATGCCGGCCACGTGATCGAGGCGAGCCGGCTGGCCGAGGATGCGTCGGCGGCCTCGCGCGACGGCGGCGGCGCGGTCGACGACGTGGTGGCCACCATGACGCTGATCCACGAGGCGTCGACCCGGATCGTCGACATCATCGACGTGATCGACGGCATCGCGTTCCAGACCAATATCCTGGCGCTGAATGCGGCCGTGGAGGCGGCGCGCGCGGGCGAGCAGGGCCGCGGCTTCGCCGTGGTCGCGGCCGAAGTGCGCAGCCTGGCGCACCGCTCGGCGGGGGCCGCCAAGGAAATCAAGGCGCTGATCGAGGATTCGGTGAGCAAGGTCGGCGCCGGCACGGCGCTGGTGGGCCAGGCCGGCGCGACTATGCGCACGGTGGTCGAGCGCATCGGCCGCGCCAGCGCCATCATGAACGAGATCGCCGACACCACCCGCGCCCAGGACGCGGACATCGAACGCGTCGACGGCGCCATCGCCAGGCTCGACGAGATGACGGTGAAGAACGCGGCGCTGGTCGAGGAAGCCGCCGCCGCCGCGCAATCGCTGCGCGACCAGGCTGACCAGCTGGCGGGGCTGGTCGGCACGTTCCAGCTGGAAGCGGCGCCGCCGCGCGCGCAGCCGCCGCTGCGGACGCTGGCGCTGCCGGCGCGCCGCGCGCTGGCGGCGTAGCGGCCGGCGCACCGGCGCCGCCGACCGTTCAATGCAGGCGGTTCTTCTCCGGCTGCACCAGCACGAACGGGCTGACCACCGATGCCCACAGCAGGGCGTCGCTGGCCTGCCAGGTCTGCGCCTGGACGTCGCTGACCTTGGCCAGGCGGCCCTCGGCCATCCAGCGGGCGATGCTGGCCTTGTCGTCGTGGGCGACGCGCAGCGCCACCTCGACCAGGTCGAGTTCCTCGCTGACCCAGACCACGACCCCGTGGGCGAAGTGGCGTTCCAGTTCGGACCAGGCGATGAGCGCCGTCTCGCGGTTGATCTTGTCGTGCAGTTCGCTGTCCTTCAGCGGATCGGTGTTCAGGGTATCGGTCATGCTCGTGTCAATTCAGATGGGTTCGACCTGGGGAATCGGCGAACCCGCCCATGTTAACCGATACGCGGCGCCCTTGCGGACATTCCCGACCAGCGCCGGCCGGAAGCACGCCAGGTTGGTGCCCCCGGGGTGGCGCACGCTCGGGTAGACGATGCCCATCGAGCCGGCGTCCAGCAGCGCCGCCGCCAGCCGCTGCGAGGCCACGTAGCTGCCCGGGTCGAGGCAGTCGCGCCAGGCGGCGCTGCCGCGCAGGTCGTGGAAGGTGGCGCTGAAGTCGGCCAGCAGCGACTGGTAGTCGACGCTGTCGTCGAACCGGCCGATCTCCTGGTATTCGACGGCCTTGTGGAAGCACACTTCGGCCAGCGCCGTCTCCGGCGCGAACGCGCAGTACCAGGCGCCGCGCTCGCCGTCGTTGAAGCGGCTGCCCTCCGGCCGCGCATAGGTGAAGGCGGCGTTCACGATGCGGAAGTTGGGAACGCCGAACACCAGCTCGTCCATGCCGATGCCGGGCAGCTGCCCGGATTCGCCGCGCAGGCGGTCGTTGGTGGCGTTGTCGAGGTCGAACAGGTCGCGCAGCACGGCGTCGTCCGCGGCCAGCGGGGCCAGCACGGAATCTTCGAGGTCGGCGAAGCGCGACGGGATCAGGCGGCAGGTATCGAAGCGGCGCAGCGGGGTCAGGCGCGGAACCGTCTTCATTCACAGCCCCCCGCGGCGCGCGTCGAGCAGCCGGCGCACCGTCTGCATGGCCAGCAGGCCGCCCGCCAGCATGTAGGCCAGCGGCGTGCGCCCCTGGAACACGGCATTCGTGTTCGGCAGGTGCACCCACTCGTCGGCCAGCGCGTCGCCGTACAGGATGTGCAGCGCCTTGTAGATGCCCAGCA
Organism: uncultured Massilia sp.; assembly: GCF_913773735.1. Lineage (GTDB taxonomy): Bacteria > Pseudomonadota > Gammaproteobacteria > Burkholderiales > Burkholderiaceae_D > Telluria. The sequence goes on from NZ_CAJYEB010000022.1 coordinate 82,253, forward strand.
GGTAGGAGATGCGCGTGATGCGGTCGACCTCGAGCACCCGCTCCGGGTGCTTCTTCCAGTCGTAGAACGCCGACGAGGACAACCCGCCGAGCAGCTCGCGCGCATCGTCGTCGCGCACGCGCCAGGCGGCGGCCAGGCGGAAGAAGCCGAGCAGGGCGGACTTCGACAGGCGCTCGCGCTCGGCGCGCGCGTTCAGGTCGACCAGGGTCGCCGGTTCGAACCGGCTCTTGGGGTAGGCATAGGCAAGACTCATCGCATTCTCCGGTTTCGGTATTTTTATACTCCGATTCCGGATGCGGTGCAAGCGGCGATCCCGCCGCCGCCCGCCGCCGCCGCTGCCGGCGTCAGGCCGGTTCGGCGTGTTCTACCAGCAACTGGACCTTGGTGACGCCGTTGTACTCGTTGGCATCGAGCCGGAACGCCACGCGCGCCTTGTCGCCCAGCGCGTCGGTATGGCCGAACCAGATCGCGTCGTAGCGCCGGCCGTTGCGTTCCAGCAGGAGCTTGAGGTGCTTGTCCTTCAGGATGCGCTGACTGACCACGCGGAATTCGTCGCAGAACACCGGCGGCGCGAAACCCTGGCCCCAGACCTGGCCGTCCAGCAGCTCGATGAACTGGGTCGAATAGAAGTCGTCCTCGAGCGGGCCGTCGGTCTCGACCACCCGTTCCAGCTGCGCCGCGCTCAGCCACGCGCGGCCCACCGCCTCGAAGGCCTGGGTGAAGGTGTCGAAGTGCTCGGCGCGGATCGACAGGCCGGCCGCCATCGCGTGGCCGCCGAACTTGTCGATCAGGCCCGGCACGCGCTTGGACACGAGGTCGAGCGCGTCGCGCAGGTGAAAGCCCGGGATCGAGCGGCCCGACCCCTTGATCCAGCCGTCGCCGGCGGGCGCGAACGTGATCGTCGGGCGGTAGAACTTTTCCTTCAGGCGCGAGGCGACGATGCCGATCACGCCCTGGTGCCAGCCGTCGTCGAACACGGCGATGGTGCTGGCGTCCGCCGGATTGAAGTCGTCCAGGTGCAGCAGCGCCGTGCCCTGCATGTCGGCCTCGATCTCGCGGCGCTTCAGGTTGATGTCGTTCAGTTCCTGGGCGATGGCCCAGGCGCGGCCCTCGTCGTCGGTGGTGAGGCATTCGATCCCGAGCGCCATGTCTTCCAGCCGGCCGGCCGCGTTCAGGCGCGGGCCGAGCGCGAAGCCGAGGTCGAACGGCGAGGCCGTGCGCGCCTCGCGGCCGGCGACGCGGAACAGCGCGGCCACGCCGGCGTGCATGCGCCCGGCACGCATGCGCTTGAGGCCCTGGGCCACCAGGATGCGGTTGTTGGTGTCGAGCTTGACCACGTCGGCCACCGTGCCCAGCGCCACCAGGTCGAGCAGGTTGTCGAGCTTGGGCTGGGTCGTGGCGTCGAACACGCCGCGCCGGCGCAGTTCGGCGCGCAGCGCCAGCAGCACGTAGAACACGACGCCGACGCCGGCCAGGTGCTTGCTGGGGAAGCCGCAGCCGGGCTGGTTCGGGTTGACGATCACGCGCGCGTCCGGCAGCGCGTCGCCGGGCAGGTGGTGGTCGGTGACGACCACGTCGATGCCGCGCGCCTTGGCCGCCGCCACGCCGTCGATGCTGGCGATGCCGTTGTCGACCGTGATGATGATGTCCGGGGCGGTGGTGCGCGCGGTCAGCGCGACGATCTCGGGCGTCAGGCCGTAGCCGTACTCGAAGCGGTTCGGCACGATGTAGTCGACCGTCGCGCCCATCGCGCGCAGGCCGCGCAGGGCGACCGCGCAGGCGGTGGCGCCGTCGCAGTCGTAGTCGGCGACGATGGTCATCTTCCGGCCGGCGGCGATGGCGTCGGCCAGGTAGGCGGCGGCGCCGTCGATGCAGTGCAGGCCGGCCGGCGGCAGCAGGGCCTGCAGCTCGCTGGCGAGCTCGCGCGGGTCGCTCAGGCCGCGCGCGGCATAGACGCGGGCGAGCACGGGATGGATCCCGCCCTGGCGCAGCATGTCGGCGGTGCGCACCGGGCAGGGACGGATGGCGATGCGGGTCTTCAAGTCAGTGATTCCAGGGTCGGACGGCGCCAGAACTGGCGCTGGGCCATCGGGGTGGTGGTGGTTTCCAGGTGGCCGTCGCGGTGCGTCAGCACCAGGCGCAGGCGGTTGACGCGGCCGGCGCGCACGGCCGCCAGCAGCGGCGCGAACAGCGCGGTGTCGAGCCGCTGCATCTCGCGCAGCCAGCCGTCCCAGTCGGCGGCGATGGCCGGCGCGGCGACGTTGCCGCAGGCCAGCAGGACGTCGTTGCCCAGGCCGGACACGGCATCGAGCGCGCCGTCCAGGCCGTCCAGGCGGCGCTCGGCCAGCGCGCCCAGCCAGCCGGGCACGGACCAGGTGGCCAGGCGCGGGACCTGCAGGGTGCGCGCGCCGGCGTTGGCGATCAGGCGGGTGGCGTGCTCGGTGGCGATGCTCGCCTCGCCCCAGGGCCAGACGGCGTTCACCGGCGCCTGGCCGCGCGCCTCGCGCGCCGCGTTGGCCGGATGCGTGTACCAGGTCACCTGCACTTCGTTCTGCAGCTTGCGGAAGGCGCGCGCGGGCGGGCCGGAGGGCATCCAGTCGGTCAGGTTCATGCCCACCGCCGCGTCCGGGCTGGACGTGCGGATCTCGTCCCAGCCGTCGGCGCGCATGAACCAGGTGGCGGCGTCGCCGTAGCGCAGCGCGTGGCCGGCTTCCTCGAAGCACGGCAGGGCGGCGTCGAACAGGGCGCGGCCCTCGTCCTCGCGCAGGTCGAGCTGGCGCACGTCGCCCATCTGCAGGTGCGAGCGGGCGATCTGGATGTGGGCCGGGTTGACCACGAACCAGGTGCCGTCGCCGGGGTCGAGGCCGTAGCCGCGCATGGCGCGCGCCGCCACGCCCGGCGCCAGCGCATGCGGCCCGTGCGCCAGGCCCAGCGCGCGGGCGATCCACAGCTCGTGCGGCAGGGCGCGGGCGGCGCCGTCGAGGGCGTGGCGGGCCCGGCCCGAGGACTTCGACAACAGCGCGGCCAGGGCCGGCGCCTGCAGGGCGCGGGCCAGGTCGGGCGCGAATTCGGGAGCGGGAAGGGCGAACGGCAGGACGAGCGAAAGTTGGGCCATGCCGTATTGTAGGCGAAATGCCGGAGGCGCAGTAGGCGGGCGCCGGAACGCTTCATCCAAGAAAAATTCCTTCCAATTGTGACAAGCCCCCACACGGATGAGCTTTGTGTGGCAAACTGCGGCACCAGCGAGACAACCCGTGGAGTCCATGAGCATCGTCCATCACTTGCCGTACGAATGGCTGGTCGGCTTGCGCTATACGCGTGCCGGCAAGCGCAGCAGCCGCAACAGTTTTATTTCCTTCATTTCCCTGATCTCGGTGTCCGGCATCGCGCTCGGGGTGGCGGCGCTCATCGTCGTGCTGTCGGTGATGAACGGCTTCCAGAAGGAAGTGACGGACCGCATGCTGTCCGTGCTCGCCCACATCGAGATCTTCGACGCGCGCGGCGCCATGCCCAACTGGCAACAGGCCGAGAAGGAGGCGTTCAAGAACCCGGCCGTGCGCGGCGCCGCGCCCTTCGTCGAGACCCAGGGCCTGCTGGTGCGCGACGACACGATGAAGCCGGCCGTCATCCGCGGCATCCTGCCGTCCAGCGAGCAGGCCGTGTCCGACGTGGCCCGGCAGGTGCGCCAGGGCAGCCTGGACAGCCTGCGCCCCGGCGCGTTCAACATCGTGATGGGTTACGCGCTGGCGCGCTCGCTGGGCGTGGGCATCGGCGACAAGGTCAACATGCTGCTGGCCCAGGGCACGATGACCCCGGCCGGCATGGTGCCGCGCTCGCGCGTGTTCACCGTCTCCGGCATCTTCGAGGCCGGCCACTACGAATTCGATTCCGCCATGGCCTTCATCGACATCGTCGACGCCCAGAAGATGGAGCGCCTGGCCGCGCCCTCGGGCCTGCGCCTGCGCATCGCCGACATGCAGCAGGCGCCCGAGGTGGCGCGCCAGCTGAAGGCGTCGATGCCGGGCGACCTGGTCGTGCGCGACTGGTCGAAGCTGAACGCCAACTGGTTCGCCGCCGTCAAGACCGAGAAGCGCATGATGTTCATCATCCTGACCCTGATCATCGCGGTGGCCGCGTTCAACCTCGTGTCCACCTTGGTCATGACCGTCACCGACAAGCAGGCCGACATCGCGATCCTGCGCACGCTGGGCGCGTCGCCGCGCTCGATCATGAAGATCTTCATGGTCCAGGGCGCGCTGGTCGGCATCATGGGCACCGCGCTGGGCGTGGCGTTCGGCGTGCTGGTGGCGCTCAACATCGACGTCATCGTGCCCTTCATCGAACACCTGCTGGGCGTGCAGTTCCTGTCCAGGGACATCTATCTGATCAGCGCGATCCCCTCGGACATGCGCTGGCCGGACGTATACAAGATCGGCGGCGTCTCGGTGCTGCTGGCATTCGTCGCGACGATCTACCCGAGCTTCGCGGCGTCGCGCGTCAAACCGGCGGAGGCCCTGCGTTATGAATAATCCTGTCATCGAACCCGTCCAGACCGTCGCCGCCGGCGCACCGGTGCTGGCCTGCCGCGGCGTCGGCAAGACCTTCCGCCAGGGCGACTATGCCGTGCAGGTGCTCGACAAGGTCGACTTCGCGATCGGCCGCGGCGAGCGCGTGGCGATCATCGGCGCATCCGGCTCCGGCAAGTCGACGCTGCTGCACATCCTGGGCGGCCTCGACACCCCGTCCGCCGGCGCCGTGGCGCTGCTGGGCGAGGATTTCGCGGCGCTGTCGGAGACCCGGCGCGGCGAACTGCGCAACACCTCGCTGGGCTTCGTCTACCAGTTCCACCACCTGCTGCCGGAATTCTCGGCCCTCGACAACGTCGCCATGCCGCTGCTGATCCGCCGCACCGGGCGCGCCGAGGCCAGGCGCCGCGCCGAGGCCATGCTGGCGCGCGTGGGCCTGACCAAGCGCGCCATCCACCGCCCGGGCGAGCTGTCCGGCGGCGAGCGCCAGCGCGTGGCCCTGGCGCGCGCGCTGGTGACCGAGCCGGCCTGCGTGCTGGCCGACGAGCCGACCGGGAACCTCGACCACGCCACGGCGCAGGGCATCTTCGACCTGATGCTGGAACTGTCGAAGACGCTGGGCACCGCCTTCGTCATCGTCACCCACGACCCGGAACTGGCGCGCCGCTGCGACCGCGTGCTGCGCCTGACCGAGAACGGGCTGCAGCCGGAACAGGCGGTGCCGTCCATCAAGGACATGCTGTAAGGGCAAGCGTCATGTGGATCGATACCCACTGCCACCTCGACGCCCACGAATTCGGCGCCGAATCGCTCGACGTGGCGGGCCGCGCCGGGGAGCTCGGGGTCGGGATGATCGTGATCCCGGCCGTCGCGCGCGCCAATTTCGACGTCGTGCGCGACTTGGCCGCGCAGGCGCCGAACGCCAGCTATGCGCTCGGCATCCACCCGATCTACGTGCCCCAGGCCACCGACGACGACCTCGAGGCCCTGCGCGCGCAGGTCGCGCTGGCGCTGGACGACCCGAACTTCGTCGCCATCGGCGAGGTCGGCCTGGATTTCTTCCTCCCGATGCTGTGCGAGCCGGACATGCGCGCCAAGCAGGAGCGGTTCTTCCGTGAACAGCTACGCATCGCGCGCGACTTCGGCCTGCCGGTGCTGACCCACGTGCGGCGCTCGCAGGACCAGGTGCTGAAGCACGTGCGCCAGGTACGCCCGGCGGGCGGCATCGCCCATGCCTTCAACGGCAGCTTCCAGCAGGCGCAGCACTTCATCGACCAGGGGTTCCGGCTCGGCTTCGGCGGCGCCATGACCTTTACCCGCGCGCTGCAGATCCGGCGCCTGGCGGCCGCGCTGCCGCTCGACGCGATCGTGCTGGAAACCGATGCGCCGGACATCGCGCCGAGCTGGATCCATCCGGGCCGCAACAGCCCGGAGCAATTGCCGGCGATCGGCCGCGCGCTGGCCGACCTGCGCGGCGTGCCCGAGGACGTCGTGCGCGCCGCGTGCCGCGCCAGCGCGCTGGCGGCGCTGCCGCGCCTGGCTGCCCTGGTGGACTGACCCGGCCCGCATGCGGCGCCCGGGCGCCGCGCGCCCGTCCGGCGGTGCACGACCATCCGGCCACGCCGAAGTTCGCCCGAACCGCCCGGCGAACGCCATGACGGACCCCAAGCCCGCCCGTGCGAAAGCATGGAAAAATCCCCACTCGTGCCGCGTCGCGGTCAACGGTGAGGAGAGAGCGTGGATAGCGTGCATGGCGTGGATAGTGTGGATGGCCTGCATGGCGCGCAGGGCGCCGGCGACCTGCTGCGGGTGCTGCAGCACGAACATGTCCTGAGCACGGCCCATCGGCCGCTGCGCCTGCGTCTCGCGCACGGCGCCGCGCCGGCCGACGACATCCTGCTGCCGCAGCGCGTGCAGGGCAGCGAGGCCGTCTGCGGCGGCATCGACTACCGGATCGCCTGCCTGGCGGCCAGCCCGGCGCTGCCGCTCAAGGAATTCATCGCGCTGCCGGCCGAGCTGCGCCTGGTCACCGACCGCGGCCAGCTGCGCAGCGTCTGCGGCCTCGTCACCGAGGCGCGCGCCGGCGATTCCGACGGCGGCCTCACGGCCTACGAACTGGTGCTGCGCGACGTCTTCGCCGTCATGGAAAAGCGCACCAACAGCCGCGTGTTCCGCTACCAGAACGAACTCGAGATCGTGCAGGTGCTGTGCGACGAGTGGCGCCACGCCAACGCGCTGCTGGCGGCCGCCTTCGAACTCGAACTCGACCCGCTGTTCGACATGCGCCAGTTCCCGCCGCGCGAACAGACGATGCAGTACAACGAGTCCGACGCCGCGTTCGTGCGCCGCCTGCTGCGCCGGCGCGGCATCGCCTGGACCTTCCGGCCGGGCCGCAGCCGCGCCAGCGCCGTCGACCCGGCGCACGACCGCACGCCGGCGCACACGCTGGTGCTGTTCAACGACCCGAACGGCCTGCCGCGCAATGCCGCGGGGACCGTGCGCTACCACCGCGACAGCGTCGCGGCCGGGCGCGACACCATCTCGTCCTGGACCGGCGCGCGGCGCCTGCAGCCGGGCGCCGTCACCCGCCACAGCTGGGACTACAAGCATCCCGACGGCGCCCAGTTCACGACGGCCGGCGCGCGCGGCGCCGCCGACCAGGGCACGGCCGGCAACCAGGTGGCCGCCACCCTCGACGACTACCTGGTCGAGATGCCCCATGCCGGCAACGACGCCGAGGACCACTGGCGCCTGGGCCAGGTGCGCATGCAGCGCCATGCGCTCGAATCGAAGTGCTTCCATGGCGAGGGCAACGTGCGCGACTTCCGCGCCGGCGAGTATTTCACGCTGGACGGCCACCCCGAGATCGACCGGCACCCGGCGCCGGAGCGCGACTTCGTCATCACCGAACTGCAGGTGGCGGCCGACAACAACCTGCCGCGCGACCTCGATGCGCGCGCGCGCGGCTTGCTGCGCGCGCTGCCGGCCTGGCCGGCGGCACCGTCGGCGGCCATCCCGGCCGCCGGGGCGCCGGCCGCCGGGGCGCCGGCCGGGGAGGGCAGCGCGCGCGTGCAGGTCCGCTTCACGGCCGTGCGCCGCGGCATCCCGATCGTGCCCGCGTTCGATCCGCGCACGGACCTGCCCCATCCGCAGCTGCAAAGCGCGCTCGTGGTCGGCCCGCCGGGCGAGGAAGTGCATTGCGACGAGCTGGGCCGGGTCAAGATCCGCTTCCCCGGCATGCGCGCGCACGACCATGGCCACGCGCACGGCGCCGGCGCGTCCGGTTCGGCATCCGATTCGGCCTGGGTGCGTGTCGCATCCAACTGGGCCGGCAACGGCGCCGGCAGCCGCCACCAGTCCGGCGCGCTGGGCCTGCCGCGCGTCGGCACCGAGGTGCTGGTGGCCTTCCTGGGTGGCGATCCCGACCGGCCGATCGTCCTGGCCCAGCTCTACAACGGCCGCGCCAAGCCGCCGGCCTTCGCCGGCGCCGGCGAGCTGCCGGGCAACCGCTACCTGTCCGGCAGCCGCTCGCGCGAGATCAAGGGCGGACGCGGCAGCCAGCTGCGCTTCGACGACACGCCCGGCGAGATCAGCGCCCAGCTCGCCAGCGACCATGGCACGTCCGAACTCAACCTGGGCTGGCTGGCGCGGCCGCGCAGCGGCGGGACCGGCGCGCCGCGCGGGGAAGGGGCGGAACTGCGCAGCGACGGCGCCGTGGCGGTGCGCGGCGCCCAGGGCGTGCTGCTCAGCGCCGAGCCGAGCCCGCGCGCCGAGGGCGGCCAGCTGGACCGCGCCGGCCTGCTGGGCCTGGCCGAGCTCATGCAGGGCATCCTCGACGAGGTCGGCAAGCTGGCCGACGCGCATGCGGGGGAGCCGAAGGCCGGCGCACCGGCGGCCGGCGCTCCGGCGGCCGGCGCCGCGGCGGCAAGCGCCGCGGCCGAGCCGGCGGGCACGCGCCTGGCCGCGCTGGTCGAGCGCCTGCGGCGCTGGCACGCGGGCAGCAACGTGGCGGAAGGCCAGGCCGGCGGTGGCGAACCGGTGCTGGCCGCCACGGCGCCCGCCGGGATCATCGTGGCCAGCAGCGACAACCTGGCGCTGGGCGCGGCCAGCAAGGTCGACGTGGTCAGCGCCGGCGCGGCCGAGGTCAGCGCCGGCGGCAACCTGTTCCTGCGCGCGGCGCGCGGCGTCAGCATGTTCGCCCATGCGCTGGGGCTGAAACTGACGGCGGCGCGCGGCGACATCGTGATCCACGCGCACCTGGGCAATATCCAGATCCGGTCGGCCGGCCGCATCAGCCTGATCGCGGCCGAGCGCATCGAATTCGACGCCCCGATGGTGCGGGTGAACGCGCCGGGTGCCCAGACCGACTGGGCCAACGGGGTCATCACGCAGCAAAGCAGCGGCAGGCAGGTGCACAAGGCGGCCGAGTTCGTGCAGCTGGGGCCGGGCGGCGCGGCGCCGGCCGGCGTCGACCTGCCGGTATCGCACCTGCACACCGACGAATACGTGGTGCTGGCGCACCAGCAGACCGGCCTGCCGGTGCCCAACCAGCGCTACCGGGCCACGCTGGAGGACGGGCGCGTCGTGACCGGGCGCACCGACGCCCAGGGCCGCACCTCCCTGCTGACCGGTGACATGATCGGCCAGGTCGGCATGGAATTCCTTCCCGACGACGACGCGCCGGCGCCCTGAACCGGCGCCGACCACGACCACGACCACGACCACGAGACCGGAGCGACGCGCATGGCAGATCCGACCCGTCCCTTGCCCAACCTGATCCCGCAACCCGACGGCAGCTGGAGCGGCCGCACGGTGCTGACCCCGACCGCCTTCACCACCCGCGGCAAGTTCACGCTGCCGCCGTCGAAGGTGGTGCCGGTGATCGTCGTGCCGGGCATCATGGGAAGCAATCTGCGGGCGGCCACGAGTCCGAGCAAGCGGGCGAGCCGGGTACTGGACCCTGGCGCCGAGGCCTGGCGGGCGCCGAACGGGACATTCGAAGGGCTGTACGCGGCGCGTGTCTGGAAGGCCCGTGCCCCGGCGCTCAGGCAACAGATCCTCGATCCGGCCACGCTGGAAGTCGACGACCGCGGCGATATCCACCTGCCCCTGGAGGCGCGCACGTATGGCATGTCGGAATCGGAAGTGCGCGAGCGCTGGTGGGGCGAAGTGCACTGGGATTCGTACGGCAACCTGCTGTACGGCCTGCATGTGGGCTTGAACCATACCTTCGACATGGACCCGCTCGACAACGTGCGCGTGCTCTGCCGCCACTGGAAAGATGTCATCGCATGCGACCCCGCGCGCTGGGGCGTGAGAACGATCGAGCGGCTTACCGAGCAGGAACTGGAACGGCACGCCGCCTTCCATTATCCCGTGTACGCCTGCGGGTACAACTGGCTCGAGTCCTGCGGCGCATCGGCCGTCCGCCTGCGCACGCGGATCGAACGCATCATCGCGTTCTGGCGCGAGCGCAAGCGCACGTGCGACCACGTGCTGCTGGTCACGCATTCCATGGGCGGTCTCGTCGCACGCGCCTGTGCCAAGGAGATCCCCGAGCGGATTCTGGGCATTGTCCACGGCGTGATGCCAGCGTTGGGGGCTCCCGTCTGCTACCGTCGAATCGCCTGCGGCACGGAGACGTCGAGTCCGAGCAATGGCGCACTGGCCAACAAGGAGGCCGAGTGCATCGCCGACATCCTTGGCGAACGTCCGGAGGCGACGATGGCGGTGATGGCGACCTCTCCGGGAGCACTGGAACTCCTCCCCAACCACCTGTATCCCCGTCCATGGTTGCACGTGCACACGGTCAGCCGCGTCAACAACAAGGACGTACGACGGCACGTCGTGCAGCTCCCCGCCGGGAATCCCTACGACCTGTATCGCGACATGGACTCCTGGTACCGCCTCGTCGATCCGCGCATGGCGGACCCCGCCGGCAAGTACCTGATGGGGGAGCCCGAGGTGCGAAGGGTCGTCCGGACGGCGATCGCCAGCGCGGAACGGTTCCATTGCCGGACGCTCGATACTTACTATCACCCGAACACGTATGCCTTCTACGGCGCCGATCCCGGGCAAATGGCTTTCGCAAGCGTGCACTGGATCGGCCGCGACCCGGGTGACGGGACCGTATTCACCGAGGCGAACCTGAAGGCGGCATCCTGGCTCGGCTATGCGGCCGCGGGTGGCCGGCGGGTGCGGGTCGAAGGGCGCACCAATCTGCAACTGGTGCCGGCAGGGCAGGATGCGGCGGGCGACGGCACCGTACCGCATCAATCGGGTGCCGGTCCACGGCCACGGGTCAAGCAGCTTTTCGAGATGCGCGGAATCGACCACCAGGGCGCCTTCAACCAGGAAGCCGTGCTGCTGTTGATCCAGCATCTCGTCGCCAAGATCGTCCAGAAGCTGCCATGAAGCGCGCGCGCGACGCAGGGCGACGCAGCCTGCTGCTGGTCGCGGGTGCGCTCGCCGCAGGCGGGCCAGTCGGGTCACCGTCGGACGACGACGCATCGCTGGCCCCATGGGCAGCCATCCCGTCCCGTAGCCGGATGCGCCAGCCATGACGCGGACCAGGAAGATAAGGTGGCGGGAACGCGTCGTTCTCCTGGCAGCCCTGGCTTGTGCGGCAACCTGGGCCGCCGGCCAGTTCCGCAGCATACGGGACAGATCTGAGGTGGCGAACATGACGGAAAACATGAAGACAGTATGCGTCGGACGCTTCCTCGTCGACGTGCCGGCCAACGCAGACATCCGGTTGTCCCACGAGCGCGTGGCCGGATTCGAGATCGACACCGTCGAGGAAAACGAAGCCGCGTTCAGGCAACGTATCGCGGCGCGCGAATCCGATATCGGCGCCCGCGGCCCTGCCACCGACGGCACGGGCGGCATGGTCGAGGCGCGCGACCTGCGCATTGCGGGGATGACCGGACGTACCTTCATGTACGGCTTGAATCGCGGCTACACGATGAAGGGCGACCAGCGCATCGACGATGAGTACGTCTCGGTGGAGGTGCACGGCCACATCGGTGGCCTCAGCTTTTCCCTGTCCGCGAAGTATGGCGACGAAGACCGGGCGCGGCTGGGGGAAGCCATGATGGCGCGCCTGCGCCTGCGCGCCGCGGACGAGATCCCGCCCGACGCCGGCTTTTGCATCTGGCGGGCGATCTTCGTCGAGCCGCTGCCGGTCAGCAAGGCCGAACACGTCGCCCTGCATGTCGGCCTGCCGGCGCATCCCGACGTGGCCCTGACGTTCGCCAGCATGCCCGGCGGCGGCACGACCCCGGATCTCCTGCAGCGCATCGCCGACATCGATGCCGACGCCAGCGCGGACGAATTGCTGCGCGTGACCAAGTTGCGGATCGGAAAGCGCAGCATCAACGGCCTGCCCGGCGACGAAGTGCTCGAGCGGATGCGTGAGCTGAACTTCGCCACGACGTACGCGTTCATGTGGGAGACGCAGGGGGTGGCGGGCGACCCCGTGAAACCCTTCCTCTCCCTCGAACTGCAGGGCGGGATGAGCCCGCGGTCCGGCGGCAAGCCGGTCGACACCAGCCTGCACGAAGATGCCGTACTCGCGTTATGGGACAGGATCTCTTCCAGCATCCGTGTGCGGCCGTCCGGCCCGCCGTCCGTCCCTCCCTCCGAGCCGGAACCGCCGTCGCCCGCACTGGGCACCACCGCGCGGGCGGGCGAGCCCTGTCCCCATTCGGGATGGTGGCGCTGCAACGATGGCGGCCCGGGCCTCGACGTACAGGGCGGCGCGGTCCAGTACGTCCGCAAGGGCGAGCCGCTGCCGCAGGCGTTGTTGCTGCCGCGGCCGACGGTGTGGCAGAAATTGCGCGGCATTCAGCCGAGTATCGAACCGGCGCAGCCGAGCATCTGGAAGCTGGTCGACAAGCGCCAGCGGCCGCGTACGCCAGCAGTCGTCGCGCTGGCGCCTGCGGTGCCGGGCGGGGGCGTGCCGGACGAGGAGGCCGGACGCGGCCGCGCGGCCGCCGTCGGCGACTGCAACCGCACGGGCGAGGCCTGCCCGGCGAGCGGCTGGTGGCGCTGCGAGGAAGCGCATGCCCTCGACGGTGCGCGCTGGTTCCCGCGCGGCAGCCTGCTGCCGGCGGCGACGTTCCTCGTGCCGCGCGGCCTGTTTGGCGGCGCGGCCGGACCGGATGTGATCCAGCGGCGCAGCGCATGGCGCTTGATGCGCCTGGCCGCCGCCGACACCGTGACCTTGCCGTCGAGGCAAGCGCAGGACGATGCGGACCCGACGCCAGCCGGGCCGACGACACCGGCATGATCCACCGATGCGCACGGCAATCCTCGGCTTCGTCGCCGGCGCATTCTGGCTCCAGCACGCCGCAACCCTGCCGCCGGCCTGGCTGCTCGCGCTCGCGCTGCCCTGGTGCGTGGCGATGGCGCTCGCCGGGCGCGGCGCCGCGCGCCTCCGCCACGGCGACGCTCGGGGCCTCGTGCGCGTCGCCAGCGCCGCCCTGGCCGGGCTGGCGCTCGGCTATGCCTGGGCCGCCATCCTCGCGCATGCCGCGCTAGCGCCCCAATTGGACCGGAAGGACGAGGGCCGCGACCTCGACGTCGTCGGCACCGTCGCCAGCCTGCCGTACCGCTTCGACGGCGGCGTGCGCTTCCACTTCGCCGTCGAGACGAGCCTGGCGGCCGATGCGCGGGTGCCGCCGCTCGTCGCGCTGTCCTGGTACGCCGGCCGCGACGGCGCCGCGGCGCCACCGGCGCTGCTGCCCGGCCAGCGCTGGCGCCTCGCGGTGCGCCTGCAGCGGCCGCACGGCAACGCCAACCCGGGCGGCTTCGACTACGAGGCCTGGCTGCTGGGGCAGGGCGTGCGCGCCACCGGCCACGTCCGCACCCGTGGCCCGAACCGCCTGCTCGATGCCTTCGTGGCCAGCGCGCCGGCCGTGGTCGAGCGCTGCCGCGCGCTGCTGCGCGCGCGCATCCTGGCGGCGCTGGATGGACGGGACTACGCCGGCGTGATCGTGGCGCTGGTGATCGGCGACCAGCGCGGCATCGACCAGGCGGACTGGCAGGTGTTCAACCGCACCGGCATCGGCCACCTGGTGTCGATCTCGGGCCTGCACATCACGATGATCGCCGCGCTGGCGGCCATGGGCGCGTCGGCGCTGTGGCGCCGTTCCTTCTTTACCGACGCGCAGCTACCGTTGCTGCTGCCCGCGCACAAGGTGGCGGCGCTGGCCGGCGCCGCCGTGGCGCTGCTGTACGTGCTGCTGGCCGGCTTCGGCGTGCCGGCGCAGCGCACGCTGTACATGCTGGCGGTCGTCGCGCTGGCGCTGTGGCTCGGGCGCCTGAGCGCCGTCACGCACGTGTTGTGCACGGCGCTGTTCCTCGTCGTCCTGCGCGACCCGTGGGCGGTGCTGTGGCCCGGCTTCTGGCTGTCGTTCGGCGCGGTGGCGGCGATCCTGTTCGCCGGCCACGGACGCATCGCGATGCGCGTGCCCGGCCGCCAGCCGCTGCGCGCCGCGCTGCTGGCGGCCGGACGCACGCAGTGGGCCGTGACGCTGGGCCTGGTGCCGCTGACGATGCTGCTGTTCGGCCAGGTGTCGCTGGTGGCGCCGCTGGCGAATGCCTTCGCGATCCCGCTGGTCAGCTTCGTGGTGACGCCGCTGGCGCTGGCCGGCAGCATGGCCCCGGCGCCGCTGTGCGGCTGGATGCTGCAGCTGGCGCACGCCTGCGTGGCCCTGCTGGCGTGGGCGCTGGACGAGCTGGCGGCGCTGCCGGTGGCGGTCTGGCGCGCGCCCGCGCCGCCGGCCTGGGCCTTCCTGCTGGCGCTGGGCGGCACCGCCTGGCTGCTGATGCCGCGCGGCTGGCCGCTGCGCTGGACCGGCGCGCTGGCCTGGCTGCCGCTGCTGGCGGCGCTGCCGGACCGTCCGGCGCCGGGGACGTTCCGGGTGACGGCCTTCGACGTCGGCCAGGGCATGGCGCTGCTGGTCGAGACGCCCGGCCACCGCCTGCTGTACGACACCGGCCCGGCCTATGCGCCCGGCGCCGACGCCGGCAGCCGCGTGATCCTGCCTTACCTGCGCATGCGCGGCATCGCGGCGCTGGACGGCGTCGTCGTCAGCCACGCCGACACCGACCATGCCGGCGGTGCGCTGGCCGTGCTGGGCGAGATCGACAGCGCCTGGGTGGCGTCCTCGCTGGCGGACGCGCATCCGGTCGCGCGCGCGGCGCGGCGCCACCTGCGCTGCGCCGCCGGCCAGCGCTGGGCGTGGGACGGCATCCGCTTCGAGATGCTGCATCCGGCGCCGGACGCCTACGCCGGCGCCGCGGGCCCGGGCAAGGCCAATGCGCTGAGCTGCGTGCTGCGCGTGTCGAACGGCCGGCGCGCGATGCTGCTGGCCGGCGACATCGAGGCGGCCCAGGAAGCGCGCCTGCTGGCGGCGGGCGCCGCGCTGCGCGCCGACGTGCTGCTGGCGCCGCACCACGGCAGCGGCACCTCGTCGACCCCGGCCTTCCTGCAGGCGGTGCGGCCGTCGATCGGCATCTTCCAGGTGGGCTACCGCAACCGCTACCGCCATCCGAAGGCGGAGGTCTACGCGCGCTACGGCGCGCTGGGCATCGCGCGCTGGCGCACCGACGAGGCGGGCGCGCTGCGCATCGAGGCGGGCGCCGCGCCGGACGGCGGCATCGTGGTGCGGTCGTGGCGCCACGACGCGCCGCGCTACTGGCATGGCCGCTGAACGCGCCGGGTGCGTGCGCCGGCCGGGCGCGCCGGTTGAGCGAGCCGGTTGAGCGAGTCTGCCGGGTGCGCCGACCGAGTGCGCCGACCGCGCCCGCCGAGCAAGCGCGCCCGCCGCCGGGCGGGTCGGCGCGCCGATGACGGTCGTGCGGCGCGGCCGCTCAGGCGGCGCGCGCGCTGCGCACGGGCGCGTCCTGGCCGGCCAGCGGCAGCGTGATCGTCACGCGCAGGCCGCCGCCGTCGCGGTTCGCCGCCGCGATGCGCCCGCCGTGGGTCTCGACCACGCGCCGGGCGATGGCCAGGCCCAGGCCGTGGCCGTCGACGTTGTTGCGGGTCGGGTTCGAGCGGAAGAACGGTTCGAACACGTCGCCCAGGTGCGCCTCGGCGATGCCGGGGCCGCGGTCGAGCACCTCGACGTGCACCTGGCCGCCGTCCGGATGGACGACCACGTCGACCTGGCCGTCCGCGCCGCCGTGCTTGACGGCGTTGCGCACGATGTTCTCGACGGCGCTCCACAGCAGGTCGGGCGCGCCGCGTACCGTCACCGGCGTCGGGGCATCGACCGCCACGCGGGCGCCGGCCTCGAAGCGCGCGTCCTCGGCGACCTGGTCGACCATTTCGACGAGGTCGACCGGTTCGAACGCGGGCGGACTCGCGCCGGCGTCCAGGCGGGACAGCGTCAGCAGCTCGCCGACCAGGCGGTCCATGCGCACGCTCTCGCGCTCGATGCGCTCCAGGCTGGGCTGGATCCGCTCGGGCTGCTGGTGCGCCAGGCCGATGGCGGCCTGCAGGCGCGCCAGCGGCGAGCGCAGCTCGTGCGAGACGTCGTGCAGCAGGCGACGCTGGCCCTCCATCAGGCTGCGCAGCTGGGCGCTCATGCGGTCGAAGTCCTGCCCGAGTTCGGCCAGTTCGTCGCCGATCAGGCGCGGCCTGCCGGCGGCGAATTTCGGCGCCAGGTCGCCGGCGGCGGCGGCCTCGAAGGCGTTGCGCAGCGCGCGGATGGGGCGCGAGAAGTACCAGGCCAGCAGCGCCGCGAACAGCAGGCTGGCCAGCGTGGCGGCGACGATCGGCAGCCAGCGGCCGACGTGGTGGCCCAGTTCCGGCGGCATGCCGAACCAGCCCGGCGCCCGGCGCGGACCGCCGCCCACCGCCGGGCCGGGAGGGCCGCCGGGGCCGGCGAAGGGTCCGGCGAAGGGTCCGGGACCCGGGCCGCCCATGCCCATGCCCGGCGGCGGCCCGGGCAGGCGCGGCGCGCGCGACGCGAAGGCGACGTAGCGGCGGCCGTCCGGGCCGGCGAGGTGCGCGACCGCCTGGGACGGCCCGGCGCCGGCGAGGCTGCGCTCGACTTCCTCGCGCAGCTTGGCCGGCACGGTGCGGTCCAGCAGTTCGTGGCCCTGTTCGTCGAGGACGTACAGGCGCATGCGGCGGCTGGTGCCGACCAGTTCGCGCAGCGCGTCGACGCCGCCGTGCCTGAGCGTGGCGCGGGCGGCGTCCATCATGATGGTCGCGGGCGGACTGGCGTCGAGCGTCGGTTCGCTGGCGCGCTGGCGCGCCTGGTCGCGCAGCCACAGCGTGCCGCCGATGCCGATCGTCGCCGCCACCTGGGCGAGCAGGATCGACAGGAAGAACTTCCAGAACAGCCGGCCCATCGTCACTCGCGGATCAGCTGGTAGCCGAGCCGGTACACGGTCTGCAGGCAGGAACGGCCGTCGGACAGCGTGCCGAGCTTGTGGCGCAGGCTGCTCAGGTGGACGTCGATGTTGCGGTCGAAGCGCGCCAGCGGGCGCCCCAGGCCCTGTTCGGACAGGTCGTTCTTGCTCACCGGCCGGCCGGCGTTGCGCGCCAGAACCTCGAGCAGGTTGAATTCGGTGCTGGTCAGTTCCAGCGCCTGGCCGTCCCAGGTCGCGCGGCGTTGTTCCGGCAGCATGGTCAGCTTGCCGACCGTGAGCGTGATGCCGGGACCGTCGTTGCCGCTGCCCTGGGTGCGGCGCAGGATCGCGCGCACGCGCGCCGTCAGCTCGCGCGGCGTGCAGGGCTTGGTGACGTAGTCGTCGGCGCCCAGTTCCAGGCCGAGGATGCGGTCGGCGTCGTCGCCGCGGCCGGTCAGCATGAGGATGGGCATGCGGCTGGCGGCGCGGATGCGGCGCAGCGTCTCGATGCCGTTCATGCGCGGCATCATCACGTCGAGCACGGCGATCGCGTACTGGCCGCTGAGGGCCTCGCGCGCGCCGGTCTCGCCGTCGTGGGCGCAGGAGACCCGAAAGCCCTCCTGTTCCATGTATTCGGAAAACATGCCGACCAGTTCGGCGTCGTCGTCGATGAGCAGGACTTGGTTCATGCTCGCATCTTAGCAAAGGCGGGCGCCGCGGGGGACGGCCCGGCGCCCGCCTTTACGCCGATTTACACCGACGCGACACCGCTTTACATCGCGCCGCCCGAGAATGCGCTCTCCGATTCAGAAAGGATGACCACGATGACTCTCGCTCGCCCCCTGGCGGCCGCGCTGCTGGCCGCATCGTTCGCCGCGGCCCTTGCCGCAGGCCTTCCCGCGCACGCCGCGCCCGGCGCCACGCCTGCCGACGCCGCGCCGCCTCCGGCAGGCTTCGACCCCCACGGTGGCCCCGACGGCGGTCCCCACGGCGCTCCCTATGGCGGCCCCGGCGCCTTCGGCGGACCGGGATGGGACGGACCCGGCCCGGGCATGCCGTTCGGCCACCTGCACGGACTGGCCTTGTCGGAAGCCCAGCAGGACAAGCTGTTCGCCATCCTGCACGCCCAGGCGCCGCAGCGCCGCGACCAGCAGAAGGCGGTGCGCAAGGCCGCCGACGGCTTGCGCGAACTGGGCCGCGCCGAGCGCTTCGACGAGGCGCGGGCGGCGGCGCTGTCGCGCGACCTCGGCCAGGCCGTGGCCGCCGAGGCGCTGCTGCGCGCCCGCACCGAAGCCCAGGTGCTGGCCGTGCTGACGCCGGAGCAACGCGCCGCGCTGCGCCAGCGCCGCGAACGTGGTCCGCGCGGCGACCAGTCCGCAGCGCGACGCCCGTAGTCCCGTGGTCGCCAGCAGCGCAGCGCACCAGGAGCATCCCATGCGATTCCACCGCGACCACGACGCCGGACAGGGCCGTGACGACAGCGACAGCGGCCATGACCACCACCGTGGCCTGCAGTCCGGCGTCCCGTGCCTGCTGGCGTCCGGCCGTGACCCATGCGCGTCGTCGCGCTGGCTGGTCGCCGGCATCCCGGAGGCGACGGCCGGCCCGTGCCCGGGCGAGGGCGGGGGCGAGGGCAGCCACCGCCGCGCCGCCGGCGTCGCCAGCGCGCCGGCGCCGTCGGGCAGCGTGCGCGGCGGCATCCGCGCCGGCATGGCGCCGTCGATCGGCGGAGTGATGGGTTCGGCCATCCAAGCCTCCACGGTCGCGCCGGCCGTAGGTGTTTCCCTCTAATAGCGGTTCGCGGACGTGACGGCGGCATTACAATGGGCGTCGTCGTTTTTGCTGCGTCCGCCCCCGATGACCAAACCACTGCTGCATTTCACGCACGGGAACAGCTATCCGTCCGGCTCGTACGGCCGGCTGCTCGACCTGCTGCGCGACGATTACGATGTCCGTACCACCGACATGCTGGGCCACGATGCGCGCTGGCCGGTCGACGACAACTGGCGCGGCCTGGTCGACGAGCTGATCGCGCTGCTGGAAGCGCATGGCCGGCCGGCCATCCTGGTCGGCCACTCGCTGGGCGGCGCCGTCAGCATGCTGGCCGCGTACAAGCGGCCCGACCTGGCGCGCTGCGTGGTGATGCTCGATTCGCCGGTGGTCGCCGGCTGGCGCGCGCTGGTCTGGCGCGCCGCCAAGGCGCTGGGCCTGCGCTACCGGCTGTCGCCGGGCGGCGTCGCGCTGCGGCGGCGCCACGTGTGGCCGTCGCGCCAGGCCGCGTTCGACCACTTTTACGCCAAGCCGATCTTCCGCGCCTGGGCGCCCGGCGCCCTCGACGACTATCTCGACCATGGCCTGCAGCCCCATCCCGACGGCGTGCAGCTGCGCTTCGACCGCGACGTCGAGGCGGCCATCTACAGCACGCTGCCGCACGACATGGATGCCATCCTGCGCCGGCCGTTCCCGGTGCCGGTGGGCTTCGTCGCCGGCACCGATTCGCAGGAGCTGCGCCAGGCCGGCCTGGAGGCGACGCGCAGGCTGGTCGGCAAGAACCTCGTGACCATTCCCGGCACGCACCTGTACCCGATGGAGTCGCCGCAGCTGACGGCCCGGCTCACGCACGAGATGATCCTGCGCCTGCTGGCCCAGGGCGCCCAGGCGGCCGCGCCGCGGGACCGGGCGCTGGCCGTATAAAAAGCCGCCCGAATCGCGTAGAATTGCGGGATTCATATCCCGCAATCAGCAAAACAGGAACGGAAGCCCCAGCGATGAGTATCAAGAGCGACAAATGGATCCGCCGGATGGCGGAGCAGCACGGCATGATCGAACCGTTCTCGCCCAAGCAGGTACGCGAGTCCGACGGCCGCAAGATCATCTCGTGGGGTACCTCGTCGTACGGCTACGACATCCGCTGCGCCGACGAATTCAAGGTGTTCACCAACATCAACAGCACCATCGTCGATCCGAAGAACTTCGATTCGAATTCCTTCGTCGACGTCAGGAGCGACGTCTGCATCATCCCGCCGAATTCCTTCGCGCTGGCCCGCACCATCGAGTACTTCCGCATCCCGCGCAACGTGCTCACCGTCTGCCTGGGCAAGTCGACCTATGCGCGCTGCGGCATCATCGTCAACGTGACGCCGTTCGAGCCGGAATGGGAAGGCTATGTGACGCTGGAGTTCTCGAACACCACGCCGCTGCCGGCCAAGATCTACGCCGGCGAGGGCTGCGCGCAGGTGCTGTTCTTCGAGAGCGACGAAGTGTGCGAGACCTCGTACCGCGACCGCGGCGGCAAGTACCAGGGCCAGCACGGCGTGACGCTGCCGAAAACCTGATACGGTTTTACGGGCCTGGTGCGCCAGGCCGTATCATGTTCGACGTCGATGTCGAACGCCGTTCCGGCGCAGGCCGGAACCCGGGGCGCTTCCGGCAACGGGACCCCGCGACCCTGGGACCCTGCCTCGGCCGGCGCCAGCGCGATAATGTGTCGCCCGCGCGCCCGGCACCGGGCCGATGCTCTTTTTCGTGACGCGTCACGCCCGACTTCGCCGCGCCGGCTCAGGTGGCCGCGCGCCGTCCGTTCGGATTGCTGCGCCGGTCCCCCGGCGCATGGCGTTGCTCGACACCCGTGTAGCCGACGCGGCCCGTGCGTTCCTGCGTGCCCAGCGACGCGCCGTAGGCCGGCGGGCTGGCGCCGCGCTGGCGCTCGTAGAAGTGGCGCACGATCATGCCGGCCGTGTCGCGCCCGCCGAGGCCGAAGGACAGGCCCAGCGCCAGCGCCACGGCGCCCACGATCGCCATGAACAGGATCGTCACCAGCGAGCTGGCGATGCCGACCTGGTTGATCGCCACCAGGATGGCGAAGGCCCAGACGACCCACCTGGCGGCCGTGCCCAGCCCGTCGATGGCGCCCATGCGGCTGCGCGCGGCGGCGCGGCGCACCAGGTCGCCCAGGGCATTGGCGGCGATGCCGCCCAGGACCAGCACGACCAGCGCCACCGCCAGGTTGGGCAGCCACAGCAGCAGCTGCTGCAATACCTGGGACACGGCCGGCACGCCCAGCGCGTCGAAGGCGGCCACCAGCACGATCAGGCGCACGAACCACTTGGCGATCAGGCCCAGCAGGGCCGACGGCTCGCGCCGCAGGGCGCGCAGCAGGCCGCCGGGACCCGCCATGCCGGCGCGCTCGGCGAAGCCGTCGAAGTGCACGGCGCGCAGCACGGCCACCAGCAGGCGCTCGAGCAGGGTCGCCACCAGCCAGCCGATGCCGACGATGACTAGGAATCCCAGTATGCGCGGCACGGCCGCGAACAGCAGGGACATGGCTGCGGACAGCGAGGCCATCAGCGAATGGCCCCAGTCGGTGAGTTGCGGATCCATGGCGTCCTCCGGGTGCGAGCCTGTCGAATGCCAGTTCGACCGGGGGGAGGGCGCCGGGTTCGGGGCGGGCGGTGGCGCGGGCGTCATGCTTGCGCGCCGTCAAACGGACGCCGTCCGCTCAGCCGCCCGCGCCGAAGTCTTCCAGCTCCTTGATGCGCTGCTCGGCCCGGCGCTGCATGCAGCCGACGAACATCGTGCCGCGGATCGTGCCGCCGCTCCATTTTTCATAGACGGCATCGCAATCGGCCTTGCGGAACGCGATCCAGGCGCGCTGGGCCGACTGCAGCTTGCGCCGCACTGCGGCATCGTCCCTGCCGGCCAGGCGCCGCATGACGTCCTGGTAGACCGTGTTCAGCTTCGCCTCGACGGCCTTCTGTTCGCGCGCCGCGCATTCCTCGATGGCGCGCGTGTTGCTGGCATTGGCGCAGTCGGTGGCGGCGGACGCGTCGAGCGACAACGCCAGCAGGGCGACGGCGGCGGTACGGAAGCATGGCATGGCGGACTCCTCGTTCTCGGTTCGAAAAAAAAGCCCGGATCGCTCCGGGCTCGCGCGGCGGCGCCGCCGCTCAGTCCTGCCTGACGCAGTCGACGAAGTAGCCGCGCTTGCCGTCGACCTCGCGCTTGACCAGGCCGTGCACGTCGGTCTCGAAGCCCGGGAAGCGCTCGTTGAAGTCGCGCGCGAAGCGCAGGTAGTCGACGATCGTCTTGTTGAAGCGCTCGCCTGGGATCAGGAGCGGGATGCCCGGCGGGTACGGGGTCAGGAGGATCGCCGTGATGCGCCCTTCCAGTTCCTCGATCGCCACGCGCTCGATCTCGCGGTGCGCCATCTTGGCGAAGGCGTCCGACGGCTTCATCGCCGGGACCATGTCCGACAGGTACATCTCGGTGGTCAGGCGCGCCACGTCGCGCGACTTGTAGAAGTCGTGGATCTGCTGGCACAGGTCGCGCAGGCCCCAGGATTCGTAGCGCGGGTTGGCCGCGGTGAATTCCGGCATGATGCGCCACATCGGCTGGTTGCGGTCGTAGTCGTCCTTGAACTGCTGCAGCGCGGTGACCAGCGTGTTCCAGCGGCCCTTGGTGATGCCGATCGTGAACATGATGAAGAACGAGTACAGGCCGCACTTCTCGATGATCACGCCGTGCTCGGCCAGGTACTTGGTCACGATCGAGGCCGGGATGCCGGAGGCGCCGAACGAGCCGTCCAGCGACAGGCCCGGCGTGACGATGGTGGCCTTGATCGGGTCCAGCATGTTGAAGCCGTCGGCCAGCCTGCCGAAGCCGTGCCAGTCGTCCTCGGCGTGGATCATCCAGTCGGCCTGGGTGCCGATGCCCTCGGCGCTGAAGTCCTGCGGACCCCAGACCTTGAACCACCAGTCGTCGCCGTACTCGGCGTCCACCTTCTGCATGGCGCGGCGGAAGTCCAGCGCCTCGTAGATCGATTCCTCGACAAGCGCGGTGCCGCCCGGCGCTTCCATCATCGCGGCGGCGACGTCGCACGAGGCGATGATCGAGTACTGCGGCGACGTCGACGTGTGCATCAGGTAGGCTTCGTTGAAGGCGTCCTGGTCGAGCTGCACGGTCTCGGATTCGCGCACCAGCACCTGCGAGGCCTGCGACAGGCCGGCCAGCAGCTTGTGCGTGGACTGGGTCGAGAAGATCATCGACTGCTTGGCGCGCGGGCGGTCGCGGCCGATTGCGTGCATGTTCTTGTAGAAGTCGTGGAAGGTCGCGTGCGGCAGCCAGGCTTCGTCGAAGTGCAGCGTGTCGATCTCGCCGTCGAGCAGCTCGCGCAGCGTCTCGACGTTGTACACCACGCCGTCGTAGGTCGACTGGGTGATGGTCAGGATGCGCGGCTTCTTGTTCTTGGCGTCGCGCGCGAACGGGTTCGCCTCGATCTTCCTGCGGATCGACTCGGGCGAGAACTCTTCCAGCGGGATCGGGCCGATGATGCCCAGGTTGTTCCGGGTCGGCATCAGGAACACGGGGATCGCGCCGCACATGATGATCGAGTGCAGGATCGACTTGTGGCAGTTGCGGTCGACCACGACGATGTCGCCCGGCGCCACGGTCGAGTGCCAGACCATCTTGTTCGACGTCGAGGTGCCGTTGGTGACGAAGTAGCAGTGGTCGGCGTTGTAGATGCGCGCGGCGTTGCGCTCCGACTTCGCCACCGGGCCGGTGTGGTCGAGCAGCTGGCCGAGTTCCTCGACCGCGTTGCAGACGTCGGCGCGCAGCATGTTCTCGCCGAAGAACTGGTGGAACATCTGGCCGATCGGGCTCTTCAGGAAGGCGACGCCGCCCGAGTGGCCCGGGCAGTGCCACGAGTAGGAGCCGTCGTTGGCGTAGTTGACCAGCGCGCGGAAGAACGGCGGCGCCAGCGAATCGAGGTAGGCCTTGGCTTCGCGGATGATGTGGCGCGCCACGAACTCCGGCGTGTCCTCGAACATGTGGATGAAGCCGTGCAGCTCCTTCAGGATGTCGTTCGGGATGTGGCGGCTGGTGCGGGTCTCGCCGTAGATGTAGATCGGGATGTCCGAGTTCTTGTGGCGGATCTCCTGCACGAAGGCGCGCAGGCTGGCCAGCGCGATCTCCGCTTCCTCGTGGGTGCCGCCGCCGAATTCCTCATCGTCGATCGACAGCACGAAGGCCGAGGCGCGCGACTGCTGCTGGGCGAACTGCGCGAGGTCGCCGTAGCTGGTCAGGCCCAGCACTTCCATGCCTTCTTTTTCCATCGCGGCGGCAAGCGCGCGGATGCCGAGGCCGGACGTGTTCTCGGAACGGAAATCCTCGTCGATGATGACGATGGGGAAACGAAATTTCATGGACAGCTCCAAAGCGAAGCGCCGTGCACGCCGCCGTCCAGGTCATGGGCGAAGGCCGGGCACGGCACCGGGGAAAAAAGAGAAGCGGATTTTCGCAGAATTTGCCTGATCCCGTGCAGAATTTTTTGTCAGGTTAGCCAGATGCCCGATATTGTGGCGCACTCTTGTTTAACCGCCATGACAGCGGACCGGGTGCCGGTTTATGTTAGCGGCATAACGGAGCCGATGGCGGCCCCGGCGTTACCCTGCCAGGGTGCGCGGTTGCGGCGCACGGTCCGAGCGAGGAGTCCACCATGAGTACGGTACGCGTCACATTCGAAAGCAAGCTGCCCCGCACGCCCGGCGAACTGTGGCGCTGGAGCACGTCGGTACGGGGCGTCGACGCGGAAATGGCGCCGGTCCTCAAGCTCGATTTCCCCGAGGGCATGCGCGAGGTGCCGCAGGATCCGGGCAGCCTCGGCAAGCCCCTGGGCAACTGCAAGTTCCTGCTGTTCGGCGTCGTTCCGGTGGACCTGTCGCGCCTGACCTTCGTCGAGATCGAGCCGGGCCGGCGCTTCGTCGAGCAGTCGCCGCTGCTGTCGATGAAGGCCTGGCGCCACGAGCGCGCCATCGTGCCGGCGGCCGACGGCACCCGCGTGGTCGACACGCTGGAATTCACGCCGCGCTTCGCCACGCGCATCGGGGCCTGGTTCATCTCGCGATTCTTCAGCCACCGCCACGAGGGGCTGCAGCGCCAGTTCCGCGAGCGCCGCGCGGCGGCCAGGGTCACTTGACCCGGTCGTAGGTCACGAACGAGAACGCCACGTCCTCCGCCTGCGAGCGCTGCGGCGCGCTGGCCACGGCCGTCCAGCGCGCCGTGTCGATCTCCGGGAAGAAGGTGTCGCAGGCGTAGGTCTTGTCGATGTGCGTGATCACCATGCGGTCGGCCAGGTCGAGCGCCTGCGCGAAGATCTGGGCGCCGCCGATGATGCTGGCGCCGCCGCCATCGGCCCGCGCCAGCGCCACCGCGTCTTCCAGCGACGCGGCCACCTCGACGCCGTCGTGGCGCCAGTCGGGGTTGCGCGTGACGACGATGTTGCGCCGGCCCGGCAGCGCGCGGCCGATCGAATCGAAGGTCTTGCGCCCCATGATGATCGGGCGGCCGAGGGTGACGCGCTTGAAGTGCGCCAGGTCCTCGGGCAGGTGCCAGGGCAGCTTGTTGTCGATGCCGATGCCGCGCTGGGCGTCCATGGCGACGACGAGGGTCAGGTGCTGGGTCATCGGGAGTCTCCGGAAAGGGCTTGCATCAGACCGCCACCGGCGCCTTGATGGCCGGATGCGGATCGTAGCCGACGACCTCGAAGTCCTCGAACTGGTAGTCGAACAGCGAGTCGGGCCTGCGCTTGATGACCAGCGACGGCAGCGGGCGCTCCTCGCGCGACAGCTGCAGTTGCACCTGCTCCAGGTGGTTCGCGTACAGGTGGCAGTCGCCGCCGGTCCAGACGAAGTCGCCCACTTCCAGGTTCGCCTGCTGCGCCATCATGTGGGTCAGCAGCGCGTAGGAGGCGATGTTGAACGGGACGCCCAGGAAGATGTCGGCGCTGCGCTGGTAGAGCTGGCAGGACAGCTTGCCGTCGGCCACGTAGAACTGGAAGAAGGCGTGGCAGGGCGGCAGCTTCATCTGCGGGATGTCGGCCACGTTCCAGGCGGAGACGATCATCCGGCGCGAATCCGGGGTGTGCCTGATCTGGTCCAGCACCTGGGCGATCTGGTCGATGTGCGCGCCGGACGGCGCCGGCCAGTTGCGCCACTGGTAGCCGTAGATCGGGCCCAGGTCGCCGTTGGCGTCGGCCCACTCGTCCCAGATCGAGACGCCGTGCTCTTTCAGGTAGGCGATGTTGGTGGAGCCGGCCAGGAACCAGATCAGTTCGTGGATGATCGACTTCAGGTGGACCTTCTTGGTGGTGACCAGCGGAAAGCCCTGCTGCAGGTCGAAGCGCATCTGGT
The DNA here is from genome assembly GCF_913773735.1 of uncultured Massilia sp. Taxonomy (GTDB): domain Bacteria; phylum Pseudomonadota; class Gammaproteobacteria; order Burkholderiales; family Burkholderiaceae_D; genus Telluria. Next base: position 108,333 of record NZ_CAJYEB010000022.1, read on the forward strand.
AGCCGAACACGGAACGCGTGCCGGTGCCGGTGCGGTCGGTCTTGACGGCGCCGTGCTCGAGCACGTGGCGCATCAGGTCGAGGTATTGGCGCATCGGGTACTTGCTAATGACGGTGACAAAAGCGCATTTTAACCGATCGCCCGGGCCAGGGCGGCCACGGCCTCGCGCACGCGGCCGTCCGGCATGTCGAGCAGGTTGTCGCCCACGTACACCTCGAAGTAGGAGGTATCCGGCAGCACGCCGTGGTTGATGCGGTAGAAGATCCAGGTGCCGTGCTCGCGCGCGATCTCGCGCCGGATCTCGAGCGCGCGTTCGCGCCCCACCGGCAGGTGCACGTGCAGCATGTTCGCCTGCGCACGCGCGGGGTTGACCTTCAGTGCCGGGTGGTCGGCCAGCACGCCGTACAGGAATTGCGTGCGGCGGAAGTAGTCGGGCATGGCGGCCAGGCGCGCGTCGAACTGCATCGCGGCCGCCGCCACGTAGGGGGACTGGTGCACCAGCCGGCCGCCCTGGCGCGCGAACCAGCGCGCCGCCTGCGCGACGAATTGCGCGCTGCCCAGCAGCATCGCGCCGCCCAGGCCGCCGATGCCCTTGTACAGCGACACGTAGACCGAATCGAAGCCGGCGGCGATCTCGGCCACCGGGCGGCCGTAGCCGGCCGCGGCTTCCCACAGCCGGGCGCCGTCCATGTGCAGGTGGATGCCGCGCGCGCGGCAGTGCGCCTTGATCGCCTGCAGGTCGTCCCATGGCGTCAGCTGGCCGCCGATCTCGCGCATCGGGATTTCCAGGCCGACGGCGGCCAGGCGGTCGGGCACGGCGGCGATGTCGGCGGCGCTCCACGGACGGTGGCGCTCGCCGATCCACAGCGCGTCGAAATGGTCCAGCAACTGGTGGTTCGAGCCTTCGTGCACGAAGATGTGCGAGGTCGGGTGCAGGGCCACCGGCGCGCGTCCGCGCTCCATGCTGGCCAGGCGCAGCGCCGTCACCTGGGCCATGGTGCCGCTGATGCAGAAGGCGGCCGCCTCGAAGCCGAGGACGGCGGCGACCTTGCGCTCGAAGTCCTGCACGAGGGCGCCTTCGCCGTAGACGTCGTGGGCGACGCCGTTGGCGTCGCACCAGGCGGCCATGGCGGCGAAGGTCTCGGCGGGGGACAGGGCGCGGTGGCCCGGGAGGATGGCGGTGCAGCGGGCGAGCAGGTCGGTGTCGTTCAAGGTGGCTCCGTAGCGGCGGCCGGCTTGGCCGCCGCTACTCTACACCGAACGCCGCCGCGGCGGGGGACTCAGTAGCGCGCCAGGGCCGCGCGCGCGCCGGCCCCGGATGCCTCGTCCAGCTTGAACAGGCGCACGGCGCGCGCCAGCTGGTCGGCCTGTTCCTGCATCGCCTGGGCGGCGGCGCTGGCTTCCTCGACGAGGGCGGCGTTCTGCTGCGTGACCTCGTCCATCTCGCCGACCGAGCGGTTGATGTGCTCGATGCCGGCGCTCTGGTCGGTGCTGGCCGCGCTGATGCGCGCCATGATGGCGGTGACCTGCTCGGTGCTGGACAGGACGTCGTTCATCGTGCTGCCCGCTTCCTGCACCAGGCGGCTGCCGGCGTCGACCTCGGCGCTGGACGCCTGGATCAGCGTCTTGATTTCCCGCGCCGCCGCGGCGCTGCGCTGGGCCAGGCTGCGCACCTCGGTGGCGACCACCGCGAAGCCGCGGCCCTGCTCGCCGGCGCGCGCCGCCTCGACGGCCGCGTTCAGCGCCAGGATATTGGTCTGGAAGGCGATGCCGTCGATCACGCCGATGATGTCGTTGATCTTGCCGGACGAGGCCTTGATCGTGTCCATGGTGTCGATCACCTGGCGCACCATGCGGCCGCCTTCCTGCGCCACCAGCGAGGTGTTCAGGGCCAGCTGGTTGGCCTGCTGGGCGTCGCCGGCGTTGCGGCGCACGGTCTCGGTCAGGTCCTGCATCGCGTTCGCCGTCGAGGCCAGGTTGGCGGCCTGCTGCTCGGTGCGCGAGCACAGGTCGAGGTTGCCGCTCGAGATCTCGCCGGACGCGCTGGCGATCTGCTCGGCGCCGCGCCGCACCTGGCCCACCACCGCCGACAGGCCGTGGCTGATCTCGTTCATGGCGTCGGCCAGCAGGCCGATCTCGTCGCGCCGCGCCACGTGCATGGCGGCGGTCAGGTCGCCCTGGGCGATGCGCTGGGCGGTGTCGCGCGCCTGCTTCAGCGGGAGCGTGACGGTGCGTTTCATGACGGTGTGCAGGATCGCCGCGAACAGTCCCAGCGCCGCCAGGCCGATCATGATGTAGCGGTCGCGCAGGCGCGCGGCCTCCTGGGTGATCTCGTCCTCGTAGGTGCCGCCGGCGATGACCCAGTTCCAGTCCTTGAACAGGGTGTAGGCGGTGACCTTGGTGCGCGCGGCCGCCTCGCCCGACTCGGCGTTCTGCCACGGGTAGGTGATCAGGCCGTTCTTCGTCTCCAGGATCTCCTGGATGAATGCGCGGCCGTCGGCGTCGCGGCTGGCCAGGATGTTCTGGCCTTCCTTGGTGGGATGCACCAGCAGGTCGCCGTAGTTCTTGCCGGGCGCGGCGTTCAGCACGTAGTAGTAGCCGGTCTGGCCGACCTTCATCGTCTTGATGCGGTCCTTCAGCATGGCGATGTCGGCTTCCACGTCCAGGCCGATGTACAGGATGCCGATCACGCGGCCGGCGCGGTCGCGGATCGGTTCGTAGTCGGTGACGAACTGCTTGCCGAACAGGCGGGTCAGGCCGACGTAGGGCTTGCCGGCGCGGATGGCGGCGTAGGCCGGGCTGGCGCGGTCCAGCGCCGTGCCCACGGCGCGCTCGCCGTTTTCCTTCTTGACCGAGGTGCTGATGCGCACGAAGTCCTCGCCGCTGGCCACGAAGATGGTGGCGTTGCCGCGCGTCTGGCGCGTGAAGCGGTCGGGCAGCGTGAAGTCGAGGTTCAGCGCGTGCTCGCCGTCCTTCAGCGTGGGCACGGTCTTGTCGCCGACCGTCACCATGGTCGTCTCGTCGAGCGTGAACGCGCCGTCGAAGTTGGTGGCGAAGATGCGGCCGAAGCTGGTCGCCTGGCTCGTCATCGCCTGGTTGAACAGCGCGACGGCGTTGACCACGCTGCGCAGTTCGTTCTGCATATTCGCCACGGCGCGCGCGTGCAGCATCGTGGACGTCGTCCAGCTGATGGTGAGGACGAGGGCGGCGAGGATGACGCTGAGCAGGCCGAAGGTGAACGCCGTGATCTTGGAGCCGACGGTCCAGTTGTCGAAACTGAACGATTTTCTGTTCATGGGAGTGTGCAAGAAGGTCACAAACCCGCATGTTACGTTATGTATCCACGAAGAAACAAAACTTCCTACCGGCTTGCGATGTTTCCGCGCAACAGAAAGTTATTCGAACCTGCACGGCGGCTATGCCTGCGCGGCCGCCGTCACCTGCACGTTGTGGAACTGCAGCGCCGCCAGGTTGGCGTAGATGCCGCCCAGCGCGACCAGCGACGCATGGGTGCCGGTCTCGACGATGCGGCCGTCCTCCATCACGATGATGCGGTCGGCGCGCTGCACGGTGGCCAGCCGGTGCGCGATGATCAGGGTGGTGCGCCCGACCATCGCCGCTTCCAGCGCGGCCTGCACCAGGCGCTCCGATTCGGCGTCGAGGGCGCTGGTGGCTTCGTCCAGCAGCAGCAGCGGCGGGTTCTTCAGCAGCGCGCGCGCGATGGCGATGCGCTGGCGCTGGCCGCCCGACAGGCGCACCCCGCGCTCGCCCAGGAAGGAGCGGTAGCCTTCCGGCAGGCGCTCGATGAATTCGTGGGCCGCGGCCAGCTTCGCCGCCGCGATCACTTCCGCGTCGGTGGCGTCGGCGCGGCCGTAGCGGATGTTTTCCAGCGCGTCGGCCGAGAAGATGACGGTGTCCTGCGGGACGATGCCGATGGCGCCGCGCAGCGTGTGCAGGGGGAGGTCGCGGATGTCGACGCCGTCCAGGCGGATCGCGCCCGCCTGCGGGTCGTAGAAGCGCAGCAGCAACTGGAACAGCGTGGTCTTGCCGGCGCCGGACGGGCCGACGATGGCGACCGTCTCGCCCGGCCGCACGTCCAGGTCGAGTTGCGCCAGCGCGGCCGACTCGGGCCGCGACGGGTAGGAGAAGTCGACGCCGGCCAGCTGGAGCGCGGCGCCGCCGGCGGCGCGCGCGGGCAGGGCGCGCGCCCGGGCCGGGTCCTGGATGCTGGAGCGCACGGCCAGCAGCTCGAGCAGGCGCTCGGCGGCGCCGGCCGCGCGCTGGGCCTCGCCCATCACCTCGGACAGCGCGCCGATGGCGCCCGAGACGATCGAGGCGTACAGGATGAACTGCCCGAGGTCGCCGCCGGTCATCGATCCCTCCAGCACCGCGTGCGCGCCGAGCCACAGCACGAACACGATGGCGCCGAACACCAGCACGATGGCCAGCATGGTCAGCACCGAGCGGGCGCGGATGCGGCGCATGGCGGTGGCGAACGCGCCCTCGACCGAGGCGCCGAAGCGGCGCGCCTCGATGCGCTCGTGGGTGAAGGCCTGCACGGTCGGCATGGCGTTGAGGATCTCGCCGGCCAGCGCCGAGGCGTCGGCGATGCGGTCCTGCGAGTCGCGCGAGAGCTTGCGCACGCGCCGGCCGTACAGCACGATCGGCACGACGGTCAGCACCAGCAGGCCCAGGATGATCGAGGTCAGCCTGGCGCTGGTCACGAACAGCATCGCCAGGCCGCCGGCGAACAGCAGGGTGTTGCGCAGCGCCAGCGAGATGCTGGTGCCGACCACGGTCTGGATCAGCGTGGTGTCGGTGGTCAGGCGCGACAGCACTTCGCCGGTGCGCGTGGTCTCGAAGAATTCCGGGCTCTGGCCCACCACGTGGCCGTATACGGCGCTGCGGATGTCGGCGGTGACGCGCTCGCCCAGCCACGACACCATGTAGAAGCGCGCGGCCGTGGCCACGCCGAGCACGGTGGCCACGCCGAACAGCGCCAGGAAGGTGGCGTTGACGTTGTGCGGACTGGCGTTGCCGGCGGCGGCGCCGAAGCCGTGGTCGATCATCTGCTTGAAGGCGTAGGGAATCGCCAGCGTGGCGCCGGCGGCGACCAGCAGCGCGATCCCGGCCAGCACGAACTGGCGCCGGTAGGGGCGCAGGAAGGGCAGCAGGCCGCGCAGGGCGGCGAGCGTGCCCTTGGCGGGCGCGGCGGGCGCGGCGGCCGCGTCGGCGGCGCGGGGAGCGGTGGTGTTCGGGGTCGGGGTACTGCCGTCGTTCATGTCGATGTCTTTTCTTGTCTCGTTACAGCTTCATGGCCGCCACGTAGCCGGTGAGCTCGAGGTAGCCGCGTCCCACCGTGCGGCCGTCGCGCGCCAGCGTGACCGCCCCTTCCCAGTACACGGCGCCGGTCGAGCGGCGCGAGTCGAGTTCCTGGTCCGGCTGCAGCGCGTCCAGGCGCCAGCGCGTGGCGCCCAGCACCAGGGTGGCGCCGACGGGATAGGTGGCGCCGGTGCGCGGCGAGGTCCAGCGCGCGCCGGGCTCGAAGCGCACCGCGTCCGCGCCGTACTGCGTGACGCGCCCGGCAGCGTCGCGCAGCGCCGCGTGGGCCCATAGTGTAGCACCTGCCTTGTCGCGGATCCGGAAGGCCATCAGGGCGCCGCCGTCGTCCAGGTTGATGCCGGTCCAGTCCCAGCCGGCGGCGTCCGGGTCGAGCACCTGGCTGGACCACTCGTGGTCGAGCCAGGCCGTGCCGGTCACCTTCAGCGGCTTGCCGCCGCTGCCGGCATAGGCGACTTCGCCCTCCACCCCGAGCTGCGGCTCGCTGTAGTAATAGCTGGCGTGGCCGGCGCCGCGGCCCTTGCGCGAATACCCGCGCTCGCCCTGCAGCATCGGCGCCTGCGTGGGCGCCAGCACCAGCGTGTACGACAGCGCGCCCGAGCGCACCTCCACGCGGTAGCGGCCGTCGGCGCCGCGGCGCATGCGCCAGTCGTCCAGCTTGACGTCGGTGTCGCCGGCGTTGGCGTAGGCCAGCCCGAAGCCGGCGCGCGCGCTGCGCTGGTCGTGCACCAGGCGGCCCAGGGCCGGGTCGGACAGCGCCGCGTGGCCGATGATCAGCTGGGTGGGCGCGAACGCGCTGGGATTGGCCGGATCGTGGCTGCCGCGGCTGCGGAAGAACGTCACCTGGAAGCCCAGCGGCTTGCCGCCCGGCCCCTGCAGCCAGCCGGTCACGTACCACCACTCGGTGCGAAAGTCCGGATGCGCGCCGAAGTCGGCCGGGAAGGACAGCGCGCGCCCCGGCAGCACCGGGGCGTAGGCGGGCGGCGCGGCGGCGGCGGCGCCGGCCAGCAGCAGGAAGGCGGCCAGCAGCAGCCGCCAGGCCAGGCGCGCGGCCGGCATCACCAGTCCTCCCGCACGGCGCGCACCGGCCCGCCGGACAGCGCGTAGCGGCCCGACACCAGCGCCGTCGCCACCGAGGCCGCCACCAGCACGCCGGCCACGGCGCCCAGCAGCGGCCAGGGCAGGTGCAGCTGCATGGTCCAGTGGAAGGACTGCGGATTGACGACGTAGACCAGGACCAGGCTGATGGCCAGGCCCAGCGCGAAGCCGGTCAGCACGCCCAGCAGCGTCAGCGCGCCGCCCTCGACGGCGAGGATGCCCAGCACCTGGCCGCGCGTGACGCCCACGTGGCGCAGCATGCCGAACTCTTTCGCGCGCGCCAGCGTCTGGGCCGAGAACGTGGCGGCCACGCCGGACAGGCCGATGACGATCGCGATCGCCTCCAGCAGGTAGGTCACGGCGAAGCTGCGGTCGAAGATGCGCAGGCTGACGGCGCGGATGTCGCCGGGCCGCGCCAGCGTGAGTGCCGCGCCGAAGGGCAGGGCGCGCACGCCGGCCTCCAGCCGCTCGACGTCGGCGCCGGGGGCGGCGTACAGCGCGGCGTCGGTGACGTCGGCGTCGCCGGTCAGGGCGCGGTAGTCGCTGCGCAGCACGATCACGGCGCCGGACTGGCTGGCGTAGTCGCGCCAGGTGCCGGCGACGACGAAGTCGCGGCTGCGCCCGCCCAGCGGCAGCGCCAGCGCCTGGCCGGGGCGCAGCCCGTACAGGTCGGCCAGCGCTTCCGAGATCCAGGCCGGGCGCGCGCCGGCCGGCACCGGCGCGCTGGGGCCGACCAGGGCCAGCAGGCGGCCCGGGTCGCGCGGGTCGATGTCGCGCGCGACCAGCGTCACCGCGGGCCGGGCGGCGTCCAGCGACAGCGCCCGCGTGCGCAGGAACTGTACGTCCTTCACGCCGGGCAGCGCGGCCAGCGCCGCCTGCTCGCGCGGACCCAGCGCGCCGGTGCCGCCGCCGCTCCTCACGTACAGGTCGGCGGGCAGGATGTGCAGCATCCAGTCGTCGACCGAGGCGCGGAAGCTGGCGACCATGATGCCCATCGCCACCATCAGGCTGAAGCTGGCGAGCACGCCGCCCAGCGCGACCGCCGCCTGGCCGGGCGCGTTGGCCAGGCGCGCCAGCGTCAGGGCCGGCACGGGGGCATGTGCGAGGCGCCCGCGCGCCAGGCGCTGCAGCGCGCCGAAGCTGGCCGCGGCCAGGCGCGGCATCAGGCCGATGCCGCCGACCAGCAGCAGCGCCACGGCGACGTAGCCGAACAGCGGCAGGCCCAGCACCGGCGGGGCGAACGCGCAGGCGCCGGCCAGGCCCAGGCACAGCAGCGAAGGCCAGACGCGCGCCAGGCGCGCCAGCGCGGCCTCGTCGTTGCCGGACTTGAGCGCGATCGCGGGACGGGCGCGCGCCGCTTCCAGCGCCGGGGCCAGGCAGCCGAGCAGCGCGACGCCCAGGCCCAGCGCGAAGAACACGGCGGCCGCCAGCGGCGCGAAGCGCACCTGCGGGCGCACGCCGGCGAAGTAGCCGGCGCCCAGGTCGCCGCCGAACAGCGCCAGCGCGCCGGCGGCCAGCAGGTAGCCGCCCAGGATGCCGAGCAGGGCGCCGAGCACGCCCAGGCTGGCGCCTTCGAGCAGCACCTGGCGCAGCAGCGCGCGCCGTTCCAGTCCGAGGGTGCGCAGCAGCGCGAACTGGCTGCGCCGGCGCAGCACGGACAGGGCCTGGGTGGAAAACACGAGGAAGGCGCCGGTGAACAGGGCCACGAGGGCGAGCACGGTGAGGTTGACGCGGTAGGCGCGGCTCAGGTTGGCGTTGCGGCTTTCCTGGTCGGCGTCGTTCGGGCGCGCCACCGTGAAGCGGCCGGGAAAGTCGCGTTCCAGCTCGGCCGCCAGCCGGCGTTCGAACCCGGCGCGGTCGACGCCGTCGCGCAGGCGCAGATCCACGCGCGACAGCTTGCCCAGCTGGCCCAGGCGCCACTGCAGGGCGCCGATGTCCATCACCGCGAGGCGCTGCCCGGCGCGCGCGCGCACGATGGAACCGGCCACGCGCAGCGGCACGTCGGCCGTGCCGGCGCGCAGCACCAGCGTGCCGCCGTCGTCGCGCACGCCCAGCCAGGCCCGGGCCGCCGGCGACAGGAACACGGCGTCGTCGGCCAGCACGTCGAACGGCCGGTCGGCGGCCGGCACCCCCAGCAGGTCGGGCGCGATGAAGCCGGCGCGCAGGGCGTCCAGGCCGATGACCTTGAGCGTGCCCCGGGCGGCCGGCACGGCGGCATCGACTTCCAGCACGGGCGAGGCGACGGCGACGCCGGCGTGCGCGGTCAGGCGCGGATAGATGCCTTCGTCGAACTGGGGCTCGCGGCCGAGCACCTGCACGTCGGCCTGGCCTGCCAGGCTCTGCACGGCGCTGGAAAACTCGTTGAACGCGGCGGCGTTGATCAGGTGGATGGCGAAGCCCATCGCCACGCCCACGGCGATGGCGACGACGGCCAGCAGCGCGCGCATCGGGTGCGCGCGCCACTCGCCCAGCAGCAGCCAGCGCCAGAGTGGACGGGCCGCGCGCGCGTTCAAGCCGGGCATTCCACGGCCAGCGCCTCGGCCTGGCGCCGGGCCTTCAGCTGGGCGGCCTCGCGCTTGGCGCCGCGCGCCCTGGCGGCGTCCTCGGCGGCCCAGCGCTGGCGCAGCTTCAGGCGCTCGCACTGCTTGTGGCGTGCGCCCGCGGCGCGGTCGGCGCGCTGGCGTGCGCGCTCCTGGCGCTCCTGGCGCTGCGCTGCCCGCTGTGCTGTCTGTTCCCTGGCGATGCGCAGCTTTTCGATCTCCAGCAGCGTGCGCGCATCGTTGCCCGGCACGGTGTTCTTGCCTTCCGGATCCACGCCGGCGGCGGGCGGCGGCAGTGCCATGGACGGGCCGTGCGCGCACGGGCGGTCGCCATAGCTGACCTTGCCGCCGTGGGTGCATTTGTAGACGGGCGCGGCGCCGGCGGGCGCGCTGGCCAGCGTCGCGACGGTCATCGCGGTGAAGAAAGCGAGGAAATGGCTACGGATCATGCATCGTCTCCCGGTCAAAGAATTTTGCCAGGATTCATGATGCCGAGCGGGTCGAGGGCGGCCTTGAGCGCACGCATCAGCGCCAGCTCGACCGGGGCCTTGTAGCGCGGCAGTTCGTCGCGCTTGAGGGCGCCGATGCCGTGCTCGGCCGAGATCGAGCCGCCGCAGGCGGCCACGCGGTCGTGCACGATGCGGTTGACCGGTTCCTGCTGCGCCAGGAAGTCGTCGTGCGCCACCCCCGGCGGCGGGGCGACGTTGTAGTGCAGGTTGCCGTCGCCCAAGTGGCCGAAGCACACCACTTGCACGCCCGGGTAGGCGGCGTCCAGCGCGGCGTCGGTGCCGGCGATGAACTCGGCCATGCGCGAGACCGGCAGCGAGATGTCGTGCTTGATGTTCTTGCCGGCCCTGGCCTGGGCCAGCGGGATGTGCTCGCGCAGCGCCCACAGGCCGCGCGACTGGGCGATCGAGGTGGCCACGACGGCATCGCGCGCGATGCCGGCCTCGAGCGCCTTGCCGATCGCCGCTTCCAGCAGCGCGACGCCGTGCCGCTCGGATTCGTGGCTGGACAGTTCCAGCAGCGCGTACTGCGGATGGCGTTCGCGGAACGGGCGCGGCAGCGCCGGGTAGTGCGCGGCCACCAGCTGCAGGCAGACGTCGCTCATCAGTTCGTAGCCGGTCAGCGTGGGGCCGCATTCGGCATCCATCAGCGCCAGCAGGTCGAGCGCGGCGGCGGGCGCGTCCAGCGCCACCAGCGCCGTCAGCGCCGCCTTCGGCAATGGGAACAGCTTCAGGACGGCGCCCGTGATCACGCCCAGCGTGCCCTCGGCGCCGATGTACAGGTCGCGCAGGTCGTAGCCGGTATTGTCCTTGCGCAGGCCGCGCAAGCCGTCCCAGACCTCGCCCTGGGCGGTGACGACTTCCAGGCCCAGGCACAGGTCGCGGGTATTCCCGTAGCGCAGCACGGCGGTGCCGCCGGCATTGGTCGACAGGTTGCCGCCGATGGTGCAGCTGCCTTCGGCCGCCAGCGACAGCGGGAACAGCATGCCCGCGTCCAGCGCGGCCTGCTGGACGGCGTGCAGGATGCAGCCGGCGTCCACCGTCAGCGTGCGGTTGGCGACGTCGACGGCGCGCACGCGGTCCAGGCGCCGCAGCGACAGCACGATGGCGTTGCCGGAGGCGTCCGGCACGCTGCCCAGCACCAGGCCGGTACGCCCGCCCTGGGGCACCAGCGGCACGCGGTGCGCGGCGCAGGCGCGCACGACGGCCGCCACGCCGGCGGTGTCGGCGGGCAGCACGACGGCGCGGGCGCTGCCGGTGAAGCGGCCGCGCCAGTCGGCCAGGAACGGCGCGGCGTCGGCGCCCGTCAGCACGTGGGCGGCGCCGGCGATCGCGCGCAGTTCGTCGAGGAAGCGGTCAGTCATGCGGCACTTTGACCTTGTCGAGCAATTCCTTGGCGAGCTGCTGCGCCTTTTTCTTGTACGGGCGCAGGTACAGCAGGGCGAAGGCGAAATACGCGCACACCAGCAGGGTTTCGCCCAGCGCCATGATGCGCGACAGCTCGCTGCGGTCGCTCCAGGCGCGCACGACGCCTTCGATGAAGTACACGAGGATCACCATCGACGACCATTGCAGCGTGTACAAGTCGCGCTTGAGGACGCCGCGCAGCGGCAGCAGCAGCGGCAGCGCCTTCAGGGCCAGCAGCGAGCCGCCCGGGTGCAGCGGCGCCACCACGATTTCCCAGGCCAGCAGCCAGGCGCACAGGATGACCAGGCTGGTCACCGCGCCCGTGTGGAACAACCTGTGCAATTGCATTGCCTAATCCATCCCATCCAGTTTGCCGTCCAGTGCGCGGCCGGCCAGGGCCAGGCGCCGGCCGAGCGCGACGGCGAGCCGCTTTTCGTCTTCCGTCACCGGGCGGTTGCCGTCCACGCCGGACCAGTGGGTCGCGCCGTAGGGACTGCCGCCGCTGGCGGTGGTCATCAGCTCCGGCTCGGTGTAGGGCAGGCCCATCACCATCATGCCGTGGTGCAGCAGCGGGATCATCATCGACAGCAGCGTCGATTCCTGGCCGCCGTGCAGGCTCCCCGTCGACGTGAACACGGCGGCCGGCTTGCCGGCCAGCGTGCCCGACAGCCATTGGCTCGACGTGCCGTCGAGGAAATACTTCATCGCCGCCGCCATGTTGCCGAACCGCGTCGGCGAACCGAGGGCCAGGCCCGCGCAGGCCGCCAGGTCCTCGGGTTCGACGTAGGGCGCGCCGCTGCGCGGGATGTCCGGTTCGGTCGCCTCGGTCACCGTGGACACCGCCGGCACCGTGCGCAGCCGCGCCTCCATGCCGGGCACGCCGTCGACGCCCTGGGCGATGAGCTCGGCCAGGCGGCGCGTCTTGCCATGCCGCGAGTAATACAAAACGAGGATAATCCGATTGGTTGGGTTCATCGTTGGTATTATAGGGCGCTTTATACAATGACACGAAGCGCGCGGCACGCTTTTTGGGGCCGTGCGTCCCGACCGTCCGCCTCGCCCCGTGCCCTGCCGATGCCCGTGAATTCCGTCGACAACCTGCCGCCCGCCCTGGCCGTCGCGCCCGACGCGCTCCCCGACCGCCCGCGCGCGCTGACCCGGGCCGAGGTGCGCGACCTGGTGCGTTTCGCGCGCCGCCGCCTCACCGAGGAGAGGCTGCCCCAGGTGGCGGCCAGCCTGACCTTCACCACCACGCTGGCGATCGTGCCGCTGCTCACCATCGTGCTGGCGATCTTCACCACCTTCCCGATGTTCGGCCGGCTGCGCCTGGCGCTCGACAACTGGTTCGTGCAGATGCTGATGCCCAAGGCGATCGCCAACACGATCATGGGCAACCTCACCCAGTTCGCCAGCAAGGCGACCGGCCTGTCGGCCGTTGGCGGCGTCGCGCTGCTGTTCACCTCGGCCGCGCTGATCGGCACCATCGAGCGCGCCTTCAACCAGATCTGGCGCGTGCGCCAGCCGCGGCCGCTGGTGCAGCGCGTGCTGGTGTACTGGGCGCTGGTCACGCTCGGGCCGCTGGCCATCGGTATCTCGCTGACGATCACGTCGCAGCTGTTCACCGCCACCAATGGCCTGACCGACGGCTTGCCGGTGCTGGGCGCGCTGTTCTATACGGCGGTGTCGGTGGCGCTGATCACGGCGGCCTACGCGCTGCTCTACATGACCGTGCCCAACCGCACCGTCGACTGGCGCGACGCCGCCTGGGGCGGCCTGCTGGCGGCGCTGGCGTTCGAGGTCGCCAAGCGCGTGTTCGCCATTTTCATCCGCCAGTTCCCGACCTACGCCATCATCTACGGCGCGCTGGCGGCGCTGCCGCTGTTCCTGCTGTGGCTCTACCTGTCGTGGATGATCACCCTGGTCGGCGCGCTGCTGACGGCCGCGCTGCCCATCGTCAAGTACGAGCGCTGGTGGTACGAGCCGGTGCCGGGCGGGGCCTTCGTCGACGCCATGGCGATCCTCAAGGTGTTGCACGGCAGCGCGCGCATGACGGGCACCGGGCTGGTGTCCTCGGCGCGCATCCGCCTGCATACGCGCATCGGCTACGACGAGATGACCGAGCTGCTGCAGCAGATGGTGGCGGCCGGCTGGGTCGGCCGGGTCCAGGCCGAGGCCCCGGCGCGGGGCCGCTGGCGCATGCAGGCGATGCGCACCGTGCGCGCCGGCAGCGACAACTGGGTGCTGCTGGTCGACCCCGGCCTGGTGCGGGTGGCCGACGTCTACCGCGTGTTCGCCTTCGGTGGCGCGGGCGAGCCCGATTTCTCGGCCGGCCCGGCCGGCGAACCGGCGCCGGACTCGCCGCTCAGGCTCGATACGGCGGCGCTCGCGCGCCGGGTCGAGGCGGTGGTGGAGGGCGGCCTGGACCAGACGCTGTCCGACCATTTCGGCGGCCCGCCGTCCGCGCCGCCCCCGCAGCCCGCTCCGGCCCGCTGAACCCCCGCCGCGGCGCGCGGTCCCACGCTGGACGGGGCCCGCACGACGGGGGGGCGCGTCCGCGCCCGCCGCCGGCCCCGCATCGTTCTTCATTCGACGGGGGAGGTTGCGATGGACATCCAAGTCAGGCACATCCAGGAAGCGCTGCGGGCGGCGGGGTGCGATCCGGGTCCGGTGGACGGCATCTGGGGCCGCCGGACCATTGCCGCGGTGACGGCATTCCAGCGCCGCGAGGGACTCGCGGCGGACGGCATCGTCGGACCGCGGACGTGGGCCGCCCTGCAGCGGGTGCTGCCGGCGGACGGCGCGGTGCGCACGCCGCTGCCGTGGCTGGCGGAGGCGCGGCGCCTGCTGTACACGCGCGAGATCCTGGGCGCGCGCGACAATCCCGACATCCTGCGGTGGGCCGACGAGCTCGACATCGCCTATGCCGGCGACGAGGTGCCCTGGTGCGGACTGTTCGTCGGCCACTGCATCGGCGCCACGCTCCCGGCCGAAGTGCTGCCCGCCGGCCTGCTGCTGGCCCGGTCGTGGACGGCGTTCGGCACGGCGGTGACGCCACGCGAGGGCGCCGTCATGGTGTTCTGGCGCGGCGCGCGCGCGTCCGCGCTGGGCCACGTGGGCTTCTACGCGGGCGAGAGCGGCGAGGCCTACTGCATCATCGGCGGCAATCAGGGCGACAGCGTGTGCTACATCTGGATGCCGAAGGCGCGCCTGCTGGGCGCGCGCTGGCCGGGGACGGCCGCGTTGCTGCAGGAGCAGGCCGGACCGATCCAGATGGCGGCGGGCAATGTCGAGGAGACGAAGATGAGCTGACGCGGTTCACCAGCTGAGTTTGCCCGTCAGCATCTGCCAGTACATGACCCAGTCGGCCCGGAACGCGTACCACGGGTAGCCGAACGTGGCGGGCCGGTTCTTTTCGTAGAAGGCATGGCCGATCCAGGCGCCGCCGTAGCCGCTGGCGAGGGCCACCAGCAGCCACCACGGATTCAGGCTGTCGACGTACTGCGCGATGCCGGCGATGGTCGACGACGTGCCGAGGAAGTGGGCGCGCCGGCACAATCGGTGCGCGTGCTGGGCCAGGTAGTACGGGTAGAACTGCGCGAAGCTGTCGTAGCGCACGGCGGCCATGGCCGGTCTCCTTGTCATGGGTGCGCGGCGTCGGGCTGCGCGTGGCGGCGTTCTTCCGCGAACACCGCCAGCGCCTCCAGCACCGCGTCGGGCTGCTCGGCCATCATCGCGTGGCCGGCGTCCACCGTGGCGATTCTGCCATGGCGCACGGCTTCCGTCAGGATCTGCGCGGATCGTGGCGGGGTCATCCTGTCGCGTTCGCCCATCACGAACAGGACCGGGCAGTGCAGCGCGGATGCCGCCGCCATGCCGCCGGCATAGGCGTTGCAGGCGGCCAGGTCGACGTGCAGCAGGCCCGGCGCGCGCGCGGCCAGCCCCAGCATCAGGCGCCGCGACGCCTCGCGCAGGCCGGCCTGCGCGCCCACGTCCGAATGCGACCACTTGGCCACCATCTCGATGGCGCCCGCGACGTCGTCGCGCGCCGCGGCGAGCAGCGCGTCGGCCACCTTCATCGGCCAGGCGGTGCCGAGCAGGGCCACGGCATCCACGCGCTCGGGGAAGCGCGCGGCGGCTTCCAGCGCCACCAGCGAGCCCATGCTGTGTCCGGCCAGCACGGCCTGGCGCGCGCCGGCGGCGTCGAGCAGCGCCGGCACCCAGTCGGCCAGCGCCTCCACGCTGGCCAGCGCGGCGCCGCCGCTGCGGCCGTGGCCCGGCAGGTCGGGCGCGCACACGTTCCAGCCGTGCGCCGCCAGCCAGGCCGCCTGCACGTTCCAGACCGAATGGTCGTTCAGCGCGCCGTGCAGCAGCACGAAGGTCGGCAGCGCGGGATCGAAGGCGCGCCCGGCGTCATTGCACCAGACTGGGGAGCCCTGCACGTGCAGGACGGTTTGCGCGGGAACGTTCATGGTCTTGCCCATCCATGGAAAGGGAAACGGCCGCATGCTAGCACCGGTTAGCGCTAACCGTAGCATTTACTCATCGTTGACATAAAAAAATTGGCCGGATGCGCACCCGGGCGGTGCGCAGCGCTGGATTTTTTGGGGAGCATCGGATAGAGTCCGATTATGAGTTCTACAACGCCGCAATCCTCTCCTATCAAGGGGGTCAACATGAAGGTTTCCGAGATCCTGCAGGTCAAGGGCGACATTCTGTACACCGTGTCTCCGGACACGCCGTTGGCCGACGCCGTCAATACCATGTCCGAGCACGACATCGGCTCGCTCGTCGTGATGGAATACGGCGACCTCGTCGGCATGCTGACCTTCCGCGAGGTCATCAAGGCGCTCAATGCCAACGGCGGGTCGGTCGGCGCGGGCACGGTGCGCAAGCACATGGACGAAGCCCCGATCACCGTCACGCCGGACACCGAGGTCAACGAGGTGCGCCGCATCATGCTGGAAAAGCATGCGCGCTACCTGCCCGTGATGAACGCGCGCACGCTGCTGGGCGTGATCTCGTTCTACGACGTGGCCCGCGCCGTGCTCGAAGCGCAGAGCTTCGAGAACCGCATGCTCAAGGCCTACATCCGCGACTGGCCTGCGGAGCAGATGGCCGAAGACTGACGCGGCCGCCAGGCCCGTTGCTGGAATGAACCGTCGCCCCGGCGCAGGCCGGGGCCTGGTGTCGCTCGCGCGATCGAACCGCGTGCGAACCAGGCCCCGGCACGCGCCGGGGCGACGTGCTTGCGCCGGGACTGCGAATCAGGCCGCGTGCGTGAGCGCGTCGCGGCCCAGCCATTCGATCAGGGCCTGCGGCGCCAGCGGGCGCGCGAACAGGAAGCCCTGGGCCAGCGGGCAGCCGAGCGCTTGCAGGATCTGCGCCTGGCGCTCGTCCTCGACGCCCTCGGCGATGATCGACAGGCCCAGGTTGCGGCCCAGTTCGATGACCATCTCCGCGATGCTGCTGCCGCGCGCCGAGCCGGTGATCTCGGTGACGAAGGCGCGGTCGATCTTCAGGCGGTCCACCTGCAGGCGCTGCAGGTAGGACAGCGAGGAGAACCCCGTGCCGAAGTCGTCGATCGCGATCGACACCCCGGTGCGCTTGATCTCCGCCAGCCGCTCGATCAGCAGGTCGGGCTCCTCCATCGCCATCGATTCCGTGATTTCCAGCTCGATCCGCTCCGGCGGCGCGCCGCTTTCCTCGATCGCGCGGCGCAGCATCGGGATGAACTGCGGATGGCGGAACTGCACCTGCGAGACGTTCACCGACATCGTGAAGTCCAGGTGGCCGGCCGCGCGCACGCGCATCAGCTCGGCGCAGGCTTCGCGCAGCACCCACGCGCCGATCTCGATGATCAGCCCCGAATACTCGGCGATCGGGATGAAGCGGTCGGGCGGCACGAAGCGGCCGTCCTCGGTGCGCCAGCGCAGCAGCGCCTCGGCGCCGAACGGGTGGCGCGTGGCCAGGTCGATCTGCGGCTGGTAGGCCAGGAACAGTTCGCCGCGCGCGAAGCCGCTGCGCAGCGCATGCATCAGGCGCACGCGTTCGCGGATCTCCACGCCCATGCCGCGCGAAAAGTAGAAATGGCCGCCGCGCTGCTGGGTCTTGGCGCGCTTGAGGGCGATGTCGGCATCCTTGAGCGCGTCGGCGGCGCTGCCGTCGTGCTCGCGCAGGCGCACCAGGCCCAGCGTGGCCGACACGCGCACGTCCTGGCCCTCGATCGAGAACGGTCCCGTGAACATCGACTGCAGCGCCAGCGGATCGAGTTCGGCGCACGGCCCCAGCACGGCGAAGATGTCGCCGCCGATGCGCGCCAGCGCCAGGCGCGCGTCCAGGCGCGCGCGCAGGCGCTGCGCCACGGCCACCAGCAGGGCGTCGCCGAACTGGTGGCCGAGGGCGTCGTTGGTCTCGGCGAAATGGTCGATGTCGACCAGGCACAGCGTGGCATCGGGACGGCCGTGGCTGCCCAGCGCGTCCTCGGCCAGCTCGACCAGGCGGGTGCGGTTCGGCAGGCCGGTGAGCGGGTCGTAGAAGGCGGCGCGCTGCAGGTCGGTCATCAGCGCCACGTTGTCGAGGCCGACCGCGATGCTGCTGGCGAACACGTCGACCAGGCCGCGGCGCAGCGCGTCGACCGGCTCGCGCAGGCGCAGGTAGGCGGCGAAGTCGCTGTGCGACTTGCCGCGGAAGTACAGGGTCAGGTGGTCGTCGGCGTAGACGTTGGCGCGCCGTTCCAGCGTGCGGGCGATGGCGTCGGCCAGCGGCGCGGCGGCCGGGGCCAGCGCGCCGTCGGCGACCAGTGCGGCGCAGTCGCCGCAGCTGGCCAGCACCTGCCAGGCCGCGGGCCGGCCGGCCGGGGCGCAGGCGCACAGCAGGCCGTCGGCCGGCTGGCCCAGCAGCAGGGCCGCCTCGCGCAGGATCCCCTGGGTCATCTCGCCCATCGAATGCAGTGCCATCAGCTCGGCGTTGGCGCGCACCACCTGGGCCAGCCCGGTGCGGCTCGCATCGAGCGCGCGCAGCTGCTCGTAGGCGCGGATGGCGGCCGCCACGCTGGTGTACAGCTTGGTGCGCGTGAGTTCGGACTTGGTGCGGTAGTCGTTGATGTCGTAGCCGCGGATCGCGTCCATCTCGGGCGCGTAGCCGGGCTGGCCGGTGCGCAGGATGATGCGCACGTCGTGCAGGCCGAGCGTGTCGCGGATGTAGCGCACCAGGTGCAGGCCGGCGTCGGCCTGTTCCATCACCACGTCCAGCAGGACGACGGCGATGTCGCGCTCGCGTTCGAGCACGCGTTCGGCTTGCGCGCGCGAATAGGCGTGGAGGAATTCCAGCGGGCGCCCGTGCATTTCCAGGCTGCCGAGCGCGAAGGTGGTGGTCGAGTGGACGTCGGCGTCGTCGTCCACGATCAGGACGCGCCATGCGCCCCCGGGGCCGCTTCCTGGCGCCGCGGGCGTCTCGTCGACGAACACCAGGTCGTCGTCCTGCACGGCGCCTGATAACGTGTTCGATGGGGGCATTGCTGCGTCTCCAGTAAGCGCGGTCGGATGGGGCTAGTATATATGCAATATTCTCGCCCATGGAAAAAATTCTTCACGGCAACACTCTTTCCGGGGGCCGGCGTTGCCGGGGTACCGCAGGGCCGGCATGCTGGTAGAATCGTCCATTCCTTTCCCACCACTTTCCTCTGAATTCATGTCCGGCAATACATTTGGCAAACTCTTTACCGTCACCACCTTCGGCGAATCGCATGGTCCCGCGATCGGCTGCGTCATCGATGGCTGCCCGCCGGGCATGGCCCTGTCGGAAAGCGACATCCAGCCCGAGCTGGACCGCCGCAAGCCGGGCACGTCGCGCCACGTGACGCAGCGCCAGGAGGCGGACCGGGTGGAGATCCTGTCGGGCGTGTACGAGGGCGTGACGACCGGCACGCCGATCGCGCTGCTGATCCGCAACGAGGACCAGCGCAGCAAGGACTACGGCAACATCGCCGAGACCTTCCGCCCCGGCCACGCCGACTACACCTACTGGCACAAGTACGGCGTGCGCGATCCGCGCGGCGGCGGCCGTTCCTCGGCGCGCCTGACGGCGCCCGTGGTGGGCGCCGGCGCCGTGGCGAAGAAATGGCTGCGCGAGCGCTTCGGCACCGAGTTCATGGGCTGCATGGGCGCGCTGGGCGACATCGACGTGCCGTTCCAGGGCTGGGAGCACGTGCGGGCGAACCCGTTCTTCGCGGCCACCGGCGACGCCGCCCTGATCGCGCGCATGGAAGCGGCGATGGACGAACTGCGCCGCGCCGGCGACTCGATCGGCGCGCGCATCGACGTGGTGGCGAAGAACGTGCCGGTGGGCCTGGGCCAGCCGCTGTACGACAAGCTCGACGCCGACATCGCCTACGCGATGATGGGCATCAATGCCGTCAAGGGCGTGGAGATCGGCGCCGGTTTCGCGTCGGTGGCGCAGAAGGGGTCGGAACACGGCGACGAGCTGACGCCGCAGGGCTTCGTCGGCAATCATGCCGGCGGGGTGCTGGGCGGGATCTCGACCGGGCAGGACATCACGGTGTCGCTCGCCATCAAGCCGACGTCCTCGATCCGCACGCCGCGCCGCTCGATCGACAAGGCCGGCAACCCGGTCGAGGTCGAGACCTTCGGCCGCCACGACCCGTGCGTGGGCATCCGCGCCACCCCGATCGCCGAGGCGATGCTGGCGCTGGTGCTGATCGACCATGCGCTGATGCACCGGGCGCAGTGCGGCGACGTCAGCGTCGGGACGCCGCGCATCGCGGCGCGCTAGCACGGCGCCACCCCGGCCCGCGCCGGGGGAGGCGGTTCAGGCGCGGCCCGCCACCGCCTCCACCTGCTGGCGGCGCTCGACCGTCCTGACGACCAGCGCGCGCAGGTCGTTCAGCAGCGAGAACTCGGTCTGGCTCAGGTAGACGGACGGGAAGCGGTCGTCCCAGTCGCCGTAGATGAAGCCCACCGGCTCGCCGTGCGTGCACAGCGGGATGATCACGAAGCAGCGCGCCTCGGGCAGCGCGTCCTTCCACCACTGCGGCAGCTTGCTGGCGAACTTCGGGTCGCGCGCGTTCTCGATGAAGATCACGCGGTCGCTGCCCAGCGAGGCGAAGAACACGTTGGCCTCGTAGGCGTCCTCGAACACCAGCTGCGGCAGCAGCGCCTTGGCGTGGTCGCCCAGGCCGATCTTGGCCGAGTACTTGCCGTCGCGGCGGCTGCGCAGGAAGCCGAAGGCGCGCGTGAACGACAGGCCGTGGTAGGCCGTCTCGATCGCCATCGACATCATCTGGCCCGGGCTGGCGCCGGCGCCGGCGTCGCGCATGTCGGCCACGCCGCGCATCAGGATCTTGTTGCCGGCCTCGCGCATGCGCGTCACCGCGGCGGTGCGGGCGCGCTTTTCCGGCGGATTCGCCAGCGGCGCGAGCGACAGGTCGGCCGCCGCTTCCGCCTTGGCCTTCTCGATGGCGCCGACGATGGTCTCCGGCGCGATGCCGATCAGCGGCGCGAAGCCGGCCGCCAGTCGCTGCACCTGCTCGGCGCCGGCCTCGTCGTTGTGCCACAGCGAGTCGGCGCACTGCGAGGACATGGTGCCGAGCGCGGCGAGCCAGTCGTCGTGGCCGAACTGCTCGCCCCGTTCGCCCGGCTCGACGCGGCGCATGCCGGCGATCAGGTTGCGCGGCAGGCCCCAGTGCTCGGCGGTGGCGCGGCCCACCTGTTCCAGCGTCAGGCCCAGCTGCGCCTTCGTCGCGGCGTCCACGGCCCCGGCCCCGGCGTCCTGGCCGGCCACGGCCTGCTGCAGCAGCACCCACTGTTCCGGCAGGTAGAAGGTGACCATCATGCGGCCCAGCGAATGCAGGATCGAGCACACCACGGCTTCCTCCGGGTCGCGCGCCTGCGCCTGCGCCGCGACCTGGTGCGCCACCATCCCGGCCAGCACCGCCTTTTCCATCTCGATGTGGGCCGGCAGCGAGTCCGGCGTGGTCTTGCTCAGTTCCTCGATCAGCTTCAGGCCCAGCGCCAGGTGGCCGATGGCCTCGGTGCCCAGCACCAGGATCGCCTTGGACACGGTGTTGATGCGCTGGCCGAAGGCCGAATACATGCCGCTGTTGGCCAGGCGCAGCACCTTCTGCGTCAGCACGGGATCGGACAGCACTGTCTCGGCCATCGAGAAGTCGCGCTCGTCCTCGCCGCGCATCGAGGCCAGGATCGCGTTGATGGCGCGCGTGAAGCCGGGCATGTCGCCGCGCCGGCGGATGCGCTCCCACAGCAGCGCGAGGGTGGCGTCGGCCTTCGGCGACCGTTCGATGCTGGTCTGGTTCATGGTTTGACCGCCTTGAGTTCGTCCGGCAGCAGTTCGGCGTACAGGTTTTCCTTCAGCGCGGCCATGGCCACGTTGGCCGGCATCGGCTTGCCGGTCAGGTAGCCCTGCACGTAGTCGCAGCCGCGGGTTTGCACGTACGCGAGTTGGTCCTCGGTCTCGACGCCTTCGGCCACGACCGACAGGTCGAGGTGCTTGGCCAGGTCGAGCACGGCGTTGCAGATGGCGGCGTCCTTGGCCGACGCCGGCAGGTCCTTGATGAAGGCGCGGTCGATCTTCAGCACCGAGATCGGGAAGCGCTTCAGGTAGGCCAGCGACGAATAGCCGGTGCCGAAGTCGTCGATCGCGATGCGCGCGTGGCGCTCGGTCATCTTGGCCAGGATCGCCTCGGCGTGCAGCGGGTCGACCATCAGCGTGCCCTCGGTGATCTCGAGCACCAGCTTGTCGCCCGGCGTGCCGGAAAACGCCAGCGCGTCGTCGAGCACGGCCAGGAAGCGGTCGCTGCGGAACTGGCGCGGACTGATGTTGACCGAGATGTAGAGCGTGCGCTTGGCCACTTCCTCGAACTGGCGCAGCTGCACCAGCGCCGCCTTCAGGGCCCAGGCGCCGAGCAGGTTGATCAGGCCGTTGGTCTCGGCGATCGGGATGAAGCGCACCGGCGGCACCATGCCCAGCACCGGGTGCTTCCAGCGCATCAGCGTCTCGAAGCCCTCGATCTGGCGCGAGACGGCGCTGACGATGGGCTGGTAGTAGAGCAGGAACTCGCCTTCGCGCACCGCCTGGAACATCGCCGCCTCCAGCGAGATGTCGTGCTGCGGCGTCCCGCCCGCCTTCATGTCGTGGACCACGCTGCGCCCGCCGCCGGTGTCCTTGCTGCGGCCCATGGCGGCATCGGCCATCGCCAGCAGGCGCACCTCGTCCTCGGCGTGTTCCGGGTAGATCGACACGCCGATCGAGGCGCCCAGGTAGACCGTGTGGCTGTCGACCTCGAACGGCGACTGCAGCGCGGCGAGCAGGCGCCCGGTCACGAGCTTGATCTGGGCGGGGTTGAAGGTGCCCGGCAGGACCGCGACGAATTCGTCGCCGCCCACGCGCGCCAGGGTGTCGCTGTCGCGCAGCGTGCGGCGCAGCCGGGTGGCGGCCTGGCGCAGCACGGCGTCGCCGACCGGGTGGCCGAGGCCGTCGTTGACCTTCTTGAAGCCGTCCAGGCCGATGGTGGCGACCGAGAAGCCCTGGCCGGAGCGGCGCGCATTCGCGATCACCATGCGGATGCGGTCCGACAGCAGCAGGCGGTTGGGCAGTTCGGTGAGGGCGTCGTGCGTGGCCATGTGGCGCAGGCGCTGCTCGGTGGCGCGTTGGCCCGCCATGTCGCGCCCGGTCACCAGCAGTTCGCGCGTGCCGGGCAGGGCGGCGATGCGCAGCTCGAACCAGTTCTCGGCGGCGGCGGCGCGCAGGCGCACCTCGACCAGCACCGGATTCTGGGCCCCCTGCGCCGAGGCGGCATCGACGATGGCGTTGCGCAGCGCCGGCTGGTCGGGTTCCGCGGCCAGCGCCAGCAGGGTCGTGCCGGCCAGCGGGGCGCCGGCGCCGAGGGCGCGCAGCGTGCGCTGGCTGGAGGCGCGCACCATGCCGCCCGGGTCGATGCGCAGGGCGATGTCGCCCATGGCTTCCAGGAAGACGTCCAGGCTCGCCGCGTCGGCCGCCTGCTGCGGGACGTCCTGCGGTACTGCGGTTGAACTGGCGCGCATTGTGGGAATATCTGCTTTCTGAACTGGGCGGGGACGCGTCCCCTGGAACCATGCGAGTGTACCAAATCAACAACCAATGTATCACCGAAAGATTCCAGCAGGAATTAAATAACACAAATCCCCGCATGCTGCCGGTACACGCTTGATGCACCGCAGCCGGCCATCGCCCATGCTCGTGCTTGCCCGGCCGACGCCTTTCGGCTAGCCTGGTTGTCTTGCCGATAAGATAATTCGCCGGTCGAACTGGAGCATTGTCGCTGATGTAGTGCAAATAGGAAACTTTTTCATTGTATATATGATGCTTAGTTGCAACAATAGCCGTATTCAATTGCATTTTGTTCATTAAATCGGCAATAAAATTGCGTGGGCGGCAGCTTCCTCGTCAAGGAGATGGGCATGAACCGATTCGACACCCATGAAGTCTTCAATCAGGCGCCGGCGTTCGCCGGCGTCAACCTGTTCCGCTGCGACCCCGCACTGCGCGAGGCGCTGGCGCGCGAAGGCGGCGGCTGGGCGGCCCCTGCGCTGGAGCAACTGGGCGAACGCCTGGGCAGCGCGGCCTGGCAGGAGCAGGCGCGCCTGGCCAACGCGCATCCGCCGCGGCTGGCGGGTACCGACGGCCAGGGCCGGCGCATCGACGAGATCGAATTCCACCCGGCCTGGCATGCGCTGATGGCGCTGCTGGTCGAGCAGGGCGCGCATTCGCTGCCGTGGGAAGCGCCGCGCGCCGGCGCCCAGGTGGCGCGCGCGGCCATGTACCTGCTGTTCGGCCAGCTCGAGAACGGGTCGCAATGCCCGGTCACGATGACCTATGCGGCGGTGCCGGCGCTGCGCCGGGCGCCGGCCATCGCCGCGCACTGGCTGCCGAAGATCCTGGCGCGCGCCTACGATCCGCGGTCGCTGCCGGTCGAGCACAAGCGCGGCGCGCTGGTCGGCATGGGCATGACGGAAAAGCAGGGCGGCACCGACGTGCGCGCCAACACCACGCGGGCGACGCCGCTCGCGCCCGGCGCGGCGCGCGCGCGCTTCGGCGCCGCGTTCGCCGACGCCTGGTCCCTGGTCGGCCACAAGTGGTTCTTCTCGGCGCCGCAGGCGGATGCCCACCTGGTACTGGCGCAGGCCGACGTCGACGGCCGGCCGGCGCTGTCGTGCTTCTTCGTGCCGCGCTACCTGCCGGACGGCAGCCGCAACGCGATCCGCGTGCAGCGCCTGAAGGACAAGCTGGGCAACCGGTCCAACGCCTCGTCCGAGGTGGAGTTCTGCGACGCCGTCGGCTGGCTGGTGGGCGAGGTCGGACGCGGCGTGCCGACCATCCTGGAAATGGGCAGCCACACGCGGCTCGACTGCGTGCTGGGCAGCGCCGGCATCATGCGCGCCGCGCTCACCCATGCGCTGCACCACGCGCGCGGCCGCGCCGCCTTCGGCCGGCCGCTGGCGCAGCAGCCGCTGATGCGCAACGTGCTGGCCGACCTGGCGCTGGAGTCGGAGGCGGCGACGGCGTTCGCGCTGCGGCTGGCGCGCTGTTTCGACCAAGGCAGCGACCAGGGCGGCCAGGCCGCCGACCCGCGCGAAGCGCTGCTGGCGCGCCTGCTGACGCCGGCCGGCAAGTACTGGATCTGCAAGCGCGGCCCGGCCTTCGGCGCCGAGGCGATGGAAGTCATGGGCGGCAACGGCTACGTCGAGGACGGGCCGCTGGCGCGGCTGTACCGCGAGTTCCCGGTGAATTCGATCTGGGAAGGCTCCGGCAACGTGATGTGCCTGGACGTGCTGCGCGCGCTGGGCAAGGGGCGCGAGGTCGCCGACGCGCTGGCCGCCGAGCTGGCGCTGGCGGCGGGCCGGGCGCCCGGCTACGACGCGTACTGCGCGGCGCTGCTGGACGACCTGGCGCGCGCCGCCACCGACGAGGGCGGCGCGCGCCGCCTGGCCGAGCGGCTGGTGGTGGCGGTGCAGGCGGGGCTGCTGCTGCGCCATGCGCCGCAGGCGGTCGCCCATGGCTTCCTCGTCTCACGCATCGGCGCCGACGCGGGCGGCGCGTTCGGACGGCTGCCGGCGGACGTCGATTGCGCGGCCATCCTCGCGCGCGCGCTGCCGTCGTGACGGGCGCATCGGCGGCGATATTTGCCGGGCAAGCGCCGGCGCCGACGACAAACGCGGGACAAACGGCGCCGCGGCTGGGATAATGGCGCCCTGATGCCGTCGCGGCGCCGCCGCCGGCGCGAACTCATCCTCCAGATTCTTCATGTCGACAATGAAACAAGATCCGCGCTTTCCGAACCTCTTCATCACGAACCATCCCCTGATCCAGCACAAGCTGTCCCACATGCGCGACCGCGGCACCTCGACCCGCACCTTCCGCGAGCTGCTCAAGGAGATCACCCTCCTGATGGGGTACGAAATCACGCGCGACCTGCCGCTGACGACCCGCGAGATCGAGACGCCGCTGCAGACCATCGACGCCCCGGTCATCGCCGGCAAGAAGCTGGCGATCGTGCCGATCCTGCGCGCCGGCGTCGGCATGAGCGACGGCCTGCTGGAACTGGTGCCGTCGGCGCGCGTCGGCCACATCGGCGTGTTCCGCGATCCGGACACCCACCTGCCGGTCGAATACCTGGTGCGCCTGCCGGACACCAACGAGCGCACGTTCATCCTGTGCGACCCGATGGTCGCGACCGGCAACTCGGCCGTGTACGCGGTGGACGTGCTCAAGAAGCGCGGCGTGCCGGACGAGCAGATCATCTTCCTGGCGCTGGTGGCGGCGCCGGAAGGCGTGGCGGTGTTCCACAAGGCGCATCCGGGCGTCAAGCTGTACGTGGCGTCGCTCGATTCGCACCTGAACGATCATGCGTACATCATCCCGGGCCTCGGCGACGCCGGCGACCGGATCTTCGGCACCAAGTAAGGCGACCACGGAGGCAGACACGATGAGCAACGGCGGTGCGGATGCGGAATTCTTCGAACGCCTGGCAGAGCTGAACGACAAGTTCGCACGCAGCCTGCCGCAGACCCTGGGGCGGCTGGCGCAAGCGCGCGCCGTCTTCGATCCGGCGGCGCCCCAGCCCGCGCTGGTCGAGCAGCTGCAGGCGGTGCTGCACACGCTGGCCGGCTCGTCGGCCACGTTCGGCTTCCATGTCCTCGGGCGCCAGGCGCGCGCGCTGGAGCAGCGCCAGCAGGTGCTGGCCACGTTCGACGACGCGGGCGCGCGCGAGTGGGAAGCCTGGCTGGCGGCGCTGGACGTGTTCATCGCCTGGGGACTGCGCGATCCCAAGGCCGCGTATCCCGAAGATGAGTCCGCCACCTAGATGTTGAACAAGTTTGTTGTCCGAAAGCCGTTTGATCCAACACAAACTTGCCCCCCATCGATCTCCTATATTCTGCTTACAGCCGAAGCAAAGACAGGCGGGTAAAAAGTTGGGCCAAGGAATCACTCAACAATCGTTACGTGCTTGTGGTGTATTTTTGCGAAAACCGTGTACATTCGGTTTTATTCGGTATAATGCGGGATCGTTGGATTCGAGGTAGTAGTGCAGTTAGTCTGTCATTTCTTTCTTGCTTCTTCAAACGATCATAAACGGACGACAGTCCACTTTAACTGAAATAGGAAATTGTAATGGCAACTGGCATCGTAAAATGGTTCAATGACTCCAAGGGTTTCGGCTTCATCACCCCGGACGAAGGCGGCGAAGATCTGTTCGCGCACTTCTCGGCGATCCAAACCCAGGGCTTCAAGTCGCTGCAAGAAAACCAGCGCGTGTCCTTCGACGTGACCTCGGGTCCGAAAGGCAAGCAAGCATCGAACATCCAGCCGCTGTAATGCGCTGAATCGCACATGCTAAAAAATCCCCGGAATTCCCGGGGATTTTTTTTATCCGTGCGCTGCCGGACATTCCCGATTCCGGCAAATTTGTGGCTCAGGCCTTGCGCGCATCGCGCCAGTAATCCGGCCGGGCGTACGCGCGGCGCAGGAAATCGACGAAAAGCCTGATCCGCAGCGGCAGGTGGCGGCGCTGCGCGAACACCGCGTAGATATCGTTGCCGGGCGCCGCGTGCGCTTCCAGCACCGGCACCAGCAGGCCCGCCTCGATCTCCGAGCCCACTTCCCACATCGAGCGCCAGGCCAGTCCGCGCCCGGCCAGCGCCCAGTCGTGCAGCACCTCGCCGTCGTTGCAGACCATGTTGCCGGCCACCTTGAGCGTGACGGTGCCGCCATCCACGCTGAAGGTCCAGCCGCGCTGGCTGCCCTCGCTGCTGATCGCCAGGCAGTTGTGGCGCGCCAGGTCGTCCAGCGTCTGCGGCGTGCCGTGGCGTTTCAGGTAGGCGGGCGCCGCCACGACCACCCGGCGGTTGTCGGCCAGCTTGACGCCCACCAGGTTCGAGTCCGACAGGCCGGCGATGCGGATCGCCACGTCCACCCCTTCGCCCACCACGTCGACGATGCGGTCGTTCAGGTTCAGGTTGACCGTGACGTCGCGGTGTTCGGCCAGGAAGGAGGGCAGCAGCGGCGCCACGTGCTGGCGCCCGAAGCCGGCCGGCGCCGACACCAGCAGGTGGCCGCTGGCGCGCGCGCTGCGCTCGGAGACGGCGGATTCCGCCTCTTCCAGCTCGGCCAGGATGCGCTGGCAATCCTCGAGGAAGGCGGCGCCCTCGTCGGTCAGGGCAAGCTTGCGCGTCGTGCGCTGCAGCAGCTTGACGCCCAGGCGCGCCTCGAGCGCGTCCAGGCGCCGGCCGATCATGGCGGGGGCGATGCCCTCGGCGCGCGCGGCCGCGGACAGGCTGCCGCGGGCGACGACCTCGACGAAGGTGGAAATCTGGCGGAACTGTCCCATCGGTATGCACGCTTCATCTGTGACAAAAACGCACAAATGAATGTATTTTTTGTCTCGTTTAGGTAGGCTGGAGTGAATATACTTGACGGGATAGCAAACGCCAAGCCCGATGCATCGGGCGCCTGGCGCAGCAGCGGATCTTCAACGACGACAACAGGAGCACGCCATGACCATCGCCACCCCAGCCGGAATGGAAATCCGGGCCGAGATCAAGCCCGGCTACGACCGGATCCTGACCCCCGACGCCCTCGCGCTGGTTGCCAAGCTGAGCCGCGAATTCGAACCGCGCCGCCAGCAGTTGCTGGCGGCCCGCGTCGCGCGCGCCAAACGCCTGGACGCCGGCGAGCGCCCGGACTTCCTGCCGGAGACGGCCGCCATCCGCGACGGCGACTGGCAGATCGCCCCGATCCCGCCGGCGCTCGCCTGCCGCCGCGTCGAGATCACCGGACCCGTCGAGCGCAAGATGGTCATCAATGCGCTCAATTCCGGCGCCGACAGCTACATGACCGACTTCGAGGATTCGAACACGCCGAACTGGGACAACCAGATCACGGGCCAGCTCAACATGATCGACGCCGTGCGCGGCACCATTGCGCTGGAACAGAACGGCAAGCAGTACAAGCTGAACGACAAGGTCGCGACGCTGCTCGTGCGTCCGCGCGGCTGGCACCTGGACGAGAAGCACGTGCTGGTGGACGGCAAGCGCGTGTCCGGCGGCATCTTCGACTTCGCGCTGTTCATGTTCCACAACGCCGGCGAACAGCTGGCCCGCGGCGCCGGTCCGTATTTCTACCTGCCGAAGCTGGAATCGCACCTCGAGGCGCGCCTGTGGAACGACATCTTCGTCATGACCCAGCAGGAGCTCGGCCTGCCGCAGGGCACCATCAAGGCGACCGTGCTGATCGAGACGATCCTGGCCGCCTTCGAGATGGATGAGATCCTGTACGAGCTGCGCGAGCACAGCGCGGGACTGAACGCCGGGCGCTGGGATTACATCTTCTCGTGCATCAAGAAATTCAAGCTGGACAAAGATTTCTGCCTGGCCGACCGTCCGAAGGTGACGATGACCGCGCCCTTCATGCGCGCCTATGCGCTGCTGCTGCTCAAGACTTGCCACAAGCGTGGCGCACCGGCGATCGGCGGCATGTCGGCCCTGATCCCGATCAAGAACGATCCCGAAAAGAATGCGGTCGCGATGGCCGGCGTGATCGGCGATAAATCGCGCGACGCCACCGACGGCTACGACGGCGGCTGGGTCGCCCACCCGGGCCTGGTCGAGCCGGCCATGACGGAATTCAAGAGAGTGCTGGGCGACCGGCCGAACCAGATCGACAAACAGCGCCCGGACGTCGAAGTGACGGCAGCACAATTGCTCGACTTTAAGCCCGAAGCGCCGATCACGGAAGCGGGCCTGCGCTACAACATCAATGTCGGCATCCACTACCTGGGCGCCTGGCTGGCCGGCAATGGCTGCGTGCCGATCCACAACCTGATGGAAGACGCGGCCACCGCCGAGATCAGCCGTTCCCAGGTGTGGCAGTGGATCCGCTCGCCGAAAGGCGTGCTGGACGACGGCCGCAAGGTTACCGCGCAGATGGTGCGCGAGATGATCCCGCAAGAGCTGGCCAATGCCAAGGCGGCCGCGCCGAACGGCGACAACCCGAGCTATGCGCGCGCGGCCGAGATCTTCGAGCAGATGTCGACGTCGGAAGACTTCGCGGAATTCCTGACCTTGCCGTTGTACGAGGAAATCTGACGGTCGGGGCGGTGCGCACCACCGGGGTCAGCGCCCGCCATTGACGTTCGCGGGCGCCGACCCCGGTGCGTGCCGCAGCCGCGCACAATGCGTGGCCCTCGACACCCTCAAAACACGTTCTTCCACTCGCGCAAGGCCGCAAACGCGGCCACCGCATCCCCGCCCGGCGCCAGCCTGCCCGCCGCCACGAGCGACGCGACGATCCCCGGTTCCGTCGCCCGCAGGAACGGGTTGGTCGCCTTTTCGATGGCGATGTTCGACGGCACCGTCGGCAGGTTGGTGCCGCGCATCCTGCTGTCGTTTTCCACCCGCATCTTCAGCGCCACGTTGCCGGGCTCGACGGCCTCGGCGAAACGCAGGTTCGACAGCGTGTACTCGTGCGCGCAATACACCAGCGTGTCGTCGGGCAGGGCGGCCAGCTTGGCCAGCGACGCGGCCATCTGCGCCGGCGTGCCTTCGAACAGGCGGCCGCAGCCGGCGCCGAACAGCGTGTCCCCGCAGAACAGCCAGTGCGCGCCCGGCGTCTCGCGCACGTAGGCGATGTGGCCCAGCGTATGGCCGGGCACGTCCAGCACCGACAAGGCCAGGTCCAGGCCGGGCACGCTCACGCGCTCGCCTTCCCCGAGCGGATGCGTGACGGCGTCGATGCCGTCGTTGCGCGGCCCGAACACGGGCACGCTGGCGTGCTCGAGCAGGCGCGCCACGCCACCGATGTGGTCAGCATGATGATGGGTGAGTAGAATGGCGGTCAGGGCGAGTCCATGCGCCTGCAGCGCTTGCAGGATCGGCTCGGCATCGCCCGGATCGACGACCGCCGCATTGGCGCCATCGTGGATGATCCACAGGTAATTGTCCTTGAAGGCCGGGACCGTCAATACGGACAGGTCGGTGCGTGCCGGGGGCAGCGATGGGGTCGGCGTGGAAGTCGGCGATGAGGTCATGGGAAGTTTGGAGTAAGGGTCATGCATGGATAGCACGGTATCCGAAAAATCCATTATAGCGCTCGACCACTGGCTGCAATCGCCGGCGGGCGCCTACGTGCGCGCCTGGGAGCAGGCGTGCCTGGACGAATTGACGGCCGATATCTTCGGCTTCAATGCCGTGCAGATCGGCCTGCCGCAGATCGATGCGCTGGCGGCCAGCCGCATGCCGAACAAGTGGCAGGCCGCGACGCGCACATCCACCGAGGACGAACTTGCCTTCGCCGGCGGTTGCAAGCAGATCGCCGTGGCCGTCGATTTCGAGGAGCTGCCGTTCGCCTCGCAGAGCCTGGACCTGGTGGTGCTGCCGCACGTGCTCGAATTCGCCGACGAGCCGCACCAGGTGCTGCGCGAGGTGGAGCGGGTGCTGATCCCGGAAGGGCAGTTGATCATCTGCGGCTTCAATCCGGCCAGCCTGTGGGGCGTGCGCCAGGGCATGGGACGCCTCACCAGCAGCGACTACCTGCCGAATGCCGGCGAGTTCATTTCTTTGCCGCGCCTGAAAGACTGGTTAAAATTGCTGAATATGGGCGCCACGCGCAGCCATTTCGGCTGCTATGCGCCGCCGTTTCGCACGACGCAGTGGCTGAACCGGTTCGCCTTCGTCGAGGGCGCCGGCCGGCGCTGGTGGCCCTACCTGGGCGCCGTCTACGTCGTGCACGCGATCAAGCGCGTCAAGGGAATGCGCATCATCGGGCCGGCCTGGAACAAGAAGTCGGCCAAGGCCCCGCAAACGGTGCCGGCCACGAACCGCAACGACGGCAACCGCTAACATCAATCAAGGAAACGAAGCAGCATGACCAAAGTAGAGATTTTCACCGACGGCGCCTGCAAGGGAAACCCGGGCACCGGGGGCTGGGGCGCGCTGTTGCAGGCCGATGGCGGCCACGAGAAGGAAATCTTCGGCGGCGAGGCGAACACGACCAACAACCGCATGGAACTGCGCGCCGTCATCGAGGCGCTGACCCTGCTCAAGCGCCCCTGCCAGGTGGTGCTGCATACCGACAGCCAGTACGTGCAGAAGGGCATCTCGGAGTGGATCCACGGCTGGAAGGCGCGCGGCTGGAAGACGTCCACCAAGGAACCGGTCAAGAACGACGACCTGTGGAAGGCGCTCGACGCCGCCCAGCAGCAGCATGCCGTCGAGTGGCGCTGGGTGCGCGGCCACAACGGCCACCCGGGCAACGAGCGGGCCGACGTGCTGGCCAATATGGGCTGCGCTTCCGTCAAGCGCTGACCCCGTCGTCATCCTGCCGCCCGCCGCGTCTGGCGCGCAAGGCGCGGGGCAGGGCGCCGCCACGCCGCCATGCGCGGTGTGCGACAGCCTCCGCCGGCGCCGCCGGGACCCCTTTGGTATACTCGGGGGTCTTTTCTTTTCATCCCTGAGAGTCCCACGCGCATGCGCCAAATCGTCCTCGATACCGAAACCACCGGCCTGAACCCGCGTACCGGCGACCGCATCGTCGAAGTCGGCTGCGTCGAAATCCTCGACCGCAAGATCACCGGCAACCACTTCCACGCCTACATCAATCCGGAACGCGACTCGGACGAGGCGGCGCTGGCGGTGCACGGCCTGACCACGGAGTTCTTGAGCGACAAGCCGAAGTTCCACCAGATCGCCGACGAACTGCGCGACTTCGTCCAGGGCGCGGAAATCATCATCCACAACGCGCCGTTCGACCTCGGCTTCCTGAACCACGAATTCCAGCGCATCGGCCTGCCGCCGTTCGTCGAGCATTGCAGCAATGTGATCGATACCCTGGTGCAGGCCAAGGAACTGCATCCCGGCAAGCGCAACTCGCTGGACGCCCTGTGCGACCGCTACGGCATCTCGAATGCCCACCGCAAGCTGCACGGCGCCTTGCTCGACTCGGAACTGCTGGCCGACGTCTACCTGGCGATGACGCGCGGCCAGAACTCGCTGTCGATGGACGTCGAGGTCGAAGTCGCGGGCGGCGGCCTGGTGCTGGAAGCGGGGCCGCTGGGCGAGATCGTCGTGCTCGCGCCGGCCGCGGACGAGCTCGCCGAGCACGAACTGGTGCTGGCCGCGCTCGACAAAGGCGTGAAAGGTGAATGTGTTTGGAGAAAATATTCCATTCAGGGGTGACAGAACGCAAGAACTCCCCTATAATGCACGTCATTGCAGCGACACAAACGCAGCAAAGCAGTAAAAAGCAGCATGAAGTAGCGATGCTGCGGAAAACAGCGGAAAAATAGTAGCAAGCAGGGCGGTTAGCTCAGGGGTAGAGCACAGCATTCACACTGCTGGGGTCGCAAGTTCGAAACTTGCACCGCCCACCAGGATTCCACGAAAAGGCCAGCGCAATGCTGGCCTTTTTGCGTTTGCACCGGCGCTCGCTGCCGGCACGTTGCAGCGGCGCGCGACCAGGAGAGGACAGCAGTGAGCGCAATCGAAAAAGCCAGCACCTTCGTCGGCAAGACCTTTTCCGTCTGGGTGCTGCTGTTCGCCGCCCTCGGCTATGTGGCGCCGGAGCTGTTCGTCGGCTTCCGGGCCTGGATCGCGCCGCTGCTCGGCATCGTCATGTTCGGGATGGGGCTGACGCTGTCGGCCGCCGATTTCCGCGACGTGTTCCGGCGGCCCGGCGACGTGGCGATCGGCGTCGTCGGCCACTACCTGATCATGCCGGGCCTGGCCTGGCTGCTGGCCGTGGGCTTGCGGCTGCCGCCCGACATCGCCGTCGGCGTGATCCTGGTCGGCTGCTGCCCGAGCGGGACCGCGTCGAACGTCATGACCTTCCTGGCCAAGGGCGACGTCGCGCTGGGCGTGTCGATCGCCTCGGTGTCGACCCTGGTCGCGCCGCTCGCCACGCCGGCGCTCGTGTCGCTGCTGGCCGGCACGTGGATGACCATCGATACCGGTTCCCTGTTCGTCGACATCCTGCAGGTCGTGATCGTGCCGATCGTGCTCGGCCTCGTCGCGAAGGCCCTGTTCCGCCGCCAGGCCGAGGCCGGCGCGCGCGCGCTGCCGCTGGTGTCGACGGTGGCGATCGTCGCCATCATCGCGATCATCGTCGGGCTGAACCGGACCGGGCTGCTGGCGAACGGGCCGCTGATCCTGGCGGCGGTCGTCCTGCACAACCTGCTCGGCTTCGCGCTCGGCTACCTGTTCGCCCGGCTGTTCGGCATGGACCTGGCCAAGCGCAAGGCGGTCATGATGGAGACGGGCATGCAGAATTCCGGCCTCGGCGCGGCGCTCGCGTCGGCGCACTTCAGTCCGCTGGCGGCCGTGCCCAGCGTGTTGTTCAGCGTCTGGCACAACCTGTCCGGCGCCGCGCTGGCGACCTGGTTCGCACGCCGCGACCGGTAGCGCGGCCGCGCCTCGCCTACGATACCGCCAGCACGATCTTGCCGCGCAGGTGTCCGCGCGCGGCCCGCGCATGGGCGCTGGCGGCATCCGCCAGCGCGAAGGTGCTGTCGATGGCCACGCGCAGCGTCCCGTCCTCGAGCAGGCGCGCGATCTGCGCGAGCTGGGCGCCGTTCGAGCGCACCTGGGCCGCGGACACCGTGACGCCCAGTTCCCTGGCCTGCTCGTGGCCGGCGAAGCCCAGCGGATACACGAGGTAGAGGGCGCCGCCTGGCGCGAGCGTCGGCAGGAAGCGGCTCGCGGCGGGGCCGCCGACCGTGTCCAGCACGAGGTCCACGCCGCGCACGGCGGCCGGGTCGTCCTGCGTGTAGTCGATGTGCGCGTCGGCGCCGATCGCGCGCAGGAATGCGCCGTGCCCGCCGGAGGCCACCGCGATCACGCGCGCGCCCTCGCGCTTGGCCAGCTGCACCGCGAGGTGGCCGACGCCGCCGGCGGCGCCGTTGACCAGTACCGTGCGGCCGGCGAGCGGCAGCGGGCGGTGCGGGTGCGCCTGGAACGGATTGGGCTGCGCGTGGCCGGGGTCGACGAGGAACTGCCAGGCCGTCAGCGCGGCCATCGGCGCCGCCGCGGCCGTCACGTGGTCGATGCCGGCCGGCTTGTGCGCGAGGTCGGTCGCGGGCGCGGCGACGTACTCGGCATAGGCGGCGCTGTCACCGAAGCTGGGGAAGCGCAGCATGCCGAACACCGCGTCGCCGACGGCGAAGTCGCGCACGTCGGCGGCGACGGCCGCGACCACGCCCGAGACGTCGGATCCGGGGATCGCGGGGAGGGACACGGCCGGGCGCCAGTCCGGCGGCAGCGTGCGGTAGCCGTCGCGCAGGTACCAGTCGGGCGGGTTGACGCCGGCCGCGTGGACGCGCACCAGCACCTCGCCCGGCCCGGGCGCCGGCATCGGCGCGTCCTCGTAGCGCAGCACGTCGGGGCCGCCGAACGCGTGCAGGCGCACCGCTTTCATGGTCTGGGTTGACATGGATGACTCCTTCCTCAAGAATGGACGATTGAACGGAACGGTGCTCCGTATAAACGGAACACTGCTCCGGTTGTGTCTTCAATATACGGAGCGACGCTCCGCTTGTCAAGGATGGCCATGCGCGCAGACGCCCGGAAGAACTACGACCATTTGCTGGAGATCGGACGCGACGTCGTCGCGGAGCAGGGCGCCGACGCGTCGATGCGCGACGTGGCGCGCCGGGCCGGCGTCGGCATCGGTACGCTGTACCGGCATTTCCCGACCCGGGAAGCGTTGCTGGAAGCCCTGTTGCGGGGCAGTTTCGACCGTGTGACGGCCGGCGCGGCAGAACTGGCGGCGCGGCACGACAGCGGCGCGGCGCTGCTCGCGTGGCTGCGCGACATGGTCGCGCTGACCCACAGTCACCGCGGGGTGATCGCCGCGATGACGAGCGCCATCGCGGCGCCGGAATCGGCGCTGCACGCCTCGTGCGTGGCGCTGCGCGCCTCCGGTGCGCAGTTGCTGGCGCGCGCCCAGGCCGACGGCAAGGCGCGCGCCGACATCGACGGCACCGACCTGCTCGCGCTGGTGAGCGCGCTCGCCTGGCTCAACGACCAGCCGCCGTTCGCCGAGCGCGTCGACAGGCTGCTGGACGTGGTCGCGCGCGCGATCATGGTGTAGGCCGGCAGGGAGGCCGGCAGGGAGGCCGGCAGGGAGGCCGGCAGGGCGGGCGGGCCGGCGCGGCCGGCCCGCGGGCGTCAGCGGAACGCGTAGTTGACGCTGGCGTAGAAGCGCCGTCCGCGCGGATCCGTGTAGGTCGGGTCGTAGCCGGACAGGAAGTAGTAGGCCTGGTTCGAGTACGGCGGGCTGCGGTCGAACAGGTTCTGCACGCCGGCGCGCAGCTTCAGGCCCGGGTTGAACACGTAGGCGGCCGACAGGTCCCACAGCGAATACGCCTTGACGCGGTTGGCGGCCACCACGCTGCCGTCGTCGATGTTGATGGCGGTGTTCTGGTCCTCGTAGCCGCTCGACCAGGTGTTCGACAGCGAGGCCGACAGCGGGCCGCGCTCCCAGTCGACGGTCAGCGTATGGCGCCAGCGCTGCACCACGCTGTCGGTGACGAAATGGTTCAGGTTGCTGACGTAGGCGTCGCCCGGCGCGTTCTGGATCTTCGAGTCCAGCACGTAGGTGCCGTTCAGGCGTCCGCCGAAGCGGCCGACCGGGGTGTCGACGCCGCGCACCGTGACCGCCAGGTCCAAGCCCTTGGCGATCTGGGCGCCGCGGTTCTCCTTGCGCAGCTCGACGTAGTCGATGATGCCGTCCTCGTCGCGGTGCACCAGGTCGCCGTACTTGGCCAGGTTGCCGAGAATGATGTCGTCGCCGATCTCGCTGATCAGGTCCGTCCGCTTGATGTTCCAGTAGTCGAGCGAGGCGTTGACGTGGCGGCCGGCCGCGAACACCGCGCCCAGCGAGAACTGGCGGCTGCGCTCGGGCTTCAGGTCCGGGTTGCTGTAGCGGCGCGTGTCCCAGTTGTCGGCGCAGTCGGCGTAGTTGTTGTCGACCGTGGCGCAGTACACCGGGTCCGGCAGGGTGGCCGTGCTGCTGTAGACGGTCGGGCGATGCAGCTCGGTCATCGACGGCGCGCGGAAGCCGCGGCCCGCGGAGCCGCGCAGCAGCACGCCGTCGGTCGGGCGGTAGCTCAGGCCGATCTTCGGGCTGGCGGCGCCGCCGACCTGCTGGTAATGGTCGTAGCGCGCCGACAGCTGGGCTTCCCACTGCCTGGCGAAGGGCAGCAGCACCTCGCCGTACACCGCCTTGATATTGCGGCTGTCGTGGGTCGCGCGGCCGCCTTCGGGCGCGGCGTCGTTGTTGATGTTGTCGCTCAGGAGCAGGGCGGACGGGGTGAAGTCGTTGCGCTCGCGGCGCAGCTCGCCGCCCACCGCCACCGCGAGGTCGCCGCCGGCCATGGGCAGCAGGGCGCGCGAGAGTTTGACGTCGAACGAATCCATCGTGCCGCGCGCATGGCGTACGTCGTCGTTCACCTGGATGCTGTCGAGCAGCGCCTTACCTTCCGGGCCGGACGGGCCGAACGGGTTGATGCGGCCGTCGGCGATCCCCTCCAGCAGCTCGTTGTACAGCACGTAGCCGTGCGTGTCCTTGTCCTTGACGGTGTTGACGCTGTGGTTCAGCGCCGTGTCGTAGTCCCAGCCGGCCACGGTGCCGGTCAGGCCGGCCACCACGCGCACCCCTTCGCTGGTGAGGGTGCTGGTGCGGCGCCCGGCTTCGCTCAGGCGCATGCGCAGTTCCAGTTCGCCGGGGATGTCGTCGTCGAGCTGGTCCAGGCCGGTGTTCGCCAGTTGCGGCACCTTGCGGTAGTCGATGTAGCCGGTCACGCGCGCCGAGGAGCCGACGTAGTTGGTCCTGGCGCGCGCCAGCGCGATTTCCGCATAGGCCTGGTGGCCGCCGCCGAGCTTGAGCACGCCGCGCGAGAGCAGGCTGGCCTTGTCCGACTTCGGATACAGCTCGGTGTCGTTCATGTAGTTGTAGGTGCAGGCGTCGACGCCGCCGGTGCCGTTCGGCAGGTAGACGTTGTCCGGCGCCGCGCAGCCGGGAACCGACAGGTTGATCAGGCGGTTGGTGATCGGCTGGCCGTTGATCGTGAAGCCGATGTCCTGCAGGTGGTCGCGCTGCGCCGAGGTCAGGCGGATGTTGGCCGGGCCGGTGTAGCCGGACAGCAGGTGGCCGAGGCGCTGCTCGACCTGCAGGCCCTGGATGAACTTGCGCTGCGACGTGCTCAGCGCGTCGGTGCGCTGGAAGTCGGCCACCGCGAACACGTTGTAGCCGTCGCGTTCCAGGTCGCCCTTGCCGGCCGCGATGCTGGCGGTGCGCTTGCCGGCGCCGCCCTCGCGGGTCTTGAGGCCGTAGGCGTTCAGCTCCAGGCCCTGGAAGTCCTTGCGCGTGATGAAGTTGATGACGCCGCCGATCGCGTCGGTGCCGTACAGCGCGGAGGCGCCGTCCAGCAGCACCTCGACGCGCTCGAGCGCGGCGGCCGGGATGTTGTTCAGGTCGACGCCGGTGTCGTCGCCGGGCGAGGCGAAGTTGGCCATGCGGCGGCCGTTGAGCAGCACCAGGGTCGACGAGGTGCCGATGCCGCGCAGGTTGGCGCTGTTGAAGCCGCGCTGGTCGCCGCCCACGTTGATGCTGGCGCCGTCGGTCAGGCCGCCCACGTTGGACGAGATGCGCGTCATCAGTTCGGCGGCGGTGGTCACGCCGGCCTTCTCGATCTCGGCGCGGGTCACGGTCTGCACCGGCAGCGCCGTTTCCGCCAGCACGCGGCGGATCGCCGAGCCGGTGATCTCCACCGTCGCCATCTTGTCGCCCGTGCTCGTCGCGCTGTCCTGCGCCGCTTCCTGGGCCGCCGCCTGGCCCGACAGCGCGCCGGCCGCGATCCATGCACCCCCGAGTATCGCGCCGCGGACGGCGCGCGCTGCCACTGTCATCTTGGTGTTCATCTGCTCTCCGCGACGGTCCGTGCCGCCGTTCAATCGTTTTGTTGAATGCGTTTATGACGAAACGAAATTCGATTTCCGTTCATGATGTCATCATAGTGGAAGCGAGGTTCCATATTTGCAATTTTTCCAAAAATGTCGTGACGGCGTTGTATGGATTCGACAAGATGGGGCGCGCCGGCCGCATGCTATACTCGGCCCACCATGGTCCGCCGCCTCGCCCACCGCTGCCTGCACGTCCTCATGCTCGTGATGGCCTTCCAGCTCAGCTGGAACGTCGTGACGGCGTACTGCATGCACGAATCGGGCCGCGCCGCGAACCACCTCGGGCACCACCGGCATGCCGCCGACGCCGACGAACTGGCGCACGCCGCCGACGCGCCCGATCCCGCCAAGCCGTCCGCCGTGCACGACGTGCACTGCGTCTCCTGCGCACACATCGCGCTGGCGGCGCCGGACCTCGCCGCGTTGCCGTTCGGCCCGGGCGCCGGGGCCGCCGCGCCGGCCGGCGCGCCGGCGCTGCCGGCCTCCGTCTTCGCACCGCCTCCCGAACGTCCCCAATGGGCCGGCCGCGCCTGATCCGCGGCTGACCCGGTCCCTGCGACCCCGCTTCACCGATATCGCACGGCGCGCTCGCGCGCGCCCTGGGCTGCCGCCGGCTATGTCATCCCTATCGTCACCGGAGTCATCATGCAATCCATGCACCTCGTGCTGGGGGCGGCGCTGCTGTCGTGGCAGGCCGCCGTCCCCGCTGCCCATGCGATGGGGCAGCAATCCGTATCGACCTCCCCGCCGGCGCTGACGCTCGAGCGGGCCGTCGCCATGGCCATGGCGGCCAACCCGTCGCTGCGCGCGGCGACACGCGCGGTCGGCATCGCCGACGGCGCCGTGCTGCAGGCCGGCGCGCGCCCCAATCCCGAACTGTCGGTGTCCACCGAAGGCACCGAGCGCCGGACCCGTACCGAGACGGCCCAGCTCAGCCAGGTGCTGGAGCTGGGCGGCAAGCGCGCGGCCCGTGTCGCCGTCGCGCGGCAGGAGCGCGGCGCCGCGCTGGCCCAGGTCGCCGTGCGCCGCGCCGAACTGCGCGCCGACGTCGTCGCGGCCTACCTCGACGCGCTCACCGCGCAGGAACGCCAGGCGCTGGCGCTCGCCGCGGTCGACCTGGCGCACCGCGCGACGCTGGTCACCGGCCGGCGCGTGGCCGCCGGCAAGCTGTCGCCGGTCGAGGAAACCCGGTCGGCGGTCGCCGAAGCGGGCGCCCGCCTCGACCTCGAGCAGGCCCGCGCCGACCTGGCCCTGTCCCGGCGCCGCCTGGCGGCGCTGTGGGGCGCGACCGCACCCTTCACGCAGGCACTGGACGAACCGGATGCGGCGCTGCTGCGGCTGCCGCCCTGGGACGACCTGCAGGCGCGGCTGGAGGACGCGCCGCAGCTGCGCGCGGCGCACGCGGCGCTGGACGGGCACGCGGCCCGGGCGCAGCTGGAACGCACGCGCCGCGTCCCGGACGTGACGCTGAGCGTGGGCGCCCAGCGCGAGCGCGACGCGGGACGCAGCCAGGGCGTGCTCGGCGTCGCCGTGCCGCTGCCGCTGTTCGACCGCAACCAGGGCAACCTGCTGGCGGCGCTGCGCCGCACCGACCAGGCGCGCGACGAGCTCGAGGCCGAGCGCCTGCGCCTGCGCGCGGCGCTGGCCGACGCCTACGAGCGCGCGCAGCTCGCCGCCGCCCAGCAGGACGCGCTGCGCGAGCGCATCGTGCCCGCGGCCCAGGGTGCCTACGACGCGGCCGTCACCGGCTTCGAGCTCGGCAAGTTCGCGTTCACCGACGTGCTCGACGCCCAGCGCACGCTGTTCCAGGCCCGCACCCAGGCGCTGCGCGCGCTGGCCGACCGCTACCGCGCGCTCGCCGAGCTGCAGCGCCTCGTTCCCACCCGCCCCGCCGACGCGGATGCCGACTACCATGAAGGAGCGCTCCGATGACCGCCCCGCAGCAGGCAAGACCCTGGAAAGCCGTCGCGGCGATCGTCGCCGTGGGCGTGGTGCTGGCCGCCGCCATCCTGTCATGGAAGACCGGGCCCGCGGCCTCCGGCGGGGCCGGGCACGCGGATGCGCCCGCGGCAAGCGCGCCGTCCGGTGCGCCCGCAGCCGACGAGGTGGTGCGCCTCGACGCGGCGCAGATCGCGCGCGCCGGCATCGCGTTCGCGGTGGCGGGACCGGCGACCATCGCCACCAGCGTGCGCCTGCCGGGCGAGGTGCGCTTCGACGACGACCGCACGGCGCACGTGGTGCCGCGCCTGCCGGGCGTGGCCGAGGCGGTGCCGGCGCGGCTGGGCCAGTCGGTGCGCAAGGGGCAGGTGCTGGCCGTCATCTCCAGCCCGCAACTGGCCGAGATGCGCAGCACCCTGGACGCGGCGCGCACGCGGCTGGCGCTGGCGCGCACGCTGTACGAGCGCGAGAAGACGCTGTGGCAGGACCGGATCTCGGCCGAGCAGGATTATTTGCAGGCGCACCAGGCGTGGCAGGAAGCGGAGATCGCCGTGCGCAATGCCGAGTCCAAGCTGACCGCGCTGGGCGTGGCGCAGGGGGCGGAGCCGGCCGGCGCCCTCAACCGCTACGCGCTGCGCGCGCCCTTCGACGGCATGATCGTCGAGAAGCACATCAGCCTGGGCGAGGCGGTCAAGGAAGACGCCAACGTGTTCCTGCTGTCGGACCTGGCGCGGGTCTGGGTCGACGTGATCGTCACGCCGCGCGACCTGGACGCCGTGCGCGTGGGCGCCGATGCGCGGGTGACGGCGGCGGCGACCGGGGCGAGCGCCACCGGGCGGGTCGCCTACGTCGGCGCGCTGGTGGGCGAGCAGACCCGCTCGGCCAGCGCGCGCGTCGAGCTGCCCAACCCGGGACTGGCCTGGCGCCCGGGACTGTTCGTCGACGTCGAGCTGGCGCAGGCGCCGCGCCAAGTGGTGGTGGCCGTACCCGCGGCCGCGCTGCAGACGGTCGAGGACCGGACGGTCGTGTTCGTGCGCGGCGCGCAGGGCTTGCGCGCGCGCCAGGTGACCGTCGGCGCCGCCGACGGCAGGTTCGCCGAGATCCGCGCCGGCCTGCGCGCCGGCGAGACCGTCGCCGCCGCCGGCAGCTTCGTCCTGAAGGCGGAACAGGGCAAGGACGGTGCCGACCATGGCCATTGAGCAGAACCCATCCATGTTCGAGCGCATCATCCTGGGCGCCATCCGGCAGCGCTGGCTGGTGATGGTCGCCGCGCTTGCGCTGGCGGCCGTCGGCGTCCACGGCTACCAGCGCCTGCCGATCGACGCGGTCCCGGACATCACCAACGTCCAGGTCCAGGTCAATACCGCGGCCGAGGGCTACGCGCCGCTGGAAGTCGAGCAGCGCGTGACCTACCCGGTCGAGGCGGTGCTGGCCGGCCTGCCGGGGCTGGAGCAGACCCGTTCGCTGTCGCGCTACGGCCTGTCGCAGGTCACCGCCGTGTTCCGCGACGGCACCGACCTGCATTTCGCGCGCCAGCTGGTCAACCAGCGCCTCCAGGAAGCCCGCGCCGGGCTGCCGCCGGGCGTGACGCCGGCCATGGGCCCGATCTCGACCGGCCTGGGCGAGATCTACCTGTGGACCGTCGAGAGCGCGCCGGGCGCCAGGAAGGCCGACGGCACGCCGTACACGCTGGCCGACCTGCGCGAGGTCCAGGACTGGATCGTCAAGCCGCAGCTGCGCCAGGTAGCGGGCGTCACCGAGATCAACACGATCGGCGGCTACGCGAAGGCGTACCACATCACCCCGGATCCGGGCCGGCTGAGTTCCTACGGCCTGACGCTGGCCGCGGTGGCCGAGGCCATCGAGCGCAACAACGGCAACGTCGGCGCCGGCTACATCGAGCGCGGCGGCGAGCAGTTCCTGGTGCGCGCGCCGGGCCAGGTGCGCAGCCTGGACGACATCCGCGACACCGTCGTCGCCCACGTGCGCGGCGTGCCGGTGCGCGTGCGCGACGTGGCGCAGGTGGGCCTGGGACGCGAGCTGCGCACCGGCGCGGCCACCGAGAACGGGCGTGAGGTAGTGCTGGGAACGGCGTTCATGCTGGTCGGCGAGAACAGCCGCACCGTGGCGCGCGCGGTGGCGCAGCGGATCGACCGGGTGGCCGCCACGCTGCCGCCGGGCGTGCGCCTGGTCTCCGTGTACGACCGCACGACGCTGGTCGACAAGGCCATCGCCACCGTCAGGAAGAACCTGCTGGAAGGCGCGGCGCTGGTCGTCGCCATCCTGTTCCTGTTCCTCGGCAACCTGCGCGCCGCGCTGGTCGCGGCGCTGGTGATCCCGCTGGCGATGCTGTTCACCTTCGCCGGCATGGCCGCGTACGGGGTCAGCGCCAACCTGATGAGCCTGGGCGCGCTGGACTTCGGCATCATCGTCGACGGCGCCGTGGTGATCGTCGAGAACTGCGTGCGGCGCCTGGCGCACGCGCAGCGGGAACGCGGGCGCGCGCTGACGGCGCCGGAGCGCTTCGCGCAGGTGTTCGAGGCGGCGCGCGAGGCGCGCCGGCCGCTGCTGTTCGGCCAGCTGATCATCATGGTGGTGTACCTGCCGATCTTCGCGCTGGGCGGCGTCGAGGGCAGGATGTTCCACCCGATGGCCATCACCGTCGTGCTGGCGCTGGCCGGGGCGATGCTGCTGTCGGTGACCTTCGTGCCGGCCGCCGTCGCCCTGTTCCTCGGCGCGCGCGTGGCGGAGCGCGACAACCGCCTGGTGGCGCTGGCGCGCTCCGCCTACGCGCCGCTGCTGGCCGCGGTGCTGCGCAACGGCGCGGCGGTGGCGACGGCGGCCGTGGTGCTGGTGGTCCTGTCCGGCCTGCTGGCCACGCGCCTGGGCAGCGAATTCATTCCCCACCTGGACGAGGGCGACGTCGCGATGCAGGCGCTGCGCATCCCGGCCACCAGCCTGAGCGCGTCGCTGGAGATGCAGAAGGCGCTGGAGACCGGCCTGACGGCGAAGTTCCCCGAGATCGAGCGGGTGTTCGCGCGCACCGGCACGGCGGAAATCGCGTCCGACCCGATGCCGCAGAACGTCTCGGACGGCTACATCATGCTCAAGCCCGAGTCGGCCTGGCCGGCGCCGAAGAAGACCCGGGCCGAGCTGGTGGCGGCGATCCGCGCCGAGGCCGGGCGCTACGCCGGGAACGCCTTCGAGTTCTCCCAGCCGATCCAGCTGCGTTTCAACGAGCTGATTTCCGGCGTGCGCAGCGACGTGGCCGTGAAGGTCTATGGCGACGACATGGCGGTGCTGGCCCGCGCCGGGGCGCAGGTCGCCGCCGTGCTGCAGCGCATTCCCGGCGCGGCCGAGGTCAAGGTCGAGCAGACCGAGGGCCTGCCGATGCTGTCGGTGGCCGTCGTGCGCGAGACGGCGGCGCGCTACGGGCTGAACATCGCCGACGTGCAGGAGGCCGTCGCCGCCGCCACCGGCGGGCGCCGTGCCGGCGTCGTGTTCGAGGGCGATCGCCGCTTCGACATCCTGGTGCGCCTGCCGGAGGCGCTGCGCGGCGACGTCGACGCGCTGCGGCGCCTGCCGATCGCGCTGCCGGCGGGCGCCGACGGCAAGGTGTCCTACGTGCCGCTGGCCGAGGTGGCGACGCTGGCGTTCGCGCCGGGCCCGAACCAGGTCAGCCGCGAGGACGGCAAGCGCCGCATCGTGGTCGGGGCCAATGTGCGCGGGCGCGACGTCGGCAGCTTCGTGGCCGAGGCGCAGGCGGCGATCGCGCGCACGGTGGCGCTGCCGCCGGGCTACTGGACCGGCTGGGGCGGCACCTTCGAGCAGCTGCAGTCGGCCACGCGGCGCCTGGCGCTGGTGGTGCCGCTGGCGCTGGCGCTCGTGCTGGCGCTGCTGTTCCTCATGTTCGGCAACCTCAAGGACGGCCTGCTGGTGTTCACCGGCATCCCGTTCGCGTTGACCGGCGGCGTGGCCGCGCTGGCCCTGCGCGGGATCCCGCTGTCGATCACGGCGGCGGTCGGCTTCATCGCGCTGTCCGGCGT
The DNA here is from genome assembly GCF_913773735.1 of uncultured Massilia sp. Classification (GTDB taxonomy): domain Bacteria; phylum Pseudomonadota; class Gammaproteobacteria; order Burkholderiales; family Burkholderiaceae_D; genus Telluria. The sequence continues at coordinate 152,732 of NZ_CAJYEB010000022.1, forward strand.
GGCGGTGCTGAACGGCCTGGTGATGATCTCGTTCATCCGCGCGCTGCGCGCGCGCGGGATGGGGCTGGACGAGGCGATCGTCGAGGGCGCGCTGGTGCGCCTGCGTCCGGTGCTGATGACGGCGCTGGTCGCGTCGCTGGGCTTCGTGCCGATGGCGCTGGCCACCGGCACCGGCGCCGAGGTGCAGCGGCCGCTGGCCACGGTGGTCATCGGCGGCATCCTGTCGTCGACCGCGCTGACGCTGCTGGTGTTGCCGCTGCTGTACCGCATGGCGCACCGCCGCGCCGGGCCCGCGGCCCAGGGTGTCGCGGCGGGCTCCGCGCACGGCGGCGAGCCGGGCTGGTAGCCCGGCGGCGCCACGGTGGCGCCGGTGGTGGCCATGGGCCGCTGCACGCGCGGGTCCACCGGCGGCGTCCCGCCCTGGTCGATCATCGGCGTCGGCGCCAGGTCGTCGATGCGCACGTGCTGGTCGGTCACCGGGGCGCCGAGCAGCAGGCCGCCCGGCCTGTCGCGGAACACCGCGTCGCGCCCGGGCTGGTGCCATCCAGCTCGCGCGCCGCGGCTCAGGCGGACGCGCCGTGGACCTCGCCGTCCGCCGGCACGGGAATGCGCAGCGTCGCCCGCAGCCCCGGCCGGTTGTCTTCCAGCAGCAGCGCGCCGCCGTGCAGGCGTGCCACGGCCGACACCACGCTCAGGCCGAGGCCGACGCCGGGCGTGCCGCGGCTGGCGTCGCCGCGGTAGAAACGCTGCGCGACCTTCGGCCGCTCGGCCTCGGCGATGCCGGGGCCGTCGTCGGCCACGGCCAGCTCCACGGCGCCGGCGCGGCGCCGCGCCGAGATCGCGATGGTGCCGCGCTGTGGCGCATACTTGAGCGCGTTCTCCACCAGGTTGCCCAGCGCCTGGGCCAGCAGCACCGGGTCGCCGGTGGCCTGCAGCACGCCCTCGGGCGCGAACGTCAGGGCGATGTCCTTCAGTTCCGCCACCGGCAGGTAGAATTCGGCCACCTCGGCGCCGAGCCGCCCGAGGTCGACCGAGACGAAGCCGCCGCGCCGGCTGCCGCTGTCGATCTCGGCCAGGCGCAGCAGCGCATTGAACACGGCCATCACCCGGTCGACGTCGTCGATGGCGGCGTCGATCTCGGCGAACGCCTGCTCGGCCGGCGGCCGCTCGACCGCCAGTTCTTCCAGGCGCGCGCGCAGTTCGGACAGCGGCGTGCGCAGGTCGTGCGCGATGGCGTTCGAGACGTCCTGCACGCCGGTCACCAGCTGCTCGATCTGGTCGAGCATGCGGTTCACCGTGCGCGTCAGCAGCTGCAGCTCGTCGCCGTCGCCGGGGCCCGGCTCCGGCAGGCGGCGCGACAGCTTGCCCTCGATGATGGCGGCGGTGGTCTGGCCGATGCCCTGCACGCGCGCCAGCAGCGCGCGCCGGACCAGTACCGCGCCCAGCACCGCGCCCGCCACCACGGTGGCGGCGCATCCCAGCAGGCCGTAGGCGAACAGCCGCTCCAGCTCCTCGAAGCGGTGGGTATTGCTGGCGACGAGCAGCCGGTAGCCGCCGGCGAGGGTGACGCGCACCAGTTCGACGCTGCGCGGCGCGCCGTCCACGCGGATCGCCAGCGTGCAGACGCCGTCGCGCTCCGGCACGCCGTCCGGCCAGCGCGCCAGGTTGCCGGCCAGGCGGGCGCCGTCCGGTCCGACCAGCAGCATGCTCTTGCTGATGCCGTCGATGGTGCCGATGACCTGGGTGTCGATGGCGGCGGCCAGCGCCTGCGGCCCGCTGCGCTCGAACAGGCCGGCCAGGCGCGTGGCGTCGGACTTGATCAGCTCCGTGCGCACCTGCTGGATGTTGGTGTGCCAGGCGTACCACAGCGGCGCCGCGAACATGGCCAGCACCAGCAGGGTGCCGGCCGCGTAGGCGACGGCGACGGTGCGCGCCGAAAAGCCGGGCAGCCGCATCCGGGACGGCCGCGACAGGGACGGCCAGCTCATGGCCGGTCGGTCAGCATGTAGCCGGCATTGCGCACGGTGCGCAGCAGCGGCGTGTCGAAGCCGGCGTCGATCTTCTGGCGCAGCTTGCTGATGTGGACGTCGATGACGTTGGTCTGCGGGTCGAAGTGGTAGTCCCAGACGTTCTCCAGCAGCATGGTGCGGGTCACGACCTGGTTGGCGTGGCGCAGCAGGTAGGCCAGCAGCTTGAATTCGCGCGGCTGCAGCGCGATGGCGCGGCCGCCGCGCACGACCTTGTGCGCCAGCATGTCGACGCTCAGGTCGGCCAGCGCCAGCGTGGTTTCCGGCGCCTGCGACTGGCTCTGCGAGCGGCGCAGCAGGGCGTCCAGGCGCGCCAGCAGCTCGCCGAACGCGAAGGGCTTGACCAGGTAGTCGTCGCCGCCGCGCTTGAGCCCCAGGATGCGGTCGTCCACGCCGTCCAGCGCCGACAGGATCAGGATCGGCACGCCGTTGCCCTGGGCGCGCAGCGCGGCGACGATGGCCAGGCCGTCCACGCCGCCGGGCAGCATGCGGTCCATGACGATGGCGTCGTAGGTCTCGCTGACGGCCAGGTACAGGCCGTCGCGGCCGTTGTCGGCATGGTCGACCGTGTGCCCGGCCTCGCCCAGCCCTTTCTTGACGAAGCGCGCGACGCGCTCGTTGTCTTCGACCAGCAGCAGTTTCATGTCAGCTCGCCTCCCGTTTTTCCAGCGCGACGGCGGGCGCGGCGCCCGGAGCGTCGGCCCCGGGCTTGCCCAGGCGCCCGGCGATCAGCACGAAGAACAGCGGGATCAGGAAGGTGGCCAGGAAGGTCGCCGTCAGCATGCCGCCGATCACGCCGATGCCCAGCGCGTTCTGGCTGCCCGAGCCGGCGCCGCTGGCCAGCGCCAGCGGCAGCACGCCCAGCACGAAGGCCATCGAGGTCATGACGATCGGGCGCAGGCGCAGCTTGGACGCTTCCAGCGCCGCCTCGACCACGCCGCGGCCCTGCAGCTGCAGCTCGCGCGCGAATTCCACGATCAGGATCGCGTTCTTGGCCGACAGGCCGATGGTCGTGAGCAGGCCGACCTGGAAGAACACGTCGTTCTCCATGCCGAAGGCGCTGGCGGCGCCGAGCGCGCCCAGCACGCCGACCGGCACCACCATGATGACCGACACCGGGATCGCCCAGCTCTCGTACAGCGCGGCCAGGCTCAGGAACACCACCAGGATCGACAGCGCGTACAGCAGCGGCGCCTGGTTGCCGGCCTGGACCTGCTGCAGCGAGATGCCGCTCCACTCGAAGCCGATGCCGGCCGGCAGCTGCCGCATCAGGCGCGTCATCGTGTCCATCGCCTCGCCGGTGCTGTGGCCGGGGGCCGGCTGGCCCTGGATCTCGGCCGACTCGATGCCGTTGTAGCGCTGCATGGAGGGCGAACCCCAGCTCCAGTGCGCGCTGGCGAAGGCGGAGAAGGGCACCATGTCGCCGGCCTTGTTGCGCGCGTAGAGCAGCTTGATGTCGTCCGGGTTCATGCGGAACCGGGCGTCGGCCTGCACGTAGACGCGCTTGATGCGGTTGTCGGTGTCGAAGAAGTTGTTGACGTAGCGCGAACCCCAGGCGGTGGCGAAGATCTGGTCGACGTCGGACAGGTTCACGCCCAGCGCCGCGGCCTTCTCGTGGTCGATCTCGATCTTGTAGGTGGCGTTGTCGGGCTGTCCCGAGAAGCGCACGCGCGCCAGGCCCGGCTCCTGCTTCGCCAGTTCCAGCAGGCGGTCGCGCGCCTGCGCCAGGGCGTCGTGGCCCAGGCCGCCGCGGTCCTGCAACTGCAGCGAGAAGCCGGTGGCGGAACCCAGGCCGCGGATCGCCGGCGGCTCGACCGGCGTCACCTGGGCGCCCTGGTAGCCGGCGTAGCGCGCCGCGATGCGCTCGCTCAGCGCCGCCACGGTCGAGGCGTCGCCCTTGCGTTCGTCCCACGGCTTCAGGCGCACGAACAGGCGGCCCTGGTTCTGGCCGCGGTTCGGCTGGCTGGCGCCGTTGGTCATGAAGGTGGAGTCGACCAGCGCCGCCTCGTCCTTCAGCAGGTACTGGTTGACGTCTTCGAGCGCCTTGCCGGTCATTTCCGTGGTGCTGCCGGCCGGGGTCTGGACCTGCACGAACATGTAGCCCTGGTCTTCCTTCGGCAGGAAGCCGCCCGGCAGGCGCGCGAACAGCAGGGCGACCACGCCGATCAGCACCACGTACAGGATCATCCACAGGCCGCGCCGGTCGAGGATGCGGGTGACGCCGCCCAGGTAGCGGTCGCGGCTGGCTTCGAACGCGCGGTTGAACCAGCCGAAGAACCCGCGCTTGTGCGCATGGCCGGGGTCGGGCTTGCGCAGCAGCGTGGCGCACAGGGCGGGCGTGAGCGTCAGCGCGATGAACACCGACAGCAGCATCGAGGCCACCACCGTCAGCGAGAACTCGCGGTAGATCGCGCCCACGGTGCCGCTGGAAAAGGCCACCGGCACGAACACGGCCGACAGCACCAGCGCCACGCCGATCAGCGCGCTGCTGATCTGGCCCATGGCCTTCTGCGTCGCCTCCAGCGGCCCGAGGCCGTCCTCGTGCATCACGCGCTCGACGTTCTCCACCACCACGATGGCGTCGTCCACCAGCAGGCCGATCGCCAGCACCAGGCCGAACATCGACAGGGTGTTCACCGTGAAGCCCAGCGCCGCCATGATGCCGAAGGTCCCCAGCAGCACCACCGGCACCGTGATCGACGGGATCAGGGTGGCGCGCACGTTCTGCAGGAACAGGTACATCACCAGGAACACCAGCACGATGCCCTCGATCAGGGTCTTGAGCACCTCGTGGATCGAGACCTCGATGAACGGGGTGACGTCGTTCGGGTAGACCACGCGCAGGCCGTGCGGGAAGAAGGGCTTGAGCTCGTCCAGGCGCTGGCGCACGGCCTGCGCGGTGGCCAGGGCGTTGGCGCCGGGCGCCAGCGAGATGCCCAGGCCGGACGCCGACTTGCCGCTGTAGCGCGTGTCGACGTTGTAGTTTTCCGGGCCGAGCGCGACGCGCGCCACGTCGCCGATGCGCACGCTGGCGCCGTCCGGCTGCACCTTCAGCAGGATGCGGCGGAACTGCTCGGGCGTGCGCAGCAGGCTGGCCTGGCTGATGGTGGCGTTCAGCGCCTGGCCCGCCACCGCCGGCACGCCGCCCAGCTGGCCGCCGGAAACCTGTACGTTCTGGGCCTGGATGGCGGCGTTCACGTCCAGCGGCGTGAGCGCGTAGCTGCGCAGCTTGACGGGGTCGAGCCAGATCCGCATCGCGTACTGGGTGCCGAACAGGTTCATGCTGCCCACGCCGGGAATGCGGCTGAGCGGATCCTGCACGTTCGAGGCCACGTAATTGGCGATGTCGAACTTGGTCATGCTGTCGTCGTCGGAGACGAACGCCGCCACCATCAGGAAGTCGCTGGTCGACTTGGTCACGCGCAGGCCCGACTGCTGCACGTCGGCCGGCAGGCGCGGCACGGCCGACTGCAGTTTATTTTGTACCTGGACCTGGGCGATGTCGGGATCGGTGCCGGCCGCGAACGTCAGCGTCGTGGTCGACTGGCCGGTGTCGTCGCTGGAGGACGCCATGTAGAGCAGGTTGTCGATCGCCGTCATCTGCTGCTCGATCACCTGCACCACCGTGTTCTGCATGGTCTCGGCCGAGGCGCCCGGGAACGACGCGGCGATCTGCACCGTGGGCGGGGCCACCGGCGGGTACTGCTCGATCGGCATGCGGTGCAGCGCCAGCGCGCCCACCAGCATGACGAGGATGGAGATGACGATCGCGAAGATCGGCCGGCGGATGAAGAATTGTGCCATCGGCCGGCTCCTCAGCGCTGCGCCGTGGCGGGCGCCGCCGCCGGCGCGGCGGCGGCGTCGCGCACCTTCACCGCGATGCCCGGCCGCAGCTTCTGCACGCCGCTGACGACCACCCGCTCGCCCTCCTGCAGGCCGGCGTCGACCAGCCACTGGCCGTCGACCAGGGCGCCGGTGCGGATCGTGCGCTGCACGGTCTTGCCGTCGGCGCCGACCAGCATCACGGTCGCCAGGCCCTGCTGGTTGCGCGTCACCGCCGGCGCCGGCACGCGCAGCGCGTTCTGGCGCACGCCCTGGCTGACCGCGGCGTGCACGAACATGCCCGGCAGGAGCAGGTGGTCGGGGTTCGGGAAGCGCGCGCGCAGCGTGACCGAGCCGGTGGCCGGATCGACGTTCACGCCGCTCACTTCCAGCGTGCCGGTGCGCGCGTAGGTGCTGCCGTCTTCCAGCCGCAGGCTGACCCGGGCGCGGTCCGGGCCGTCCATGCGCACGTTGCCGGCGGCGATCTCGCGGCGCAGCGCCAGGCCCTCGACGCTGGACTGCTGCAGGTCGACGTACATCGGGTCGATCTGCTGGATGGTCGTCAGCAGGGTGGCCGAGCCGCCCTGCACGTAGGCGCCCTTGGTCACCTGCGAGACGGTGCTGCGGCCGGCGATCGGCGCGCTGACGTTGGTGTAGCCCAGGTTGATGCGGGCGGTGGTCGCCGCGGCCCTGGCGCCGGCGACGTCGGCGGCGGCCTGCTGCTCGTCGGCCTTGGCGTCGTCGTATTCTTGCTTGCTGATCGCATTGCTGCCGACCAGCGCATCGTAGCGCTTGCGCTTCGCGCCGGCCGTCGCCAGGTTGGCCTCGGCGCGCAGCAGGGCGGCCTGGGCGCTGGCCAGCGCGGCCTGGTAGGGCGCCGGGTCGATGCGGTACAGCGGCTGGCCCTGGCGCACGTCCGCGCCCTCGACGAAGCTGCGCTCCTGCACGATGCCGTCGACCCGGGCGCGCACCTCCGCCAGCAGGAAGGGCGCGGTGCGGCCCGGCAGGTCGACGCTGAGCGGCACGCTCGCCGGGCGCAGCGTCAGCACGGTCACTTCGGGAACGGGGGCGGGGGCGGGCTTGTCGTCGCGCTTGCAGGCGGACAGCGCCAGGGTAATGGCGGCGCCGGCGGCGATCGCCAGCGCGCTGCGGAACCGGTGGGTCATCGGAGGCATGGAGTCGGTGGTCGGGTTGGCGAGGATGGATCTGGAACTGCACTATGCCGTCCCGCGCCTTAAACGGGGGTGAGCAATTCATTAAATTTCGTTAATGTTAGCGCGAGACGTCCTTGCCGGGGGCGGGGCCATGCGTTCCTGCCGTGCGCGCCTCGCGGCGGCGCCCGCCCTATAATCGACCTTTGCCTGTTGACAATCTTTCCGGCCCGCGGTCCTGCATGTTCTGGCGCTTTCTCATCGCAATGTTCTGTGCCTCCAGCGTCGGCATGGCGGCGTTCGGCATCGCCATGCACGTGATCGAGGCCGCCCGCACCCGCGACGCGCTCGAATCGCCCGCCTTCGTGACGCATGCGCGCGCCTCCTTCGTTGCCGCCGCGCCGCTGCTGCGCGCCGCGGCGCGCGACCCGGCCGCCTGCGCGTACGGGCTGCGCCTGCTGCTGGCCGACCTGCTGCCGCCCGGGACGCTGCCCAGCGACGGCGCCAATGCCCTGGCGCGGCTGCTGGCCGACGGACGCGCCGCCGTCACCTACGTCGACGCCGGGGGCGCCGCCTGCACCTATCCGCGCGGCGTTCCCGCCGTGGACGTCGCGCCGACGCCCGGCGGCGCGGTCCGCACGGACACGGGCCGCAAGCGCGGCTACCGCGCCGCGCTCGACGCGGGCGGCGCGCGCCTGGCCTTGCGCCTGCGGCTGCACGGGCCGGTCGGCGCCATGGCCCATTCGCCCAGCGCCACCTGGACCGTCGGTTTTTCCTTCATCGTCGTCCTGAACCTGCTGTGCGCGCTGACGCTGGTGCCGCTGCTGGTGCGGCGCATCCGCCGCGCCCAGCGCGCGGCGCGCGCCTGGACGCATGGCGACACCCGTACCCGCATCGTCGACGCCACGCCCGACGAATTCGGCGACCTCGCGCGCTCGTTCAACCGCCTGGCCGACTCGTTCGAGGAAGTCATCCGCGTCAAGCAGGACCTGGCCGCGGCCGAGGAACGCAACCGCCTGGCGCGCGAACTGCACGACACGGCCAAGCAGCGCGCCTTCGCCCTCAGCCTGCAACTGACGGCGCTCAAGTCCGCCGCCGCGACGGCGCCCGGGCAGCGCGAGCACCTCGTCGCCACGTCGGTGCGGCTGGTGCGCCAGCTGCAGAGCGACCTGGCCGGCGTGATCCAGCGCCTGTCCGGCGCCACGCTGGCCGAGCGCGGCGTGCGCGCGGTGCTGGCCGAGGAAGTGCCGGCGCTGCTGGGCGGCGCCGGCATCGGCTGGACGCTCGACATCCCCGACGCGGTCGACGCCGCGCTGCGCGGCGCCCCCCACGTCACGCAGCAGGTGCTCCTGATCGCCATCGAAGCCGTCGCCAACGCGCGCGAGCACGCGCACGCACGCGCCCTGGCGGTGACGCTGTCGGCCAGCGGCGCCGGCTACCTGCTGGCCGTGCGCGACGACGGCCAGGGGTTCGACCCGCGCGCGGGCGCCGGCGTCGGCATGGGCCTGGTGAACATGCGCGCCCGCGCGCACGCGCTGCCGGGCGGCGCCTTCCACGTCGACAGCGGTCCCGGCGCCGGCACCCGCGTGAGCGTTGCCTTCCACCTCGAACCGGAGAAAGTCCCCGCCTGATGTCCACCGTCCTTCCTTCGCGCCAGGCCGCCGCGGCGCCGTCCATCCTGCTCGTCGACGACCACGCCGTGGTGCGCGAGGGCCTGGCCAGCCTGCTGGCCATCTCCGGCCAGTACGGCGAGATCGTCCACGCCGCCGACGGCGACGGCGCGATCGCGGCGGCCGAGCGCGCGCGTCCCGACATCGTCGTCATCGACCTCCTGATGCCGGGCATGCCGACGGCGGGCGCGATCCGCATCCTGCGCGCGCTGCTGCCCGCGGCGCAGATCGTCGTGCTGACGTCGAGCCAGGACCGCAAGGCCGCCTTCGCCGCGCTGGAGGCGGGCGCCCAGTCCTTCCTGCTCAAGTCGATGGGCGGCGACGAGATCCTCGACGCGCTCGCGCGCATCGCCGCCGGCACGCCGGTGATCCATCCGTCGGTCACCGCCGGCATGGTCGACATGCTGCGCACGCGCGGCGCGCGCCAGGACCCGTTCCACGCACTCACCCCGCGCGAACTGGACGTGCTGGCCGAACTGGCCAAGGGCGCCAGCAACCTGCGCATCGCGGCCTCGCTCGACATCACCGAGCGCACCGTCAAGGCCCACGTCAGCAGCGTGCTGGCCAAGCTCGGCCTGCACGACCGCACCGAGGCCGTTGCCTTCGCCTGGCGCCACGGCCTGGTGACGGCAGCCGACACCGACTGACGCATCGGCCGCGCGGCCGACCGGATATTGTACTTTCGTACAAGGTCGGTCCCAATCGTGCGCATTAGCATAAATGCATCTATTCCGCATGGATCCCGACGCATGCGGTGGATCGACATCGACTAAAGGCCAACACCATGACACGCACGACTTCCGCCACTTCCTTCTTCCGCACCCTCCCGCTGGCCGCTTGCGCGACCCTGTCGCTGCTGGGCGCCAGCAATGCCGCCTTTGCCCAGGCCGCGCCGGCGCTGGACCGCTTCAGCATCGCCGCCGGCGGCTTCTACGTCGAACCCAAGGTCAAGGTGGACGCCGAGACGCAGTACGGCAACGTGCGCACGCCCGAAGGCGAGGCCGACCACACCACGCTGCCGCGCGTGAAGGCCGAGATGCTGATCGGCGATTCGCACGGCCTGTCGCTGGACTACTTCCGCTACCACAAATCGTATTCGCCGGAGTACGCCGGCAGCGCCGTCGTCGACGGCCAGACCGTCACCGGCAGCGCCAGCGGCAGCGCCAAACTGGAACTGGACCTGGCCAAGCTGGCCTACAAGTTCTGGATGGGCCGCGGCAACGATGTCTTCGGCGTCGGACTGGGCGCGGCCTACTACCGCGCCGCCTACGACGGCCGTGGCACCGCCACCGCGACCACGAGCGCCGGGGTGTCCGAGACCGTCGACTTCAGCGGCCACGACAGCGAGAGCGCGTTCGCGCCGCTGGTCGAGCTGGCGTGGCGCCACCAGTTCTCGCCGCAGCTGCGCATGGTGGCCGAGGCCTCGGGCATCAAGAAGAACGGCGGCCGCATCAACGGCCACATCTACGGCGGCTCGCTCGGCCTGGAATGGTATCCGGTGCAGAACGTCGGCCTGATGGTCGACTACGGCACCCAGAAGATCTCCCTGAACCGCGACGCCGAGCGCGACGCCAGCCTGGACGTGCGCCTGACCGGGCCGTCGGCCTACCTGAAAGTGCGGTTCTGACGCCGGCCTGCCCACCGCCGCGCGGTCCTTTCCGGTGCGGGAGGCCGCCGGCACTTGCGCGTGCGTGCATCCGTACGCACAATAGGGCGACGGGCTTGGCCCGGTTCACGTCCTGTCCATGATCATTTCCTCCGCCACCGACTACCGCGAAGCCGCCCGCCGCAGGCTGCCGCCGTTCCTGTTCCACTACCTCGACGGCGGCGCCGGCACCGAGGGCACGCTGCGCGCCAACGTCGGCGACCTGCAGCAGGTGGCGCTGCGCCAGCGCGTGCTCAAGGGGTCCGCGCAGCTCGACCTGGGCACGACATGGTTCGGCGAGCGCCACGGCCTGCCGCTGGCGCTGGCGCCGATCGGCCTGGCCGGCATGTACGCCCGCCGCGGCGAGGTGCAGGCGGCGCGCGCCGCCGCGGCGCGCGGCATCCCGTTCATCCAGTCCACCGTGTCCGTGTGCGCGCTGGACGAGGTGGCCGCCGGGTGCGAGCGCCGTGCCTGGGCCCAGCTGTACGTGCTCAAGGACCGCGGCTTCATGCGCGACTACCTGGAACGGGCGCGCCGGCTGGGCGTGCGCACGCTGGTGTTCACCGTCGACATGCCGGTGCCGGGCGCGCGCTACCGCGACGCCCATTCCGGCATGAGCGGCCGCCACGGCCCGCTGCGCCGCATGTGGCAGGCCGTGCGCCGTCCGCGCTGGGCCCTCGACGTCGGCCTGCTGGGGCGGCCGCACGACCTGGGCAACATCTCGGCCTACCGCGGCAACCCGACCGGCCTGGCCGACTACATCGGCTGGCTGGGCGCCAACTTCGACCCCGGCATCGACTGGGCCGACCTGCAGTGGATCCGCGACGAGTGGGACGGCCCGATGGTCATCAAGGGCATCCTCGACGCCGACGACGCGCGCGCCGCGCAAGCCTTCGGCGCCGACGGCATCGTGGTGTCGAACCACGGCGGACGCCAGCTCGACGGGGCGCTGTCGACCGCCAGGGCGCTGCCGGCGATCGCCGCCGCCGTCAAGGGCGAGCTGACGATCTTCGCCGATTCCGGCGTGCGCACGGGGCTGGACGTGGTGCGCATGCTGGCGCTGGGGGCGGACGGGGTGCTGCTGGGGCGGGCCTATGTCTATGCGCTGGCGGTCGGCGGCGCGGCCGGCGTGGCGAACCTGCTGGCGATCTTCGAGAAGGACATCCGCACCGCGATGGTGCTGACCGGGGTGAAGTCGGTGGGAGACATCGGGCCGCAGATCCTGGCCGCCGGCGCGCCCGGCTGAGCCGGGGGAGCGCTGCCGGCCGCCACGCGGCGCCCCATGCGCCGCCGGTGGCGCCACATGGGGTATAAAGGAACGCATCCGGTCGCGCACGTCATCGCACCGTTCGGCTGCGGCAACGCCTGTTGCCGCACTTGCCATCTTGGCGTTTCGACCATCCCGGCGGCGCCTGTGTAAGATGGCGGGTCCGGCCGATTCGAACCGAACGAGAAAGAGGAGAAACATGTTCAACCCATCAGACCATCCGCACCGCCGCTACAACCCGCTGTCGGGCGACTACGTGCTGGTCTCGCCGCACCGCGCCAAGCGCCCGTGGCAGGGCCAGCAGGAAAAAGTCGACGACGGTCCGCGCCCGGCGCACGATCCGACGTGTTACCTGTGCGCGGGCAATACCCGCGTCAACGGCGTCAAGAATCCGGACTACACGGGCACCTATGTGTTCGAGAACGATTTCGCGGCGCTGCTGCCCGACACGCCCGAGGCCGAACCGTCCACCGATCCGCTGTTCCAGACGATGAGCGTGCGCGGTACCAGCCGCGTGATCTGCTTCTCGCCGGACCACGGCAAGACGCTGCCGGAACTGCCGCTGCCGGCGATCGAACAGGTGGTCGACACCTGGTGCGCCCAGACCGCGGAGCTGGGGCAGACCTACCGCTGGGTCCAGGTATTCGAGAACAAGGGCGCCGTGATGGGGTGCTCGAACCCGCACCCGCACGGCCAGGTCTGGGCGTCGAGCTTCGTGCCCAACCTGCCGGCGGCGGAAGACCGCAAGCAGCGCGACTACTTCGCTGCGCACGGCCGCCCGCTGCTGCTGGACTACGCGCAGCGCGAGGCCGAGTCGGGCGAGCGCACCGTCGTGCAGACCGCGCACTGGCTCGCGGTTGTACCCTACTGGGCGAGCTGGCCGTTCGAGATCCTCCTGCTGCCGCGCTTCGCCGTGCGCCGCCTGGAAGACCTGGCGCCGGAGCAGCGCGCCGACCTGGCGCTGGCACTCAAGCTGCTCACCACCCGCTACGACAACCTGTTCCAGACCTCGTTCCCGTACTCGATGGGCTGGCACGGCGCGCCGTACGACGGCAGCGACAGCGCACCCTGGCAGCTGCACGCCCACTTCTATCCGCCGCTGCTGCGCTCGGCGACGGTGCGCAAGTTCATGGTCGGTTTCGAGATGCTGGCCGAGGCCCAGCGCGACCTGACCCCGGAACAGGCCGCCGACCGGCTGCGCGCGCTGCCCGACGTGCACTATCTGCATGCCGTCGACCCGACCCAACCCTGAACATCCGACAAGACCAATGAGCGAATCCCTGATTTCCCGTACCCGCGCCGCCTTCGTCGCGCAGTTCGGCGCCGAACCCGCGCTGACCGTGCAGGCGCCGGGCCGGGTCAACCTGATCGGCGAGCACACCGACTACAACGACGGCCTGGTGCTGCCCTGCGCGATCGACTATCGCACCGTGATCGCCGCGCGCGCGCGCGACGACCGCATCGTGCGCGTGCTCGCCGCCGACTACGACGGCGCCATCGACGAATACGCGCTGGACCAGCCGATCGAGCGCCGCGACGACGCCATGTGGGCCAACTACGTGCGCGGCGTCGTGCGCGAGCTGCTGCGCCGCGGCCTGCCGCTGCAGGGCATGGACATGGCCATCTCCGGCGACGTGCCGCAGGGCGCCGGCCTGTCCTCGTCGGCCTCGCTGACCGTGGCCGTGGGCCGCCTGTTCGCCACCCTGCCGGGCCTGGAGGGCCTGTCGCCGATCGACATCGCCCTGGTGGCCCAGCATGCCGAGAACGACTTCGTCGGCACCCAGTGCGGCAACATGGACCAGATCATCTCGGCGTCCGGCGTCGAAGGCCACGCGCTGCTGATCGACTGCCGGTCGCTGGAGACGCGCCCGGTGGCCGTGCCCGACGACGCCGCCATCATGATCCTGCACTCGCACGTCAAGCGCGGCCTGGTCGACAGCGAGTACAACACGCGCCGCCAGCAATGCGAGGCGGCCGCGCGCCACCTGGGCGTGCCCGCGCTGCGCGACGCCGACATGGCGCTGCTGGCCTCGCGCGGCGCCGGCCTGGACCCGGTGACGTTCCGGCGCGCGCGCCACGTGATCACGGAGAACGCGCGCGTGCTGGCGGCGGCGGAGGCGCTCGCCGCCGGCGACCTGGCGCGCATGGGCAAGCTGATGGCGGCGTCGCATGTGTCGATGCGCGACGACTTCGAGATCACCGTGCCGCCGATCGACCGCCTGGTCGAGATCGTGGGCGGCGTGATCGGCGAGGCCGGCGGCGTGCGCATGACGGGCGGCGGGTTCGGCGGCTGCGTGGTGGCCGTGGTGCCGCAGGGCCTGGTGGAGGACGTGCGCGCCGCCGTGCTGCGCGACTACCGGGCGCCGGGCGGCGAGCAATCGACCATCTATGTGTGCAAGGCGGCGGCGGGGGCCGGCGTCGTCGACCGCTGATACAGGCGCGTCGCCCCGGCGCAGGCCGGGGCCGAATTTCGCCGCGTAGCCGGGCGTCGGGATTGGACCCAGGCCTGCGCCGGGGTGGCGGGTTCAGTTGATCCGGTACGCACGCCCCAGCCTGGCCACGCTGGCCGCGCACGGCACCGGCCGCGCGCCCGGCATGCCGGGCAGGTGGAAGGTCGTGCGCGGCAGGGCGTCCAGGCGCGCGCCGAGCGGCTGGCCCTGCGGGCCGGGCAGCTGTTCCGACGCGATCATCCAGACCACCGGCACGTCCAGCGTGGCCGGCAGCACCGTATCGATCATCACCATCAGGTTCCAGTCGGCGCACTGGGCGTCGTCGATCGCCAGCAGCAGCGGCTGGCGCCGCGCGCGCTGCCGCACCAGGGCGCACAGGGCGGCCGCATTCAAGGCCTGGGTCGCCGGCAGCGGCCACGCCTGCGGCCCGTCCAGCATGCCCAGGCAGGCGTCGACGTGCTCGGCGCACAGGCCGAGCGCGCGGCAGCGGCTGCGCACCATGTCGTCGACGTCGCCGCCGTCGTCCGGACCGATGTAGAGCAGGGCGCGCACCAGCCGGGCCAGCGGGGCGCCGGCGCGCGCGTCGAGGTCGGCGGCGTGCTGGCCCAGGCCCAGGTTGATGGCCGAGAAGCCGCGCCGGCGCGCATCCTCGGCGCACTCGACCAGCATCGCCGACTTGTCCGAACCTGGCGCGCCGCGCACGTCGACCAGCCGTCCGGCGCCGGTCGCCAGCACGCCGTCGTACAGTGCCGCGCACTGCAGGCGCTCCACGCCGAAGGCCTTGCCGGTCAGCGCGGGCGCGGCGCCGGCGGGGGGCGCGATCAGGGCCTCGACGCCGACCCCGTAGAACGCCGCCAGGTGGCGCACGGTGCGAAAGCGTACCGGCCGTCCCGACTCGGCGCGCTTGAGCGCGGCCCGGGTCAGGCACTGGCGGCGGCCGAGGAAGCGTTCGGAGACGGCCTCGTCGCCCTCGGCGGGCCGCTGGCGCAGCAGGTTCAGGCGGTTGACGTCGAGCGTGACGCGGACGTCGGCGGGCGGCATGATCGAAGCGGGGCGGGACGTAGGCATGTCGTGGTTCGCTTGTTGGGTTGGCCGCGGGGTTGCGGCGGCAACATGGGTATTGCAAGCGCCATGCCATACGGTTTTGGTCACGTTTCAGTTGGTTTTACCGGAAAATGCCGTCTTTTTTACACCCCGACTGACATTGCCGCGTGTAAAATTGCCATGTTTTTTACATGTAAAGCATGCGCGGGGCGACGAACCATGAACGACTTTGACGACTTCACGCTGACCTCGCCCTTGTCCGCGCCCGGCGGCGCCGACCGTCCGCTGCTGGCGCTGACGATCGTCTGGCATCCGGACGCGGGCCGCATCGGCGAGCAGTACGTGGGCGACGCCGGCATGCTCGAACTGAACCGCTACGCCCCGCAGTTCAGCCGTCCCGGCCACGACGGCCTGCCGCTGGGCCATGGCGGCATCTCGCGCGAGCCGCTGCGCTTCGCGCGCAACCGCGCCGACGAAGTGACGCTGCAACTGCCGGCCAGCCGCATGACGGTGGAGCTGAACGGCTGCCCCGCCGAAGGCCTGTTGCGCTTCGACGCCGCCGCCGTGGCGGCGGGCCAGATCCTGACGCTGGGCCGCGCCGTGGTTCTGTGCCTGCACTGGATGACCTGCCTGCCCAAGCACAACCCGGTGCCGGGCCTGGCGGGCGTGGGCAGCGCCGCGATCGGCCTGCGCGACCAGGTGCGCATGGTGGCGCCGACCGACCTCACCGTGCTGCTCCTGGGCGAGACCGGCACCGGCAAGGAAATCGCCGCGCGCGGCATCCACGCGCTGGGCGCGCGCCGCGCCGAGAAGCTGGTGACGGTGAACATGGCCGCCCTGAACGAATCGCTGGCCGCCGCCGACCTGTTCGGCGCCGCCAAGGGCGCCTACACCGGCGCCCAGGCCGACCGCAAGGGCCTGTTCGCGGAAGCCGACGGTGCGACGCTGTTCCTCGACGAGATCGGCAACGCGCCGGCCAGCGTCCAGCCGATGCTGCTGCGCGTGCTGGAGGGCGGCGACTACCGTCCGCTGGGCGCGGCCCAGGAACGCCGCACGACGGCGCGCCTGGTCGCCGCCACCGACCAGAACCTCGACAGCGCCGCCTTCAACCAGGCGCTGCTGCGCCGCCTGGAAGGCTTCACGATCCAGCTGCCGCCGCTGCGCGCCCGGCGCGAGGACATCGGCGTACTGATCGTCCACCTGCTGGCCGCGCAGGGTCCGCTGCCGCCGCTGCCGGCAAGCCTGGTGACGGAAATCGCCTGCTACGACTGGCCCGGCAATATCCGCCAGCTGGCGCACACCCTCAAGCGTGTGGCGCTGCTGGTGGCCAACGGCGGGGTGCCGCACCTGGAGCAACTGGTGCGCATGGGCGCCATGGCCGTGCCGAGCGCGGCGCGGGTGACGGTGGCCGAGCAGGCCACGGCCGCCGTTGCCCCGGTGGTTGCCCCGGCCGTCGCGCCGGTGGCGGCCGACGTCGCGTCGCCGGCGCCAAAGCGCAAGCCGTCCGCGTTGACGGACGACGACGTGCTGGCGGCGATGGTGGACAACGAGTGGAACGTGCAGGCGGCGGCGCGCGCGCTGGGGATTTCGCGGCCGAGCATGTACAAGCTGCTCGACGCGCATGGGCAGATCCGCTGGGCGGAGAAGATTCCGCCGCAAGAGATCGCGCACGCCATGTGCGCGTCCGGCGAGGACGTGGCGCGCGCGGCGGCGGCGCTCAAGACGCCGTCGGAGTCGTTGCGTCGGGAAGTCCGGCGCTTGCGGGAGATCGCCTAGTCGCCCTTGGAGCCGACATCGACCTCCGGATCCGGAACGTAATAGAACGACGTCGTCGCGTCGACGTTGCGCGCGGAGAAGGCGATCGAGAATCCCCACAGCCCCATTTGCTGGGCGACCGTCAAGGTACGATGCTCTTTCAGGTTGATGTGGTTTCCTTCGACGAATGCACTGGAGGACAGGCCTTCCTGCATCTGGCCGCACAGCAGCACGCCTTCGGCAAGGTGGCCAGGACCGTCGAACGTCAGGTTGATCTTGTCGCCGGGAAGCACGTTGCAGCACTTTTCGGTGCCTTTATCATCGAACTCCCACGAGGCCAGTTCGCGGCCTTGAGAAAACGTGATTTTCAGTTCATGAGTGACGGACATTTTCTAATTTCTCCCTGTTTTGGCACGGCGGTTGAGCGGAAAATCCGCAGTTGAAATCCATTAGTCGTCCTGATACGCTGGATCGCGACGCAGGTTGATGAGGTCGGGTTCTGCATCGATGAGCTTGCTCGGATAGCCGAGGCGCCTGGCGGCGCCGATGGCCTGCAGCGCGAGGTCGCGCTTGCCGAGCAACTCATAGGCCAGGCCGGCGCGGAACTGGACCTTCGCGTCCTTCGGCGCCAGCGCGACGGCATGCTGCATCAACGCGATGGCCTGCGCCTGCTCGCCCGCGCGGGCCGCGTAGAGTCCCATGCGCGATACCAGCACGACATCGTCGGGCGAGCGCTGCAACTGAGGCGCGAGCAAGTCGCGCGCCCTGGCGTAGGCCTGCCTGGCCTGCTGTTCGCGGCCCGGCAGCCATAGCAGCGTGTCACCGAGGTTGGCCCAGTACAAATATTTTCCCGGTGCGCCACGGGTCGGCGACACGGCGTTCTCGAACGCTTCGGCGGCGCCGACATAGTCGCCACGCAAGAACAGCGCGTTCCCGAGATTGCTGTACAGCTTGGCATTCGGGCGTACCTGCAGCCCCTGCTGTAGCACGCGCAACGCTTCGTCGTTGCGGTTCTGGTGCAGGAGGACGGCGTTCAGGTTGGCATAGGCGAGTACGGCGTCGGGCTGCAAGGCGATGCTGTGACGAAACGCCTGTTCCGCCGCCTGGTAGTTTTCCTGGGCAAAATACGTCGTGCCCAATTCGTCCGCAAATACACGTTCTTTCGGGAATCGCTTGATGGCATCCGCAAGCGCAGCCAACGCTTCGGGATAGCGGCGGGCGTGGCGCAGCGATTCCACCTTGCCATACCATGCAAAGTAATTGCCCGGATCCAGGCGCAGCGCATGATCGTACGCGCCCAGGGCGCGGTCGAACTGGCCTTCGCTATCCATGACGGCGCCGTTGGCGATATGGCCGAGCGCGAGCTGGGGGTCGAGCTTCAGCGACAGTTGTGCGCTCGCGCTGGCCTTTTGCAGCCAGATCTCGTCCTGGCGGTCTCCCGCATAGCGCAGGTTGTAGGCCAGCGATATGCCGGCCGCGGCGCCGGCACTGTCCGGATTGTGGTCGAGCACCTGCTTGAATGCGGCTTCCGCCTTTTCCAGTTCGCCCGGGCGATCGAACAGTTTCAGGGCGGCGAGACCGCGGCCCATCTCGTTCGCTTCGGAATAGAACAGCCGGTGCTGGTCGATGGGGCCCGCGCGAAAATCGGCCATCCACCAGGCGCCGCCGGCCGCGAGCACGACGGCGGCGGCCGCGCCGGCGACGAGGGACGCGCGCGAGCGCGGCGCCCATAGCGCGCGGGGCGCCGCACCGGCGTCGACGGGAACGACGGGGACGGCGACCGGACCGCTGGCATCCTGGCCGATCCGCCGCAGCACATCGGCCATCGTCGGAATACGATGCTCGGCTTGTCGCGCAGTCATCGCGCGAATCAGCGCAATCAAGGGCGTGTCGATGCTGTCGGGGTATTCCCAGCTGTCGGAGGACGACTGGACATGCGCGGCGGCGAGGGCCAGCCCATTCAGGGTGGAAAAAGGCCGGCGGCCGACGAGGACTTCATACAGCATGACGCCGAGCGCATACACGTCGCCACGCTCGTCCGGCAAACCGCCCAGCAGGCGTTCCGGCGCCATGTAGGCGATCGTCCCGCAGGGCTCCGACTGGGTGACCGTCGTCGTCGCCAGCGCATCCTGGCGCAGCGCCAGGCCGAAATCCAGGATACGCACCTTGCCGTCCGGCTCGATCATCACGTTGGACGGCTTCAGGTCGCCATGCACCAGACCGGACGCGTGCGCATCGCGCATGGCAAGCGCGACCTGGCGCACCCAGTCGAGTGCGGCGTCCACGTCCGGCTTGCCATCGGCCAGCACCTGCTTGAGCGTCCGCCCCGGCACCAGTTCCATGACGATGAACTGGCTGCTGCCGACGTCCTCGACCGCATGGACCTTGACGAACGCCGGGTGCCGCAGCGACGCCGCCATCCGCGCCTCGCGCACGAGGTCTTCGGCAGTCGCCGTGCCGTCGTGGCGGATGCGCTTGATGGCGACGCTGCGCTGCAGCTTGCTGTCCCACGCCTCGTAGACCTCGCCCTGGCCGCCTTCGCCGAGGCGGGCGCGGAATGCGTAATGGCCGAACGACGCGGGCAAGGCTGCGGCGGAGGGTGCGCGGGGAGGGAGAACGTCGTCGGGAACGGCCATGCCAAGGGATAGGGAACGCTGATGTGTTCCTGATTATAGCAATGGGGAAACTAAAAATGGATGCCTAAATGCAATTTTTAGTTGCGTGAAGCAGACGGACCGCGACCGCCGGCCGCCCGCCTCCCGGCTATGCCGGCCGGTCCGCTCGCGCCTGGGCCTGCTGCACCATGTCGCGCTGGTATTCCTCCAGTACGTCGATCGCTCCCCGGATCCGCGATATCGTGTGCTCGAGCTCGCTCTTTTCCCTGGCGATCCTGAGCAGCCGGTCGTCGCACCTGACCAGCTCTTCCTTGAGTTCCGCAAGGCGGCGGTTCAACGGGTCCTGTTCCATGGTGGCGGGTCTCCTCAATTGGAATGGTGGAATGGTGGTTCGGGCAATCCCAGGGATCACGTCCGTGCCGGCCGTTCCGGCGCCACGAACGCCAGCGCTTCCTCGAACGAGCGCAGCACGATGTCGACGTGGTTCTCGACCGCCGCCTGGGTCACGCTCGACTGGTCGAACGGCAGCTTGATGGTCGCCAGCAGCACGGTTGGCAGCGCGTCGCGCAGGGCCCGCGCGGCCGACAGCCAGGGGGCCAGGTTGTCCTCGAGTGGGTAGGGCAGGAACACGGTCGAGACCAGTTCGGCCTTGTCGGCGCCCGGCGTGTCCTCGTCGCCCAGCGTGATGCTGCGCGCGTCGATGTCGGCCTCGCGCAGCGCGCGCACCAGCAGCTCGCTCAGCACCTCGTCGCGCTCGGCCGGCAGGGCGGCGCACAGGACGATCGAGTGCGCCGGCACGTCCAGCGATCCCTGCCAGCGGCCGTGGCGGTTCTCGCGCATCTTGCGCAGGTGCGCGCCGAGGTTGGCGTCGAGCAGGGACACGTCGCGGCGGCGGCGGCTGCGCGTCGGCTTGGCCGCGTCCGGCGCCAGCATCGTCGCCACGCTGGCGATCGTCGTGCGCATGGTGTCGAGCTGGGACGACTCGATGCGGCCGGAGCGCAGGTCGCCGCCGGCCATCGCCAGGCCGGGCAGCAGGATCTGGTCGCAGTAGCGCGCGAAGCTGGCGCGGCGCAGGTAGGCGCGGGCGTCGCGCAGGATGGTGTACGTGTCGCCGGCCAGCACGCGCTGGTACAGGCGCTGGGCGCCGGTCACGCTGGGCGCGTCGCCAAGCAGGATCGTCACCGGCTCGAACCCGCGCACGTGGCGCCCGGCCACGACCAGGCACAGCGTCAGCGGCGTGGACAGCAGCAGCCCCACCGGTCCCCACAGCGCGCCCCAGAACACGGCCGAGACGATCACCGCCAGCGGCGACAGGCCCGAGCTGTGGCCGTACACCTTCGGCTCGACGACGTTGGCGACGAACATTTCCAGCGCCAGGAACAGGGCGATGCAGGAGATCGCCAGCTGCCAGCCCGGGTCGATGGCGGCCACGAAGATGGCGATGATGACGCCGGCCGCCATGATGCCCAGGTAGGGGACGAAGCGCAGCATCCCGGACAGCGCGCCCCACAGGCCCGCATGCGGCACGCCGGCCAGCCAGAGCAGCAGGCCGATCAGGGTGCCGAAGGTGATGTTGACGATGAACTGCGAGAAGAAGAAGCGCGACACGCCCTCGGCGGCATCGGACAGCGTGCGGATGGTGCGGCCGATGTCGTCCTTGCCGGCCAGGCGGATCAGGCGGTCGCGCAGCGATTCGTGTTCGAGCGAGATGAAGACCAGCAGCACCAGGACCAGGCCGGCTTCGCCGAGCGGCCCCCAGGCCATCGAGAACAGGCGCGCGATCTGGTCGCTGGTGGTCAGGCGCGGCTGGCGGATCTCGACCGGCAGCGGCTGCGTCGGGCTGACGGTCACGGTGGTGATGCCGCGCCGCGCGCTGACCGTATTGCCGCGTTCCTGCGGCGAGACGGCGCTCAGCTCGGCCTCGATGCGCGCGAACGGCCGCTCCGTCATCTCGCGCACGGCGGCGACCTTGGTGCGGATGGCGGCGCGGTAGCGCGGCAGGTCGCGCGACACGGCCACCAGCTGGAACGCGAGGATGGTGCTCAGGCCCACCACGCAGGTGCCGACGATCAGCACCGACAGCAGCGTGGCCGGCAGGTGCGCCAGGCCGAACCGGCGCATGCCCCGGATCAGCGGCGCGATGACGAGGCTGAGGATGGCGGCAAGCGCGAGCGGCTCGAGGACGTCGCGGCCGAAATAGAGGAGCCCGAGGACGCAGCAGGCCGTGACGATGGAGCCGGAGGTCAGGTGCTTGAGCAAGGAGGAATCGCGCATTCGCGTGGTGCGGGCAGGCGGCCTCGGCGGACCCAAGGCTAACCAGTAAACATAAAACCTCCAATGTAACTAAAAAGTGGCACTCAATCAAATTCCATCATGGAAATATCTGAAAAGGCGGAGTATTGCATGCGGAAAATGCAATGACCATGCATGCACGTCGTCCCGGCGCAGGCCGGGACCCAATTTTTCGGTGCAGCCGGGATGCATGCAACAATTGGACCCCGGCCTGCGCCGGGGAGACGGCCATTCATGCGCTTGCGTCGATGCCCGCATCGAGCAACCCCAGCAAGCGCTCCCGCAACGCCCCCGCCCGCGCATCCCCGCGCCGCCGCGGCCTCGGCAGCCCGACCTGCAGCTCGGCGCGCGGCGGCCCCGGCTGGCGCTCCAGCAGTACGATGCGGTCGCTCAGGTGCACTGCCTCGTCGATGTCGTGCGTCACCAGCAGCACCCCCAGGCCCCGTTCTGCGGCCACCCGCGCCAGCAGGTCCTGCAGCGCCGTGCGCGTGATCGCGTCGACGGCCGAGAAGGGTTCGTCCAGCAGCAGCACCCGCGGATGCGTGTACAGGCCGCGTGCCAGCGCCACGCGCTGGGCCTGGCCGCCGGACAGGTGCTTGGGCAGCGCCTCGCCGCGCCCGCCCAGGCCCACTTCGGCCAGCAGCGCCTCGATGGCGTCGGCGTCGGCATGCCGTCCGCTCGCGCCGAAGGCCACGTTCTGCGCCACCGTCAGCCAGGGAAACAGGCGCGGTTCCTGGAACACGAAGCCGATGCCGGCGTCCGGACCCGCGAGCGGCCGGCCGTCCAGGCGTACGGATGCCCTGGCGTCGCGGTCCAGGCCCGCGGCGATGGCCAGCAGCGTGCTCTTGCCGCAGCCGCTGGCGCCCAGCAGGCCGACGATCTCGCCGGCGGCGAGGCCGACGCGCAGGCCGCGCAGCACGGTGCGCGCGCCGAAGCGCTTGTCGTCGACGTCGATCTGCAGGAGGCTCATGTTTGCGCTCCGGCGTGGGTGTCGCGCCAGGCCAGCAGGCGCCGCTCGACCGCGACCATGGCCATGTCGCTGGCCTTGCCGAGGATGGCCAGCAGCACGATGGCGGCCAGCACGATGTCGGCGCGGCTGGTCTCGCGGCCGTCCGACAGCAGGTAGCCCAGGCCGCGCGAGGCGGCGATCAGCTCGGCGGCCACCATGAACATCCAGGCCAGCGCCAGCCCGTTGCGCAGGCCGGTGAGGATGGCCGGCAGCGCGGCCGGCAGCAGCACGCGCCGCACCAGCGCGGGCGGCGCCAGGCGGTACAGGCGCCCGACCTCGACCAGCTTGCGGTCCACGCCGCCAAAGCCGGACACCACGCCCGTATAGACCGGAAAGAAGGCGCCGATGCCGATCAGGACCAGCTTGGGCAGCTCGTCGATGCCGAACCAGAGCAGCAGCAACGGCACCCAGGCCAGCGACGGGATCGCGCGCAGCGCCTGCAGGCTCGGGTCGAGCAGGCGCGCGGCGCGGCGGTCGAGCGCGACCACGGCGCCGAACAGGGCGCCCGCCAGCGCGCCGGTGCCGAAGCCCGCCGCCACGCGCAGGATGCTGGCGGCCAGGTGGGCCGGCAGGCCGTGGCCGGCGAGCCAGGCCAGCGTCGCGGCGATCTCGGACGGCGGCGGCATCAGGTTGGCCGGTATCAGCCGCGCACGCACGGCGATCTCGGCGCCGCCGAGTGCCAGCGCCGGCAGCGCGAAGGGCAGCAGCAGCCAGGCGATGCGGCCGGCATGCGGCCGGCGGCGCGGGGGCGGCGCGGCCGCTCGGGCAACGGCACGGCGGGTCAGTGCGGGCGCCGCCATCTCAAGCCCTGGCCAGGTACGGTTGGGCGAAGCGCGTGTCGACCAGCTCGCCGACCACGCGGTCCAGGTCCGTGCCCGTCTTGACCAGGCCCTCGTCCAGCAGGATCGGCGCGGCCTGGCGCAGCGCCGCCAGGTGTTCGGCGCCCGGCTGCGGTTGCGAGAAGTCGCTGCGCAGCTTGATCTGCAGGAGGGCGACCGGCAGCGAGACCTTGGCTTCCTCGGCCAGGATCTTCGCGGCCTCGCCGGGGTTGGCGCGGATCCAGGCGCGCGCCCGTTCATAAGACTTGATGACGCGCGCGGCCTCCTTCGGGCGGCTGGCCAGGAACTGTTCGCGCACGTTGAGAAAGCCATAGGTATTGAATGTGACGTTCCGGTACAGCAGGCGCGAACCGCTTTCCAGTTCGCTGGCCGCCATGTGCGGATCGAGCCCGGCCCAGGCGTCTACCTTCCCCTGCTCGAGCGCGGCGCGGCCGTCGGCGTGCTGCAGGCTGACGTGCTCGATGTCGCCGCGCTTCAGGCCCGCCAGCGGCAGCGCGCGCAGCAGGAACAGGTAGGGGTCGGTACCCTTGGTGGCGGCGATCTTCTTGCCCTTCAGGTCGGCCAGCGTGCGGATCGGCGAGTCCTTGCGCACCACCAGCGCCGTCCATTCCGGACGCGAATAGATGTAGGGCGTGCGGATCGGATTGCCGTTGGCGCGCGCCAGCAGGGCGGCCAGGCCGGCCGAAGAGCCGATGTCGATGCTGCCCGCGTTCAGGTATTCGAGCGCGCGATTGCTGCCGGCGCTGAGCACCCACTTGACGCTGGTGCCGTCCGGCTTGAATTCCTGCTCGAGCCAGCCGAAGCGGCGCAGCACCAGGCTGGTGGGCGAGTAGTAGGCATAGTCGAGGCGCAGCTCGTCCAGGGGCGCGGCGGCGGCGCTGCGCGGCAGCGTGGCGGTGGCGGCGCCGGCGGCGGCCAATTGCAGGAGGGTGCGGCGTTTCATGGATTTCCTTTTCTCTTGTCGTGATGTTCAGGCCGCGCAACGCTTGCCGCCGATTTCAACGTGCCTGCCCGCGTGCCATGCGGGCAGGCGGTCGCCGCGTCCCAGCAACTGGTGGCGCAGCGTCGCTTCCTCGTAGTGTTTGCGGTAGCGCCCGCGGCGCTGCAGTTCCGGCACCACCAGCTCGACCACGTCGCGCATCGATTCGTGGGCCACGGCGACGGCGAGGTTGAAGCCGTCGGCGCCGGTGTCGTCGATCCAGCTTTCCAGCTGGTCGGCCACCTGTTTCGGGTCGCCGACCAGCACCGGTCCGCGTCCGCCCAGGCCGATGAATTGCGCCGCCTCGCGCACGGTCCAGCTGCGCGCCGGGTCGGCCACGCTGAGCGAGGCCAGCGCCGTGCGGCCGGCATCGGTGTCGACGTAGTGGATTGGAGCGTCCGGGTCGGCGCGCGAAAAGTCGACGCCGGTCCAGCCGGACAGCAGCGCCAGCGCCGCCTCGACGTCTACATGCGCCAGGTAGTCGCGGTATTTTTCTTCGGCTTGCGCGGCGGTCGGCGCGACCACGATCAGCGCCTGGGCATACACCAGCAGGCCGGCCGGATCGCGCCCGGCGGCGCGCGCCGCGACGCGGATGGCGTCCACGTAGCGCCGCACCACCGCCTTGCTCGGCCCCGACACGAACGTTGCCTCAGCGTGGCGGGCCGCGAAGGCGACGCCGCGCGCCGAGGTGCCGGCCTGGTACAGGAAGGGCGTGCGCTGCGGCGAAGGCTCGCTCAGGTGGATGCCGGGCACCGAATACCAGCGCCCTTCGTGGGCAATGGGACGGACCTTGCCCGGGTCGGCGTAGATGCCGCGCGCCTTGTCGGCCACGACGGCGTCGTCGGCCCAGCTGTGTTCCCACAGCTTGTAGACCACGTCCAGGTATTCGTCGGCCAGGTCGTAGCGCTCGTCGTGGCCCGGCAGGCGCGCCGCGCCCAGGTTGCGCGCCGCGCTGTCGAGGTAGCCGGTGACGATGTTCCAGCCGACCCGGCCCTCGCTCAGGTGGTCGAGCGTCGACATGCGCCGGGCGAAGGTGTACGGGTGTTCGCCGGTGACGGCCGCGGTGACGCCGAAGCCCAGGTGGCGGGTGGCGTGGGCCATCAGCGGCACCAGCGCCAGCGGATCGTTCAGCGGCGCCTGCACGCCGTGGCGCAGGGCGGCGTCGGCGCTGCCCCGGTAGACGTCGTAGACGCCCAGCACGTCGGCCAGGAACAGGGCGTCGAAGCGGCCGTCTTCCAGCAGGCGCGCCAGTTCGACCCAGTGGCGCGCATGCTTGTAGCGCCAGCTGGTGTCGCGTGGATGCGTCCACAGGCCGGGCGACTGGTGGCCAACGGTATTCATCTGGAAGGCGTTGAAGCGGATGGTCTTGGGCATGGCGCGAGATCAGCGGCGTGGTTCGGCCAGCAGGGCGAGCTGGTAATCGGTCCTGGCGTAGCCGGGATTGTGCTTCTCGGTCCAGGCCAGGAAGGCGCGCGAGCGGTAGGCGGCGGCGATGGCCCTGGCGAACGGTTTGTTTTCGTCGCCGCGCCGCACCGCCACCAGGTTGGCGTAGTTGCGCGAGACGGTCTCGGTGCGCAGCGCTTCCGTCAGCTTCAGGCCCGAGGCTAGCGCGTAGTTGCCGTTGACGAAGGCGTAATCGGCGTCCTGCAGCGCGCGCGGCAGTTGCGCAGCCTCCAGCGGCAGCAGCTTGATGCCTCTGAGGTTGGCGGCGACGTCGCGTTCGGACGCCTTGAGCGGATCGGTCGCCGGCTTCAGGCGGATCCATCCGAGCTGCTCCAGCATGACCAGCGCGCGCGCCTGGTTGGTCGGGTCGTTGGGCAGGGCCACCGTCGCGCCGCTTTTCGCCGCGTCCAGCGACTTGTGGCGGCGGCTGTAGATGGCGATGGGCGCGGTGGGCACGGTAATGAGTTCCGCCAGCGCCAGCTTGTGGTCGGCGGCGAACTTGCGCAGGTAAATCATGTGCTGGAACACGTTGGCGTCGAGCGAACCGTCGGCCAGCGCGAAGTTGGGCTGGACGTAGTCGTTGAACTCGACGATCCTGACCTTCCAGCCCTGGCCTTCCAGGATCGGCTTGATGCCCAGCCGGACCTGGTCGGCGTAGGGGCCGGCGCTGGTGCCGATGACGATTTCCCTGGCGTCCCCGGCATGGGCCGGAAGGTGGCCGAGGGAGAGAGCGGCGAGTGCGGCGAGTGCGGCCAGCGCCGCTCGGCGTAAGTGTTGCATGTTCGTCCTTGTGGATGGATGAAGAATCAGCGCTTGTCGAGCCGGCGCGCGAGACCGCCGCCGCACAGCTGGATCACTTGCACCACCGCCACCAGCACGGCGACGGTGAAGATCATGATGTCGGTCTCGAAACGGTAGTAGCCGTAGCGGATGGCCAGGTCGCCGATGCCGCCGCCGCCCACCACGCCGGCCACCGCCGAGTAGGACAGGAAGCTGATGGCCAGCACCGTCAGCGCCAGCACGATGCCGGAGCGGGCCTCGACCAGCAGCACGCGGGTGACCACCTGCAGCTCCGAGGCACCCATCGAGCGCGCCGCCTCGATCACGCCGCGCGGCACGTCGCGCAGCGTCTGCTCGACCAGGCGGGCGAAATACGGGATCGCCGCCACCGACAGCGGCACCGAAGCCGCCAGCGGGCCGATCGAGGTGCCGACCACCAGGCGCGTGACCGGCACCAGCGCCACCAGCAGGATGATGAAGGGGAAGGAGCGGATCGTGTTCACGGTCCAGCCCAGCAGCAGCGCCAGCGGACGGTGGCGCAATGACTGGCCGTCGCCCACCAGGAACAGCAGGATGCCCAGCGGGCCGCCGAACAGCAGGGCGCAAGCCAGGCCGATGCCGAGCATGGTCAGGGTCTGGCCCAGGGCCACGGCGAGCTCGGGCAGGATGTCGGTCAGGTGGTCAAGCATGCTGGGCTCCCCGGCCGAACAGGGCGACCGCTTCGCTGCGGTAGAAGGCGAGTTCGCGGCCCAGCGCCGTGCGCGGCGGCGCGATGGTGGCGCCCAGGTCGATGTCCTCGGCGACGACGCCGTCCTCGATGACGGCGATGCGCCGGCACAGCGCGGCCAGCGCCTGCAGTTCGTGGCTGACGATGACGATGGTGACGCCCAGCCGGGCGTTGACGTCGCGCAGCGTGAGCAGCAGGGCGCGCGTGGTCTCGGCGTCGAGCGCGGACGTCGGTTCGTCGCACAACAGGATGCGCGGCTGGCTCGCGAGGGCGCGGGCGATCGCTACGCGCTGCTTCTGCCCGCCCGACAGCTGCGCCGGCCAGGCATTGGCCTTGTCGGCGATGCCCACCAGTTCCAGGCATTCGCGCACCCGTTGTTCCCGGCGCGGCGCGTTCAGCAGGCCGTGCAGGCGCAGCGGGAAGGCGACGTTGGCGGCCACCGTCAGGTTCTGCAGCAGGTTGTACTGCTGGAAGATCATGCCGATGTCGCGCCGCGCCGCGCGCAGCTCGGCGCGCCCCAGCCGCGCCAGGTCGCGCCCGCCGACGAGGATGCGGCCGCGGTCCGGCCTCTCCAGCAGGTTGATCATGCGCAGCAGCGTCGACTTACCTGCGCCGCTGCGGCCGGCGATGCCGACGATCTCGCCGGCGCCCACGTCGAGGGTCGCGCCGCGCAGCGCCGCGCTGCGGTCGACCCCGGCGCCGAAGGCTTTCGCCACGCCGTCGATGCGGATCAGCGGGGCGGCCGGGTTGGCGTCGATCCCGTTCATCGCCGCGCTCACGAGTAGGCGCTCGGTTCCGGCAGGCGGCCGTCGAGCGCGTGGCGGCCCAGGTCGCGCAGCTTGTAGTCGACCGGGTCGTGCAGCGTGTGCACGCGGGCGTTGCGCCAGAAGCGGTCGAAGCCGTAGCGGGCCGAGGTCGAGCGCGCGCCGGTCAGCTCGAACAACTGGCCGCCGATGCCGATGGCGGCGCGGTGCGCCAGCACCTTGGCCTCGGCCACGGCGATGGCCACCTCGCCGCGCTCGCGCGCCGACAGGGCGGCGCCGCGCTCGAAGGCGGCATCGAGCAGGCGGCCCGCGTCGTCGGCCAGCGCCTGCGCCGGGCGCGCCAGCAGGTGGAATTCGCCGAAGCGGTGCTGCACGTAAGGGTCGTCGGTGGCCGCCGCCACTTCGGGGCCGGACGCGAACCAGGGCCGCGCTTCCTCCTGCAGGTAGCGCCGCGCCGCACCCAGGGCGCCCTCGGCAATGCCGAGGTAGAGGTTGGCCATGACCAGCTGGGCCACCTGCGAGCGCAGCGTCGACTGCGGCGTCGGCGCGCGGTGGGCCGGCTGCAGCACCAGGTCCTCGGGCAGCACGACGCGCTCGAAATGCACGGCGCCGCTGTCGGTCTGGCGCTGGCCGAAGGCATCCCAGTCGGCCTCCACGGCGATGCCAGGCTGCGTGGCCGGCAGCACGGCGACCAGCGCGGCCTGCGCCAGCGGGTCCCAGGCCGACACGGTCAGCCAGTCGGCACCGACGGAGCCGGAGGCGAAGCTCTTGGTCCCGTCCAGCACGTAGCCGCCGGCCGTGGGCGTGGCGACCAGGCGCCGGTCGAGCGGATTCAGGGCATTGCCCCAGAAGATGTCGCGCTCGATGGTGTCGGTCAGCAGGCGGCGCTGCTGGCGCGCGTCGCCGTACAGGCGGATGCCGGCCAACTGCAGGTGGTGGAAGCCGAGCAGGTGGGCGAGGGCGCTGTCGGCGCGCGCCACGATGCGCACGGCGCGCAGCACGGTGGACCAGTCGGCGCCGTCGCCGCCGAATTCCCGCGGCACCGACAGCGCCAGCAGGCCGGAGCCGCGCACCAGTTCGCGTTCGCGCGCCGGATGGCCGCCGGCGCGGTCGCGCTCGACGGCGGTCTGTTCGAGCTGCGCGGCCAGGGTGGCGGCGGCGGCGAGCGGGTCGTAGCCGGCGGGCGCGATCGGCGCGGCGGCGGGGGCGTCCGTGTCGGACGCGTGGAGGGCCAGGGTCATGGGCGGTATCCTGTTCGGCAATGAGGCCCAGTATTGCAAAGGCCGTACACCGCGTGAACGAAGATATTTCGCCTTGTATATGTGCGGAATGTTAAAACGAAAAACGTTCTAGCATGTGCGCAATGCTGCGAGATCGGGCAGGAATAGCCTCCCGGTAGCATCACAGCGTCGTCCCCGCGCAGGCGGGACCCCGGGTTGCATGCGTACCGGCTGCGAATGCAGAACTTGGATCCCCGCCTTCGCGGGGATGACGATGGGCCGGGAATGACCGTGGACTTATCGCGCCACGATCAGGCGCAGCCCCAGGCCGATGAAGATCGCGCCCGCGATCCGGTCCAGCCACATGCCCGCCGTCGGCCGCCGCCCCAGCCAGGCGCCCACCGCGCCGGAAAAGGCGCCGAGCAGGCCGAACAGCACGGCCGCCTGCAGCGTGAACGTGATGCCCAAAAGGGCCGTCTGCAGGTTGGCGTCGCCGCGGCCGGGCGCCACGAATTGCGGCAGGAAGGACAGGAAGAACAGCGCCACCTTCGGATTGATCGCATTGGCCAGCATGCCCTTGAAGAACAGGACGCGCGCCGGCTCGGTCGCACCCTCGGCGGCGCCGACGCGGGCCACGCCGCGGCTGCGGATCGCGTGCAAGCCCATCCAGGCCAGGTACAGGCCGCCGCAGACCTTGAGCGTGGCGAAGGCCAGCGGCGAGGCGGCGATCAGCGCGCTGACGCCGAGCACGGCCAGCAGCGTGTGGCTCAGGCAGCCGAAGGCGCAGCCCAGGCCGAAGGCGACGCCGCGCGCGCGTCCCCGGGCGACGCCGATGCTCAGCACCATCATGTTGTCGGGGCCGGGCGACAGCGTCAGCAGGATGGCGGCGGCGAGGAAGGCCAGGAACTGGTCGGGAGTCAGCATGGGCGGGCAGGCGGGCAAAAAGTGGCCATCTTACATTTCATTTGCCGCAAGCACTACCACGCGCGCGACAGCACCGCGCCATCGCGTCGACGCTTCGTGTAAAGTGCCAGTTTTGCAACCTGCGCCCGCATGACCAAGAACAAGCATCAACGTCCGATCCGCCACGCGACCGAACGCGTCCTGAATGCCCTGCTGCTGGGCGGCGCGGTGGCGGGCCTCAGCTACCGGCTCGGCGGGCAGGGGCGGGTGCGCGTGGCGCGCCACGCGGTCGCGCTGGCGCCGGACAAGCGCCTGGCGCGGCCCCTGCGCATCGGCTTCGCGTCCGACTTCCATGCCGGCCCCACGACGGACGGCCGCCTGTTCGACGACCTGCTCGCGCGGCTGGCGCAGGAGCGGCCCGACGTCCTGCTGCTGGGCGGCGACTACGTTTCCTTCGACGCCGGCAACATCGCCGCGCTGGGCGACTTCCTGCGCCGGGCGCGGGCGCCGCTCGGCACCTATGCGGTGCTCGGCAACCACGACGTCTGGAACGGCCGCGTACCCATCGAGGCGGCGCTGCGCGACGCCGGCGTGACCGTGCTGGTGAACCGCAGCGTGGCGCTGCCGGCGCCGTTCGGCCAGGTCAGCGTGTGCGGCATCGACGACCCGTGGACCGGCGAACCCTCGGCGAGGGCCACGTTCGAGGGCGCCGGCGACGTGCGCATCTATCTCATGCATTCCCCCGACGGCCTGTGGCGCCTCGATCGCCAGCACTTCGACGTCGGCCTGGCCGGGCATACCCATGGTGGGCAGATCGCGCTCCAGAATGGTGCACCGCTGTTCCGTCCCAGCGGTCCGGTATCGCGCGATTACTGCTATGGCCGCTTCGACATCCCCGGCAACGGCCCCCTCCTGGTGAGCCGCGGGGTCGGCTGCGCCGGGATTCCGCTGCGCCTGAATGCCGACCCGGAATTGCTGGTGTGCACGCTGTCCTAGGCGGCGATGCCGGAGTAAATGGTATCCGTGCAGTGGATTCGCAGCATTTTCATGCTCCCGATCACAAAAAATAAGTATTTCCTTTGATTCTGGATAACAGAATGGTGATAATGGCACGCCGCTAATGCTGCTGCCCGGCATTGTTTTTGCATGCCGGAAAGCTGCGCAGGCCCGTACCCAAGAGGAGACAAGTGCGCGTGCATCCCGTCGGGATCGACACGATCGCTCTGCGGCGGTGCACACAACAACGAGGGCGCGGGATCACTCTACAAACGATTGGAGAAAGCAGTGAGTCTTTTCAGAACCAAGAATCTCGACGACATGGTCGCAGCCGCCGGCAAACCCAGCGGCCTGCGCAAGGTATTGGGTCCGACCGACCTGATCCTGATGGGCATCGGGGCCATCATCGGCACCGGCATCTTCGTGCTCACCGGCGCCGGCGCACTGACCGCCGGTCCGGCGCTGACGGTGTCCTTCATCGTCGCCGCCATCGCCTGCGGCTTCGCGGCGATGTGCTACGCGGAGTTCGCGTCCACCGTGCCGGTCGCCGGCTCGATCTATACCTACAGCTATGCGACGCTGGGCGAAATCGTCGCGTGGATGATCGGCTGGGACCTGCTGCTCGAGTATGGCTTGGCGACCTCGACCGTGGCGAGCGGCTGGTCCGGCTATTTCCAGTCGCTGCTGAAAGGCTTCGGCATCGCGATCCCGCAGGCGCTGTCGGCCGCGCCGGGCGCGCTGCCGAACGTGCAGACCGTGATGAACCTGCCGGCCCTCGTCATCATGCTGCTGCTGACCTGGATGCTGTCGCTGGGCGTGCGCGAGTCGGCGCGCGTGAACAACGTGATGGTGATCATCAAGACGGTCGTCGTGCTGCTGTTCATCGCCGTCGGCGTCAAGCACGTGGCGCCGGCGAACTGGACGCCGTTCGCCCCGTTCGGCGTGAACGGCATCATGAGCGCCGCCGCCGTCGTGTTCTTCGCCTTCATCGGCTTCGACGCCGTGACCTCGGCCGCCGAGGAAGTCAAGCGTCCGGAGCGCGACCTGCCGATCGGCATCATCGGCTCGCTGCTGATCTGCACCGTGCTGTACGTCATCGTGGCCGCCATCATGACCGGCATCGTCCCGTTCAAGCTGTTCGAAGGCGTCGACCACCCCGTTTCGCTGGCCCTGCAGCACGCGGGCGAGAACTGGTTCGCCGGTTGGATCGACCTGGGTGCCATCCTCGGCATGACCACCGTGATCCTGGTGATGGCCTACGGCCAGACCCGCATCCTGTTCGCCATGTCGCGCGACGGCCTGCTGCCGGAGAAACTCTCGCGCGTGCATCCGAAATACGGCACCCCGTTCTTCGCGACCTGGATGGTCGGCATCGTGTTTGGCCTGATGGCCGCCTTCATCCCGCTGAACGTGCTGGCCGAACTGGTCAACATCGGCACCCTGGCTGCGTTCTGCCTGGTGTCGGTCGCCGTGATCGTGCTGCGCAAGAAGCGTCCGGACCTCAAGCGCGCGTTCCGCTGCCCGGGCGTGCCCGTCGTGCCGGCCATCGCCGTGGTGTTCTGCCTGGCGCTGATGTCGTTCCTGTCGGCCATCACCTGGATCGCCTTCGGCGTCTGGCTGCTGATCGGCCTGCTGGTCTATTTCGGCTACGCCCGTTCGCGTTCCAAGCTGCGCGACGTGCAATAAAAAAATAAAGTGTGTGCGGCGAGGTGCGCCGCCACGCGCCAACGGGGCGGCCATGTGCCGCCCTTTTTACATATTGCTATCAGGCATTAATACGGGATTAACTCATTTGAAATTCATGTAATTTTTGTAAGTTCTGTCCGACAAGCACGAGGGTGGCGCACCGATGTCGTGCGCAAGGCAGGGTCCGCATAATCGGGGTAGCACATCTACCAGACCATTGCCATGACCTCACTGTTTGCCGTCGATAATGCCGACACCCGCAGCGCGCAGGAAGCGCGCCCGGTGCAGGGCACCCCCGACTCGAAAGCACTTTATTTTGCGCTGCTGGATACCCCGGCGGAAGCCGCCGCGGCGTCGCGTGCTTATTTGCAAGCCCAGATCGCCGCGGCGCGCACCATCGGCGCCGACGACCTGCCGGAAGCGCCCTGGCAACTGCAGGGCTGGATCCAGGGCCGCGCCGAGACCGTCGGCCTGGCCTACCGCGAATACCTGGCGGCCCGCAAGAACGGCGCGCCGCGCCGCTATTTCTCGAACAAGTCGCACGCGCTGTACTTCCTGAAGGGCGCCGCGCCGACCAAGCTGGTCGACGGCGCCTGGCTGTACGGCGTGCTGCCGCGCTGGGAAAACCCGGACTTCCACCCGCTCATCAAGACCTACCTCGAAGAGCTGGGCGACGGCGTGCCGGACAAGAACCACGTCACGCTGTACCGCCGCCTGCTGGCCGCGCACGGCTGCGAACACTGGGAAGACCTGTCGGACGAGCATTTCGTGCAGGGAGCGATCCAGCTGGCGCTGGCCTACCACGCGGACGCTTTCCTGCCCGAGGTCGTGGGCTACAACCTCGGCTACGAGCAGCTGCCGCTGCACCTGCTGATCACCTCCTACGAGCTGAACGAACTGGGCATCGATCCCTACTACTTCACGCTGCACGTCACCGTCGACAACGCCGGCAGTGGCCATGCGCACAAGGCCGTGCAGGCCGTGCGCACGCTGGCCGCGCAGTCGGGCGACCCGGCCGCGTTCTGGCGCCGCGTGCTGGACGGCTACCGCCTGAACGACCTGGGCGCCTGCACCACGTCGATCATCGGCGCGTTCGACCTGGAGGCCGAACTGGTCGAGATCTTCACGGCCAAGGCGGCGATCGGCAAGAACATGCACTCGGATTACTGCCGCGTGGCCGGCCGCTCGGTCAACGACTGGCTGGGCGAGCCGAAGGACATCCCGGACTTCCTCAAGGCGATGGAGGATTCCGGCTGGATCCAGCGCGGCGAGGCGGTCGAGAACAGCCGCTTCTGGCGCCTGATCCAGGGCGAGCGGGCCGAGATGTTCGGCGTGTTCTCGTCCTACGAGCAGCAGGTGCTGCGCGACTGGATCACCAGCACCCGCGACGACGCCCGCAGCAGCCGCACCGGCCGCGTGCTCAGCCACCGCGCGCGCCAGCGCACGCTGGACAAGCTGAACCAGCAGGGCGAGCGCAGCGGCTACCCGGAGCGCGGCCTGATCCGCCGCCGCTCGGCCGGCGCCGGCGGCGACAGCGAACTGGTGCAGCTGGAAGAGCGCGTCGCCAGCGCCGCCGGCAAGCAGGAAGCCATGGCCATGCTGGCGCGGCTGATGTCGCCCTCGGTGCACCACACGGCGATCGGGCTGATGGCGACGCGGATGTACTCGCGCCTGCTGGACGCCTGACCGGGATTCCACCGACGTTTCATCGACAACGCATTTCACCGAGCTTCATTGCGAGGGCGCGGCCCGGATCTTCCGGGACCGCGCCCCGTGTCCAAAGGATATCCTGTGCACATACTCGAACAACGCTTCCTGCGTGGTCCTAACATCCACGCGGAAACCCCCTGCCTGCTCTCCGTCCTCGACCTGGGCGACCTGTACGGCGTCTCCACCCGCGACCTGCCGACCTTCACGCATGCGCTGCTGGACCTGCTGCCCTCGCTGGCCGACTACCTGGTGCCCACCGGCCAGCCGGGCGGCTTCGCCCAGCGCCTGCGCGAAGGCACCTACCTGGCGCGCGTGGTCGAACACGTGACGCTGGGCCTGCAATGCCTGGCCGGCGCGCCCGCCGCGTTCGGCCGTACCCGTCCCGTGACCGGCAAGCCGGGCCTGTACCGCATCGTCTGCGCCTACCAGCTGGAAAAGGTGGCGCAGCCGGCCTTCGCGCTGGCCGTCGACGTCGTCGATGCGCTGGCCCATGGCCAGTCCTTCGACCTCGCGCCGCGGCTCGAGGAACTGCGCGAACTGGCGCGCCACTACGCGATCGGCACCAGCACGGCGGCCGTGCTGGCGGCGGCCCAGGAACGCGGGATCCCGGTGCAGCGCATCACCGAGGACGCCAACCTGTTCCAGCTGGGCTGGGGCGCGCAGCAGAAGCGCATCCAGGCCACCGTGACGGGCGAGACCAGCACCATCGCCGTGCGCATCGCCAGCGACAAGCAGCTGACCAAGCAGTTGCTGCAGGAAGCCGGCGTGCCGGTGCCGCAGGGCGAGACCGTGTCCTCGATCGACGACGCGCTGCGCGTGGCGCGCCGCCTGGCGGCGCCGGTCACGCTCAAGCCGCTGGACGGCAACCAGGGCCGCGGCGTGACCGTGAACTGCCGGACCGACGCCGAGATCGAGCAGGCCTACGCGTTCGCGCGCCGCCACGGCAAGCGCATCGTCGTCGAGCGCTTCGTCGAGGGCGCCGACTACCGCGTGCTGGTGGCGGGCGGGCGCGTGGCGGCGGCGTCGTGCCGGCGCCCGGCCCACGTGACCGGCGACGGCGAGCGCACGATCCGCGCGCTGGTGGAGATCGAGAACGCCAACCCGGCGCGCGGCGCCGGCCACACCAACATCCTGACGAAGATCGCGCTCGACGCCCATGCCGAGGACCTGCTGCGCAAGCAGGGCTGGACGCCCGACGCCGTGCCGCCGGCCGGCGCCACCGTCTGGCTGCGCGGGAACGCCAACCTGTCCACCGGCGGTACCGCCGAGGACGTGACCGACCTGCTGCCGGAATCGACGCGCCGCCTGTGCGTGCGCGCCGCCGCCAAGATCGGCCTGGACGTGGCCGGCATCGACATCGTCTGCCGCGACATCGCGCTGCCGCTGGACGCGCAGGGCGGCGCCGTCATCGAGGTCAACGCGGCGCCGGGCATCCGCATGCACGAGCACCCGAGCAGCGGCCAGGCGCGCGGCGCCGGCGAGGCCATCGTCGACGGCCTGTTCGGCAGCGGCGACGGCCGCATCCCGATCATCGCCCTGACGGGCACCAACGGCAAGACCACGACCACGCTGCTGGTGGCGCACACGGTGCGCCTGGCCGGGCCCGTGACCGGCGTCACCACCACGCACGGCGTCTACATCGACGGCAAGCAGGTCGTGAAGGGCGACTGCACCGGCTACTGGTCGGCGCGCACCGTGCTGGCCTCGCCCGACGTGGAATTCGCCGTGATGGAGACCGCGCGCGGCGGCATCCTCAAGCGCGGACTGGCGTTCGACCGCTGCGACGTCGGCATCGTGCTGAACGTGGCGCCCGACCACCTGGGGCTGGACGGCGTCGACACCATCGAGGACCTGGCCCAGGTCAAGGCCGTGGTACCGATGTCGGCCTCGCGCGCCGTGGTGCTCAACGCCGAGGATCCGTTGTGCGTGGCGATGGCGCGGCGCATCCGCCCGGACGTCGAGATCCTGTATTTCTCGATGGAGGCCGACAACCCGGTGCTGCTGCGCCACCTGGAAGAGGGCGGCCGCGCCGCCTACCTGCAGGACAACGCCATCGTCATCGCCGATGCCGCCTACCACCAGGAACTGGTGCGGGTGGAGAGCATGCCGATCGCCTTCGGCGGGCGGGCGCGCTACAACATCGCCAACGCGCTGGCCGCCGCGGCCGGGCTGCTGGCGGCCGGCTTTTCCAACCTGCAGATCGCGACCGGCCTGTCCACGTTCGTGAGCGACGGCAAGACCAATCCGCTGCGCACCAATGTGTTTGACATCCGCGGCGTGACCGTGATCGTCGACTACGCCCACAACACGGCCGCCTACGCGGCGCTGGGCGAGATGGCGCGGGCGCTGCTGCCGCGCCAGCTGGTGGGCATCGTGACGGCGCCGGGCGACCGCCGCGACACCGACCTGCTCGACATCGGCCGCACCTGCGCGGCGCGCTTCGACGAGCTGGTGGTGTACGAATCGGCCTCGCGCGGCCGGCCGGTGGGCGACGCCGTCGACCTGATCCTGCGCGGCGCGCAGGACGTGGTGGGCGTGTCCGACACGCTGCACCGCGAGCTGGACGTGGGCGAGGCGATCCGCCTGGGATTGTCGTTGTGCGAGCGCGGCGACGTGCTGGTGTTCGCCTGCGGATCGTCGCTGGACGTGTTCGTCGAGGCGGTCGCGCAGATGGATCCGGAAAGCGCCCGGCGGATCGCGGCGCAGGTCGGCTGATCAGCGGCCCAGGTTCGCGCGCGCGCTCGCCTCGTACGCCGCGAAGAACCACGCCGTATGGTAGATGCGCGGCCGCGCCAGGAAGCCGTCCAGCACGCGCCGCCGCGCCGCGCGGTAGTCCGCCTCGGCGACGTGGGCGTACTCCGCGCGCACCTGGCGCTCGTACTGCGCGAAGCGCGCCGGCGGCGCGGCCAGGATGGCCAGGTCGACGTCGAGCAGGACGGCGCGGTCCGGGTCGCCGTCCGGCGCATGCGATTGCGTCGCCATCACCAGCGCATGCACCCGCCGCACCACCTCGTCGGCGGCGCCGGCCGTCCGCAGGCAGCCGCTCGCCAGCGCGGCGCTGCGCGCCTCGTTGTCGTGCCGGTGCACGTCGTAGACGGCGTCGTGGAACCATAGCGCCAGCGCGATCTCGCCGGGATGGGCGGCCACGCCGGCCAGCCGGTCGAGGGCGGCGAAGCACTCGTCCAGGTGCTGCAGCGTGTGGTAGTGCCGGTGCGGCGCGCGGTAGCGCTGCAGCAGGTCGCGCAACACCGCGGCCGGTGGCGCGGGCAGGCCGAGCTGGCGCCAGGCCTGCCGCCAGCGGCGGCGCCAGGTGCGCATGGTGGCGCACATCGGGGCGCTCATCGGACGATCTCGCGCGCGCAGGGCATGTTCATACGGCATCCTCCCGCGCTGGCCGGCCGGCCGGCGGCTCGGCGTCGATGCAGCGCAGCGCGAACTGCATGGCCATGCCGGCCGCAAAGCCCTCCGGCACCAGCTCGCGCGCCGCGCTGGACAGCTGGAACGCGCCTTCCATGAACGCCAGCAGGCCCGCCGCCAGGCGCGGCGCCTGCGCCGTGGCTTTCGCGCGCGCCGCCAGGCACGCCTGCAGGCACCCGGTGAGGGCCGCCAGTTCCTCGTTCAGCACGGCGCGATAGGCGCGGCCGACCTCTGGCTGGCGGACCGCTTCGGCGCCGATCATGACCCACGCCGCCACCGCATCCGGCGCCGCGCCCGGCCCGCTGGCCAGGCGCGCATCCAGCCATGCCTGCAGCCGTTCCTGCGGCGTCGTGGCCGCGGCGGCGAGGGCGGCCTCGCGTGCGCGGGCGACACGGGCCAGCGAAGCGATCAGCTCAAGCAGGATTTCCTCCTTGTCGCGGAAGTGGTAGTGCACGAGTCCGGGCGCCAGGCCGGCCCGCCGGGCGATCGCCTGGACCGAGGCGCGCGCGTAGCCCTGGACGGCGATCTCGGCCAGCAGGGCGGCGACGATCTGGCTGCGGCGTTCGGCGGTATTGGGCTTGCGCGGCATGGTGGATCCTGTTTCTTGGTTGATCGACCAAATTATACTTGCATTCGCCCTCGCGCCTGGCTAGATTGCAGATATTTGGTCGGACGATCAATCTTCGATGGGAACGGGAGGATGGACATGGACGAGGGATGGATGGCGATGCCGGCGCCTGTCGTCGCGCTGCTTGCGGCGTTGGCGATAGTCCTCGCGGCCCTGGCGGTGGCATGGCGCAGGCGCGGGCGCGGAGGCGGCCTCGGAGGCGCACGCACCGGCGCCGGCGCGCAGGCATGCGGGAGCGACGCGGCGCCGCGCGCATCGGTCGCCGCGACGGACGCGGGGATCGTCGCGACGGCGCCGGATGGCGCGACGCAATCGGTCCGCTGGGATGCGCTGGCCCGCGTGACGATCCGCACGACCGATGCGGGCCCCTGGGCCGAGGACGTGTTCTGGCTGCTGGAAGACGGGGCGGGGCAGGTGCGCGTGCGGTACGCCGGTGGCGCGGACGGCACGCAGGAAGCGCTGGCGGCCATGCAGGCGCGGCTGGCGGGGTTCGACGACGCGCAGGTCGTGGCGGCCATGGGCAGTACCGGGAACGCGGCGTTCCCGGTGTGGGAGCGCCGCGCGACGAATTGAGCTCGAACCGAGGTCGAACCGGAGTGGCCAGGAAGCGGCCGCCCGGGCGCGGCCCGGGACGGCGGGCTGGCGCCGCCTCAGACGGCTTCGGCCTCGATCCTGCTGGCGGTGGCCGGCGACGTGGGCCGGATCGCCTCGGTCAGCTCGGTGATCGACGAGCCGCAGCCGAAGACTAGCACGTCGCCCGGCGCGCAGCGCGCCAGGCCGGCGCGGATCGCCTGGTGCACGTCCAGCTGCACCTGCAGGTGGTCGGTCTCGAACCGGCCCAGTTGGGCGCCGCGCACCAGCAGCGCGGCCACGGCGCCGGGACCGCGGCCGCGGTTCTCGGACTCGTACACCACCAGCTCGTCGAAGCCCGCGGCGCAGGTCTCGCCGATCTCCACCAGGTCGTCGTCGCGGCGGTCGCCGGGGGCGGCCACCACGCCGACCAGGCGGCCCGGCGTCATCGCGCGCGCCGTCTCGGCCAGCGCGGCGTAGGCGGCGGCGTTGTGGGCGTAGTCGACGATGACGGTGACGCCGTCGACGTCGAACACGTTCGAGCGCAGCGGATTGTGCTTCCAGTCGGAGACGAAGGTGCGCAGGCCGTCGATGATCTCCAGGTTGCCGAAGCCGCTCGCCGACAGCGCGGCCGCCGCCGCCAGGCTGTTGGCGATGTTGTAGCGCGCCGCGCCCTTGAGGGTGACCGGCATGCTGCGCACGTCCAGCAGCGCCTCGTGGCGCGCGCCGTTGGCCAGCACGATCGTGTTGTCCTGCAGGTAGACCGCGCGGCCGCCCCGTTCCAGGTGGCGCAGCAGCACCGGATTGTCGGCGTCGAGCGCGAAATACAGCACTTCCACGCCCTCGTCCAGCTTGGCGGCCATCGCCACGCAATGGTCGTCCTCGGCGTTGAGCACCACGGCGCGGCGCGCGGCGCGGGCCACGACCAGCTTGACCGCGGCCAGTTCCTCGACGCTGTGCACGCCGTCCAGGCCCAGGTGGTCGGCCGACACGTTCAGCACCACGGCGACGTCGCAGCGGTCGTAGGCCAGGCCGCGCTTGAGCAGGCCGCCGCGCGCCGTCTCCAGCACGGCGAAGTCGACGTCGGGGCTGGCCAGCACGGTGCGCGCCGAGCGGTAGCCGGTGCAGTCGCCCTTGACGATGCGCTCGCCGTCGATGTAGACGCCCTCGGTGGTCGTCACCCCGGTGCGCAGGCCCGCCATGCGGGTGGTATGCGCGACCAGCAGCGACGTGGTGGTCTTGCCGTTGGTGCCCGTCACGGCGACCACCGGGATGCGGCCGTCGTCCTCGCCGAACAGCGCGTCGACGATGGCGGCGCCGGCGTCGCGCGGGGTGCCGCGGCTCGGGTACTGGTGCATGCGGATGCCCGGCGCCGCGTTCACTTCGATGATGCCGCCGTCCTGCTCGCGCAGCGGCAGCGCGATGTCGCGGCAGACGATGTCGATGCCCGCCACGTCCAGGCCGATGGTGCGCGCGGCGCGGATGCAGATGTCGCGCGTTTCTTCCGGCAGCAGGTCGGTCACGTCCTCGGCGGTGCCGCCGGTCGACAGGTTGGCGCTGCCGCGCAGGTCCACCTGCGCGCCCTCGGGCGGGACCGCGTCCAGGTCGTAGCCCTGCTTGGCCAGCACCTGCAGCGCGAGTTCGTCGAGCGGGATCCTGGTGAGGATGTTGGCGTGGCCCTCGCCGCGCGCCGGATTGCGGTTTTCCAGCTCGACCAGCGCGCGCACCGTCGACACGCCGTCGCCGGTGACGTGCGGCGGACGGCGCCACGACGCGGCCGCCACCGTCCTGCCGGTGACCAGCACGCGGTAGTCGCGGCCCTGCAGGAATTCCTCGACGATGACGTGGCGGCCGTACTCGCGCGCGAACGCGAACGCCCGTTCCACCTCCTGCGGCGTGGCGCAGGCGACGGTCACGCCCTTGCCCTGGTTGGCGTCCAGCGGCTTGATGGTGACCGGGCGGCCCAGGCGCCGCGCCACGCGCTGCGCCTGTTCCAGCGTGGTGACGGTGGCGCCCGAGGGCACCGGCACGCCGGCCTGGTCGAGCAGGGTCTTGGTCAGCTGCTTGTCGCTGGCGATGCCCACGGCGATGTGGCTGGAAGCGCCGGTGATGGTCGCCTGCAGGCGCTTCTGGCGGCTGCCCCAGCCCAGCTGGAACAGGTTGGCGTCGTCGGTCAGGCGCAGGCTCGGGATGCCGCGCCGCTGCGCCGCGGCCAGCACGGCGGCCGTGCTGGTGCCGATCGCGTGGCGCCGCGCGCAGGCGCGCAGCGCGTCCAGCATGGCCTCGAGGTCGGGCGTCTCGTGGTGCGTGCAGGCCTGGACCAGCGTGCGCGCCGCGTCTAGGGCGGCGCGCGCCACCTGTTCGACGGCGTAGCCGCAGACGATGCGCACGCTGTCCGGCCGGGCCGGATCGGCCACGACGCGGCTGAACGCGCCCGGGGCGCCGGCCAGGCGCTGCAGTTCCATCAGCACGGGTTCGAGGGCGTCGTGGGC
The DNA here is from genome assembly GCF_913773735.1 of uncultured Massilia sp. Taxonomy (GTDB): domain Bacteria; phylum Pseudomonadota; class Gammaproteobacteria; order Burkholderiales; family Burkholderiaceae_D; genus Telluria. The sequence goes on from NZ_CAJYEB010000022.1 coordinate 194,633, forward strand.
GGCCTGGCAGTCGGACAGGCGCGCCGAGGCTTCCGGCGCGATGCCCGGGAGCAGGGCCAGCAGGCGGGCACCGAGGCCGGCCAGGCCGGGTTCGGGCGCGGCGGTGGTGTCGACCACGACCAGCAGGCAGGGTGTCGCGGCGTACAGGTTGGGGCCGCGCAGGAAGCGTTGTTCGGTGATTCTCATGAGATCGGGTTCCGTTTGGTGACGTTTTCCAGGAACTCGAGCAGCGGCGCCGGGATACGGCGCGCGTTCGTGTCCCCATTGCCGGCGCGCGGCAGCAGGTACTTGCTGCCCGAGGGCAACAGGTGCAGGCGCACGTCGATCATTTCCGGGGTTTCGTTGTTGGCGATGTCGGCGATATTGGTTTCCATCGTGCGGCCGTCGACGATGGTGACGGCGCCCTGGCCGAGCACCTCGATGCCGACGCCGCGCTCGACCACGAGGGCGGTGTCCTCGTCGATGCCGATGCCTTGCAGGTACGGGTTCTGGGCCACGACCGACAGCAGCCGCGACAGGCGCTGGCGCTCCGAGAAATGCTGGTCGACGACGACCTTGTGCAGGAAGCCCAGGCCGGCGCCCAGGCTCACCGAACCCTTCTCGGGATGCAGTTCGACGCGCCCGGTGGCCAGCATGTGGCCCGACATCGCCGAGGCGCCGGCGCTGGTGCCGCCGATGCAGGCGCCGCGCAGCTTGAGGGCGGCGTGCATCTCGGCGTCCAGCGCGGTGCCGCCGATGATGGCGAGCAGGCGTTTCTGGTCGCCGCCGGTCATGAAGATGCCGTCGGCGTCGAGCACGTCGCGGATGTGCGCTTCGTCGTTGGCGTCCTGGCGGCTGGCCAGGTGCAGGTGCACGTGGCGGGTCACGCCGAGGTCGGCGAACGCCTTGTCGTAGGTTTCCCACATGTGCTCGGCGACGGCGCTGGCCGCCGAGATCACGACGATCTTGGCACTGGTGCCGCCGGACAGCTCGACGAAGCGCTTGAGGATCGCCATGTCGTGCTGCTTGTCCTCGTGGCCGCCGATGATCACCAGGTTGCCGAAGCCCCTGGCCAGTTGCGCGGCCTTGTCCTGGATGGCCTGGTCCTGGGTCGTCATTGCGCGCTCCTTTGCGCCCGCGGCATGTCGCGGTTGCTGAGCGCGCCGGCCTCGGTGCCGCTGACGGCGATCAGGCCCACCGGCACCGCCGGGTCGAACAGCGCGATGCCGCGTTCCAGGGCGCGGTCGAGCGGCATGCCGTCCTCGATCCAGCCGTACACGGTGCGCGCCAGCAGGTGGCGCACGATCTGTTCGCCGATGCCGGTGGCGGCGACGGCGCCCGCCGGTCCGGCATAGAAGCCGCTGCCGATGATCGGCGTGTCGCCGACGCGGCCCAGCAGCGACGGCGCCGAGCCGCCGGTGGACAGGGCCACGGCGAAGTGCCCGTCCGGTCCGCGCACGACGGCGCCGACCGTGTCGCAGGCGGCGTTCTCGGGCAGTTCGAGCGGGGTCTGGTAGTTCCAGAAGCGCAGGAAGGCCTTGGCCTGCGGGTCGATGCCGGGCATCGCCGGCAGCGACCCGGACAGCGACTTGACGACCTTCTCGTGGGCGTCGCGCTGGCGCTGGCTGATCGCGGTGTGGACCGGATGGCCGATGGCGGCGGCGAAGCGGTTGGCGCCGTCGCCGGCCAGCAGCCAGTGCGGCGTCTCGGCCACGGCGCGCGCCAGCAGCACGGGGTTGCGCACGCCCTGCACGCAGGCCACGGCGCCCAGGCGCCCCCTGGTGTCCATGATCGACGCGTCCATCTCGACGGTGGCGCCGTCCAGGCACAGCACCGAGCCGGTGCCGGCGTTGAAGCGGCCGTCGTCCTCCATCGCCGCGACGGCGGCGATGGCCGCCTCCAGGGCGTCGCCGCTGATGCCGAGTTCTTCCACCGCCAGCCGGGCGGCGCGTTCGCAGCCGTCGTCGTACTCGCGCGGGCTGCCGGCGCCGCCGTGCACGACGATCGCATATCCTTGTTGGGTCAAGCTCATTCTTGTTCGTTCTCCGATGCGTTTGCCATTGCCAGGAATTCGTGTGAACGTGGCATGACGAATCTCCGCATTATGCAAACGATGGGAAATTTGTAACATCGGTACCCTGGCCGTGTGATTGTAAGAGAGGGCTTACACGGACGAGCCGGCCTGGCGTCACCCCATCGCGGACATCCCGCGCAGCGCCTGGCGCAGTTCGCGCGCGACCTGGCGCCGCCGCGCCTCGCCCACGAAGCGGCCGATCGCCACCCGCGTGCCGCGCGACTCGAGCCACAGCAGCGCCGGCGCGCCGTCGGCCAGCCCGACCCGCGTCCACAGCGGGTCCAGGCGTACCGTGCTGCGCCGGTCGGCGCGCACGCACTCGACCAGCAGGCCGTCGTCCGACAGGGCGATGCGCTCGTGGTCGGTGGCGTGGCGGGCGTACAGTAGCAGGGCGGTGCCGACCAGCGCCAGCTCCACCAGGGTGAAGGCGAGCACCTGCCACACGCCGCGCGCCAGGAAGGCGATGCCGACGGCGAGCGCGGCCGCGCACAGGCCGGCGTAGGCGAGGGCGACCTGGCGCGGCGCCAGGGAACAGTTGCGCTGCAGGGTCCATTCGCGGTGCATGGCGCGCTCCGGGCCGGGTTCGGTGGCGGACAGGGTGGCCGAGCGATGATACGCCGATCGCGTGCGCCGGCGTCGCCCTGGTGGGACATCGCCCCATGCCAGGAGGTGCCGGGGCCGCCGGAATCTGCTACACTCTCGCCCCTTTTGCATCGAGAGGCTTTCATGGCGAACGCTTGCGGCGTCGATTTCGGCACGTCCAACTCCACCGTCGGCTGGGCGCGGCCCGGCCAACCGGCCCTGCTGGCCCTCGAGGACGGCAAGGCGACGCTGCCCTCCGTGGTGTTCTTCAATGCCGACGAGGAGGAGGTGCGCTACGGCCGCGCGGCGCTGGCCGACTACCTCGAAGGCTACGAGGGCCGCCTGATGCGTTCGCTGAAGTCGCTGCTGGGCACGAGCCTCATGGACGGCCAGACCGAGGTCGCCGGCCGCGCGCTGCCGTTCCGCCAGCTGCTGGGCCATTTCATCGGCGAGGTCAAGCGCCGCGCCGAGCGCCAGGCCGGGCGCGAATTCGGCAGCGCCGTGTTCGGGCGTCCCGTGTTCTTCGTCGACGACGACCCCGCGGCCGACCGCCTGGCGGAGGACACGCTGGCCGAGATCGCCCGTTCGGTGGGCTTTCGCGAGATCGGCTTCCAGTACGAGCCGATCGCCGCGGCGTTCGACTACGAGTCGCGCATCGACGTCGAGGAACTGGTCCTGATCGCCGACATCGGCGGCGGCACCTCGGACTTCTCGCTGGTGCGCCTGGGACCGCAGCGCATGGCGCGTCCCGAGCGCCGCGACGACCTGTTGGCCAACGGCGGCGTGCACATCGGCGGCACCGACTTCGACAAGTACCTGAGCCTGGCCAGCGTGATGCCGCTGCTGGGCTACGGCAGCACGCTGGTGTCGGGCGCGGCGATCCCGTCCAGCTATTATTTCAACCTGGCCACCTGGCACACGATCAACCAGGCCTATACGCGCAAGAGCATCGCCCAGCTGGCCGAACTGGCGCGCGACGCCGCCGAGCCGGACAAGATCAAGCGCCTGCGCCGCCTGATCGACGAGCGCGCCGGCCACTGGCTGGCGATGCGCGTCGAAGAGGCCAAGATCGCGCTGTCGGACACGCCCGAGGTGGCGCTGGCGCTGGACCGGCTCGATCCGCCGGAACTGCTGCGCGTCACCCGCGCCGGCTTCGCCGATGCGATCGGGGGGCTGGTCGACCAGGTCGGGGCCACCGTGCGGCGCCTGCTGGCCGATGCCGGCGTGGCGCCGGAGCGGGTCGACACGGTATTCTTCACGGGCGGCTCCAGCGGCGTGGCGGCCCTGCGCGAGCGCATCGCCGCCAGCGTGCCGCAGGCGCGCCGCGTGGAGGGCGACCTGTTCGGCAGCATCGGCGCCGGACTGGCGCTCGACGCCGCGCGCCGCTTCGGCTGAACCGGCCGGCCGCGCCGGATGAGATCGCAGTACATCGCAGCACCACTGAAAGGATAGCCGTGTTCGAACGCCCCATCGTCATGCTCGACTTCGAGACCACCGGCCTGTCGCCGGAGAATGGCGACCGCATCACCGAAGTGGCCGCGCTGCGCATCGCCGGCGGCGAGATCGTGGAACGCTACGTCTCGCTCGTCAATTGCGGCGTGCGCATTCCCGCCTTCATCACCCACCTGACCGGCATCACCCAGGCGATGGTCGACGGCGCGCCGCCGGCCGCGCACGTGGTGCCGGAACTGCTGGACTTCATCGGCGGCGACGTGCTGGCCGCGCACAACGCCAGCTTCGACGAGAAATTCCTCAAGGCCGAAGGCGCGCTGCTGGGCCGGTCGTGCCGCCATGCCGGCCTGCTGTGTTCGCTGAAGCTGTCGCGCCGCGTCTTTCCCGGCATGGCCAGCTACAAGCTGGGCCAGCTGTCGGCCGCGCTGGGCATCGTGTTCGGCGGCCGCGCCCACCGCGCCGAGGCCGACGCGGAGGCGGCCGCCCAGGTGCTGCTGCACATCGGGCGCCACCTCGGCACCTCGTACGGCCTGCAGCGCGTGGCGCCCGAGCTGCTGGTGTCGCTGAACGGCGTGGCCGCCGCCAAGGTGCCGCGCTTCATGGACGCCTACGTGGCGGGGCGCCTGCGCTGACCCTTGCCGGCCCGGCCCGCGCCGCCGTCGCCGGCCGGCGCGCAGCCAGCGGGCCACGGCGTGGCGACGGCGCCGTTTTCGTCTTGTCCATCCCTTCCGGCTTGTTGCAGGTCAAATTCGCCACCGCTGTCAAATTTACACTTTTGGCAAGTTTCGAGGCGTTGCCGATGCGTTGCCGCAAGCGCGGCGTGATACCGCGCCGCGCCTCCTGTCTACCAATCCCATTCTGCGGAGAAACAACATGCCAGGCGAGCAGTCGTCGGACGGGGGCGCGCTCCTGTGCTGGTTCGCGCGCGCGGCCGAGCGGGGCGACCCCTACGCGCAATTCAACCTGGGCCTGATGTACAAGGACGGCAAGGGCGTGGCGCGCGACGACGTCGCCGCCTGCCGCTGGCTGCGCCGCGCCGCGCTGCAGCGCCTGGCCTTCGCCCAGAACCACCTCGGCAGCATGTTCTACCAGGGGCGCGGCGTGCGCCAGTCCGACGACGACGCGCTGCACTGGTTCGGCCTGGCCGCGGCCCAGGGCGACGCCTCGGCCCAGCTGAACCTGGGCGAGATGGCACGCCACGGCCGCGGCATGGCGCGCGACCCGGAGCTGGCCGTGTACTGGTACGGCAGGGCGGCCGAGCAGGAACTGGCCGGCGCCCAGCACCTGCTGGCCGAATGCTACCTGCGCGGCGAGGGCGTGGCCACCAGCCACGCGCTGGCGATGGCCTGGTTCCGCAAGGCCGCCGTGCAGGAGCATGCGCCGGCCGAGGTGTGCCTGGGCCTGATGTACCGCCAGGGCCAGGGCGTGGCGCCGAACGAGGCGGTGGCCATGCACTGGTTCCGGCGCGCCGCCGCGCGCGGCGACGCCTGCGCGCAGCGGCTGGTCGGGCTGGCCGGGCTGGAGCGCGCGCGCACGCCGGCCGCGCGCGCCGGCGCGCTGGCCTGGCTGCGCCGCGCCGCCGGCCAGGGCGATGCCGAGGCCTGCTTCGGCCTGGGGCGCTGGCTGGCCGGCGCCCGCGATGGCGCGGGGGGCACGGTCGGCACGGATGGCACGGTCGGCACGGATGGCGCGGGCGCGATCGACGCCGCCGGGGACGGCCGCGACGATGCCGCCGCGGCCGCCTGGTTCGCGCTGGCGGCCGGCCAGGGCCACGCGCTGGCGCAGTACCACCTGGGCGCCATGTACGCGCGCGGACGCGGCGTGCGGCGCGATCCGGCGCGCGCCCTGCACTGGTACCTGCGGGCGGCCGAACAGGGCGCCGCCAACGCCCAGTTCACGCTCGGCGTGCTGTATGCCAACGGCGAGGGCGTGCGCCGCGACGCCGCGCTGGCCGCCCACTGGTACCGGCGCGCCGCCGAGCAGGGCGACGCCAGCGCCCAGAACAACCTGGGCGTGCTGTACGCGACCGGCCAGGGCGTGCGCCAGGACGACGTCCTGGCGGTGCAGTGGTACGGCCTGGCGGCCGCGCAGGGCCATGCGCTGGCGCGGTACAACCTCGGCGGCATGTACGGCAGCGGCCGCGGCGTGGCGCGCGACCGCCTGCGCTCCACGATGTGGATGCTGCTCGCGGCCGACGCCGGCGATCCGTCCGCCGCGGCCGGCGCGGCGGACGAGGGCGGCGCCGGCCTGCGCCGGGCGTGGCGCGGCGCGCGCGCGGCCGCGCGTTCGCTGCGGCGCGCCGCCTGACGGTGGCGTCGGCGGTCATTCCTTGCTGCCGACAAAGATTTGTCTGCTGGGCAATTCGCGCTATCATGCCTTGCGGCAGATGCCGTCCATTCCACAGACTAACGACTACACCATGCTCATGAGACACGCCACCCTTGTCGCCGCCCTGGTCGCGGCATTCGGCGCCGGTCCGGCGATCGGCCAGACCTGCGCCGCCGACGGGACGCCGCTGGCCTACCCGGTCGCGAAGAAGGTCGACCAGACCGACGATTACCACGGCACCAAGGTCGCCGACCCATACCGCTGGCTCGAGGACGCGAACAGCCAGGAAACCAAGGCCTGGGTCGATGCCGAGAACAAGGTGACCCAGGACTACCTGGCAGGGATCCCGCAGCGCGAGGCGATCCGCCAGCGCCTGACCGAGTTGTGGAACTACGAGCGCTACAGCACGCCGTACAAGGAAGGCGGCCGCTACTTCTACAGCCGCAACGACGGCCTGCAGAACCAGGCCGTGCTGTACACCATGAAGTCGCTGTCCGACACGCCGCGCGTGCTGCTCGACCCGAACACGCTGGCCGCCGACGGCACCGTCGCGCTGGCCGGCACCGCCGTCAGCCCGGACGGCAGGCTGCTGGCCTACTCGACGGCGGCGTCCGGCTCCGACTGGAACGAGATCCGCGTGCGCGACATCGACACCGGCAAGGACCTCGTCGACCACGTGCGCTGGGTGAAATTCTCCAGCACCGCCTGGACCCACGACGGCAAGGGCTTCTTCTACAGTCGCTACGACGCGCCGCAGGAAGCGACCAAGCTGGCCGACGTCAATTATTTCCAGAAGTTGTACTACCACCGGATCGGCACGCCGCAGGACGCCGACGTGCTCGTCTACGACCGTCCGGACGAGAAGGAATGGGGCTTCCAGGCCATGACCACCGACGACGGCCGCTACCTGCTGATCCAGGCCACCAAGGGCACCGCGCACAAGTACCGCATCTTCTACAAGGACTTGAGCAAGCCGGACGGCAAGGTCCTGCCGCTGATCGACAACTTCGAGGCCGCCTACGACTTCATCGACAACGTCGGCCCGGTGTTCTACTTCGCCACCGACCGCAACGCGCCGCGCAAGCGCATCGTCGCGATCGACACGCGCAGGCCGGACGAGGCCGCCTGGCAGACGGTGGTGCCGGAGGGCCAGCAGACGCTGGTGTCCAGCCACATGCTGAACAACCAGCTCGTCAACGAATACCTGGCCGATGCCAAGAGCGTCGTCAGGATCGTCGACCTGAAGGGCAAGCCGGTGCGCGACGTCGCGCTGCCGGGCATCGGCAGCGTGTCCGGCTTCGGCGGCAAGCGCGGCGACGGCGAGACGTTCTTCTCGTTCGCCAGCTACACGGTGCCCACGACCATCTACCGCCTCGACCTCAAGACCGGCAAGCGCAGCGTGTTCCGCCAGCCCAAGGTCCGGTTCGACCCGGACGACTACGAGACGCGCCAGCAGTTCTACACCAGCAAGGACGGCACCCGGGTGCCGATGTTCATCGTCGCGAAGAAGGGCCTCAAGCTCGACGGCAACAACCCCACCTACCTGTACGGCTACGGCGGCTTCAACATCTCGCTGACGCCGGGCTTCTCCCCGGCCAACCTGGCGTGGATGGAAATGGGCGGCGTGTACGTCGTCGCCAACCTGCGCGGCGGCGGCGAGTACGGCGAATCCTGGCACGCGTCGGGCACCAGGCTCAACAAGCAGAACGTGTTCGACGACTTCATCGGCGCGGCCGAATGGCTGGTCGCCAACAAGGTGACGTCGCCGGCGAAGCTGGCGATCGGCGGCGGCAGCAATGGCGGCCTGCTGGTCGGCGCGGCGATGACCCAGCGTCCGGACCTGTTCGGCGCCGCGATCCCGCAGGTGGGCGTGATGGACATGCTGCGCTTCCACAAGTTCACCATCGGCTGGGCCTGGACTTCGGACTACGGCTCGTCGGAAAACGCCGATGAGTTCAAGGCGCTGGTGAAATACTCGCCGCTGCACAACCTGAAACCGGGCACCTGCTATCCGGCCACGATGATCACGACGGCCGACCACGACGACCGCGTGGTGCCGGCGCACAGCTTCAAGTTCGCCGCCACCGCCCAGGCCGCGCAGGCCGGCACCAATCCGGTGCTGATCCGCATCGACACCAAGGCCGGCCATGGCGCGGGCAAGCCGACCAGCAAGCAGATCGAGGAGGTCGCCGACCGCTGGGGCTTCCTGACCCGGGCGCTGAAGATGGCGCCGGTGGCCACCGCCGCCACCAACGCCACCGCCACGGTGGCCAGCGGCGGGCAGTAAGCGCCGCACGGCGATGAAGACCGCCTGGCTGGGCGCGGCCTGCGCCTGCATGTCGCTACTGGGTGCGGCGCTGTGGCTGGCGCATGGCCACGGCGCGGCGCGACGCCCGCAGGAGCCGTCCGGCGCGCTGCCGTACGCGCTGCGGGAGGTCGTGTTCCAGGCGCCCGGCCCGAGCGGGCCGCGCCTGGCGGGCACCCTCGCGCTGCCGCCAGGCGCCGGGCCGCACCCGGCCATCGTGCTGGTGCCCGGTTCCGGCGAGGTCGACCGGGACGGCACGCTGTCCGGCCACCGTGTCTACCTGGTGCTGGCGGATGCGCTGGCGCGTCGCGGTTTCGCCGTGTTGCGCAGCGACAAGCGTGGCCTCGGGGCGTCCGGGGGCGATTTCGCCACGGCGACCACCTACGATTTCGCCGCCGACATCCGCGCCGCGGTCGCGTTCCTGCGCACGCGCGCCGACGAGTTCGCCGAGATCGGCGCCATCGACGAGACCATGGCGCCGGCCGTGCTCGAACTTGTTGCCACCTGGGCCGGCGCGCAGGCGCGGGACTGAGCGGCGGCTTGTCGCCGGCACCCGGGGCGCCCGCTGGCCGGATTCGTGGGAAAGAGGTCCGATCCCCGCATCGGCGATTTGGCAACATGCTCCTGTGACATCAACAGGAGATCCCATGATCCGCGACATCGCCTTCGTCGTTTTTCCCGGCTTCCAGCTGGCCGACCTGGCCGCCCTGAACGTGTTCGCGCTGGCCAACGAGCGTGACGACGCACCGCACTACCGCCTGCGCATGCTGTCGCGGCAGGGCGGGCCAGTGCCGGGCTCGGCCGGGGTGACGATCCTCACCGACCCCTTCGCGGCGCTGGCGACGGCGCCGGACACGCTGCTCGTGCCGGGCGGCGACGTGCTCGGGCGCCAGCCGCCGGCCCTGCTCGATTTCCTCGCGGCCACGTCGCACGCGGCGCGCCGCACCGCCAGCATCTGCAGCGGCGCGTTCCTGCTGGCCGCCGCCGGCCTGGCCGACGGCCGCGGCGTCACCACCCACTGGCGGCTCGCCCCGGAACTGCAGCGCCGCCATCCGGCCTTGCGGGTGCTGCCGGACCGTATCTTCGTGCGCGACGGCACGCTCTGGACCTCGGCCGGGATGACGGCCGGCGTCGACCTGGCGCTGGCGCTGGTCGAGGACGACCTGGGCGGGGAAGCGGCGCGCGCGCTGGCGCGGCAGATGGTGGCGGTCTACCGGCGCAGTGGCGGCCAGTCGCAGTTTTCGACGGCGGACCTGGCGCCCGCGTCGGGACGGATCCAGGATGCGCTCGCGTATGCGCGCCGCAACCTGTGCCGGCCGCTGGCGCTGGACGAGCTGGCCGACGCGGCGCGCCTGAGCCGGCGCCAGTTCAGCCGCAGCTTCCGCGCCGAGACCGGCCAGACGCCGGCGCGCGCGGTCGAGCAGCTGCGCGTGCAGGCGGCGCGCGAACTGATCGAGGGCACCTGCCGGCCGATCGACGAGATCGCCCACGCCAGCGGCTTCGGCGACCCGGAACGCATGCGCCGCGCCTTCCTGCGCGCCTTCGGCCACCCGCCCCAGGCTATCCGGCGCCAGGCGCGCGCCGGACAGGCGTCGACCTGATCCGGATCGGCGGCGCCCGCGCGGGCGCCGCCGCGCGCTCAGCGGTGCACGACCACCAGCACGGCCTTGGCCTCGGTCTTGCCGGCGTTGCGGATCGCGTGGTCCTGGTCGGCCGGATAGCGCGCGGTGGCGCCGTGCTTGATTTTCTTCTTGTTCGCCCCGACTTCCAGTTCCACCGTCCCCGTGATGACGGTCAGGTGCTCGCTGGTGCCCGGATCGTGGGCCTGCGAGGCCAGTTCGCCGCCCGGCTGCAGCGTCAGTTCGTACCACTCGTACTTGCCCGCCAGTTCCATCGGGCCGAGGATGCGCAGCGAATAGCCGGCGTGGGCGCCGGGCAGGGTGGGAATCTCGTGGGATTCGACCACGCGGATGGTGTCGGCGGTGCGCACTTCGGACGACAGCAGCTCGCCGATCTGCACCCCGAGGGCATTCGCCAGGCGCCAGGTGATGGCGATGGTGGGATTGGCCTTTTCGCGCTCGATCTGCGACAGCATCGATTTCGACACGCCGGCGATGCGCGACAGGTCTTCCAGCGTCAGGCCGCGCGCCAGGCGCAGGCGCTGCAGGGTAGCGCCGACTTCCGGTGGCGCATTATTGGTCACTGCATTATTCATCTATGCTTGCTTGCAAAGTTCATTAGTCGAAGGTAGTATTCAATATATCGAACTTATGTTCGACATAGAGAACAAGTTCAAGACATCGAACGACCCACGGTACAACATTCGCCAATCCCCGGTCAAGCCGGACAGCAGAAGAGGATGAATTCCATGAGCGACCAGGCCTTCTACGGCGCCCTCCAGCAAAAACTCGACACGCTCCAGAGCGAGGGCTTGTTCAAGCCCGAGCGCGTGCTCGCCTCGCGCCAGGGCGCGGAAGTGGTCGCCCAGGACGGCCGCACGCTGATCAATATGTGCGCCAACAATTACCTGGGCCTGTCCGGCGACCCGGAAACGCAGAAGGCGGCCGAGGCGGCGCTGCAGCGCTACGGCTACGGCCTGTCGTCGGTGCGCTTCATCTGCGGCACCCAGACTGTGCACAAGGAACTGGAACAGGCGCTGTCGCGCTTCCTGGGCACCGAGGACACGATCCTGTACGCGGCCGCCTTCGACGCCAACGGCGGCGTGTTCGAGCCGCTGTTCGACGAGAACGACGCCATCATCTCGGACGCGCTGAACCACGCCTCGATCATCGACGGCGTGCGCCTGTGCAAGGCGGCCCGCTACCGCTACGCCAACAACGACATGGCCGACCTGGAAAAGCAGCTGCAGGCGGCGACGGACGCGGGCAAGCGCCACAAGATCATCGTCACCGACGGCGTGTTCTCGATGGACGGCACCATCGCCAGGCTGGACGAGATCGTGCTGCTGGCCGAGAAATACGGCGCGCTGACCATGATCGACGAATCGCACGCCTCCGGCTTCATGGGCAAGACCGGCCGCGGCACGCACGAGCACCATGGCGTGATCGGCAAGATCGACATCATCACCGGCACGCTGGGCAAGGCGCTGGGCGGCGCGATGGGCGGCTTCACCTCGGGCCGCAAGGAAGTCATCGAGATGCTGCGCCAGAAGTCGCGTCCCTACCTGTTCTCGAATACGCTGGCGCCGATGATCGCCGGCGCCTCGCTGGCCGTGCTGGAGCGCATCGGCAAGTCAACCGAACTGCGCGACCGCCTGATGGAGAATACCGCCTACTTCCGCCAGGAGATCGAGCGCATCGGCTTCACCATCAAGCCGGGCACGCACCCGGTGGTGCCGGTGATGCTGTTCGACGCCCCGGTGGCGCAGAAGTTCGCCGCGCGCATGTTCGAACTGGGCGTGCTGCTGTCGGGCTTCTTCTACCCGGTGGTGCCGATGGGCCAGGCGCGCGTGCGCGTCCAGCTGTCGGCGGCGCACACCCGCGAGCAGCTCGACAAGGTGCTGGCCGCCTTCGCGCAGGCCGGCCGCGAGCTGGGCATCCTCCAGGCCCAATGACGGACTACGGTATCCGCAGGGTGGGCACGCCGTGCCCACCTGCGAACACGTTTGAGACAACAAGACATACAGACAGGTTGAACAGCATGGAACGCATCCTCATCATCGGCGCCAACGGCCAGATCGGCAGTGAACTCGTGAGCGCCCTGGCCGACAAGCACGGCGCCGCCAACGTCGTCGCCTCGGACATCGGCGCCGATAACGTCTACGGCGCGGCCAACTACGTCCGCCTCGACGTGCTCGACCGCGAGGCCGTCGCCCGCCTCGTCGCCGCCGAAGGCATCACCCAGGTGTACCAGCTGGCGGCGCTGCTGTCGGCCACCGGCGAGAAGGCGCCGCTCAAGGCCTGGACGCTGAACATGGACGGCCTGCTGAACATCCTCGAAATCGCCCGCGAGCGCGGCGAAGCCGGCAAGCCCCTGAAGATCTTCTGGCCGTCGTCGATCGCCGCCTTCGGCCCGAACACCCCGTCCGACGCGCCGCAGTACGCCGTGATGGACCCGACCTCGATCTACGGCATCAGCAAGCTGGCCGGCGAGCGCCTGTGCGAGTACTACCACGCCAAGTACGGCGTGGACGTGCGCAGCATCCGCTACCCGGGCATCATCAGCTTCAAGTCGCCCCCGGGCGGCGGCACCACCGACTACGCGATCGCGATCTTCCACGCGGCCCTGCGCGGCGAGACCTACGAATGCTTCCTGGGTCCGGAAACCACGCTGCCGATGATCTACATGCCGGACGCGATCCGCGCCACCATCGAGCTGATGGAAGCCCCGGCCGACAAGGTCGCGATCCGTTCCTCGTACAACGTGGCCGGCGTCTCGTTCAACCCGCGCGAACTGGCCGCCGCCATCCAGGCCAAACGCCCCTCGTTCCGCATCGACTACAAGCCGGACAGCCGCCAGCAGATCGCCGACAGCTGGCCCAAGCGCCTGGACGACGCCCGCGCCACCGCCGACTGGGGCTGGCAGGCGCGCATCGGCATCGACGAGATGGTGGCCGACATGCTGGCCAATATCGACGTCGGCCTCGGCAAGGCCGCCTGATCCGCGACGATACCCCGCCGTTCCCGCGCACGCGGGAACCCGTGCGCCACCGGCCACCCGGTTTGGCCCGGGTTCTCCGCCTGCGCGGGAACGGCGTTTTGACACCAATAAAAGCATCACGGGAGACAGCGCATGGACATGAGCGTATTTGACCTTTTCAAGATCGGCATCGGCCCTTCGAGTTCGCACACCGTCGGCCCGATGGTCGCCGCGCGCCGCTTCCTCAACGACTACCGCCAGGAAGCCGGTTCGCTCGACGCCGTGAGCGCCGTCGAAGCCCACCTGTACGGTTCGCTGGCGCTGACCGGCGTCGGCCACGCCACCGACAAGGCCGTCATCCTGGGCCTGATGGGCGAGACCCCGCAGGGCGTCGATCCGGACGGCGTCGAGGACAAGCTGGCCGAGGCCGAGCTGGACGGCCAGCTGGCGCTGCTGGGCGAAAAGACCGTGCCGTTCGCGCAGCGCACGCACCTGGTCTGGCACAAGCAGTCGACGCTGCCCGAGCACCCCAACGGCATGCGCTTCGTGCTGCACCTGGCGGACGGCAGCCTGGTCGAACGCATCTATTACTCGGTCGGCGGCGGCTTCATCACCGCGGCCGGCGAGACCCAGGCGCCGAAGGACACCGCCGGCGGCGCCAGTGTGCCGTTCCCGTTCGACACGATGGGCGAGCTGCTGGAACAGGGCCGCCGCCATGGCCTGACGATTCCCGCCATGTTGCGCGCCAACGAGTGCGCGCGCATGACGAACGAGGAACTGGACGCCGGCCTGGACCGCATCTGGAACGTGATGCGCGACTGCATCGCCCACGGCCTGGTCACCGAGGGGCAGCTGCCCGGCGGGCTGAACGTCAAGCGCCGCGCAGCCAAGCTGTGGCGCCAGGAACAGCAGACCAAGCACCTGGCCAACCACCTGCCGCACGACGCCGTCAACCAGGTCAGCCTGTACGCGATGGCCGTCAACGAGGAAAACGCGGCGGGCGGGCGCGTGGTGACGGCGCCGACCAACGGCGCGGCCGGCATCATCCCCGCCGTGCTGCGCTACTACGCAGAGGATTGCCGCCCGAGCGATCCGCAGCGCGGCATCCGCGACTTCCTGCTGACGTCCGCCGCGATCGGCATGCTGTGCAAGAAGAACGCCTCGATTTCCGGCGCCGAGATCGGCTGCCAGGGCGAGGTCGGCGTCGCCTGCGCGATGGCGGCGGCGGGCCTGGTGGCGGCGCTGGGCGGCAGCAACGGCCAGATCGAGAACGCGGCCGAGATCGGCATCGAGCACCACCTCGGCATGACCTGCGACCCGATCGGCGGCCTGGTGCAGATCCCCTGCATCGAGCGCAACGGCATGGGCGCGATCAAGGCGATCACCGCGGCCTCGCTGGCGCTCAAGGGCGACGGCACCCACTTCGTCAGCCTGGACGACGTGATCGAGACGATGCGCCAGACCGGGGCCGACATGCAGGCCAAGTACAAGGAGACGTCGCTGGGCGGGCTGGCCATCCACGTGGTCACGGTGAACCACGCGGCGTGCTGACCCCGGTGTGGAACGGAGCCGTAGGGTGCGCACCCCGTGCGCACCGCCCCCGCGAACAGAACAAAATTCGGTATAAAAGACAACTTTCCGTCGGCCGGACTATAATGATTCTCCCACGCCAGCCAACCCGATCTTTTCTACCGTATGCACTATGTGTCCACCCGCGCGACGAGCGCGTCCGCAGCACGTAATCCCCAAGCCTTTTCCGATATCCTGCTGGGCGGCCTGGCGCCGGACGGCGGCCTGTACCTGCCCCAGGACTACCCGCAGGTGACGGGCGCCGAGCTCGACGCCTGGCGCGCGCTGTCGTATGCCGACCTCGCCTTCGAGATCCTGCGCAAGTTCGCGACCGATATTCCGGAACAGGACCTGAAGGCCCTCACCGCGAAGACCTACACCCCCGAGGTCTACCGCAACGCGCGCGCCGACGAGAGCGCCGCCGCGATCACGCCGCTGCGCACGCTCGAGCGCGGCGACAAGGGCACGCTGATCCTGCAGGGCCTGTCGAACGGCCCGACGCTGGCGTTCAAGGACATGGCGATGCAATTGCTGGGCAACCTGTTCGAATACGCGCTGGCGAAGAACGGCGACGAGCTGAACATCTTCGGCGCCACCTCGGGCGACACCGGCAGCGCCGCCGAATACGCGATGCGCGGCAAGCGCGGCATCCGCGTGTTCATGCTGTCTCCGCACCAGAAGATGAGCGCCTTCCAGACCGCCCAGATGTTCAGCCTGCAGGACCCGAACATCTACAACATCGCCGTCGAAGGCGTGTTCGACGATTGCCAGGACATGGTCAAGGCCGTCTCGAACGACCTCGAATTCAAGGCGCGCCACAAGATCGGCACCGTCAACTCGATCAACTGGGCGCGCGTGGTGGCCCAGGTGGTCTATTACTTCCGCGGCTACCTGGCGGCGACGACGTCGAACGCGCAGAAGGTCTCGTTCACGGTCCCCTCGGGGAACTTCGGCAACATCTGCGCCGGCCACATCGCGCGCATGATGGGCCTGCCGATCGACAAGCTGGTCGTGGCCACCAACGAGAACAACGTGCTCGACGAATTCTTCCGCACCGGCGTCTACCGGGTGCGCAAGAGCAGCGAGACCTACCACACCAGCAGCCCGTCGATGGACATCTCGAAGGCCTCGAACTTCGAGCGCTTCGTGTACGAGCTGGTCGGCCGCGACGCCGACCGCACCCATGCGCTGTTCCGCAAGGTCGACACGCACGGCGGCTTCGACCTGTCCGGCGCGCCGGGCAGCGACGGCGACGAGTTCCGCCGGGTCGCCGACTACGGTTTCCAGTCCGGCTGCTCGACCCATGCCGACCGCCTGGCGACGATCCGCAGCGTGTTCGACGACTACGGCATCACCGTCGACACCCACACGGCCGACGGCATCAAGGTCGCGCGCGAGCACCTCGATCCGGCCGTGCCGATGATCGTGCTGGAGACCGCGCTGGCCGCCAAGTTCAACGAGACGATCCTGGAAGCGCTGGGCACGGACGCCGCCCGTCCGGCCGGTTTCGAGGACATCGAGACGCTGCCGCAGCGCTTCGTCGTCATGCACCCGAACGTGGCGCAGATGAAGGAATTCATCGCCGCGCACACGGGGCTGGGCCAATGAGCGGCGCGACGCCCGGCGCACGCAAGCCGATGCTGACGGTGGGCGAGGCGCTCGACCGGCTGCTGGGCGCCGCCCGCCCGGTGGACGGCATCGAGGACGTCGACACGCTCGAGGCCAACGGCCGCGTGCTGGCCGTCGACCAGGTCGCGCCGATGAACGTGCCGGCCGCCGACAATACCCAGATGGACGGCTATGCGGTGCGCGCCGCCGACTGCGTCGGCGGCGCGGCGACGCTGCCGGTCGCGCAGCGCATCCCGGCCGGCACGGTCGGCGCGCCGCTGCAGCCGGGAACCGCGGCGCGCATCTTCACCGGCGCGCTGATCCCGGCCGGGGCGGACGCCGTCGTGATGCAGGAGCAGTGCGAGTCCGATGGGGAGCGGGTCACGGTGCGCCACGCGCCGCGCGCCGGCGAATGGATCCGCCGCGCGGGCGAGGACGTGCGCGCCGGCGCCGTGGTGCTGCCCGCCGGCACGCGCCTGCGCGCCCAGGAGCTGGGCCTGGCCGCCTCGATCGGCCTGGCGCGCCTGCCGGTGCGCCGGCGCCTGCGCGTGGCCGTGTTCTTCACCGGCGACGAGCTGGCGATGCCGGGCGAGCCCCTGAAGCCCGGGGCGATCTACAACTCGAACCGCTTCACGCTGCGCGGGATGCTGGAAAACCTCGGCTGCGCGTTCACCGACTTCGGCATCGTGCCCGACTCGCTGCAGGCCACGCGCGACACCCTGCGCACGGCGGCGCGCGAGCACGACCTGATCATCACCTCGGGCGGCGTGTCGGTCGGCGAGGAAGACCACGTCAAGCCGGCCGTGGAGGCGGAAGGGCGCCTGGACATGTGGCAGATCGCCGTCAAGCCGGGCAAGCCGCTGGCGTTCGGCGCGGTGCGCAAGGACGGTGGCGAGGGCGTGGATGGGCAGGACGGCGCCTTCTTCGTGGGCCTGCCGGGCAATCCGGTATCGAGCTTCATCACCTTCCTGCTGTTCGTGCGCCCGTTCATCCTGCGCCTGCAGGGCGTGACGGGCGCCGTCGCGCCGCGCGCGCTCCCGCTGCGCGCCGACTTCGACTGGCCGAAGGCCGACCGCCGCAACGAGTTCCTGCGCGTGCGCATCAACGACGAGGGCGGGCTGGACCTGTTCGCCAACCAGGGTTCGGGCGTGCTGACGTCGACCGTGTGGGCCGACGGCCTGGTGGACAATCCGCCCGGCCAGGCCATCGCGCGCGGCGACACGGTGCGCTTCATCCCGTTCGCGGCGCTGCTGCATTGACCCGACTGACTTTGGAAATCACCACGATGAACATCAAGCTGCGTTTCTTCGCCAGCGTGCGCGAAGCGCTGGGCACCTCGGGCGAGGCGGTGGCCTTGCCGCCGGGCGTGACGACCGTCGGCGCGGTGCGCGACTTCCTGGTCGCGCGCGGCGGCGCCTGGGCCGCGGCCCTGCACCACGAGCGCGCGCTGCGCATGGCCTTCAACCAGGTCATGTGCGCGCCCGAGACGCCGATCGCCGAAGGGGGTGAGGTGGCGTTCTTTCCGCCGGTGACGGGCGGATGAGGACCTGGTAACGGGTGAAGTTCAAGCAGGATCGCCGGCCGCAAGACCGTCGCCCCGGCGCAGGCCGGGGCCCCATTCATGAGCGTTGTCGAGGTGCGTGCAAATTCGGCCCCGGCCTGCACCGGGGCGACGTGCTGGCGCAAGCCAGGCGTCAGGCGACCGTCTTTTCCGCCAGCGCCAGCAGCTTCGCGCAATTGGCGTTGCGGTCCGCGTAGTCCTTCCAGGCCGTGTTGCGCGCCAGTTCCTGCCACTTGCGCAGCGAGGTGTCGGTGAGGTCCACCGTGCGCCCGCCGGCGCCCTGGAACAGCATCGCCACCGACGCGTCGTCCATCATTGCCGACTTGCGCGCGAAGCCTTCCATCTCGGCGCCGACGGCCATCAGGATGGCCTGCTGGTCGGCGCCCAGCCGGTCGAAGGCGGCCTTCGAGATCAGCAGCGGCTCCAGCATGAACCAGTAGGCGCCGCCGCGCGCGGTGGTCACCGACTTGCTGACTTCGTCGAGGCGGAACGAGATGAGCGAGGACGACGAGGTCATCGCCGCGTCCAGCTGGCCGCGTTCGAGCGCACCGCGGATTTCGTTGGACGGCATCGAGGCGACGCTGGCGCCGGCTTCGCGCAGGATGAGGTCCATCTCGTGCGAGCCGCCGCGCACCTTCAGGCCGGCCGCGTCCTCGGGGTCGACGATCGGCTTGTCGCGCGAAGCCATGCCGCCGGCCTGCCAGATCCAGCTGAGGATCACGATGCCCTTGTCGGCCAGCATGCGGCTGAATTCCTTGCCGATCTCGGCATGCTTCCAGGCGTAGCCCTGTTCGTAGGACGTCACCAGCCCCGGCATCAGGCCGATGTTCACTTCCGGCAGCTCGGCGCCGGCATAGGACAGCGGCACCAGCGACATGTCCAGCTTGCCCCGGGCCAGGGCCGGGATCTGGGCATCGCTTTTCACCAGCGTGCCGCGCGGGTAGATCGAGAACTTGACCTTGCCCTTGGTGCGGCGCTCCGTCTCGGCGGCGAACATGCGGCACAGCCGGTCGCGGAAATCGCCTTCGGCGACGCTGCCGCCGGGGAACTGGTGGGAGATCTTGAGGTTCGTGGGTTGTGCCCACGCCGTTTGCAGCCAGAGCGGACTGGTCGCGATCGCGCCCAGTAATGTCCTACGGGTCATTACCGACATATTCATCCTCCAAGATGATCAGATCGACGTCTTTTTCACGGATCGTGCAGCCGGGCGGCGTGCAGCGTCCGTATTGTTGTGCGTATAAGAATAGACTCGGCAGTCGGCAAGTCAAGAAAAAACATTGAATTTATGCCAAAGCTTTTGCGGGGTGCCGTGCGGCGCCGCAGCGCAAGTATGGCGGGCGGCGACGGGCCGGATCTTGCGCTGGCTCTGGCGTTGCGTGGAACCCGGGCTTGGTGCGGCGCGTCGTGGGCGGCGCAAGAAGGTGTTGCGTAAATGTAAAACGCGCTGTTCGCGTTAATTACGCGAACTATCCGCTGCGCTGGCAGTCTCACCCATTGTCGAGGTAACTCATGGGGAGGCAGCAATGCAGGCTCTGGCGTTCGACGACGTGCTTGCCGCACTCGAAGCGTTGCCGCTGTGTATTCAGGATCTCGCACGCCTGCGCAGTTTGCTCGCCTCCATCGCGGATCCCGGCGAATGCATCGCCCTCATCGAACAGGCCGCCGGCCGGCCACCCTGTCCCCGTTGCCGTGCCACGCGCGTCCACCGCTGCGGCAGCGCCAGCGGCTTGCAGCGCTATCGTTGCTGCCGCTGCGGGCGCAGCTACAACGCCTTGAGCGGCACGCCGCTGGCGCGCCTGCGCCTCAAGGAAAAATGGCTGGCGTACCTGCAGTGCGTCCTGGAATCGCGTACCATGCGCGATGCCGCGGCGGTCACCGGCGTGCACCGCACCACCAGTTTTCGCTGGCGCCACCGCTTCATTCCGGGCGCCATGCACGAACGCGCCTCGACGCTGTCGGCCATCGTCGAGGCGGACGAGACCTACCTGCTCGAATCGCAGAAGGGATCGCGCACGCTGGACCGCCCACCGCGCCAGCGTGGCGGCGTCGCCAGGCGCCGCGGCGTCAACCGCGACCATGCGTGCCTGCTGGTAGCGCGCGATCGCAGCGGACAAACGCTCGATTTCCATACCGGCCGCGGACCGGTGACGGCGGCGCAGCTGGAGCGCTGCCTGCGGCCCGTGATGGCGCCGGATGTGCTGCTGGTCAGCGATGCGGCGCGTGCCTACAGGACCTTTGCCGCCAGGGCGGGCATCACCCACGAGGCGGTCAACCTGCGGGCGGGCATCCGCACGCGCGGCGCGATCCACCTGCAGAACGTGAACGGCTGGCACAGCCGTTTCAAGACCTGGCTGCTGCGCTTTCGCGGCGTGGCCAGCCGTTACC